>JBBSSH010000016.1:0-87655 GCA_038242265.1 Propionibacteriales bacterium
CGGGTTCGCTCTCTATTGGGCTGCCCACCCGTTCGCGGGTGTGGCTCGCTATCGGTCTGCAGCCCGCCGGGTGCCGTTGACGAGGCGTGGCTCAAGAAGGGACTGCCCTGCTCGTAGTAGCAATGCCCACCTCGCCGTCCACATCGGGAACGAGCACAGGCGGGAGCAGCACATGAGTCATCAATCAGAGGACGTCATCATCGGGGTAGATCCCCACAAGCTGTCGGCGACGATCGAGGTCGTCGATCACCAGGAGCGACTGCTGGGATCTGGTCGGTTCACTACTGACCAAGCTGGCTACCTGGCCATGCGGACCTACGCGAAGGAGTGGCCCGACCGGGTCTGGGCCGTCGAAGGCGCCAACGGTGTCGGACGACCGCTGGCCCAGCGGCTGCTTGAAGCCGGCGAGCACGTCGTCGATGTCCCGGCGAAGCTCGCGGCCCGGGTCCGGCTCTTCGACACCGGCCACAACCGCAAGACCGACGCCCACGACGCACACTCCATCGCCATCGTGGCCGTGCGAACCGAAGGGCTGCGCGTCTTGAAGATCGACGGCGACCTCGAGGCGCTACGGATGCTCACCGACCGCCGCAAAGCACTCACCCGACGCAGGGTCCAGATCGTCAACCGACTCCAGGCGCTGCTGGCCGAACCCCTTCCAGGACAGGCAAAACGCGACACCACCACAGGCCAGGCCAAGACCATGCTGGCAGGGGTGCGTCCACGTGACATCGCCGGAAAGACGCGCCGACGCATCGCCGCAGAAGAGCTGACGGAGTTGATCGCAGTCGAAGCCAACATCAAGAAGGGCACCGCCGAGCTGAAGACCATGGTCCTGGCTCGGGAGTCACGATTGATGGACATCCACGGGGTTGGACCCGTGGTGGCCGTCAGAATCTTGGCCGACGTCGGCGACGTTACCCAGTTCGCGGATCGTAACCGGTTCGCGTCGTGGACCGGGACCGCACCTATCGACGCGTCCTCTGGTGAGCAGAATCGACACCGTCTCTCACGCGCCGGGAATCGGCGGATCAACCACATGATCCACATCGCAGCGGTCACGCAATTGCGCCTCGACACCGACGGCCGCGCCTACTACCGGCGCAAGCGAGGCGAAGGCAAGAAGTCCCTGGAAGCACTGCGTTGCCTCAAGCTTAGAATCTCCGACGTCATCTACCGCCAGCTGCTCGCCGATGCCCAACGTGCCGTTGACGCTGGTGCAAACCTGGGAGGGCACTGCGGGGCGACTCAAGAATCCAGCGCGGCCGACCTGCACCCGCACATCGGCACTTCGGATAAGCGGCTTCCCGGACCCGCAGATCCGACGCTACGCCCGGCAACGGCATCTCGAAAGACCCACCACACCAGCGACCTCGTAGCCACCGGTTGACAACAGAAGGGAGCCGGTATGCCGCGCCTCTCGACACGCCAGATCAGCGTCATACAACCCTCATGCTGCACCCCCGGATCTACGCACCACCCACTGTCGGTGCGCCCTGCTTGAGTGGTCACATGTACCTGACCATGACGCTCGACGAGCTGACCGAGGCTGAGCTCCTCGATCACGCCGACGAGGTTTCGCGCATGCAGCGCGAGTGTGAGGCGTAGGTCCTGCGGATCGCGGTGCAGCAGGCGGTCCTTGGCAACCCAGACACCCTCGACCCCGAGGTCAGCAAGCTGCCCGGACGAGAGCGGGCCAGACGCTTCGGCGGTGTGGGGACGCCGGAGGTTGCTGAGTTTGCAGCGGCGGCGCTTGGCGCGCGTCTGGGTGTCTCCTCCGGCTCCGCCCACTCGCTGATGGCTGACGCCCTCGACCTGTTGATCCGGCTGCCCCAACTGTGGCGACGGGTGGAGGCGCTCGAGGTGAAGGTGTCCTACGCCCGCTTCGTCGCCCGGCGCACCCGCGACCTGACCATCGACCAAGCGTCCTACGTAGACGAGCGCAGTGCCGAGTCGGCGGACGGTCGGATTCCTTGGTCCCGCTTCGAGGATCTCGTCACCGGCCTGGTCCATGCCAGTGACACCGAGGCGGCTGCACGCAAGGAGCAGGAGGTCGCCGAGCGGCAGGTTGCTGCTCCGACCCGCTCCACTCAGGACGGCATGCGTGGGTTCTTCGTGCGGGCATCGTTCCCCGTCATCGCCTTGCTCGACTCCCGGGTGCAGTGGATCGCAGACATCCTCGCCAGTCTTGGCGACGCTGATGATCAGGACGCCCGGCGGGTCAAGGCGATGGCGGTGCTGGCCAACCCGCACCGGGCCGTTGCGCTCATCGAGGCATTCGTGCAGTGGCGCGACCGGCCAGAATGCCCGATCGAACAGGCTGACGGCGACGTGGTCGGTCAGCGCAGCGGCGATCGACCCGAGCTCGACTGGTCGACGATCATGCCTGCCGTCACCCTGCACGTGCACACCTACGCAGGCCCGGAGCCCACCGACATCGCCCGCGTCGAGGGACACGGTCCGGTCACCGACGAGTGGGTCCGGCAGTACCTCGGCCCTCGGGGGCGCTTCACGGTCAGGCCGGTCCTCGATCTCGCTGGTCAGGCACCCGTTGACGCCTACGAGGTCCCGGACCGACATAGGCAGGCCGTGCATCTCATGACGCCGGCCGACACCTTCCCGTGGGGAGCGAGCACAGCCCGCACCCACCAGATCGACCACACCGAAGCCTTCCGCCACGGAGGGCCACCCGGGCAGTCGAGAGTGGGCAACTATGGCCCGATGACACCTTTCCACCACCGCATCAAAACCCATGGTGGCTGGCAGGTCCGCCAACCCTTCCCAGGGATCTATCTCTGGCGAGACCCACACGGCGCGGCCTACCTGGTCGATCACACTGGCACGCGCCGGATCCCCGCGCAGAGTGGGCGCAGTCCGGCAGAGGCGCGGCTCAGCCGAGCGCTGTTCTCGCTGATTGCCTGACTAGGGTTGAGACGTGGACACAGCTAAAGACGTCGTGGTCGTGGGCGCCGGACTGTCCGGAATAGCGTGCGCACGCGCACTGCAGGAGGCGGGCCTGCGGGTTCGCGTGCTCGACCGGGGGCACGTCCCCGGCGGTCGAATGGCTTCGCGAGGACTCTGGGGACGTCCCGTTGATCTCGGAGCGTCGTACTTCACGGTGTCGGACGTTGACTCTGCTTCGGACGTTGACTCCGGCTTCGGCGACATCGTGACTGACTGGTCTGCCCGCGGACTCGCATCACCGTGGACCGACACGTTCACCGTCCTTGGCACTGGTGACACGACCACCACCACCGGATCGGTGCGTTGGGGTGCTCCGCGGGGCCTGCGCTCGTTGGTGGAGGACCTGGCCGCCGACCTCGACGTCGAGAGAGCTGATCTGGCGGACCTCGGCGGCTTCCAAGGCAGTGCTGCCGCCGTGGTGCTCGCCATGCCGGACCCACAGGCACGTCGGTTGTGCGCTCACCACCCCATCGCCGACCTCCTCCACCGAGAGTGGGAGCCGGTGATCGCAGTCGCGGCCCGGTGGCCGCGGCGCACCTGGGACGACGTGAGCCCGACCGGTCGCTTCGACGGAGCGTTCGTCAACGGAGACCCGACGATCAGTTGGGTGGCCGACGACGGGCGCCGACGCGGCGACGATGCTCCGGTCCTGGTGCTTCACTCCACTCCGGATCTTGCCGGTCGACACCTCGATGATCCGTCTGCGGCCGGTCCCGAATTGATAGCGGCTGCGCGTCGGCTGATGGCGCTCGAAGAGCCCACCGACGTCCACATCCACCGCTGGACGTTCGCGCGCCCGATCGGGGAGCGGAAGGAGTCGTACGCACTGGTGGACGGTCCCGACGGGCTGGTCGGTGTGTGCGGTGACGGCTGGGGTGCCACTCCCAAGGTCGAGACGGCGTGGCTCTCGGGGAGGCGGCTGGGGCACGCACTGGTGGAGCGGCTGGGCTGATCGCTGGTGTCCCGGTGAGAGAAAGCCAGCGCCGCGGTCACCAGGTGAGTTCGATCTCCAACTCGTTGTCGTCGCCGATCTCGACCTCGACCTTGAGGTTGACCTCGTCGGGCACCCGTACGGTGATGCGGTTGCCGCCCTTCTCGAATTCGACCGAGTTGTTCCTCGCCAGCGCGTCGGCGAGGTCGCGGAGTTTGGCGGCTGCCTGCTCACGGGTCATCCGATGGGTCTCGTCGATCTCGAACAGGTCCATGTCGTCTCCTCAAGGTGGCTGATCCGCGTACGATCTGACTACCCTTTTAGGATAGCCAGTCACGTTCACCCTGACCCGGGTCGAATCTGAGTTCTCCACAGCCGTGATCCTCCTGGGTGATGCGGACCGTCAACCTCGCTAGGCTGATCGGCAGATTTCATCTCGGGGAAGGCCCATCGCATGGCTTCACAGTTGATCCAGACGCGCCTCAAGGCGCTGGCAGTGGGGTTGGCGGTGGTTGTGCTGGCGGCCGGTTGTCAAAGCCAGGAACCCCAGCCAAAAATGCCGGACCCGACCGCGGAGCCCACGACAGCGGAGCCGCCTCCAACGCCCTCCGAGGACCAGCTGGCGATTCCTGCGGCTGTCAGGAAACCGAACAAGGCGGGTGCGGAAGCAGCGATTCGTCACTATTTCGAAATGTTCAATTACTTCATCAAGTCGGGAGATGCTGCGCCAGTTCGAAAATTATATGGAGAGCGATGCTCTTTATGTGAAGTGCCAATCGGTGTGATGGAACTCGCGCAATCGAAGGGCCACACCTACTCGGGGTTGAATCGCATCGAGTCATTAAGAGTTTCCATGCTGGGCAAGGATATCGCTGTCGGCTTCGTTGACGCCTCGCAAACCAAGATCATCGAGCGCGATGGATCGGGTGAAGTTGTGAACCGTTTTCCTGCTGCTCCTGAGGCTAAGTTTGAGTACTACACCGTCTTTCAGCGGGGTATGTGGGAGATCACTAACGCGGAGTCCGTCAAGTGATCCGTCGAGCGGTGACCCCGCTCGCAGTGGTTACAGTCCTCGTCCTGCTTCTAAGCGGGCCGGCGACATCCCAGGAACCCGTCGAGGTCGTTTGCCAAGACGGCACGACAGTCTCGCTAGAGGTTCAAGCGGGCCAGAGTTTTCAAGCGGCTTTCGCCGCCGCCTGTGCTGGGCACATGGGCGAACCTGGCGAGGATAGCGGCGGAAACTCGGCTGAGCCTGTTGATCAGGCCCCCCAGGGCCACTGGGAATGGGTGGGCTACGCCTGTGACAACGGGGGAATCTGTGCGAGCGAACTTCGATGCGGCGACGGGTCCACCAAACTCACCTATGTATTCGTCTATCCGGACGGAACCCGAGGCGGAGTCCAAGGCTTCTGTCCTGGCGACCCCGCGATTCCGCCCGCAAAGGACCAACCACCGACCCAGGGCCAGATTTTCAAGGCCTTTCAGTCTGTAGCGCCCGCCAAGGCCACGCTTGCGATCCAGCCGCCGGGTGGGGAGACGTTGGTCAATCTGGACACGATCTTCTCTACAGAAGCGGAAAGTTTCTCGACCGGAAAACTGGACCTGATCCCTGGCTACCGCATCGAGTTCGCCATCAGCCCCCGTGCTTTCAGTTGGTCCTTCGGGGACGGTAGAAAGCTTTCCACGGACTGGGCCGGTGAGCCGTGGGTGGAGGGTCGCGACGTGGGGGACCTCATCACGCACGTCTACGCAACCAAGGGTCGGGCGAATTCGTCGGTCACCATTCAGTGGGGTGCGACCTACCGCCTCAATGGCGGTGCGCCGGCTCCGGTGGCCGGGACTGTGGAGGTCACTTCTGCCGTGGTGGAGCTGGACGTGCTTGAGGCGAAGCCTCAACTGGTGCGCTGATTCCCGCATACGCGGAGGCGGCCTACACGAGGAGCGACAACCGCTGCTGCGCGGGACCGATGGTCACGGTCTGCCCCCACCTGAGGCTGAGCCGATCGGCCTCCATGCCGTCGCCGAATGCGACTAGACCGTCTGTCTCGACCTCGATCTCGAGGGGTGTGCCGTCGATCTCACCCTCGGTGTGGCTCACGCCGGTGATGGGGGAGGGCCACGCTTCGCGGACGAACCAGAGCAACCGGTGCTCGGTGGGGGCGGGCAAGGCAAGAGGGCTGTGGCGTCCGAGCCAGACCGAGCGGCACCAGCCCGTCGATCCGGTGCCGGTCGCGACGATCAGGCCCGAGGACGCCTGCCGCTCGGGTGTCGAGCCAGAGGCGCTGAGGCGGTAGCGCGCCGTCTGGTGACTGGGGTGGCCCAGATAGATCTCGTTGAGCGCAAGGAGACGTTGCCCGTCGTCGGTCCGGGCTTCGACCATGACGCGGTGCTCGACCGTGCCTTCTCCACGAAGTAGACCGGGTGCTGCGTCCGGAGCGAAGCGCACCAGGACACCGGGGTTGCGATCCGGCTCGGGGTTGATCCCGATCACGGTCTGGCCGTCCAGATATTTCGCGGCGTTGGCGACCAGACCGTCCTGACCCACGACCACCACGAGGTCGTCGGGAGCGAACAGGAAACGGTCGAGATCGGCACGCTCGACACTGCCGCGGCGCCAGTCCAGGGGGATCGCCCGGCTCACCGATTCGATGGCGCGCTGATCGGCGAGATGTCGAGCCTCGAGCTCCTCGAGGTCACGTCCGCGACTGGTGAGGAAGAACGCCACCTGGCCCCGGGTGCCGTGGTGAGCGGTCAGTTCCTCGAGTTCCGTACGCCGGTGGACCAGGACCACCCGGGGGGCCAGGGCGCCCATCACGCCTCCCTCGTGGGGGCGCTGAGGCGAGCCAGCACGGGAGCCAGCAGGTCGGGTGTCAGGACGAGGCTGTCGATGCTGGGCAGGTTCGCCGCCAGTTCCTTGAGGGCGAGCCCGAGCAGGACGCCTTCGGGCAGGTCGCGGTAGGCAGCCACGCGCGCGGCTTCGGCCTCACCCTCGGCCACCCCGGTCACCCGGGTCGCTTCGGCGCGGGCCTCAGCGAGTCGTTGGGCTCTCCGCGCCTCGGCCTCGGTGGAGATGAGCCCCGCAGCAGCAGCCTCCTCGGCCTCGCGGCGAGTGTTGGCCCCACGTTGGGCGACGAGCAGTTCTTCGCGCTTGGCCAGTTCGATCTGGGTCTGGAGTTCGTTCTCGCCGATGGCGCGTTCGCGCTCGACGGCCACCGCTCGACGTTCGAACGTCGCCTTGTCGGCATCCTGCTGGACCTGCTCGCGCGTGGGCGTCTGCAACGCGCGCTCGACCTCGACCTCGGGACGTACGGCGACCACGCGGACGCCGACCACCGCGATGCCTGTCTCGGCCAGCCGGCTGTCCTGGTCGAGACCGGCGGCGATAGCCGCACGGATGGGCCCGACACCCCCGCTCAGGATGCGGGTCAGTTCGACGCCGGCAATCAGGTCGAGACCGTACTGCTGCGCGGTCTCGGTGAGCAGTCCGGCGACCTGGTCGAGAGGCGTGCTGCGCCAGTGCCCGGTGTCCGGGTCGATCGAGAAGTCGATGCGGCCCGCCACCACCTCGGGATCGGTGACCCGGAAGGTCACGGTCGCCTGGACCGTCACGTCCTGGAAGTCGGCGGTGCGGGCGTGGAAGAGCAGCGGCAACTCCCGGTCGTCGACGGGCACCTCGGACAGGACCGCGCTGAGCGGGCGGAACCAGAACGCCGCACCCACGCCGGAGTGGATCGTCCGGCCGTTGCGCACGTGCTGTACGTGGGTCGTCGGGGTGCCACGCAGGTGGCGGAGGAGTGGGTAGCGGGCGATGTCAGCCATGGGGTGCTCCTGAAGTGAGAAGGGATTGTCGTCACTTCGACGATAAGGCGTCCCCCTCTTATCGTCAACTCGACGATTAGGCGGGTAGGGTGGGCTCATGACGTACTCCTCCGCCGACTACCCGCCCTTCGCGGTGACCGTCGACCTGGTCGTCCTGACGATCCGCGACGACGCTCTCTGTGCCCTGGTCGTCCGTCGCGGAGAGGCCCCGTTCGCCGGCCGGTGGGCACTACCCGGGGGCTTCGTGGGGCCGTCCGAGGACCTGCACACGGCCGCCGCTCGCGAGCTGGAGGAGGAGACCGGTCTGGCTGCCGAGGTCGTGCATGTCGAGCAACTCCGCAGCTACGGAGCACCCGAGCGCGACCCGAGAATGCGGGTGGTGAGCGTCGCTCACCTTGCCCTGGCCCCCGACCTGCCCACCCCGAAGGCCGGCAGCGACGCAGCCGCAGCACGCTGGATGCTCGTCCTCGACCTGCTCTCCGAGACGACTGACCTGGCCTTCGACCATTCGGGAATCCTCGAGGACGGCATCGAGCGAGCCCGCGCCAAACTCGAATACTCCTCCTTGGCCACCGCGTTCTGCCCGCCCGAGTTCACTGTCGCCGAACTGCGCCGTGTCTACGAGATCGTCTGGGGAGTCGAGATCGACGCCCGCAATTTCCACCGCAAGGCGACAACGGCAGCGGGCTTCCTCGCGCCCACCGGCGCCTCCACCACGCGCGACGGCGGTCGCCCGGCGCTGCTCTACCGCCGTGGTTCGGCCGAGCACCTCCAGCCACCTCTCGTCCGACCGGTCAGCCGAGGCTGAATTCTTGTTGGCGGAGCGCAGGTCAGGGTGGCCGCGTGGGCTCAAACGTATATTTCACCGGTAAAGAGCCCGGAATCTCCGTCAAACCCAGTGCGTTTTCACCCCTCATCCATAAGAACTGCAGGTGGCGCTGCGACTCGTGGCGGAGTTACTTTCGTCAAGCAGGCGGTGATGAATGGAAGACTTCGCCGACTGTGCGTCCCAGTTGATCTTCTACCCTTGAGAAGGAGAAAACCATGGGCGAAGCGCCCAGCGGCTACCACAAACTCGAATGCCGCAATTTCAACACGAAGCAAGTCGTCGGATATCTGGCATCAAACAATAATTACGTCACACTCACGTCGGACAAGGAAAACGGAGCGTGGGTGCAGTGGCGTTACAAGGACAACCTCACCTATCTGGCCAAGGACACGACACCCAATGACCGATTCCTCGGTTTGGCCGAACAAGGATATGGCGGATGGGGCCTGCAAGGGACTGAGTGGAGCGGTCCGCTCGATTATGACGGCGATAACCACACCATCGCCCTGAGAGGGACGACGCGGTACTTGTATGGGCCCTATGAGACTCTTGGCAAGGCATACGCCTGCTGGTCCGAGGAGGGCGAGAAGAATTCGAACATTCTAAGATGTGAAATGGTGGACATGGGCTGACTCGTCCAGCAGTTGCACCACTCGCAACGGCGGTCTCCGGGCCCTGCTGATCAGCGGGGCCCGGCCGACCGACTCCGACCACCGATGACGTGGCGACGGCTCTCCACACCGTCTGCATCTGACCCCCTCGCTATGTTCGAGGGACACGCCGACGACACGGAGGGCCCGCATGAAGGACGGTATGGAACATCACGAGGTGCTGATCGTCGGCGGTGGCAACGCCGGGATCTCGCTCGCTGCTCGACTGCTGCTCGACGGGGCGCAGGACGTCGCCATCGTGGAGTCCGAGTCGGTGCACCGCTACCGCCCGCTGCTCAGCTACGTCGGCGGCGGTGAGGCGACCATGGCCGCGCTGGAACGTCCTGCCTCGACGGTGATGCCGAAGGGGTGCACCTGGATCCAAGACCTGGTGGTGGCGGTCGACGCCGACGGCCACAGCGTGTCCACACGCGAGGGCCGCCGCATCAGCTGCACCACGCTGGTCATCTGCTCCGGTCTCGAGGAGGACTGGGACGCCACCCCCGGTCTGGCGCAGGCCTACGCGGCAGGGTGGGCCGGATCGACCTTCGTCGTGGAGACCGCCCCGCAGGTGTGGCCGGCGCTGCGCGACCTGACGCGAGGTCGGGTGGTCTTCACGATGCCGCCCGAACCGGCTCCCTGCAGCGCGACGGCCCTCAAGCCACTCTTCATGGCGTGCGACCAGTGGCAGCGCAACGGGGTGCTGCAAGACCTCGACGTGCACCTCGTCCTCCCGGGGCCCACACCTCTGGGCGTGCCGAAGGCGGACCGGATCCTCGAACGGGAACTGGCGTCGTACGGCGTGCACGTGCTCCGCAACGCCCGGGTCGCCGACCTCGACGTCGACGCGCGACGCGTCCGGGTGACGACACCGGAGGGCGACCATGCGCTGGACGATCTGGCCTATGCCCATGTCGTTCCGCATTACCGCGCTCCGCGCTGGATCGCCGAGAGCGGCCTGTCCGGTGCGACGGAGGCCGGGCTGGTCGACGTCGATCCGTTGACGCTGCGGCATCGACGCCACGGGTCGGTCTGGTCGCTGGGCGACGTCGCCGACCTGGGCATCAAGCCCTCCGGCGGCGCGCTCCGCAAGCAGGTCCTCGTGCTGGCCCACAACATTCGGGCCCGCCATCTCCGAGCACCCGATGGTGCTGCCAGGGACGAGGGCCCGCTGGAGCACTACGACGGCTACACCGTCATGCCGATCACTGTCGCCCGCCACCAACTCATGCTCGTGGAGGTGGACCGCGACGGCCGGGCAGCGCCGACGGTGTCGTTCCCCGACCTCGTCCGTCCGCGCCGACCCACCTGGCTGGTGGATCGCTACGTACTGCCGGTGATCTATTTCAAACGACTCCTGCGCGGCAAGGTCTGAGCCGTCAGGGTCCCGCCGGCGGCGAAGAGTTGAGGCGGTCGAGCATGGACAGCGGACCGAGATCGTGGAGTTGATATCCGCCGGGGTAGGTCGCAGCGCGGTGGCGTGACTCCTCGCTCCGCGGCGGCGCGAAGCGCAGCAGGAAGCCGCGCGCCTGCAGGCCCCGACGTGCGAAGCGGGTGAGCCAGGCCGGCTGTGCAGGGAGTCCGAGAGCGGTCCGCAGCGGGTCGTCCATCAGGGCGATCGTCACCCGCCGGAGCAGCGGTCGCATCGGTGCGGGAACGATCGCGACCCCGACGTCGATGGTGGCCTCGGCGACCGTGGTGCCGTCCGGCGTCGGGGCGAAGTGCTGCCGCTCATAGTCGAGCAGCAGCCTCAGATAGCCGTCGTACGTCGTCGGTAGCCCCTTGATGCCCATCAGTTCGCCCAGGCGCGTCGTCACCCGCGTAATGGCGAGGAGTTCGTGCGGATCGAGCGGTCGCCAGCCGTACGCCGAGATCCAGCGCACCGGACCCACGATCGTGGTGGCAAGCACGTAGGCGAACTCGTCGTTCGGGATGTCGTAGTGGCCGTGGATCTGGTTGAGCCGGCGGACGGCGGCGTGGCCGCGCGCACTGTCGATGCCGTCGCACAGCGCCTCCTCGCCGATGAGGAGGGTGTCGTCGTAGCGTTTGGTGCCGGCGTGCTCGAACTCGCCGGTGTGGTGCAGCAGCCGGGCGATCGAAGGCACCCCGAAGTCGCGCATGAAGGCGATCCCGGTGCCCTGCGCATAGTCCCAGGGGAACTCCCACCTCGACATCAGCCCATGGATCTCATCGGCGTCCAGCTCGGGGTCGAGCGCCCGGATCCGACGCAGGGTGTCGTAGCGGCGCGGATGGGCGAGGCGTGCAGAGGAGAGGCGCGGATGGGGGAAGAGTCGGGTCAGGATGTCCACTCCTTCATCTGCGCCACCGTGGCGGCGGGATCCTCGGAGACGGGCGTGACGTTGAGGTCGGTGACACCGGCCTCCGCGAAGGCCGCGATGCGTTCCTTGATGTAGGACGCGGGGCCGACCAGGTTGGCGGCTTCGAGCCACTCGTTCGGGATCAGCGCCTCGGCCTGCTTCTTCTTGCCGGACAGATAGAGGTCCTGGATCTCCTCGGCCTCCTTCTCATAGCCGTAGGCGCGGGCGACGTCGTTGTAGAAGTTCTTGCCCTTCGCTCCCATCCCGCCGACGTAGAGGGCGAAGATCGGTCGGGCGAAGTCGAGCAGCGCCTTGGTCTCGGGGCCCTCGCCGATCGCGACCATGCCGCCCGCCATCACCCGCAGCGGGGCGAGACCCTCCTGTCGCTTCGCGTTGCCGGCCGCCAGCGCGTCGCCCCAGACCAGGTGCGCCTTCTCGGGGTGGAACAGGTGGGGGATCCAGCCGTCGGCGATCTCGGCGGTCTGCTCGACGTTCTTCGGGCCGAGAGCCGCAATCCAGATCGGGATGACGTCGCGTTCGGGCTTGGTGAGCAGCTTGAGCGGCTTCCCGAGCCCGGTGATGGCACCGTCCTCCTTGGTCAGCGGGAGGTGGAACTCGCCGTCGGCGACCAGGGGCTCACGCTTGAGGCCGCTGCGGATGATCTCCACGACCTCGGCCGTGCGAGCCATCGGCCTGGCGTAGGGGACGCCGTGGAAACCCTCGATCACCTGCGGCCCGCTGACCCCGATGCCGAGGATCGCGCGTCCACCGCTCACGTTGTCCAGACCCGCCGCCGTCTGCAGCAGCGCTCCCGGAGTGCGCGAATAGATGTTGAGGATGCCGGAGCCGATCTGGATCGTCTCGGTCTTCGCGGCGAGATACCCCATCAGCGTCGGGGAGTCGAAGCCGTACGCCTCCGCGACCCACACGCTGTCGAGCCCGGCCCGCTCCAGGGCGACGACCTGGTCGGCGGAGCGGCGCGGGTTGCCGTCGTACATCAGCAGAGTGGCAAGCTTCATAGGACAATCGTGGCAGCGGCGCTGTCCCGCGGCAAGACCCCTTGCCCGGTGCCGGGACGGCCGCAACACTGCTGGCATGGGAATCATCACGAACGTCCGCGTCCGCCAGCCCGCCAAGCGTGACCTCGTCGGAAAGAAGTTCCTCGTCGCCGGGATCGGCAATGGTTTCGAGGGCACCATCGGCATCCGGGTGCTGGACGCCGAAGGCCAGGTGCTCGCCGAGGAGTCCGCCCAGTCGAGTGGCGGCATGATCGGGGTGGGGGAGTTCTCCACCCGGGTGAAGGTGGCCAACCCGCCCGCCGACGGCACCCGACTCACCGTCCAGGTCTTCGGCTCCAACCCCGGCCTGCCCGACGAAGGACCCACGCCCGGCTTCAACACCCAGGAGGTCAAGGTCATCATGTTCGCCGACCTGCGCGGCTTCCTGCTCTACCGCGTCGAGAGCGGTGACACCCTCAGCTCGATCGTGCGCCAGGTCAAGGACATGACGCAGGCGACAGTGGCCCAGATCGTCGCCGCCAACCCCAAGGTCACCGACCCGGACGTCATCCGGGTGGGTCAACGCCTACGGATCCCCATCACCGAATGACCCGCCGCGGCGGACCGAAGACCACGTCGACCCCGGGCGAGAACATGACGTGGTCGGGCGGCCGCGTGGCCAGGTCGCCGAAGCCGGCCACGGTCAGCAGATGGTCGTCGAGGTCGTCCACGACCGCGTGGTGCAGCGGCCAGGTCGGGTGTTGGTTGGGCCAGTAACGCGTCCGCCCGGAGCGGTCGGCCAGGTGCAGTCCCCACCGCGCGGTGAGGAAGTGCTCCAGCGGCCCGGCCGTGAGCTGCTCACCCACATCCACCGCGATCCGGGACCGGGTGCCTCGCGGTCCCGGCCAGCGGCGCCGACAGGTGTAGGTCACCCGGTTGCCGGATCGCTGCCGGTCCATCTGTGACCAGAGATAGGGCAGGCGAGGACCCAGCCGGGCGGCCAGGACGGGCGCCAGGCGGGAGGCGTCCAGGCTGACGAAGACCACCCCACGACGGCCCTGTTCATCGACGGAGTACAGCCGCACATTCGTCTCGTGGAACGAACCGAAGTAGGGGAGTCCGGGACCACCGAAGAAACCGATGCCCTGCATCCAGAACGGGATCAGCCCGACGTAGGTCGACCCCTCGAAGGTGTCGGGACGCGTCCCGGGCGGCAGGTAGGGCTGCACCCGCTCCGGTGCGACGGCCCAGTGCAGGAACGCCAACTCCTCCCACCGCTGGGTGAACACCGTGCGCCCGGCCGCGCGAGGCGCCAGGGGAGTGATCGGTTCGGGCTCCATGCTCAACCCTTGCCGTGCCAGGAGTCCCACAGAGCGGCGTACGAGCCGCCCGCGGCCACCAGTTCGTCGTGGGAGCCGAACTCCGAGATCACGCCGTCCTCGACCACGGCCACCCGGTCGGCGTCGTGGGCGGAGAACAGCCGGTGGGCGATCGCGATGACCGTACGACCCTCGAGCACGGCCGCGAGCGAACGCTCGAGGTGGCGCGCCGCGCGGGGGTCGATGAGGGACGTGGCCTCGTCGAGCACCAGCGTGTGCGGGTCGGCCAGCACCAGCCGGGCCAGCGCGATCTGCTGCGCCTGGGCGGCCGTCACGATGTGTCCTCCGGACCCGATCTCGGTCTCCAACCCGTCGGCGAGGGCATCGACCCAGGTCAGGGCGTCGACGGCCCCGAGGCTGTCCCTCACCTGTTCGTCCGACGAGCCGGGGCGGGCCAGGACGACGTTCTCCCGAACGGTGCCCACGAAGACGTGGTGCTCCTGGGTGACCAGCGCGACGTGGCCGCGCAGGTCGTCCAGCGGCAACTCGACCAGGGGCACACCGCCGACGCTCACGGTCCCCGTGCGGGGTGGGTGGATGCCGGCCAGCAGCCGACCCAACGTCGACTTTCCTGCTCCGGACGGGCCGACCATGGCGATCCGCTCGCCAACACCGATGTCGAGGTCGATGCCGTGCAACACGTCGCGACCCTCCACGTAGGAGAAGCGCACGTCCGAGGCATCGATCTTCTCGCCGTCGGGCCGGGCGCCGCTGACCTCCCGGTCGTCCGGCACGTGGGCCACGCCGAGGAGCCGCGACAGCGAGGCGGCGCCCGCCTGCAGTTCGTCGAGGATCATCACAATGGTGTCCACCGGGTTGATCAACAGCTGGATGTAGAGGGTCGCCGCGATCACGTCACCCAACGACACCTGACCCTGGAAGTGCAGCCACCCGCCGAACAGCAGAGTGCCGACCACCGGCAGGACGTAGGCCACCTCGACGCTGGGGAAGAACACCGTGCGCAGGTGCAGGGTGTAGCGCTCGGCCGCGTAGGACGCCCTGCAGTCGGCGTCCGCCGCCTCGATCCGCTGCTGACCCAGACCCAGGGCCTCCACGGTCCGCGAGCCCTCGACGGTCTCGGTGAGGGTGGTGTTGATCTGGGAGTACGACGCCGATTCACGCAGATAGCCGTCCTTGGCCCGGGCGAGATACCACCGCAGCCCGATCACGACAGGAGGCACCGCGAGCAGGCACGGCAGCGCCGCCCACCAGCCCACGCTGATCGCGGCCACCAGGGTCAGGGCGGCAGTGATGCAGGCGACCGTCCACTCCGGCAGCGCCCAGCGCACCGACCAGAACAGCTGGTCGACATCGCGGGTGGTGCGGGTCAGCAGGTCCCCGGAACCGGCCGATTCCACCGTGCCGACGGGCAGCGCGAGGGTGTTGGCGACGAAGTCTTCGCGCAGTTCGGCCATCACCTGCTCGCCGAGCGCCTGGCTGATGTAGCGCGCGTAGCGCGTCAGCACCGTGGCGGCCACCAGGAATCCCGCCAGCAGCAGGCCGATCCGGTCGACGTGAGCGAGGGTGGTGCCCTGCTCGACGGCCTCGACGAGATTGCCCAGCAGCCGAGGGGTCGCCAGCGTGGCAGCGGCCGCGAGCACATGCAGGGTGAGGGCGCTCCACAGCAGTTTGGGGTGTCGGCGAGCGATCGAGACGGCGTACTTGCGAGACGATCGACTGTCGGCAACGGGCAGGGCGGTGCTCATGACGCCGCCTCCTCTCGGGTGACCGCGGCGCGGTAGCCGGGATGGGTCTCGAGCAGGTCGGCGTGGGAGCCGACGACGACGACGCGGCCCTCGCTCAGGAAGGCGACCTCGTCGACCGCTGCCAGCATCAGCGGGCTGGTGCTGGTGACCACGGTGGTGCGCCCGGCCCGGTGGTCTCGCAGGCGGCTCGCGATCCGGGCCTCGGTGTGGGCGTCCACGGCTGAGGTGGGCTCGACGAGGATGAGGATCTCCGGGTCGCTGGTCAGAGCCCGCACGAGCACGAGACGCTGACGCTGCCCGCCGGAGAACGTCCGGCCTCGCTCGGCCACGATCGTGTCGAGACCGTCGGTCAGTCCGTCGAGGATGTCTTCGCCCGATGCGGTGGCCAGGGCGGTCTCCACGCCGCCGCGCCCGCCGACGTCGAGTCGGTCCCTCAGCGAGCCGGAGAACAGGCTGGCGCCGGTGTCGGAGACCACGATGCGCAGTCTGACCTCGCTCCGGGGGAGTGCGGTGAGGGGTACGCCACCCAGCGTCACCTCGTCGTCGACCACCGGTGCCACCATCCCGAGCCGGTCGGCCAACAGTGCGGAGGCCTCCGGGTCCTCGGAGACGATGGCCAGTGTCCGGCCCGGGGTGATGCGCAGGCCCGACCTGGCGTCCTGCAGCGCGCTGCCGGCCGGCGGCGAGTCGGAGGGTGTCGCGGGCTCGACGTGGTCGGACTCCAGGGCGAGCATGCGACACACACGGGTCGCGGCGACCCGGCCGCGGATGATTTTGTTGGCGTACTCGGTGACGGTGCGCAGCGGCATCACCAAGAAGGCGGCGTAGCCGTAGAAGGCGACGAGTTCACCGGGAGTGATGTCACCGGCGACGGCATACCTGGCTCCGAGCCACACGACCACGACCACGAAGACGCCGGGCAGGAACACCTGCAACGCGTCCAGCAGCGACTGCACCCGGGCGACCCGTACGCCGGCGCTCCGCACGGTCTGGGACTGACGTCGGTAGCGGTCCAGGAAGACCTGCTCGCCACCGATCCCGCGCAGCACGCGCAGCCCGCCGACGATGTCGGTGGCGGTGTTGGTCAGGTGGCCCATCAGGCCACGCTGATGGGCAGTGCGGGCCTGCAACGGTCGCAGGATCGGGCCGACGAGGAGCATCAGCAGGGGCACCCCGATCAGTACCACGAGACCCAGCGTGAAGGAGGTACGGAGCAGGATCACCGAGACGAGCAGGAAACTCACGATCGCGCCGGTGAAGCGTGCGGACACGTCCATGACCTGGCCGAGGTGGTTGATGTCGCCGCTGCCGATGGACACCACCTCACCGGTGGACACCTTGCGCGGCAGGGTGCCGCCGAGGTGCACGGCGTGCCGGGTGACGAGTTGGACCGTGCGGTAGGCGGCGGTGAGCCAGTTGGTGACGGCGAACCGGTGCCGCATGATGCCGAAGACCGCCTGGGCGATGCCGAGGACGAACATCACCGCAGCCCATTTCACCAGTTTGGCGCCGTCGCCGCCGGCGACGCCCTGGTCGATGGCGCGACCCAGCACTGCCGGCAGCACCGCCTGCGAGCTCATCGCCAGGATGCCGAAGAACATCCCGCCGAGCAGGGTCTGCCACTGCATCCTGGCCAGCCACCACAGGAATCGGCCCGGACTGCGGTGGTCGGCGATGCCGGGATCGGGGACAGGAAGTTCACGCACGAGCACACGCTACGGAGCGGGACGCCTGAGAGACGAATCCTTTTGGGTGGTGAGTGATCACCCGTCGTTCACGTCGCCGTCGTGAGCGCGTCGCCGGGCTCCGCCACCATGGCCGCATGACGGTGACCTGCGCGGTGCTGGACAAGACCCAGTCGTTGGTCGTCAAACCTGCCGTGGTTGCGCACCGCGGCGCCAGCGGGCACCGTCCTGAGCACACCCTCGACGCCTATCGGATGGCCATCCGGATGGGCGTCGACGACATCGAGGTCGATCTCGTCTCCACCCGCGACGGGGTCCTGGTCGCCCGTCATGACCTCGAGTTCAGCGCGACGACCGACGTGGCGTCGCGTGCCGAGTTCGCCGATCTCCACACCACCCACACCATCGATGGCGTGGCCCAGAGCGGGTGGTTCGTCCAGGACTTCACCGTCGCCGAACTCAAGACCCTCGCCGCCCGTGAGCGGATGCCGGGCACCCGCCCGGCCAATGTGCTCCACGAAGGGGCAGAGGGTGTCCCGACGTTGACCGAGGTGCTTGCCATGGCGGGTGCGGAATCCGTCCGGCGGGGCAGCACCGTCGGGGTGATGCTCGAGCTGAAACATGCTACGCACCACGACCGGATCGGGCTCTCCCTGGACGACCCGCTGCTGCGCGAACTGGCCCGTCACGATCTCGACGGGCCGTGGGCGCGTGTGACGCTGATGTCGTTCGAGACCATCATCCTGCGACGCCTGGCCGGACGGACGAGGCTGCCCATCATCCAACTGCTCGAGCCTTCGTCTCGACAGCATGTCGAGCTCACCACGCCCGAGGGCCTGGCCCGGATCGATGAGTACGCCGATGGCATCGGGCCGCACACCTCGATGGTCCTGCCTCGTGACAGGTCCAACGCCATCACCGTGCCGTCGACCCTCGTCCGTGATGCGCACCGACTCTGGCTCACCGTCCACGCGTGGACGGTGAGAGGGGAGAACCGTTTCCTGCCGAGCAACCTGCGCCTCGGCACCGACCCGGACGCCCTGGGTGACATGGAGGCGGAGGTGCGCGCTCTGCTCGACGCCGGCGTCGACGGAGTGATCACCGACCACCCCGCAGCCGCCTTGCGCGTTGCTCGCCAGATGCCGTGAACGAGAATCGTGGCCCGGGCACCGGGTCGCATAGGTTGGCCGTTGTGACCCCTACCACCGCATCCCGCGTCCCTCTGCTCGAGCGCATCCGTGCGTCGGTGATCGGTGACGACCAGATCATGCAGGGCCCCTACGGTCCACGCCGGGTCACCTATGCCGACTACACCGCCTCAGGGCGCAGCCTCACCTTCATCGAGGACTTCATCCGCGACGAGGTGCTGCCTGCCTATGCCAACACCCACACCGAGGCCAGCGGGACCGGCCTGCAGACCACCCGGCTGCGCGAAGACGCCCGCCGCATCATCACCGAGGCCGTCGGTGGCGACGAGGAGACCGTGGTGGTCTTCTGTGGTTCGGGCAGCACCGCCGCGATCGACAAGTTGATCGGCATCCTCGGCCTGCGCATCCCTGCTGGGCTGGAGGACCGCTACCACCTCAGTGAGGCGATTCCAGCCGACGAACGTCCGGTCGTCTTCATCGGGCCGTTCGAGCACCACTCCAACGAGATCCCGTGGCGCGAGACCATCGCCGACGTGGTGACGATCCATGAGGACGTCAACGGGCACATCTCGCTCGAACACCTCGCCGAGGAACTGGCCAGGTATGCGGACCGCCCGCTGAAGATCGGCTCCTTCTCCGCGGCCTCCAACGTCACCGGCATCGTCACCGACACCGGGGGCGTCGCAGATCTCCTGCACGAGCACGGAGCACTGAGCTTCTGGGACTTCGCCGCCTGTGCCCCCTACGTCGACATCGAGATGTACGGCCCCGGAGCCTCGCGCAAGGACGCCATCTTCATCTCGCCCCACAAGTTCATCGGCGGGCCCGGCACGCCCGGAGTCCTCGTGGTGCGTCGCGAGCTGATGGTCAACCGGGTTCCGGTGGTGCCCGGTGGTGGCACGGTGATGTACGTCAACCCGACCTCCCACCGCTACCTCGACGATCCCTCTCACCGTGAGGAGGGCGGCACCCCGGCGATCGTGGAGTCCATCCGCGCCGGTCTGGTCTTCCAGCTCAAGCAGGCGGTGGGCGTGGCGACCATCCAGGAGCGGGAGGAGCAGATGCTGCACGAGGTCGTCGCGGCCTGGAAGGACGAGCCGACCATCCAGATCCTCGGCAACCTCGATGCCCGCCGGCTCTCGATCGTGTCCTTCGTCCTCAAGGCGCCGGACGGCTCCTACCTCCACCACAACTACGTCGTCGCCCTGCTCAACGACCTCTTCGGCATCCAGACCCGCGGCGGCTGTTCCTGTGCCGGCCCCTACGGTCACCGCCTGCTCGACATCGACCTCGACACCAGCCACCAGTTCGAGGCGCAGATCTCGGGAGGCTGTGAGGGGATCAAGCCCGGCTGGGTGCGAGTGAACTTCAACTACTTCATCGACGAGGAGGTGCTCACCTACATCGTGGAGGCCGTCCGCCTCGTCGCCCTCGAAGGCTGGCGGCTGCTCGGCGACTACCGCTTCGACCCGGCCACCGGGCTCTGGCACCACCGCGACGGTGCGGTCGAACCGCCGCTGCGGATGGCGGACGTCAGCTATGACGATGCCGGTGAGATGACCTGGTCCCGCACCAGCGCGACGGCTCCGGTCTCGGTGCTGCGCGAGCACCTGGACCAGGCCCGGGCGATCATGGCGGCCGCTTCTCCGCCGGACTGGTCCGACACCGCCCACCTGGGTGCCGATTTCGACGACCTGCGGTGGTTTGCGCTACCAGCCTGCTCGCTTGCCTGAGGGCCACACGCTCGCGACCAGTCCGACTCCACCGGCCACCAACCACGGGACCGGCATCAGCCAGCGATAGTCGACCGGCTCGACGGTACTGGTCTCGATCAGAGCCCAGATGAGGACGAGGCCGGCAAGGGCGACGCCCATGACGAGGTGCGCGATGTTGACCGGATGACGCCCGGAGGTCTTCTCCGGGTCCTGGTGGTCGGCGTCGTGCCCCGCGTCGTGTCCCGCGTCGTGTCCCGCGTCGTACTCGGGAAGGGCAGTGGTGGCGTATTCGTCGTTCATCATGGTGCTCCTCAGGTCGCTTCACGGACGATGATCTCGCCGGCGACGAGATCGATGCTGATGGACAGGTCGGTGTCGCTACGGGGGTTGGTGCTGGCGTCTCCCGACGTGTCGGCACTCCCGGGACGGAAGCCGTCGAGGGTGACATCGAGACCGGACGACTCCCGGTCGAAGACGCGGCTCTGACCGGCCACCACCTGGCTCTGCACCGAGACGCCGATGCCTGCTGGCACGACGACCTCGACGCGTCCACCTACGGAGTCGACGGCGATCTCGCGGCCCTGGAGGGCACTCACGTCGCTGACCGCGGACAGGTCGAGGACCAGTTCGCCTCCGCCCAGTTCGTAGGTGTCACGGACCTGGCTGGCGCTGGTGGGGTGGTGCACCACGCGGTCGTTCGAGACGTGACCCCCGAGGGTGCTGCCGCCGGTGGCCAGCGCAGCCACCAGACCCAACGCGATCAGCCCACCTGCACGACCCCAGAAGGCACCGATGAGGAGCATGACGGCGGTGATGCCGAGTGCGAGAGCGGGATAGGCGCTGTCGGAGAAGTCCGCGCCGGCAAGATCGATGACGCCGAGTACTCCCTCGGCCAGCACGATCAGGGCCAGCGTGAAGAAGAACAGGATGGGACCCCGACGCCGCGGATTCCGGGGGAGCGGTCTGCGGGCGTAGTCCGCCGGTGCCATCGGTGCCATGGGTGCCATGGGTGCCATCGGCGGCATCGGCTGGCTCGCCGGCTGGTAGGGGACGCTGCCCGAGTACGGCGACACCGACCGCTCGCGGCTTGAGTGGCGGGTGAGGACCCACACCACGACTGCAGCGAGGATGACCAGCGGCCAGGGGAACCAGAAGGCGCCCGCCCAGTCGCCGACCGCGCACAGGAGGGACAGGACACCGACTCCGATGAGCGCGATGGCGCGGTTGCGGTGGTCGAGACCGAGCGGCTCGTCGTCGGTGCCCTCTTCCGGGACGAGGAGCCAGACGCCGACGTAGGCCAGCAGGCCGGCACCACCGAAGAAGACCGCGACGACGAAGACGACGCGGACGATGATCGGATCGACGTCGAGGTGGCGAGCCAACCCGCCCGCGACCCCGCTGATGCGGCGGTCGGTGACACTGCGGCGCAGACGTCCCAGGTCCTTCATCTCGTCGCGGGAGACCCGAGGACCGGTACCGGGACCGGGACCACCAGTGGGCGGCGGCTGAGACGGAGTGGGAGGTGGACTGGGATGTTCGTCGGCGGCTGCTGGATTCTCCATGGGTCCCACTCTGCAGCGCTACGGGCGTGGGCACCATCGGGGACAGCCCTGATTCCCGAGCTCCCACACGCGATTCGACTCAGGGTCGTCTCGGGGTCAGTCCTCATGGTCGGGAGCGTCTGCGCCTGAGACGATGGGAGCACGATGAACCCGCAACCCTCCCCGTCCGCACGGCGCGACCGGCCCAGACCCGCAGAGCCGCGGCGTGCCTTCCGCGACCTCTCCTCGCCGGTCTCCGGCGGGGTTGCTTCCGGGCTCGCCACCCACCTCGGCGTGGCCGTGCTGTGGGTGCGCGTGTTCTTCGTCGTCACCGCGCTCATGGGCGGCTTCGGGATCTTGCTCTACGCCGGGCTCTGGGTCTTCCTGCCCGCCGACGAAGGCTTCGAGGTCAGCGCCCCCGGCCTGGAGAGCGCGGCGCGTACCGGCCGACGCCCGGGCCGCCGCTCGCGCATCCGCGACGCGGGACCTGCCATCGCCCTGGGTGCCCTCCTGTTCGGTGTCGTCCTCGGCTTCCAGGGTGTCTTCGGCAAGGGCGCGCTGTTCTGGCCGATCATGCTCGGGCTGGCGGGTGTGGCCCTGCTGTGGCGACAGGCGGACGAGGCCCAGCGCGAGCGCTGGACCGACACGACCGGGCGCATCGACCCGTTCCGCGCGGTGTTCGGCAACGGCGGTTGGGCGGCGTACGCCCGGGTCCTGGCCGGCCTCGGGCTGATCGTCACCGGTCTGGCGGTTTTCGCCCTCGCGGCGGGGCAGGCCACCTTTGCCCTGCCGGTGCTGGTGGCCGGACTGCTCGGTCTCGTCGGTCTCGCGATCGTGGTCGGGCCGTGGGCCCTGCGACTGGTCAACGACCTGGGAGCCGAGCGCGCCGAGCGGGTCCGCACCCAGGAGCGTGCCGACATGGCCTCCCACCTCCACGACTCGGTGCTCCAGACGCTCGCCCTGATCCAGAAGAATGCCGCAGACGCGACGACGGTGGCCCGGCTGGCGCGCTCGCAGGAGCGCGACCTGCGCCGCTGGCTCTTCGAGGCCGAGACCAACGATGTCACCACTCTGGCCGGTGCCCTGAAGGAGATGGCGGCCGACGTCGAGTCGCAGCACCCGGTCGTGGTGGACGTGGTGACGGTCGGTGACTGTGCGCTCGACGAGGGGTTGCGGCCCATCGTGCTGGCGGCGCGCGAGGCGGTCGTCAACACCGCCAAGCACGCCGGCACCGAGCGCGCCGACGTCTATGCGGAGAGTTCGGCGGTCGGTGTCGACGTCTTCGTACGGGATAGGGGGGTCGGTTTCGACCCCGAGGGTGTCGCTGCCGATCGGCACGGGGTCCGCAACAGCATCGTCGACCGGATGGTCAGGCATGGTGGCAGCGCAGACGTACGCTCGTCGCCGGGCCAGGGCACCGAGGTCCGGCTGCACATGCCCCGCACCACCGAGGAGGAGAACCGATGACTGAGACCACTGCGCCGATCCGGGTCGTGCTGGTCGACGACCACGCAATGTTTCGGGCAGGGGTGCGTGCCGAGTTGGCCGCCAGCGGAGTCGGGGTGATCGAGGTGGTCGGCGAGGCGGCCGACGCCGACGCCGCGATCACCGTGGTCCACCGGCACCAGCCCGACGTCGTCCTGCTCGACGTCCACCTGCCAGGTGGGGGCGGTGCGGAGGTGATGAGAAGGCAGCCGGCGCCGCTGGCCCGTTATCTGGCGCTGTCGGTGTCGGATGCGGCCGAGGACGTCATCGTCACCATCCGGGGTGGCGCCCGTGGCTATGTCACCAAGACGATCACCGGCCCGGAGCTCGTCGATGCCATCATCCGGGTGGCTGGCGGGGACGCAGTCTTCTCCCCGCGCCTGGCCGGCTTCGTCCTCGACGCCTTCGCCGGGTCCATCGACGTGGCTGCGGTCGACGAAGACCTCGACCGGCTCACCGAGCGGGAGCGTGAGGTGATGCGGCTGATTGCCCGCGGCTACGCCTACAAGGAGGTCGCCAAGGAGCTCTTCATCTCCGTCAAGACCGTGGAGACCCACATGTCCTCGGTGCTGCGCAAGCTCCAGCTCTCCAGCCGTCATGAGTTGACCAAGTGGGCCAATGACCGCAGGCTCCTGTAGTCGCTGCTGATTGAGTTTCGGTCCCGTCGCCGGTGAGCTGCGCGGCTAGGCTGGCGGGCATGGAGACACTGCGACTCATCCTGCTCTTGCTGCACATCCTTGGCTTTGCAGCCCTGTTCGGTGGCCTGCTGGTGCAGGTGCGGGACCCGGAGAAGTCGGTCAACGCGGCAATGCGCGACGGCGCCGGGACCGCCTTCCTGACCGGAGTGCTGCTGGTCGGTGTGCTGGAGGCGGGCGACGGCGACGTCAACCAGTACAAGATCGGCGTCAAGTTCGCGGTGGCGCTCGCCATCGTGGTGCTGGTCATGGTCAACCTGCGCAAGCCGATGATTCCGCAAGGGCTCTACTTCGGCCTGATGGGCCTCACCGTCCTCAACATCGCGCTCGCCCTCTTCTGGTCCCCCGTGCACGTCTGAGACGGCCTCACCTGACGATCCGGCTGTCCCCGCCGGGCCGTAGGCTGACCCTGAGATGAGCACCCCCTTCACGCTGCCCGGAATGCAGGACGTCGACAGCTCCGGCCCTGCCTCCAACAGGGCCCCTGCTGCCCGCCCCGCTGCCACCCACGACGAACTGTTGGAGGGTCTCAACGAGCCCCAACGAGCAGCGGTGGTGCATACCGGGACGCCGTTGCTGGTCGTCGCGGGTGCCGGTTCGGGCAAGACCCGGGTGCTGACTCGTCGCATCGCCTGGCTGATCTCCGAGCGCAAGGCCCACCCCGGCTCGATCCTGGCCATCACCTTCACCAACAAGGCCGCTGCGGAGATGAAGGAGCGGGTGGAGCACCTCGTGGGCAGGCGCGCGCGGATCATGTGGGTCTCGACGTTCCACTCCTCCTGCGTGCGCATCCTGCGCAAGGAGATCGACCGGTTCGACTACAAGTCCAACTTCTCCATCTACGATGCCGCCGATTCCAAGCGTCTGATGACCCTCGTCCTGCGTGATCTCGAGCTGGACCCCAAGAAGTACCAGCCCAACGCCGTCCTCCACTGGGTCTCCGACCACAAGAACGAGTTGCGCGATCCGGAGGAGGCCACGAAGGCTGCCGCCAACGGCTTCGAGGAGGCCTATGCCGCCGCCTACACGCACTACCAGCGACGCCTGCGCGGGGCCAACGCCCTCGACTTCGACGATCTGATCATGATGACCGTGCGGCTGCTGCAGACCTTCCCCGACGTACGCGAAAACTATCGTCGTCGCTTCCGTCATGTGTTGGTCGACGAATACCAGGACACCAACCACGCCCAGTACAGCCTCATCCAGCAGCTCTGCGGTCAGCCGCTCGAGGAGACCGGCGCTGCCGAGGTGCCGCCGAGTGAACTCATGGTGGTCGGTGACGCGGACCAGTCGATCTATGCCTTCCGAGGCGCGAACATCCGCAACATCCTCGACTTCGAGCAGGATTTCCCTGACGCCACCACGATCTTGTTGGAGCAGAACTACCGCTCCACCCAGACCATCCTCACCGCAGCCAACTCAGTCATCGGCAACAACCGCGGCCGCAAACCCAAGCGGCTCTGGTCGGATGCTGGTGACGGTGATGCGATCGTGGGATATGTCGCTGACGACGAGCACGACGAAGCACGCTTCGTCAGTCAGGAGATCGACCGACTGGTCGACGATGCTGGCATCAAGCCGGCTGACGTTGCCATCTTCTATCGCACCAATGCCCAGTCGCGCGTCTTCGAAGAAGTCTTCATCCGCACCGGTCAGCCCTACAAGGTGGTGGGGGGAGTGCGCTTCTACGAGCGCCGTGAGGTGCGCGATGCCCTCGGCTACCTGAGGTTGTTGGTCAACACGGCCGATGAGATTTCGTTGCGTCGAGTGCTCAACACGCCCAAGCGAGGCATCGGCGACCGGGCGGAGGCGTGCGTCTCTGCGCTGGCAACGCGGGACCGGATCACCTTCTGGGAGGCGCTGACCATGGCCGAGCAGGCGCCCGGTCTGGCCACCCGCAGCCTGAAGAACATCCTCGGCTTCGTCGCCATGGTGCAGGAACTCCAATCCATGGTGGCGGCAGACGAACGACCGGACGTGATCCTCGAGTCGGTGCTGGAGCGCTCCGGGTTGCTGGCCGAACTGGAGAACAGCGACGATCCCCAGGACGACACCCGCGTCGAGAACCTCGCGGAACTGGTGGCGGTCGCGCGGGAGTTCAGTGAAAATCCCCAGCCAGGACCCAGCGCAGATCCGGCTGATCTCGAAGGCGCGGTCGACGGACCGCCGTCGCCCGGCCTCGGTGACTTCCTCGAACGGGTCGCCCTGGTCGCCGACGCTGACCAGATCCCCGACTCTCCCGATGGTGACGACTCCGGGGTCGTCACCCTGATGACCCTGCACACCGCCAAGGGGCTGGAGTTCCCGGTGGTCTTCCTCAGCGGACTCGAGGACGGGGTCTTCCCACACCAGCGTTCGTTGGGCGACCAGCCCGAGTTGGAGGAGGAACGCCGTCTGGCCTATGTCGGCGTCACGCGCGCCCAGCAGCGGCTCTATGTCTCCCGAGCGCTGGTGCGTTCGGCCTGGGGGGCTCCCAGCCACAACCCGGCCAGTCGTTTCCTCGACGAGTTCCCCGTCGATCTGATCGACTGGCGCCGCACAGCGGCCGAGCAGACCCGCTGGGGACGCCCCGACCTGGCGTCGTCGTCCACCCATCTGGGTGCTCCCACGCCCGCGGGTCGGCGCAACTTCAGCTCCGCCGCCATGCGTGCAGATGCGGCCTCGAAGGCTAAGCCGGCTCGAGCCATCCCGAACCTGGCCCCGGGGGATCGGGTCGTGCACGACTCGTTCGGTTTGGGCACCGTGGTGTCGATGGACGGTGCAGCCGAGAAGTCGGTGGCATCGATCGACTTCGGCTCCGACGGCGTCAAGCGACTCTTGCTGCGCTACGCGCCGGTCGAGAAGCTCTGAGGATCAGGGCACGATGCCGTGCGCGACGAAGGCTCCGAACGGGTCGACCGGTTCTCCGCCGCCCGGGCGGACCTCGACGTGGAGGTGTGAGCCGGTGACGTTGCCGGTGGCGCCGACGGTGCCAAGGATCGTGCCGCCACGAACAGACTGGCCCACCTTGACGAACATGGTGTTCTGGTGGGCGTACCAGATTTCGGTGCCGTCATCGAGAGTCACTACGGTCTTGTTGCCGTAGGAGCCGTCGTAGCCGACGAAGGTGACGGTGCCGTTGGCGACCGACTTGATCAGGTCACCGGTGTCGCCGTTGAAGTCCAGACCCGTGTGAGATGAGGCCCAGAGGCCGTACTCGCCGTAGGTGGCGGTGATGCTGTAGTGGTACATCGGGAGTTCCCAGCGGTTCTCCTTGATCTTCGCCGCCTGCTTCGCAGCATCGGCACGCATCTGATCGAGGTTGGCGTCGCGTTCGGCCTTCTGCTTCTCGGCCAGCGCGATGAGCTTGGGATTGGTTGCCTCGCTGGCAGCGTCCCTGATGGAGCTGCGGCTCACGATCGCTGTGCGGCTCAGGAGCGCCTCACCGGCGCTACCACTGATGGCAGGTGAGCCCTCGATGCCACGGCTCATGGGGTCGACAGTGGTGATGTCGGCTCCCGCGGCAGTCACGGCTCCACCCGCGGAGACAGCCAGCACGGCGATCCCGGCGATGAGCGGCGTCGACGGCACGCGGAGGGCCAAGGATCGGCGCTCCGGCGTCGCAGCCCGCCGCTTTCCAGCGACGGGTGCCGGTGCCGAGGTGCTGCGCCGAGGTGCGCGCTGCGCTCGGTGGTTGCCCATAGGGAGAGTTACCAATCTGCCGGTTGAGGGGGGTGGTCGGCGAGAACGAGATTGACTGTAACGGACGTATTCCCGGAGTTCCCAACCGTGGGGTGAAATTGATGGACTGTTGAATCAACATCAACTTTTAGCGTGCTCTCCCCGCGTAAGCCTGCCTGTGGACAAGTGATTTCCAGCACTGGTGATCATGTCTAATGTCCGGTCTCGGACCCCACTGGGCACCACCATGCGCACAGCCAGGCGCGTTGCACTGACCTTCTTGGCCCTGCTGGGACTGGACCGGGCGACGATCCTCAACCACTCCTCCGACGGAGAGCCGGCCGTTCAGGACTGAGCCACCTCACGCGCGGGCCGACTGATATCTGTCCAGTGCCTCGAGTCGTTCTGCAGCGTGGTCGACGATGCGCAGCGGGTAGTCCTGCTCGTAGCCGACCTCCGATTTCCACGGCTCGTGCGCCAGCTTGCCGGGCAGGTGGTCCAGCTCGGGCACCCAACGGCGTACGTAGTCGCCGACGGGGTCGAAGCGCAGGCCCTGGGTGATCGGGTTGAAGACCCGGAAGTAGGGCGACGCGTCGGTCCCGGTGCCGGCCACCCACTGCCAGCCGTGGTTGTTCGACGCCACGTCGCCGTCGATCAGAAGGTCGAGGAAATGGCGGGCACCCACCGGCCACCACACGTGCAGGTCCTTGGTCAGGAAGGAAGCAGTGATCATCCGCACCCGATTGTGCATCCAGCCGGTCTCCAGCAACTGGCGCATCCCGGCGTCGACGATGGGGAAGCCGGTGGTGCCGGTGCGCCAGGCCTCGATCGCATCCTCCGGATCGTCGTAGCGCATGGCGCCCAGCCCGGGCTTGAGGTCCTCCCAGGCTGATGTCGGGGCGTGCCACAGCACGTCGGAGTAGAACTCTCGCCACGCCAGCTCGGTCTCGAAGCGTCGGGCGCCAGCACCTTCGCCGAGATCGGCCAGCAGGGAGCGGGGATGGACGACACCGAGGTGGAGATAGGGCGAGAGTCGGGAGGTGCCGTCCACCGCCGGACGGTCCCGGTCCTCGTCGTAGGTCGCCATCAGGTCGTCACGGAAGTGTCGCCACCGCCGCCAGGCGGCTTCCTCCCCGGCGGTGGGCAGACTGGCAGGAGCCGCAGCAACGGCCTCGGCCAGCAGGTCGACGGCGCGTGGGTCGGAGTCGAGGCTGAGCATCTCGGGGGAGCGTGGCGTGTGGGCCGGCACGGACCAGCCGTGCTCGCGCCAGGCCCGGGCATAGGGCGTGAACACCTGGTAGGGCCCGCCAGAGCCGTTGCGGACCAGGCCGGGACCCACTGCGTACGGCGAGCCGGTGGCGACCAGACGTACATCGTTGCCGGCGAGGGCCGTCTCGACGCCAGCATCACGATGCCGACCGTAGGGAGTGGTCTCGGCAGAGATGTGCACGGCGTCGGCGCCCATGTCGCCAGCGGTGCGAGGGACCACCTCGAGCGGGTCACCGAAGCGGAGGGTCAGCGGGATGCGCTCGGCCAGGGACTGGACGTTGGCAGCGAGCCAGCTCCGCCTGGCCGGGCCCGCGCCCGACCACAGGAGAGGATCCACGACGAACAGCGCGGCGACTTCTCCACTCTCCAGCGCGCGCAGCAGGGCTGGATTGTCACGCACGCGGAGGTCTCGGCGGAACCACATGAGGGCAGGCACGGTGACCACGCTACGAGACGGGACCCAGTTGCGTGCCGTAGGTCACGCCCGACCTCGCTGGGCGCCCGTCACCGTGCGGGACTAAGGTGCCGGAGGGAAATAACGCTCACGGCAACCTCTGCCTGGGCTCGCAAACGGCCTCAACTGCGAAGGATCGTGTAGATCGTGGATTTGATGGAGTACCAGGCGAAAGAGCTCTTCGCCAAGCACGGAGTGGCCGGCGCCCTCGGCAAGACCGTCGAGACCCCCGAGGACGCTCGCGCGGCCGCGGAGGAGATCGGCGGCGTCGTGGTCGTCAAGGCACAGGTCAAGGCCGGAGGTCGTGGCAAGGCAGGCGGCGTGAAGGTCGCCAAGACGCCGGCAGAGGCTGAAGAAGCCGCCCGCGCCATCCTCGCCCTCGAGATCAAGGGTCTTCCGGTCAACCGGGTGCTCGTGGTCCCCGGCGCCTCGATCGAGGAGGAGTACTACTTCTCCTTCCTGCTCGACCGCTCCAACCGTTCCTATCTCTGCATCGCCAGCGTGGAGGGCGGTGTCGAGATCGAAGAGGTCGCCAAGACCAACCCTGACGCCGTGAAGAAGATCCCGATCGACGCCGGCACCGGCGTCGACCAGGCCAAGGCCGAGGAGATCGTGGACGAGGCCGGATTCCCGGCCGAGCTGCGTGAGCAGGCCGTGCAGATGGTCCAGCAGTTGTGGAACGTCTTCGTGGAGGAGGACGCCACCCTGGTCGAGGTCAACCCGCTCGCGCGGCTGACCGGGGACAAGCTCGAGGCGCTCGACGGCAAGGTCTCCCTGGACGAGAACGCCGACTTCCGCCACCCCGACCACAAGGTCTTCGAGATCCGCGAAGAGGAGGACCCGCTCGAGGCCAAGGCCAAGGACAAGGGCCTCAACTACGTCAAGCTGGATGGTGCCGTGGGCATCATCGGCAACGGTGCGGGTCTGGTCATGTCCACCCTCGACGTGGTGGCCTATGCCGGTGAGAAGCACGGCGGCGTCAAGCCGGCCAACTTCCTCGACATCGGCGGCGGTGCGAACGCACAGGTCATGGCGGACGGCTTGGACGTGATTCTGCACGACGCACAGGTCAAGTCGGTCTTCGTCAACGTCTTCGGTGGCATCACTGCCTGCAACGAGGTGGCCAGCGGCATCGTCGGTGCGCTCGAGATCCTCGGCGACGAGGCCACCAAGCCGCTCGTCGTGCGCCTCGACGGAAACAACGTCGAGGAGGGTCGTCGCATCCTTGCGGAGGCTAACCACCCGCTCGTGACGATGGTCGACACCATGGACGGCGCTGCCGACAAGGCCGCCGAACTCGCGAACGCCTGACGGCCCGAGAGACGAGAGAAGCAGAAAAACATGTCTATCTACCTGAACAAGGACTCCAAGATCATCGTCCAGGGCATGACGGGCGGGATGGGCTCCAAGCACACCACCCTCATGGTCGACGCCGGATCCAACATCGTCGGTGGCGTCAACGCGCGCAAGGCCGGCACTTCCGTCGAGCTCGGTGGCCAGGATCTCCCGGTCTTCGGCACTGTCGCCGAGGCGATGAAAGAGACCGGAGCCGACGTGTCGGTCGTCTTCGTGCCGCCCGCCCACACCAAGGCAGCGTGCATCGAGGCCATCGACGCGGGCATCGGCCTGCTCGTGGTCATCACCGAGGGTGTGCCCGTGCAGGACACCGCCGAGGTCTTCGCCTACCTCGAAGGCAAGGCCACCCGCATGATCGGCCCTAACTGCCCCGGCATCATCACGCCGGGCGAGTCGCTGGCCGGCATCACGCCGCACACCATCGCCGGCAAGGGCCCGGTCGGCCTCGTGTCGAAGTCGGGCACCCTGACGTACCAGATGATGTACGAGCTCAAGGATTACGGCTTCACCACCGCCATCGGTATCGGTGGTGACCCGATCATCGGCACCACCCACATCGACGCCCTCGAGGCCTTCGAGAACGACCCGGAGACCAAGGCGATCGTGATGATCGGCGAGATCGGTGGCGACGCCGAGGAGCGGGCTGCGGCCTACATCAAGGACCACGTGACCAAGCCCGTCGTGGGCTATGTCGCGGGCTTCACCGCTCCGGAGGGCAAGACCATGGGTCACGCCGGCGCGATCGTCTCCGGATCTCTGGGCACCGCGCAGGCCAAGAAGGAGGCCCTCGAGGCCGCCGGGGTCAAGGTCGGCAAGACGCCGTCCGAGACCGCTGAGCTGATGCGCGAGATCCTGAAGAACCTCTGACGCACATCCTCCGACGGCCGTACCCCTGCAGGGGTGCGGCCGTCGAGCATTTCCCGGGGGACTAGGGGGTGGCGCCCGACAGATTGCTCAGTCGCTCGAGAGAGCGGCGAGCGAGCGCCACGAAGTCCGGGCGACTCATCGTCATCCGGCGACCGGGCGTGAACCCCACCTGCGACACGGCGTTGCCTTCGCGACCGATGGCCATGAGGAACGGGAAGGAGTCCTTGTCGTTCAGCTCGATGGAGAGCGCCCAGACGTGGAGCTCGCGCTTCGGGGTCGACACCGAAGCCAGGGTCGTCACTGAGGTGCCCAGGTTGGCTGCGCCGCACTTGCGGATGCGCGAGGCGACGACCGAGACGAACTTCTTGGCGGCCGGCTTCTTCATCAGTCCGATTGTCTGCGTCAGCCCGAGCAGCCGATCGGCGTTCGGGGTCTTGAGGAAGAGGAAGGTCCGGGTGAGTCCGCCGCGGATCCCCTTGGCCTTGAAGGACGTGTTGTCGCAACGGGTGGCGGCGGAGTTGGTGGCGGTGACGGGCGCTGGATCCGTCCCGACCCATGGGCCGCGGGCGATCGCGACCGGAGGAAGGTCGACGGTCATCAGCAAGCCCGGTGGCGTGCCGATTGCCATGGGGTCGGTCGGGACGCTGCGCGCGCGGCCGGCGCACGGTCCGGCGCCGGGGGAGCCGCACAGACGATTCACCGCGGCCGCCAGGGCTGTGGTGGTGGCCTTCGCGTCGACGGGCCCGGATCGACTCTCCATCACGGTGGTGGTCACCACATTGCCGGTGCGTGCCAGACCCACGGAGATCGTGCTGGGCGCCTTGCCCCAATTACGCAGCCGGAACTGTCTCGCGGACTCGCCCACACCCTCCACCGCCGCGGTGGACAACAACTGGGTGCGGAACTTGTTGCATCCGGCGTACCACAGCGAAGCGGTGGTGAAGCTCTGCTGGGCCCGCTCTGCATCGCGCGACATCTCCACGACCTGGACCAGATCGGTGCTGGCGCTGGTCACCCGCTTCTTGATGACCCGCTTCTTACCCCCTTGGCGCACGACGGAGCGTTTCGTCGTGGTGGTGCTGCCCTGCCAAGTGCGAACGATGGCGTCGAGGCCCTCGGGGTCGGAGAAGCGGTCCCGCTGGCACGGCACCACCAGGCCGTCACCGTCGGTGTTGTCGCTGGTCGAGGTTTCGCTCCACTCGACCTTGCTGCCGAATCGTGTCAGTTGGTCCGAGGCCAGCAGTACGGACTCGTCGAGCACCATGTCGGCGCTCGTCAAGGTGGGTGGGGGGTCCAGCCGCAGGGCCGTGGTGGTGCGCTCCCTGCTCAGGCTGGTGGTGGTGGCATCGGACCCGGTGGCGACGAGCGAACCGGAGACCAGGAGCGCAGCTGTTGCCACGGCTGCACCCGCGATGGTGTGCGCGCGGCGCCGCGCGGCGCCGTTGCGGCGGATGACGGTGGCGCGCGGCCAGCGGGTCTCCTCGAGCGGCTGGGCCAGTTCTTCGAGCAACGGGCGCAGCTCAGTCGTGGGGACGTCGCGGTCCAGGGAGAACTGGGCCGTGGCGCTCTGCAGTTCCCTCTCGGCGTCGGTGCGGGGGAGCCCGACGGCTCGGGCGATCTCTGACATCGACAAGGGCGACAGCGTGCTGAGCACGAGAAGCTGTCGATGCTGCGATGACAACTGGGAGAGAGCCTCGAATGTCGCCAGGACGCTGTCGTCCAACGCCTTGTCGCGGTGCCAGATGCGGGTCTTGTGGCGACGGCGGGCCCGGCGGTGCGCCAGGGAGCGTACGTATGCATCTCTGTCGTCGAGCAGGGCCACCTTGCGCCAGTGGTGCCACGCGATCACATAGGCATCACGCAGTGCCGCACGCGCTGCAGGCTCGTCGCCAGTGAGGGCGTACGCCTCGTGCAGGAATCGCGTGCGGGTCTCGGCGTAGTAGGCGTCGAACGATTCGGGGTTCCTCATGGCCACTCCACGGTACGGGAGAGCACCAGCTCGTGCACAACCTTCCCGCCCGGCGTGGGAACGTCGCCGAGCTTGAGGCCGGGGTGATGATGGCGTGGTCATGACGTCGCTGATCACTCGCCCCGACCGGGCCCGCGCCGGTGCGGTGCCCCCACGTCCGCTGGTTCTCATCGCGACCGTGGGCGGGGCCCTGGCTGCACTGGGTCCGCTGGTGGTCTGGCTGGCGGTCGGGGTGATCGGCTGGTTCATCTCCGACGCCGGCGCGCACGGCGCACCGCGCGACGGGATGCGGATGGGTGCGCTGGCCTGGCTGGCTGCTCACGGGTCGGGCTTCAACGTGCTGGACGTGCGCATCACCGTGGTCCCTCTCGGTCTGACGGCGATCTCGGTCTGGTCGATCTGGCGACTCGGCCATCGCGTCGGGGACTCCATCTCCGGCCACGGTCCTGACGCCGACCGAATCTCTGACGGCGAACGTGACTTCACCGTCCCGCTCGCGTGGGGGCTCTTCCTCACCGGCTACGCCATCGTTGCCGTGGTGGTGACGACGTTGGCCGCCGGATCCACCACCGATCCCTCCCTGCCGCACGTCCTGGTCTGGACGCTGCTCCTGACCGGCGCCGTGGCAGGTCCGGCCATCGCCATCGGCTCGGGTCGCGCCGCCATCTGGGCACGCTTCGTGCCCGTCACCGTCCGGGCCGGTGTGCGGGTCGCCGCCGCCGTGCTGCGTGCCTTCCTGATCATTTCCACCCTGGTGTTCCTCGCCGCACTCATCGTCTCGTTCGGGGATGCGGCGACGATGACCTCGCGGTTGCATCCCAGTCCGTCGGAGGCGGGCCTCTATGCGGTCGTCAATGCGGCCTTCCTGCCCAATGCTGCGCTGTTCTCCGGGTCATGGCTGCTCGGGCCGGGCTTCGCCGTCGGGGGTGGCACGCTGGTCTCTCCGACCGCGGTTGCTCTCGGCCCGCTGCCGGTCTTCCCGCTGCTCGCGGCGTTGCCTTCGGTGGGCACCCCGGCCGGGTGGGTGCGCGCCTCGATGGCGCTGCCGCCGCTGGTCGCTGCGTTCTCCACCTTCCGCGTGCTTCGTCGACGCCCCCTCGCCTGGGACCGCCTCGCCCTGGCCGGCTGTGGCGGCGGGATCGTGGCCGGTGTCGGATTCGCTGTCCTCGCCTCGCTGGCGGGCGGTGTCGCTGGTCCGGGTCGGATGCGACACGTGGGGCCGTTCGTCCCCGAAGTCCTCGTCCACGCGATCGTGGCGTGTGGGATGGGGGCGCTGGTCGGCGCCCTGGTGCTGGCGTTGCTGCAGCGGCGTCCGGGGCAGGACCACGATGGGGACCACTCGGACTGACCCGTCCTAGACTCCAGCCGTGTCCCACCTTCCAGACCCTGCTCGCATCCTCGTCCTGGTGTCAGGATCGGGCACGAACCTGCAAGCACTGCTCGATGCCTGTACCGATGACTCCTACGGCGCGCAGGTCGTCGCGGTCGGCGCCGATCGAGACGGCATCGAGGCGCTGGCGCGAGCCGAACGGAGCGGGGTTCCGACCTTCGTGGAGCGGGTGCGTGACCACCCCTCTCGGGGGGACTGGGATAGCGCACTGATCGATCGGGTGGCTGGCTTCAGCCCCGATCTGGTGGTGTTGGGAGGCTTCATGAAGCTGGTCTCGGCCGACTTCCTCGAGCGTTTCCTCACCCTCAACACCCACCCGGCGTTGTGCCCGTCGTTCCCCGGCATGCACGGACCTCGCGACGCGCTGGCGCACGGTGTGAAGGTGAGTGGTGCGACGTTGTTCGTGGTCGACGGGGGCATCGACACCGGACCGATCGTGTCCCAGGTGGCGGTGCCCGTGGCCGAAGACGACGAGGTCGAGTCGCTGCACGAACGCATCAAGACCGCCGAGCGAGCCATGCTCGTCGAGTCGGTGGGGCGCATCGCACGCGAGGGCGTCACCGTCGAGGGGCGCCGTGTTCGTATCGGTGCCGAGGGTCGATAGGCTGCACCCACACGACTGGCGCAGGTGGGCCACCACCAGGGAGTTCCGCGCGAGTGCATCGAACGCCTGGGTGCCTCGCACTCGAAACGTTTGCGAGGAGTCCTCCCGTGTCTGAAGTACGCATCCCCATCAAGCGAGCTCTTGTCTCCGTCTATGACAAGTCCGGTCTTGACGACCTGGTCCGTGGTCTGCACGACGCCGGGGTCGAGCTGGTCTCCACCGGCGGGTCGGCCGCGCTGATCGAGTCGCTCGGTCTGCCGGTCACCAAGGTGGAAGACCTCACCGGCTTCCCCGAGTGCCTTGACGGTCGGGTCAAGACCCTGCACCCGCGCGTGCACGCCGGCATCCTGGCCGATCGGCGCCTGGAGGCCCACGTCGAGCAGTTGCGTGAGCTCGAGGTCGAGCCGTTCGACCTGGTCGTGTCGAACCTCTACCCCTTCACCCAGACCGTCGCGTCCGGTGCCGGACCCGACGAGTGCGTCGAGCAGATCGACATCGGTGGCCCATCCATGGTCCGGGCCGCCGCCAAGAACCACCCGAGCGTCGCGATCGTGACCTCGCCTGCCGCGTACGCCGACGTGCTCGAAGCGGTGACCGCCGGTGGGTTCACTCTGGCGCAGCGCAAGCAGTTGGCCGCCGAGGCGTTCGTCCACACCGCGAGCTACGACGTCGCGGTGGCGTCCTGGATGGGAAGCGTGCTCATCAACCCCGACACGGGCTCGGGCTCCGGTTTCCCTGAGTGGCTGGGTGCGACGTGGAGCAAGGAGTCGGTGTTGCGCTACGGCGAGAACCCCCACCAGAGTGCCGCGCTCTACACCGACGAGTCCTTGCCGCAGGGTCCGGGTCTGGCCCAGGCTGAGCAGCACCACGGCAAGGAGATGTCCTACAACAACTATGTCGACGCCGACGCTGCTCGACGGGCTGCCTACGACTTCGACGAGCCGGCCGTGGCGATCATCAAGCACGCCAACCCGTGCGGGATCGCGGTCGGCGGGGACGTCGCCGAGGCGCACCGTCGGGCCCACGAGTGCGACCCGGTATCGGCGTTCGGTGGCGTGATCGCCACCAACGTCGCGGTCTCGGTCGAGATGGCGAGGCAGGTCGCGGAGATCTTCACCGAGGTGATCGTGGCTCCGGCCTATGACGACGGCGCAATCGAGGTCCTGCAGGGCAAGAAGAACATCCGCATTCTGCAGTGCCAGCCGCTGGTGCGGGGAGGCACCGAGACGCGAGCCATCTCCGGTGGCCTGCTCGTCCAGGAGCGCGACGTCATCGACGCAGCCGGGGACGACCCGTCTGCGTGGACCCTGGCCACGGGCGGGGCGGCCGATGCCGAGACCCTGGCCGACCTGGCGTTCGCCTGGCGCGCCTGCCGCGCGGTGAAGTCGAACGCCATCCTGCTCGCTACCGGTGGAGCCTCGGTAGGTGTCGGGATGGGTCAGGTCAACCGCGTCGACTCCTGCCGACTCGCGGTGGAGCGAGCCGGCCAGCGGGCCGCGGGGGCAGTGGCAGCCTCGGACGCCTTCTTCCCGTTCGCCGACGGCGCCCAGATACTTATCGATGCCGGCGTCCGAGCGATCGTGCAGCCCGGTGGCTCGGTGCGCGATGCCGAAGTCGTCGAGGCCTGCGCATCTGCGGGCGTGACGATGTACTTCACCGGGACGAGGCACTTCTTCCACTGAGCGCCTGGTTGGGCGGTGAGTGAGGCTGTTTCCGCACTGGGGAAAATCGGTCGTACTCACCGCTCCACCCCTGTTATCTTGACGTCAAGATAACTACGTGGGGAGTCTCGGGAATGGGCACGATGCCGAAATGATGGGGCGTATTCTTCCGCCGACCAAGCTCGAGCGTGATCTGGTCTACCAGTGCGTGATCTCGGCCTTCGCGACCGGCAGTTTTCTCACCGGGACGGCCGTCTACTTCACCAAGATCGTCGGTCTCACCGGCGCGCAGGTGGGCTTGGGCCTGTCGATTGCGGCGATCTTCACCGTGGCCCTTCAGATCCCGATGGGTCGACTGGCCGATCGGGTGGGGGCGAAATCGTTGTGGGCGGTGGCCAGCGCGGTCGAGGCCGCTCTCTACTTCGCCTGGCCGCTGATCGGCGGGATGCTCACCTTTGTCGCGATGCTCTCGGTGCTGGCGGTTTTCGAGACGGCGAGCCGGAACACCAGCAACGTCTACCGCATCGCTGTTTTCCCTCGCGACGTACGGGTCCGAGCGCTGGCGTACCTGCGTGCCGCCCGCAACGTCGGCTACACCCTGGGAGCTGGGGCCAGTGGTGTGGCGCTCGGCCTGGGGCTCGGAGCGGTGCGGTTTATCCCGTTCGTCACGGCCGGATTGTTGGTGCTCAATGCGCTGATGATCGCGATGGTGCTGCCCGCCATCGATGGAAAGTTCCCGACCCGGACGCCGGGCGATGACGTCAGCGCCGCACCACAGGCGTGGCGCAACCCGGGATTCGTCGTCCTCGGCGCCTGCAACGGTGTGCTGCACTCCAACCAGGTGCTGCTCAACGTCGTCGTGCCGTTGTGGCTGGTCGAGCGCACCGAGGCTCCACCTGTCTTGCTGGCCTGGCTCTTCGGCACCAACACGGTGTTGGTGGTGGCCTTGCAGGTCCGTGCCTCGCGGGTGGCCGACTCGGTCAACGGGTCGCTGCGTGCGGTGCGCTGGTCCGGATATGCGTTCCTCGTGTCCTGCGCGCTCCTGGCGGTGACGCACGAGACGGTCGGCTGGATCTTGATCGTGCTCATCTGGGTCGGTCACATCACCATTACCGGTGCTGAGCTGTGGCAGTCGGCGGCCGAATGGTCCTTCACCTCCGAGCTCTCCGACCACCGCAGACTCGGCGACTACCAAGGTGTCTGGGGCATCGGTCGCCAGATCGATGTGATCATCTCCCCGACGCTCTACACCTATCTCGCGCTCCAGGTCGGCACAGCCGGCTGGCTGGTGATCGCGGCCATCGGGATGACGGCAGCAGCCGTGGCGCATCCGGCTGCGCGGGCTGCTGAACGCCATCTGGTCAGGATCGGTGCTCCTGTCGGCGTTTGAGCCTCACTGTGCGCGCTTCAGACTCTCGGCCAGCGCCAGGCGAGGACAGCCACGATCAGCAGCAGCCCGATCTCGACCGCGCTGCCGAGGAAGTAGTAGGCCCAGGTCTCGCCGATCATCGAGCCAGCGATGGTCAGGAGATAGATCCCGGCCATCGCGAGGGTGATCGGGCGGACCACGCCAGCGGGTGCGAGCACCGAGAACGCGATCATCACACTGGGCAGCACGACGTAGACCGTGGTGAGCAGCAGGAAGGTCTGGTCGATCGTGAAGCCGGGTCCCGGGACCTCCCGGGCGAGCGCCCCGCGCAGCACGTCGGCTCGCCAGAATCCGAAGATGTCGACGTAGGCGAAGACGAAGAGCATGGTCGTCCAGAGGGCCGCGAGTCGCACCTGGATCGACACCGGGACGTCGACCAGACTGGATGTGCTGCCTGGAGTTGTGGTCATGTCACGACGGTAGGAGTGGGAAAGCAGATCCACCATGGGGGCTGACCCTGATGCCACCCTGGGCCCTCATCCGGCAGATGCCACCCACGTCCCTAGACTGAACGACGTGACCGCACAGACCCTGGACGGCGCAGCGACGCTGCGGACCATCAAGTTGGAGCTGGCGCAGCGCGTCGCTGCTCTGAAAGAGCGTGGCATCACGCCCGGCCTGGCCACGGTGATGGTCGGTGACGACCCGGGCAACCAGTGGTACGTCGGCGCCAAGCACAAGGACTGTGCCGAGCTCGGCATCGCTTCGTTCCGCCACGATCTGCCGACCGGTACGCCGCAGAGAGAGGTCGAGGCGCTCATCGATCGTCTCAACGCCGACCCCGCCGTCACGGGGTTCATCGTCCAGCAACCCACCGGACTCGACGAGTTCGCCCTGCTCTCGCGCGTGCACCCCGACAAGGACGTGGACGGGCTCCACCCGACCAATCTCGGCAAGCTGGTGCTGGGCAAGGCCGGTCCGCTCCCGTGCACGCCGGTCGGAGCGATCGAGCTCCTGCGCCGCCACGGCGTCCAGATCGCGGGTGCCGACGTCGTCGTGGTCGGTCGCGGACTGACCGTCGGTCGTCCGCTCGGACTGCTCCTGACGCGCCGCTCGGACAACGCGACCGTCACGCTCTGCCATACCGGAACCATCGACCTGGCCGCTCACGTGCGACGCGCAGACATCGTCATCGCCGCAGCCGGCGTACCCGGCATCATCACTGCCGACATGGTCAAGCCGGGCGCGGCGGTGCTCGACGTCGGAGTGTCGCGCGTCGAGGGCCGTGTCACCGGCGACGTCCACCCCGACGTGTGGGACGTGGCTGCCTGGGTCTCGCCCAACCCCAAGGGTGTGGGCCCGATGACGCGAGCGATGCTGCTCTCCAACATCGTCGAGATCGCCGAGAACTCCGGCCCGAGCTGACGATGACTGATCCCATCTTCACCGACGACTCGGACGAACCACACCTCGTCCCTCCCGAGAGCATCCCACCGGTCTCGGCCGAGGGACTGGTCGATGGCGAGGCACTCGAGATCGGCAACGAGGATGACGAGCGTCGCTATCCCTCGACCATCGGCGGCGCCATCTATCTGCTCGTGCTGGTAGTGGTGGGAGCCTCACTGGTGCTCGTCGCCCTTCACGACTGGCGCACGGGAATCCGCGTGATGGGCGGCACCCTGATCGCCGCCGCGGTTGCCCGCGTGGTGCTCCGACCTCGCGATGCCGGAATGTTGGCCGTACGGCACAAGTTCCTCGACGTCGGCGCCTTGGTCATACTCGGTAGCTCGCTGATCTTCCTGGCCGGGTCCATCCCCGACCAGCCCGGACTCTGAGCACTCTCGACCCCGAACCTGCCACCCCTGAACATGCACGAGCGGGCGCCGAAGCGCCCGCCCGTGTGCTGCTGCTTCTCGCTCGTACCTCCCTGCGTCAGATCAGACCCAACTCATGCGGCCCTGACCCTGACTGCGCTCGTACCTCGCTGCGTCAGATCAGACCCAGCTCAGTAACGGCCGCGCGCTCCTCCGCCAACTCAGCGGTCGAGGCGTCGATCCGGGCGCGGGAGAAGTCGTTGACCTCCAGGCCTTCGACGATCTTCCAGTCACCGCCCGACGTGGTGACGGGGAAGGAGGAGATGAGGCCCTCGGGCACGCCGTACTCTCCGTTGGAGGGCACCGCCATCGAGACCCAGTCGTTCTCCGCGGAGCCGAACAGCCAGTCACGCGCTGCGTCGATGGTGGCGGACGCTGCCGAGGCGGCCGAGGAGGAGCCCCGGGCTTCGATGATCGCCGCGCCACGCTTGGCGACGGTCGGGATGAAGGTGTTCTCCAGCCAGTCCTGGTCACCGACGGCCTCGGCGGCATTCTTGCCGGAGACCAGGGCGTTGAACAGGTCGGGGTACTGCGTCGCGGAGTGGTTGCCCCAGATCGTCATGTGGGTGATGTCGCTGACCGTCGCGCCGGTCTTCGCGGCGAGCTGGGAGATGGCGCGGTTGTGGTCGAGACGGGTCAGTGCCGAGAAGCGCTCCCGTGGGATGTCGGGGGCATTGCTCATCGCGATGAGGGCGTTGGTGTTGGCCGGGTTCCCGGTCACGCCGATGCGGATGTCGTCGGCGGCCACCGCGTTGAGGGCCTTGCCCTGGGCGGTGAAGATGGCGCCGTTGGCGGACAGCAACTCGCTGCGCTCCATACCGGGGCCACGTGGACGCGCACCCACCAGCAGGGCGAGGTTGACGCCGTCGAAGATCTTCTCGGGGTCAGCGCCGATCTCGACGCCGGCCAGGGTGGGGAACGCGCAGTCGTCGAGTTCCATCACGACGCCTTCCAGCGCCTTGAGAGCGGGCTCGATCTCGAGCAGGCGAAGTTCGATGGGCCGGCCTGCGGCGAGTGCGCCGCTGGCGAGGCGGAAGAGCAGGCTGTAGCCGATCTGACCGGCTGCGCCGGTCACGGCGACCTTGAGGGGGCTCAGGTCAGTGGACGTCACGTAGTACTCCTCGCGAGGGAAATGGGCTGTCCCTCTGACGCTAGTAGCGCCACCGGGCTGGCATGCTGGCACCCATGCATCGACTCGGCCGACCTTCTGGCGCGGCTCGCCGAAGGATGGCACTCCTGGCCGGTGGCGCAGTGATCGCGCTGACCAGCGGTGGGTGCGGCGGCGTCGGACAGCCGGCGCCCTACGACTCCCAGGGCATCGACGGGCTGGTGATCCCGACCCCCACGCCCGACGTTGCTGACTTCGTGACGAGGATCGACAACCCCTGGTTGTCGTGGGAGTCGGGCGCGACCTGGACCTATGACGTGACCCGGGAGGGTGCCCGGATCGGGTCGATGCAGACCCTCGTGCTGAGCGACACCACCGAGATCGCCGGCCTGATCGCGACCGGGGTTCGGACGACCACCAACATCAGCGACGAGGAGGAGACAGTCACCCGCTTCTACGCCCAGGACCGCGATGGCAACGTGTGGTGGGTGGGCCAAGACTCCGCTGCCCTCACTTGGCGCGCCGGATCGGCGGGCGCCGAGGCCGGTCTGGCCATGCCAGCCAGTCCGCGGCTGGGCGACGGCTGGGTGCCGTACGTCGTCGCGCAGGGCCCTTCGCCCAGCGTGCTCGTCGAGGCGCAGAGCCGTGACCGGGTCAACACCCGCGACGAGGACGATTCTGTGACGCTGAAGTCCTATCGCACCGGGGTCGGCCTCGACGGTGTCGAGAACCTCGAGGCAGGCTGGCGGGCCGATCTCATCGACCGCCAGCCCGATTGAGCCAAGCCTCGATTGAGTCAGACCCCGATTGAGTCAGTCGGGGCGTCGCACCTGGGTGCGACCGTCGTCGTCGCCCTCCGGGTTCCCCCAGTGCCCGGGAGCACTGGGCGGGCTGCTGGGCGGTGCGCTGGGAGCTTGCGGTGCTCCCCACTGACCGGGAGGCTGCTGGGGCTGGGGCTGGGGCTGGGGCTGGGGCGCCGGCTGGCCCCACTGGCCCGGTTGACCGGGAGCAGGCTGGCCTGGTGCTGCCTGCGGAGCGCCGTACGGGTCGGGCTGCTGCTGGGGCTGCTGCTGCGGGTGCACCGGGGGGGTGCCCCACTGCTGCGGCGGGGGAGCACCCCAGGCAGCCCCGGGCTGTCCCCAGCCGCCCTGCTGTCCTTGGTTCCACTGGGCCTCGTAGTTGCCCGGGACGTACTGGTTCTTACGGCCGCCACCGAAGTTGAGACCCGACCCGGCCACCGGCTCAGCACCCTGGCCGAACAGGACGGGATAGGTCAGGCCGGCAATCGCTGCTCCGAGCAGGGGAGCGAGGACGAAGAGCCACAGCTGGATCATCGCGTCCGTGCCCGCGAAGACGCCGACCCCGATCGAACGGGCGGGGTTGACCGAGGTGCCGGTGGCGCTCATCGAGGCGAAGTGGATCATCGCCAGCGCCAGACCAATCGCCAGCGGGCCGAGTGCGACGTTGACTTCGTTGCGCGCATCGGTGACGGCCAGGATCACCCACAGGAAGACCATGGTGAGCAGGACTTCGAGCAGGAGCGCTGCCCACCAGGCGATGCCTGAGCCCTGGTCCCCGAAGGAGTTCTGCGCCATGTTGCCTTCTGCGGTGAACCCCGAGAATCCCTGGTTGATACCGAAGAGGGCGGCTCCTGCGAGAAGGGCGCCGACCAGTTGCGCGGCCATGTAGATGCCGACGGTGTTCCAGGGGATCCGCCCCCCGAGTGCCGCGCCGAAGGTGACGGCCGGGTTGAAGTGACCCCCCGAGATGCGACCCACGGCGTAGACCATGACCACGACTGTCAGACCGAAGGTGAGTCCGGTGACGATATAGCCACTCGGCTCGCCACTCGTGAGGCCCGAGCGCATGGCGGCACCGCAGCCGAAGAACACGAGCACGAACGTGCCCAGCAGCTCGGCGGTGAATTTCTGGCCGGTCGTCGGTGTGTCTTCGAGTGTGTCACTCATGGTGCGCTGCCCTCCAGGTCGTGGCGGCCCAACCCCTCGTAGACCACGGGACACTCTAGCCGCGCGCGAGGGCAGGGGCGAGGGTAGTCGAATCGCCACCCGCTCCCTGGTCAGGTATCTTGACGTCAAGAGTTATGTCGATCCTCGATCCCCAGGAGTGCTCCTACCCATGGCCAAGATCATCTACACCCACACCGACGAGGCTCCGCTACTGGCGACGTACTCGTTCCTCCCGATCATCGCCGCCTATGCGAAGACTGCGGGCGTGGAGGTCGAGACCCGGGACATCTCTCTGGCCGGCCGGGTGATTGCGCAGTTCCCCGATCGCCTCAGCGCCGAGCAGCGCATCGACGACGCTCTCGCCGAACTGGGTGACCTGGCCACCAGGCCCGAGGCCAACATCATCAAGCTCCCCAACATCTCGGCCTCGATCCCGCAGTTGAAGTCTGTCATCGCCGAACTTCAGTCGCAGGGCTTCGATCTGCCCGACTACCCCGAGAACCCGCAGACCGACGAGGAACGCGAGACCCGTACCCGCTACGACAGGGTCAAGGGTTCCGCGGTCAACCCGGTACTGCGTGAAGGAAACTCTGACCGCCGCGCACCTGCCTCGGTGAAGAACTATGCCAAGTCCCACCCCCACTCGATGGGCGCGTGGAGCAGTGATTCCAAGACCAATGTGGCGACCATGGGCAGTGACGACTTCTTCTCCAACGAGAAGTCCGTCGTGCTGGACTCCGCCGACACCCTCTCGATCGTCCACGTGGGCACCGACGGCGCCGAGAGCAAGCTCAAGGAAGGGCTCGAGGTGCTTGCCGGCGAGGTCGTCGACGCCACCTTCATGAGCGGGGCCAAGCTCGACGAGTTCCTCGCTGCCCAGCTCGCCCGGGCCGCATCCGACGGGATCCTCTTCTCCGCCCACCTCAAGGCCACGATGATGAAGGTCTCCGACCCGATCATCTTCGGCCACGTCGTGCGTGCCTACTTCGCAGATGTCTTCGCCCAGTACGGCGACGACCTGGCCACTGCGGGTCTCTCCGCCAACGATGGCCTCGGTGCCATCCTCGGTGGACTCGACTCGCTGCCCAACGGTGCCGAGATCAAGGCCGCCTTCGAGTCCGGTCTGTCCTCGGGTCCGGCCGTGGCGATGGTCGACTCCGACAAGGGCATCACCAACCTGCACGTGCCCTCGGACGTCATCGTCGATGCCTCGATGCCCGCCATGATCCGTACGTCGGGCCACATGTGGAACGCCGAGGGTCAGGAGCAGGACACCCTGGCCGTCATCCCCGATTCCTCCTACGCAGGGGTCTACCAGGCCGTCATCGACGACTGCCGCGCCCACGGCGCCTTCGACCCGAGGACCATGGGCTCGGTGTCCAACGTCGGGCTGATGGCCAAGGCTGCCGAGGAGTACGGCTCCCACGACAAGACCTTCGAGATGACTGCCGACGGCACCGTCGAGGTCCGCAACAGCGCGGGCGAGGTGCTGATGTCGCATGCGGTCAACGCCGGCGACATCTGGCGCGCCTGCCAGGCCAAGGACGAGCCGATCCGCGACTGGGTCAAGTTGGCCGTGACGCGTGCGCGTGCCAGCCATACCCCGGCAGTTTTCTGGCTCGACCAGGCGCGCGCCCACGACGCCAACCTCATCGCCAAGATCAAGGCCTACCTGCCCGAGCACGACACCGACGGCCTGACCATCGAGATCATGGCTCCGGCAGACGCCTGCTCCTACTCCCTCGAGCGGATCCGCCGTGGCGAGGACACCATCTCGGTGACCGGCAACGTGCTGCGCGACTACAACACCGACCTCTTCCCGATCCTCGAACTGGGCACCAGCGCCAAGATGCTCTCCATCGTGCCGCTGATGAACGGTGGTGGCCTCTTCGAGACCGGCGCCGGGGGTTCGGCACCCAAGCACGTCCAGCAGTTGCTCAAGGAGGACTACCTCCGGTGGGACAGCCTCGGGGAGTTCTTCGCCATTGCTGCCTCACTCGAGCACCTCGCGTCCTACGACGACAACGCCCGCGCCCGGATCCTCGGCGAGACGCTCGACCGGGCCACCGAGACGTTCCTCAACGAGGACCGCTCACCGGGGCGCAAGCTCGGCACGATCGACAACCGTGGCTCCCACTTCTATCTCGCCCTCTACTGGGCCGAGGAGTTGGCCGGACAGACCGACGACGCCCAGTTGGCGTCCGCGTTCGGTGCTCTTGCCGGGTCGCTGCGTGAGAACGAGCAGAAGATCGTCGACGAACTGCTCGCAGTGCAGGGCAAACCGGCCGACATCGGCGGCTACTTCCGTCCCGATGACGAGAAGACGTCTCGCGTGATGCGTCCCTCGACCACCTTCAACGACGCGATCGCCAGCCTCTGATCCTCATCGGCCCCCGACGAGGATCAGGGCGGCGTCAACCCCCAGAGCGAGCGCCGTGCTGTGCGCATGTCTGCTGACCGGGCGGAGCCTGAGGACACCGTGGCGTCGCGCTCCTTCGGTGCGGCTGTCCTGGCTCTGGCCGTCGGCGGCTTTGCGATCGGTACGACCGAGTTCGTGACCATGGGGCTGCTGCCGCAGGTCTCCGAAGGCGTCGGAGTCTCGTTGCCCACCGGGGGCCATGTGATCTCGGCCTATGCGCTGGGCGTCGTGGTGGGCGCTCCGATGCTGGCCTTCCTGGGAGCCCGCCTGCCGAGGCGGGCCCTCCTGATCGCATTGATGGTGGCTTTCGTCATCGGCAATGTCTTCAGCGCCCTTGCCAACTCCTACGAGCAGTTGCTGGTGGCGCGCTTCGCTGCAGGCCTCCCGCACGGGGCCTACTTCGGGGTGGCCTCGCTGGTGGCGGTGAGTATGGCCCCGCGTGCCCGCAAGGGGCGGGCGGTGGCACTGGTGATGCTGGGTCTCTCGGTCGCCAATGTCGTGGGCGTTCCCGTCGCCACGATCCTGGGGCAAGAACTCGGCTGGCGGGCGGCCTTCTGGGCCGTGGCTGGACTGGGGGTACTGACACTCATCCTCGTGGCGACCCTCGTGCCGTCGTTCCCGGGCAATGCCGGGGCCAGCGGTCGACGTGAGCTGGCGGCTTGCCGCATCCCGCAGTTCTGGCTCACCCTGCTGGCCGGGGCCATCGGTTTCGGCGGCATGTTCGCGGTCTACTCCTACATCGCGCCAGTCGTCACCGACGTGGCAGGGCTGGGGGAGAAGGCGGTGCCGGTCTTCCTGCTCTCCTTCGGCCTCGGGATGGTGGTGGGGACCTGGGTGGCCGGCATCATGGCCGACTGGTCGATCTTCGGCTCCCTCATCATCGGTGGGATCGGGATGTCCGCGACGATGCTTGCCTTCTGGTTCGCCGCGCCGTACGGCTGGGTGGCGCTGCCGGTCGTCTTCCTCATCACGGTCATGGGCTCGGTGCTCGTGATCAATCTCCAGCTCCGGTTGATGGACGTGGCCGGTGATGCCCAGGCCCTAGGTGCTGCCATGAACCATGCCTCGCTCAACGTCGCCAATGCGCTCGGTGCGTGGCTCGGCGGCCTCGTCATCGCAGCAGGATGGGGTCTGCGGGCGCCTGCCCTCGTCGGCCTGGGGCTGTCGCTGGGCGGGGTGGCGATCCTGTTGCTCTCGGTTGCCCTCCACGCTCGCAGGCCGGTGTCTTCTTGACACATCGGGCCCCCCTCGCCACGGCGAGAGGGGCCCGATGTCGTTCTGTGCTGGCTCAGATCCTCCAGCAGTTGCTGATCTGGGGCAGGCCGGAGAAGCGGGCCTCCCAGAAGGGGATGGACGCTGCCACGTGCGGCAGGATCCCGCCGATGTGTAGCGGTGCCACGTTCGTGGAGAACCGAACGTTGGCACCAGTGCTGCACCACGACTTCGCCATGGCCTTGCCCACGGCGTACGGGATGGTGTCATCGAGTGCCGAATGGGTGACCTCGACGGGCACGGTCGGCTTGATGAGGCCGATCTTCTGGTCCGCGACGATGGAGAGGAAAGGCTCCTGCTTCATCAGGGTCCCGATCGAGACGCCGTCCTTGGTGAGCGTTTCCGACTTCACGAACGCGTTGGCGAACAGGTCGAAGACGCAGGCCTGCTCGACGCTGGACAGCGCGGCGACTCCCTTGTCGTTGAGGTAGGGCGCGAAGTCGACGTCGTAGCTCTCGGAGAGTCCACGCAGCGCGAAGAATCCGAAGGCCGACCAGAGGCTGCCGTCGAGGTTCTTGGCCACACCGGCGAGATCGGCGGGAACCGCTCCGACGAAGGCGCCCTTGAGCTTGAGGTCGGGGGCGTACGCCGGGGCGATCTCGACCGCCGACGCGGCTGCGCCACCGCCCTGGGAATAGCCCTCAAGTCCGACCGGGCTGGCTGCGCTGAGGCCGGTGCCCTCGAGCTGCTGTGCGGCGCGGACGACGTCCAGGGTGGCGCGCCCCTGGGCGAGCCGGTCCATGTACGTGTGGACGCCTGCAGTGCCCAGTCCTTCATAGTCGGGCATCGCGACGGCATACCCGCGAGCGAGCAGGCCCTCGATACCGATCGCCTCGTACTCCAAACCTTCGGAGAACTGACGCGAAGGCGCACAACGGTCCGCCATGCCCTGGGTGCCGGGCGCGTACCCGATCACCGGGCGGGAGCCGGTTCCGACCCAACGTGAGTTGGGCACCATCACCGTCCCGGTGACCGCGATGGCGGCGCCGCTGCGGTTGGTGGTGCGGTACATGATGCGCCACGACTTCTTCACCAGGCTGCTGGCGTCGGCGGGGTCGAGCAGGAATTTCATCTTCTCGCTGCGGACGAGGTCACCGTTGGCCGCGGGCAGTGAGGCAGGTGCCTCGTAGAACACCGGGCGCGGTGGCTCGTCGACCGCGGCGTTGGCCACGGAGGTTCCGAGCGTCGAGATCGCCAGACTGGCGATCACTGTCAGGGCAAGAGCGCCGGCCGTACGGGCACGACGGAGTGGGGTTGCGGGGTTCATGGATGTGGGGTCCTCCCCAGCCGGACCACCCGGCTGTTGTAAACGGAGGTTACAGAGGGAGACGCAGGTCACACCAGAGGTTGAGGGCGACAATTTTCTGTGTGCGCCTGAACAAGTGACTCGCGGGTACGACTCACGGGTAACTCATGCCCATCGCGCCCCGCACTTCGTCGAGTGTCGCCTCGGCCACTGCGTTGGCACGCTCGTTGCCCCTGCGCAGCACCTGCTCCAGATACCCGGGATCGGCCGCCAGTTCGGCTCGACGCGCCCGGAGAGGAGCGAACTCGGTGTTGACCGCATCGGTGAGACGCGACTTGAGGGCCCCGCCGCCACCGTCCCCGATCTCCTCAGCGATCTGTGCCGGGTCGCCGCCTTCGCACAGCGCGATCAACAGCAGGAGGTTGGCCACCTCCGGGCGGGCGTCCGGGTCGTAGGTGATGACGCGGTCGCTGTCAGTCTTGGCACCCTTGAGCTTCTTGGCTGTCTCGTCAGCGCTCATGCGCAGTTCGACGACGTTGCCCTTGGACTTGCTCATCTTGGTGCCGTCGGTGCCGAGGATCAGCGGAGCCTCGGACAGCAGGGCGCCGGGCTCGGGGAAGACGGGGGCATAGCGATCGTTGAAGCGTCGCGCGATCACCCTCGTCTGCTCGAGGTGGGGAAGTTGGTCGCGGCCCACGGGGACCACGTTGGCCTTGCAGAACAAGATGTCCGCTGCCTGGTGGACCGGGTAGGTCAGCAGTAGCCCGCCGATGGAGGTGATGCCTGCCGACCTGGCTTCGTCCTTGACCGTGGGGTTGCGCTGCAGTTCAGCCACGCTGACCAGACTGAGGAAGGGCAACATGAGCTGGTTGAGCGCAGGGACCGACGAGTGCGTGAAGATCGTGGCCTTCTCCGGGTCCAGGCCGGCAGAGATGTTGTCGAGCAGCAGGTTGCGGACGTTGCCTGCGATGTCGCCGGCGATCTCACGGTCGGTGATGACCTGGTAGTCCGCGATCAGCTGCCAGATCTCCGCCCCGCTCTCCTGCAGGCGCAGTCGGTTGCGGATCGAGCCGAAGTAGTGGCCGATGTGCAGAGCGCCGGTAGGACGATCTCCGGTGAGCATCCTCAACGACCCAGGATCCTGGGCCATCTGCTCCTCGATGGCGGCGCTGCGGGACTGGGCGGCACGGAAGGTTTCGCTCACGACCGGTGATCCTACAAAGCAAGTGTGCATCACCGCGACTGGGTTGGGTAGGCTCGCCGACGTGCCCACCATCGGAGTAGCCATCGCGATCCCAGAGCCGTGGGCCAGCGAATTGCAGGACTATCGCACCTCGATCGGTGACGTCACTGCCGCGCAGATTCCGACCCACATCACGCTGCTGCCGCCGATGGAGGTCACCGATGCCGAAGTGGAGACGGTCTCACAGCACCTGGCAACCACCGCCAGCAGCGTCGAACCGTTCACCATCCACCTCCGCGGGACCGGCACCTTCCGCCCGGTGTCGCCGGTGGTGTTCGTGACGGTGACCCAGGGCATCTCGTCGTGCGAGCAACTCGCTGGCGCGCTGCGACGCGGACCCCTCTCGGTCGACCTTGCCTTCCCGTACCACCCCCATGTCACCATCGCCCATCACCTCGATGACGCGGCCCTGGACCGCGCGTTCAAGGAGCTCAGCTCCTTCGAGTGCTCCTTCGAGGTGGATTCGTTCTGTCTCTATGTCCATGACTCGCGGGCGGGTTGGCGACCTTCGCGCACCTTCGAGATGGGCTGAGCCATGTCGCTGATCACCTCGGTCAAGGCACGATTCTCCGCAGTGAGAGAACGTCGCCCCTTCGTCGACCACGTCGTGCGGATGGTCGAGCACTACGGCAAGGTCCAGGGCAACGCGCTCGCCGGCGCGGTGACCTATTTCGCCTTCCTGTCGTTCTTCCCGATCCTCGCGCTGTCCTTCGCCCTCGTCGGCCAGGTCTCCAAGGTCTATCCCAAGGCTCAGTCCGAGTTGCTCTCCGCCATCGATCGGGTGCTCCCCAACATCATCGGCGAGGGCGACGGCAAGATCAGTCTCAGCAGCCTCGAGTCAGCGGCTCCGAGCATCTTCAGCGTCGGCCTCGTGCTCGCCCTCTACTCCGGACTCGGCTGGCTCTCGGGGATGCGCCAAGCGCTGCGGACCGTCTTCGAGGAGCCGCTGCGCGAGAAGCCCAACTTCTTCGTGGGAAAGCTCCGCGACCTGCTGGCGATGCTCATCCTCGGCTCGGTGTTGATCGTGAGCGTCGCGGTCTCGGGGGTGGCGACCAAGGTGATGCGTCCGATCCTCGATGCGTTCGAGCTGGGCGCTCTCGCGGGTGTGGGTCTGTGGGCGGCGGCCATCGCTATCGGTCTGGGCGCCAGTACCGTGCTGTTCTTCGCCTTCTTCCGGCTGCTGGCCTCACCTGAGGCCACCTCACGCGCCTTGTGGTCGGGAGCATTCCTGGGCGCGGTGGGTTTCGAGATCCTCAAGCAGGCGTCGACCTTTCTGCTGGGGTCCACGGCCAAACAGCCCGCCTTTCAAGCCTTCGGCATCGCCCTGATCCTGGTCGTGTGGATCAACTATTTCTCCCGCGTGATCGTCTACGCCGCATCTTGGGCCCACACCAACCCGGAAGTGCGCAAGGCCCGCGAGGCCCGTGAAGCGGTGGACCGGGCGGTCAAGGGCCCCAGCATCGATGTTGAGGCAGCAGCAGCCGACGTACGACCGGCCGGCCCGGCGTCCAAGGTGTTGCCGGCCTTCGCCGCTGGAGCGACCGCAATGTTGGCGTTGGTCGCTGCCGTCCGCCGCAAGCAGGGGTGAGCGGGTCCCCAGCCTGCGGAGCGGTGAGTGAGGCTGTTTTCGTCGGGAAGGAACCAGCGCTACTCACCGCCACTGCGTGGGCCAGCTGGGATCCACAGCAGGGGGTCAATGCTTCTCATCCACAGCCGGACGCTCCAGCTGTGGCAAGACATCGCCGGGGATGGCGACATGAAGGCATGTACGTCATCCCCGAAGAATTGCGCGGCCGGCCCTTTCACCGTGCCGAAGCCCTCGAAGCCGGGCTGACACGCCACGTGGTGCAGGGGCCACAGTTCGTACGATTGCATGAGTCGGTCTACCGACATCGCTCGCACGAGCTGTCCTTTGCCGGCGAGATTGCTGCCGCGCGGCTGGCGTTGCCGGCCCTCGCGTTGACGACGGGTATCACCCGGCTGCAAGAGCTGGGCGTGGGCCATGGCCCGAGGCGGCCGCTGCACTTCGTCGTCCGGGGCGACCATCACCTCCAGCTGCAGGGAGTGTTCCTGCATCGCACCGTGAAGTGGCCGCCCGGCGACGCCGACGGCACGCGGGCCGAGGCTGCGTGGGTCGCCTATTGCGCCGAGTCGCGGACGATGGATGCGATCAAAGTAGGTTGCGAACTGCTTCGACTGGGCTTGCTCGACCTCGCTGTGCTCGAGCAGATCATCACCGAAGAACGATGGCGCCGTGGCGTCCGGGAAGCCAGTTGGGCGGTGCCGTTCCTCGACTGCCGGTGCCGCTCCATGCCGGAGGCGGAGTTGCTGACGCTTCTCCGCTTTTCCGGTCTTCCCGAACCCGAGGTCAACGCCTGCCTGCGTCTGTCGGACGGTGGGGAGATCACTCCCGATCTCTGGTACGAACAGTGGCGGCGAGTGGTGGAGTACGAAGGGAGTCAGCACCAGGACGACCGTGGTCAGTACACCGGCGACATTGACAGGTACGCCCGCTGTCGGCGCGAGGGAGTCGACTATCTCCAAGTCACCAAGGAGCTCCTCCGGCTGCCCAAGGAAACCGTGCGGCGGGTCCATCGGCTCCTGGCTGACGGCGGCTACACCGGTCCGGAGCCAGACTTCGCAGGGATCTGGCAGATGCTCTTCGAGCCGCTGCGTTCAGTCGTACGCCCGCAATGGCCGTAGCGGCGGTGAGTGAGGCTGGTTCTGAGCACGCAGAAACCCGCCTCACTCACCGCTGGGCGGGGAACGAGACGGGTTGCCGGCGTAAGGATCAGTGGCCGTGCTGGATGGCGGTGCGCAGATCGCGGTTGAGCTGGGAGATGACGTCGAGCGGAATCTCCTTGGGACAGGCTGCGGTGCACTCACCGATGTTCGTGCAGCCGCCGAAGCCCTCGTGATCGTGCTGGGCCACCATCTGCACCACGCGGGTGTCGCGCTCGGGCTGGCCCTGCGGGAGCTCGCCCAGGTGGGTCAGCTTGGCTCCGGTGAAGAGCGCCGCGGACCCGTTCGGGCAGGCGGCCACACACGCGCCACAACCGATGCAGGTGGCCATGTTGAAGGAGCGAAGCGCCTTGTCCCGGGGGATGGGCGTGCCGTTGGCCTCGGGGGCCGAGCCGGTGTTGGTGGAGATGTATCCGCCGGCCTGGATGATCCGGTCGAAGGCCGACCGATCGACGATGAGGTCCTTGAGGACCGGGAACGCCTCGGAGCGCCACGGCTCGATGGTGATCGTGTCGCCGTCCTTGAACGAGCGCATGTGGAGCTGGCAGGTCGTGGTGACCTCGGGCCCGTGGGCATCGCCGTTGATCATCAGCGAGCAGGCGCCACAGATGCCCTCACGGCAGTCGGAGTCGAACGCCACGGGGTCCTCGCCCTTGTCGTTGAGCTCCTCGTTGAGGACGTCGAGCATCTCCAGGAAGGACATGTCTTCGGAGACACCATCGAGGGGGTAGGTGTGGATGGCCCCCTTCGCCGCGTTGTCGCTCTGGCGCCAGATCTTGAGGGTGAGTTTCACTTGTACGACCTCTGCTTCATCTCGATCGCGGTGTAGACCAGGTCTTCCTTGTGGAGGACCGGTGCTCCGAGCTCACCGCCAAGCTCGGTGTTGCCGGCGTACTCCCAAGCGGCGACGTAGGCGAACTCGTCGTCGTGGCGCAGTGCCTCGCCCTCGTCGGTCTGTGATTCACCACGGAAGTGGCCTCCACACGACTCGCGACGGTTGAGGGCGTCGATGCACATCAGTTCGCCGAGCTCGAGGAAGTCGGCCACTCGGCCGGCCCGCTCCAGGCTCTGGTTGAGGCTCTCGGCCGAACCGAGGACCCGCAGGTTGGACCAGAAGTCGGCGGTGAGTTCACGAATCATCGTGATCGCCTTCTTGAGGTCCTCGGCGTTGCGGTCCATGCCGCAGTACTCCCACATGATCGTGCCGAGCGCGCGGTGGTAGCTGTCGGCGCTGCGGGTGCCGTTGATCGAGAGCAACTTGTTGATGCGCTCCTCGACCTGCGTACGGGCAGCGACCACGGACGGGTGGTCGTCGTCGATCTTCTCGAACGGTGCGTGGGAGAGATAGTCGCGGACCGTGTTGGGCAGCACGAAGTAGCCGTCGGCCAGTCCCTGCATCAGCGCGGAGGCGCCCAGTCGGTTGGCGCCGTGGTCGGAGAAGTTCGCCTCGCCGGTGACGAAGAGGCCTTCGAGGTTGGACTGGAGGTCGTAGTCGACCCACAAGCCTCCCATGACGTAGTGCACGGCAGGGTAGATGCGCATCGGCATCTCGTAGGGGTTCTCACCGGTGATGCGCTCGTACATGTCGAAGAGGTTGTCGTACTTCTCCTTGATGCCGTCCTCGCCCAGGCGCTCGATGGCGGCGGTGAAGTCGAGGTAGACGCCGCGGCGCACCATCTTGGTGGTCCCGTCAGGCTGGATCTCCTCGATCGCCGGACCGACACCCAGGCCGTCGTCGCACTGGTACTTGGCCGCACGCGAGGCGATGTCGCGGGGGACCAGGTTGCCGAAGGCGGGGTAGATCCGCTCGAGGTAGTAGTCGCGGTCCTCGACGGGGATCTCGCGGGGATCCTTGTCGCAGTCCTCGGCCTTCTTGGGGACCCAGATCCGACCGTCGTTGCGCAGTGACTCCGACATCAACGTCAGCTTGGACTGGTGGGCACCGGAGACAGGGATGCAGGTGGGGTGGATCTGGGTGTAGCAGGGGTTCGCCATGTAGGCGCCCTTGCGGTGCGCCCGCCAGGCCGCGGTGACGTTGCAGCCCATGGCGTTGGTGGAGAGGAAGAAGACGTTGCCGTAGCCACCGGTGGCGAGGACCACCACGTCGGCGGTGTGGGTCTGGATCTCGCCGGTGACCATGTCGCGGGCGATGATGCCGCGGGCCCGCTCCTTGCCGTCCTCGTCCGGGACCATGATCAGTTCGAGCATCTCGTGGCGGGCATAGGTCTTGACCGTGCCGGCAGCGACCTGACGCTCCAGCGCCTGATAGGCGCCGATCAGCAGCTGCTGTCCGGTCTGGCCGCGGGCGTAGAAGGTGCGCGAGACCTGGACTCCACCGAAGGAACGGTTGTCGAGGAGGCCGCCGTATTCGCGGGCGAACGGAACGCCCTGCGCGACACACTGGTCGATGATGTTGCCGCTGACCTCGGCCAGGCGATAGACGTTGTCCTCGCGGCTGCGGTAGTCACCGCCCTTCACCGTGTCGTAGAAGAGGCGATAGACGGAGTCGCCGTCCTCCTTGTAGTTCTTGGCTGCGTTGATGCCGCCCTGCGCGGCGATCGAGTGGGCCCGACGCGGGGAGTCCTGGTAGCAGAAGGACTTCACGTTGTAGCCGGCCTCGCCGAGCGTGGCCGCGGCGGCGCCACCGGCCAGTCCGGTGCCGACGATGATGATGTCGATCTTGCGCCGGTTGTTGGGCGAGACCATGCCGGCCTCGTTCTTTCGCATCTCCCAGCGGTCCTTGACCGGGGCCTGCCTGGGGGACTTGGTGTCGGCGATCTTGTCGCCGAGGGTGTAGTAGCCGACAGCGTCGTCGGACTTCTGCTCGGAGACGGCGGTCAGGGGCACGGTGTTGGTGGGGTCAGGCAGCGACATCGAGGGCCGTCCTTACTTGGTGATGACGCCGGTGAGGACGGCGAGAGGAACGATGGAGAAACCACCGGCGACGAGGAGCGCAACGACCCAGCCGGCGAGCTTGGCCCTCTGACGGGCGACAGCGGTTCCGGTCAGGCCGAGCGTCTGCATCGACGACCACGTGCCGTGGTGCAGGTGCAGGCCCAGGGCCAGCATCGCGAGAAGGTAGATCACCGTCATCCACCACACGCCGAAGGTGTCGACCATCAGGTTGAAGGGGTCGCCGGTGGCGCCGCCGGTGATGTTGACCTTGACCACCGTGAAGTTGATCAGGTGCCAGATGATGAACAGCAGCAGTGCGACCCCGCCCCAGCGCATGGTGCGCGAGGAGATCGACGAATGCCGGTTCTTCTTCATCTCGTACTTCACCGTACGGGCCCGGTTCGACCGCACGGTGAGGATCGCCGCGGCCGTGACGTGCGCCACCAGGGACACGATGAGCACGATGCGGATGATCCACAGCAGTCCGTTGTGCGGGAGCATCGGCTCGCCGAACTCACGCAGGTGCTCGGCATAGCCATTGAATGCGTCGTGTCCGGCGAGGGCCTTGAGGTTGCCGTACATGTGCACCAGCACGAAGCCGACGAACACGAGGCCGCTCACAGCCATCAGGAGCTTGAGCGCAACGGTGGAGCGCGAGCCGCGCGCTCGTGGGACCAGGGTCCGGGTCGGTGTTTGGGTTGCCACAAGTAGAAACGATACCGGCTGGGGTACCACGAACAGGTTCGGGGGAGTGTGACGTTGACGGACTCGCAGGGAGGGTGAGAGGAATCCCATAGGCCCGACGGAGTGCCCACGCGGCGAGGATCGTCCTATCCTGCGGACATGAGTGGTCTCAGGGAGCCGGAAGAACTGCAGCCCGACGAGGGCTCGTTGCGCCTGGTCGGTGACAGCGACGAGTACGACGTCGCTGCCTGGGAGGCCGCCACCGCAGCCGTGTTGCGCAAGGGCCGCAGGCTCCCCGATGACGCGCCCGACTCCGAGGTGTGGACTGCGCTCTCGCGCACCACCCTGGACGGGATCGAGGTTGCTCCCATCGGCCAGCCAGCCGATCTGGAGCGCCTGTCCACGAGTGGGCGCCCGACCAGAACAGGGGCCTGGGACATCCGTACGCCGCTGGCGGGCGACGACGCCGCCGCGGTCAACGAGGCTGCCCTCGTCGACCTCGATCGCGGGGCCACCTCGCTCTTCCTCGACCTCCAGATCGGCACCGACCTGGCCCGCTCACTGCGGGGCGTGCTGCTCGATCTCGCCCCGGTCGCGCTCGACCGGCCGGACCGCGCGCAGTCGGACGCGCTGGCCACCCTGCTCGAGGAGACCCCGAACGACCCACACCCGGGCAACAACCTGTCTGCCGATCCCGCCAGCGCGCAGGTGTTCGGTGGCGGCGACGGCGATGACCACCCGTGGCCGGCCGGATCCTTCGTCGACACCGCGCGACGGGCCCAGCAGCTCGGAGTGCTGGGCGCCGTCGTCGACGGCACCGCGCTGCACGAGCGCGGTGGCAGCGATGCCCAGGAGCTTGGCTGGACGATGGCGGTGGGGGTCCACTACCTCCGGGTCCTGACCGACGCGGGTTTCTCCGTCGCGCAGGCTGCTGCCCTCCTCGAGTTCCGCTACGCCGCCACCGACGAGCAGTTCCCGACCATCGCCAAGATGCGTGCTGCCCGGCGCCTGTGGGCGCGTGTCCTCGAGGCCTCCGGTGCGGAGGGCGTGCCGCAGCGCCAGCACGTCGTCACCAGCCGGGCGATGATGGGCAAGGTCGACCCGTGGGTCAACATCCTGCGTGGCACCATCGCCGGCTTCGCGGCAGGTGTCGGGGGTGCCGACGCCGTCACCGTGATCCCGTTCGACGAACCACTCGGGCTCCCTGACGCCCTGGGTCGCCGGGTGGCACGCAACACGTCCTCGTTGCTGATCGAGGAATCGCACCTGGCGATGGTCGCCGACCCGGCCGGCGGCTCCTACGCCGTGGAGAAGCTCACCGACGACCTGGCGGTGGCCGGGTGGGCCGAGTTCGGTCGGATCGAGGCCGATGGCGGCTTCGGCGAGCAGGGCTGTGCCGGGGTCATGGACCGGGTGACCAGGGTCGTGGCCGAGCGCGAGGCCGGCATCGCTGATCGGACGCGGCCGTTGACGGGCATCTCGGAGTTCCCGAACCTTGCCGAGACACTTCCCGAGCGCGCTCCGTGGGAGCGGGTCGGCGTGCGTCACTACGGCTGGGCCTACGAGCAGATGCGGGCCGAGCCCGTCGCGCAACCCGTCTTCCTGGCCACCATGGGTTCGGTGGCAGCGCACACGGCGCGAGCAACCTTCGCCACCAACCTCTTCGCGGCCGGCGGCGTCGGCGTCGCGGCGGCAGGAAGAACAGACAACGTCGAACAGATGTTGGCTGCCTACGACGCCCAGCCAGTGGTCTGTCTGGCCGGGCCGGACGCGGCCTACGCCGAGTGGGGCGCCGATCTGGTTGCCGCCCTGCGCACGGCCGGAGCGACCTACGTCGTACTCGCCGGCAAGCCCGGTGAACGCACCGTGAGCGATGTGGACGACTCGTGTGCCATGGGGGTGGACGCGTTGGCGTTCCTGGCCCGGATCCGAGAGGAGCTCAGCCGATGAGCATTCCGAAGAACTTTGCCGACGTGCCGCTGGTCGATGAGTCCACCTGGGCGATGGAATGGCCCGAGTCGGGGGAGCCCTGGACCAGTCCTGAGGGCATCGACATCCTTCCCGTCTACGGCCCCGAGCACCTCGAGGGCCTCGATGCGCTGGACACCTGGCCGGGCCTCGCCCCGTTCCTGCGTGGGCCCTACCCGACCATGTACACCACCCAGCCGTGGACCATTCGGCAGTACGCCGGCTTCTCCACCGCCGAGGCATCAAACGCCTTCTATCGTCGCAACCTCGCGGCCGGTCAGAAGGGCCTGAGCGTCGCCTTCGACCTGGCCACCCACCGCGGCTACGACTCCGACCACCCCCGCGTGCGCGGCGACGTGGGCATGGCAGGCGTGGCCATCGACTCGATCTACGACACCCGCACCCTGTTCGAGGGGATTCCCCTGGACGAGATGTCGGTCTCGATGACGATGAACGGTGCGGTGTTGCCGGTGATGGCGCTCTACATCGCTGCGGCCGAGGAGCAGGGCGTCAAGCCCGAACAACTCACCGGGACGATCCAGAACGACGTCCTCAAGGAGTTCATGGTCCGCAACACCTACATCTACCCGCCGGCGCCGTCCATGCGGATCATCAGCGACATTTTTTCCTACAGCTCGCAGAAGATGCCCCGCTTCAACTCGATCTCGATCTCCGGCTATCACATGCAGGAGGCAGGGGCGACTGCCGATCTCGAGTTGGCCTACACGCTGGCCGACGGGGTGGAGTACATCCGCGCCGGGCTGGGGGCGGGCCTGAGCATCGACCAGTTCGCTCCACGGCTGTCCTTCTTCTGGGCCGTCGGGATGAACTTCTACATGGAGGTCGCCAAGATGCGCGCGGCTCGCGCACTCTGGGCACGGTTGGTCGACGAATTCGAACCGTCGAACCCCAAGTCCCGTTCGCTGCGCACCCACAGCCAGACCTCCGGCTGGTCGCTCACCGCGCAGGACGTCTTCAACAACGTGGGACGCACCTGCATCGAGGCCATGGCCGCCACCCAGGGCCACACCCAGTCCTTGCACACCAACGCTCTCGACGAGGCGATCGCGCTGCCGACCGACTTCTCGGCGCGGATTGCCCGCAACACCCAGCTCCTGTTGCAGCAGGAGAGCGGGACCTGCGAGATCATCGACCCGTGGGCCGGGTCCTACTACGTCGAGAAGCTCACCCACGACCTGGCCGAGCGCGCCTGGGGCCACATCCGCGAGGCGGAGCAGGCGGGCGGGATGGCGAAGGCGATCGAGCAGGGCATCCCCAAGATGCGCATCGAGGAGGCGGCCGCACGCACGCAGGCGCGCATCGACTCCGGCGCCCAGAGGGTCATCGGCGTCAACACCTTCCGTCTCGAGGAGGAGGAGAAGCTCGACGTGCTGCGCGTCGACAACGACGACGTCTACCGCCAGCAGATCGCCAAACTGGAGCGGTTGCGCGCAGAGCGACACGACGACGACGTACGCCGCACCCTCGAGGCGATCACCCACGCGGCCGAATCCGGGGAGGGCAACCTGCTCGAGCTGGCCGTCGACGCGGCACGCGCCAAGGCAACCGTGGGTGAGATCTCCGACGCCATGGAGAAACCCTGGGGACGCCACCAGGCGGTGATCCGTACGATCAGCGGCGTGTACCGCGACGAGGCCGCCAAGTCCGACGGACCGGGCACTGGCGGGGGCAAGGTGGCCGCAGTGCTGAAGGCCACCGAGGAGTTCGAGGCCGAGGAGGGTCGTCGTCCGCGCATCCTGGTCGCGAAGATGGGCCAGGACGGTCACGATCGCGGCCAGAAGGTCGTGGTGACCGCCTTCTCCGACCTCGGCTTCGACGTCGACGTCGGCCCGCTGTTCTCCACGCCCGAGGAGGTCGCCCAACAGGCGGTGGACGCCGACGTACACATCGTCGGGGTCTCCTCGCTCGCTGCTGGTCACCTCACCCTGCTCCCGGCGCTGAAGGCCGAACTCGCAGCGCAGGGCCGCCCCGACATCATGATCGTGATCGGTGGGGTGATCCCGCCGGACGATGTACAGACCCTGCACGACATGGGGGCGGCGGCGGTGTTCCTGCCGGGCACGGTGATCGCCGATTCGGCGCTCGACCTGCTCGCCCGGCTGCGCGAACAGCACGGCTGATGACACGCCCGGTCGATGTCGCGGCGCTGGTCGCGGGTGTCCGGGCTGGTCAGCGCGCATCGGTGGCGCGCGCGATCACGCTGGTGGAGTCCTCGCGAACCGACCATCGGGCCGCCAGCCGTGACCTGCTCACCGAGCTCGTCAGGCCGGACTCCGTTCCCGCGATCAGGGTAGGGATCTCCGGGGTCCCGGGCGTCGGGAAATCGACCTTCATCGAAGGGCTGGGCACCCGGTTGACCGCCGAGGGCCATCGGGTGGGTGTGCTCGCGGTGGATCCCTCCTCGGTACGGACCGGAGGTTCGGTGCTGGGTGACAAGACCCGGATGTCCTCGCTCTCCGTCGACCCGAATGCCTTCATCCGGCCCTCTCCCTCGGCCGGCACCCTCGGTGGCGTGGCCCGAGCCACCACCCAGGCCATGACGATCCTCGAGGCCGCCGACTACGACGTCGTGCTGGTGGAGACAGTCGGTGTCGGACAGTCCGAGATCACCGTGGCGGGGATGGTCGACACTTTCCTCTTCCTCACGCTGGCCCGCACCGGCGACCAACTCCAGGGCATCAAGAAGGGCATCCTGGAGATCGCGGACGTGGTCGCGGTCAACAAGGCCGACGAGGACCGTGAGGGAGAGGCCCGCGTGGCGGCCCGCGAGCTGGCCGGCGTTCTCCGCATGGTCCAGGGTGCCGGGGGCTGGATTCCTCCGGTGGTCACGTGCTCGGGGCTGAGCGGCCGCGGCGTGGACGAGGTGTGGGAGCACGTGATCGCGCACCGTGACCACCTCGGTGCCGACGGACTGGCCCACAAACGAGCTCGTCAGCAGCTCGACTTCACGTGGGCGCTGGTGCGCGACGAGCTCGACCAACGGCTGCGCTCCTCCGCATCGGTGGCGGCGATCCGCGACGAGGTCCATGCTGCCGTGCTCGGCGGAGAACTGACCGCACCCCTCGCCGCAGACCGGCTGATCGCGGCCTACGACCAGGCGAACTGAGGTGGTGTGGCACGCCGTCGCGCCGCAGCCTCTAGGGTGGCAGGGTTATGCCAGAGCCGTCTGAAAATTCCCCTGTGTCGAGCACGCCTGCCGCACCCACTGCTGCCACCCGAGTGATCGACGAGGTCGTGGCCAAGCATTTCGACGACCTGATCGCGATGCGCCGTGACCTGCACGCGCACCCGGAGTTGAGCTGGGGCGAGGGACGGACATCCCTGACCGTGGTGACGGCTCTCGACGAGGCCAGTTGGACACTCACCCACCTCGACGGCGGCGGCATCATCGCCGACATCGGCAACGGTGGGCCGCTCGTCGCACTGCGTGCCGACATGGATGCCCTGCCGATCGACGACCTGATCTCCGAGCCTTGGAAGAGCACGGTGCCCGGGGTTTCCCATGCCTGTGGCCATGACGTGCACACCGCAGGCCTGGTCGGTGCGGGATACGCATTGGCCGAGGTCGCTGCGCGGGGTCTGCTCCCCGGACGCGTACGCCTGCTCTTCCAGCCTGCCGAGGAGGTCATGCCCGGAGGTGCCCTGCACCTGCTGACTGCGGGTGCCCTGGACGGGGTGAGCCACGTCTTCGGCCTCCACTGTGACCCCACGCTCGATGTCGGGGAGATCGGTCTGCGGGAGGGCCCGCTCACGGGCGCTGCGGACGCGTTGAACATCCGGGTGACCGGTCGGGGTGGGCACACCTCCCGCCCACACCTCACCGAGGACCTCACCTTCGCCATCGGCAAACTGATCACCGAACTCCCCGCGATCCTGAGCCGCCGCCTCGATCCACGTGCCGGGGTCAGCGTCGTGTGGGGTCTGGTCCGGGCCGGCTCCACCCACAACGTCATCCCCGAATCAGGCGTGGTCGCGGGCACCGTCCGCATGCTCGACGCCGTCGCCTGGGCCGAGTCCGAACAACTGATCCGACAACTCGTCGCCACCATCGTCGCGCCCTACGGGGTCAGCGCCGAGGTGAGCTACCAGCGCGGCGTTCCTCCGGTGGTCAACCACCCGGTCTCCACGCGGCTGCTCGGCACGGCCCTGGACCTCGTCCTGGGAGAGTCGGGTCACGTGCCGACCGCCCAGAGCCTGGGCGGCGAAGACTTCGGCTGGTATCTCGACAAGGTGCCCGGTGCGATGGCTCGTCTCGGCACCCGGACTCCCGGCGGACCGACCTACGACCTGCACCAGGGTAATCTCCGCATCGATGAGGCGGCGACGGCGATCGGCGCACGGGTGCTCGCGCAGGCGGCCCTCACCGCCCTGACCGAAGGCTGACGTCCCCGTCCCCGTCGATGTCCTGGGTCACTGTTTGCGGTAGGCGACCCCGTCGGCGGCCGGGGCGCGGGAGCGACCCACCAGACCCGCCACCGCGAAGATGGTGACGAGGTAGGGCAGCATCAACATGAACTGGCTCGGCACGCTGGAGCCGATCGCGGACAGCACTCCCTGCAGGTTGGAGGCGAAGCCGAAGAGCAGTGCTGCCAGCGTGGCCCGGATCGGGTCCCACTTGCCGAAGATCACCGCCGCCAGTGCGATGTAGCCGGCGCCACCGGTCATCTCCCGGTTGAAGCCTGCGACGGAGACCAGGCTGAAGTACGCGCCGCCCATTCCAGCGATGGCGCCACCCAGCAGGATCGTGCGATAGCGGGTGAGGTTGACCTTGATCCCGACCGTGTCGGCGGCCATCGGGTGCTCGCCGACCGCTCGTACCCGCAGACCCCAGCGGGTGCGGTAGAGGCCGAAAGCCACCAGAGCCACGACGACGTAGAGGACGTAGACCAGCGGGGTCTGGCGAAACAGGATCGGACCGATCATCGGGATGTCGCCCAGGATCGGCAACGGCATTGCGCGGAAACGGTCGGGCGAGTTGAGGGTGGCGGCGTTGGGAGTGAGGACCTGGCGGAACAGGAAGCTGGTCAACCCCACAACCAGCACGTTGAGCACGACACCCACGATGACCTGGTCGACGAAGTAGGTGATGGCGAACAGGCCGAGGATCAGGGCGATCAGGGCGCCAGCGACCATGGCCGCGACGAGCCCGGCCCATGCCGAGCCCGTCAGGGACGCCGTGACTGCGGCGGCAAAGGCTCCGAAGAGCAGTTGGCCCTCGATGGCGATGTTGACCACGCCGGCACGCTCACCGAGTACGCCGCCCAGTGCGCCGAACACCAGCGGCACCGCCAACGCCACTGCACCACCCAGCAGGCTGACGAGCTTGATCTGCCCGCCCGAGGCTGCCCAACTCAGGAATCCGGTCATCCAGGCGAGAGCGAAAATGATGACCAACCACGCTGGTTGGGTACTGCTGGTGAACATCCGGCGAGTGGCTTCGACGCCGAGGAGAGCGCAGATGGCCACCATCGCCCAGCCGGCAGCGAGCGACGGCACAGTGACGTCGGGGAGTTGGACGAAGTCGGTGGCGGTGGCGAACCGGAAGGTGGTCTCGCCGGAAGCTGCCGATCGCCACAGGATCAACGCGAGCAGGAGCGTGGTGACCCCCAGCAGGATCGGTAGCTTCTTCGGACCCATGGCCCCGGGCGGGGTGACACCGAGGTCGGGTGCCAGCCCACTCTGGTCGGTGGGCGGTGGTGCGCTGGCGGTGCTCACTTGGCCTCCTGGGCAGGGAGCCGGAAGATGGCCCGCACCAAGGGAGGCGCGGCGAGGAACAGGACGATGAGCGACTGGACCACCAGCACCAGGTCGACCGAGATGTTCTCGGAGGCCTGCATGGTGAAGCCGCCGGCCTTCAGGGCACCGAAGAGCAGCCCGGCGGCCAGGATGCCGAATGGCCGGGAGCGTCCGAGCAGCGCCACCGTGATCGCGTCGAAGCCGATCGAGGCGTCCAGGTCGAGAGACACACCGCTGGTCACGGTGCCGAGTGACTGGTTGACACCGGCCAGCCCGAGCAGCGAGCCGGCAATCATCATGACGACGATGTAGGTGCGGCCGACATTGATACCGGCCGCCCGGGCAGCGTGCGGGTTCTGCCCGACGGCGCGGATGCGATAGCCCAGGGTGGAGCGGCTGAGGATCCACCACACCACGGCCACGGCGACCAGGGCCAGGACGAAGCCGAGATGGAGGTTGAACCGATCGCCGAGCAGCTTCGGGAGGACAGCCGTTTCCTTCATCGGCAGCGACTTGGGGTTGGCCGATCCGGGGGTCTTGAGCAGGAAGTCCTTGGTGAGGGCGTAGAAGAGCAAGTAGTAGGCGACGTAGTTGAGCATGATGGTCACGATCACTTCGTGTGCGCCGGTGCGGGCCTTCAGGAGGCCGGCAATGCCGCCCCACACGGCGCCCGCCAACATCCCGACGACAACAGCGAGCGGTAGGTGCACCAGCATCGGCAGGTCGAACTTGAACCCGATGTAGCCGGCCGCGCCACCGGCGACGAGCATCTGGCCGCGACCACCGATGTTGAACAGCGCCGCACGAAACGCGAGACCGACGCCCAGACCACCGGCGATCAGGGGCCCGGCGAACTTCAAGGTCTCGGTCAGTGGCCGCCACTGCTGCACCGGCTCGGTGACGTTGTAGTTGAAGACGGCGCCGCGGAACATCGCCGTGTAGGCACCCCAGACAGACTCCCACAACGCGGAGAAGAAGTCGGTCGGTCGAGCGAAGATGTAGCTCGCGCTCTCCCGTACCTCGGCGTCCGTGGCGGCGATCATCATCGATCCCACCAGCACTGCCAAGAAGACCGCCAGGATGCCTGCGAGAATGTCTCCCGAGGCGATCTCGCGCATCAGCGACCGGTTCTCCGGGGCGTCCTCGGGTCCGGGACCACCCACGGCAGCTTCTTGCGGAGCGTCTGCAGGTGGGGTCTCACCCATCGTGTGCTGGGGCATCGTGGTGTCCTCGTCGCTCACGCGACCACATCCTTCAGGCCTGGTGGACGTTCGCCGGTCATCATCAGGCCCAACGTCTGTCGAGGGGTGTCGGCGGGCACGATACCGACGATCTGACCCCGGTAGAGGACCATGATGCGGTCCGCCAGGGCGACGACCTCATCGAGCTCGGTGGAGACGACCAGGACCGGGATGCCGCTGTCGCGGGTGGCCACGATCTGCTGGTGGATGAACTCGATCGAGCCCACGTCCACCCCACGGGTGGGTTGGGCGGCCACGAGCAGGCTCAGGTCGCGGGACAACTCGCGGGCCACGACCAGCTTCTGCTGGTTGCCGCCCGACAGATTGGTGGCCAACGTGTCGATGTCGCGGGCGCGGATGTCGTAGGCGGCGAGTTTTTCCTTGGCGAAGGTGCGCAGCGCGGCGATGCGCAGAGCACCGTTCTTCACGAAGGGTGACCTGAAACTCCGGTTGAGCATCAGGTTCTCTGCGATGGTGAACTCTGGCACCAGACCGTCGACCTGCCGGTCCTCCGGGATGAATCCGACACCCCGGTCGAGGATCTTGCGGACGGAATGGCCGAGGAGTTCCTTGCCGTCGAGGGTCATCGAGCCGGTGGCGTGCGGCTGCAGCCCGACAAGGGCTTCGGTGAGTTCGGTCTGGCCGTTGCCCTGGACACCTGCCACGACCACCACCTCACCGGCCCTGATCGTGAAACTGATGCCGTCGACCTGGACATGGCCGGTGTTATCCACGACGCGGAGGTTCTTGACGATGAGCGCGTCCTCGCCGAGCTGGGGCGCGTCCTTGTGGACGACCAACTCGACCGGCCTACCGACCATCATCGAGGCGAGATCGGCGTTGCTGGCCCCAGGATCCGCCTCGCCCACGACCTTGCCGAGGCGGATGACCGTGATCCGATCTGCCACCTCACGGACCTCACGCAGCTTGTGGGTGATGAAGACAATGGCTTTTCCGGCTTCGCGGAGCTGACGCATGATGTCCATCAGCTCGTCGGTCTCCTGGGGTGTGAGCACGGCAGTCGGCTCGTCGAAGACCAGGAGTTCGGCATCGCGGGAGAGCGCCTTGATGATCTCGACGCGCTGCTGGACACCCACCGGGAGGTCTTCGACCAGGGCGTCGGGGGAGACATGGAAGCCGAAGCGTTCGGAGATTTCAGTGACTCGCTTGCGTGAGGCGTCAAGGTCGAGGACGCCGCCGAAGCCGGTCGACTCGTTGCCGAGCATCACGTTCTCAGCGACGGTGAAGACTGGTATGAGCATGAAGTGCTGGTGGACCATGCCGATGCCTGCGGCCATGGCATCGCCGGGGCCGGTGAAGTGCTGGACGACTCCGTCCAGTTCGATCTCGCCCTCGTCAGCCTTGTAGAGCCCGTAGAGCACATTCATCAGCGTCGACTTGCCGGCCCCGTTCTCGCCCAGCAGGCAGTGGATCTCGCCGGGTTCGACGGTGAGGGAGATCCGGTCGTTGGCCACCATCGTTCCGAAACGCTTGGTGATGCCACGCAGGACGAGTCTCATGGCAACGCATCCTAGGGGAGTAGCGGCGAAGGGGTGCGGAAGTAGCGGCAAAGTGCAGGAGAGGCCGACGGTTACCGTCGGCCTCCCCTGGTGGAGCCTTGGTGTAGCGCTGTGGTGATCAGCCCTCCAGGTAGGACTTCACCTTGATGGAGCCGTCGATGATGCCGGCCGTGACCGTGTCGAGCTCGGCCTGCAGGTCGGGGTTGACCTTGCTCTCGAAGTTGTGGAACGGCGCGATGCCGACTCCACCGTTCTCGAGCGTGCCGATGTAGGGCTCGTAGTCGAATTCGTCATTGCCAGCGGCCATGACGGCCTCGTAGGTCGAGACCTTCATGTCCTTCAGGATCGAGGTCATGACCACGGCCTGGGTGTTGGGGTCGGTCTCGTAGAGGTCGGCGTCGACACCGATCATGGCGATGTCCTTGCCCGAGTCCTCGATGGCCGTCAGCGCGCCCTGGTAGATCGGGCCGCCGACCGGCAGGATGACGTCGACGTCCTGGTCGAGGACCTGCTTGGCCGTGCTGGTCGCCTTCTCGTCGGCCTCGAAACCACCGGTGAAGGAACCGTTCTTGCCGTCCCAACCGACGACCTTGATGTCCTTGCCCTTTTCCTGGCTGTAGTAGTCAGCGCCCTGCTTGAAACCATCCATGAAGATGGTGACCGTGGGGAAGGGCATACCGCCGAAGGTGCCGACCTTGCCGGTCTTGGTGAAGTCAGCAGCCGCGTAGCCGGCCAGGAAGGCCGCCTGGGCGGTGTCGTAGAGCAGCGGCTTGATGTTCTCGACATCGGCCTTGCCGTCGAAGGTCTGGCCGTCGTCGCCGCCGTCGGCGGAGTCGTCGATGAGGACGTAGTCGATGTCAGGATTGGCCTTGGCCGAGTCCTTCGTGGCCGACGCCAGGGCGAAGCCGACGGTCACGATGACGTCGCAGCCACTGCCGACCAGGCTGTCCAGGTTGGGGGCGAAGTCGTTCTCGCTGTTGGATTCGACAGGCTTGAGCTTCACGCCGAGTTCGTCGGCTGCCTGGGTGGCGCCTTCGAAACCGAGCTGGTTGAAGGACTTGTCGTCGAAACCGCCGGCATCAGAGACGATGCACGGCTGGAAGTCGTTCTTGGTGTCGCCTGAGTCAGTGGCCTTCTTTGCGGGCGCGTCGCCACAGGCAGCCAGAGTGGCGCCCGCCAGCAGCGTCACCAGGCCGCTCGCAACGACCTTCCTCGTCTTCGTCACAGATGCCTCCAAGTTCGGGTCCCCCGGAATGGGGTGATGCGTTCTCAGCATGATGCCCCGCCGGACGCTCCGCGTCACGAACATCGACACAACTGTCGTCACGTTGAGACATATATCCCCTCCCCGTGCGAGATAGTGACCGGATGGAGCACACGGAGTGGGACGCACTGAAGGAAGCCGCGGTCGAAGTGATGGGACGCGCCTATGCTCCTTACTCGCACTACCCCGTGGGTGCAGCCGCGCTGGTCGACGACGGACGACTGGTCGTCGGCTGCAACGTCGAGAACGCGGCGTACGGTGTGACGCTGTGCGCCGAGTGCGGCCTGATCAGCCAGTTGCACGCGAGCGGGGGCGGTCGGCTGACCCACTTCGTCTGTGTCAATGCCGCCGGCGAGGTGATCATGCCCTGTGGTCGGTGTCGACAGCTCCTGTTCGAGCACGGAGGTAGCGACCTCGAGCTGTGGACCGTGTCCGGGATCAGAACCATGGCCGAGGTGCTGCCCGATGCCTTCGGCCCCGATGATCTGGTGAAGAGTGAAGGAGCCCACTGATGTCAGTACACGACGCCGTAGAGGTGATCCGCGCCAAGCGCGAGAAGCAGGTCCTCAGCGACAGCCAGATCGACTGGGTCATCGACGCCTACACCCGCGGCGAGGTGGCCGACGAGCAGATGTCGGCGCTGGCGATGGCGATCCTGCTCAACGGCATGAACCGCGCTGAGATCGCCCGCTGGACCTCCGCCATGATCGCCTCGGGTGAGCGGATGAGCTTCGCCGCGCTCTCCCGGCCGACCGCGGACAAGCACTCCACCGGCGGGGTGGGTGACAAGATCACCCTGCCGCTGGCGCCGCTGGTCGCCGCGTGCGGGGTCGCGGTGCCGCAACTCTCAGGTCGCGGTCTGGGGCACACCGGCGGGACTCTCGACAAGCTCGAGGCCATCCCCGGCTGGCGCGCGGACCTGAGCACCAAGCAGATGCTGGCCCAGCTGGAGAGCGTCGGAGCGGTCATCTGTGCCGCCGGCGACGGCCTGGCCCCAGCCGACAAGAAGCTCTATGCCCTGCGCGACGTCACCGGCACGGTCGAGGCAATTCCGCTGATCGCGAGCTCGATCATGAGCAAGAAGATCGCCGAAGGCACCGGAGCGCTCGTGCTGGACGTCAAGGTCGGTAGCGGCGCCTTCATGAAGGACCTGGCCACTGCGCGGGAGTTGGCCGAGACGATGGTCGCGCTCGGCACCGACGCTGGCGTGCACACGGTCGCGCTTCTCACTGACATGGCGACCCCGCTGGGTCGTACGGCCGGCAACGCGATCGAGGTGGCCGAGTCGGTCGACGTGCTGGCCGGCGGCGGACCCGACGATGTGGTCGAACTGACGCTGGCCCTGGCCCGCGAGATGTTGGCCGGGGCAGGGATCACCGACGTCGATCCTGCCGACAAGCTGGCCGACGGGTCGGCGATGGATGTGTGGAAGGCAATGATTCGTGCCCAGGACGGCGATCCGGACGCAGCCCTGCCGACGGCGCGCGAGTCCCACGACGTGATGGCACCCGCCACCGGGGTGTTGACCAGACTCGACGCAATGTCGGTCGGGCTCGCCGCCTGGCGCCTCGGAGCGGGCCGGGCCCGCAAGGAGGACCCGGTGCAGGCAGGAGCCGGCGTCGTCTGGCATGCCCGACCCGGCGACCAGGTCACCGCCGGTCAGCCGTTGTTCACCCTGCTGACCGACGAGCCCGAGCGTTTTGATCGGGCGCTGGCCTCACTGGACGGTGGCTTCGACATCGGGTCCGAGGCTCAGGAAGCGTCCCCGATCCTGATCGATCGCGTGGGGTGAATGGCTGATGGATGACATCGGCTACTACCTTGGCTTCCACCCGGTGGGAGCCCTGGCGATCGTGGTGTCCACGGTCCTGCTCTACGTCGCCTTCGTGACGTACCTCAACCACGCGGGACAGCGGCTGTACGCCTCGCCCTCCAGCCTCGACCTCGCCATCGTCACCGTGATCGGCGCCATCGTCGGCCGCTCCATCCTCGGGCAGGTGCCGACGCTGCTCGGCGGCCTGCTCGCGCTCGGCACGTTGTTCGCCCTGGAGAGCGTCGGAGGACGCCTACGACGCAGCGAGCGGATGCAGGCTCGCCGGCGACACCGTGCGGTCGCGGTGATGGTGGCCGGGCGGGTGGATCGTCGTGAGTTGCACCGCCTCGGGCTGGACGAAGCAGTCCTGTGGAGTGCCCTGCGCCGGGCCGGTATCGCCTCGCCGAGCGAGGTGGCACTCGCCGTGGTGGAGCAGGACGGCGGTTTCACCGTGCTGCGCCACGGTCAGGAGGTGCACCCGGCAGCGCTGACCGGGGTACGGCACTCGAAGGAAATCCTGGACAGGCTTCGAGCCACGCCTCCGACTGCCGCGTACAGCTCAGCCGGCGAGGAGTAGGACGACGTGCGCGGCCACACACGCCGGCTTGGCCTGACCCTCGATCTCGACGGTGTGCTCCACGATGAGTTGCTTGCCGGCAGGCAGGTCCTTGACGTCGCCGAAGCGCACGTGTGAGCGCAGCCGAGCGCCGACCGGGACGGGACTCGGGAACCGCACCTTCTCCAGACCGTAGTTGAGCCGGGCGCCGGGTGTCGCCAGGGTGAAGACCTGTGACGCGAAGCGCGGAAGCAGGCTCAGCGTCAAGAACCCATGAGCGATCGGAGTGCCGAAGGGCCCCGCGGTGGCGGCCTCGACGTCGACATGGATCCACTGGTGATCCAGCGTCGCATCGGCGAAGGCATTGATGCGGTCCTGGTCGATCTCCAGCCATTCGCTGCTGCCGATCTCGGAGCCTGCAGCGGCGGAGACTTCGTCAAGGGTGGTGAAGGTGCGCATGGACTCACCCTAGGGCTGGAAGGATGGAGGGCGTGACCACCCCAATCTCGACCCCGTCCCGGGACCAGGTGCACGCTGCGCCCAAGGTTCTCCTCCACGACCACCTCGATGGCGGGTTGCGCCCCCAGACGGTCGTGGACCTGGCTGCCGAGATCGGCCACCAGCTTCCTGCCGCAGATGCGGAGTCACTGGGGCGCTGGTTCGCGGAGTCCGCCGACTCCGGGTCGCTCGTGCGTTACCTCCAGACCTTCGACCACACCGTGGCGGTGATGCAGACCGGTCCGGCACTGACTCGCGTGGCGCGAGAGTGTGTGGAGGACCTGGTCGCTGACGGCGTCATCTATGCCGAGGTCCGCTACGCCCCCGAGCAGCACGGAGAGATGGGGCTCACCCTGGATGAGGTCGTGGGTGCGGTACAACAGGGCTTCGAGGAGGGGGTCGCTGCTGCAGACGGGCGCATCGTCGTACGCCAACTGCTGACCGCGATGCGCCACCAGGCCCGGTCGATGGAGATCGCCGAGCTGGCCATTGCCTGGCGCGACCGTGGCGTCGCGGGGTTCGACATCGCCGGAGCCGAGGCGGGCTACCCGCCCACCCGCCACCTGGATGCCTTCGAATACCTCCGGCGTGAGAACGCCCATTTCACCATCCATGCGGGCGAGGCGTTCGGGCTGCCGTCCATCTGGGAGGCGATCCAGTGGTGTGGCGCAGACCGGTTGGGTCACGGGGTCCGTATCGCCGACGACATCACCGTGCGCGAGGACGGCTCGGTCGAGTTGGGTCGTCTGGCGGCCTATGTCCGGGACATGCGCATCCCGTTGGAGATGTGTCCTGCCTCCAACATCCAGACCGGTGCGGCTGCGTCGGTGTCCCAGCACCCGATCGGTCTGCTCACCCGCCTCCGCTTCCGGGTCACGGTCAATACCGACAACCGGCTGATGAGCCAGACGTCGATGACCGAGGAGATGTTCTCTCTGGTGGAGGCGTTCGACTACACGCTCGAGGACCTGCGCTGGTTCACCATCAACGCGATGAAGTCGGCGTTCCTGCCCTTCGACGAGCGGCTGGCACTGATCGATCGCATCGTGAAGCCGGGCTACGCACGACTGATCGCATCGTCGGGAGCCACGACGAGCCAGGGCTGATCCCATCCCGCGACTCGCAAGGGGCCCTCGGTCCACCGTCGTCGACTGATGAGTGTGACCAGCCCCGAGTGCGGCTCGTAGGTCCACGCGGCGTCGTCGACGACTTCGGCGACCAGCACCACGTGACGTGGGCAGAGCCGGTCGCCGATGTAGGCAGCCATCGGACGCTTCGCGCTGGCATGCTGCAGATATTCCCAGGACTGTCCGGCCAGACGGACCGAGTGGATGGAGTAGTCGGTGTCCGTGATGAGGCGCAACTCGCGCGCTGCGGCCCAGGGAGCAGTGCCGATGGTCCGCAGCCACGGCATCTGGAACCCGCCGGCGGTGTCGACCAGCGAGGTGAGGCGCTGGTGGAGTGATCGCACCTCACGGGAAAAAGCGCTCTGCTGATTGATCCGCTCGCCGTAGTCGGGGTCGGACAGGCGCCGGGCCATCACGAGGGCAGCGGCTCCGCACGACTTGCGGTCGGGCTGGATGAGTTTCATCGGGAGCCTGCCCACTCACCATCAGCGATGGCCCGGTGTTGTCCACCGGAGCCCTTGGTGCGCTGGACACCTGCGGCAATCTCGCTATAGTGCCGCGAGCCGGGGTCGTCCATGTCGCCGGTGTTGGCGCCAGCCTCAACTCGGGGGAGAGCAGGTGCGTAGCCATCCTTGGACGAATCGTCCGCGCGCACGACAAGGAGGCAGAGTCGATCAGCACGTCTGGAGCGGGCCGCTCGGCGGCACCCCAGAGCAACGCTGCGAGCCCGCATGTCGGCTTCATCTCATTTCCGGTGTTAAGACGTATGTGGTTACACCGGACACTAGTCTCGCGATGACCCTAGATGGATGTTCCAGTGGAGGACGAAGATGAGTCTTGAAGACTCGAACACGCCTGCGCCCCCCGGCGCAAGGCACGGCAACACCTCGCGACGCGGCGGGCAGAGTGGACGTACCCCGCTGCTGATCGGGCTCGTCCTTCTTCTGGTCGTCGGAGTCATCGGGTACTTCGTCCTCGGTCGGGGCGGTGACGACCCGAAGGCCAGTGACTGTGTCTCCGAAAAGGTGACGCTCACGACCGCGCCAGCGTTGGAGGCGGTGGTCAAGAAGGCAGTGGCATCCATCGAGAAGTCTGAGCCGTGCACCGATGTCAAACTCACTGTCGGCACCGTCAAGGACGTGGTGTCCACGCTCGGCGATCCCGACGCGAAGGTGCCGGAGATCTGGATTCCGGACAGCCCGACCTGGAAGGGCCAACTTGCCGCGGCCGGGTGGACCGGTACCGAGGTGGCAGACGTGGTGGCCCAGACCCCGGTCGGCCTGGTCGGGGGTCCGACCTCCCAGGCGCCGCCGACGTGGAGCGCCGTCCTTGACGGGGGCCGTCTCTCGATGGCAGACCCGAGCGCGGACGGTGCCTCCGCACTGACGCTGCTGGCGCCGTTCGCGGAGGCCAAGCAGACCGGACAGACGGTCGAGGAAGTCGGACAGAAGATCGTGCCGGTGGCTCAGACCTACGGGGAGCGTGCCGTGGCGGGAGACGTCCTCACGAGTGACCTGACGACGATCTCTGCCACCACCACCCAGTTGGTGCCGGCGACCGAGCAGTCGTATCTCGCGGCGCGTCGCACCAACGACCAGATCGTCTTCGTTGCTCCCAAGAGCGGCGTTCCCATGCTCAAGTTCCCCATCATCAGTGTCAAGCGCGGTGGCCTCGACGTGCTGGCTTCCCAGCGCGATCCTTCAGGCCGGTTCGGGCGTTCGCTCTCTCGCTGGTTCTCCTCTGCCGAAGGTCGCGACGCCGTGGCCCAGGCAGAGCTCCGTGGCGCCGATGGCGAACCGCTCACGGGCGGCATCGGACTCGGAAGCGCCAAGACGCTGCCCCTCCCGGACCAGAAGACGACCGACGAGGCGCTTCGTCAGTGGCGAGTGCTTTCGGTCCCGTCGAGTCTGTTGGCCGTGATGGATCTCTCCGGCTCGATGAAGGAGATGATCGGTGACACCACTCGGATCCAGTTGGCGGCGAATGCCGCTCTCGTGGCGCTCGACGTTCTTCCCGACCACGCGCGGGTCGGCAGTTGGGGCTTCTCCAAGAACCGCGGTGGTGAAGGCCAGTCGTGGCAGGAGTACGTGCCGCTCATGCGTCTTGACGCGGAGGCGGGCGACGGGCTGACCGGTCGGGAGTTCCTCAAGAAGGACACCGCCGAACTGCCGGGGCGCGTGCGCGGTGGCACCGGCATCATCGACACTGTGTTGGCGGCCTACAAGGAAGCTCAGAACAAATGGGATCCCGCCTACTTCAACTCTGTGGTGTTCTTCACCGACGGAGCGGCCGATGACACCAGCTCGTTGAAGCTGCCGCAGTTGATCGAGAAGCTCAAGCAGCTCAACGACCCGGCCCGTCCGGTCAAGGTGATCATCCTCGGCATCTCGCAGGATGCCGACAGCCCTGAGCTGGCGCAGATCGCGGCGGCGACCGGCGGCCAGAACTACCTGGTGCTGAACCCGGATGACATCTTGGGCGTGCTCGCCCAGGCGGTGCTCAACCGCTGATCCGTCCGACGAGTCGGCGTCCCTGCAGTGAGCGGGGGCGCCGACTCTGTCGTGGTGGGCCTAGACGCCGATCGGGTGCCAGACCGTCTTGGTCTCCAGGAAACACGCCATCCGGTCCAGTTCGGGCTCGACCAGCCAGTCGGTCTCCGGCGCCGGACGGCGGACGCGCTTGAGGTTGTCCGCGGCCGCAACCTCCAGATCAGTCGCCAGTGAAACATCTTCCACACCCGTGAGGTCGATGCCGTTGACATCCATGTGAGAGGCCAGCCACGGCGCGATCTCCGCCTGGGAGCCGGTAAGGATGTTGACCACTCCACCCGGCAGATCGCTGGTGGCCATGACCTCGCCGAGGGTGATCGCGGTCAACGGGTGGGCCTGACTCGCGACGACGACCACGGTGTTTCCCGTGACGATCAGGGGTGCCACGACGCTGATGAGCCCGAGAAGCGGGCCACGCGGTGCCACGACTGCGATCACCCCACTCGGTTCGGGGGTGGAAAGATTGAAGAACGGGCCAGCCACCGGGTTCGCGTTGCCGAGGACCTGGGTGATCTTGTCGGCCCACCCGGCGTACCAGACCAGCCGGTCGATCGCCGCGTCGACGTAGGTACGGGCCTTGGCCGGGGTCACGCCCTCGGCGGCACGCATCTCCGCCTCGAACTGCTCCCGGCGTCCCTCCATCACCTCGGCGATGCGGTAGACGATCTGGGCGCGGTTGTACGCCGTGCGGCCCGACCAGCCACCGAAAGCCTTGCGAGCGGCCACCACGGCATCGCGGGCATCCTTGCGAGACGCCTGGGCAGCGTTGGCGAGCAGCGCGCCGTTGGCGTCATTGACGACGTAGGAGCGGCCCGACTCCGAGCGGGGGAACTGGCCGCCGATGTAGAGCTTGTAGGTCTTGCGGACATCAACGCGAGCCATCAGTCGGTTCCCTTCAGATAGGCCTCGAGGCCGTGACGGCCACCTTCGCGGCCGTAGCCGGACTCTTTGTAGCCGCCGAAGGGGGAGGTGGGGTCGAACTTGTTGAACGTGTTGGCCCAGACCACGCCGGCACGCAACTGGCTGGCGATGGAGAGGATGCGCGAGCCCTTGTCGGTCCACACTCCTGCAGACAGTCCGTACGGCGTGTTGTTGGCCTTCTCGACTGCCTCGGCGGGCGTGCGGAAGGTCAGGACCGACAACACTGGTCCGAAGATCTCCTCGCGAGCGATCCGATGGGCCTGGGACACCCCGGTGAAGAGGGTCGGTGGATACCAGAAGCCCTTGGTCGGGAGGTCACAGGCGACCTCCCACCTCTCGGCACCTTCCGCGTCACCGACCTCGGACAGCTCACGGATGCGCTTGAGTTGCTCACCGGAGTTGATGGCACCGATGTCGGTGTTCTTGTCGAGTGGGTCGCCCAGACGCAGCGTGGACATCCGACGCTTGAGCCGGTCGAGCACCTCCTCAGACACCGATTCCTGCACCAGGAGGCGTGAGCCGGCGCAGCAGACGTGGCCCTGGTTGAAGAAGATCCCGCCCACGATGCCTTCGATCGCCTCGTCGATCGGAGCGTCGTCGAAGACGATGTTGGCGGCCTTGCCGCCCAGCTCCAGAGTGACCCTTTTCGAGGTCCCGGCGACCGAACGGGCGATGCTCTTGCCCACCTCGGTGGAGCCGGTGAACGCGACCTTGTCGACATCGGGGTGGGAGACCATTGCCTGTCCGGTGTCCCCGGCCCCGGTCACGATGTTCACCACGCCGGGCGGAAGGTCTGCCTGCTGACAGATCTCGGCGAACAGCAGAGCGGTCAGGGGAGTGGTCTCGGCCGGTTTGAGCACCACGGTGTTGCCGCACGCCAGGGCTGGGGCGATCTTCCACGCCAACATCAGGAGCGGGAAGTTCCACGGGATGATCTGCGCCGCCACACCCAGCGGTGTGTCGCCGTAGCCGGAGTGCTTGAGCTTGTCGGCCCACCCGGCGTAGTAGAAGAAGTGGGCCGCCGCGATCGGCACATCGACGTCGCGGGACTCCTTGATCGGCTTGCCGTTGTCGATGGTTTCGAGCACGGCCAGTTCGCGCCCGCGTTCCTGGATGATCCGCGCAATCCGATAGAGGTATTTTGCTCGTTCGGAGCCTGACATCTTCGACCACACGCGCGTGTAGGCACGGCGCGCGGCCTTGACAGCCGCGTCGACGTCGGCGTCGTCGGCCTCGGCGACCTCGGCCAGGACTTCCTCGGTGGCGGGGTTGATGGTCTTGAAGGATCGCCCGCCCCCGTCGACGAACTCGCCGTCGATGAACAGGCCGTAGGAGGCTCGGATGTCGACGACGGCACGTGACTCGGGGGCAGGTGCGTACTCGAAACTCATGGTCGGCCTCAGTCCAGCGTGAAGTAGTCGGGGCCGGAATAGCGTCCGGTCGTCATCTTGGTGCGCTGCATGAGCAGGTCGTTGAGCAGCGTGGAGGCGCCGAAGCGGAACCAGTCGGGGTCCAGCCAATCTGCGCCGGCCACCTCGTTGACCATCACGAGGTACTTGATGGCGTCCTTGGTGGTCCGGATGCCTCCGGCTGGTTTCACGCCGACCATCTGTCCCGTCTGCTCGCGGAAGTCGCGGACGGCTTCGAGCATGACCATGGTGACCGGCGGAGTCGCTGCTGGCTGCACCTTTCCGGTCGAGGTCTTGATGAAGTGGGCACCAGCCATCATGGCCAGCCAGCTGATGCGCCGGACGTTGTCGTAGGTCTGCAGCTCGCCGGTCTCGAAGATGACCTTGAGGTGGGCGTCTTCAGCGTCCGTCCTGGCACAGGCGCGCCTGACCGCCACGATCTCCTCGAAGACCTGGAGATAGTGCCCGGACAGGAACGCCCCACGGTCGATGACCATGTCGATCTCATCGGCGCCGGCCTCGACGGCGTGGCGGGTGTCGGCGAGCTTGATGTCCATGGCGGCCCGCCCGCTCGGGAAGGCGGTGGCCACGGAGGCGACCTTGACGCCGCTCTCGCCGACGGTGCGGCGGGCCACGTCGACCATGTCGGCATAGACACAGACCGCGGCTGCGGCGGGACAGGTCGGGTCGGCGGGGTCGGGCCGCATGGCCTTGGAGGCGAGCGCGCGCACCTTGGCGTGGGTGTCCTGGCCCTCGAGGGTCGTCAGGTCGACCATGCGGATGGCGAGGTCGATGGCGTAGGCCTTGGCGGTGGTCTTGATCGACCTGGTGCCAAGGCTGGCAGCGCGGGCTTCGGCGCCCACCTGGTCCACCCCGGGCAGGCCGTGGAGGAATCGTCGCAGGGAAGACTCGGAGCGCACGACGTCGTCGAAGGCTGCGGAGTTCGCCGTCGTGCTGGCAGTGGGCGTCACCACTCCAGCATAGGGTTGGGCGTGACGTGCCGGGCGAACTCGGTGCTGGAATCTTGAACGAGGTGTGATGACGCGCACGGATGAGCTCGAGGTGGAGCGGTTCCACGCCACGAGTGGGCGGCTCACCGGCTGGCTGGCGACGCTGGTGGCCCTGGGGGTGGGGGCAGCTGGCATGACCTATCTCGACGAGGGATTTCCGCTCTGGGTGATCTCCACCGCGGTGTTGGTCGCGGTTCTCTCGTGGGCGGTAATGCTGCGCCCCGCCCTGTGGGTGCGCGGCGAGCATCTGGTCATGCGCAACATGGCCGAGACGGTCCACATTCGATTGGCAGCGGTCGAGGAGATGGCCCTGCGACAGATGCTCGCGGTCCGAGCCGCCGACACGCGCTTCGTCTCCACGGTCGTCGGCCGCAGTTGGCACCGAACGGTCAAGACCGGTCGGCCCGGGCGGACGGTGGAGCAAGGTGCTCGATCGTCCAAGACGGTGAACTACGCCGACTTCGTGGAAGAACGCCTGCGACACCTGGTCGAACAGGCACGGGATCGCGCCGGGGTGCGGGCAGGCTCACGCGAGCAGATGGCGCTGCCCGACGCGGTCCGCCGCAAGCGCGAGTGGGTGCCGATCGCGCTGATCTGTTCGGCGGTCCTCGTCGTGGTCGTCACGATCTTCGTCTGAGCCGGCGTCCTCTGAGTCTTGCTGCCCTGAGAGGGGCTGACCCAAGGCAGTCAGAGGCCGGCGACCGACCGCAGGTCTGACTTGATGGCGTCGAGCCGACCCGCGGCAGCGATGCGAGCCGCATCGACGTCCTCCGCACCCACCGGGACCACGACCTCGAGATAGCACTTCACCTTCGGCTCGGTGCCGCTCGGCCGCACGATCACCCGGGCGCCCTCGGCCAGGCAATACCGCAGGCCGTCGGTCGGGGGCATCGCCGGTGAGCCCTGGGAGAGGTCGTCCACCCGCTCCACGGCCAGCCCGCCGAGGGAGGTCGGCGTCGTGTCGCGCAGGCGCTGCATGGTCGCCGGGATCTGCTCGAGATCGTCGTAGCGCACCGAGAGTTGGTCGGTCGCGTGGAGGCCGAACTCGCGCGCGATGTCGTCGAGGATGTCGATGAGCGAGCGGCCCTTGGCCTTGGCCTCGGCAGCGAGTTCGCACACCAGCAGAAGAGCCGAGACGCCGTCCTTGTCCTTGACGTGCTCAGGGTCGCAGCAGTAGCCCAGTGCCTCTTCGTAGCCGAAGGCCAGGCCCTCGACCCGGCCGATCCACTTGAAGCCGGTCAGAGTTTCCGCGTGCGGCTGGCCAGCAGCGGCGGCCATCTTGGCCAGCAGACTGGAGGAGACGATGGAATTGGCATAGGTGCCGGTGGCACCTCGGTGGATCAGGTGGTGGGCGAGCAGCGCTCCCACCTCGTCCCCGCGCAGCATCCGCCACCCGTGCGGGTCGGGGACCGCGACGGCACATCGGTCCGCGTCGGGGTCGTTGGCCACCACCAGGTCGGCGCCGTCGTGGAGCGCCAGAGCCATCGCCAGATCCATGGCGCCGGGTTCTTCCGGATTGGGGAACGGCACCGTCGGGAAGTCGGGGTCGGGTTCTTCCTGCTCCGCAACGATGTGCGGGGCAGTGAAACCGGCAGTCTCCAGCACCTGCTGCACCGTCGCGGCGCCCACACCGTGCAGCGGCGTGTAGACGATGGCGAGGTCGCGCGGTCCGTCGTGGGCCAGACCAGCCACAGTGTCGAGATAGAGGTCGACGATTCGCTCGGTCAGCACCTGACTGGTGGTGCCGCGCGGCAGGTCTCCCATCGGGCCCACGGCTGCGATGCATGCGGCGATCTGCTCGTCTGCCGGCGCCACGATCTGGCTCCCGTCGCCCAGATAGACCTTGTAGCCGTTGTCCTGCGGCGGGTTGTGACTCGCGGTGACCATCACGCCCGCGGCACACCCGAGTTCACGGATGGCGAAGGCGAGCACCGGGGTGGGCAGCGGCCGCGGCAGGACGTAGGCAGTGAAGCCGGCGCCGGACATGATCTCCGCGGTGTCACGGGCGAAGACGTCGGAGTTGTGACGGGCGTCGAAGCCAATCACGACACTTCCGCCGGAGTGACCGGTGGCGATGAGGTGGCGAGCGAGCCCGGCGGCGGCCCGCGTCACCACGACGCGGTTCATCCGGTTGGGTCCGGCGCCGAGTGCTCCTCGTAGGCCGGCCGTGCCGAAGGCCAACGGTCCGGCGAAGCGGTCCGCGAGGTCGGTCTCCTTGCCGCCCTCCGCTGCCGCGATGAGCGTCTCGAGCTCGGCTCGAGTCTGCTCGTCGGGATCCTCGGTGACCCAGTGCCTTGCCTGCTCCACGACGGAGTCGATCGGTGCGCTCATGCAGGCACGCTATCCCCCGCTGGGAGACTGCGTCAGGCGCACGGCGAACGGGCACTGTCGCAGGGTGCTGTCAGGATCGCAGGATGATCGATCACCTGGGCATCAACTGCACCGACCTCCCGCGCGCTGCCGCGTTCTATGACCGGATCATGGCGGTGCTGGGGCACCGCCGGATCATGGACTACGACGTCGCCATCGGCTATGGCACCGAGGAACCGGATTTCTGGATCGGTACCTTCGAGGGGGTCGGCCCCAATCGCGAGGTGCATGTCGCGTTTCGCGCCAAGGACGCCGCGACCGTGCGTGCGTGGCACGCCGAAGCGGTGTCCGCCGGTGGGGAGTCGCTGCACGAGCCGCGACCGTGGCCCGAGTATCACCCGGGCTACTACGGAGCATTCGTTCGCGACACCGAGGGCAACAACATCGAGGCGGTCTGCCACGGGGGTGAGTAGGGGAGTGGCGGCGTTGTCGCAGGGAGATCAGGCTCGGCTGCTGGGCACCGAGTGGTGGACCAGCCCGACGCGCCCATCATTCCTGTCCAACTAACCTGATCGCCATGCGCGCAGAGGTCATCTCCGTCAACACCGGCGGCCTGCAGCCGTTGCCCGGCCACCCCCGACCCACCGGCATCCGCAAACACCCCGTCGCGCAGATCTCGGTCCGCGACCCGGGCCCCAAACAGGGTGGGCTGGGCAGCGGGGTGATCGGGGACCACATCGGTTCGCGGAAGCACCACGGTGGCGAGACCCAGGCGGTGTACGCCGTGGCGCGCGAGGAGCTCGACTGGTGGGCCCAGGAGCTGGGGCGGGAGTTGCCGGACGGCATGTTCGGGGAAAACCTCACCACCCGAGGTGTCGAGGTGGATGAGGCCAGGTTGGGCGAGCTCTGGCGGGTCGGTACGGCCCTGCTGGAGGTCTGCGGCCCACGCATCCCCTGCGGCACCTTCGCGGTGCACATGGGTGAGGAGCGGTGGGTGAAGCGCTTTGCCGCCCGGGGCCGGGTCGGTGCCTACCTCGCGGTGGCAGAGGCCGGGGTGGTCGAGCCCGGCGACCCGATCGAGGTGATCGAGCGGCCGGACCACGACCTGAGTGTCACCGCGTTCTTCCGCGCGGCCACCGGAGACAAGGAGTTGGCGGCCAGCATCCTTGATGCGGGGGTGTTACGCCCGATCGAGCACGCGTGGCTGGAGTCTCGTGGTTGAAGACCTTCAGCTGAGAGCAGCGGCTGCGGAGTCGTAGTCGGGCTCGGTGGTGACCTCGTCGACCAGCTGCGTGTAGACGACCTGGCCCTGCTCATCGAGGACGACCACCGCGCGCGCGAGGAGACCCTCCATCGGACCGTCACTCATCGTGACGCCGAAGTCCTCACCGAAGGAGGAGCGGAACGCCGATCCGACGAGGACGTTGTCGATGCCCTCGGCGCCGCAGAAACGCGCCTGGGCGAACGGCAGGTCCTTGGAGACGTTGACCACGGCGGTGTTGTCGAACCCGGCAGCGAGCTCGTTGAACTTGCGCACACTCGCAGCGCAGATGCCGGTGTCGATGCTCGGGAAGATGTTGAGCACGAGGCGCTTGCCCTCGGCTGCGGTCGGGGTGAGGGAGGACAGACCGTCGCCCACAAGTTCCCACTGGGGAGCCTTGGTGCCGACTGCCGGGAGTTCACCAGAGGTGTGGACGGGGTTGCCTTTGAACGCAGTGGTTGCCATGACTTCAGTTCTACACCGTGGCAGGGCGGGTGAGCGCAGGCAGGTGGAAGGCCTCGCCCGCGAACGGTCCCCCGACGTGGGCTGCGTCGGTCACGTCCTCGGGGCGGGTCGAGATCGTGTCGGCATACGCCGCTGCGTCATCCTGGGGTTCGTAACCCAGCCGACGACCCGGCTCCAGGTCCCACCACGCGTCGGTGTTGGCGGAGATGCCGTAGAGAACGGCGAAGCCGGGAGCCGGAGCGGTCAGTGCTGCTTCGACCATGCGCACGCAGTCCGCCGGAGAGAGCCACGTGGCGAGGTTCCGGGTGGTCTCGGGGGCCGGCAGGAACGAGCCGATCCGACAGGCGACGGCGTCGATGCCGTGTCTATCGGCGAACAGGTGCAGCAACGCCTCGGCGGCGACCTTGGCAACGCCGTAGTAGGTGTCGGGGCGAGGGACGACATCGACGGTCAGGCAATCGCTGCGGGGAGTGCGGCCCACTGCGTGATTGCTGGAGGCGTAGACGATCCGGTCTACGCCGTGGGCCAGCATTGCGTCGAGCAGTGCTGCGGTCGTGATCACGTGCGAGGTGAGTTCTTCGGGCAGGCTCGCTTCCGAGGGCATCCCGGCAAGGTGGACCACCGCGTCGATCCGCTGGTCGGCGAAGACCGCCGCCACCGCATCGGCGTCGGAGCAGTCGGCCGTGTGCCAGTCGCCGGTGAAGCCGTCCGGTTCAGGCACCAGATCCAGCCCGACCACCTCGTGACCGCGGTCGCACAGGCCCAGGGTCACCACCTGACCGATCGAACCGGCAGCGCCCGTCACCAGGATGCGCATCAGATCTGACCGACGACCTGGCTGAGCAGACCGCCCATCCGGCTCGCCGCGGCCTGGCCGGCCGCCAGCACCTCTGCATGGTTGAGCGGCTCGCCGCTCAGTCCCGCAGCGAGGTTGGTGACCAAGCTGATGCCGAGCACTTCCATGGCTGCTTCCCGGGCCGCGATCGCTTCCAGGGTGGTGCTCATGCCGACCAAGTGGCCACCGAGGATGCCGGCCATCCGGACCTCGGCCGGTGTCTCGTAGTGCGGGCCGGGGAACTGGACGTAGACACCCTCGTCGAGCGTGGGGTCGATCTCGTGACACAGGGCACGCAGGCGCGGACTGTAGAGATCGGTGAGGTCCACGAAGTTGGCGCCCACGATCGGGCTCGTGGCCGTGAGGTTGATGTGGTCGGAAATCAGCACCGGCTGGCCGGGTTGCCACCCCGGCTTGAGACCACCACAGCCATTGGTCAGCACGATGGCTCGACAGCCGGCAGCGGCAGCGGTGCGTACCGGGTGCACCACAGCCGCAACGCCCTTGCCTTCGTAGAAGTGGGTGCGCGACAAGAAGACCAGCAGGTTCTTCTCCCCCGTAGGGGTGGACTGTCGGATCGAGCGGATCTTCCCGCTGTGACCAGCCACACCGGCAGCATGGAAACCAGGCAGGTCCGTGCTGTCGATCTCAGCGGTCGCCTCGCCCAGTGCGTCCACGGCGGGCAGCCAGCCGGAACCCAGCACCAGCGCGATGTCGTGGCTCTCGACTCCGGTGAGATCGGCCAGTACCTGGGCGGCAGCGCGGGCAGTGTCGTACGGCGAATCGGTCATCCGGTCACTCTAGGTCAGCCGAGGGACGTCGAGGCGGATCCTCGTGGTTGGCTGACCTGCATGGACGCGATCCCCGATCTGGAGTTCCACGACTACGACACCAGACTGGCGGCGTACGCCGTCGTGGTGGACGCCGATCGCGTGTTGTTGTCGTGGTGGAACGGCGAGGGCCGCGAGCCGGCGTGGTCAGTCCCGGGTGGGGGCGTGGACCTCCAGGAGACCCCCGAGGAGGGTGTGCTGCGTGAGGTCCGTGAAGAGACCGGTTTCGAGGTGGAACTGTCCGGGTTGCTGACCGTCGACAGCCACGTGGTGAAACCGGCCGAGCGTCGCAGCAACACGGATCGGTGGCTGCGCTTTTTGCGAGTCATCTACGTCGCGCGCATCGTTGGTGGATCGTTGGGGACCCTGGAGGTGGGCGGTTCCACCGACTACGCCGACTGGGTGCCGATCGCGTCCGTGCCTGATCTGCCGCGGGTCCCACTCGTCGACACGGCACTCACGGCATGGAGCGAGCGCGGCGTGGAGCGAGCGAGGGCGTTGAAGGCCTGGCAGGGACGCTAGAGGCCCGTGGAGCGACAGGACCTGCTCCGCAACGCCGCGAGGTAGTCACCCGGGGCGCCACCAGCCTCGGCGGCGTCGGCCAGGACTCCGAGGTAGGAGGCCGAGGGCAGGCCACCCTCGTAGGCGTCGAGGACATAGGCCCACGCGAGGAGTTCTCCGGCCAGCGTCGAGACGCGCACATTGGTCTTGCGATAGAGCCCGGTGTCGGTCGACTCCCAGCCGTCCAGTGCCTTCTCGTCCTCCGGTGTGACGTCGTAGACCGCCACGAAGACCTGCTCGAAGGCGTCCTGGACGATGGTGGGTAGTGCGCCGTCCCAGCCGTGCTCCTCGCCCCCGAACGTGAGGCGCCAGCCGGTCAGCCAGCCGGTGGAGCGGAGGATGGAGTGCGGGGAGTGCTCACTCATCCGGGCCGGATCGAGGTTCGGGCCGTAGGCGGCGTAGAGCGTCACGCCCGACAGGGTAGCGAGCCGATGCGTCCGGGTGCGACCGTCCCAGCGATGGGAACTAGGGTGGGCCCGTGACCGACACGCACTTCGACACCCTCGTCCTCGGCGCTGGCCCCGGCGGCTACGTCGCCGCCATCCGCGCTGCTCAGCTCGGCCAGACCGTCGCGGTGGTCGAGGCCAAGTACTGGGGCGGCGTCTGCCTCAATGTCGGGTGCATCCCGTCGAAGGCGCTCCTCAAGAACGCCGAACTGGCGCACACGCTCACCCACGAGAAGGCCAAGTTCGGCATCGAGGGCGACGCGACGATGGCCTTCGGCCCGACCTTCAAGCGCAGTCGCGACGTGAGTTCCGGCATCGTCAAGGGCGTCCACTTCTTGATGAAGAAGAACAAGATCACCGAGATCGACGGCTGGGGGACGATCACCGGCTCGCGTGGCATCGACGTCAAGGACGCCGATGGCGCGACCACCTCCTACACCTGCGACAACCTCATCATCGCTGCGGGCGCGACGGTCCGGCTCGTTCCGGGTGTCGAGCTCAGCGACAACGTCGTGACCTATGAGGAGCAGATCCTCACCGACCACCTGCCCGGCTCGATCGTGATCGGCGGCTCGGGTGCGATCGGCGTCGAGTTCGCTTACATCATGGCCAACTTCGGCGTCGACGTGACCATCGTCGAGTTCCTCGACAGGATGGTCCCCACCGAGGACGCTGCCATCTCCAAGGAGCTGGCCAAGCACTACAAGAAGCTCGGCGTGAAGGTCCTGACCTCCACTGCAGTGAAAAAGGTCGAGGACACCGGCTCGGGTGTGAAGGTGACCATCGCTCCCGCCGCCGGGGGGGACGAGCAGGTCATCGAGGCCGACAAGTTCCTGGCCGCCTTCGGCTTCGCTCCACGCGTGGAGGGCTACGGCCTGGAGAACGTCGGCGTCCAGCTCACCGACCGCGGTGCGATCGAGATCGACGAGTTCTGTCGCACCAGCGTCGACGGCGTCTATGCCATCGGTGACTGCACCGGCAAGCTGATGCTGGCCCACGTCGCCGAGGCGATGGGCATCGTGGCGGCCGAGACCATCAACGGCGCCGAGACGATGCCGGTCGAATACGACTTCGTCCCCCGCGCGACCTACTGCATGCCGCAGATCGCCTCCTTCGGCTACACCGAGCAGCAGGCCAAGGACAAGGGCTACGACGTGAAGACCTCGTCCTTCCCCTTCAGCGCCAACGGCAAGGCGATGGGTCTGGGCGAGGCGGTGGGCTTCGTCAAGGTCGTCGCCGACGCCGAGCACAACGAGATCCTCGGCGCCCACATGATCGGGCCCGACGTGACCGAGCTGCTCCCGGTGCTGACCCTGGCCCAGAAGTGGGACCTCACCGCCGACGAGGTGTCGCGCAACGTCTTCGCGCACCCCACGCTCACCGAGGCCGTCAAGGAAGCCGTCCACGGCATCTCTGGCCACATGATCAACCTCTGACATGGCTGACCGCATTGTCATCATCGGGGGCGGCCCCGGCGGCTACGAGGCGGCCCACGTGGCTGCCCAACTGGGTGCGGAGGTCACCGTCGTCGACACCGAGGGAGTCGGTGGCTCCGCAGTCCTGACCGACTGTGTGCCGAGCAAGACGCTGATCGCGACCTCCGAGTTGATGACCGAGTTGGGTGCTGCCCACGAACTCGGGGTCAACTTCCGCGACAATGACGGCGACGCCGCGACGTCGATCTCGGTGGACCTGGCGCGGGTCAACGCCCGGGTCAAGCAACTCGCTGCCGACCAGTCGAGCGACATCGCTGCCCGGCTGGATCGTGACGGCGTACGACTCGTGCACGGTTGGGGGCGCCTGGGCCCGGGACTCAGCGTCATCGCGAGCCTCGCCGCGGGAGGCGAAGAGGTCATCGAGGCAGACGCGATCATCGTCGCCACCGGTGCTTCGCCGCGGACTTTGCCCACGGCCGAGCCGGACGGAGAGCGCATCCTGACGTGGGAGCAGGTCTATGACCTCACCGAGGTGCCCGAAAAGCTGATCGTGGTCGGATCGGGTGTCACCGGGGCAGAGTTCGCCAACGCCTATCTCGCCCTGGGTATCGACGTGACGCTCGTGAGCAGCCGCGACCGGGTGCTGCCGGGCGAGGACGCCGACGCCGCGACGGTGCTCGAGGAAGTGCTGAAGCGTCGCGGAATGCACGTCCTGGGCCAGTCCCGGATGGAGTCGGTGACCCGCACGGGCGACACCGTCACCGTGACCCTGACCGATGGCCGCACGGTCGAGGGCAGCCACTGCATCCTGGCCCTCGGCTCGATGCCCAACACCGCTGACCTCGGTCTCGAGGAGGCCGGTGTCGCCACCGGCGAGGGTGGCTTCATCACTGTCGACCGGGTCTCCCGTACGTCGTGTCGTGGCGTCTACGCCGCCGGTGACTGCACCGGCGTGCTGATGCTCGCTTCGGTCGCAGCGATGCAGGGCCGGATCGCGATGTGGCACTTCCTCGGCGACGCGGTGGCACCGCTGGACCTCAAGAAGGTCTCCTCCAACGTCTTCACCTCACCCGAGATCGCCACGGTCGGGTGGTCGCAGCAGGCCGTCGACGCCGGCGAGATCGGCGCGGACGTGGTGATGCTCCCGCTGGCTGGCAACGCCCGGGCCAAGATGCAAGGCGTCCGAGACGGTTTCATCAAACTCTTCTGCCGCCCCGGCACCGGGATCATCATCGGGGGAGTGGTCGTGGGACCACGGGCGTCCGAGCTGATCCACCCGGTCTCAGTGGCGGTGTCGGAGTCACTGACTGCTGACCAGCTCGCGCAGGCCTTCACGGTCTATCCGTCGATGAGCGGCTCGATCGCCGAGGCTGCCCGGCGGTTGCACCGGGTCTGATCAGCCCCGTGGGCTCCCACGGGTGAGAGTGCTCATGGTCGGCGGACGTAGGCCTCAGCGAGCGACTGCTGGACGTGTGCGCCGGGTTGGGTCGAGGTCAGGTGTTGGACGGCGTCGACGGCGCCAGCAGCTCCGGAGGACTGGTGCCAGGGCACCCAGCGGTCCCCGATCCGGACGAGTCGGACGAGGGGTTCTTCGCCGGCGGCCAGGCGTCGGGCGTCGGCGGCGCAGATGGCGATGCTGCGGGGGGTGCCACCGGCCGGAGTCCACTCCACGTCCTGCATGGAGGGGCCGTGCTGGGGGTTGAAGAAGCACGGCTCGCGGCGGTCGGGCAGTGGTTCGCCGTCGCGGAGGGCCAGGACGGCGGCGCGGTGGTAACGCGCATCGGCGGTCACTTGTTCGATGCCGATGACTTCCTCGGCCGTGGTGGCTGCGGTGAGTTTGGTCCGCGCCTGGTCGTAGTGGTCGAGGGCGCGGCGGTAGTGCTCCTGCTGGACCGGGTCGAGGTCGTCGGTGAGGGTGTCGATGTGGAGTTCGCTGAGTTGCTCACCCAGCACGGTGACGTCTTCC
>JBBSSH010000017.1:0-84851 GCA_038242265.1 Propionibacteriales bacterium
CACCACCGGCGGCCGGATGACGAGGTGGTCCTCGTCGCCTTCGTCAGCACCGAACTCGAGGTCGAACTTCTCGATCAGTTCGCGGTCCTCATCCTCCGGGGAGACGATCTGAACGACGTAGTTCAGCTCTTCACCCAGCAGGTCGAACGTCTCATCGCCCACCGACTGGGTGGCGGTGACCATCTCGCCGAGCGAGAACAGCATCTGCACCAAGGCAGCCGCATCGACGTTGATCCGCTCGGCGAAGTCTGTCAGCGACGCACCGCGTGGGAGGCGAACGATCTCGCCGTTGCCCTTGCGAACGCGCAGACCGCCGATCGTCGGGGCCTCCATGGCCTCGAACTCTTGACGACGAGCGCGCTTGCTCTTGCGTCCGCGACGAGAGGGGCCTCCGGGGCGACCGAAGGCACCCTGGGTCTGACCGCGCTGGCCGGGACGGCCGCCACCAGGACGACCTCCACCGGACGGGCCGAAGCCACCGGGACGACCCGGAGCTCCGCCGGCGCCGGGACGACCCGGAGCACCGCCACGAGCGGGGGCACCAGGCCGGCCGGGACCACCCGCGCCACCGGGGCCACCACGAGCCGGACGGGCGCCCGGGCCGCTGCCGAACGCGGCCGGTGACTTGGGCATCATCGCCGGGTTGGGGCGAGGCATTCCACCGGGACGGGCGTCGCCACTGGCAGGCGGGCGCGGAGGCCGGTTGTCGTCAGAGCGGGACGGACGACTGCCCATCCCCTGACTGGGCGCGAAGGGGTTGTTACCCGGACGCGGGGCGCCGGGACGGCCCACCGGACGTGGTGCCGGTGAAGGTGCCTTCGCAGCGGCGGGTGCTTCGGGCGCAGCCGGCGGTGCTGGCGGCTCGGCCGCGGGCTTGGGACCAGGTCTGGGACCGGGCCTGGCCGACGGCACGGACGGCTCGGGGGGCGCCTCAGCGGCGACCTTGACGGACGGCGCCTCGACGGCAGGCACCTCAGCGGCGGGCACCTCAGCAGGAGCCTCGGGCGTCTCGGTAGGTGTTTCCACCGACGGAGCAGGGGCCGGGGCCTTGGCTGCGGGCTTGGGACCGGGCCGGGGCCCGGGCTTGCTGGGGCCTGGCTTGGCGGGCGACGACTCAGGCGTCGGGGCGGGCGAGGCGCTCGCCTTCAGCTGGTCGCCGTACTGCTTCTTGAAGCGCATCTCGACGGGAGGCTCGACAGTCGACGATGCCGACTTGACGAACTCCCCCATTTCCTTGAGCTTTTCGAGAACGAACTTGCTCTCGACTCCGAACTCTTTGGCGAGTTCGTGGACTCGGGTTTTTGCCACGGTGCGAACTGCTCCTTCTGGTCCGAGACCCCAGAAGGAGGGGAAACGGGACAGCTAGTGGGTGTGCAAACTCATTGCGAGTTACTCATTGAGTGCTCATGAGCTGCGTGCTCCAGTTTCTGGTCGGTGATGACGTGATGGGGAGAGCGAGATGAGGTAGTCCCTCACCGGCGCGTCAGCGAGCGGTCCACCGTGGCGTAGTGCCCGGGGGAAAGCTCGTCGTCGCACCGCGAACTGCCAACACTCGTCCGTGGGATGCAGATGCGCCCCGCGTCCGGGTGCCCGGCGATCCGGATCGGGCACCAGGGCCGGTCGGCCCTCGGCGTCCGAGCCTGCGACCACGCGCAGCAACTCGTTCGCAGTGGCCTTCGTCCGACAACCCACGCATGTCCGGACAGGTCCGGGCATTGAGTTCTCAGACATTTTGACCACTCCGGTCACCCTACTCGGTGGGGACCGCCGTTCACGAACTGACCGACGCTGTCGGGCATGCTGGGGCCGTGCACCCGTTCACCCGACTCTCTCGCGCGCTGGTGTTCCACCCGAAGGCGACCAGGCAACATGCCACCCCGCCGGACTACACCATGGCGCGCGACGAAGTGGTGCTCCGGGGCTGGGTCGTCAACCCCGGTGCAGATCGGGCGTTGATCTACTTCGGAGGCAACGCGGAGGACACGAGCGCCAGGCAGTCAGCGCTGCGCGAGACGCTGCCGGGCCGGACCACCTATCTCCTCGCCTATCGCGGGTACGGCGCCTCCGACGGCCGACCCTCTGAACAGGACCTGGTCGCCGACGGCATTGCCCTGTTCACCGAGGTGGCGCATCACCATGCACGAGTGGCGATCCTGGGACGGAGTCTCGGGAGCGCCGTGGCAACCCAGGTGTCCAGCGCCCCTTCGGTCCGCGACAGGGTCGACAAAGTGATCCTCGTCACGCTCTTCGACAGCGCCGACTCCGTGGCTCGCTCGCACTCGCCATGGTGTCTCCGGGTGCAGAAGATCCTGGCGGAGCAGGGCTACTGGCCGGCCGTCCATCAGTTCCTCGAGGGAGCCTGAGTCGGGCTACTCCGGGTCGGGAGCCTCATCGGAACGGATGTCGATACGCCATCCGGTCAGGCGAGCGGCGAGCCGCGCGTTCTGCCCCTCCTTGCCGATGGCCAGTGACAGCTGGAAGTCGGGCACCACCACCCGACACGAGCGAGTGGCGAGGTCAACGACCTCCACCGAGTTGACCCGAGCAGGTGACAGGGCGTGGCCGACGTATTCAGCCGGGTCCTCGGCCCAGTCGACGATGTCGATCTTCTCACCGTGGAGCTCACTCATCACGTTGCGAACGCGCTGGCCCATCGGGCCGATGCATGCACCCTTGGCATTGACGCCGGGGACCTTGGAGTGCACGGCGATCTTGGTGCGATGACCCGCCTCGCGGGCAATTCCAGCGATCTCCACCGTGCCGTCGGCGATCTCAGGCACCTCGAGAGCGAAGAGCTTCTTGACCAACGTCGGGTGCGAACGCGAGAGAGTGATCTGTGGTCCTCTCATGCCCTTGCGGACCGAAGTGACCAGGCATTTGATGCGTTCACCGTGCACGTATTCTTCACCGGGGACACGCTCGCCCACCGGCAGTACCGCCTCGACCTTGCCGACATCGACCATCACGTCACCGGGGTTGCGACCCTGCTGGATCACCCCGGAGATGATGTCACCTTCCTTGCCGGCGAATTCACCGAAGCGGATCTCGTCCTCCGCGTCGCGCAACCGCTGCAGCATGACCTGTTTCGCGGTGGTGGCAGCGATGCGACCGAAGCCGCTGGGGGTGTCGTCGTACTCGGGGCCGGCATTGCCCTCCTCGTCGATCTCGCGGGCAAACACGGTCACATGACCGCTCTTGCGGTCGAGTTCGACGCGCGCCGGGTGCCGGGACTCGGTGGCGCGCTGGTAGGCGATGAGAAGGGCCTGTTCGATGGCGTCGGCCAAGACCTCGAACGAGATCTCCTTCTCGCGCTCCAGCATTCGCAGGATGCTCAGATCGATGTCCATCAGTCGTCCTTACTCTCACTCTTGCGTCGGTTGAACTCGATCTGCACCAAAGCTCTGGTGATGTCGGAGTAAGGGAGTTCTCGTTCGGTGTCATCGATCTCAAGAGTGACCGATTCTTCGTTCGTGGCGACGATGCGACCGGTCAGGGTCTCCTCGTCCGCGAGCGTGGCCTTCACCAGGCGGTCCGCGTTGCGGCGCCAGTGCCGCGGCAGGGTGAGCGGACGGTCCACGCCTCGCGACGTGACCTCGAGCGTGTAGGGGTGCTCCCCCATCACATCGGACTCGTCCAGGACACGTGAAGCCTCACGAGTCGCATCTGCGACGTCGTCGAGGGTGACACCGCCATCTTGGTCGACTGCGATGCGCAGCACACGACGCTTTCCGGCGGGGGTGATCTCCACTGCCTCGACGTCGAGGCCCATGACGCTCAGGGGGCCGATCAGTTCCGCTTCGATGCGGTCCCTGGTGGCGTCCTGTTTGGGAGTGCTCATCGGGGTACGACCTCCTTGTGCTGTTGTCGAGGGACCACGATAGCGGTCGCGACCGGTTCACCCGAGATCGGCAGATAGGGTCGGCCGCGTGTTCGTCGCCGCCCCGCTCACTCGCCGATCTGCCCTGGCGTCGGCAGTCCTCGCGCCCGCGCTCCTGACGGCCTGCGACATCGATCCACCGACCCCGAAGCGCAGCACCGGAGAGCCCGCGCCGCAGCCGCCCGAAGACTCGCAACTGGTCGTCACGGTCGTGGCAGCCCTGGTCGAAGCAGCAGGCGTGGTGCGCGCTGCTGCCGAGGCCGTCCCCGCACTCTCCGCAGAGTTGGAGCCGCTGGCACAGGCGCACGATGCCCATCTGGAGGTACTGGACGGAGCCCTACCAGCGGCCGAGGCGCCTTCCCCTCCTTCTGCGACAGTCCCACCACGGCCAGGCCCTGCCCTGAACGCCGTGCGGCGCGGGGAACGTCGACTCCTGCGCACCCTGCGCGACTCGTGCGTGGCTGCCGACAGCGGTGACCTGGCACGCCTGTTGGCAAGCATGGCTGCGTCCGTCTCGCAACACGCCGTCGCCCTCACCCGACAGGCCACACCATGACCGCCCTCGATGCCTTGCAGACCACTCTCGCCCAGGAACATGCCGCGCTCTACTCCTACGGCGTCCTCGGTGCGCGGACCTCACAGTCGGCAGCACCCGCGCTGTACGCCGCGGTGAGCACCGCCTATCGCCAGCACCGGGCACGGCGAGACCGACTGCGGATCCTGATAGAGGAGGCAGGAGGAGTGCCCGTGGTCGCTGCGCCGATCTACGCAGTCGCCGAGCCCCTGCGCCAGCCGGAGGAGATCGCGGCAGCCGGTCTCGAACTCGAGCGCTCCAGCACCGAAGCCCTCACCGCCCTGGTCGCGCAGACTGCGGGGGCGGTGCGTGCGTGGGCGCTCACCGAAACCATCTGGTCAGGGAGTTGGCAGCTCGAGTTCGGCGGTGCTCCCCTGACGTGGCCGGGAGCTCCCGAGCTGGGGTAGTGACAACGAAACGGCCCGCGGCCTCAACCATTGGGAAAGTCCCGAGATCCTTCCCAATGGCCGAGGACGCGGACCGTTCGTGGGGCTGGTCAGCATCACCCTGTGTGGCCCCTCCTGTGGGGGCGGGGAGGCCACATGCACAATCATGCAACGGAATAAACGAAAGTGAAAGCAAAGTCATGTTGCATGTTCATGCAACGCACAAAGATGCAGAGCACTGGAGCGCAGCGGCTCGTGGCGACTCAGCCTCGGACGATCTCGACGATCCGTGCAGCAGCAACGTCGACCGCGACGCTTTCGCGCTCATCGGACGCGCGGTCGCGTACCTCCACGACACCGTCAGCCAGGCCGCGCCCGACCGTCACGATGGTGGGAACGCCGATTAGTTCGGCGTCCTTGAACTTCACTCCGGGGCTGACCTTGCCGGCCCGGTCGTCATAGAGCACCTCGATGCCCTGTCCGGCCAGTTCATTGCTGAGGTGTTCGGCCGCAGCAAAGATCGCCGGGTCCTTGCCTGCAGCCACGATGTGGACGTCGGCAGGCGCCACGTTGCGTGGCCAGCACAACCCCATGTCGTCGAGAGTTCCTTCGGCGATGGCAGCCACGGCACGTGAGGGCCCGATGCCGTAGGAGCCCATGGTGACCGTGACGAGCTTGCCGCTCTCGTCCAGCACCTTCAGCCCCAGGGCCTCTGCGTACTTGCGACCGAGCTGGAAGATGTGGCCCATCTCGATGCCGCGGGCTGCCAGGAGCGAACCTTCGGCGCACTGAGGGCATTCGTCACCGTCGCGTACGTCGGCTGCCTCGATGGTGCCATCGGGTGTGAAGTCGCGGCCGGCGACCAGATCGACGACGTGCGAGCCGGATACGTCGGCGCCCGTCACCCACCGGGTGCCTTCGACGACGCGCGGGTCGACGAGATAGCGGATGCCGGAGGCAGACTTCTCGCCCAGCGCGCCCGGGCCGATGTAGCCCTTGACCAACGAGGGGTGTGCAGCGAGCTCTTCCTCGGTCATCGCCTCGACCTCGATGGGCTCCAGCTGACCTTCGAGTCGCTTTTGGTCCACCTCGCGGTCGCCCGGCAGACCGATGGCCAGGGGTTCGCGCGTGCCGTCGGGGTGCTTGAGCACCACCAGCACGTTCTTGAGGGTGTCGGCGGCAGCCCAGGGCCGGTCCTCGCGCGGCAGAGCCGCATTCAGATGCTCGACCAGGGTGGCGATCGTGGGGGTGGCCGGAGTCTCCTCGGCGTGGGCCTCACGGGTGTTGTCGAAGGACACGACCGACGGGGGGCGTACGGACACTGCCTCCACGTTGGCGGCGTAGTCGCAGTGGGTGCAGCTGACATAGGTGTCCTCACCCACCTCAGCCTTGGCGAGGAACTCCTCGGAACCGGAGCCACCCATCGCACCCGAAGTGGCTCGGACGATGACGTACTCGAACCCGAGGCGGTCGAAGACCTGGATGTAGGCCGCGCGGTGGGCCTGGTACGAGCGCTCCAGACTGGCATCGTCGATGTCGAAGGAGTAGGAATCCTTCATCACGAACTCGCGCCCGCGCAGGATGCCGGCACGGGGTCTTGCCTCGTCGCGGTACTTGTTCTGGATCTGGTAGATCGAGAGCGGCAGGTCCTTGTAGGAGGAGTAGAGATCCTTCACCACGAGGGTGAACATCTCCTCGTGCGTGGGGCCGAGCAGATAGTCGGCGCCCTTGCGGTCCTGGAGGCGGAAGATGTTGTCGCCATACTCGGTCCAGCGGTTGGTTGCCTCGTAGGGCTCCTTGGGCAGCAGCGCCGGGAACAGCATCTCCTGAGCTCCGATGGCGTCCATCTCGTCGCGAATGATGGCCTCGATGCGACGCAGGACGCGCAGGCCGAGCGGGAGCCAGGTGTAGACCCCCGGCGCGTTGCGGCGAATGTAGCCCGCGCGGACCAGCAGTCGGTGGCTCGGCACCTCTGCGTCGCTCGGGTCGTCGCGCAGTGTACGGAGGAAAAGAGACGACATGCGTAGCGGGCGGCTGGTCATGCGCGCAAGGATAGGTGTGCGATACAGGCTGCCGCGAACCAGTTCGCAGCCAGGACGCACCAGATGCGTCCATCCCAGGACCGGCACCGCATACCCGAGGGAGCACCATGCGCCATTCACGACTCGTCACGACACCGGCCAACGCGCTCATCGGCACCACGTTCATCAGCACCATGCTCCTCGCCACCATGCTGCTGGCCCCGTCTGCGATGGCAGGGGTGCCCACCACCGATCTGCAGCCGGAGCGACTGTCCCGCGGCGCAGACGTGGCAGTCCCCCACATCGTGGACGGTTTCCTCGTCGACGGCACTCGTCGGATCGACCTCCCGGGCGACGTGGCCCGCCTCCTCGGACAGTCCGGGAGCGCCTGGATCGTGGGGACATACGGCGTCGGTTCATCGAGTGACGAGCGTGTGGTCCGCGTCGAGGCCGACGGCACACTCCGCACCATCTTGACGCAGGTCGATCCCTGGGCCGTGGATCTGTCCGAGGACGGCAAACGGCTCATCGCGGTCCCGGACCCCGGAAAGAAGCGCGCTGCCGTGCGAGTGTGGTCGGCCAGGAACGGCAGGCGCCTGGCCCAGCGTGCCTTCACCGGTTTTCCCGAAGTGCTGACCATGAGGGGACAGAAGGCCCTGATCCGCACCCGCAAAGAAGTGCTGTGGTGGAAGGTCGGCAAGGACGTGACCCTCCGGCTGAGCACCAAGGAGGTGTTCGGCGCCGACATCGAGCACGACCTGCTCTGGTTCTACACCAAGGCCCCCTATCGCGGGGGCTGCACCAAACTGGTGCGTCTCAGCGACCCCACCACGAAGGTGTGGCGCTCGTGCCGCGACCGGATTGCAGAGGTCTCGCCGGACGGCACCCAGATGGCCACCATTGATCTCCTCTCCGACGGCATCGGCCCAGGAGTAGTCACACTGCGCGAGATCGATGGCACCACGCTGGCACGCTGGAAGAGCGGCTGGTTCGGCGAGATCGGGTGGGAAACACCCTCCACCGTCCTTCTCGGCGTCAACGGCAAAAAGGTGTACGCCACCGTGCGCTGCACACTCGACGTCTGCGAGAACGCGACCGATCCGCTGCCGACGCGACACCCTCGACAGGCCGGCTGACCACGGCCGGTCGCACACGGCGCACACCGCTCTCTAGAACATCAGGGTCGCGAAGGTCGCGGTCTGTTCAAAGCCCACGCGCTGGTAGGTGGCGCGCGCCGGCGCGTTCCACTCGTTGACATAGAGAGAGACCGTAGGAGCCATCGAGGTGTCGAGGACATGGTTGACCACGGCGGCCATCCCACGCGCTGCCAGACCCTGCCCACGTCGGTCCGGGCGCACCCACACTCCCTGCACCTGGGCTGCGAAAGCGGTGGCGCAGGCGATCTCGGCCTTGAACACCACTCCCCGCTCGTCGAAACTGGCCAAGGACCAGCCGCGTGCGATGAGTTGCTGGATGCGCGCTCGATAGAGCTCGCTTCCCGTCCTGTCCGGCTCGGGCGAGACCCCGACCTCCTCGGTGTACATCGCCACGCACGCGGGATAGAGCGCGGCAATGTCCTCTGGGGTGGTCAGGCGGACATCTTCAGCTGCGGCTACGTCCGGGCGACGGGAGATTTCCAGGTGAGGCTGCCCTCGCCGAATGTCGCGCGGCTTGTTCCAGCGTGGCTCGAGGGCTTCCCAGAGCGCAAGCACGACCTCGTGGTCCCCGACGATGGTCCCGACGCGATCGCGGCGGCGCAAGGCTGCGTCGGCAAACGCGGTGACATCGCTGGGTGTGCACTGTACGGGGATGAGATTGGCCCCCAGGTGACATCCCGAGACCAGCTCGTCGTCGAGGAACCGGCCCCACACCTGCCCGCCGAGCCATCGCTCGTCGAGATTGGTGAGGCGAGCGCGGTAGTCGACGAAGACGTTGACCACCGGGTTCTGCTCGGTCAGGGCGATGAACCGGTCGCGATCGGCCGGCCCGAGCACCCTCACCTGCTCGCGGGTCCTCAACACGGGTGCAGCCTAGGCGCGAGCAGCGACACCGATGAGCTACTGATCAGGAGACGGTGACCGAGGTCGCGGCACCCTCGACGGGTTCCATGCCCTCGGCAAGACGCAGCGCCTCTTCGATCAGGGTCTCCACGATCTGGGATTCAGGCACCGTCTTGATCACCTCACCCTTGACGAAGATCTGGCCCTTGCCATTGCCTGACGCAACTCCCAGGTCTGCTTCACGAGCCTCACCCGGACCGTTGACGACACATCCCATCACTGCCACGCGGAGGGGAACCTCGAGGCCCTCCAGACCAGCGGTGACTTCCTCAGCCAACTTGTAGACGTCGACCTGCGCACGTCCGCACGAGGGACACGACACGATCTCGAGACGACGGGGCTTGAGGTTGAGTGACTCCAGAATCTGCAGACCGACCTTGACCTCCTCCACCGGAGGAGCCGAGAGCGAGACACGGATGGTGTCGCCGATTCCCTTGCTGAGCAGGTGACCGAAGGCCACCGCGGACTTGATGGTGCCCTGGAAGGCTGGGCCAGCCTCGGTCACGCCGAGGTGCAACGGCCAGTCACCCGCTTCGGCCAGCATTTCGTAGGCCCTGATCATCACGACCGGGTCGTTGTGCTTGACGGAGATCTTGAAGTCGTTGAAGCCGTGCTCCTCGAACAGGCCGGCCTCCCACACCGCGGACTCCACCAGTGCCTCGGGCGTGGCCTTGCCGTACTTCTCCATGATCCGCTTGTCGAGCGACCCGGCGTTGACACCGATACGGATGGAGGTGCCGCGGTCCTTCGCAGCGCGGGCGATCTCCTTGACCTGGTCGTCGAACTTGCGGATGTTGCCCGGGTTCACCCGAACCGCAGCGCAGCCGGCATCGATGGCGGCGTAGACATACTTGGGCTGGAAGTGGATGTCAGCAATGACAGGGATCTGGGAGTGCTGAGCAATCTGCGCCAGCGCATCGGCGTCATCCTGACTGGGACACGCCACCCGCACGATGTCGCACCCGGTCGCCGTCAGCTCGGCGATCTGTTGCAAGGTGGCGTTGACGTCGGAGGTGAGGGTAGTCGTCATCGACTGCACCGAGATCGGAGAGTCACTACCCACTCCGACCGACCCCACCTTGATCTGGCGGGTCGGGCGTCGCGGAGCCAGGACGGGGGGCGGGAGGGCGGGCATCCCGAGGCCGACAGCGGTCATGCTGTTCAGTCTAGGAGCACGGTCCCCGACCCACCGTCCGGGTCAGGACAGATGCAGCGGTACGACGAAGTCCGCGACGATCAGAACGACGCCCATCACGAGCATCGCCAGCCCCACGACGTAGGCGATGGGCAAGAGTTTTGCCACGTCCACGTGACCCGGGTCAGGGCGGCCGAACAAGCGGGAGAGCCCTCTCTTGAGCCCTTCGTAGAGAGCTCCAGCGATGTGACCGCCGTCGAGCGGCAGCAGCGGGACGAAGTTGAACATTCCGATGAAGAAGTTGAAACTCGCGACGAGGAACAACAACGTGACCAGTTTGTCGACGAGGGGGAACTGGTCGCTGGCCGCCGCCTCGCCGGCGAAGCGCCCTCCCCCGACAATCGATACCGGGCCCTGGGGGTCGCGCTCCTGGAGCCCGACCACGGCCTTGCCCACGCCGTACACCTTGACCGGGAGAGTACCGAGCGCTTTCAGCGTCTCGACAGTCATGGTGCCCATCTGGTCGGTGGTGTAGAGAGGTCCGCCCGTGTTGAGGCGCCTGACCGGTTGGACGCCGAGGAACCCGACTTCGGTCAGCGCGTCGTCCTCGATCGAGGTCGGGCGCAGTTGGACGGTGGTGTTGGTGCGCAGGGTCACCTCGTTGCCGTCACGCATGACCTCGATCACGGCGTCGCCGTTGGCGTTGCCCCTGATCGCCGCCTGCAGGGCCTCCCAGTTGTTGACCGGGGTGCCGTTGAAGCGGAGGAACTCATCCCCGGGCTGCAGCCCCGCCTGACGAGCAGGCGTGGCCGGGTCGTCGGAGGTGCAGTCGCGGGGCAACTCCTTGACCGGAATCACGCACTCCGGCACCGCGGCGACGACCGGCTCCACGACCTCGTCGCGGGGGTTGCCATAGGTGGCGAAGAGGATCGTGAACAGCACGAAGGCGATGGCGATGTTGACCATCGGTCCGCCGGACATCACGATCGCCTTCTTCCACCAAGGCAGACGGTAGAAGAGTCGGTCGGTGTCGTGCTCCTTGACGTACTCCCACTCTGCTGCGCGGGCGTCGGAGATGAGCTGAGTGAACATACCGGTGTTGGAGCGGCGAATCTTGTGGACCTGCTCGCCGTCCTCGTCGTAGGTGGTCTCCTCGACGAGGTCCTCCGCTCCGGGCGGCAACATCCCGACGATCTTGACGTAGCCACCGAGAGGGATCGCCTTGAGGCCGTACTCGGTCTCTCCGATCTGTTTGCTCCACACCGTGGGGCCGAAACCGATGAACCACTGCGGCACCTTGGCCCCGAACTTCTTCGCCGGGATCAGGTGACCGAACTCATGGAGTCCGATGGAGGCGAGGATCGCCACGACAAAGGCAACGACGCCCAAGGTGTAGAGGAGCGGGGTCACGAAAGGTCCTTGTCGATCAGGCGGGAGGCCTCCGCACGCGCCCACGAGTCAGCGGCGAGGACGTCGTCCACGGTGAGTTCCTCCACAGAGCCTACGTCGTGGGCGGCAAGGGTGGCAGCGACTGTGGGAATGATGTCGATGAAGCGGAGTCGGCCGGTGCGAAAAGCTTCGACACACGCCTCGTTGGCAGCGTTGTAGACCGCCGGGGCCGTCCTGCCCAACGCGCCCGCGGCACGCGCCAGCGACACGGCCGGGAACGCCTTGTCGTCGAGCGGGAAGAACTCCCACACACCCGGGCGGGTCCAGTCGACGGCCGGGGCTGCCTCCGGAACACGATCGGGCCACGCCAGCCCGAGGGCGATCGGGATCATCATCGTGGGCGGGCTGGCTTGCAGGATCGTCGAGCCGTCGACGAACTCGACCATCGAATGCACCACGCTCGTGGGGTGCACGACCACCTCGATCCGGTCGAAGGGGATGTCGAAGAGCAGATGCGCCTCGATCACTTCGAGGCCTTTGTTGACCAAGGTCGCGGAATTGATCGTGATCACCGGACCCATCGACCAGGTCGGGTGCTGCAGCGCCTCCTCGACAGTGACGTGAGCGAGTTCGTCACGGCTACGCCCGCGAAAGGGTCCGCCAGAGGCCGTGAGTACCAGTCGCTGCACCTCCTGCGCAGTGCCGGCGCGCAGGCATTGCGCCACGGCCGAGTGCTCCGAGTCGACCGGAACGATCTGTCCGGGACGTGCCCGATCGGTGACCAACGAGCCCCCCATGATGAGGGACTCCTTGTTCGCCAGTGCGAGCGTGTTGCCGGCATCGAGAGCGGCGAGCGTGGGACGGAGCCCGACCGCACCGGTGATGCCGTTGAGGACCACATCGCACTCGAGTCCCGCAGCCTCGGTGGAGGCTTCCTCCCCCAGACCGGAGAAGGCCGGCGCAAATTCGCGCACTTGGGCGTCGAAGAGATCAGGGTGCGCGCCTCCGGCCGTCAGACCCACCACCCGGAAGCGATGCGGGTGGGCTCGCACCAGGTCCAGGGCCTGGGTGCCGATAGAACCGGTCGAGCCGAGGATCACGATGTCGCGAGCAGTCACCTGATCAGTCTCTCAGCATGGCGGAGGAGAGTTGGCCGGGCCGGGTAGTGCATAGCTGTCCACAGCGACGAGAGCCTGTCGGGCAATGTCGGCGACCAACTCCGCCGGGGCTACAGCCATGACCATCGGCGCCCACGCCAGTGCGTGGGCGACGACCGCCCGATGGGCCCGCAGTTGCATCCGCCAGTGCTCGTGGTCTCCCCGCCTCCGGATGACTACGATCTCGGTCCCGGTCACCAGTTGGCCGCTGACGACCATCCGGAAGTGGCCGGCAATCGAATCCGCCACGAGGAACTCCACCGACACCGGCCGAGCCCGATCCTCCTCGAACGCTGCGCGGAGCCGAGCCCAGACCGTGGCCAGATCCCCCTCCACCGGCAGACGGGCCGGCTCATCGAGGATCTTCGCCTCCCCCATGCGCGACACCCGGAAGGTTCGCTCACGCCCACGGTGCAGGGCAACGAGATACCAGACGCCGGACTGGTCGACCAGTCCCCAGGGGTCGACGGTGCGGACGCCAGCGACTCGACTGCGCGTACTGCGGTAGGTCAACCGCACCCGGCGACGCGACAGTGCGGCCTCTCGCAACAACGGAAGGAGCGGCACTTCTTCCGCGGCTGCGAACCACCGACGACGGTCCGACAGCAAAACCGCTCCGAGCGCCTCGGCCTGTTCGACCGCGCCGGCCGAGACAGAGGCGGCAATCTTTGCCAGCGCGCCGGTCAGGTCCGGTCCCCACCCGAGGTCGGCCACGCTCTCGCGAGCACCCCAGGCGAACAACGCCTGGGCCTCCGCAAAGGTCAGACCGCTCGCGTCGGTGGTGAACCCATCCATGATCCGGCAGCCGCCGTGTGGACCGCGCTCGGTGTAGACCGGTACGCCGACGGTGGACAGCGCCTCCATGTCGCGCAGGATCGTGCGCTCGCTCACCTCGAGTTGCTCGGCCAACCAACTCGCGGAGGCCCGGCCATGGCGCTGCAGCAGCATCATGAGACGGAGCAATCGATCTGCGCGCATGGATGACATGGTGCCGCACATTGCTGACAGGAGGTGTCATGAATAGGCAGTGAACTGGCTCGCATGACCACATCCGCGACACCAGCAGCCCATGTAAGCGCTCCCGACACCCGCCCACTGCTCGACCGAGCGGTCGACCAGGCCGAACGACTCCTCCTGAGCACCGAACCCGAGCAGCGCCACCTCCCCACGCCGTGCGAAGGCTGGGACGTGACTGACCTGACCCATCACCTGCTGGCCGTGGTCCGCCGTATCGGCGCGATCCTCGGGGGTGCCGATCCAGCCACGCTGCCGCGGATGATCGAGACGTCCGACCTCGACGCGGACTGGCACGCCGAACGATCCACCGCCGACACGATCCTGTCCAAGGATGAGGTCCTCGAGCGAGTCGTGGTGGTGCCCTGGGGAACCGTGACCGGCTGGCAGGCCATCGCCTCGTACGCAGGTGAACTCACCACGCATGCCTGGGATCTGGCCGTGGCCACCGGACGCACCGAGCAGCTCGACGACTCACTGGCAGCTGCGGTGCTACCGGGAGTGCGGCAGTTCATTCCTGCGGAGCGCGGAGAACACATTCCCTTCGCTCCCGTGGTCGCCGTCGGCCCACACGCAACGCCGTATGAACAACTCGTCGCCTGGGAGGGCCGCGACCCCTACTGGTCAGGCGTCTAGCTCTTCGGCTCCTGATCGGTGAGCACCGGACGAAGGCGATCGAGGACACTCGGATCCTCGATCGTCGAGGGCACCGGGCTGTCGTGACCGTCGGCGATCTCGCGCATCGTCTTGCGCAGGATCTTGCCAGAGCGGGTCTTGGGTAGTCCGTCGACCACGGCGACCTCACGGAAGGACGCGACTGCGCCGATCTGGCTGCGTACGAGATGGATGAGTTCCTCGCGCAACACGTCTGCCTCGATCTCGGCCCCAGCCTTGAGGACGACGAAGCCTCGAGGGACCTGACCCTTGAGCGAGTGGGCCACGCCGATGACAGCGCATTCGGCAACTGCGGGGTGTTGGGCGATGACAGCTTCCATCGACCCGGTGGAGAGGCGGTGCCCGGCGACGTTGATGACGTCGTCGGTGCGTCCCATGACGTAGAGGTAGCCGTCCTCGTCGAGGTAGCCACCGTCGCCGGAGAGGTAGTAGCCCTCGAAGGCCGAGAGGTAGGAGGCCACGAACCGTTCGTCGTCGCCCCACAGGGTCGTCAGCGTGCCGGGGGGAAGCGGAAGACGCAGACAGATGGCGCCTTCCTGCCCTGCCGGGACCGGTTGCCCGTCCGGCCCGATCACCTCGATGGCGAAACCGGGCACCGAGACCGACGGAGAACCCGGTTTGATGGGCATCGGCTCCAGGCCACGCAGGTTCGCGGCGATCGGCCACCCGGTCTCGGTCTGCCACCAGTTGTCGATGACCGGCACGCCAAGGTGCTCGGTGGCCCACTCCCAGGTGTCCGGGTCGAGTCGCTCGCCGGCCAGGAAGAGCGTCTCGAGGCAGGAGAGGTCGTGCTCGGCCATCAGCGCGCCGTCAGGATCGACCTTCTTGATCGCGCGGATTGCCGTCGGTGCGGTGAAGAGCGCCTTGACGCGGTGCTCAGCGATGACCCGCCAGAACGCGGCCGCGTCGGGAGTACCGACGGGCTTGCCTTCGTAGAGGACGGTGGTCGCACCCACGAGCAGGGGCGCGTAGACGATGTAGGAGTGGCCCACGACCCACCCGACGTCGGAGGCTGCCCACCACACGTCACCGGGACCGCAGCCATAGATTGCGGGGAGCGACCACGCCAACGCGACAGCGTGGCCACCATTGTCACGGACGATGCCCTTGGGCTTCCCCGTCGTACCAGAGGTGTAGAGGACGTAGAGGGGGTCTGTCGCCGCTACCTCCACGACTGCCGCCGGATCTGTGCGTCCCGCCCGCATGGCGACGTCCCAGTCGATGTCACGCCCCTCGAGCAGCGCGGCCTCCACCTCGGGGCGCTGCTTGAGGATCACTGCGGGTGGAGGGTGCTCAGCCAGTGCGAGCGCCTCGTCCACGAAGGGCTTGTAGGCGATGGTGCGACCCGGCTCGAGACCGCAACTGGCCGTGACCAGCACGGCAGGGCGGGCGTCATCGATGCGAATCGCCAGTTCGTGCGGGGCGAACCCCCCGAACACCACCGAATGGACGGCGCCGATGCGCGCACACGCGAGCATCGCGATCACTGCTTCGGGAATCATCGGCAGATAGATGATCACCCGATCACCCTTGTCGACTCCCAGCGCGCGTAACACCCCGGCGAAGGCTGCCACCTCGGCCAGGAGTTCGGCATAGGTGAAGGTGGTGCGCTCCCCCGTCATGGCGGAGTCGTGGATCAACGCCGCCCGATCGCCGGCGCCACGAATGACGTGACGATCGAGGGCGTTGAAACAGGTGTTGAGCGTTGCGTCCGGAAACCACCGGTAGAACGGTGCGGCACTGTCGTCGAGCACTTGATCGGGCTCACGGAACCAATCGATCAGGCCGGCCTGTTCGCCCCAGAAGGACTCAGGGTCGGCAATGGAGCGATCGTAGGTTTCGCGGTAGTCGCCCATGACAGTTCTCCTTGTGAGGTGCTCCGCCTGCGGTCAGGCCAGTCCGTTGTCTGCGGTCTTGGCCGGACGCTCGGGCGTCCGCAGCCAAGCGGTGAAGAAGGCGGTGAGGTCCTGCCCGCTCACGCGGCTGGCGACCTCCTCGAATTCCTCGGTCGAGCCGTTGCCGCCCTTCTGCTCGGCGATCCAGGTGCGGACGATCTGCCAGAAGACCTCGTCACCGACACGGTTGCGCAACGCCTGGAGCGTCATCGCACCGCGGCCGTAGATCGCCCCGTCGAAGACGTGAGCAGCTCCTGGATCGGCGATCGCGAGCTTCCAGAACGATGAGTTGGCGGGGTAGGAATAGTAGGACATCAAGATCTTCTGGGCGGAGTCTCCGCCATGGTTTTCTGACCAGCGCCACTCCATGAAGCTGGCGAAACCTTCGTTGAGCCAGACATCACGCCATCCCTGGACCGCAATGTCGTCACCGAACCACTGGTGGGCGAGTTCGTGCACGATCAGGCTGACGTCCTGCGACCCGATGGCCGGGTAGGTCGGTCGGGTCTGGTTCTCCAGAGCGAAACCGACGTCGAGTGAGGTGGTGAGACCGCCCACCACAGAGAAGGGGTAGTCACCCAGATCCTTCTCCAAGCCGGTGATCACCTTGGGGGTGACCTTCATCAGCTTCATCGAACTGCGCTGCTCACTGGGCGCCAGCCGATCTGAGACCGCCACCAACCAGGGCAGGCCGTCCTTCGTGCCCTTGGCCATCGTGAAGTCGCCGGCTGCGAAGAAGGCGAGGTAGGGAGCCATCGGCTCATCCGCCTTCCAGTGCCAGGTCGTGCCGGACTTCTTGACCTTGCGGCCGAGAAGCTTGCCGTTGGAGACGACCTCGCGGCCGGTGGGCACGGTGATCTTGACGTCGACGATGGCCTTGTCGGAGGGGTGGTCGTTGGAGGGGAACCACCACGGCGCCATGTGGGGCTCGTTCATCGCCACCACTTCGTGCCGGTCTGCCAACCAGTTGCGTTCACCGGCATAGCGCAGCTTTGCCGGGCTGGCGGCATAGGTGACGATCGCCCGGTGCGAGGTGCCAGTGGGCAGCGTGGACTTGGGCGTGATGCGCAATTCGTGACCACGGTCGGTCTTGGTGAAACGCGCTTCGGTGCCGTCCACGGTCACCTTCTTGACCGGGAGCAGGAAGTCGAGGGAGAAGCTGGCGAGGTCCTCGGTGGCGGTGAACTTCACAGCCGTCCGTCCACTCAGCTTCTTGGCCTCGAAGGCGTAGCGATTGTTGATCCTGTACGACGACACGTCGATGCCGCCGTTGCCGTCGAGCGGCCAGTAGGAATCACCGATTCCCGAAGAGCCTGCTCCGCCCGTGTCGGTGCGGGCCGAGGCGCCGGTCAGGCCAGCGGCGAGGACACCGCACAGGGTGGCGATGAAAAGGGTGCGGGAAAGAGGTCGGATGCTCACCCTGCAGAACCTAGTGCACGTCGGGGCTGCGGCATCCAGTGGCGAGGCGAGTTATCCAGTGGCGCTGGAACGATTCTTGGACCAGACTCATCGACAACGCCCGAGGCAGCGAACCGCGCCGCCCGTGTCCGAGAGGAGCAATGACATGTCCATCACTGTCATCGGCCCCACCGCCGACCACCTCTCACCCACACGGAGCAGCACGCATGTCACACGACTTCTCGGAGCCACGTCTCCGGGCTGAGGACCTCAGGTCCGCCACCCCCACCCACGATCCATTCACTTTCGGCTACGAGAAATACGCCGAAGATCTCGACGACGGCCAGCGGTGGTCCCGCTGGGACGATCTCGAAGCCCTGATGAAGGGCCCGGAACCACGCCCCGAATGGGTGGTCACCTCCAGCGGGGCCGTCGACACCGACCTCGGCGTCTTGAAGACCGGCAAGGAAGCGGACGTCTTCCTGGTCGAACGGGGAGATCCGCACCGACCCGATGACGCCGTCGTGATGGCGGCCAAGCGCTATCGCGACACCGATCACCGCACCTTCCACCGCGCGGCGGCCTATACCGAAGGCCGTTCGATGAAGCGTTCCCGCGACGAACGGGCCCTCAAACGCAAGTCGACCTGGGGTCGGCAGGTGGCCGCCGGGGAGTGGGCCACCTCGGAGTGGAACGCCCTTCGCCGGTGTTGGGAACTCGGCCTTCCGGTCCCCTATCCGGTGCAGATCGACGGAACGGAGATCCTGATGGAATGGGTCACCCACGATGAGGAGACCGCGCCGCGGCTGGCGCAGGTGCGGCCGGCCAGGGCGGTGGTTCAGGGCTACTACGACCAACTGCGCGATTCCTTGGCCACCCTCGTCCAGGCCGGCTTGGTGCACGGAGACCTTTCGCCCTACAACACTCTCGCTGCAGGTGAGCGACTCGTCATCATCGACCTGCCCCAGATGGTGGACCTGGTGGGCAATCCGAGCGGCATGGACTTCCTGCTGCGCGACTGCGCCAACATGTGCCACTGGTTCTGCGCTCGCGGGCTGGAGGTGGATGAACACGAGCTGTTCGCGGACCTGATGTCAAGCGCGTTCTAGATTGGCAGGGTGAAACGCACCCGAGGAAGCGTCATCGAGATCACCACCCTGGGCGACCTTGACGACCGGCTCGCCACCGGCGTCAGGTCGCTCTCCGGGTGGCGCCTGATCGGGCTCGACCTGCGCGAGCGAGGTCCGGCGCTACTGCAATGCTCACTCGAACAGGCGCTCTTCCTCGGCTGCTGCTTCCACGGGGATGAGGACGATGCCGTCAGCCGGGCCGGAGGCATTGTCATGCCCCCGATCCCGGACATCCCCGTGGACCCTTATCGCGCGAGGCTCTACTCCCCCCACGAGTTGTACGACACCCCCCTCTACTGCTCCTCCACCGATGCGCGGGCGTACGCGTGGTCCTTGCAACCACCCGATGCCGATGACGCCCTGGCCCGCTCACTGCACGACCACGCGATCGATTCCGCCCTGACCGAATGGATCGCCCAGCGTTCGATTGTCGGGGTGATGGGGGGGCATGCGCTGGAGCGTGGCGCGCCCGGCTATGTGGCTGCCGCCCGGATGGGGCAGGCATTGGGGCGCACTCTCACGGTGGCCACCGGAGGCGGCCCGGGAGCCATGGAAGCAGCCAACCTGGGCGCGTTCCTTGCCGACGGCACCGCGGAGAGACTTGATGACGCCATCTCTGCCCTTGCCACCGTGCCGTCCTTCCGACCGGGTATCGGCCCGTGGGCACGCGCTGCGCTGGACGTCGTCGATCAGCATCCGGACAGTGGCGAGACGCTCGGCATGCCCACCTGGCACTACGGCCACGAGCCGCCGAACCCCTTCGCGACCTCCATTGCCAAGTTCTTCGCCAACGCGCCTCGTGAAGCGGTGTTGCTCGAAGTCTGCAATGCGGGGATCGTCTTCCTGCCCGGAGCTGGTGGGACAGTCCAGGAGATTTTTCAGGACGCCTGTGAGAACTATTACGCCGACCCCTCATCGGTGGCGCCGATGGTCCTGGTGGGCCGACACCACTGGACTCATGAGCTGCCGGTCTGGCCGTTGCTCCAGGCGCTTGCACGCGGACGAAGCATGGAGCCACACGTCCATCTTGTCGACAGCGTCGACGAAGCGGTAGAACTACTGGGCCAGCCCTGACGGACCCCCGTCAGCTTCACTCCTCCACGGCACCGCCTCAGGATGGCAGTGCCCACTCCACCGCGCTTACTCCACCGCGGCAAGTTGCCCGCAAGCTCCGTCGATCTCGCTCCCCCGCGTGTCACGCACCGTGGTGGAGATTCCCTTGGCCTCGAGCCGACGGACGAACTCGCGCTCGTCCTTGGGATCCGATGCGGTCCACTTGGACCCGGGCGTGGGATTGAGCGGGATCAGGTTGACGTGCACCCAACCCCAGTCACCGTAGGAGTTGAGCACGTCACCGAGCAGGTCGGCACGGAAGGCCTGGTCGTTGATTCCACGCATCATGGCGTATTCGATCGAGACGCGACGCTTCGTCCTGGCGGCATAGTCCCAGGCGGCCTCGACGGTCTCGGCGACCGAATAGCGGGTGTTGATGGGGACAAGTTCGTTGCGGAGTTCGTCGTCGGGCGCGTGGAGGCTCACCGCGAGGGTGACCGGGATGCCCTCCTCGGTGAGCTGCCTGATCCGGGGGACGAGCCCCACGGTGGACACGGTGATGCCACGCGCACTCATGCCCAGCCCTGCCGGTGAGGGATCGGTGAGGCGACGTACGGCACCGATGACGGCGTTGTAGTTGGCCAAGGGCTCACCCATGCCCATGAAGACAACGTTGGACACTCGCCCCGGACCACCGGGGACCTCGCCACGTGCCATCGACCGGGCACCGGCGAGGACCTGCTCGACGATCTCGGCGGTCGACATGTTGCGCTGCAACCCCCCTTGACCGGTCGCGCAGAAGGGACACGCCATGCCGCAGCCAGCTTGGCTGGAGACACAGACCGTGGCCCTGTCGGGGTAGCGCATCAACACCGACTCGACGAGCGCGCCGTCGAAGAGCTTCCACAGTGTCTTGCGGGTGGTGCCCTTGTCAGCCTCCATCGTGCGCAGCGGCGTCATCAGATCCGGCAACAGGGCAGCCACCAGTTCGTCGCGCTGGGTGGCCGGCAGGTCGGTCATCTGGGCCGGGTCGTCGACGAGCCGACCGAAGTAGTGCGTGGAGAGCTGCTTGGCGCGAAACCCGGGCAGACCCATCTCGGTGAGCAGGTCCTTGCGACCGGCCTCGTCGAGGTCGGCAAGGTGCCGCGGGGGCTTCTTGCGGCCACGCGGCTCGTCGAAAACCAGCGGAAGGGTCTTGATCGGTTCGTGAGACATCGACCCGATCATCCCATCCATGGGCCGGTGGGTCGATTCAGCACTCAGCGACCCACCATGAAGTAGAGGACCAGCGACGCCACACCGAGCACCACGAGCGCGGTGATGACCATACCGATGAGCATGTACGTCGCGAACCGACGAGTCTTGCGCCTGAACAGGAGGACCACGGGGACCACGAGCCCCAAGGCCACGAGCGGGAACAGTTCCTCGGCCGTCTCGTAGGTGGTCACCAGCCGCAACAAGCCGGCAAACGCACCCGGGACGGCCGTCACGAAGAGCATCCCCGAAAAGAACCCGGCCAGAGCAGCGAAGGTCGGGTGGCTACGGTGCCACCATTCGAAGGTGCGCTCCGACGAGCCTTCGACGGGCGTCTGCTTGACCTCGGACTGCTCGCTGCTCTCCACCGCTCCAGCGTAGGTGGTCGATGCTGCGGTCGGTGGCTCGCCTCTGGTCAGCACCGCATTTGCACGGGTGGGATGGGCTCCTCAGTGGGGCAACTCGATCACGTCGGGCATGGCCAAGTTGCTCCACACGACCAGATCGAACGGCGCAGCCGTCAACGCAGCCACCAGCACCGTCCAGGCGGTCCCGTGGCCGACGAGGACTACGTCTTCACCGGCGTGCACATCCAGGATGCGGAGGACGGCGGGCACCAAACGGTCGCGACAGCGCGAGAGTGGCTCCCACGATTCGACCGCCGCAACATCCGGCTCGGCAAACGCCCGTTCGACGACGCTCGCGAAATCATCCAACAGCCCCAGTCCCCGCTCATGTTCGCGCAGTTCGTCGACGATGCCGACTGCACCGTCGGTGAGCAGTTGAGCAGTCTGCTGAGCCTTGGGCTCCGGTGAGCAGAACCACGAGGCCACCCTGGGCAACCGCCCGCTGGCGCGCAGTGCCCACACGTCGTCGTAGAACAGGGGGTCGAGGTCCCACTGCGCCGCCGGACGATCGGCGTCGATGAGCGGACGGCCGTGTCGCACGAGATGGAGGGTCACCGGCTCTCCTGCTCGTCGCGCAGTTGAAGGTCAGACTTGTGGGCTGCGCTCGGGAAACGGCGGAAAGCGAGGATGAGCCCCGCCACCAGTGCCCCCAGAGTGCCCAGTGCCTCATCACCCAAGGTGTCCACGTAGGCCGTGTCGAGTTCGACGCCTCGCCGGATGAAGGTCCACCACTCCCCCAGTTCCCAACCGATCGCCAACAGCGCACCGAGGCCGGTGACCATGAGCACCTGCAGCCATCGAGGCGTCAACTTCGGCACCATCAGCAGCCCGAGCCCACCGCACAACAGCGCCCAGTTGACGAAGTGGGTGACGTCGTCCCACCAGACCACGGCATCGAAGAGATCGAGGGTGTTGCCGGTGACGTCGGTGAAGAACGGCGCCCACACCAGAGCGATGGCACCCCACGGCACGGGTGAGGCACGGTGGGTCCACCACCACCAGATCAGTGGGATGGCCATCATCACCGGATAGAGGATCAACCGATAGCCGAAGCCCTTGCCGTCGTACTGCTGGAGCCCGCCGAAGGCCCCGACGCCCAGTTGCACCATCGTCAGCACAGCGATGGCCCACGCTGTCGCTCTCATCCCAAGAACTCCCGTGCACCCCGGAGGCGGGTGCCCAGCAGATGTGCGGCGCGAGTGGAGTCCAGTCGCACGTCGATCGGGCCAGGCACCCCAGCGGCCGCCCGGCTCGTGCCACGCAGGGCTGTGGCGTCGAGCCCGTCGCGTCGCGCGATCAGTTGTCCCAGGTCCAGACGGCTCATCGCCTCGGCGCCGCCCAGGTGCAACACACCCTGTAGGTCATTCCCGGCAAGTTCGACCAAGGCTGACGCCAGGTCGCTCACGTGGACCGGGCACCGCTGCTCGTCGTCGAAGAGCGCGCCGTCCGCACCACCCGCCAGTCGGTGAACCAGCCGCTCGTGCGGGGAGCAACCGTCGCCAAGAATCAACGAAGCACGTGCCACCACCACATCGGGGCAGACGGCCAACGCGACTGTCTCCGCGGCAGCCTTCGCGGCGCCGTAGGGAGTGATGGGATCCGGAGGCGCAGACTCGGCGTAGGCACCGTCAGCGCCGGAGAAAACCACGTCGCTCGAGACCAGCACGAGCCTGACGCCGTACTTCGCCGCAGCGAGGGCGACCTGGGCAGCTCCGGTGGCAGTGACGTCCCATTCGGATTGGACGAAGGCGGTGTGCACGATCACATCGGGCCGATGTCGAGCGACCAAGGCATCGACAGCCGCACGATCTCGGACATCCGCGTCCACCGAACCGACGGGTAGAACGTCGTGTCCACTCGCTGTCAGGACGACATGCTGACCGAGGTAGCCGTTCCTCCCGCCAGTGACCAAGATTCGCATCGGGCGTCTAGTTGAAGACGAGGTAGTGGAGCAGCAGCCAGATCGGCGCGATGGTGGCGAGCAACGAGTCGAGGCGGTCCATCAAGCCACCGTGGCCGGGGATGATCTGGCTCATGTCCTTGATGCCGAGATCACGCTTCATCACCGACTCGCACAGGTCGCCGAGAGTGGCCATGACGACCGCGATCACGCCCAGGGCCACGCCCACCCACCAGTCACCGTGCAGGAACGCGGTGACCAGCCAGATGCCCACGGCAACACAGGCCACCGCTGAACCCGCGAAACCCTCCCACGACTTCTTCGGGGAGATGACAGGCGCCATCGGGTGCTTGCCGAAGCTCACGCCGGCGATGTAGCCGCCGAGGTCGGACGCCACGGTGATCGCGATGAAGGTGATGACGCCGCGAACCCCTAGGTCAGCGGCATCGAACCCCACACCGGGCGTGTTGCCACCCTCGGCCAGCATCAACGCCACGAACGCACCCAGGAAGGGGACATAGATGAGAGTGAAGACGGACGCGGTGGCATTCTTGACATAGCCATCCACTCCCCGTCGCAGCAGCCACAGCATGACTCCGAGCGCACTCACCGCTGTGGCAGTGACCAGAGCAGGCGCTCCCCAGAAGTAGGCCACGACGACCATCACGACGCCACCCAGCATGAGCGGTTGTTCGGGGATGTCGATGCCCTTGGCCGACAGTCCGCGCTGCAACTCCCACACTGCCACCACCACCGCGACCGCCACCACAGCCATGAAGGCCGTCTTCCAGAAGAACAGGCTGAGCAGGACCAGCGCCACCAGCCCCACGCCGGAGGCGATGGCAGCAGGCAGGTCACGACCTGCTCGGCCGTGGTCCTTCTTCGGAGTGTCGGGCTGGGCCGGACTGTCTGATGTCGTCATTGCGGATGCTCAGACCTCGAGCAGTTCGGCTTCCTTGTGCTTGAGCAGCTCATCGATCTTGTCGGTGTGGGTCTTGGTGACGACATCCAGGCGCTTCTCGGCACCGGTGACATCGTCCTTGCCGACGTCGCCGTCCTTCTCCATCTTCTCCAGCGCCTGCTTGGCCGTTCGGCGAATGTTGCGCACCGCGATGCGGCCGTCCTCTGCCTTCACCTTGGCCATCTTGGTGTAGTCCTTGCGGCGCTCCTCGGTCAGCTCGGGAAGGACGCAGCGCAACACCTTGCCGTCGTTGGCAGGGTTCACGCCCAGGTCAGAGTCACGGATCGCTCTCTCGATGTTGCCCATGGCGCCGATGTCGAAGGGCTGGATCAAGATGGTGCGAGCGTCCTGGGAGGTGAAGGTCGCCAGTTGCTGCAGCGGAGTCTGGGTGCCGTAGTAGTCAGCCGTGATCTTGGCGAACATCGATGGGTTCGCGCGGCCGGCGCGGATGGTGGCGAAGTCCTCGCGGGTCGCTTCGACCGACTTTGCCATCTTGGCGTCGGCATCCTTCATGACGTCGTTGATCACAGCTGCGCTCTCTCTCGTCGTACGTAGATGCTGGTCTCGTCCGGCTGCCGTCAGCCCTCGCGGCTCACCAGCGTGCCGATTCTCTCACCCCGGACGATGCGCAGGATCGCGCCCTCGTCGTCGGCGCCGAACACGACAAGCGGCATGTCGTTCTCCATGCAGAGAGCGAAGGCAGTGGCATCGGCGATCTTGAGTCCCCGCTGAAGCGCTTCGGAGAAGCTCAGCGTGTCGTATCTGGTGGCAGCGGGATCCTTTTTCGGGTCGGCGCTGTAGACGCCGTCCACACCCTGCTTGGCCATCAGCACCACTTCACAGTGGGTCTCGAGGGCCCGCTGCGCGGCCACGGTGTCGGTGGAGAAGAACGGCATGCCGGCACCCGCACCGAAGATCACCACGCGACCCTTCTCCAGGTGGCGGATCGCCCGCCGGGGGATGTAGGGCTCGGCAACCTGACCCATCGTGATGGCCGTCTGGACCCTGGTCTCGATGCCTTCCTTCTCCAGAAAATCTTGGAGCGCGAGACAGTTCATCACCGTGCCGAGCATGCCCATGTAGTCCGCGCGGGAGCGGTCCATGCCGCGCTGCTGCATCTCCGCCCCGCGGAAGAAGTTGCCACCGCCGACGACGATGCAGACGCCCACACCTTCACGGACCACCGCAGCGATCTCCTTGGCAACCTTGGTGATGACGTCGAGGTCGACACCTACGGTCCCACCCCCGAACACTTCACCGGAGAGCTTGATCAAGACACGCTTGTAGGCCGTCACGTGGTTCCCTTCGAGGCTTGGTGGGTCATGAGAAACCTACCGTTCAGGCTGCGCTGTGGTCGAACCGCACCCGCTGCGCGCGGCCGACAGGCGCGCCACACGATCGGAGGCTCCAGAAATGACGACAGGAGCCGTACGCCGGTGGCGTGCGGCCCCTGTCAGGGAAGCTGTGATGCAGCGGCTCAGGCACCAACCTCGAAGCGGACGAACCGCTTCACCGTGGTGCCGGCAGCGTCCAGCACAGCCTTGACGCTCTTCTTGGCCTCGGACACCGACTCCTGCTCGAGCAGGACGATCTCCTTGTAGAAGCCACCGAGACGGCCCTCGACGATCTTGGCGATCGCCTGCTCGGGCTTGCCCTCCTCGCGGGTCTTCTGCTCAGCGATGGAACGCTCGCCCTCGACAACGTCCGCGGGCACCTCGTCGCGGGTGAGGTACTGGGCACGCATCGCAGCAACCTGCATGGCAGCGGCGCGTGCCGCGACGGCGTCACCCTCGTACTCCACCAACACACCCACGGCGGGAGGGAGATCGGCAGAACGCTTGTGCATGTAGACCACGGTCTCGCCGCCGAAGTAGGCGACCTGACCCAGCTCGATCTTTTCACCGATCGTGATCGCCAAGTCCTGGACGACCTCTCCGACAGTCTTGTCGTCGAGCTCGACTGCCTTCAGTGCCTCGACGTCACTCGCCTGCGCAGCGTTGGCCGCGTCGGCGATGCGCTGAGCCACGGCGACGAACTCCTCGCCCTTGGCCACGAAGTCGGTCTCGCACTTGAGCTCGACCAACGCTCCACCGGAGGTGGCTATCAGGCCGGCAGAGGCCTCCCGTTCGGCGGCGCGGTTGGCTGCCTTTGCGGCACCCTTGACCCGAAGCAACTCGACGGCCCTGTCGAAGTCGCCATCGGCCTCGGTGAGCGCCTTCTTGCAGTCCATCATTCCGGCCTGGGTCAGATCACGGAGCTTCTTGACGTCGGCGGCAGCGAAGTTGGCCATGGTCCTTCTTCCTTGAGTTCAGATCCCCAGATGTCGGGGAGGGTGCTGGTGGGAGCGGGCAGGACGAGGAGGCCGGTCGCAGACGGATGTCCGCGACCGGCAACCACATCAGTCCTTCTTCTGCTCCGCGTTGACGAAGCCAGCGGCCTCGGCGGCTTCCGCGGTGCGGAACCAGACCTCGGCGTTGGTGCGGTCGTACCACGGGCTGGTCGAGGCATGGAACTTCATCGAGTCCTTGTTGCCCTTGATGTCGAACCCTTCGGGAGCCGAGCCGTCCTCGTTGGCCGGAGCCGAATCGGTGCCGAACTCGCCCTCGGTGGCGGCGGAGGTGTCAGCCAGCGGCTTGACCTCGGTGGTGGCTTCCGCGGTGGCTTCGGTGGTGGCCTCGGCAGGAGCCTCGGTTGCGGCCTCGGCAGCGGCGTCGGCCTGCGGGGCCTCCGCTGCTGCACCCGTGGACTCCGCGGCCGGAGTCTCCGTGGCCGCGTCCCCACCGGTCGCTTCGACAGCCGTCTTGGCAGCGTCACCCTCAAGAAGCTCGCGCTCCCACTCGGCCAGCGGCTCAGCGGCGGTGGCGCCGTCCCCGGTGCCGGTCTTGGCGCCCGAGCGGGCGATGAGGCCCTCGGCGACGGCGTCGGCGATCACTCGGGTCAGCAGGCCGACCGCGCGGATGGCGTCGTCATTGCCCGGGATCGGGAAGTCGACCAGGTCCGGGTCGCAGTTGGAGTCGAGGATGCCGATGATCGGGATGTGCAGTTTGCGGGCCTCCTCGACAGCGAGGTGCTCCTTGTTGGTGTCCACGATCCAGACGGCCGAGGGAACCTTCGTCATCTCGCGGATGCCGCCCAGCGTCCTGTCGAGCTTGGTGCGCTCGCGCTTCATGTAGAGCAGTTCCTTCTTGGTGCGGTTGGAACCCGCCACGTCGTCGAAGTCGATCTCGTCGAGCTCCTTGAGACGGTTGATGCGCTGGTGCACCGTCTGGAAGTTGGTGAGCATTCCACCGAGCCACCGCTGGTTGACATAGGGCATGCCGACGCGGGTCGCCTGCTCGGCGATCGCTTCCTGGGCCTGCTTCTTCGTGCCCACGAACATCACGACACCGCCCTTGGCGACGGTCTCCTTGACGAAGGCGAAGGAGCGGTCGATGTAGGCCAGCGACTGCTGCAGGTCGATGATGTAGATGCCGTTGCGCTCGGTCATGATGAAGCGCTTCATCTTGGGGTTCCAACGACGGGTCTGGTGACCGAAGTGGACGCCGCTCTCGAGCAGCTGGCGCATGGTGACGACTGCCATGATTCTCCTGTTGTTGCGGAGGCGCCCGCCGAAGTGTTCTACCTTGTTGCAGGTCGAACCGGGGGCCGCACTCCTGTTGTTTTCAGTTGCTGCACCCGACGGGTGTCGGCTGCCCTGACGCTCACGGGCCGATCCGATCCGCACATGGTGCGAAACTGAGGATCAGCCTCCGCGGTGATCGAGATCGGAAAGCATCCCGTCGCGGAGAGCGAGCGTGCGAAGTCAGTCCTGGTGGACTGCTCTCGACATCCTAGGCCACCGTCTTCTCGGCGTGCCAATCGTTGACAGGACGCTCGCGCAACCCGACCTGGCACACGGCCGCCCACCATCCACAGGCCCCTCACCTCGAAGGTCTTCCACAGAACTGGGACGGGGCGGTCGCTCGCACCCTCAGCCTTCGACAGCATGGCCGCATGCACATCGTTGTCCCGACCCTGGTTCTCAGCCTCATGCTCGCCGGCACGCCGGGGACGACGGCCGTCTGGCCGCTCGACCCGGAGCCGCGAGTGGTGGCTGTCTTCGCACCACCGCCCACGCCCTATTCCTCCGGTCACCGTGGAGTTGACCTGGCCGGAAGTCCCGGGCAGGTGGTGCGGTCAGCGCTCGAGGGGACAGTGGGTTTCGTCGGATCCATCGGAGGGAAACCGGTCGTCACCGTGCTCCACGACGGACGACGCACCACCTATGAGCCCGTGGCCGCTCAGGTCCGTTCTGGCGATGCCGTGGGCGCAGGGGACCCGCTGGGGCGTCTGGTCGTGACCGACAGTCACTGCTTTCCGGCTGCCTGCCTGCACTGGGGGCTGAAGGAGGGGGAGACCTATCTCGACCCACTCACTCTGATCAGCACCGGCGCCGTTCGCCTCCTTCCGCTGTGGCGCGACACCCCTGCGTCCCTCCAGGGCGGTTGGAGGCCCCTGCTGTCGACCTGGACGCCCCCTCAGACACAGAACTGGATGCGCCGCCCAGTCGACGTCTCGCCGTGAGTCTCAGGCGCGTGGATGTGCCTGCTGGTAGGCCCGACGCAGGCGATCAGTGGTGACGTGGGTGTACAGCTGGGTGGTCGCCAAAGAAGCGTGGCCCAGGATTTCCTGCACTGAGCGCAAGTCCGCCCCGCCCTCGAGCAGGTGCGTGGCAGCACTGTGTCGCAGACCGTGCGGACCGATGTCGGGCGCTCCCGGCACCTCCGCTATCCGCCGGTGCACGATGCTTCGCACCACCCGCTGATCGATACGGCCCCCCCGTGCTCCGAGAAAGAGTGCCGCACCGGACCCTTCGACACGCAGGACGGGCCGGCCTGAGCTCAGCCAACGGTCCACGGCGCGCGCTGCCGGGGTTCCGTACGGGACCGAGCGCTCCTTGCGCCCCTTGCCGAAGACCCGGACCACACGACGCTCGTCATCGACATCGTCGATGTCCAGCCCTACCAACTCACCCACCCGGATGCCCGTGGCATAGAGCACCTCGAGCAGGGCCACGTCACGCAGCCCACCCGGGCTACCGTCATCAGCCCGGGTGGCCGCGGCGTGGATCAGCGATTCCGCCTCGTCCACGCGCAGAACCGGTGGCAAGGTCTGATGCTTCTTCGGTGATGCGAGCGCCGCACCCGGGTCGAGGGGGGTACGACCCGTGCGGTGGAGCCAGGCGGTGAAGACCCGCGCCGCGGTGGCGCGTCGCGCGATAGTGGTGCGACTGCGGCCCATGCTCTGGAGTTTGGCCAGCCAACTGCGCAGCACCCGAAGATCGAGATCAGCCACGTCGTCGATGCCCGACCTGTCAGCGTGCTGGAGCAGGCTGCAGATGTCTCCGAGATAGGCGCGCACGGTGTGAGGCGTGAGATCTCGCTCCGCGACCAGATGCCGTTCGTAGTCGCCGACGACGCGCATCATCGTCTCCGGCAGAACCTCATCCTCGCTCACACCAGCGATCGTAGGCGGCCCACGGGACGTCATTGCGCACCGGCGAGCCGCCACCCTTTCTCTACCTGCCGGACGAACCCCGCTCTCTCGAGTCGGCGCAGGGCCGGGTCGACGTCCCGCACGTGGAGTGTCGTTGCTTGAGTGATCGTCAAGACGCCCGCCGCCGACACGGAGGGAACGGCTTCCAGTACCAGGCGATCTTTGCGGGCCAGCCGGTCGCGCGGACGTTCTTCCCCCCGCGGTTCTTCGAGCAGATGTTCGCCGGCGGCTCCGATCATCTCGAGCACCTCCTGCCCATGGGTGACAAGAGTCGCGCCTCCACGTCGCATCCAGTGGTGCACACCCTGGGACGCATGGCTGGTCACCGGACCAGGGACGCACATCACCGGACGATTGAGCTGCTCGGCCCACCCAGCAGTGTTGAGGGCGCCGCTGCGCAGGGCTGCTTCCACGAGCACCGTCCCGCTGGTGAGAGCCGCGATCAGGCGATTGCGGGCCAGGAATCGCACCCTGGTCGGCGACGATCCAGGCGGTTGCTCGGAGACCAGGGCGTATTCCGCCCCCAGGTGTGCCAGGAGCCGTGCATTCTCCTGGGGGTAGATCCGGTCAAGCCCACATGCGAGCACGGCCACCGAGGCACCACCGGAGGCGATCGCCGCGACGTGAGCGGCGACGTCGATCCCAATCGCTCCGCCGGAGACGACGGGGACGCCGGCCCGCGCAATCGTTGCTGCCATCTCACCCGTCACATAGGTGCCGTAGTCGGTCGCAGCGCGCGAGCCCACCATCGCCACCGACTTCGCCAGCGCGGTGAGCATCAGCGGACCCTTGACCCACAGGCCCGGCGGGACTCCGCCCATTCCCTGTACCTCGATTCCGTGATCGAGTTCGTCAAACCTCAGCGGCCATTCATCGTCATCGGGCACCACGAACCGGATGCCGCACCTGGCCGCCTGATCAAGCTCGCGAACGGGATCAACAGAGCGCAGCCGGTCGGGCAACCCGCTGCGCTCGCGTGGTTCGAGCTGAGCTCGCACCGCCTGCTGAGGTCCCACCTGTCCCACCAAGGAGGCGGTGGTGAGGTCGCCCGGTTCGACGGCTCGACTCAGCACCACGCGAGCCAGTCGGTCGGCATCCCCTGCATCACTCATGAGGCCCTGCTGACGACACTGGCCGGCAGGCTGCGACTGGCATCGGTCGAGCGCAGCACCAGCGCGATGTCGACCTCGCGCTCGCCGGGCGTGTCCAGGCCGGCGCAGTCGGCCACCGTCCAGGCCAGCCGGTGCACTCGCGTGACGCCACGTCGCGTGAGTCGACCCGAGGAGAGCTCCTGATCGACGAGCCTCTGACCCGACTGGCACAGGGGCCAGCGCTGGGTCAGCACCGGGCCTGGGACAGAGGAGTTGAGCTGCCACTGACAACCGCGATAGCGCTCGGCCTGACGTGCCCGGGCGGCCTCCACCCGCAGTCGCACCGTCGCCGAGGTCTCCGGCGGCGGGAGGAGCGAGTGCCCCAGATGTAGCCCCTGGGGTCGCACCTCCATCCAGATGTCGACCCGATCGAGGATCGGGCCGCTGAGCTTGCGCTGGTAGTGGCGTCGAGCGACTTCGGCGCACTCACAGCCACCGGCTGAGGGACCGTGTCCATAGAAGTTGCCACAGGGGCAGGGATTCGCGGCGAGCACGACCAGGGACCGAGCTGGATAGGTCGCGGACTCCTCACCTCGGGTGATGGTCACCTCCCCCGACTCCAGCGGTTGTCGCATCGCATCGATCACGTCGGCTCGGAAGTGGGGAAATTCATCCAGGAACAGGACGCCGTGGTGAGCCAGACTCACTTGGCCCGGGCGTACCCGCCCCGAGCCTCCGCCCAGCACACTGGCGCCGCTTGCGCTGTGGTGCGGGGCGTACCACGGTGGTCGTCTGATGAGACCCGCGCCATCGGGCAGAGAGCCGGCCACCGAATGGATGGCCGTCACCTCCAGAGCCTGCTCGGTGGTGAGGTCGGGAAGGATCGTGGGGATCCGCTCGGCAAGGGAGGTCTTGCCCGTGCCACGCGGGCCGATCAGCATCGTCGCGTGACCCCCGGCAGCGGCCACTTCCACGGCATAGCGCACCTCGTCCAGTCCGTCGAGGTCAGCCAGGTCCATCTCCGCCAGCCGATGCTCGCCACGCCAGGTCGTGAGGCGGCTGGCGGATGGTGCGACGACAGGCGGAGCCTCCGGCACCTCCGCGCCGCACAGGACTGCCGACACCTGGGCGAGTGAGCGCACGCCGTAGACCGACACCCCTGGGACGAGTGCCGCCTCGGCGGCCTGCGGCTCGGGCACGAAGAATCGTGTCAACCCATGAGTAGCCGCAGCGATCACCATGGGGAGCACGCCCACCACCGGTCGCAGACCACCGGAGACGGAGAGCTCCCCCAGGAACACCCACCCGTCGAGCAGATCAGGCGTGATGTGCTCGTCGGCCGTGTCGGCAGCCTTCACGGCCATGGCGATGGCGAGATCAAAATGTGTGCCGGCCTTGGGCAGATCGGCCGGAGCCAACAGGATCGTGACCCGCTTGGTCGCCGGCCAACGACCGCTGTCGTTGTTGATCGCCATCCTGACGCGGTCGCGTGCCTCCGAGAGACTCCTGTCCACGCGACCCACGAGCGTGGTCGCCACCACTCCGGGTGAGACATCCACCTGCACGTCGATCACATGACCCTCTGCCCCCCGCAGCACGATGGTGCGTGCCGTCGCGAACGCCATCAGCCGATCCCCGCGACGTGCTCGATCTCCACCGGACGCCCGGGTACGGCCAACACCCCGACCATGTCGATACGGATCTCGTCGGGGTGTGCATCGTGGACCCGCAGCCACCTCACTGACAGCCTGCGCAGTCGATCGACCTTGACCTGGGTGACGGCCTCCAACGGTGACCCGAAGTCGAGGGAACTGCGAGTCTTCACCTCACAGATCACCAAGGTCATGCCGTCGCGCAGCACCAGATCGATCTCACCGGCATCACAGCGCCAGTTGCGATCGACCAGCACCAGACCTTGCCGTGTCAGGTGCTCCGCCGCCATCTTCTCGCCGCGTTCACCCAAGAGCCTCTTGCGCGTGGCTCCTGGGTCTGGGACGAAGGATGAAGCTGTCGAGGTGGTGCGGGCCATCGTGGTCGCCTTCCGTGAGGTGGAGGCACCAGCGAAGCGGGTTGAGCGACGACGAGCGACCGAGGAGATGGCCGCCTGTGGACAGGGACCGATATCCCCATTCAGGGACGGCTGGCGGCCCGCAAACCCAGCCTTCAGTCCTTCAGCGGATCGATGTCCGGCGCCGCAAGTTCCTCGACGTTGACGTCCTTGAACGTCAGTACTTTCACATTCTTGGCGAATCGTGCCGGGCGGTACATGTCCCAGACCCAGGCGTCGCTCATCGACACCTCGAAGAAGACGTCACCGCTCTCCGAGCGCGCCTTCACGTCGACCTGGTTGCAGAGGTAGAAACGACGGTCCGTCTCGACGACATACTTGAAGATGCCGACCACATCGCGATATTCGCGGTAGAGGGTGAGTTCCATCTCGGTCTCATACTTCTCGAGATCCTCCGCGCTCATGCCTCCCCCTTCACCTCAGACCATGTTGTGGACGCATGACCCTATCGTCCACCTCGAGCCCCGCGGCACGACGCACGTTGACGAATCTCCTGCGATGTACCGGCGAGGGCCCGTGGGCGGCGAGCGCCGCCTCGTGGGCCGAGGTGACGTACCCCTTGTGGGTCTTGAAATCGTAGGACGGCCAGTGCGAGTCGAGTTCGGTCATGGCACGGTCACGCGTGACCTTGGCCATCACGGAGGCAGCGGCGATGCAGGCGGCCACCCGATCGCCCTTCCAGACGGCCAGTCCAGGCACGCCGAGACCATCCACCGCGAAACCGTCAGTGAGAACGTACGAGGGCCGCACCTCAAGTCGCGCGACAGCCCGGCGCAGTGCCTCGAGATTGGCTACGTGCATACCGAGCCGGTCGCACTCGTCGTTGTCGATGACCACGACCGACCACGACAGCGCTCGGCGCAGCACCTCCGCGTACACCCGCTCCCTGGCAGCCTCGGTCAGCAACTTGCTGTCGGCAAGACCAGGCACCTGACCTGCTTTGCCGGGAGGCAACACGACTGCCCCTGCCACCAATGGCCCGGCGCAAGCTCCCCGTCCTGCCTCGTCCACCCCGGCGATGTGTTCGAGACCGGCACGACGCAGGGCACGTTCGTAGCCGTAGAGGCCAGCATCGCGACGTACGGTCACCCCACTCGGGAGGTGCGACACGCCCCGCTCACCGCTCCGGGTCCGGCACGTCCTCGAACGTGGCGGGTCGCTTGTTCCACCGGAATCGATCGGCGGGCCAGAGCAGGACGAACACCTTGCCGACCACCAGGTCGACCGGCACGAACTCATCACCGCCCACACAATCGGTCGCGTTGGGACTGCACATGTGGAAGGACGAGTCCGACGAGTGGGCGCGGTTGTCCCCCATCACGAAGATGTGGCCTTCTGGAACCCGTTCCACCTCCCAGTCCTCGCCACACTTGGTGACCATCGGACCGTCACATGCGGCCCCGGAACGCTTGACGAAACCGCCCTCATCGAGCGGGTGACCGTTGACCTGCAATCGGCCTTCGGCGTCACAGCACTTGATGGAGTCGCCGGCCACACCGATGACGCGCTTCACCAGGTGTCCACCGGTGGGGTAGAGGCCGATCTTGGCCATGACCTGGGCGATCAGGTTGGTCGGCCCAGCAGCTTCCTGGGGGGGCAGCCAGCCGCCCGGATCCTTGAACACGACGACGTCGCCCCGCTCGGGTGTGCCCTCGCCCCAGTAGGACACCTTCTGGATGAGGATCCGGTCGTTGTTGATCAGGCCGGGTTCCATGGATTCGGAAGGAATGTAGAAGGCCTGCACGAAGAGCGTCTTGATGACGATTGCCAGCACCAGCGCCACTCCCAGTAGCAGAATCGTCTCCTGCCACAGGGGTAGTTGCTTGCGCTTGGGCCGGCGCCTTCGGGAGAAACGCGAAGACCGCGGCTCCTCGTCCGGTGTGGGGGACGTAGAGCCGCGGTCTTCAGAAGTCACGCGCAGAGACTAACGAGTCCCTGGTTGAACTCACGCGTCGCGGCGCTCCTTGATCTTGGCAGCCTTGCCGCGGAGATTACGCAGGTAGTAGAGCTTGGCGCGCCGCACGTCTCCACGGGTCACGACCTCGATGGTCTCGAAGATCGGGGAGTGCAGCGGGAAGGTGCGCTCCACGCCGACGCCGAAGGACACCTTGCGCACCGTGAAGGTGCGGCCGACGCCTGAGCCGTGGATGCGGATCACAACGCCCTGGAAGATCTGCACCCGCGAGCGGGTGCCCTCGATGACCTTCACGTGGACCTTGATGGTGTCACCGCCGCGGAAGGCCGGGACGTCGTCGCGCTTCATGCTGGCGCCGAGTTCGGCGATCACATTGGTCATGTCTGCTCCTCGCGGGCGCCACAGGTCAACCGCGGAGTAAAAGAGATCGTGATGGATGTGACGCCTCCACCATGCGGTCGGCCGACGCGCCCCCTGTGGCAGGTGCGGTGCGGCAGGACCCCGGGAAATGGATCCGGGCGACCCTGACCAGGTGTGGATCAAGGTAGGAGTCTGCCAGAGGTTCAGCGGGAGCGGGAAATCCGGCGCGTCTTGGTCAGCACGACAGCCCCCGGGGGTGCGGGCACGTCGTGGCGCAGGCGAAACCCTGCCTTCTTGTACATCGCAATGTTGCGCCGACTTCCCGCACCGGTGAAGAGCGAGAATGTCTGCACCTGCGGCGGCGACACTTCCTGGATCAGTTCCAGCAACTGTCGTCCCAGCCCCCGTCGCTGCAGGTCAGGAGCCACCATGATCCGGCCCAGGTCCCAGTCCTGGTGCTCACCATCTCCGGTGACACGACCGCGTACGGCACCGACCAGCCGACCCGAGGTGGGCTCACGCGCCACCAGCACGGTCCACTCCCCCAGCCAGCGGCGCACCTCGTCCAACGACTCGCGCAATGCCGGGATCTCGACGCCTGGGTTGACTTCGAGTTCCTGGAGCCAGCAGGCCCGCTGGAGGGTGAACAACTCACCGGCATCGGCCGCAACGGCCGGGCGGACGTCGAGGTCGGCCAAGCCGGAGACCACCTCACTCGCAGGGAGGAGGTCGGGACGACGCAGCACCGTACGAAGCCCAGCCTCGGCGCGACGCCAGGCCGCGATTCGCGCGTGGTCACCGGACAGCAGCACCTCTGGGACATCGTGTCCGCGCCACGAGGCGGGCTTGGTGTAGACGGGGTACTCGAGGAGGCCGTCCTCGTGGGACTCCTCCACCAACGACTCGGCATTGCCCATGAAGCCCGGGATGAGCCGCACCACCGCCTCCGTGATGGCTAGTGCCGCCACCTCACCGCCGTTGAGGACATAGTCACCGAGAGAGACCTCCCGGACGTCGCCGATCGTCGCCGCGTGGTCGATGACTCGCTGGTCGATGCCTTCGTAGCGGCCACAGGCAAAGACGAGGTGATCGTGTCGACTCAGGTCGTGGGCCATCCCTTGGGTGAAGGGGTCACCGCTCGGGGTGGTGAAGATGATGGTCGCGCCGGCAGCCACTTCGTCGAGCGCGGCACCCCATGGCTCGGGTTTCATCACCATGCCCGCGCCACCGCCATAGGGTGTGTCGTCGACGCTGCGGTGGCGGTCCGAGGTCCAGTCGCGCAGATCGTGGACGCGGACGTCGAGCAGGCCCTTCTCGCGAGCCTTCCCGGGCAGGCTCAGCGTGAGCGGGGCGAGGTAGTCGGGAAAAATGGTGAGGACGTCAATCCTCACGAGACATCCTCGGGGAAGGGCGTGACCAGGCCGGGCCGATCGGCGACCACGACGCGACCTCCGGGGAGGTCGACCTCGGGGACCAGTTCGCTCACGAAGGGGACGAGGGTGTCACGGCCGTCAGGAGTGCGGATGCCGAGCAGATCCTGGGCAGCACCGTGGACCACTGCGGTCACCTCACCCAGTCGAACGCCTGCAAGGTCGAAGGCGACCAGACCCACCAGTTGGTGGTAGTAGTACTCCTCCGGGTCGTCCGGGGCATCCTCGTGACCGATGGATGCGTAGAGCACCGTCCCGCGCGCTGCCTCGGCTGCGTTGCGGTCAGCGAACTCCTCGAAGGTCACGAGCAAGGTCTGCTGGTGCCAGCGCAGCCGCGCCACCGTCAAGGTGGTCCGGCGACTGTCCGCGCCGGCGGGGGCGACCACCCGCAGCGTCGTCCCCGCGGCGAAGCGCCGCTCCGGCTCATCGGTGCGTACGTCCAGGGTGACTTCGCCGCGGATGCCGTGCGGTTTGCCGATGCGGCCGATCACGACCTCGATGTCCTCACTCACGGGGTCAGGATAGGCGGCACAAGGGGCCTGCGTGGAATCACCCGGCGCACATGCACGACGGGCGCCACCCCTGCATGGGGTGACGCCCGTCGGTGACGTGCTGGTGTGGTCAGCGGCGCCGGTCAGTGTCGACGAAGTCGACTCGCGCACCGCCACGGCCCGCGAGGGCCGAGACAACGGTACGGAAGGCCGTCGCGGTGCGGCCGTTGCGACCGATCACCTTGCCGAGGTCATCGGGATGGACCCGGACCTCCAGGATCGAGCCGCGACGCAAATCCTTGTCGCGGACGGTGACTTCGTCGGGATTGTCGACGACGCCACGCACCAGATGCTCGAGAGCCTCGACCAACATTGTGCTCACGACTTGCTCTTGCCGACGTCCTCAGCGGTCACTGTCTCAGTGGACTCGGCCACCTCGGCAGCGCCTTCGGGCGTCTCGGACGCGGGAACTGCGTTCGCAGCCGGAACCTCGACAGCGGGGGTCTCTTCGGCCTTCGCCTCAGTCTTGTCCGCAGCCTTTTCGTCAGCCTTGGCCTCAGACTTGTCGGCCTTCTTCTTCGGAGTCACCGCGGCGCCCTGGGTATCGGACTCCTCGGTCTTCTCGGCCTTCTCAGTCTTCTTCTTGGACGTCACCGCAGAACCCTTGGATTCGCTGGCAACCTCCTTGAGGGCCTCGTTGAAGATGTCGATCTTGGCGCGCTTGGGCTCCTTGACCTTGAGGGTGCCCTCGGTGCCGGGCAGTCCCCTGAACTTCTGCCAGTCACCGGTGATCTTGAGAATGGCGGCAACGGCGTCGGAGGGCTGCGCGCCCACACCGAGCCAGTACTGGGCCCGGTCGGAGACGACGTCGATGTACGACGGGTCCTCCTTGGGGTGGTACTTGCCGATCTCCTCGAGCACCCGACCGTCACGCTTCTTGCGTGAGTCGACGACGACGATGCGGTACTGCGGGACCCGGATCTTGCCCAGGCGCTTCAAACGAATCTTGACGGCCACGTGTGTGGTGTCTCCTCAGGAATTGTCGTGGGTGAGTGACCATCAACCAGGTGGGGACCGGGTCAGGCCACTCGAAGGGCACTGCGCGAACGGATGAGAGGGTCCGGGCGCGCAGGACACGGCTCAGATTGTGCCAGACGTACGCCGACCTCGACCAATCCGGCTGCGGTCACTGTCGGGCAGGGTCGAGTCCGACGAACCGGCGAAGTGCAGCCAACCCGCTCACCTTGAGCTCGTGCGGTCCTCGGACGAAGTCGTCCGGGGTGAGGATCAAGCTCTGGTTGAGAGCCATTTCTCCCTCCCGTCGCTTGAGGCGCCGCACCCCGCTGGGCCGGTAGCCCAGTTTGCGCGAGACGGCCAGCGAGGCGGGGTTGTCGAGGAAGGCACCCGAGGTGATCTCCTCGGCGTCGAGGTGGTCGAAGGCAAAGGCACAGATCGCCTGCCTCATGGCAGTGCCCAGACCGTGTCCGTGGAACTCCCGGCCCAGCCACGATCCCGTCTCACCGGTACGGGTGACAAGGAAGTGATCGGTCTCGAAGCCTTGCAGACCGACGAGTCGTCCTCCGTGGAAGACCGCAAGGTGCAGTCCCCACTGAGTGGGCGAGAAGTCTGCGCGAGAGCGCCAGTGGTAGGCGGCAGTGTTGCCGGCGAGTTCTTCTGCAGGCACGCTCGTCCAGGGAAAGTAGAACGGCATCTTCTCCGGGTCATGGATGCCTCGCACGGCCAGTTCGCAGACCTCGGGAAGAATCTCGTCAGTGATCCCCCTCAGCACCAGCGGTCCGGCCTCCAGTGTCAGGCCGAAAGGTGGAAACAACTCAGCAAGGTCGGTCATGACCGCATGGAACCAGCCGTGGTCGGCCGCTCACAAATCATTTGTGGCGACGAAGCCGCTCATACGGTGGGATAGGGGTCATGTCCACCGTCGATGTCGAGCCGCTGGAGTTGCCGGCCCGCCTCACCGCTCCCCCACGACTCACCCAACGCCACCCACGACTGCTGCCCCTGGCCATGGCGGTGCACCGCGCCAGACGGCATGCGACGTGGTTCCGCGACGGCTGGTTTGGTCGCGTGACCTGGGCCCGTCAGCGCTCCGAGGACCCCCTGGCCATCCGCGTCAAGCAACACGGATCACTGCTGCTGCGTGAACTCGACCCCGATCAGATGCACCTGCAGCACAACAAGGTCACCAACCTACGTCTGGCCGCCTCACGCGTCGACGGTCTGCTCATCGCCCCGGGTGAGACCTTCTCCTTCAATCGGGTCGTAGGCAACTGCACCCACCGCAAGGGCTATCTCGACGGGATGAAACTGTCCAACGGCTCGGCCGAGGCCGGAGTCGGCGGCGGGATCTGCCAGTTGGCCAACCTCGTGCACTGGATGTTCCTGCATGCGCCACTGACCGTCGTGGAACGCTCCGAGCACTCCTACGACCCGTTCCCCGACAAGGGACGGGTCCTGCCGTGGGGGGTCGGCTGCTCCATCGTCTACAACTACGTCGATCTCGCCGTGCGCAACGACACCGCCCACACCTTCCAGCTCGCGGTCTCGGTCGGAGACAGGTACCTGCACGGCGAACTCCGCTCCGACACCCGCCCCGAGCATTCGTTCAAGGTCGAGGCGCGCGGCGAGGAGTTCCTGCGCCACGACGGGCACGTCTACCGCCGCAACCAGATCTGGCGCCGCGTCATCGACCGCCGCACCGGCAACCAGGTCGGCGAGGAACTGCTCAAGAAGAACTGCGCACTGGTGGTCTACGAGCCCGCGGCCGACATCGAGATCATCAACGTCTGACGACGTTTCCGCGCAGCACGATGCACGCTGGTTCGAGCAGCACTGACAGATCCTCGAGCGGGTTGCGCGGATAGACGACGAAGTCGGCAGGTGCGCCTTCAGCCAGGGTGGCGTTCCAGCCGAGCCACTCCCGAGCTCGCCAGGAAGCTGCGCCCAGGGCATCGAAGGCGGGCATGCCCATGTCGGCCATCGCGATCACTTCCCCGGCGATGTTGCCGTGGCGGGTGACTCCGCCACCGTCAGATCCGGCATAGAGCGGCACGCCGGCCTCGTGGGCCTGCATCAGCACGTCGCGGCGGGCGGCGTAAAGCTCCTCCATGGTCTGGCTGTAGGTCGGAAATCTGTCGCGCCCGGCGTCGGCGTAGCCGGGGAACTTCTCGGTCTGCATCACGGTCGGCACGAGCGCGGTGCCGTGGGCGACCATCGCGTCGATCAGGTCGGCGGTGAGGCCCGTGCCGTGCTCGATGCAGTCGATCCCGGATTCGATGAGGCCCGGCAGCACATCACGGCCGAAGCAGTGCGCTGTCACCTTTGCCCCGTGCTCGTGCGCGGCTTCGATGGCGGCGGTGAAAGCCTGCGCCGGGAAGCTCGGGGCCAGATCTCCGGCGTCTCGCGAGATCCAGTCGCCGACCAGCTTGACCCAACCTTCACCTCGCTGTGCCTCACGCACCACGTGCTCCACGAGCGCCTCCGGCTCGATCTCATGGGCGTAGTTGCGGATGTAGCGCCTGGTCCTGGCGATGTGACGTCCAGCGCGGATCAGTCGTGGCAGGTCCTCGCGCGCGTGGATCCAACTGGTGTCAGGCACCGTGCCGCAGTCGCGGATCAGCAAGGCCCCGCCGTCCCGGTCGAGGATGGCCTGCGCCTCGGTCTCCTCCTCCGAGACGCCTCCGTGGTCGTCCAGCCCGATGTGGCAATGGGCATCGACCAGGCCGGGGACGATCCATCCCGTCGCTGCGGCCTCCGCGCCGGACTGGCGCTGATAGGTGACAGTGCCGTCGACGAGGTAGAGATCTCGGGCCTCCCCGTCGGGCAGTACCGGGCCGGAGAACTTCAAGGACACCATGTCGCCGACCCTAGCCGCCTGCCGACAGGTGCGAGTGGGTCCATCAGAGCTGAGCTGTCAGAGTTGGTCCAGGAGCCAGGACGGGCTCATCGCCATGGCGCCAAGGCCCTGCACGCGCGACTGGAGGAACCGATCGGCCGTGACCACGGTCACGCTCTGCCCGGCAGCGCGAGCGGTCGAGACCTGGCGTTCGATCTCGGAGTCACCGTCGCGGGGCGCGTGCACGGTGAGGACGTGCGCATCGCGTCCCGCACGGACGCCGCCCTTGGCCTTGCCCTCGAGCACCAGGACGATGATGTCCTGGTTCGTGTCGCCCACGAGCAGACGTTCGTGCAGTCGACGCGTCGCACCAGCACGGTCCTTCCACCACCCGTCCGGAACCGACCCGACGACATTGGCAGCGTCCACGACGAGGACGGATCGAGGCTGGGTGGTCACCGGCCCACCGTAACCACGACGGTTGGCCCGGATGCCGCCTGGCTGCCAGACTCAGGGTCATGGGCGAGCACACCTATGCACTCGACGTCATCTGGACCGGCAATCGGGGCAGCGGCACCACCGGCTATCGCGACTACGCACGCGCGGTCACGCTGGGCGCCGCGGGCAAGCCCGACCTGCTGGTCTCCGCCGATCCCGCCTTTCGTGGCGACGCCGAGCGCTGGAATCCCGAAGAACTTCTTGTCGCAGCGCTGGCCGAGTGCCATCTGTTGTCCTATCTGCACGTCGCGGTGATGCACGACGTGGTCGTCGTGGACTACCGCGACAGTCCGGTCGGGACAATGGTCCAGGAGGGCATCGGCGGTCGTTTCACACGCGTATTGCTGCGACCTCAGGTGCGGGTCGCGCGGGCCGACATGGTCGAGACGGCGACGCTGATCCATGCCGAGGCTGCCTCGGCGTGCTTCATCGCCAGCTCGGTGAACTTCCCCGTCGATCATGAGCCGAGTGTCTTCGTCTCGTGATGAGGATCCTGCTCCGACTCATTTGAGGAACTGGGAGAAGTCCTTCGGAAGGTCAAGAGCCGCGGCGGCCTTTTCGTAGTCGACCTCGGCGCCGTCCGGATTCCCGAACGGGTTGCCCACCTTCTCTGCTTCAGCAGCCTGGTCGGCCGCCTTCTGCTGAGCCGCCTTGGCCGGGTTGCCCGAGACCCGCTTGCCCTTGCCCTTCTTGGCCTGGGTCTTGGCGCCGGTACGTTTGCCACCACCCATTCCGGGCATACCCGGCATGCCACCGCCCTTGGCCATCTGCTCCATCATCTTGCGCGCCTCGAAGAAGCGGTCGACGAGCTGGTTGACGTCGGAGACCTGGCGACCTGATCCCTTCGCGATGCGGAGGCGACGCGAGCCGTCGATCATCTTCGGATTCGCCCGCTCGGCCGGCGTCATCGACTGGATGATCGCCTGGAGCCGGTCGATCTCCCGCTCGTCGAAGTTCTCCAGCTGGTCGCGGAACTGACCCATTCCGGGCAGCATTCCCATGATCTTGGTCATCGAGCCGAGCTTGCGGATCTGCTGCATCTGCTGGAGGAAGTCCTCCAGCGTGAAGCCGCCCTTGGTGCCGAGCTTCTCGGCAGCCTTCATGGCCTGATCGGAGTCGAACGCCTTCTCGGCCTGCTCGATCAACGTGAGCATGTCGCCCATGTCGAGGATGCGCGAGGCCATCCGGTCAGGGTGGAACACATCGAAGTCGGTCATCTTCTCGCCGCTGGAGGCGAACATGACCGGCTTGCCGGTGAGGGACCGGATCGAGAGCGCGGCGCCACCGCGGGCATCACCATCGAGCTTGGTGAGCACCACACCGTCATAGCCCACGCCGTCGAGGAACGCCTGCGCCGTGACGACCGCGTCCTGACCGATCATGGCGTCGACGACGAACAGCACCTCGTCGGGCTGCACCGCATCGCGGATGTCGGCCGCCTGGCGCATGAGTTCGGTGTCGACGCCCAGCCGGCCGGCAGTGTCGATGATCACCACGTCATGGAGTTTGCGCTTGGCCTCCTCGATCGAGGCGCGGGCCACCTGCACCGGGTCGCCGGTACCGTTGCCCGCCTCGGGCGCGAAGACCGGGACCCCGACACGTTCCCCGTTGACCTGGAGTTGCTGGACGGCGTTGGGGCGTTGCAGGTCGGCGGCGACCAGAAGTGGTGTCTTGTCCTGCTCTTTCAGCCAGTGCGCGAGCTTGGCCGCGAGCGTGGTCTTTCCGGCCCCCTGCAGGCCCGCCAGCATGATGACTGTCGGACCGGACTTGGCGTAGCGGAGTCGTCGCGTCTCGCCACCGAGGATGGTGACGAGTTCCTCGTGCACGATCTTGATGATCTGCTGCGCAGGGTTGAGTGCCCCGTTGACCTCGTCCGAACGCGCCCGGTCCTTGACTGCGCTGACGAACTCCTTGACCACTGGCAGGGCAACGTCGGCCTCGAGCAGCGCAATACGGATCTCGCGCGCGGTGGCATCGATGTCGGCCTCGGAGAGACGCCCCTTGCCACGCAGGTTCTTGAAGGTGTCGGCAAGGCGGTCGGAAAGTGTCGCAAACACGTGGTCAGTCAGTCCTCGGGATCGAAGGGAGGTACGCCGGTCAACCCTAACCGTCGAGGCCCGGTTGGAGTGCCTTGACGAGGTTCTCAGGGGCCAGAAGGGCGTCGGCCAGCGTGCAAGAGACCCCGACCGCGCGTTAGGGGTGTACGAACTCGTTCAGCACCCCACACCACTTGTTAGGGTGCGGCGGTGTCCAGACTGGCCGTGATGGCGCACTACGACGTCGCTGGGGTGTTGCGGCCCCACGTTCGCGGACAGGTCGAGGCGCTGGCAGCCTCCGTCGACAAACTGGTCGTGTGTACGACCTCGCCCACCCTGCAGGACGAAGCCCGCGATTGGCTCTCCGAGCGTGCGGTGCTGGTCGAGCGGGCCAACTACGGCTACGACTTCTTCAGCTACAAGGTCGGACTCGACTCCGCCGGTGATCTCACGGCCTATGACGAGGTCGTGGTGTGCAACGACACCTACGTCTTCGCCCGCGACTCCTACGCCCCCATCTTCGAAGCGATGGCGGAGCGACCGTGTGACTTCTGGGGTCTGACGGGCGCCGAACGGGTGGCGCCGCACATCCAGTCCTTCTTCATCGCGTTCCGCCCCTGGGTCGTCTCCTCCCGAGCGTTCACGCAGTTCTGGGAGGAGATGGAGCCCATCTCCAAACGTCGACAGGTCATCCGACGCTACGAGGTGGGCATGTCACGTCGCCTCTACGAGGCTGGCTTCTGCTCAGACACCTACTTCGTCGAGACTGCCGCGGATCGCCGCATCGCCCGCGACCGAATGCGCTGGTGGGCAGTCCACCGATCTCCCTTCCCGCGCACCAGGGCCGAGGTGGCCGAGTGGCGCGAACATGCCAGCGAGCCGTGGAACCCCGCCCGGAGTCTGGCCGACCGCGTGTTGGACGATGCGCGTCTCCCCTACGTCAAGATCGACACGCTGCGCTACGACCCCTACAACCTCGACGCAGCGAGGCTGCTCGAGCTGTGTGAGCAACGCTTCCCCGAACGTTTCGCGGGTGTGCGCGACTTCCTCGAGGAGACTTCGCAGGCGTACCCGGTACGCGACAACGAGCGTCTGCAGCCCACCCCGCTCGCGCTGGAGGCTCTTTTCCACCGGGTGAGGTATTCCGATGCGAAGTGAGCGACGCCGCCCGGTGCGGCTCGATGATCCCGCCCAGGTCATGGTCGATGCGGGGCTGATAGATCCCGATTTTGTCGCTGCCCAGTTGGGCACGACCTTCGACTCGCCCTACGACGCGGCCCGTGCGGTCGTGCAGGCGGCAGATGTCTCTCCACACCCACTTTTCGATACCCAGTGGATGGGGCGGCGACGCTCGTGGTTGCGCTCGGGTCAGCACCCGGTGGTGTGGTACGTCTCGGAGCGCCGACGACGTATCCGTATCGCCACCCACCCCTTGGTCGACCCGCGCATCATTCTTGCCGCCCATCCGGAGGCTCGGCTGCACGACTACGGCGCGTTGTCCTACTGGCTCTCGGTGTCCGGGCCCGGGACGCCACTGCCCACTCGCCTCCTGCCTCGCAAGGCCACCTGGGGCTCCTACCGCCGTGCAGCCATCGAGGCAGCTTCTGCCTGGCGCACCGCTGCGTTGACGGAACGCCCCGAACTGGAGGTACCTGCCGGTTCAGACACCCTCGCACCTGCCGCGACGCAGAGTCCTGCTCCGTTGGTCACGGTGGTGATGGTGACCCAGGACGAGGGACCTGTCGTGCGCCCGACCGTGGCGTCGTTGCAAGCCCAGTCGTTGACCGATTGGCGACTGGTCGTCGTGGACCGTGGGTCCCATGACGACACCACCGCTGTGATGCACGGTATGGCCGCCTTCGACGCCCGCATCACCGTGATCTGCGAGACACGCTGTGGCGAGGCCACGGCGCTCAACCGTGGTGTGGCGGAGACAGAGTCCGAGCACGTGGCCTTCTTGGCAGCAGGTCGCGAATGGGCGCCTGACCTGCTGGCCGGACTGCTGGGTCACGCGCGGGTACGCGGCGCTGCGCTGGTGCTGGCCGGTGCCGGCGAGGTGGGACGCAGCCGTCAGGAACTTCTCGATAGTCGTCAGGTGGACCTGGCCACCTGTGTGCTGCGTCGGGACGCGATCGAGGACGCGGGAGGTTTCGACGAGTCGCTGGGTGGAGCCGTGGAGCGCGACCTGGTGCTGCGGATCTCACGCACCCACGCCCCGGTCCCCGTCGACGTGCCACTCCTGGAACGTCCCGAACCTCTCTCCCGCGGATTCGGGGATGACTGGGACTCGGTCGCTCTCGAGCGCCAACTCGTCGACTGGGCGGCAGCAGCAGCCCGGCCGAAGGACGAGACGTTGGTGAGTTTCGTCCTACCCTTGAACACCGAGCCACGCCGCACGATGGAGTGGCTCGGTGCCATGCCTCGCGAGGGAGCCGAAATCATCGCCGTCGGCGTCCATCTGCGCCGCGCCCACTACATTCTGGCGGCATCGACGGCAGCAGTCGTATCGGGAGCGCGCTTCATCGCCGTCGCGGCCGACGTCACCACCTCGACCGCCACCAATGTTGCTCTCTCCCACGCCACCGGTGCCACGGTCATCATCGTGCGTCCAGGCGCCCTGCCGCCTCGCCAGCCGATTGCTGCCCGGCTCGCCGAGGTCGCTGCCCAGGCCGACGTGGCAGTCGTACAGCCCCTCATCGTGGATCTCGACGGCGTGGTCATGAGTGCTGGGGCGAGATTCGCTCCGGGCCACCCGCACCCCCAGTTGTTCCTCCGTGGACTACCCGTTTCTGATGCGCGGCGGATCGGCGTCTGCACGGTCGCGGCGCCGGCATCCCCGCTGGTGGCCCTGCGGACATCGAAGGCGATCGCGCTCAGGGGACTCGACAGTCGTTTCCACTCGGTACTGGCGGAGACCGATCTGGGCCTGAGAGCCCATGCTGCGGGCCTCGGCCGAACGGTCATGCTTCCCGACGCAGTCATCACTTCACGCACGCCCTATGCCCGTGCGGCCGAGTTGATCGGCGCCCTGACATCGTTGCGGGGATCCCGCGTCACCGCACCGCTCGATGAGTCTGCCGCTCTCCTGGCCATCGCCGGCTTCGAGGTCATCGACCAGCGCAACCAGCGCATCGTTGCCGAACCCGACGATGACACCTCGGCTGCCGCACTCGTCCCCGAACTCGTCATCCGGCCGGTGACGGGCATCCACGAGTCACCCCCTCGGCTGCGATGGGCGATCGACATCGCGGCACCTGCGGCCGCCCGGGGCGACCGTTGGGGGGACACCTATTTTGCCCGTTCGCTGGCTGAAGCCCTCGAACGTGGCGGACAGCATGTGGCCGTCGACCGGCGCGACGCGCGCCACCGCGATTCCCGCGACCACGACGACGTCCTCCTGGTGCTGCGCGGTCTGGATCGCGTCGACCCTCGACCGGGCCTGGTCAACGTGGAGTGGATCATCAGCCACCCGGACATGATCGAGCGCGAGGAAGTGGCCGGATTCGACGCCGTCTACGCCGCCAGCACCACTTGGGCCGCAATGATGAGTCGCGCGTGGGGACTGCACATCGAGCCACTGCTGCAGTGCACCGACACACGGTGGTTCCATCCCGACCGGGAGGTACCCGACACCGGACCTGCACTCCTCTTCGTCGGCAACTCCCGAGGCATCTACCGCTACGCCGTACGCAGTGCACTGGCCGTGCACGCCGACCTGACCCTGCACGGCAACGACTGGACCGAGTTCGTCGATCGGGCTCAGATCACCTCCGCCGGGGTGGCGAACGAGGAGGTGGGGGCGCTCTACGGCTCCGCCAGCATCGTTCTCAACGATCATCACCTGGACATGCGTCGAGACAACTTCTTGTGCAACCGGCTCTTCGACGCCGCTGCATGCGGGGCGCGCATCCTGAGCGATCGGATGGAGGGTCTGGACGAGATCTTCGAGGGCCTGGTCCAACCCTTCGACAACGAACACGAGTTGGCCAGACTGATCCGCGCGCCCTACGAGGCCTTTCCCGACAGCGAGAGACGACACGAGATCGCCACACGCATCGTGGCCGAGCACAGTTTCGACAAGCGCGCTGAGACGCTGATCGACGATGCCGTACGCCGCGTCGTGGCGCGCGGTTAGCCCGCGCGGTTGGCCGGTGCGGTCAGCCCAACAAGGCGTCGACGAAGGCGCCTGCGTCGAAGGGAGCCAGATCGTCGGGGCCCTCCCCCAGTCCCACCAGCTTCACCGGCACACCGAGTTCACGCTGGACCTGTACGACGATGCCGCCCTTGGCTGAACCATCGAGTTTGGTGAGTACGATGCCGGTCACGTCCACGATCTCACTGAAGACACGCGCCTGGATCAGACCGTTCTGACCCGTGGTGGCATCGAGGACGAGCAGGACCTCGGTGACCGGTGCCTGCTTCTCGATGACACGCTTGACCTTGCCCAGCTCATCCATGAGGCCGGCCTTGTTCTGCAGTCGTCCGGCCGTGTCCACCAGCACGGTGTCGATGCCGCGTTCGACGCCCTGCTTCACCGCTTCGAAGGCGACACTGGCGGGGTCACTGCCTTCGGGGCCGCGCACGACCTCAACCCCGACGCGCTCGCCCCAGGTGGCGAGCTGGTCGACGGCCGCCGCACGGAACGTGTCTGCTGCCCCCAGGACCACGCTGTGATCCTGGGCGACCAGGATGCGAGCAATCTTGCCAACGGTAGTGGTCTTGCCCGCCCCATTGACCCCCACGACGAGGACCACGCCCGGGTGATCTCCCTCGCCGGTGACCTGGAGGCGACGATCCATCTCCGGACCAAGGACATCGATGAGTTCTTCGCGCAGGACGGTGCGAGCATCAGGACTCTGCCCGCCTTCGACCCGCATGCGGGTCCGCAGTTTCTCGACCAGGTGCTGGGTCGGCGCAACGCCGATGTCGGCAGTCAGGAGCGTGTCCTCGATGGACTCCCACGTGTCCTCGTCGAGACGGTCCCGGCTGAGCAGCGCCAGCAGTCCCTTGCCGAGCCCGCCCTGCGAACGCGAGAGTCGCTGCCGCAGCCGTACGAGCCGGGACTCGGTGCCCTCGGGTTGGTCGAGCACCGGCTGGTCCAGCACTGGCTGGTCCAGCACCGGTTGGTCCAGCACCGGTTGGTCGAGCACCGAGGACTCCGGCACACCCGGGACCTCAGCCCGACCCTTGCGCGACGAAACGCGCGATGCACGGCGACCCGAAACCAGCAGTCCGGCGAGCGTGAGCACGCCGACAACGGCGATGCCAATGATCAGATACACCAAGTCACTCATGGCGCAATCCAATCAGATGCCTCTCACTGCCGAGAGTCGCTGTCCTCCAGCGTCGGCAGCGCGTCCACACCCTTGCGCATGGCGTCACCGAGCAGGGGCACCACGGGGATTTCCTCACCCCGGTGCGGATAGGCAACGTAGACGACTACGCCTGCGGCAACGAGGACACCGATCAGCAACGCGATCACGACCGCAAACACGAGAACTCCTGGAATTATCACGGGCCTGCACCCCCCACGGGCGCCTGACCCCACCAGCGTGTCACACCGGTGGGTACGTGCTCTTCACGGAGTCAGCAAGGCAGTGACTGCAGCCCTGATCGCATCCGGCATCGGGGCTACGGGTCGGCTGCCGGCACCGTGGGTGTTGTCGACGTAGACGTGCACGAAGCGCCCTTCCGCTGCCGCCTCGTCACCCTCGCCCTGGAACAGACCGATGCGATAGATGATCGAGCTGGTCCCGACCTTGTCGACGACCAGCCCCATCTCGATCGGGTGCGGGAATCCGATCTCGCGGAAGTATCGACAACTGGTCTCCGCCACCACCCCGATCTGGGGCAGGCTCCGTACGTCCAGTCCCGTTGCTTCGTAGAGATGCGCGTTCACCGCGGTGTCGAAGAGCTCGTAGTAGGTGGCGTTGTTGAGATGACCATAGGCATCGTCGTCTCGCCAGCGCGTGGTGGCCGTGCGCCAGACGAGATAGTCGGCCCGGGTCGGGACGTCGTGGGGCATGTCAGGTTTCCTCTCAGGCCGATTCGGCATCGCGCAAGCGCTGCGAGATCACGGACGAGACCCCGTCACCGCGCATGGTCACACCGTAGAGGGCGTCACCCACCTCCATGGTGCGCTTCTGGTGCGTGATGACCAGCAGTTGCGAGCTCTCGCGCAGCTCTTCATAGATCTCCAGCAATCGACCCAGGTTGGTGTCGTCGAGTGCTGCCTCGACCTCGTCGAGGATGTAGAAGGGCGAAGGCCTGGCCTTGAAGAGCGCCACGAGGAAGGCCACTGCGACGAGGGAGCGTTCTCCTCCGGAAAGCAGGGACAACCGCTTCACCTTCTTGCCGGGCGGTCGTGCCTCGACCTCCACGCCGGTGGAGAGCATGTCGGAGGGATTGGTCAGCACCAGACGCCCCTCACCTCCGGGGAACAGTCGCGCGAAAGTCTCATCGAAGGCCTGCGAGACATCGGCATAGGCCTGGGTGAACACCTGCTCGACGCGCTGGTCGACCTCACGCACGATGTCGAGAAGGTCCTTGCGGGTGCGCTTGAGGTCCTCCAGCTGCTCGGTCAGGAACTTGTGCCGCTCCTCCATGGCCGAGAACTCCTCCAGTGCAAGCGGGTTGACCCGACCGAGCATCGACAAGGAGCGCTCCGCCGTGCGCAGTCTCTTCTGTTGCTCCTCGCGCAGGTAGGCCACCGGCTCGGGCGTCTCGTCACCATCTGCCACTTCACCGCTGAACGGGATCAACACGCGAGGTCCGTAGTCATTGATGAGTCCGTCGGGGTCCAGACCGAGTTCATCGAGTGCCCGTTGTTCGAGCTGGTCGATCCGCATCTTCTGCTGGGTACGGGCCATCTCGTCGCGGTGCACGGAGTTGACGAGCTCGTCGTGCTCACGTCCCCGATCGCGCAGCGCCGACCGGACAGCCATCAGCTCCTGTTCGCTGCCCTGACGGGAGAGTTCCACACCGGCGCGCTCGTCGGCGGCGAGCATGATCGAACGTTCGAGTTCCTGGAGCACCACACGGACCGCTCGCGCCACGGCCTGGGCGGCGTGGCCCTCACGAATCAGGCGCGCCCGACGTTGCGCAGCACGCGCTCGGGACTCACGCTCTGCGCCAGCAGCTCGCAACAGTGAGTCGGCACGACCGTGCAGGGCCCTGGCGCGTTCCTCGGCCGTACGCAACCCGAGTCGTGTGTCCATCTCCGTCTGCCGTGCTTGCCGCGCCGCCTCGACGAGGCGCTCCCGATCTGCGGTGTCGGGTTCTTCCTCCGAGATTTCTTGGGCGGCGACGAGTCTCTCCTGCAACTCGGCCAGGCCAGTCTGATCGGTCTCGCGAGCCTCTCGTGCTGTCGCGATCGCGCGCTCGAGGCGATCGGTCTCGCCCTTCGCGGCACGCGCCTGGGAGCCGTACTGTCCCAGTTCCTCAGCGACTGCCGCAAGCGTGGCATCGGACTCATGGAGTTTGGCCAGGGACACGTCGACCCGCTTGAGCGCGTCATGGCGGGCCGCGTCGAGCCTCGAGGCGTCGAAGCCGAGCCGTTCGGTGGTCGCGGTGGCCTCGGCAAGCATGGTCGTGGCCTCATCCACGGCCGCCTGCAGCTCGATGAGGCTCGGCGCGCTGGCAGAGCCGCCCGCTGCGAAGTGGGTGCCCATCAGATCGCCGTCGCGGGTCACCGCCGTGAGGTCAGGAAACGCGGTCACCAGGCGCCGCGCTGCCTCGATGTCGTCCACGACCGCGACCTGGTGGAGCAGGCGCACCAGCGCACCCCGCAGATCAGGAGAGACCGTCACTGCATCGATGGCGTAGGAGGCAGTGGCGGGGAGTTCGGGCCAGTCCACGTCATCGACCGGTACGCCGGCCAGCACCAGTCCGACGCGACCCAGATCGTCGGTCTTGAGATGGTTGATCGCCTGGAGGGCGGCGCCGCCGTCGGTCACCACCACCGCGTCCGCAGCCGTGCTCAACGCCGCCGCGACGGCAGCTTCGTAGCCGTGTCTGACGTCGAGGAGAGCCGCCACCGAACCGAGCAGTCCGGTGACCTGGTCGGTGGCAGCCAACAGCGCTCCTGCGCCGTCCTTGCGATTGAGACCGATTTCGAGGGCGTCACGCCGTGCAATGAGTCCGGCACGTGCCCGGTCGGAATGCTGGGCCTGCTCGAGCACACCGGCCAACTGCTCCTCGATCCCGTCGAGGGCCGCAACGGCCTGCTCGTGCTCGGAGTCGAGGCCCTCCTCACCCGCGTCGAGGCCCGCGACCTTGGTCTCGAGAACCGTGAAGTCGCGCTGCGCCCGCTCAGCGCGCAGAGCCGCCTCTGCACGCGCGTCGGCGAGGCGTTGGATCTCCGCGTCCGCGGCCTCGGCCCTCGACGTGAGCGCGTTGACCTGTCCGTGCAGGCGGGCGAGCCCTTCTCGACGATCGGCTGCAGCGCGCTGCAGGCCCGCGATACGACGGTCTTCTGCCGCGGCAGCGTCCTCGGCCTGACGTTTGTCGGCCACCGCTGCCTCGAGTCCCTGGCGCTGATCGGTGACCTGCGCCGCCATCTCGCTCTCCTGGACGCGCACCCGCTCGGCCTGGGCCTCGAGTTCGTCTGGGTCACGACCGGAATCGACTGTCTCCGGCTCCGCAGCACCGGCCGCGTGACGGATCCGTTCCTCGGCCAGCGAGGCCGTGCCACGCAACCGTTCCTTCAGAGCTGACAGCGCGAACCAGGTTTCCTGGGCTGCTGCCAGCCGGGGCAGGTCGTCGCGCAAGGTCGCTTCGAGCACGGCTTCCCGCTCGCGACCCGCGCTGATCTGTGCCTCCACGTCGGTGCGGCGTTGCAGGAGAAGGGATTCGTCGGCCATCTCCTCGTGCAGGGCAGTCTTGGCGGTGACGAGGTCGTCGGCGAGCAGCCGCGCCCGCGAGTCACGGGCGTCGGCCTGCACCGTGGCGGCCTGGCGAGCCACCTCTGCCTGCCGCCCGAGCGGTTTGAGTTGGCGACGGATCTCGGAGAGCAGGTCCGCAAGACGAGTGAGGTTGCCATCAGTGGCGTCGAGTTTGCGGAGCGCCTTCTCCTTGCGCTTGCGATGCTTCAGCACACCCGCAGCTTCTTCGATGAAGCCGCGCCTGTCCTCGGGTGTGGCGTGCAGGATCGAGTCGAGCTGACCCTGACCGACGATGACGTGCATCTCACGACCGATGCCGGAGTCGCTGAGGAGTTCCTGGACGTCCAGCAGACGGCACGGGCTGCCGTTCATGGCGTATTCGGAGCCGCCGTTGCGAAACATCGTGCGGCTGATCGTGACCTCGGCGTAGTCGATCGGCAGGGCGCCGTCGCTGTTGTCGATGGTGAGCTGCACCTCGGCACGCCCCAGCGGTGGGCGACCGGTCGTGCCGGCGAAGATGACGTCCTCCATCTTTCCACCGCGCAGGCTCTTGGCTCCCTGCTCGCCCATCACCCATGCCAGGGCATCGACGACATTGGACTTGCCGGAGCCGTTGGGACCGACGATGCAGGTGATGCCGGGCTCGAACTGGAGAGTCGTGGAGGAGGCGAAGGACTTGAACCCCTTCAACGTCAAACTCTTCAGATACACCGGGTCCCGCTTCCTTGATCTGGCCCACGCAGGCAACGTCTGGTCGAATCCTCGCAGACATCGCGCAGCGGTCCGAACGACACGGAGGACTCGGCCGGATCAGCCTAGGTGAGCCTCGCGCCGCGACCTACGACTTCAGGCACCTCGTGTCGTCTCGCTGGTTCCCACTCCGAGCCCCGGTTCGGCGTCGGCATGCGCGATGTTACCGAGTTCGCGCCACAGGACGGCCAACGCCAGGGCGCCGCCCCCGAACGCGAACCACCACGGCGCGGTGAGACCCCATTGGCGGGCGATCAACCCGCCGATGAACGTGCCGAGCAGCATTCCTCCCATTACGCACAGCATGTAGACCGAGCCCACGCGGCCCTGGAGTTCGGTGGGCACGGCGCGCTGTCGCACTGCGGTGGAGAGCGTGCCCCACTGGAAGGCGTAGGCCCCGAAGAAGACCATCATCGCCAGCGCCATGCCGAACGATGTGGTCAGCGCCATCCCGAGGTGGAAGACCAGCTCGGACAGCAGGAGCACCCGCATCAACGTCGCGAGCGGCACTCGCTTCTCGACCCAGCCGTAGGAGAACGTGCCGATCAGACCACCCACTGCCGCGGCCGTGGTCAGCAGGCCGAAGCCGACTGCGTCGACCCCCGCTCGCTCCTGTGCCCACAGCACCAACACCCCCCACGGAGCCGCCCAGGTGATGTTGAACAGGACGATCACGATCGCCAGGGTCCGCACCGGCCGGTTGTCGAGCAGCCACCGCATCCCTTCGGCGACGTCCTGGCGCAGGTGTGTGTCGAGGTTGTCCCGCACGGCGTCGCGCGTCGACCCGATGCGCGAGACCAGGACGAGGGCGACTCCGATGCAGACCGCCTGCACCATGAACGGCACGGCCATCCCGGCGGCGAACAGGAACGCACCCAACGCCGGTCCGACGAGTTGGTTGGCGGTCAGGAAGCCGACCATCGTCCGGCTGGTCGCGATCCCGAGGTCGGCACGGTCCACGAGCATCGGGGTGAGCGTCGACGCCGTCGTGTCTGCGAAGACCTCGGCCGTGGCATGCAACAGCAGCGCGGCCAGCACCATCGCGATGTTGACGTGGCCGGTCCAGATCACGGTGCAGAGCCCCAGGATGACCAGACCTCGGCTGGCATTCATGGAAACCACGAGGGTACGACGGTCGAGCCGGTCCGCCAGCGCGCCCGCGACGAGGCCGAAGACCAGCCACGGCAGTTGCTGTGCGATCGCGGCAGCCGCAACCAGCATCGGATCGTGAGTCTGGGAGGCCACCAGCAACGGCCCGGCCGCCAGCATCAGACCGTCCCCGATGTTGGAGACCCACGAGCCCGTCACCAGCCACCGGAACCGGGTCCCCAGGCGGTCCGGGAACACCGTTTCGACGAGTCTGCTCACAAGGTCGAGACGCTACCTCGGTGCGATCCGGTCGTCACGTGCCTATTGACCGTCCGGGAGTGCGTTGGCACCGTGGGCAGAAGTAGGACGACCTGTTCATGAAGGCCACTCGTCGAATCGCCGTGCCACACCGGCGGCACGGCCGGTCCTCCTGGCCATAGGCGTCCAGGGATCGATCGAAATAGCCGGACTCTCCGTTGACGTTCACGTAGAGCGCGTCGAAGGAGGTCCCGCCCTGTTCCAGCGCTTCTCCCATCACGTCCCGGATGTGACCGAGCAATCCGCGAAGCACCGGGCCACTGAGGCGGTCGCCGCGACGCTCGCCGTGCACCATGGCACGCCACAAGGACTCGTCGGCGTAGATGTTGCCGACCCCGGAGATCAGGCTCTGGTCGAGGAGCAGCCGCTTGATGGCGGAGGTACGACCCCGAGCACTGCGGACGAATTCCTCGTCGTCGAAGTCGGGGTCGATCGGGTCACGAGCGATGTGTTCGATCTCGGTCGGCAGATCAGCCCCGCCGGCGGAGATCAGCAGGCCACCGAAGGTGCGTTGGTCGACGAAACGCATCTCGCTGCGACACCCCAGATCGTCGACCAGAGTGAAGCGGGCCCGCAGATGTCGTTCGTCGTCGGCGCCTGGAGTCTTCACCAGCATCTGCCCGCTCATACCGAGGTGGGCCAGCAGTGCGTCACCGTTGCTCAACGCCAGCCAGAAGTACTTTCCGCGCCGCCGCACTGCGTCGATACGCTGGCCGGTGAGAGCCGAACAGAAGCCGCTGCTTCCGCGCGGGTCACGGCGTACGGCTCGGGGGTGCACCACCTCGACCGCCTCGATGCGGTGGCCCAGCACGTGGCGCTCGAGTCCGGACCTGACGACCTCGACCTCTGGGAGTTCGGGCACGGTTCAGTCGTCGGCGTCAGCGCGGGTGGAGCCAGCAGAAGATGCTTCGATCTCGCGGTAGGCAGTCTCTGCTGCCCCCTGCTCGGCTTCCTTCTTGGAACGCCCAGCGCCATTGCCCAGGAGCTGGTCACCGACGCGAACTCGTGCCACGAAGGTCTTCATGTGATCGGGTCCGTCATCCTCGATGAGGTATTCGGGCACGCCCAGTCCACGCTCCGCGGAGAGCTCCTGGAGCGAGGTCTTCCAGTCGAGTCCTGCCCCCATCGAGGCGGCGGCCTCCATCACCGGATCGAAGAGGCGGTGGATGACAGCTGCCGCCTCGCCCATGCCACCACTGATGTGGATCGCTCCGATGACGGCTTCGACGGTGTCGGAGAGGATGGAGGCCTTCTCGCGTCCACCGGTGCTCGCCTCGCCCCGCCCGAGTTTGATGTGTCGACCCAGTTCGATCTCACGCGCCACGTCTGCGAGAGCGCGAGCATTCACGACTGCTGCGCGAAGCTTGGCCAGCCGTCCCTCGGAGAAGTCCGGATGCGTGAGGTAGAGGGTCTCGGTCACCACCACTCCGAGCACCGAGTCGCCCAGGAACTCCAGCCGCTCGTTGGTCGGGATCTGCCCATTCTCATAGGCGAACGAGCGATGTGTCAGGGCGCGCTCAAGCAGCCCGGGATCCAGAATCGGATCTCCGAGCGCTGAACGGAGCTCGTCGGTGGTCAGAGGACCTGGCGACGGTCTGCTCTGGCGCCGTACTGGCCGCACTGGCCACACGCGCGGTGCGGGAGGTGCTTGGCGCCGCAGGCGGGGTTGGCACACGTAGCAAGGGAGGGCGCGACGGCCTTCCACTGCGAACGGCGGTGACGCGTGTTGCTGCGCGACATCTTCCGCTTCGGAACAGCCATGGTGGTCTCCTGTTGCTTCAGCCGGGATTACCGGTGAGTTGGTCAGTCTTGGTCGTGCGTGAGCTTGTCGAGCGATGCCCAGCGCGGATCGATCGGCGCTTCGTGTGCGTGCTCAGGATCATCCGCCAACCGCGCACCACACTCGATGCACAAACCGGGGCAATCTTCGTCACACAGCGGCTGGAAGGGCAGTGCAAGCACCACCGCATCCCGCAGCAAGGGCTCGAGGTCAAGCAGGTCGTCCTCGAGCCGGCTGGTCTCGTCGTCCAGGTCGTGGTCGTCGTGCTCCACGGCCTTGGCGTGCTGATCAGGATAGACGAACAGCTCCTGGAGACGCGCAAGGATCTCGTCCTCGATCGGCTCCAGGCACCGCACGCACTCCCCCACGAGCTCGACCGCAGCCGTGCCCGTGAGCAGCACTCCTTCCAGAACTGCCTCGAGTCGCAGGTCGAATTCAACCGGCGATCCCTCGGGAACCTGAAGGACTTCAATACCCAGTTGTGCCGGTGCCGGAACTGTGAGCTCGACGTGACGCTGGGACCCCGGGCGGCGGCCGAGCTCGCGAGTATCGAGCACGAGCGGCGCCCTCGGGTCCAGACTGGTCACAACGAACTCCCATTTCTGAACACAGACACAACCGTGGAATCGTATCCGTCGCCGTGTGAGGGGGCAAAACGGGTCGACCTCATCTCAGGTCCTACGCTCGGCCAACCGGTGCATCAACTGCTCACGGATGGCCTCGGGAACCAAGCCCCGCACGTCCCCACCCAGTGCGGCGACCTCTTTGATGAGGCTGGAGGACACGAAGGCGTTGCCGACTGCACCGGGGAGGAAGACGGTTTCGACATCCGTGAGGTGGGAGTTCATCTGAGCCATCGGCAACTCGTACTCATAGTCTCCTGCACCGCGCAGGCCCTTGACGATCGCCACCGCATCGATCTCGCGGCAGAAGTCCACGATCAGCCCGGTGAACCCGGCCACACGGACATTGGGCATGTCCGCGGTGGTCTCGCGGAGCATGGTGATCCGCTCGTCCGGCGTGAAGAGCCGATTCTTGGAGATGTTGACGCCGATCGCCACGACGACCTCGTCGAACAACTTGGCGGCACGCCCGACGATGTCGAGATGACCGTTGGTGACCGGGTCGAAAGAGCCGGGACAGACAGCGCGGCGCACGCAGACACTCTCCTTGGATGAAACTTCATCACATCTGTGGGCGGGTCCGGATCAGGTGGCGTGACCGTACCAAAGAGCGGTTTCACCGTAACGCCTCGTTCGGTCAGCCTCCAGACCCGCCGGCCACACCACTTCGGTCCGGCGAACCGGTCTCTCCACGACGACGAGCGCGTCCGGGACCAACCAACCCTGGGCCACGAGCGCCACGAGGTCGGCAGCGACGTCCTCGTCACAGGTCGGGTAGGGAGGGTCCGAGAAGACCAGGTCGTAGGGAGCCGTAGGTGCGCTGCGCAGCATCACCGAGACTGCCGCGGTCACGACATGGGCTCTCGTGCATCCCAGACTCGAAGCATTGCGTGAGATCAGGGATGCGGTGTGACGGTCCTGTTCGACCAAGGTCACCACCCCGGCACCTCGCGACCATGCCTCCAACCCCACGGCGCCCGAGCCTGCGTACAGGTCGAGGAAACGGAGACCGTCGAGAGAGCCGCACCGTGCCTCGACTGCGGAGAAGAGCGCTTCGCGCACCCGGTCGCTGGTGGGACGGGTCGCCTGACCTCGCGGCGTGTCGAGCCTGCGACCCCCCGCTGTTCCCCCGATGATCCGAGTCATACCGCGCGTTCAGCCCTTCTCCAGGAACTCCGACGCATCGGAGCTTTCGGCCTCGGCCACGGCGGCACCCAGTAGAGGTGCCGTCGCCAGCGTCGGATCCTCGGAGAGTAGCGCCTCGGCCGCCTCCCGAGCACGTTCGATCAGGGACTCGTCCCGCAGCACCCGCAGCGTGATGAGTCCCGAACGGAATCCGGACTGGCTCCCGCCGAGTACGTCGCCCTCACGTCGTTGTTCGAGGTCGATGCGGCTGAGTTCGAATCCGTCGGTGGTGGCAGCCACCGCATCCAGACGGTCGCGGGCAGGCGCACCGACCTCGGCGTGCGACAGGAGCAGGCACAGGCCCGGTAGACCTCCGCGACCGATCCGTCCGCGGAGCTGGTGGAGTTGGGACACGCCGAAACGATCAGCGTCGAGCAGCACCATCATGGTGGCGTTGTGGACATCGACACCGACCTCGATCACCGTCGTGGAGACCAGCACATCGATGTCACCCGCGGCAAAGGCCCGCATCGTGCGGTCCTTCTCGTCAGGGTGGAGGCGACCGTGCAGGACTGCGGTACGCAGACCTGAGAGCGGCCCGTCGAGAAGCTCGGCATGCACGTCCTCGACCGCTGCCAGAGCACGCTTTGGCGCGATCTCCACGCCGGCCTCGTCGACATCGATCTGGTCGGTCTCGCCCTCCTCGTGGGTGTCGCCGCTGATGCGCGGGCACACCACGTACACCTGGTGACCTCGCTGGACCTCTTCCTGCACTCGTTCCCACACGCGTGCAGTCCACGCCGGCTGTTCTGCCAGTGGGACGACGGTGGTCTGGATGGGTGCGCGGCCGGCCGGCAGCTCCGACAAGATGGAAGTCTCCAGGTCGCCGAACACCGTCATGGCCACAGTGCGCGGGATCGGGGTCGCGGTCATGACCAGCACATGCGGCGGACTCCCGGCCTTGTCCGTCAGAGCTGCACGCTGCTCGACCCCGAAACGGTGCTGCTCGTCGACCACGACGAGGCCGAGATCGGCGAACTCGACGCGGTCCTCCAGCAAGGCGTGCGTGCCGATGACGATGCCTGCCTCGCCGGTGACGATCTTCAGCATCGACTTCTGTCGCGTGGCCTTTGGCATCGAACCCGTGAGCAGGGCCAACGTCGTGGCTTCTGCGGGACCGCCCAGCATGCCGCCGTCGGCGAGCGCGCCGAGCATCGCGGTGATCGAGCGGAAATGCTGTTGGGCCAGGACCTCGGTGGGCGCCAACAGGGCCGCCTGACCCCCCGAGTCGACGACCTGGAGCATGGCCCGCAGCGCCACCAGGGTCTTTCCCGATCCGACCTCGCCCTGGAGAAGTCGATTCATCGGATGGGAGCGGGTGAGTTCCGCGGCAAGCACGTCGCCGATCTCGCGCTGACCCCCGGTGAGCTCGAAGGGAAGGCCGGCGTCGAAGGTGTCCAGCATCGCGCCCCTCCGCGGCGCTCGCGACTGGGCTCCCTGGGCACGATGCACAGCCCGCCTGCGGGCAAGCACCAACTGCAGGACCAGCGCCTCCTCGAACCGGAACCGTTTCTGGGCAGCGCCGAGCTGACTCCACTCATCCGGTCCATGGATCCAGCGCAGCGCCTGGTTGAGGGAGATCAGGTCGAATCGTTCACGCAACTGCGGCGTGAACATGTCCGGCACATCGCTCACGAGATCGAGGGCAGTCGCAATGACCTTCTGCAGGTCCCAGGAGTAGAGCTTGGAAGTGAGTGGATAGACCGGCATGAGTTTGCTCATGCTCGGCGCCTCCACACCGTCGAGGGCAAAGCCGTGGGGCTGCTCCAACTGCCAACTCTGCCGGAACTGGGTGACCTTGCCGGTGAAGATCGCACGACATCCCGGTCTGAACTCGTCCTCGTGCCGAGTGGCCTGGCCCTGGTAGGGACTGAAGAGCGTCACCGAGAAGTCCGGCCCATCGGTGCGCAGGCGCACCGTCGTACGCCACTGACGTCGGTTGCCGCTGACGAAGGAGGCGCTCTCGCACGAGCGCACCTCGCCGATGATCGTCAGCTGCTCCCCCACCACCGGGGACGCCACCTCGGAGAGCTCGGTCGAGGCAACGTAGCGGCGCGGGAAATGACGCAGGAGATCGCCGACCGTGCGTAGACCCAGACCTTCCTCGGCACGCTTGCGCTTCTGGTGATGGTTGCCGAAGACTGCCGCCACCGGACTGTCGGGCGTGATCGCACCCACGATGAGATCGACCTCACTCAACGCTGACGAGCAGCGGATACCGTGACTGACCACCCTCGTGGAGGGCGACATCGACGTGAGGGTAATGCTCTTCGACGTGGGCCAGTACGTGTGCGGCCAGATCTGCACCATCCAGGCCCGCAACGATCGTCACGAGCTCTCCCCCGCCTCCGAGCAGTCTTTCAAGAACGTCGATGGCCACCGCTTCGAGGTCTGAGCCGACCACTGCGAAGTCACCAGCGATGACGCCCAGTGCGTCTCCGAGCTCGCACGGGCCGGCCATGGTGATCGCCTGGCGCGCAGCCACGGTCACGGCCCCGTGCCGGACGTGGCGGGCAGTCGCGGTCATCTCCCGCACATCGGCATCGAAGGCTCGGCCCGGTTCATGCACCGAGATCGCAGCCAGCCCCTGCACCTGAGCGTGGGTCGGGATGACCTCGACCCTGATGCCGTTCTCGGCCTCTGCCGTTCGGGCCGCGATCTCACCCGCGCTCACGCTGTCAGCGTCGTTGGGCAGGAGAACGACCTCGGCGGCCGCACAGGAAAGGATGGCCGCCAGGATCTGACCCGTGGAGGGACGCTGTCCCGGGCCACCCGCGATCACCACCGCGCCCGCGGAGGAGAACAGTTCGGCCAGACCCGGTCCGGCTGCCACGGCAACCACGGCACGGCCGGTACGCGTGGATGCCGGGTGGGACACGTCGTGGTGGGCGGTGCGAACGGGTTGTTCGGCGAAGTGGGTGACCCGGATTCGGTGAGGTCGCCCAGCCTTGATCCCGGCTTCGACGGCCGCACCCACGTCGTCGACATGGACGTGCACGTTCCACAGGCCTTCGCCGCCCACCATCACCAGGCTGTCCCCCAGATCCGCCAAGGACGTCCTGAGCTGGGCCACGGCGTCGTCCTCCGCGTCCAGGAGATACATCACCTCGTAGGAAGGACCACCCTCGGTCAGGTCGTGGCTCGGGAGACTGGCCACCGGGATGTGGTGGGTGCCCCGGGGCGCTGCGTAGGGGCTGGGGCGACGTCCGGTAGCGGTGGTCTCGACCGCATCGAGCACGACGCACAGCCCTCGACCTCCGGCATCGACGACGCCTGCCTGGGCCAGGATCGGGAGCTGCTCCGGCGTCCTTGCCAGGGCGACCCTGGCTGCCTGCGCGGCAGCGGTGAACACATCGCGAGCTCGAGCATCCGGCTCCTGCGCGGCCGCCAGAGCCGCATCGGAGGCGGCGCGCGACACCGTGAGAATCGTGCCCTCCACCGGCGTACCGACTGCGGCATAGCTGGCATCGGTGGCATCGGCCATGGCCTGCGCCATCAACTCAGCTCGACGCTCCTGCACCGTCGCGCCGGCCAGATGACGGACGAAGGCTCGCAGCATCTGACTCAGGATCACTCCGGAATTGCCGCGGGCCCCCATCAGCGCCGCGCGTGCCAGGAGCGCCATCGCGTCACCGAGGGGAAGGTCTGGGTCCGCGGCAGTGGCCTCCCGCAGCGCATCGCGGGCCGCAGAGACCGTGAGGAACATGTTCGTCCCGGTATCGCCGTCCGGAACCGGATAGACGTTGAGGGCGTCGATCTCCTCGCGGGCGGAGGAGAGCGCATCAGTCGCAATGTCGACGAAGCGGGCGACTCCCGCCAGGGTGATGCCGTGAGTGACGGTCTCCATCGAGTGGGTGTGCTCCCGGGTGAGTTCGCTGTCAGTGTGCCGCGGGCCACACAGTAGTGCCCGCGCTCAAGGACCTGCGATTTCATCTCGTCGGGATTCCTCCGCTACTCTTTCCCGGTTGCCTGCTGCCGGACTTCACCGGTGATCGGGCCCACGTCTGACAACCCCAAACGGATCGGAGTGCACGGTGGCTGCCGTCTGCGACATCTGCGCCAAGAAGCCGGGCTTCGGAAACAACCGTCCCTGGTCGCGCAAAATCACCAAGCGTCGTTTCAACCCCAACATCCAGCGCGTCCGCGCAACTGTGAACGGGACGCCGAAGCGCGTCAACGTCTGCACCGGCTGCCTCAAGGCCGGCAAGGTTTCGCGCTGACCTGATCCAGACTTCGCACAACCCCCGCCGCGTCAGCGTCGGGGGTTGTGTTTTTTCATGCGTGGCCCCGCTTGTTCAGAAGTGGCCCCGCTTGTTCAGAAGTGGCCCCGCTTGTTCAAAAATGGGTCCACCCGGAGGGACCCTCGTGGACCTGACCGTCGACGGTGACGCCCTCTCCCACGTGCACGTCCCCCACGACCTGCCATCCCGGCGGCAGCGAGGCGGCGTCGGTGAAGGTGGCGAGCAGGGCATGGTCGTCGCCCCCACTCAGGATGAATTGCAGGGGATCCTCACCCAATGCAGCGGACACTGCCTGCAGCGGGTCGGGGATCTCGAAGGCAGCGCGGCGTACGTCGATGGCGACATCACTGGCCACGGCGAGGTGACCGGCTTCTGCCAACAGTCCGTCGGAGATGTCGATCATCGAGGTGACGCCTGCCGCAGCGGCCTGTTCCCCGGCCGCGTAGGGGGGCTGCGGGCGGCGGTAGGCCTCGACCAGAACGCGCGGGGACCGGAAACCCCTGCCCAGCACCGCAAGCCCGCCGGCTGCCCAACCCTGACGTCCGGCGATCGCCAGGACGTCGCCCGGCCGCGCACCGGAGCGCAGGACCGGCGCCTGGGTGCACTGGCCCAGGACCGTGACGGCGATGACGATCTCGTCAGCCCTGGTGACGTCTCCACCCACCACATGGGCACCGACCAACCGGCACTCGGCGGCAAAGCCACGCGCGAAGTCCAGGGCCCATTGCACCGGAAGGTCAGCGGGAGCTGCCAGACCGATGGTGAGGTGGCGGGCCGTGCCGCCCATGGCGTTGATGTCCGACATGTTCTGTGCGGCCGCGCGGTGCCCGACGTCCTCAGCGCTGGCCCAGTCCCGGCGAAAGTGTCGACCCTCGACCATCAGGTCGGTCGAGATCAGGATGTGACCGTGACGGATCCTCAGTACGGCCGCATCGTCGCCGGGACCGACCAGCACCTGCTCGTCGCTGTCGAAGTGAGCCACCATGGCCGCGATCAGACCGAACTCACCCGCGTCGGCCAAGGTCGCGTCCGGGGGAAGAGCCATGGCTGCATCTCATCAGATCTCGGCTGGCGATCCTCTGTCGGGCTCCGCACACGGCGCGGTAGGTTGGCCCGCACACACCCACGAACGACGAGACCGAGGAGTCCACGATGGTCGTCCAGGCATACATCCTGATCCAGACTGACGTCGGCAAGGCCGCTGACGTGGCCAAGGAGATCGCCCAGGTCAGTGGCGTCACGCTCGCCGAAGACGTCACCGGTCCCTATGACGTGATCGTGCGCGCCGAGGCCAAGAACGTCGACGAACTCGGCCAGCTCGTGGTGTCGAGGATCCAGACTCTCGACGGGATCACCCGCACCCTGACCTGTCCGGTCGTCCACATCTGAGGGTGACTGCACGTCCGCGCGACACCACGGACCGTGGGCGCCCCGGCTCCCTGATGAGTCGGGGCGTGGTCATTGCGCTCCTGCTGGTGCTGCCAGCCTGCGGGACTGGGCAGGTGCACATCGCTGATCGTGCGCTCCCGAGTGAGGACGCCACCGTGTGCGAGGCGCTGATCGACTCCTTGCCCGACACCCTTGCGGGACAGCCGCGTCGCCAGGTCTCACCCGACGACGCACTCGGAGCAGCTTGGGGCGACCCGGCGTACGTCCTGACCTGCGGTGTGTCCAAGCCCGACGACTACGCCCGCGACGCGCCGTGCAGCGACTTCGGCGGAGTCGGCTGGTTCATTGCTGATGACCAGATCGACGACCTGCGCGTGGACGCCGACCTGACAGCGTTGACCCACACGCCCTATGTCCAGTTGCAGGTGCCCTCGCGCTATCGCACCGACGGCATCGACGGAGCTCTCACCGAACTCGCGCCGCTCCTGAAGGCGCATCTGCGCGCCGGCGACCCGTGTCTGTGAGACGCCGCAGTCAGCGCAGACCAGTCCCCCGCCCCAACGCGAGCTGGACCAGTCGGTCAACCAGTTCGCCGTAGGGCAGGCCCGATGCTGCCCACAGCTGGGGATACATCGACGTCGGGGTGAAGCCGGGCATCGTGTTGAGCTCATTGATGACCAGCGAGCCGTCGGGGGTCAGGAAGAAGTCGACGCGTGCGAGACCTTCGCAGGAGAGCGCATCGAACGCGCGGACGGCCAGTGCCCGCACGCTCTGCTCGATCTCCGCCGGGAGGTCGGCCGGGATCAGGATCTCGGTGTTCTGGTCGGCGAGATACTTGGCCTCGAAGTCGTAGAACTCATGGTCACCACCGGTACGGACCTCTCCGGCTCTCGAGGTTTCCGGCGCGCCGTCGGGAGTTCCGAGGACCCCGCACTCGATCTCGCGCACCCCTTCCATCGACACCTCGATGAGCACCTTGGGGTCCTGCATGAACGCGACCTCGAGAGCTTGCTCGATCTCGTGAGCACCGTGGATCTTGCTGATGCCCATGCTGGAGCCGGCGCGAGAAGGTTTCGCGAAGCAGGGGAACCCCACGTCCTCGATCCGCCCCACCATGGCGTCACGCTCGTGCAGCCATTCTGCTCGCGTCACCACGATTCCTGGCGTCACCGGCAGCCCTGCTGCCTGCAGGGCGACCTTCATGTAGGCCTTGTCCATCCCGATGGCCGACGCCAGCACCCCTGATCCGACATAGCGCACACCAGCCATCTCCAGCATCCCCTGGAGGGTCCCGTCCTCCCCCCACGGTCCATGGAGCAGGGGGAACACCACGTCGACCTCGCCCAGCAGGGCAGGTGCTCGATGCGCCTCGGTGACGACCAGTTCGGCACCGTGGGTTGCACCCATCAGAGCGACCGGAGCGCGCGTGCTGTCGACGACGGGGAGTTCGTTGCCACGGATCACCAGCCGGCTCGGATCGTCGGCCTCCAGCACCCAGCGACCGTCGAAGGCGATCCCGACCGGAATGACGTCATAGACGTCCCTGTCCAAGGCAGCCAGGACACTCCCTGCAGTGATGCAGGAGATGCTGTGTTCGGAGGAGCGTCCGCCGAAGACGACAGCGACGCGGGATTTCCGGGGGGTGGTCTCGTTCACCGCCCCGACCCTATCCACCTAGTCTGACCGGTATGGCTTCCGACCCGTCCCCCAGCGTCAAGCACAGCCTCAGCACGATCGCCGTCACGGCTGGTCGCCCCGACCGCACCCCGGACGCACCGCTCAACACTCCCATCACCATGGCGGCGACCTACGTCGCCGGCGGTGAGGTGGAGTACGGCCGGTACGGCAACCCGACCTGGACGGCCCTGGAGGATGCCCTCGGGGCGCTGGAGGGTGGGCGCTGTCTCACCTTCGCCTCCGGGCTGGCCGCGGTGGCCACCGTGCTCGACCTGGTGGGTATCGACTCGAAGGTGGTGGCCCCCCGCCATGCCTACAACGGCACGATCATGCAACTGGCAGACCTGGAGTCGCGGGGACGACTGAAGGTCGAACTGGTCGACATCACTGACACTGATGCCGTGATCGCGGCGTGTGCGGATGCCGCTCTGGTGTGGCTGGAGTCCCCGACCAATCCCGCTCTCGAAATCGCCGACATCCCCACCATCTGCGCTGCCGCCCATGAAGCAGGCGCCTATGTCGTGGTCGACAACACTTTCGCCACTCCCCTGCTCCAGCGCCCGCTCGAGGATGGCGTCGACATCGTGGTGCACTCGGCGACGAAATACCTTGCCGGGCACTCCGACGTCCAGATGGGCGCGATCTGCACTCGCGACGACGCCCTCTACGCCGTCGTCAAGGGTCGCCGCGACCTGGCCGGCTCGATCCCGGGGCCTTTCGAGGCCTGGCTCACGCTGCGCGGGCTGCGGACCCTGCATCTGCGCGTCGAACGGGCCCAGGCCAACGCCAAGGATCTGGTGGAGCGTCTGCGTGAGCATCCGGCCATCGAAACCGTGACCTACCCAGGGTTCGGCGGCATTGTGAGTGTGGTCCTGGCCCAGGGCGAGATGGCTGCAGACCTGTTGACCCGCAAGACGCGCCTGTGGGTCCACGCGACGTCCTTGGGTGGGGTCGAGTCCAGCCTGGAGCGCCGACGACGCTGGAAGAGTGAGCCCACGACCATCCCCGAGGCCCTCGTACGGCTCTCTGTCGGAGTCGAGGACGTCGAAGATCTCTGGAACGACCTGCGAGGAGCCCTGGACGGCTGCGTCGGCTGAGCCGCGCTGGTGGACCGCCGGTTCCGGGCCGCGACTCAGTCGGTCTCTGCCTTGGTGTCGCGGGCGATGAAGGAATTCATCATGTCGTGCGCGGTCATCCGCCCGTCGACGACGGCATCGACGTGCTCGGCGATCGGCGCATCGACACCGACCCGTGCCGTCAGGGCCAGCAGTGACTTGCACGACTTCGCGCCCTCGGCGACCTGACTCGTGGAGGCATAAATTTCCTCGGTCGTCATCCCCTGGCCCAGCCGCTCGCCGAAGGTGCGGTTGCGCGAGAGCGGTGAGGAGCAGGTCGCGACGAGGTCTCCCAGCCCGGCCAGACCCATCAGCGTCAGAGGGTTGGCCCCCTGCGCCATGGCCAGTCGGGTGGTCTCGGCCAGGCCCCGCGTGATGACCGATGCCGTGGTGTTGTCGCCGAAACCGAGACCGACAGCCATACCGACGGCAAGTCCGACGACGTTCTTGTAGGCGCCGCCGATCTCGCACCCCAGCACGTCGACGGAGGTGTACGGACGGAATGCCGGCCCGTGGGTGATCCTCTGGAGTCGCTTGGCGGTCTCCTCGTCAGCACAGGCCACGACGGAGGCGGCGGGCTCACGGCGGGCGATCTCGCGGGCCAGGTTGGGCCCACTGACCACTGCGATCCGGTCGGGCGAAGCGTCGGTCACCTCGGCAATGACCTCGCTCATCCTCATCAGCGTGCCCAGTTCGACGCCCTTCATCAGGGAAACGATCGTGGCACCGGCTGGCAGGACGGGTGCCCACGAGGTCAGATTTTCGCGCAGCGTCTGCGACGGCACCGTCAAGATGACAACATCGGCACCAGCAGCCACCTCCTCGGGGTCGGTCGATGCCCGTACGGAGGGTGGCAACTCGACGCCCGGTAGGTATTCGACGTTTTCGTGCCGCTCGTTGATCCCCGCGACCACCTCGTCGCGACGACCCCACAGGGACACCTCATTGCCGGCATCTGCCAGCACCATCGAGAAAGCGGTGCCCCAGGACCCCGCACTGAAGACAGCAATCTTGGTCATCGGCTGCGTTTCCTCCTCGCCCCAGGGGCATCATCATTGGGATTGCCAGTCTCTCGCACGCCATTCAGGCGTGGATCGAAGCGTTCGGTCGGTGCCTCTTCGTCGCGGATCTCCGCCACGATCGCAGTAATGCTCGCCATGATTCGCGCAGTCGCACGGGTGATGGTGTGCGAGGTGTGTGGAGCCTCGCCCATGTCAGCGAGGTGCACGGGGTCTCCGGCCTTCATCACGATGCGTGTGCGGGGCACCAGGTGGAGCCTCCTGGTGTAGGGCGGCAGGATCTCCTGCGCGCCCCACTGACCCACCGGAATCACCGGGCAGCCGGTCGCGAGCGCGATCCGCGCCGCACCGGACTTGCCCTTCATCGGCCACAGCTCCGGATCGCGAGTGATGGTGCCTTCGGGATAGACCACGAGACATTTGCCCTCGCGTACGGCCTGGACCGCCGTGTCGTAGGCACCCACCGCATTGCGGCTGAGGCGTTCGACGGGGATCTGGCCGGTGGCCCTGAGGAAGCTGCCCAGGGCCTTGTTGCTGAAGAGGCTGGATTTCGCCAGGTAACGCGGCAGCCGACCGTGGTTGTAGAGGAAATGGGCCGAAAGCAGGGGGTCGACGTGCGAGATGTGGTTGAGCACCACGATGCACCCGCCGCTGGCGGGGATCTTCTCCCCGTCGATCCAGGTGTGCGAGGTGGTGGCCAGCAGCGTGGGCTTGAGAAGCATGGCCCCGAACGTGAAGGCCACACCCCGCTTCGACTCCAGCTCCCGGACCCGCACGTGCCACCTCACCTCTTCGCGGCCGGTGGCCGGGACGCGTCCTGCGTTGCGAGCAGGCTACTCGGTGTGACGCCACGTGGGATGTCTGCTCGTGGGTGGGTCGCCGATGCGAGGATCGTGGGCGATGTCCCACTCAGACCCGGCACGCCCATGCGTGCTCATCGTTCCGATCAAAGCGCCTGCGATCGCCAAGTCGCGGCTCACACCCCTGCCTGCCGCCCAGCGAGGAGAGCTCGCTCGGGCCTTCGCTCTCGACACCGTCGAGGTGGCCCTGAGCACGCGAGGAGTGGTGGCTGTCCTGGGCGTGACCGACGACTTCCGGCTGGCCGCACAGCTGCGTTCCACCGGGTGTGAGGTCATTCCCGACGGCGCCACCGACGGGCTCAACGCGACGCTGGTGCAGGCCGCGGCCGAAGTCCTTCGTCGCTGGCCACAGGCCCTGGCAGTCGTCCTGTGCGCAGACCTGCCCGCCCTGGTTGCAGCCGAACTGGGCGCTGTCCTGGACTGCCTGCCCGAGGCAGGATCGGCCTTCCTGCGGGACCGTGCTGGCGCCGGAACCACGCTCTACGGCGCTGATGCAGCCAGTTTCGATCCCAGATTCGGTCCAGACTCAGCAGCTGCTCACCTGGCAACTGGCGCCAGTGAGATACATGTGGATGCTCCGAGCGTGCGTGCCGACGTCGATGACGTGCGCGACCTCGAGGCTGCGCTCCTCAAGGGGGTCGGGCAGCACACCCGTGCCGCAGTTGACCTGGTGTTGACCGGCCAACCCGAGGGCAACAGTGAGGGCGAGCCACCCACTGGGTGACTCGCCCTCACTGACGTGCAGCGATCAGGACTTCTTGGTGGCGGCCTTCTTCACGGCAGTCTTCTTCGCGGCGGTCTTCTTCGCTGCGGTGGTGCCGGCCGTGCTGGAGCTGGCAGCGGTCGTACTTGCAGCAGCCTTCTTGGCCGGAGCCGCCTTCTTGGCAGGCGTCTTCTTCGCAGCGGACTTCTTGGCCGGGGCAGCCTTCTTGGTCGCTGGCTTTGCTGCAGCAGACTTGGCGGGGGTCGCCTTCTTCGCGGCGGCCTTCTTGGCAGGAGTCTTCTTCGCAGCGGACTTCTTGGCCGGTGCGGGCTTGCTTCCCGTGGCAGCTGAGGTCACCGCAGCAGCAGCAGCGCGAACGGCGGCTGGCGGCTTGGGCATCGTCGCGGCCGTGAGCTTGGGCAACTTCTTGGCACCCGAGATGACCTCTTTGAGCTCCTTGCCGGCAGAGAACTTCGGCACCGACTTCTTCTTTGACTTCATCTTCTCGCCGGTTTGTGGGTTGCGGACCCAGCGCGCATTGCGGACGGCCTTCTCGAACGATCCGAATCCGGTGATGGCGACCTTCTCACCCTTCGCCACCTCACGAGTGATGGTGTCGAGCACCGACTCCAGGGCGTGAGCGGCTTGCTTGCGGTTGCCTTCGTAGCGTGCGGCGAGTGCGTCGATGAGCTGTGTCTTGTTCACTAGCTTCCCTTCCAATGAACCCGGACGCCGAGCGGACGCTCGACCTTCTCCATCGCACGCTAGGTACTTCAAGGCGCTACTACAATCACCATTGCCCATATTTCATGGGGTTTCTTGGAATGCTCTGTGTCTCGTGCCGACTCGCGAATATGAATGGTTCCGGCACCACAACGACGAAAACCCCCGCAGAATGGGGGTTCTCGAGGTGTTCGCGCCTCAGAGGGTGGCGGGTTTCCAGTTGGGGCGTGCCGCTTCGAATGCCGCGATGTCGCTCTCATGGCCGAGCGTGATCCCGATGTCGTCAAGCCCCTCGAGCAGGCGCCATCGCGTGTAGTCGTCGATGTCGAAGGTCGCTTCGACTGCGGTTTCTCCCGTCCCTGCGCATACGGTCCGTGACTCCAGGTCGACCGTGATCTCGCCACCGGGGTGGGTTTCCAGCCATTCCCACAACTGCTGGAGAGCGGCATCGTCAATCTGAGCAGCGAGGAGTCCGGCCTTCCCGGAGTTGCTCCGGAAGATGTCGGCGAAGCGCGAGGAGACCACGACCTTGAAGCCGTAGTTCTGCAGGGCCCAGACTGCATGCTCACGCGAACTCCCCGTGCCGAAGTCGGGACCGGCCACCAGCACCGAGCCGGTGGCATACGTCGGGTCGTTGAGGACGAAGTCAGGATCGTTGCGCCAGGCGGCGAACAGTCCGTCCTCGAAGCCGGTGCGTGTCACGCGTTTGAGGTAGACCGCCGGGATGATCTGGTCGGTGTCGACGTTGCTGCGACGCAGCGGCACGCCGACGCCGGTGTGAGTCGTGAAAGCTTCCATCTCAGTTCTCCTCCTGGTCGAGAGACGCCTCGACAGGCTGCACAGCAGGCAGGTCCTCCGGTGCCGACAGGGTGCCGCGCACCGCGGTGGCGGCTGCGACGGGGATCGAGACCAGGTGCGTACGCCCGCCCTTGCCCTGGCGGCCCTCGAAGTTGCGGTTCGATGTGGACGCGCTGCGTTCCTGGGGTGCCAACTGGTCCGGGTTCATGCCCAGACACATCGAACAGCCTGCCCCGCGCCACTCGGCACCAGCAGCGAGAAAGACCCGGTGCAACCCCTCGTCCTCGGCCTGGAGACGCACCCGTACCGACCCGGGCACCACCAGTAGCCGAGTGCCGTGGGCCACCGTGCGGCCAGCCAGGATCGAGGCCGCCAGACGCAGGTCCTCGATGCGCCCGTTGGTGCAGGAACCGACGAAGACGGTGTCGACCCTGACCTCGCGCATGGGAGTGCCCGCGGCCAGGCCCATGTATTCCAGCGCCTTCTCGGTCGCGATCTTGTCGGAGGGGTCGGTGAAGTCGTCCGGACCCGGCACGGACCCTCCCAGCGGGACACCCTGGGCAGGGTTGGTGCCCCAGGTCACGAAAGGAGTCATCGTGCTCGCCTCGAGGGTGATCTCCTTGTCGTAGGTGGCATCCTCGTCGGTCTGCAACGTGCGCCAGTGTGCGAGCGCCGCGTCCCAGCCGGCGCCCTTGGGAGCTTCGGGCTTGCCCTCGATGTAGTCGAAGGTCGTCTGGTCCGGAGCAATCAGACCGGCCTTGGCTCCCCACTCGATCGACATGTTGCACACCGTCATCCGGCCTTCCATCGAGAGTTCCTCGATGGCCGGACCGCGGTATTCGACGATGTAGCCCTGACCTCCGCCGGTGCCGGTGTGGGCGATGAGCGTCAGCACGAGATCCTTGGCCGTCACGCCCGTCGGCAGCGAGCCCGTCACGGTCACCGCCATCGTTCTGGGCCTGGCCTGGGTCAGCGTCTGGGTGGCAAGGACATGCTCGACCTCAGAGGTGCCGATGCCGAAGGCAATGGCACCGAACGCCCCGTGGGTGGAGGTGTGGGAGTCGCCACAGACGATCGTCATTCCGGGTTGGGTCAGCCCCAACTGGGGACCTACGACGTGGACGATGCCCTGCTCGACGTCGCCCAAGGAGTGCAGGCGCACGCCGAAGTCGGCCGCGTTCTTGCGCAGCGTTTCGACCTGCGTACGACTCACGGGGTCGGCAATCGGCTGGTCCCAGTCGAGGGTGGGCACGTTGTGGTCCTCCGTCGCCAACGTCAGGTCGGGACGGCGCACCGGCCGATTCCCCAGACGTAGCCCGTCGAAGGCCTGGGGCGAGGTCACCTCGTGGAGCAGGTGCAGGTCAATGAAGAGGAGGTCGGGCTCTCCCGGCGCGCTGCGCACGACGTGCTCGTCCCACACCTTCTCGGCCAGGGTCTTGCCCACGACTCATCACTCCCTCGTTGTTTTGGTGAGGATGACGATACTGCTTGCATCCCACTTCCTGAGATGAGAATATCGGCATATGGACAATGGATCTGGAGTCGGCGTACTCGACAAGGCGGCTTTGGTGCTGGCCGCACTAGAGGGTGGGCCGGCCACTCTGGCGGGGCTGGTGGCGGGCACCGGGCTGGCACGGCCGACTGCGCATCGACTGGCCGTCGCACTCGAGCACCACCGACTCGTGGCACGCGACATGCAAGGACGATTCGTGCTGGGGCCCCGCCTGGCCGAACTGTCTGCGGCGGCCGGCGAGGACCGGTTGTTGGCTTCGGCGGGCCCGGTGCTGGCTCGACTACGAGACATCACCGGTGAGTCTGCCCAGTTGTGGCGCCGACAGGGCGAGCACCGGGTCTGTGTGGCTGCTGCAGAGCGTCCCTCCGGCCTGCGAGACACCATCCCGGTGGGTTCGCAGCTCACCATGAGTGCCGGTTCTGCTGCCCAGATCCTGCTTGCCTGGGAGGACCCGGAGCGGATGCACCGTGGGCTGCAGAGCGCTGCGTTCTCTGCCACCGCACTCTCCGGCATCCGCCGTCGGGGCTGGTCGCAATCGGTCGGCGAGCGGGAGCAAGGCGTCGCCTCGGTCTCAGCTCCCGTGCGTTCGCCCGGCGGCAAGGTGATTGCGGCAGTCTCCGTCTCGGGTCCACTCGAGCGACTCTCACGCCAACCCGGTCGGATGCATGCGCCAGCTGTGCTCGCAGCGGCGGACCGACTCTCGGAGTCGCTGCGCCGAGCGGCCGCGGAGTGAGCCGCTGACCACGTCACGGCGTCAGCGGTGCACGGGCGCCCTCAGAAGAGAGCCGACTGCTCCAGTTCCAGCAGTCGCTGCTTGCGCTGCACGCCGCCGGCGTAGCCCGTGAGCGTCCCGTTGGCGCCGATGACGCGGTGGCACGGCACCACGATGGGGATGGGATTGCGCCCATTGGCCAGGCCCACGGCCCGAGAGGCAGCACTCGTCCTGCCCAGTCGGACTGCGATCTCGCCGTAGGACGCAGTCTGGCCGTGGGCGATGGTGCAGAGCTCGCGCCAGACCCGTTGCTGGAAGTCGGTCCCGACCGGGGCGAGCGGCAGGTCGAACTCGGTGAGCTCACGATCGAAGTAGGCCCTCAACTGCCGTACGGACTCCACCAGGAGCGGCAGGTCGTCGCTGCGCTCCCCCAATGGTCGCCCGTCCGGGGCCTGCTCGAACGGGGAGAAATCGATCGCGACGATCGCTCCGTCGCGCTCCACGACACGCAGGTCGTCGATCGGCGAGGACATCACGGTCCACATGTCAGGTCTCCTTGGTGTCGAACAGGGTGTTCCAGAGGTACATCTGGGCATAGGAACGCCACGGACGCCAGCGTTCGCTGAGTTCGCCGGCGCTGCGCGGGTCCTCGCCCAGGGCAGCGAGCACCCGACGAATGGCAAGGTCCGTGGGAAGGAAGATGTCGGGGTCGCCCAGGGCCCGCAGCGCAATGTAGTCGGCCGTCCAGGGACCGATGCCAGGCAGCGCCAGCAGCGAGTGCCGTACGTCTTCGCGGTCAGAGCCCCGGTCGAGCACGATGCGTCCGTCTGTCAGGGCCCCACACAGGCCCACCAGTGCTCTGCCGCGAGAGCGTGGCATCGGCAACTCTTCCGGATCGCGCATGGCCAGCGCGGCACTGGAGGGAAAGAGATGGGTCAGACCCGCGATCGTGGTGTCGACGGGTTCGCCCCATTGCGTCACGAACCGACCCGCAACGGTTCGCGCGCCGGCGAGACTCACCTGCTGGCCCAGCACCGCGCGGACCGCCAGTTCCTCACCATCGGTGTGTCCCGGAACGCGCAGGCCCGCACACCTCGCCACGAGTGGGCCCAGCAGAGCGTCGCCACCGAGAGCCGAGGACACCGCGTCCGGGTCGCAGTCCGCGTCCAACAATCTGCGCGTACGTTCCATTGCGGCGCTGAGGTCGCGCAGGTCGGTGAGGACGAAGCGGGCGTGCGCGAGGGCCGTCGTACCGGACTCGGGCGCGTGCGGCAGTTGCAGTTCCACCGTGCCATGGCCGTGGGGCAGTCGCAGGGTGCGGGCATAGACCTTACCGTCGACCGTTTCGACACCAGGCACCACGTGCGCTGCCAGGAAGGCGAGCATCGATCTGCCGTCGTAGGGAGCCCGGACCGGCAGCCGCATCGATATCGCGCCCCGGGTGCACACACCGCCCCGCCGACCGCGCAACTCGGTGGGTGAGGCCGCGTAGATCTCGCGCAACGTCTGGTTGAACTGACGCACGCTCGAGAATCCGGCCGCAAAGGCCACCTCGGTCAAGGAGAGCGCGGTGGTCTCGATGAGCACGCGGGCAGTGTGCGCGCGATGGGCCCGAGCAAGTGCGAGTGGTCCAGCGCCGAGTTCGTCGGTCAGCACGCGGCTGAGGTGTCGGGAGGTGTAGCCGAGTCGTTCAGCCAGACCGCCCACGCCTGAGCGGTCGACGAGACCATCTCCGATGAGCCGCATCGCGCGCCCGGCAACGTCGGCAGCGAGATCCCAGTCCGGGCTGCCCGGCGTCGCATCGGGCAGACACCGCTTGCAGGCGCGATAGCCGCCGGCATGAGCACTGGCCGCAGTCGGGTGAAAACTCACGTTGGACACGGCAGGAGTACGCGCCGGGCAGGAAGGGCGGCAGTAGATACCGGTGGTGCGTACCGCGGTGTAGAACACCCCGTCGAAGCGACAGTCGCGGCTCATCACGGCGCGGTAGCAGGCCTCGGTGTCGAGATGTCCGATCGGAGCCATGGGGCCATCCTGTCGCGGCACCCCCAGCCGCCACCAGCGGAAAACGGACATGTCGGGCTGTTGGAGTGCGCTGAGCGTCGGCGAACCAGTCGATGGATGCCGAAATTGAGACCAAATGCAGAAAGACCCGGTCCACAGACCGGGCCCTTCGACAGTGGTACCCCCGACCGGATTCGAACCGGCGCTACCGCCGTGAGAGAGCGACCGAGGGGTCACCGGACGACGTTGGAAATCATTGAAACCGCAGGTCAGAGCCACAATTGACGGTTGGCCGTCGTTGGTCATATTCGGCTGTTTCTGGACCTCGTGTTGCCCCCGTGTTGCCCGAGGGCCCCAACCGCGACCCCGCACGCTGGTCCCAGCCGGTACCGGGACTGCCACGCGGGGGTGCCTTGGGCCCGGACCGTGGTGGTGCCGGCGGGCAGTGGTGAGCCGAGCTGAGTGTGCCGCCTTTCGGACAAGTCACTTCCCGGGCCCGCCAACGAGAAGTTGGCGAGACCACGATGTGCCTCTTGACAAACACAGAGGCGCCCAAAGGCACCGACTCTATCGCGGTGGGCCGCAGACGACCTCGAGGCCATCGCTCACACGCTCAACAATCGGCCCCGCAAGATCCTCGACTGGAAGACCCAGCTGAGGTCTTCGAAGAGCAACTACACGCGCTCGTGCAGTCGTTCGTGACGTCGCCGTGGGGACATGATCGCGCGAGGGGCGCTTTGAAGGCGGAGGCGGCCACTGCATCGGGAGCCATTCCGGCCTACGTCGTGATGGTGGTGGGCGTGGCCTCCGCAGCGCCAACACTCCAGCGGCCGCGGCGGTCCCGGGGCACGTGCTGGCTCATGACGCCCCTCCCTCGCGCTCGAATGAAAATGTGCCATCAGTGTTGGCTCCAAGGAACCAATTGCCTTCATCGAACAAGAGCCAGGGCGAATCATCGGTGTTAGTCCCCAGGATATTTAGGCTCAACTCGTCGTCCATGCCTAAACGCATGTTGTTGCACGCGTCTAGGCGCGTCTCGTTTACGGTCCGCCCCACCAGTTGTTGCACACGCAGAGCGATCACATCCCTCTCATCCTCACAAGCCACCAGCATGGCCTGCCCTTTGGACACGTTCCACGCCGCCAGATAAATCCAAAATTTCACGGTGGTGCCGTGGAAGGAGATAGTCAGAAAGCTGCCGACTCCAAGGTCGACGACTGATACCGACTGATTCAACAGATGCTCGCGCACAAGGGCAAGACCGCGGCTGCGTTGAAGCACGACCTCTCCCTCAGCCGAATAGGTCAAGTGCAATCTCGACGATGTCCCAGAATTCATACCCCTGGCCCGTGATTTCATCGTGCACCTTTCGCCGGTCAGCCTTTGAAAAACTGCGCCCTAGTTGCTCTTCTGCACGCCGGATCGCATCCTTGAACTGTTGGTTCTGGTAGCCGTTGCTCGCCATCCGCGCGCGCATCGGAGCGTCCTTGCTGATCCCACCATATTCGCCGGCCGCCACCATGCCAGTCGGATCCGTGAAGGAGAGCGGCCGATTGTCTACGTAGATGTAGAGGTTGACGGCATCAACAGGGTCCTCGGAGGCGAACCGTCCCGTCCCGGAGTCGTACCACCGGGCGCGGGCGTAGTGCATCCCAGCGTCGGAGTCCCAGGCGTGGCCGGTGTAGCCGTAGCTGTCACCCACCCCGACGGTGCCAGCACCGGCGGGTTGCCCGAAGGCCGAGTACGCCGTCGACGACGCGAGCGCACCGGCCCCGTCGAGGGTCCCCACTACGCTCCCGAGGCCGTCCAGCACGGGGAACAGTGTTGAACCGTTGACCCGTGCTTGCAGGGGATCACCCGCCGGTGAGGTCACGAACGTCTGGACAAGTTCACGTCCGGCACCGGTGTTGCGCCATACCGCGGCCACGTGTTCGCGGTCGTATCCCCAACTGGTGACCCGGCCATCGGAGGACCGGGTCGCCTGGACCCGCTTCCCGAACGCGTCATCGCGGTACGACACGGTGGCACCCGTCGCCTTGGTCAACCGCACCATCCGGTGGTCGGCATCCCAGGCGAATCTCGTCGTCGCCCCCGTGGCGCGGACCTTCAGGGACGTCAGGTTCCCTTCACCGTCGTAGGTGTAGTCGCTCTTCGCATCCCGAAGCAACCGGTTCGCGGCGTCGTAGACCATTGTCCCGGCGGCGTTGTCGACATTCGAGACCCGGTTGCCGAGCTTATCGTAGGCGAACGTCTCGTCGGCGACTGCGAACCCATCCGGGTGATCGGCACCGGTGAGGTTGCCAACTGCGTCGTAGGTGAAGGTGTGGGTGCCGGCGTCGTCGGTCGCCGACGTCCGCCGACCACCAGCGTCATACCCGTAGCCAACACCTGTCACCTGGGTGCCGTCGGCGCGGACCTGGGTGCGTGACGCCAACCGGCCTTGGTCGTTCCACGCCAGGACGTCACTGATCTGGTTGGGTCGCGTAATCTTAGACAACCGCCCGGCCGGGTCCCAGGTGTACCCGAACGACCCGCCATCAGGGGAGATGACGTTCGCCAGCTGGCCCGAGGCCGCGTCGAAGTCGTAGGTCGTCGTCCCTCCGGGACCGGTCACGGACTTCACTGCGCCGCACTCGCAGTGGGTATAGGTGAACTCCATCCGCGGCAACCCCGGACCGGTCGTGACTCGCGACGTCATCCGTGACGCCATGTCGTAGGCGACCTGTGTGGTGACGTCACCGTTCACGGCCTCCACCTGACGGCCCAGACCGTCGTAGGCGAAGGTCATCACCTTGCCCGGCGACACCTGTCGCAACACGCGACCGGCAGCGTCGTGTGCGTAGGTGGTGACGTCGCCGTTGCGGTCGGTCCGCGAGACCATCCTCAGCGCGTCGTCGTACGAGTAGCGGGTCACCTTGCCGAGCTCGTCGGTTGCGGCCAACAGTTGGCCGCGGTCGCCGTAGGACCAGGTCCGTCGCCCGGCTGCTGGGTTGACCCGCTCGACCGGTTGACCGTTGGCGTCGTACTTGTAGGTCATCGTGCCGTTGGGGTCAGTCTCGGCGATCACCCGGCCGGCCTCGTCGTAGGAGACCGATGTCTTCTTGCCGTGGGCATCGGTCACCGACTCGACCAGACCAACGCCGGCCCCGGAGTCCTTGTAGGTGAACGAGGCCATCGTGGTTCCGCCGCGCTTGATCGAGGCGAGGTTGGCGCCGTCGTAGGCCATCGACACCGTGGGGCCGGCAGCGGGGTCGGCGGAGACAATGTTGCCGCGGGCGTCGTAGGTCCAGGCGTAGTCGCCCACCCCACCGGGCCCCTGGAACGCAGTCGGCTGGGACCACGCGTTGTAGTCGAGCTTCCAGGTGCGGCCCGCAGCATCGGTGCGCGAACGGATCAGACCGCTGTTGTCCCGGGTGACGGTGATCGTGTTGCCCACCGGGTCGGTCTGGGTGAGCATCCGGTGCTGTGCGTCGTAGGTCCACGTCGTGGTGAGGGTCTGACCACCCGCAATCTTGTCCTCGCGGACCTTGTCGCCTCCGTCGTTGAAGGTCGTGACGGTCGTCAGGCGCCCGGTCGGGTCGGTGATCCGTTCCTGGTTTTCGTCCAGGTCGGTTGCGATCTCGCTTCGGTTGCCTTCGGCGTCGATCCAGGCGATGAGGTGGCCGGCGTCGTTGTACACGCTGCGCCCGAGCGAGACCCCGCCGGAGCCGGTGACGTTGATGAGGTTGTGTGCGCCGTCGTACTCGTAGCGCGTCACCACTCCCGCCAGGTCGGTCGAGGACACGAGGTCGCCGTGGTCGTAGCCGTAGGAGGTGGTCCCGGCCTGGGAGACGATCTTGGTGATCCGGTCGGTGGCGTCTCGGGTGTAGGCAATGTCCTTGCCGAGGCTGGACTTCACACCGTCGCGGGTGAAGGTGAGCGTGTTGGAGTTGCGATCGGTCACTTTCTGCAGACCCGATCGTCGATCGATGAGGTAGACCGTGCCGCTGCGGTCGGTCAGCTTGAAGACCGTCGGGTCGAACACCCCGCCCGAGCCGAAGGCGCCGGCTCGCAGGTCGCCGTTGTTGAAGAAGACCGAGTCGTCACCGGCCACCTCAAGTGTCGATGTGGTGTCGGTGCCTGGGTGCGACACGAACTTCGCCCTCGCCAAGCCCTGGAAGAACGTGCTGCCGTCGACCCCCTTGAGGTCGAAGACCTCCTGGTGACCGTCCGGCCACACGACGCTGACCATGTGTGGGGTGGTGGCGGTGTATTCGAGGTCGCAGAAGATAAGGCTGCAGGTCGTCGAGTGTCCTGCCCAACCTCCCTGGCCCAACGGCCGGGCGCGCCCGATGCGGAAGTCGGCGACGTCGACCTTCCACCCGACACCGAAGTCCCCGGCGGCCGAGTCGAACGAATCGTAGGAGCGGATGACCTGCAGCGGCAGGCCCCCGAGACCGACCTGGTGGTCGAGGAAGCTTGTCGTCAGCCGGCCAGGCTTGAAGCTGCCGTCGACGATCACGCTGCTCGTGCTGATCGTCTTCGTGCCGTCGGAGGTGACCGAGATGATGAAGACGACGTAGAGGCCGTTCCCCAACACGGTGGGGTCGATCTTGGCCGACACGTCGGCACTGAGACCGGATCCGGTGCCCGAAGCCAGCACCTGCGGGTCTCCGCCGGTCGCGGAGGTGAGCTCGACGCGCCAGGTGGCGATGGTGGCCGGGGCAGGCGCGGTGATCGTCGCGGTGACGGGTGTTGGAGTCGCGACCCGTGCACCGTCCGCCGGGCTCAGACCGCTGACAGAGGTGGCCGGGAGCTGCGGGTTGGTCCCGTCGCCCCCGATGGGGATGACGGTGGCGTCGCCGACCTCGACCGTCTGGGGGTCGTCGGTAGGGATCGGGTCGAGCTCGGTGCTGGTGAGGGTGCCTTGGGCCCGGATCGTGGTGGTGCCGGCGGGCAGTGGTGAACCGAGGCGGGCTCGGAAGGCGACCGTCACTTGCCGGGACGGTGCGAGGGTGCCCAGGTCGATGCCGACCCCGGAACCGGTGGTGATGGTTCCTTGGCTGGTCCGGACGGAGTCCGCGATCACGCTGGTGCCGGCGGGTGCGGGGACGGCCACGCCGACCCCGGTGACCGGCAGGGTGCCGACCGAGGAAACGGTCAGGTCGTAAGCAAGCGTGTCTCCCGCAGTGACTCCGCCCGAGCCGTCGGCGTCGATGACGAGGTGGCCGGTGAGCGCGGCAGTCAGGGCCGGGGTGGGCCGGGTGATGGTGGTCCGCGTCGGGTCGGTGAGACCCGGCAGCGCCGGGTCGTCGGTCACGACGGTGGTGAGCCCCGTGGCCGATACGGTGCCCTGGGTCTCGATGCGTGCGACCCCGGCCGGGAACGGCTGGGCGACGACGACGTCGAAGCCGACCTTGCGGTTGGTCCCGCCGGCGATGGTCGGCAGGGCGAAGGTGGCCTCGCCGCCGGAGAGGGTGAGCGTTCCGCCGTCCGGAGTAGCACCTGAGCCCGAGACCAGTGTCGTGTTGGCAGGTGCCGGCACCCGACCGGTGACCCCGGCCAGGGCGACGCCGCCGCGGTTGGCGATGGTGAGGGTGTAGCGCACGGTGTCGCCCGGAGAGACCGCACCGTCACCAGCGACGTCGACCGTCAGGGCGTCGTCGAGGCTGGCGGACAGGGTCGCCGGGAGCTGCCGCTCGATGGCAAGGTCGGACCCGGAGAGTCCGTAGGTGTTGCCGCGTGCGTCCTTCCAGCCAGCCGTGCCGCGAAGCACCACGCTGCCCGTGCTGCCCACGGGCGCCGCATAGGTCGTCCGCGCGGTCGCGAGCTCCCCCGCGCCGAGCAGGGTCGGTGCGCCGGTGACCGGCAGCGGTGCCGTGTCGGCTGCGGCCTTGACCTCGAGAGCCGAAGCCGCGGCGGAGCCGAGATGGGCCAGCCTGAGGTCGTAGTCGGCACTCGCGCCGGCGGGGATCGCCGCGGATCCGACCGTGGAGATCCCGACGACCGGCAGTTCACGCGTCGTGGTCACCCGCTGCAGCGGTGCCACCAGGCGACCGACGCCGCCGGTGGCCTGAGCGTATGCCGCGCCGTTGAGCTCCGTGCCGTCGAGCGCGACAAGACGGCTGAGGTAGCCGGCGTCGGTCTCGGTCGCGGCACGGGGTGCTGGGACCGGGACGGTCCACTCCCGGTGCCGGGTCACTGAGGCACCGGGCGCGAGCCGGTAGTTGAGGTCGGACTCAGCGGAGGTGATGACTGCTGTGTCGCCGTCGGGCAGGATCGAGGTGACCGCGACACCGGTGGCGTCGGCGCCCAGAGCACGGAGCTGCGCTGAGAAGTCGGCGCCGTACGTATAGAGCCGGCGGGCTTGGACCGTGGAGGGGTCCAGGGTGAAGTCGACCCGGGTCCGTACTCCAGTGGTGCGGGCTTGGTCGAGGAGCTCGGCGATCTGTGCGGGGGTGAGGCGCAGCTCGGCCTGCACACCCCAGGTGGCCCAGCCACCCGGCGCGACGGTGGTCCCGACGACCGCACCCCCGGCGGCGTACTGGACGCCCTCGAAGGGGTTCGGGCGCACGTGCACGCTCATCGAGGCATCGCCCAGGGATGCCACGGGCACCCATTGGCCGGTGGCCGCGACCTGGCGTTCCACGGTGAAGGAGTGTGCGGCGACCCGGGCGGTGGCGGTGTCGACGTTTTCGAGGCCGATGAGGGAGGGGACGACCAGGGCGGTGCCCCGGTTGGTGACGGTGACGTCGTAGCCGAGGAGATCCCCAGGCAGCGCCCGCTGACGGTCGACCGTCAACGCGGCGCTGAGGTCTGGCACGACGACGGGTCCGGAGACGGTCTGGTCGGGCCGACCGCAGTCGGCGCCACGCACGGAGACGTCGGTTCCGGTGATGGCAACGGTGTCGCTGAGGATGCCGCAGTAGAAGCGGTTACTGGCGCCGGAGATGCTGATCTGGCCGGAGCCGGCGAAGAGCACGCCGAGGAACTTCGAGGACGAGGTGGAGATGTCGATCGCCTTGGTCCCGGGGGCGCCGGCAAGGAGCAGCAGGCCATCGCGGTAGGGCTCGAAGGCCGGCCGTGAGCCGGCGATCTTGATGTGGCCATCGCTGACCAGCGTGACTCGGCCACCGATCTGGGAGCCGTTGAGCTTGATGTCACAGCTGGCGTAGTAGACGCCGGAAGCCAGCGTGGACTGCACGTCGTGCCAGCTCCCGCCGGAGCACAGCGCGGACATGTCGTGGTAGGCCGCGCCCACCTCGACCGCGACCGGGCCGCCGGGACGGAAGTCAGCGACCTGCGGGTTGATCGGGAAGCCCAGGACCCCGGACTTGACCGGTGGCGGGGTGAAGCTGTTGCGGGTCGTGTCGGCCGACAGCGAGCCGGCGTACGTCGAGCGGCCCTTGACGGTCTTGGAGGCGCCGACGAAGCGGAGCTCGCCGTTGGTGTGTACGCGTCCCTGGATCACGCCGGACCCGCCGGCCCAGTCCAGCGAGCGGCTGGCAGTCGAGTTGGCCCACACTGCGGCGGGCTCTGTGACCTCGAGGTGGTCGATGCGCTGCGTAGTCGTGCCCCCATCGTCGTCGGTGAGGGTCACGACAACGTCGAAGCTGCCGGCCTGACGGTAGACGTGGGAGCCGAAGAACGTACCCCAGCCCGCCCCGGCGATCGTGACGTCGACCGGGCTACTCGCAGCGTCGCCCCAGTCCACGACCGCGCTGTGGGTGTCAAGCCAGCCCTCGTCGGTGAGCGTGGCGTTAACCTGGGTCACGCCGCCAGCGAAGGAGCCGCCGTGGGTCAGCTTCAGCGTCGGCGCAAGGTTGCGGACCTCGACCGCGACCTCGTCGGCGGCGGTCCCGCCGGTACCGTCCGTGACGGTCAACTCGAACACGTAGCGCCCGTCGTCGAGAGCCAGGAACGTCGGGCGTGCCGCCGTCGCTGAGGACAGGAAGACCGGCGGGCCCTGGCGCGAGGCGAGACGCCACGAGTACGAGACCTCACCGGTGACGGTCACCAGGTCCGAGCAGGTCGTCAGGGTCGACGTCCCCGCTGCGTCCGTACCAGTGACGGTGAGGCAGATGCGGTGGCTGCCGGTGGCGAGACCGGCGGGAAGATCGAACGCAACATCGACGGTTGCTGGCCCAGGCTTGGGCAACGCCAGCTGGGCGCTCAGGTCGACAGGCGCGCCGCCGTCGACGGTGTAGGCGACCTTGGTGACACTCGAGACGTTCTGCGAGGTCGGGCGCTGGCCCAGGGTGAGCGAGCCTTTCACCCGAAGCCCGCTCGCGTCGCGGTCAAGGCCCGCGATGTCCACGCGGAAAGCGGTGCCACCGGGCAACGTCCCCTGCTGCTTCGATGCCTGGAGCGCGGACTTCGTGCTTGCCCGGGACGCGCTTGCGTCGAGGGTCACCGTGGAACCTTCGCCAACGGCCTGGTCGGGACCCGCGTTGGCCACGGGCGGGGCGACGGGGTCGGGGTTCGGCGGCTCGTGGGGCTCCACCGGGACCTCGGGAGCAACGCCGCCGCAGAACTTGAAGATGTTGTCGTCGTAGTCCCGGTCACCGCCGCCGAAGAGGTCCTCGAAGCCGACCACGGCACATCCGTCGACATCGAAGTCAACGATCGCGTGGGGGATGCCGTCCGGGTTGCGCGTGCCGGGGCCGAGACGGAACTCTTGGCCTCCGGCCCTGATGCCGAAGACGAGTTCTGTGCCGGAGGCGTACGGGCCGATCGTGGTCTTCGAGCCCACGTCACGGTTGGTAGCGATCCGGACCTCCTCTGGATCGAGCAGGAGCAGCGTGGACGTGAGCCCCGCGCTGGCCGGAAGAACCTCGACCGTCACGGGTGCACCCGTCGAGAACAACTGTCCACCCTGCAGCGGCAGCGGGTCGATCGGTTCCGTCGCCCGCGCCGGCGTGGCTCCCGCCGTGACCAGCACCCCGGCAAGCAAGCCCATCCCGAAGCGCCTGGTAGCGCGCGAAAAAGTCCCGTGTGAACCCATGAATCCCCCGACAATCGATGTGACAACGGGCGAAGACAACCAGTCATACGGACGGCCGCTTGCCCTTGGGCAGCAGGATCATCCTTTCCGACTGGACTGGTCTAGCCCTTTCGGACTACTCCCGGCCTCACCGGCATGGTCATAACGGAAGAACTTGATTCAACTCTCTCAAGCACTACGCCGAGCCGCCGCAGCGTGACACCTGAGGGTCAGAAGAATTCTCCGAGGACCCATCCCAACTCCTGGGCTGAGCCGTGCTGCCGCATTGGCGTCAACTAGGAGAGCCGGTGGGCGGTGATCTCGGTCTTCATCTCGGCGTTGACCGGCACGGACACGTAGAAGCGGGTGCCGTGAGTCCTGGCAGGAGCCACCTGCTGCGACGCGACGAGGGTCGTGGGCTGATGTTGGACGCCAGGTTTAGATGCCCCCGCCCGGTCACCAAACCGGGACGGGGCGCCCTCTGCGGAACCTCAGGTTCGCTGACACCTACTGATGCCGCCGATCGCTGACATCGCCGCACGTTCCCTCGAATGATCGACTCTCGTTGACCATCGACGGTCCCCAGAATTCCGTCCAGATACCTGCCCTCCTACTCTCTCAACCCCTCCCTTTCGAGCGGCACGCATGCTACGAATGTTCGTAGATGGGTCGCCCGTGGTCGGGCGGCCCACGCGGCTTTTCTAGGGGTTCGTTGGTTGTCGACGGACGTCGTTGAGGCGGGTGGTCCGGGTGCATGGCGGGGTGAAGTTCTACCGCGGCGCAGCGAACGCTGCCCGCGCCTATGGGTCTGCTGCACGATCAGGTGACAGTGGTTAGTCACGCAGCCTGAGTGGCTGGCGTGGTCATGATTGTCTCGAACTCGATGGGGGTCAATCTTCCGAGGCGGTCTTGTCGGCGGCGTCGGTGGTAGGTCCGCTCGATCCA
>JBBSSH010000018.1:0-78778 GCA_038242265.1 Propionibacteriales bacterium
AACCCTGGAGTTGCTCGGGTCGGCGCAGTGGGGTCTGCTGACCACTGCTCAAGCTCAAGAGGGCGGCGTGAGTCGCATGCGCCTGTCTCGGCTCGTGGAGCGAGGAACGCTCCAGCGGGTGCGGCATGGGGTCTATGCGCTTCCCTCGGCCTCGGGCGGGCCCCTGCAAGGCTTACGTGCCGCGTGGTTGTCCACCGATTCACGTCCTGCCGGCATCAAGCAGACCGCTGTCGTCTCCGGTCGTTCCGCGGCCGCCGTGCACGGTCTGGGTGACCTGGTGCCAGCGGCGTACGAGTTCGCGACTCCCGTGCGACGGCAGAGTACGCAGCGCGATGTCCGTTATCGCCTCCGAACTGTTGGCGAGCGTGACGTGGCTGGATGGTTTGCCGGTCACCACGGTGGAGCGCACGGTCGCAGATCTGGCGGCCGTGGGGATCGATCAGGATCACCTCGCCGGTGTCGTGCATGACGCTCTCGCATCGGGTGCAGGCGCTAGCAGGCTGGCTGATGCGTTGGAGCCGCGAGCTGCGACGTTCGGGCACGAGGGCGGGCAGGCTTACCTGATGGCTCTGCTGGACGCGGCTGGCTACGAACCCGATCCGGTGATGGCGGCAACAGTCAGGAGGTTCTCCGACGCGATGGCGATCTCTCACGCCGCAGATGCAGCAAAGCATGGCGAAAATAGTTGAGAAGATCGCGGTACATGCCGATGATGCAACCCTGCGTGAGACATCCGCTCATGCCGATGAGCGGGCGACGTCAGGGCTGAGGTAGGCGGACGACTTCGTACTCCAATGCTGCACGGTTCCTTTGCATCGGTGCGACCTTGTTCGCGGCCCCGGACTCGGTGACGAACCTAAGGGCCTCGGTGACGCGAGGCGTCCAATCATGCTGACCGCCGGCGTCCAGCCGGGTGCTGTAGTAGAGGCGGGAGCCGTTGTTCAGGCGAACCGTGATTCCCCACTCGGGTGACCGCATCGCTCTCTGACTCTTTCGATTCTTCACCCTTGGGTTCTCTCCGAGTCCGGTCGCTCCCGTGTGCCGATCGGCTTGCGGCCTATGTCCCAGGAATTCCGGAGGAGCCGATCAAAAACGACCGATTGTGACCGGCTGTCGATGTCCGACAAGGTCAGCCGTTCAGAGTTCGGTCCCGGACGCCTCACCGGACGGCGCCTACGCGCAAGTGGCCAAGCGACTAAACCGGTGCGACCCAAACAACCACCATCGGGTCGGGCTCATCGGTGTCATCCTCGAGCACGTCTTCCAACTCGCTCCACTCGACCATGCCGGGTGTCGGATCGGCGAGCGCCATGCCAACAATCTCAGCGGGGTCGGACACTGCCTGCACGGTCGCTCCAAAAGGCAGCGTCTCACGCGAGGTCAGGGAACATCGCAGCTGGCCCGCCTGTCCGTCGTACCAGGCATAGAACTTTCCGCGGACCTCCGACGTCTGCAGCCGCAAGCGCAGGTTCTCAGCAACATCGCGTAGGGCGAGGACGACATCTGCGTTGGCGGATGGGTCCGAGCCAGCAACGCTGTAGGTCCAAGTGTTCGTCCGCGTCTCGCTTTCTGGATCGCTCGGGTTGTAGACGACCTCATCGTCTTCGAGGTACGACCGAATGTGGTCAGCCAGGTTTTCGGACATAGCAAGCGTCATTTCCTCTGATCGAGCTCGCGATACAACCTAGCGGGCTATCGCGGGGTTCCGCCCGACCTGCCAAGTCGCCCCCACCTGCCTCGGACTGCGTGCGCTGTAAGTGTCCGCTCATGCCGCGATCCGCGTGCGTCTTCCACCCCAGTGCATGCGGTGCCATCACCCCGCAACCGCACAGCCGATTCACTCAGACATCGACTCAGCCAGGGAAAGTCCGTGTCGCAGCGTCGAGGACGGCGCGCCGAACTGCAGACCCTGGCCGCTCGTCACGGCTGGTGAACGCTGAGGAGAGCCTGTCGGCGTTGCAGGTATTCCTCCTCGTCGATCTCCCCCCGGGCGAAACGTTCGTCGAGGATGGCGTTCGCCCGGGGAATCGGCGTCGCGCTGGATGAGCCCGACGGTGCGGAGGACGAGGAAGCCATCCGCGCCACCCAGACGACCAGAGCGACGATGACGGCGAGACAGACGAGCAGCACGAGACCCATCATCACCCAGCCTCCCCAGCCCATGCCCATGGTGCCGTTCATGTGCCCGTCCATCCAGTGGTGATTGTCGTGGTCGTAGTCGCTGCCCATGATCTGTCCTGTCCCTTGACTGCTTCCATCAGACTCCGCTGGAACGGGATACACAAGAAGATGAAGAGGATCGGCGGCCCGCGTCGAGCCGGACTCGGGGAGTCGGCCCGGCGTCAGGACCCCGGTCCTAGGCTGGTCACATGTTCAGGGGCCGCTCCCGACCGCAGCCCGAGGTGGTCCGCTCGGATGCCGAGTGGCGCGCGAGCCTCGAACCCGATGCGTACCGGGTGCTTCGTCGATCAGGCACCGAAGCCCCCCGGAGCAGCCCGTACGAGCACCCACCCAGGACCTCGGCCGGGGTCTATCGGTGCGTGGGCTGCGAGGCCGAGTTGTTCCGCACCGAGGACCAGTTCGACTCCCGGACGGGCTGGCCCAGCTTCACCACCCCGGCTGCCCCGGACGCCGTCGGCATCCACACCGACTTCAAGATGCTGCTGCCGAGGCGAGAGGCCACCTGCACCCGCTGCGGAGGGCACCTGGGACACGTGTTCGCCGACGGTCCGGCGCCCACCGGCCAGCGGTGGTGCATCAACGGGGCAGCTCTCACTCTCGATGAGTCGACGACTCCACGCGACCACCACCGCACCGACCCCTGAACGATCCGAGCTGGCGGGTGTTGGCCCGGTCGTGAGGACCCGCCACGGGTGCCGCACTCACAGGTGTAGACCACTCTTGCCGCGCCCGACGCGCCAGTTCTATATTCGGTTGAGGCGGCACCATGCAGCCCGTCCCGAGTGTGCAGATCTGCTGCCGCAGGGAGTCCGCCATGACCGATCTCTTCATGTTCACCGCTCTGCGGTCGCCGCGTAGGGCAGAGCCTCACGACGACTTCACCCTGGCCACCGAGTGGTACGAGGTCGACCCTCTGATCCATACCGATGTCGTGCGTCGGGAGTGGCGCGGCGAGAACCTGATACCGCAACTGCGTCTTCTCGTTGTGTACTCGGACAACCCCTCCGCAGACGGGCGGAGGCTGGCCGAATCATTCCTGCTCGAACGCACGGCGATCACGCTGGAGACGCTGCGCGGCGGGGCCGATCCGGCTGCGCTCGCTGACAATGAACAGGACATACCGATGCCGGGCGCTGTCGGTCTGGCTCTCCTGGACCGGCTCGACCGGTGGCTGGTCACCGAAGACAACCGACCGCGGCCCCACGAGCTCGATGACTGGTTGCGCGCCAGCGTGGCTGAGCTGGATGAGCCGATGGCCGAGCCCAACGACCCCAAGGGATCCGACCCCAACGACCCCAAAGGGTCCGGCACCAATGACCCTCCCATGCCGACGCTGATCATCGAGCAGCGCAGATTCCTGCACAGCCTGCTCGGGCCGACCTGGTCACGGCTGGTCGACTCGCTCGCAGCGGCGCTGCTGATCCCGAACGAGGGCGAGCTCGCCCAGCGACTGACACGTTTGCTCCTGGTCGCCGGCCTGGTGGAGCGACGCTCCTTCTATCGCCGGCCCCTCCACACCCGCGAGATCCTCGACCTGCTCGCGCACCGCACTCCGCTGATGCCCGCCCCACCGTTCCCTGAGGTCCTTCCGCCCGACCAGGTCACGCTCGTGCGACGCGCCACCACGAGCGACCTGTTCGTGGTCCGCAAGGAATGGCGCGGCTACGTCGCAGACGAGATCGCGGAGATCCGCAACGTCATGGCTCATGAGAACAACCAGACGCGCTTCGTCCGCATCGATGAGTCGGAGGTGATCGACACCTCGAGTTCGTCCACTGCCTCGACCAGCGAGACGTCGTCGGAGACGTCCGACGAATCGACCTTCAACGAGCAGAGCAAACGCGAGATCGACCTGGCCATCAACGCCAAGGGACAGGTCGACATCACCGGCAAGTACGGACCGACCAGCCTGGCCGTCTCCGCAGGGTTCGCAGCCGACTTCTCGATGAAGGATTCCACCGAGCGCGCGACCCAGATCGCCAAGAAGGCCATCGCGAGAGCAGCGTCCAAGGTCGAGACCCAGACCCGTCAGGAGCGCACCCGGCGCACCCTGACACGCACCGAGTTGCGTCAGCGGCACGGTATCGACAACACCTCCGACGATCACGTCAACGGGGTCTACCGCTGGGTGTCGCGCATCGACCGGTTCCAGATCTGGCGCTATCCCGATCGGCTGCAGTTGGAGTTCGAGATCCCTGAGCCGGGCCGCTACCTCCTCGAGCAGTTGAGCGACCTCCCGGCTCGTCCGGCCGGCGTCGGCAAGCCGCCGGCGTTCGAGCTGCCCGCCGGTGGCATCACGCCCGAGAACTATCTCGCGCTCGCCTCGCTCTTCGGCGCCAGTGGCCTTCCTGAGCCGCCGCAGCCGGTGACGGGGGTATCGACTGCCATCGCCCTGATGGCGAAGGATGCCCCCACCGCCCCGCCCGACTACTGGAACGGCCCCATCCTGAGTCAGATGGTCGAGGTCGCGGTGCCGCCGGGATATGCGGCGACGTCGGTGAAGGCCAACATCGAAGCGACGCCCCTGCATGCCATCTGGCATCGGGAGATGTCGGATCACGTCGGCTACGACCAGCAGGAGACCCTGCACGCCATCACTGCCACCGTCGCTGTCGGCGATCAGATGATCTTCGAGAAGGAGACCGGCCCCTTCGCCGACTCGACCAACAGCATCATGACCGCGGGAGCCAGCTCCAACCACCTCGTGCAATATTTCGACGGCCATCTCCACCATGCCGGGACGGCGCAGACGTTGGCCACCCCGATCTCGCTCAAGGTGCCGATCTCGGTGGTGCTGGTGGGCGCGTGGTCGGGCAACGTCGGCATCGAGCTGACCTGTGCGCTGACCGCCCAGGCCAGGGCCGCCTGGGTCCAGGGGGTGTACGACGCCCTTCGCGCCGCCCATGACGTCTGGCAGCGCGAGTGGCGCGCTGAGCAGGCCATGGCCGGCACCCGGGCCATGCTCGCCGAGCGGTCGCCGGCCCGCAACGAGGAGCTGATGACCAACGAGGTCCGTCGACATGTGATCTCGTGGCTGCTCGGCGAATCCCCGTTCCGCGGTCGTAAGGCAGTCCCGGACCGGGCGGGCGGCGCGAGCGAGCCGGACAACTCCCCGGACATCGACATCGCAGCCGCCCTCGGGTCGGCGAGCACCATCCAGTTCCTCGAGCAGGCTCTGGAATGGTCCAACCTGGCCTGGGTCAACTACCCCTACTACTGGGCCGATCGCGACCGTTGGTCGGAGCTGCTCGACCTGGAGACCATCGACCCCGCTCTCGGGGCCTTCCTCCGTGCCGGATCGATCCGTGTCGTCGTCCCGGCCCGTCCCGGCATGAGTACTGCGGTCCTGCACTGGCTGACCTATCGCCAACCCTGGCTCGGCGGCTCGTGCGCGCCAGTACCCGGTGAGGCGATGTACATCTCGGTGGCCGAGGAGATCCGCGACCAACTCATGCCCCCGGCCGACGGCGTGCCGGGTGAGAGTTGGGAAGTGGCGCTGTCGACCGGCTTGATGTGGCTGGGCGACAAGGAGCAGGGCCTGCCCCGCAACGCCCTCGCCCGGCTGGGGACCCCGCCGCACCAGCCCTCCGACGAGCTTCTCGCCGACGACGTCGGGTAGGCCGTCGTGGCCGAAGTAGCCAACCTGGTCGTCGAGGAGCCCGGCGAGCTGACCGCGACCTCCGCAACTGCGGTCCTCCCCATGGTGACCATCGATCTTGCGGTGGCCTTCGCCGAGCACCGCTCGGTGCAGGTGGAGGTCAGCGAGTCGGCCATCGCTGAGATCGCCGACACGTTGCACCGGATCGGGGGCGAGGCCCTGGTCCGCGAACTCAGTCACGCTCTCGATGCCAGGGCCCGCGACGCTCCCTTCGCCGAAGCCACCCATGCTTCGCAGGCTCTGCGGCTCCTCGAGGTGCACCTGAGCGTCCTGCGGGCCGAGTCCATGACGTTTCTCGCGAGCCTGGACGCCGCGGTCCGTCAGCAGTTCGAACTCGACCTCACCCTCGCCGCCGTCGAGATGAGCCCCCAACGATTCGGCATCCAGGTCGACCAGGACGGACTGGCATCGGTTGCGCCCGACGGTCCGGACCACGATCGCTATCGCCAACTCCGGTCGGTCGTCGTCGGCCTGGATCGCCTGCGCCGCAAGGTCAAGCGGTGGAGTTTCACCATTCCGCCCAATGCGCCGACGGCGCGGCGTCAGTTCGAGGACACGATCCTGGGGCCCTATCTCGCCGGCCTCAAGGCTGCCGCGGAGAGCTATCCCGCACTCGTCACCATGGCCCCTCGCCTGCTCGTGACACTCGAAGGCGAGAGGTCGGCCGACATCGCGCAGTGGGAGGCCGATCCCGGCCACGCGACCAAGCTCGACGAGATCATCCAGACGCAGGTGCTGGAGACGGCCAAGGACCTTCTAGACGCCCAACCCGAGTATCGCGCCAAGACCCTGGCGGGTGCCGACCGGGCGCTGGCATCGGCGCGTGCGGCGCTCCCGCGCTACTCGGACAGGTCCCCTGCCGAGGCGCTGGGACAACTGCACCCCTTGTGGAGGCATTGCTTCTTGGTGCAGGCTGCGATCGACCAGCAGGACTATCACCCCGGCGACCACGGCTATGCGGTCGCCATCGACTCGCTCTATGCCGCGACGTCCGCGCAGGAGCGCGGTCGCCAGGAGCAGTCGGAGATCGACAGCATGCTCGGCTGGGCGTCGATCGGCTTCGGTGTGCTCACGTTGATTCCCGTCGTCGGCGAATTCGCCCTGGTGGCCGCGATCGTGGTCACCGCGATCCAGACCCTGGAGACGGCCCAGAAGTATGCCGCCGAGACCACCGTGCGCGAGGCGCTCGGACACCAGGCCGTGCCCTACGACGTACCGGAGCCGGACGCTATCGGCTTGATCACCAACGTCCTGTCGCTCACTGCAGATGCGGCCCTGCCCGTCATCGGCAAGTTGATCACCAGGACCGTGCTGCGCCCCGCCACCCGAGTCCTTGCCGCGACCCGCGTCAAGACCGCGGTCGACCTCGGTCAGCATGCGAGCAACCTGGCCGCGCTCGTCATCTCCGCCAACGGAGCTCAGGTCGAGCGCGAGCTTCGGCGACTCCAACTCCTGACCCCGGAGACCGGGCGACCATGAGCACCTTCGTCACCAAGCTGGAGAAGGCGGCCGAGGAAGCAATGGCTCACCCACACGTGCCTCCGGTCAGAGTGGCGCCGGACCCACCGCATCACCTGGGCGGCGCGGCACCCGTTCCGCTGACGTACAGCGCAGGACTGCCCGTCGTCGTGCGCACCATGGTCGACCATGCGGCCCTCGAGCGCGCGCTGCAGAAGGTCGGGGCGACGGTCCCGGCCGGCGGCTCGGCGCAACTGGTGGCACTCGCAGAGGAGATGCTCGACGGGCGGTCCTTGGACGGGCTCGCCGCTGCCGCACGGAAGGAGATCGCTACGGCGCTGCGCGACAAGCTGGTCAGAATGGCGCCCGGCACTGCCAAACGACAGCGCGACCTGGTCGCCGAGGCGAAGGCGCTGTTCTCGGCGAAGAACTCCTCCGCGGTGCTGGTCGCGACCGCGGACGCCTGGGGCGGCACGTGGGTCTACTTCCACGATGGGTCACCGACGGCGCCGGTGATCTGGGGGGAGGCGTTCGTCCCCCACAGACCCGGCACGCGGGTGCCGTCCGAGCGGCCCGACCTCAAGATGGGCGGTCTGTCCGGCACGCCGACCTGGCGTACGGCCAGCGGGAAGTTCGTCAGCAAGCCGCCCGCGCTGCCCACCAAGCCCGTCGTCGTGCCGAGCGGTCTGGACCCCCAGGCGTTGGCGCAGGCGCCTGAGGCGGTGCTCGACGAGATGGCCAGAGCCCAGCGAGCGGCGTGTGAGGCCGCCGAGCAGCAGTCGCGACCGATCACGCTGATCTCGGCCGCTCCGGGCACCCGCCGCGCAGGCAGCCGCATCTTCTCGATCGAAGAGAAGTATCCCAGCCAACCGGGCGGGACCTGGGACAAATGCACCGTCGCTGAGGGAGTGACCGGCCCCGAGACCATCCGGATGAGCGAAACCGAGATGGACCGGGTGCTGCCCCGCATAGGGCTGCTCACCGACGACCCCGAACTCCTCGGGATGGCCAGGATGCACCTCTTCGGACCCATCTTTGGTGACGAGACCCTGGCCGGCCTCGCCTACGGACCCCACGGGGCCGCCAACCTCTTGGCGAGCGGCTACGCCGAAGGTTTTGCCCGCTTCGACGCGAGACGGGCCGGGCGCATCAACGTCAAGGCCGGCACGCCGGTGCGGGTCAGCCAGTATGTGAAGTATCGGACCATCAAGGGCCAGGGACGCTATCCGTTCGTGGTCAGCGTGAAGTATGAGTACACCCTTGAGTCGGGCGCGCGCGTCGCCGCGGTGATCGACATCTCGCCCACCGGCATCGTCACGTTCCACGTCGAAGGAGCTGGCCAGGTCCGAATCCCGCGATGACCCACCTGCTCGAGCCAGCCCGATCCGGGAAGGTCTTCACCGCGCGGATGCGGGGAACTCCTTCATCGCCTGGTCGGCGATCTTCTTCATCATGTAGCCATCGATGCCGCCACCCACGACGCCGCCAGCGAGGGGAATGCCACGACCGAAGCGGCTGAGCACCTTCTCGCTGACTCCACGCAGGAGGCGGAAACCAACTGCCTTGTTGACGACCATGAGCGCGGTCGGGGGCAGGCTCCGCAGGGCCATTGAAGTCGCACGACCACCGGCGGTGGCCATGCCAGCCTTCTTGAGTACGTCGTCGGAGTCGGCACCGACCAGGGTCAGCAGGACGGCCGTACGGACGCGGGGGTCGGTCAGGTCGTGACCGCGCAGGGTGGCGATCGCGCCGACCATGCGGACGGCCTGGAGGTAGAACTCGGCAACGTTGACGGGCAACGCGATCGGCATCGTCACGAAGCCGCCCAGGCCGGTGACGAAACCTCCCAGGCTGCCCTTGATCAGGGTGCCGCGTGCCAGGTGCGCGATGGCCTCCTCGACGTTGCCGCCGGCCTTGCTGAGCTCGCTGGCTGCGACGTCGGCGGCTGACTTGATCGGTCCGGCGCCATCGATTCCGACGGAGATGAGTCGCTCCACGAGGCGGGTGACGGCGCCGTCGTCGGCGGTGGGGTCCTGGGCAGCGTCGAGCGCGGCCTTGGTTTCCTTGATCTCGTCGCGGTTCGGCTTGAGCAGGGCGAACAGGCCCATCGTTTTCCTCCTGAGTGGTGAACCGGGCAATACTGCCACGGCGCATCGGTCCAGCGGTCCGCCCGCAGGGGTGGCTTACGCGGGCCTGGACGGTGAGAAACCTCGCAGTCGCAAGCTGTTGGTGACCACGAAGACACTGGAGAACGCCATCGCAGCGCCCGCCAGCATCGGGTTCAGCAGCCCGCCAGCGGCGAGTGGGATCGCTGCGACGTTGTAGGCGAAGGCCCAGAACAGGTTGCCCTTGATGGTGGACAGCGTGCGCCGCGCCAGCCTGATCGCGTCGGCCGCGACGCGGAGGTCGCCGCGTACCAACGTGAGGTCGCTGGCCTGGATGGCGACGTCGGTGCCGGTGCCCATCGCGAGTCCGAGGTCGGCCTGCGCGAGTGCGGCGGCGTCGTTCACTCCGTCGCCGACCATCGCCACGACCCGGCCGGCAGCCTGGAGGCGTTGCACCTCGGCGACCTTCTCGGCCGGCAGTACGTCGGCGACCACGGTCTCGATGCCCACCTCTTCGGCGACCCGGTGTGCCGTGGCGGCGTTGTCGCCGGTGAGCAGGATCGGTTCCAGACCCAGGCTGCGCAGCTGAGCGATCGCCTCGGCGGAGGTGTCCTTGATCGAGTCGGCGACCACCACCAGGCCGCGGGCCTTGCCGTCCCAGCCCACGGCCACACACGTACCCCCCTCGTTCTGGGCGGTGGCGAGCGCCGCTTCGAGATCCGGACCGAGCGGCTGGGACCACTCCGCCAGCAGGCGCGGACGGCCCACGACGACAGCGTGACCCTCGACCTCACCGCGGACGCCGAGTCCCTCGAGGTTGGCGAAGTCCTCGACGTCCGGCACGGCACCCGCCTCGGCGGCTGCGGCAGCGATGGCACGGGCAATGGGGTGTTCGCTGGCGTGCTCAAGAGCGCCCGCGAGTCGCAGCACCGCGGCCTCGTCCTCACCCGCCGCCGCGATCACCTGCTGTACGGCCATCACGCCCGTCGTCACGGTGCCGGTCTTGTCGAGCACGATCGTGTCGATACGCCGCGTCGACTCCAGCACCTCCGGGCCCTTGATCAGGATGCCGAGCTGGGCGCCACGTCCGGTGCCGACCATCAGCGCGGTCGGCGTGGCCAGACCCAGCGCACACGGGCAGGCGATGATCAACACCGACACCGAGGCGGTGAAGGCGGCCGCGGCATCGCCGGTGATGAGCAGCCACCCGAGGAGGGTGAGGAGGGCGAGCGCGATCACGATCGGTACGAAGACCCCGGCAATGCGGTCCGCCAGTCGCTGCACCTGAGCCTTGCCCGATTGCGCGTCCTCGACGAGCTGCGCCATCTGGGCCAGCTGGGTCTCGGAGCCGACACGCGTGGCGCGGACGACGAGACGCCCGCCTGAGTTGACGGTGGCGCCGACCACGGCCGAACCCGGGCCGACCTCGACCGGTACCGATTCGCCGGTGAGCATCGACTCGTCGACCGCAGAGGTACCTTCGACGACTTCGCCGTCGGTGGCGATCTTCTCCCCGGGCCGGGCCACGAAGAGGTCGCCCGCACCGAGCTGATCGATGGGGATGCGGCTCTCCACGCGTACGCCGTCAGCGCCGTCGCGCAGGACCGCGACGTCCTTCGAGCCCAGCTCGACGAGCGCACGCAGGGCCGCGCCCGACTGACGCTTGGCGCGGTGCTCGAGCCAGCGCCCCAGCAGGATGAACGTGGTGACTCCGGCTGCGGCCTCGAGATAGATGTTGCCCGCGCCGTCGCTGCGGCTCACGGTGATCTCGAAGGCGTGCTTCATGCCGGGCATGCCCGCGTGGCCGAGGAAAAGGGCGTAGAGGGACCAGCCGTACGCCGCGATCACGCCGACGCTGACCAGGGTGTCCATGGTCGCGGCGCCGTGGCGGGCGTTGGTCCAGGCGGCCCGGTGGAACGGAGCGGCGCCCCACACCACGACGGGGGAGGCGAGGGTGAGGACAGCCCACTGCCAGTTGGTGAACTGCCAGGCCGGCACCATCGACAGCACGATCACCGGGACGCTGAGGAGCGCGGAGACGATCAGTCGCTGCAGCAGCGCGTCGATGGGCTGATCGCCGGTGTCGGCCTCCGCGCTGGACTCGGCGCGCGGAGGTGCGGGGAGCGCCGCGGCATAGCCCGCCGCCTCGACCGTGGCGATCAGGTCGGCCGGGGAGACCGAGTCACCGAAGCTGACGTGCGCCTTCTCGGTGGCGTAGTTGACGGTCGCGGTGACGCCGTCGAGTTTGTTGAGCTTGCGCTCGATGCGGTTGGCGCACGAGGAGCAGGTCATCCCCTCGATGGTCAGGTCGACGCTCTCGGTGCTGACCTTCTCGCGGGCGACCTTCTCGGGGCTCACCTGTCCGGCGTTGACCTGTCCGGCGGGGGTACTCATACGACCTGGTAGCCGGCTTCCTCGACAGCGGCGCTCACGGCGGCGGGGTCGAGGGACTGGCTGCTGGTGACGATGACTTCGCCGGATTCGAGGGTGACGGCGACGTTCTCGACGCCGTCGATCTCGCTGATCTCCTCGGTGACCGACGCGACGCAGTGGCCGCAGGTCATGCCGGTGACGGTGTAGGTGCTGGTCTCGCTCATGGGGACTCCTCATTGATGGGGGATAGGTGTGACGGGTGGCGACGGCGGTGAGTGAGGCTGATTTCGGAGGGCCTGAAACCAGCCTCACTCACCGCTCAGGGCTTAAATCACGGCTCAGGACCTCACGAGCCGCGCAATCGCGGCCGAGGCTTCCTTCAACTTCAGTTCCTGCTCGTCTCCACCCTGACGCGCGGCTGCCACGACGCAGTGCGCGAGGTGGTCGTCGAGCAGGGCCAGGGCGAGCGCCTGGAGCGCTTTCGTGGCGGCAGAGACCTGGGTGAGGACGTCGATGCAGTACTGCTCCTCCTCGACCATCCGTTGCAGCCCGCGCACCTGGCCCTCGATGCGGCGCAGGCGCTTGAGGTGGGCCGCCTTGGCCGCCGAGTCGTTCTCGAGGTGCCCGTGCTGGACGGGCCCATCTGTGTCGTTCATGAGTCCAATATACCCCGGAGGGGTATGTGATCAAGTAGGTGTCAGGCGGAGCGCGTACGCACGAGGCAGCCGCCGTCGACGTCGAACGGCACCACGTCCACATCGTGGGGATCGCTGAGGACGCCCTGCAACATGCCGAGGTGGGCGGCGCAGACCACCGCACGGTTGTCCAGCGCCAGGTCCAGCAGCGGACAGTGGGTGATGCGGAGCCCGTGGCGATCGGGTTCGTGGGCGAAGCCTCCATGCTCGAGAGCCATCGCGAGTTGCTCGGTGGTGGAGGTGTCGGGGGTGACCAGGTCGCCGAGTTCTGCCGCCACTTCCTCGCCCCACGGCCGTCCGGCATCGATGGCCTGCGGCACCATGGCGGGGGATCCTTCGGACGACGGTGCCGTGGCAGCGGTGATGGCCCGGGCCAGCGAACGGATCAGAGCCGAATTGTTTTCGTCTCGAGCGCGATAGACCCAGCGTGGCCGACCCCGTCGACCCGTACGCATGGCGATGCGGGAGACAAGGCCCGCTTCGGCAAGAGCCATCAGATGCGTACGGAGCGTGCTGCCGCCCAGACCGGTGAGAGCGCCGATCTCGGCGGCGTCTGCGGGAGTCGTGAGGCCTCGCAGGACCTGCAGCACGCGGGCCTGGCCCGGGCCGACGACCGCGAACTGCTCCGCCCCCATCACGTCAGGGTACGTCGGTGGACCCAGCCTCGGGAGCCGGAACGCCGGGCGCATTCACCGTCGCCGCCGCCTCCGGGACGAACCGGTTGAGCAGGGGACCGATGAGGTCCATCGGCAACGGGAACACGACCGTGGAGTTCTGGTCGGCGCCCAACTCCAGCAAGGTCTGGAGATAGCGCAGCTGAAGTGACGCCGGACTCTGGCTCATGATGATGGCTGCGTCCCGCAGTTCGGTCGAGGCCTGCAGCTCACCCCGGGCACTGATGACCTTCGCCCGACGTTCCCGCTCGGCCTCCGCCTCGCGCGCCATCGCGCGCTGCATCTGCTCGGGGATCTCGACATCCTTGACCTCGACGACCTCGACGCTGATGCCCCATGGGGTGGTCTGGGTCGCGATGATCTGGGCGAGCTCGTTGTTGAGGTCGTCGCGGTGCGCCAGGATCTGGTCGAGCTCGGCGCGACCGAGCACCGAGCGCAGCGTCGTCTGGGCGATCTGCGAGGTGGCGACGGCGTAGTTCTCCACCGACATGATCGCCCGCTCGGCGTCGAGGACCCGGAAGAGTACGACGGCGTTGACGCGGGCCGGCACGTTGTCGCGGGTGATGATCTCCTGTGGCGGGATGGTGAGGGTGACCACCCGCATGTCGACCTTCTCGAGGCGGTCCATGAACGGGAGCAGGGCGATCAGTCCCGGGCCGGCGATCGGGCGCAGCCGTCCTAGGCGGAAGACCACGGCGCGCTCATATTCGGTCACGATCCTGAGTGAGAGTCGCAACAGGACTCCCAGCAACAGGACGACGACAAATCCTGCGATCAACCACTGCATGTCAGACGTTTCCCTTCGTGCCCCAGGTGGTTTTGTACGGGTCGCGCTTCTCCACGGGTCGATAGACCAGGTCCTGGGACACATGTTCGGGGAAGCCGCTCGGGGTGTGCCACAGGTGTCGGGCCAGGGGCACGCTGGCGACGGTCACACCGAGGATGGTGCCCGCCAGGACGAGCAGGTCGGCGGGGTTGTGCGCGCCGAAGAACATGAGCGCCGGGAGCACCACGGCGACGACTGCCACCATGACTGAGATGCCGCGGTGGAAGCGTCCCGCCTCGCTGTAGGGCCACGGGTCGAACTCGCGGGTGACCTCGCGGCCCTGGTCGGAGGTGGTGCAGGTGCTCTTGACCGGACAGGCGTTGCAGACCGAGGGGCTGCCGCGATAGCGCATCACCCGGTTCTCCGGATCGAAGGACTTGGGCCACAACAACTGGTCCTCGGGGCACACCCACGCGTCGTGCGTCTCGTGATACTTGAACTTGCCGGTGCGCCAGGCGTTGGAGCGTTTCGCCACCCGCTGGGACATCACGTCGAAACCCCAGGCGATGGCCAGCAGGAGCAGTGCGTACGCCGCCACCAGCGCCACCGACACCGAAGGTGCCGCCAGGCCGGGAACACCCAGCGCAGGCACCCCCAGCGCAGGGGTGACGGCAGTAGTGACGGTGGTGGCGACGTACGCCGCGCTCACTTGGTGCTCTCGTCCGGGCTCGCGGAGATCGGCTCCTGCTCGACGAACAGGGGTGCATTGCCGAGCTCGAGGGAGGTGGTGCCGTGCCGGAAGTTCTTGACGCCGAGGAAGGTGATCCACAGGAACGGGAGGCAGCCGCCGAGGATGAAGATGACGTCACCGGGCAACCGTCCCCACTCCAACAACTGGTTGCTGCTGGAGGTGATGTAGTTCAGCGACCGCGCCTCGTAGTAGCCCGATCCCACCGAGTGGTAGAGCTGCAGGGAACCCAGCGGCAGGAGGGTCGCGAAGACCATCCAGGCCAGACCGATGTTGAGACTCCAGAAGCAGAGCCGGGCCATCTTCTCGGGCCACTTGTCGGCCGGGATCATGTAGCGCAGCGCGAACAGCGCCAAGGCGATCGCCAGCATGCCGTAGACGCCCATCATCGAGGCGTGTGCGTGGTTGGCGGTGAGCGCGGTGCCGATCTGGTAGTAGCTGACGATCGGCAGGTTGATCAGGAAGCCGAAGACGCCGGCGCCGAGGAAGTTCCAGAACCCGACCGAGACCAGGAACATGACGGCCCAGCGATGCGGGAAGGGCGTTGCGGACTTGCCCTCCTGACGCGCGCCGAGCTGCATGAACGTCCAGGCCTCCACGGTCAGGAACGTCAGCGGGATGACCTCGGCGGCCGAGAACATCGCACCGAGTGCCATGTGCTCCACCGGGGTGCCGGAGAAGTAGAGGTGGTGCATCGTGCCGACGACGCCACCGAGTGAATACAGGATGATGTCGAGGAAGATGATGCCGAGCGCGATGCGCTCGCGCACCACCCCGAGCAGCACGAAGACGTAGGCCACCATGACCGTGGTGAAGAGCTCCAGGAAGTCCTCCACCCACAGGTGGACGACCCAGAAGCGCCAGAACTCGGCGACGGTGATGTGCGTTTCGGTACGTGCCAGCAGGCCGACGGCGTAGAACGCGGGAATGGCCAAGGCTGCGAAGAAGAACAGCCACGGCATGTTGCCCTTGTGCTCACCCTTCAGACGCGAGCGCATGCCGCGATAGATGATCGCGATCCAGATGAAGAGACCCGCGGTGAGCAGGATCTGGAAGAACCGCGGAAGGTCGAGGTATTCCCACTGCTGCTCGAAGAACGGACCCGTGGCCCACGAGACGCCGTGGATCGAGAGGGCTTCGCCGATCATCGAGCCGACCACGACGAACGTGACTGCGCCGAGCAGGATGTAGGCCAACAGCCCCTGACCCTTGGGCTCGCGCCGCGCGATGAGGGGGGTGAGGAAGATGCCGGCTGCCAGGAACGACGCGGCGGTCCAGAACAGCGCGAGTTGCACATGCCAGGTGCGGGCCAGGTTGAAGGGCAGGAGTTTGGTGATGAATTCGATGCCGAAGAAGCTCGTGGTGTCAGCGCGGTAGTGCTCGGACGCTGCCCCCACGAGCGCTTGGACCAGGAACAGTGCAGCGACGATGAAGAAGAACCAGGCTGTCGCGCGCTGACTCGGGGTCAGGGACACCTCGCCCGGCTGCCGGAAGGACAGGGCAGGTGCCTCGTGGGAGTGCCAGCCGATCTCGCGGCTCCACTTGCCGTAGACCGCGAACAGGACGCCGGTGCCACCGAGCAGGACGATCAGCGACAGTGCCGACCAGACGACGAGGTCGGGCGTGGGGCCGTTGTCCACAGCCTTCTCGGCCGGCCAGTTGTTGGTGTACGAGTAGTCGTGACCGGGGCGTTCGGCAGCGGCGGCCCACGCGGTCCAGGAGAAGAATGCGGTGAGGTTGTGGACCTCCTCGGGGGTCTTCACGGTGTTCTTGAGCAGGCCGTACTTGGGGGCGTCGGGTCCGAAGTAGGCGGCGTAGTGCGTCTGGAGGTCCTCGAAGGCCGCCACCTGCGCGTCGGTGTAGACGATCGTCTCGGTCGCCTTGTCGTAACGGTTGGTGCGGTATTCGTCGCGCACCGCGATCGTGGGGTCCTGGCGACCCTCGTCCTGGAAGGCCTTGAGGGTGTGGTCGGTGGAGCGGCGCAGGTAGTCGGCCGTCCAGTCGGGACCGAGGTAGGCGCCGTGCCCCAGGATCGAGCCGTACTCCTGCAGGCCGCGGGCGAGGAAGAGTTTCTGGCCTGCCTTGATGTCGGCGCGGTCGAAGATGACTTCGCCCGACGTGCTGGTCACCTGCGCAGGCTCGGGCATCGCATCGGTATAGGTGCGAAAGGTCAGGATGCCCATGATGAAGAAGCCCACCAGCATGACCAGGGCGACGCCCTGCACCCAGCCCTTGCCGATCATCATGTGGGAGCGCGGGATCTCGTGTCCGTCGGCGTCGACCCCGTTGTCGTCGCTCCTGCCTCCGGACCCCGGTCCCGATGAGTCGACTGCTGGCTTCTTCTTGGCATTGCTCACGTGGACTCCCGGGAGATTGCTGGCGGCGCCCCGCCTGAATTGTGTCGGGACGGACCGTAACTTATTCCTCCCAGGTCAGGTAGGAGTGGGGCAGTGCTGTGGCGCGCCGGTGGAGGGCGGAATCAGCGGATCATCGCTACGGTTGAGTCCGGAGACCGCCATCCGGTGGTGACCAGACGTATCAGTGGAGGGACCCCCATGTCCATCAACGAGACCCTCAAGAAGACCATCGAACAACTCGACCTCGACCAGCGCGTGGCCGAGTTCAAGACCTCCCTCGGCGACCTCGCCCGTCAGCACGGCAGCAAGGTCGAGGAAGTGCTCGACAAGGTCGAGACGCAGGTCGACACCACCACCAAGGGCAAGTACGCCGACCAGGTCGCCTCCGCGCGCCGCAAGGTCAGCGAGGGCGTGGCGAAGGTCGCCGCCCAGTAGCCGGTGCAGTAGCCGGTGTCGTAGCGGGATGGTTGTATGTCGCGCCATGACCCGATGGACAGCCCAGCAGGTGAGCGAGGTGGCGCCGGACGCCTCCTCGCTCACCGCTGCGCGCAGGCTGGCGGTGCACGGCCCTTGGAGCGAGACCGGGACGAACGATGCCTTGGTGTGGGGGCAGTGCCAGGGCAGCGGCAAGTCCTCCTACCAAGTGAGCGTCGACGTGCTCGCGCCCGCCTACCGCTGCTCGTGCCCGAGTCGGAAGTTCCCCTGCAAGCACGGACTGGCCCTGCTGATGATGTGGTCCGAGGGCGTCCTGGACGACTCCGGACAGGTCGCTGCCTTCGCCGACGAGTGGGCCACGCAGCGAGCTGAGCGTGCGACGCGAGGTGCCCGATCGGTGGTCAGCGACAAGGCGCCCGATCCCGCCGAACAGGCCAAGCGGCTGGAGCAGCGGCTGGCCCGGATGGACGCAGGCGTCGACGACTTCGAGCTCTGGCTCGCCGATCTGGTGCGTGGGGGGCTGGCGGCCGCCCGCATGCAGCCCTACTCCTTCTGGGACGCCAGCGCCGCGCGACTGGTCGATGCCCACCTGCCGGGGTTGGCCGAACGGGTGCGCGAGGCCGGCTCACAGATCCACGCAGGCGAGCGGTGGGCCGACCACCTGCTGGGCGAGATCGGTCGATGGTGGACGCTCATCTGCGCCTGGCAGACCAGGACGCAGCTCGACCCTGACGAATGGGCTGAAACCCGGATCGCCGTGGGGTGGGCCCAGTCGAGCGACGAGGTGCGTGAGGGCGACATCCGTACCGGACCGTGGACCGTTCTCGGCGCCCACCGCAGCGACGCGGGTCGACTGCAACAGCAACGCACCTGGCTGGCCCACGACGACGGTGAAGTGGTGATGGTTCTCGACTTCGCGGGCCAGGGGCAGGCTCTGGCGGTCTCCCAGCTCAGCGGCGCCCGGCTCGATGTCGAGCTCTCGCGCTATCCCGGCAAGGCGCCCCGACGTGCGCTGTTCCGTTCTCCACCTACGACGGGGGAGCCGGTGACCGGTCTGCCCGGACGAACGACCCTGGCCCAGGCGCACGGCGACGCGACAGCCAGTCTCGGGCTCACCCCGTGGCGCGAAAGACACGCAGCCTCCTTGGCGCAGGTGCGCGTCGTGGGTGACGCCGACCGGTGGTGGGTGGGCGACGACACCGGGGCGGTCCCGCTGATGGCGGACGCCCCTGTGTGGATGTTGCTGGCGCTGAGCGGTGGCGACCCGGTGGACCTGTTCGGTGAGTTCGAGTCCGGCGCCTTCCGGCCGTTGTCGGCGTGGCTGAGCGACACCGTGGTCGCCCTGTGAGCGCCACCATCGAGCAGTGGCTGGCTGAGCTGGGCACGGCAGCGCTGGTGGGCAGCGCCCGACGACAGCCGCCGCCGGTTCCGGTTTCGCTGGGGCTCGCAGCCGGCGAAGGGGAGACCAGTGCGGAGCATCGGCTGCTGGCGAGCGCTGCAGTCGCCGATGCGCTGACTCGCGGGGGTGCCCGGCTCCAGCCAGCCGGTGCGACGATTCACCTGGCCCCGTCCGAGAACTGGTCCCCGGCGGGCGACCAGGCGACCCAGTTGTTGCACCTGCTGCTCCACCAACCGCCCGTCTCCAAGTCCGTACGCGACGATCTGGTCGTGCAGTGGCTGGCGCTGGCCACCCTCCACACCCGTCGCGTCGCGTGGCGGCTGCTGCCTGCCCTGCTGGACCATGCCTCGAGCCGCCCGGCCGTCGCCCAGGCACTGGGCGAGGCGATCGGCACGCGAGGAGCCTGGCTGATCAGCCTCAACCCGGCATGGGCCGGCCTCGTCGACCAGGCGACGATCCTTCGGGCCCAGCCGGTGAATGAGTGGATCGAGTCGTGGCCGACACTGCCGGGCGGCGAGGCGATCGCGGTGTTCGAGGCCGGACGTCGACAGGACGCCAGCGCTGCGCGCGCGCTCCTCGAGAGCCAGTGGGAGGTGGTGTCGGCGAAGGTGCGGGGCGGCGCCCTGAGGTGCCTGCGGACCGGGCTCTGCGCTGCCGACGAGCCGCTGCTCGAGCGGGCTCTGGACGACCGCGCCAAGACCGTCCGCGAAATCGCGGTGTCACTGCTGGACGGCCTCCCGCAGAGCGCCCGCGGCGCCCGGATGGCCGTACGCCTCACCGGGCTGGTGCACGTCCGGCGCGGACTGCGGACCAGCCTCGAGGTGGAGGTCCCCGAAGACCCCGACCAGGCCGGGATCCGTGACGGCCTCACCGTCGCGGGGGGTGCCGGAATGCAACCGCGCCACCGGTGGCTTGCCACCATCATCCGGGGCGCTCCGCTCTCGACGTGGACCGAGATCAGCGGCCGCACGCCGGCGCAGACGCTCAAGATGATCCGCGATCAGGATGTGCTGAACGCCGTCACCGCCACCGTCGTGGCGCGGCAGTCCGAGGAGTGGGCCAGTGCCCTCGTCGCCAATGGCTCCGAGGACCAAGACCTGATTGCCCTGCTGCCCGCCCCGGAGCGCCGAGCCCGCCTGATGGCCCACCTCCGCGGCCAGACGGTGTCGCGCGAGGCCTGGCTCGCGCTGGTCCAGGAGCCCGGGCCGTGGGACCTCGATCTCGGACGTACGGTCCTCACGTTGTTGGCGCGACCGGACGTCGATGTGTGGGCGAACGCGCTGTCCTCGTCGTTGCCGACTGCCCTGCCGGTCGGACTGGCTCCGGAGATCGCTGCCCTCGTACGCACCCTTGACCCCGGGTCCACCACCCGCAAGGTCCTGGCCGAAACCATGCAGATCCACGCGTTCCGCACGTCCCTCACGGAGGCATTCAGTTGAGCAAGAACCAGTCCACCACCGAGCAGCCGAACTCACCCGCCACTGGCGTCGTACGTCAACACGCCGAGGACGCCTTCGCGGACGAATTGGCTGCCCTGGCTGCGGTGGACGACCGACCCCGTCCGCCGTCGTGGCACCTTTCGCCGTGGGCCGTGGCGACGTACGTCCTTGGTGGTGAACTGCCCGGGGGAGTGACGATCACGCCCAAATACATCGGCCAGCGACGGCTGGTGGAGGTGGCCATCTCCTCGCTGGCGACCGACCGGGCGCTCCTTCTGCTGGGAGTGCCCGGCACCGCCAAGTCCTGGCTTGCCGAACACCTCGCGGCGGCCATCAGCGGCCGCTCGACGCTGGTGGTCCAGGGCACGGCGGGCACCCAGGAAGAGGCGCTGCGCTACGGCTGGAACTACGCACGTCTCCTCGCTGAGGGTCCCTCGCGTGAGGCCATCGTGCCCGGACCGGTCATGCGAGCGATGGAGACGGGAGCCATCGCCCGTGTCGAGGAGCTCACCCGCATCCCCGCGGATGTCCAGGACTCGTTGATCAGCATCCTGTCGGAGAAGACGCTGCCGGTGCCCGAGCTCGACGAAGAGGTGCAGGCCCGGCCCGGGTTCAACATCATCGCGACCGCCAACAACCGCGACAAGGGAGTCAACGACCTCTCATCGGCCCTGCGGCGGCGCTTCAACACGGTGGTGCTGCCACTGCCCGACTCGCTCGAACAGGAGGTGGAGATCGTGCGCAGCCGGGTGGTTGCACTGGGGGCCTCCCTCGAGTTGCCCGCAGACCTGGCGTCGCTCTCGGAGATCCATCGGGTGGTCACCGTGATGCGGGAGCTCCGCAGCGGTGTCACCGCGGACCAGCGCACCACCATCAAGTCGCCCAGCGCGACGCTGTCGACAGCTGAGGCGATCTCGGTGATGACCAACGGCCTCGCGCTCGCTGCCCACTTCGGCGACGGGACCGTCCGCGCCGAGGACGTGGCGGGAGCCCTGCTCGGCGCGGTCGTCAAGGACCCGGTGCAGGACCAGCTGGTGTGGCAGGAGTACCTGGAGACCGTCATGCGCAACCGCAAGGAGTGGAGCGACCTCTATCGCGCCTGCCGGGACCTGGGCTGAGCCGCACTCATGCCAGTCGACATCTGTGGCGTGCGCCACCACGGTCCAGGTTCGGCCCGAGCCGTGCAGGCGGCGCTCGACCAAGAGCCACCGGACCTGGTGCTCATCGAGGGCTGCCCCGAGCTCGACGCCATCGTCGAGTTGTTGGGGGAGGAGGACATGACTCCGCCGATCGCCGGACTTGTCTATGCAGTGGACGAGCCCCGCCAGGCGACCTTCTATCCCTTGGCGCGTTTCTCGCCGGAATGGGTGGCGGCCCGTTGGGCGCTGGAGCACGGCGTGCCGGTGCGCTTCCTCGACCTCCCGGCCACCCACGCCTTCGCCCTGGAGACCGAGCAGCAGGCCGCGCAGCGCGCTGCGTACGTCGAGCCGGCTGCTGAGGATGACGATGAGGGAAATGTTGAGGCCGGGCAGAACGAGCTGCCGCGCCCGCCCGAGCGCGTCGACCCGATCGCCACGCTCGCCGCGATGGCCGGCTACGACGACGCCGAACGCTGGTGGGAGGACGCGGTCGAGCAGCGCCACGACTCACCGGCCGGTCGTTTCGAGGCGATCCGGCAGGCGATGGAAGCCGTTCGGGCCGCGGATGACCGCCCCGCCGACGACCCCGACGTGCTGGGCAACGCCCGCCGGGAGGCGTGGATGCGGAAGGTGTTGCGGGCCGAGATCAAGGCGGCGCCGCAGGCCCGCATCATGGTCGTCTGCGGCGCGTGGCATGCACCGGCACTGGTGCCGGACACCTTCCCCCCGATCGGCCACGACCGCGCGCTGATCAGCAAGCTCCCGCGTACCAAGGTGGCGGTCGCCTGGACCCCGTGGACGGCGGCCCGGCTCAGCTATTCCTCCGGCTACGGCGCCGGGGTCAACGCTCCGGGCTGGTATCAGCACCTCTTCGACCATCTGAGCCAGGACGACCCGGATCCGCGTGATCTCGCGACCACGTGGCTGGTGCGAGTGGCCAGGGCACTGCGTGCAGAAAAGCTGGACGCCTCGACCGCGTCGGTGGTGGAAGCTGCCCGACTTGCCGAGACGCTGGCCACCCTGCGCGGTCGACCCTCCGTCGGTCTCGGTGAGTTGGACGACGCCGCCCAGACGGTGCTCTGCGAAGGCTCCCGGCTCCCGCTCGACCTCGTCCATGCCCGGTTGGTCGTGGGCCATGAGCTCGGGTCCGTCCCCGACTCGGCACCGGTCGTTCCTCTCGCAGCAGACCTGGCCCGGCACCAGCGTTCGCTGCGTCTCAAACCGACCGCGACCTCACAACACCTCGACCTCGATCTGCGGAGGGAGAGCCAGTTGGCGCGTTCGATCCTGTTCCACCGGTTGGTCCTGCTCGGCATCGGTTGGGGTGCGCTCGCCGAGACCGGGCGTACGACCGGCACCTTCAAGGAGAGCTGGACCCTGGAGTGGCGACCCGAGTTGGCTGTCGACCTGGTCGAGGCGAGCGTGTGGGGCACCACCGTCGCGGTCGCGGCCGCGTCGCGAGCAGCTGACCGGGCCGAACGCTCCAAGGACCTGAGCCAGCTCGCGCGCCTGGTGAGCGAGTGTCTGACCGCTGACCTGCCCGACGCCATCGCAGCAGTGCTAGATGCCCTCGATGCCCGGGCGGCCGTGCAGCATGACGTGCCCGCGCTGCTCTCGACCGTCGAACCGCTGGCCCGCACCTGTCGCTACGGAGACGTACGGGGCGTGGACACCGCGCGGGTCCGCGTCGTCCTCGGTTCCACCGTCGTCCGCGCCTGTCTCGGGCTGCCGATGGCCTGCGCGAGCCTCGACGACGACGCTGCCGAGCAGATGGTCGAAGCCATCGCTGGTGCCCAGCGCGGGTTGTCGCTGCTCGCGGACAGCGCACTGGATGAGTCCTGGACCCAGGCCCTGGAGGCCCTCTCCGTCGCCGAGCACGTGGCAGGTGGTGTCGCTGGCCGAGCCACCCGTCTCCTCCTCGACGCCGGACACCTCGACTCCGAGGCGGCTGCCCAGCGGATGGGTCGGCGCCTCTCCCTGGCAGCCTCGGCCTCGCAGGCGGCAGCGTGGCTGGCCGGTTTCCTGGCAGGTGACGCCGTCCTGCTGGTCCATGACACGGTCCTGCTGGGCCTGATCGACGAGTGGGTGGGTGGGCTCGACGAGACGACATTCGAAGACCTGCTGCCGCTCGTTCGCCGCACGTTCTCGGAGTTCACCCGCCCCGAAAGACGCACGGTCGGTGAGCGGTTGTCCCGGCTGGGCGGACCCGACTCCCGACCCGCCGCCGAGGCGTCGATGCTCGACATCGACCAGGCCGCACCTGCGGTGAGCGCCGTGGCCCGACTGATCGGATGGAAGGTGATGGATCGTGACGGAGCAGCCTGAGACGTCGGTCGAGGAGCAGCCCACCCGTGAGCGACTGACCCGGTGGCGGCTGATCCTGGGCGGCGACGAGGCGGACGGTCTCACCGGGACGGCCGGCCAGCCGGTGATGCTCGGCGAGGACGACAGTCGTCGCGACGCAGCGCTGGCAGCGCTCTACGACAGCGGCCGGAAGGGGAACCTGGGTGCGTCGGCCCCGCGGGTGTCGCGCTGGCTGGGTGACATCCGCACCTACTTCCCCTCCTCGGTCGTCCAGGTCATGCAGAGCGATGCGATGGAGCGTCTCGGGCTGCGGCAGCTGCTGCTGGAACCCGAGATGATGCGTGCCGTCCAGCCCGACGTGGGCCTCGTCAGCACGCTGATCGGGCTCGGGCAGGTGATTCCGGAGCACTCACGCGAGACCGCCCGCGCCGTCGTACGCCTGGTGACCGACGAGCTCGAGGCAAAGTTGCGCCAGCGCACCGTCCAGGCGGTGACAGGAGCGTTGGACCGGTCCGCGCGCACCCGACGTCCGCGGATGAAGGACGTCGACTGGAAACGCACGGTCGCCGCCAATCTCAAGCACTACCTCCCCGAACACCGCACGGTCGTGCCTGAACGGCTGGTGGGCTACGCCCGGCGATCGACCCAGGTCGAACGCGAGATCATCCTGTGCATCGACCAGTCCGGCTCAATGGCCGAATCGGTCGTCTACAGCTCGGTGTTCGGCGCAGTGCTGGCCTCGATCAGATCCGTCACGACGCGTCTGGTCGTCTTCGACACCGAGGTCGTCGATCTCACCGACGAGATCGATGATCCGGTCGACGTGCTCTTCGGGGTCCAACTCGGCGGCGGCACCGACATCAACCGGGCGCTCTCCTACTGCCAGGGCAAGATCTCCCAGCCGTCCGACACCGTCCTGGTCCTCATCAGCGATCTCTACGAAGGCGGGATCGCCGAGGAGATGATCGCTCGAGCCCGGTCAGTGGTCGGGTCGGGGGCGACCATGATCGCGCTGCTGGCGCTGAGCGATTCGGGGCAGCCGTCCTTCGACGTCGACCACGCAGCGGCGCTCGCGGAGATCGGCGTCCCTGCCTTCGCCTGCACACCGGACCTGTTCCCCGACCTGATGGCGGCAGCCATCGAGAGGCGCGACATCGGGGAGTGGGCAGCGGGCCACGACATCGTGACGACCCACGAGACCACTCGGTCCGGCTGAGGCTCCCCGCTGGCCCGGAGCAGCGCCGTCGAACCGATCACCTGAGGGTCATCAGGCTGGGCCACTGCCCCCGAGATTGCCGCCGAACTTCTCCAGGAGCCGTTGCGCGACGTGCCCGGCGTTGGCCTGTCGTACGTCCTCGGGGACCGGCGGGAGGTTCTCTTCCCAGTCCAGCAGGGTTGAGCCACGCAGTTGCAGCATGCGGGCCGGGCGGCCGAAGAAGAACGGGTGGGCGTGGGCGTCGCCGTCGCCGTAACGCGCCAGGTGGCACCGGCCCACGCTGGGCAGTTCCTCGATTGCGGCGGTGATCGCGACCATCAGCAGCCCCATCTCGGCAGCCAGGTCATCCGGCATGTCACCCAGATCGCAGTGCTGGAGTGGCCTGAGGATCAGCGTCACCGGCAACTGCATCCCGACTTCCGAGAGCCGCCAACGCTCGTTGCTCCACGCGACCTGGGCGGCGTGCTCGGGGAGTTGCGGCTCCTGACAGGGGCACTCCGCGGCGTTCTCACCCCGACGCGGGGGCTCGGCGTCCGCCAGTGGCTCGAGCGGCTTGATCCGCAGGCCATCGAGCTCGAAGGGGAAGACGTCCCATCCCGGCATGGCCTCGATGGCGACGCGAAGCCGACCTTCCTCGTCGGTGGCCGCGGCGACGCGGGATTGGAACTCTTCGGCCGTCTCGAGTGCGCTCATGCGCAGAGTCAAGCAGCCGGTCCCGACCGACAGCCAGCGGGTTTCACCGCGTCCTACCAGGGCGAGGGGTGATAGTCCTTCACGAAGCAGCCCAGCAGGTCCGTGCCGGCCTCGCCGAGCACGATCGGGTCGTAGACCCGCGCAGCGCCGTCGACCAGGTCGAGTGGCGCATGCCAGCCCTCCGCAGCGATCCTGAGCTTCTCCCCATGCGGCCGCTCATCGGTGATCCAGCCGGTGTCGACAGCCGTCATCAGGATGCTGTCGGTGTCGAACATCTCCTGCGATGAGGTGCGGGTGAGCATGTTGAGTGCGGCCTTGGCCATGTTGGTGTGCGGGTGTCCGGCGCCCTTGTAGCGCCGGGAGAACTGGCCTTCCATGGCGCTCACATTGACGACGTACGCCCGTTGCGAGGTCGCGGTCGTGGCTGCGGCGGCGAGCGCCGGCCGGAGCCGGGAGACCAGCAGGAAGGGGGCGATGGAGTTGCAGAGCTGCACCTCCAACAACTCCAGCGGGTCCACCTCGCCGACCGTCTGGGTCCAGGAGTTGTTGACCTGGACGTCGGGCAGGAGGCCGCCGGCGTCGACGGCCGTGCCGGCCAGGTGGGCGTCGAGCGAGGCGTGACCGGCCGACAGGGCCAGGGCGGTCATCGTGGCGGCGTTGTGGGCCGCGACCGCAGCCTCGGCCGACTCGCCCTCGTGATGGGCGATGGCAGTGTCGGTGAGCGCGCCGGCGATGGCCGCGGGGTGCGCCTCGGAGATCCGGTCGAAGGTGACCATTTCCGGGAGCTCGCGGTCGGTCGGCAGCTCCGACGACTCGGCCTGCACCAGCGGTGCATAGGCACCGGGCGTGCGGCGCACGGTCTGGCAGGCGTTGTTGATCAGGATGTCCAGCGGTCCGGCGGCAGCCACGTCGTCGGCCAGGGAGATGACCTGGGTGGGGTCACGCAGATCGATGCCGACGACCTTGAACCGGTGGAGCCACTCCTCGCTGTCGGGCAGTGCGGAGAAGCGGCGGACGGCGTCCTTGGGGAAACGCGTCGTGATGGTGGTGTGGGCGCCGTCGCGCAGCAGCCGCAGTGCGATGTACATGCCGATCTTGGCGCGTCCACCCGTCAGCAGCGCCCGCTTGCCGGTGAGGTCGGTGCGCTGGTCGCGCTTGGCGTGGCTCGTCGCGGCGCAGGTGGGGCAGAGCCAGTGGTAGAACGCATCGACCAGGGTGAAGTCCTGCTTGCAGATGTAGCACCCGCGGGCCACGACCAACTCGCCCGCGAAGTCGCCGACGGTGGTGGAGACCAGCGGGATGCCGGCAGTCTCGTCGTCGATGCGCATCGGCGAGCCCGTCGCCGTCTTCTCGATGATGGCGCGGTCGTGAGCGAGTTCGGCCGCACGCTTGTCGAGTTTGCGCTCGGCCTTGATCGCCTTGTACATGTGTGAAGCTGCACGCTTGACCAGCACATGGTCGGGGTGGTCGCCCGGCACGTGGTGCAGCGAACTGAGCACGCGGATCGTCGTCGCGAGGTCCTCGGGATCGATGCCACCGGAAAAATCGTCCTGCTGGTTCACCTGCTGATTCACCGGGGCAGCCTACGTGGGCTCAGGAGCTGCGCGCAGGCGAGCCGTTCACCCGCACGCGATCGGCGCGCAAACCGTGCTCGACGCCCCACAGGACAGCCTTGGAGCGGGAGTCGACCTCGATCTTGCGGTAGGCCGAGCGGATGTAGGACTTGATGGAGTTGAGCGACAGCAGGGTGCGCTCGGCGATCTCCAGGTTGCTCAGACCCATGGTGATCAGGGAGACGACCTCGGCCTCGCGTGCGGTCAGGCCCTCCTCGCGGCCGGGCCAGTCACCGCCGACGAGTGCGGAGCGACCCTGGGACGGTGACACCACTACCTGACCGGCGGCGATCGCGGCGAGTGCGTCGACCAGCCGGGCGGCGGACAGGCTCTTGGAGAGATAGCCACGCACGCCCTGCTCGAGGGTGTCGCGGGTGAGCCAGGGCTGGAAGTTCCAGGTGTAGACCGCCACGTGACGCACCCGGGGGTTGTCGACGAGCTGCCGGACCGACGGACCGTTGCCCTGGCCGATGCCGAAGGTGTCGTAGAGCGCGACGTCGACGGGCTCCTTGACCTGCAGGCCCGCCACCAACTCCACGATCTCGATGCGGTCGCTGTAGCAACGCATCATCGCGTCGAGCCCGCGCACCACCACTTCGTCGTCATTGACAAGCGCAACCCGGATGACCATGGGCTCAATGTATCGACACTGTGGGTATGTTGTCCCCGCTGTTCATCCATAGGGGGGTACGTGGGCACTGTCGCGAGCACGGTCGAGGAAACGCGGGTCGGTGGTCTCGGCGTGCGCTGCGAGGGAGTCGTCCACCTCTACAAGACCTTCGGCGGACACGACGTCGTCGCGCTGCGAGGCGTCGACCTGACGATCCGAGCCGGTGAGCGCGTCGCGTTCCTGGGTCCAAGTGGCTCGGGCAAGTCCACGCTGCTCGCCCTGCTGGGCGGCATCCAGCGCCCCAGTGCCGGCAAGATATTCCTCGGCGACGAAGAGATCTCCCGGATGGGGGAGCGCTATCTGGCCCGCATCCGGTCGCGTCAGGTCAGCACCATGCTCCAGGGAGCGACCCGCAACCTGCTGCCCTACGCCACCTCGCGGCAGAACATCGCCTTCGCCCGGATGTCGCTGAGCGGTTCCGAGCGCGAGGAGGCCCTGCAGGACGTCGAACTCCTCGACCGGGTGGGGCTCCTAGAGCAGGCCGACCAGGTCGTCTCCACGATGTCGGGCGGCCAGCGACAGCGCCTGGCTCTCGCCTGCGCCGTCTCGACGTCCCCGCGGTTGCTGCTGGCCGACGAACCCACCAGCCAACTGAGCCACGAAGACCGCGACCACGTGCTCAACCTGATCCACTCCCTGGGCGATGAGTTCGGCACCACCATCGTGGTGGTCACCCACCAGCCGGAAGTGGCCGCGACCTTCTCGCGCACCGTCACCATGAAGGGCGGTCGCGTCGGCGCCGAGGGCCACGGTGGTTCGGAGTACGCCGTGGTCGGCGAAGACGGCGTCCTGCACCTGCCCGGTCACATTGCCGACGAGTGGCCACCGGGCACGCTCGTCAAGTTCGAGGACGACGAGCAGGGCCGCATCGTCGTCTCACGTGCCAGCGCTGAGGGGACCCCCGCATGAGCCTCGAGCTCGACGCCATCACCTACGTCGCAGGCCGGACGCTGCTCGACGAGGTCAGCGTGACGTTCCCCGCCGGCAAACTCACTGCGCTCTCCGGTCCCAGCGGCTCGGGAAAGACCACGCTGCTCTCGATCGCCGGGGGATTGCTCGAGGCCACCTCCGGCACCGCCCGCCTTGCTGGCCAGGACATGTGGACCGGCAGCGGCGACCCCCGACCCGAGGTTGCCTTCGTCCTGCAGGTCTATGGCCTGGTTCCGATTCTCTCTGCTCGCGAGAACGTCTCCATCGCGCTGCGTGCACGAGGTGTGCGACCGGGCGATGCGGACGAGGAGGCGGAAGCTGCGCTGGCCCGCTTCGGCATTGCCGACCTCGGTGAGCGACAGGTCGAGGAGCTTTCGGGTGGTCAGATGCAGCGGGTGGCCTGTGCCCGCGGCTTCGTGGTCCGCGCCGGCGTCCTCCTGGCCGACGAGCCGACGTCCGAGCTCGACGAGGGTAACCGCGCGGTGGTGCTCGCCGAGTTGCACGCGGAGGCCGAGCGCGGCGCTGTCGTGGTGGTCGCGACCCACGACCCCGCAGTCGTCGACGCCTGTGACCTGCACATCGCGCTCGACGAGGGACGCGTCGTCCGATGAGGCCACGCGGGTGATTCGAGTTCTTCGTGGTGCCTGGAGTCGACGCGGCTCCTTGACCACACTGGTGCTGATGACCGTGGCGGTCGTCGGTGGCGCCGTCACCGTCCTCCAGTTCGCCCACACCGCGCAGACATCGGCCGCACTCGCTGCGCCGCTGCTCCTGCTCGGTGCTGTCGCCGTGCCCAGCATCGGCGCCGAGCTGGCTGTGAGTCGCCGCGAGGAGATCGGACTGGCACGCCTGCGCGGGATCCACGGCCTGCGGCTGTGGCGTTTCCTCCTCGTCGAGCCGTTGTTGGCCATCATTCTCGGCACCGTCGTCGGGCTCGTCGTCGGCGGGATCGGCACCGTCGTCAGCACCGGTTTCTGGCTCGAAGAGACGGCAGCGCCGCTGGACAGGACGGCACTGCTCACGGCTGCAGCCATCGCCGGCGCTGGCCTGGTCATCGTTGCCCTGAGTGCCGCATCCAGTCTGCGTGAGCCGCTCGCGGTGCAGGTCTCGACGCGACAGCGTCCACGGCGCGCGACCACTCTCGCGATCTTCCTGAGCGTGCTGGTCATCGTCGGGGCTGGTGTCGCCTCCTACCGCAGTCGCCTCTCCGACGGCGATCCCGACCTTCTCGTCCTCCTCGGCCCGGCCCTGGTCGGCCTGGCGTTGGGTCAGGCGGCGATCTGGGTGATCCGTCTCCTGGCGAGCGGCTTCACGCCAGTGACCGAGACTCGCGGTCTGGGTGCCTTCCTCGCCACCCGCCGACTCGCGCGATCGGGTGACCTGGTGACGCCGATCCGGCTCGTCGTGGCGGCCGCGGTCGTGGGCACCCTGGCCCTGACCGGGGCGGTCAGCGTGGATCGGTGGACCGGGAGTCAGGCTCGTATCGAGACCGGCGCCACGATGGTGATCGACGCCGGTCCCGGAGCGGTGGGCGCCCAACAGCTCACTGAGCGACTCGATCCCGAGGGAAGCCAGCTGATGACGACCGTGCTCATCCGCAACGAGGAACGGCTGGCCGAGCGCCGTGCCTATGTCGACGCGGCGAGGTGGGACGCTGTCGTGGGCGACTTCTACGACGGAACGCCGGCCCAGGCAGCTGCTGGTTCCGTGTCCCGTCTGGCCACCCGAGATGCGTCACTCGGTGGCTCCGGCACCCGCCTGTCGGTGGTGGCCTCTGCGCTGCGCAAGGACCTGACCGGGGTCATCTCTGCACCCGGTCGCGCGGACTTCGTCAGTCGGGTGAGCGACACCCTCCTCGTCCGCGTCGAATATGTCGCCGCCAACAATGTCTCCGGATCCGCCGAGGTCCCCCTGAAACTGCCCACGAAGGGGGCGCGGGCCACGGGCACGGTCCAGTTGCCGGACTGTGCGGACGGCTGCTCGATCACCCGAGTGTCAGTGGGTCGCGACATCGAGGCCTACTTCCTGGACACCTCGGAGTTCGTGGTCGTGCTCGAGGAGATCCGTCTCGATGGCCTGAACCTTCTCGACCAGACGTGGGTGCCCGACGCGGAGGCGCTCGAGGGGGCTCCACCGGCGTACGCCGATCCGGTCATCAACACACCCGGTGGTCTCCAGGTGACCCTGCTGCCGAGCACGATGCTGCCACTGCTGCTGGAGGCCTCGCTTGCCCCGCTGCCGGTGCTGGTCGCCGACGAGGCGGATCCCGCCGCGCGTGACCTGGGCGGCCAGGAACGTACGCCGGCCGTGGTCGGCGAGGCCGCGACCCTGCCGCTGCTCGGGACGGTGGGGGTGCTCAGCGACCTGGGCGCTGCTTCTCTCGGGTCGAGGAGCACGGTGCCCGACGCCGAAGTGCGGATCGTGGCTGCCGATGGCACTCCCCAGGCCCTGTTGGACCAGGTGGCTGGGGCCACCGGCAACTCCTGGCGCTCACTCGACTCCGTACGGACGGCGCTCGGGAAGAAGCATGGCGGCGCGCAGGCGCAGGCCTACCTCCTCACGGCGCTGGCCTGTGCTCTCGTGGCGCTGCTTGCCCTCGTCGCCGGTGTGGGCAGGAATCTGCGGGACTACCGCCGCGACGTCGCGTCCCTGCGGGTCCTCGGCATCGGTCTGGGCACGGTGCGCCGGGCCGGTCGCGCCGAACTACTGACGCTCACCCTGCTCGTGAGCGGTGCTGTGATCGCGGGTGGCTGGATCGCGGTCACCCTGCTGCTCGGCGGACTGCCCCTGGTCGATCTGCCGGTCGCGGCACTCCCATTGGACACCAGCGCCAAGTGGACGCCACTGATCATCCCGGCCGTGCTGGCCGCTGCGGTGGTCCTCGGCGTCGGAGGTCGGGCCCGCGTGGTCCGTGCCAGCACGACCCGACCCAGCCTGCTGCGTGAGGAAGAGGGCTGATGAGCCAGTTGATCGGTGCCATCCTGCGAGGCCTGCGGGCCCGTGCCCTGCTCTCGGCAGGCTCGGTCCTGCTGGCAGCCCTGGCCATTGGGTCGGCGGTGCTGGGGCCCATCTTCTCCCAGGCGGTCACCACCTCCTACGTCATCACCCGTCTCCAGGAGACGGCGCCCGCGCTGACCGGCCTCAGCCGGGTCTTCACACCGGACGCGGACGGCAGCATCGAGCAGGCCGAGCGTGACGCTCGCGCCGCTGCGGCCATCCTGAACAAGGGGCCGTGGCAGGAGCCGGTCCTCACCGTCCAGTCCGAGCAGCTCAGCGCGCTGCGGGGGGTGGTCACGTTCTGGTCGCGTGCCGACGCCTGTGGGCTCCTCGATGTCGAGGGTCGTTGTCCGGAGAAGCTCGGCGAGGTCTTGATGTTGGCTGCCGACCTTGAGACGACCGGAGCCGAGATCGGCCAGCCGTTGCCGTTGGTGATCTACGAGCCGGGCGGGGTCGCCGGCCTTGCCCTGCCGCGGCCGGGGATCGACGACGTGGTCGTCGTCGGCACCTACACGACTCCCAAGACAGGGGCCGACTGGTTGATCCCGGGTCGACTCACCAGCACCAACGAGCAGGTGCGCGAAGGGGGCGGGTACCAGCCGTACGCCCCCGCACCGCTGATCACGACGCCGGAGACGGTGACCGCAGCAGGCAAATGGGCCATCGGGGTGGAGACCCACCTCGATGCCGCCGCCGGACTCACGACCGCCCAGCTCGACGAGGCAGCCGACTCCGCTGCCGCTCTCCCCAGGGACGCCACCCTCAAGGTCGAGGGGGGCACGATCCGTGATGAGGGCGTCAACTCACTGGCCAGCGTGGCGGCCGACGTCCGTTTCCAGCAGGCCACGGCCCGCAACTCCATCGCCCCGGCAGTGCTCTCGCTCGTCCTGGTTGCCCTGGCGCTGCTGATGCGGCTGCTCAGTGCGGCGACCGAGCTGCGCGTCCCAGAGCTCGCTCTGGCGTCCCTACGCGGAGTCACCGCCCGACGGTTGTGGGTCCTGGGCCTGGCCGAACCGGTCGTCGTCCTGTTGCTCGCCTCACCGATCGGGGTGGCGTTCGGGCTGGGTCTGTCCTGGGTGCTCGTCCGGGCCTGGCTGACCCCCGGTCTGGCCGTTCCGCTGCCGCTCACCAGCTGGCTGTCGGCCCTTCTGGTGCTGCTCGCCGCCTTCGCGGTCGCCTGCGTGGCGGTCGGACTGGTCGTACGTGAGTCACTCGTCTCTCAGCTCTCCGGCGTACGCCGTCCGGTCACCGCGCGACGGTGGTCGGTCGTGGCCCAGCTGACTCTGGTGGCCCTCGCGATTGCCACGCTGGTCAGCAAGCTCTCGGCGAGAGGCCCCGCGAAGCCGGACGCGACCGATCTGGTCCTCCCGGTACTGCTGGCCGTGGTGGCCGGACTGATTGCGACCCGCCTCACCGCAGCTCTGGCGACCTGGTGGACCCGGCGCTCGCAGGGCAGATCCCTCAGCGGCTTCGTCTCCTCACGCGCGATCTCACGACGCCAGGAGGGCACCCTGGTGATCCTGCCGATCACCGCCGCGATCGCCGTCGCGGTCTTCGGTGCCGGGGTCTATGACTCCGCAGCCACCTGGCGTACGAGTGTCGCCGCCACTGCGGCGCCCGCCCACACCGTCTGGTCGACCCAGCTCACCCTCAGCGAGGCCATCGACCTGACGCGGAAGGTCGACCCCGAGGGCGAGTGGGTGATGGCCGCGGCCGATGCCGCGAACCCGGGTGCGAGCTTCTCCATCGTGGACAGTTCCCGTCTGGCGCAGGTCTCGACCTGGCCGGAGACCTGGAGCCCCGGACTCTCCGTGGAGCAGGTGGTGGAGGCCATCGCCCCCGACGGTGTGGTGCCGAGTGTCACGGGCAGGCGGATCTCGATCACGGTCGACAACCAGGCCGAGTCCGATCAACCCCTGTCCCTCGAGGTGCGATTCGGCACACGGGGTGGCAAGCCACTGAAGGCCTACCTCGGCCCCTTCCCACAAGGAGTGTCGACGCGTACCGAGGCCGTGCCGGAGTGCAAGGCAGGGTGCCCCTTCGAGGGGATGACCCTCGGCGGTGGCGCCGGCACGACGATGCAGATGAAGGGCACGCTGCGCGTCATCGCCGTCGAGATGGACGGCCAGCCCGTCCAGGGCGGCATCGACGGCGCTGACTGGACCCCGACACCCAATCCCGGGATCAAGTCCTCGATCGTCGCCATGCGCACCGAGGATGGTGAGGTGGTGATGGATGTCGACACCGGCGACTCCGTCGGCATGGCTCGCATCACCTCCGGTGGTATTTCTCCCGAGCGGCGAGCGTTGATGGGGCCCAAGGTCCAGCAGCGCGCCCTCGCCAAGCTGGACGAGGGCTACGGCCTGATCAAGGTCGACCCGATCGCCGAGATCGAGGGGATGCCGTTCACCGGTCCGTCGGGGCTGCTGGTCGACTACTCCTCCTTCATCACCGATCGTCCCGTCTACAACAACCTGATGACGGTGCGCGTCCTGCAGCGAGACGGAGCGCCGGCGGCAATCACCGATGCGCTCTCTGCGGCCGGGCTCAACGTGGACACCACCCTGGCGCAGGAGCGACAGGTCCTGGACCAGAGCGCCTACGCCCTCGCCCTGCGGCTCTACGCCATCGTCGCTGCTCTCGTCGTGCTGATGGCCCTCGCCGGCCTCTTCGTGAGTGCTGCGGTCCAACTCCCGTCGCGTCGCCGCGATGCGGCGGCCCTGCGGGTCGTCGGGGTCCCACGCCGTGCGGTGATGGGGGCCGTCACGCGCGAGTTGTTGGTCGTTCTCGGTAGCGCTGCGCTGGCCGGCATTGCGGCAGGTTCGCTGGCCCAGTGGGTGGTGCTGCGCACCATCACCCTCGGGTACGCCAGCGCGTTGACCACGCCGGCGCTCGTGGCCAGCATCTCGCCGGTCCGCCTCGTCGTGCTGACCCTGCTGACCGCGGCGGTCTTCGGGGCGGCGGCCTTCGTCAACGCGGCCTTCACGGTGCGCGGTGCTCGCGGCTCGACCTTGCGCGAATCGGCGCGCTGAAGGTCCGCACGCCGCAAGGCGGCGGGCCGCATCAGAGGGCCGGTGGCGTCCCTACGCGGTGCAGCAGGGGTCGAACCTGAAACCGACGCCTCTGACGGTGCGGATCCAGTCCTGCTCCGCAGACCCACGGAGCTTGCGCCGTAGGTTGGCCAGGTGCACGTCGACGACGTGGGTGTTGTCCGGGATGAAGTCGGTGGCCCAGACGTCGCGCAGGAGTTCTTCGCGAGCCACGACCACGCCGGGACGGCTCACGAGGTGGTTGAGCAGGTCGAACTCGGTGCGGGTCAGTTCGATGTATTTTCCGGCCACCTTGACCTCACGGGCGTGGCGGAACAACTGCAGGTCCTCGCATCCCAGCACCGCGTCCGAATTGGGGACGGGTGCGGTCAGCTTGGGCTGATTGCTGCGCGGACGACGGAAGAGCGCTGCGACGCGTGCCTGCAACTCCCGCAGTGAGAAAGGCTTGGAGAGATAGTCGTCGGCGCCGACCTCGAGACCGATGAGCCGGTCCACCTCGGCCGTCCGAGCACTGACGACAATCACGTAGCAGTCGCTGCTGGCGCGGATCTGTCGACAGACCTCGACGCCGTCGATATCAGGCAGCGTGAGGTCGAGCGTGACCAGATCGGGCCTGATCTCGCGGATCAGCCGCAGTGCATCTGATCCGGTGCGCGCGACCTGCACATCGAAGCCAGTGCGATCGAGCAGGCTCGAAATCACATCGGCGATGTCAGCGTCGTCCTCGACGACTACTGCCGTTCGTGTTGTCATCATGAATGTCCAGTCTCCCGCCCCGGGCGAACCTTAGCGTCTATATGGCGCAAGGCTTCGCACGGGTCTGCCGAATAGGCCTCAATCATGCGTCGAGGGCGGTTGGGATGCTGGTAAATGCCATAAAGCGGGGTTCGTGATCAACAACTCAGAGGTTCCATCCACGTGCCCAGTCCTGCGGCTCGCCCTCGCTGGAGGGCTGGGCGCTCGCGCTGACGAGGTTGCTCGAAGGCTTCTCCCGGTCCATGCGATAGCCGATGCCTCGGATCGTGTGGATCCAGACCGCGTCGGAGTGGCGGCGCAGCTTTCCGCGCAGATTGGCAACGTGCACGTCCACCAGGTGATGGTCGTGGGTCAGCGCACTGCTCCAGATCGCCAGCACCATTTCCTCACGGGTGCAGACTCGCGAAAGTCGGCCGGCGAGATAGGCGAGGACGTCGTACTCGATGCGGGTGAGGTCGACGAGGCCACCGTCGATGGTCACCTCGCGACGCTCGGTGAGGATCAACAGCCCGGCTCCACAATCCAGATCACGGGTCTCGCTCTGGGTCTGCGGCGGCAACTGGGGCTGTACCTGTGCCTGTGCCTGCGCCTGCGCCGGAACGTGCACGGCCTGCCGCGGGGGGTGCTCGGTGAGCAGGGGCGAGGCCATGCGCGGGCGTCGGAACAGAGCGGCGATGCGCGCCCGCAGCTCGCGCGGCGAGAACGGCTTGAGGACGAAGTCGTCGGCACCGACCTCCAGGCCGATGAGCTTGTCCACCTCCTCCGAACGCGCCGAGACGATCACTATGTAGCAGTCGCTCTGCTCACGGATCCGTCGACAGACCTCGATGCCATCCATGTGGGGCAGCGTGAGGTCGAGAGTGACGAGGTCGGGAGGATCTTGCGCCGCGATTCCCATCGCGGAGCGGCCGTCGAGTGCGGAAGAGACGCGGAAACCGGCGCCCTGCAACGTGTCCACCAGAGCAATCGAGATGTCTGGGTCGTCTTCGACAACCAGTGCGTGCAAATCTTTCACCTGTGTAACCCCCTAGTTCTGTCCGCAGCGCGCGTCCCGTCGCGTCACCGCCGGAGCAGATACGGCCCGATCGTAGTTGCTCTGCAGGTCAACATGAAAGATGCTGGCAAGTTAATAGTTTATGTCTAGACCAGTGCCTCGGGCAACAACTATATGTGTATTCAGGTCTGGTCTGTGTCCGGCGCAGTGCTGCCAGAGAGTCCGATCGCCCGGTTGACCCACACCTCTCGCACCACCATTCCGACGCTTTCGTAGAGCCCCAAGGCCCCGGAGCGGGAATCGGTGTTCAGTTCCGACGTGGTGGCTCCGTGGGCGCGGGTGTGGGCGAAGGAGTCGACCAGCAGCGCGCGGGCGAAACCCCGACCACGGGAGTCCATGCGTACGGCCAGGCGGTCGACGTACCCCATCGCGCCCTCGTCGGCCATGAGCACCACCGAGACGCCTCGGACCTCGTCGTGGGCGTCCAGTAGCACGCGCAGGTTCCATGGCTCGAAGCCCGGTCGCCCCAGCGTGGCCGCCTCGAAGTCCTCGAACGATTCACGGGGGCGTACCGACCACTCCAGGAAGGCATCCTCGAGGACGTCGTGGGCTGCTCGCAGATGCTCGGTCCCGGCCGTCCGGATCTGAAACCCGTCAGGTAGTTGCCGCGCGGCGATGAGGACGCCGGCGGGAAGCTGCAGGACCCAACTGGTCCAGCGCACCCCCCACCCGAGTTCGGCCAGGAGCGGATCGCCCGGCGAGCCCTGGGGCACGGGCATGCCCACGACCGGGGATCCACATCGACGCGCCCGGTCCTGGATCCAGTGCGCCAGCCAGTTTCCGATGCCCCGTCCACGGTGGGACGGCAACACACTGGTGTCTCCGCGATCGGCACCCACGAGTTCGGCGTACCCCACCAGGGCAGAGCCGTCGAACACTCCGACCGAGCGGGCAGTCAGGTCGTGGCTGGGACGCGACCAGTCGCTGATCAGGTCGGCCTCCTCGATCTGGACCTTCCCCGTGTCGTGCAGTTCTTGGGCAGCCATCAGGTCGAAGACGATGCGCGAATCGGAGTGTCGCAGCGGGCGGGTGCTCAGCGCTTGGGGCAGGGTGGCGTGCGTCGGCATGCAGGAAGTCTGCTGCCCGTGATGCCCCGTTGTCGCCCCGATTTGTGGGTGCCATCCCGTGTGTCGTGGCTCCGTGGCGGACGCCTGACGTGGGGGAGATATGCCCTAATCCCTCCCGAGGCCCTACCGTTGAGGGGTGAACGACGACTCAACAGCCCCTGCCGAGCAGACCTTCGCCGACCTCGGACTCTCGCCCGAGGTCCTCAAGGCCATCACCGACGTCGGCTACGAGTCCCCCTCGCCCATTCAGGGGTTGACCATCCCGCCGCTGCTGGAGGGCCGCGATGTCGTCGGTCTGGCCCAGACCGGCACGGGCAAGACGGCCGCGTTCGCGCTGCCGATCCTGTCGCGCCTCGACCGGACCCAGAAGACCCCGCAGGCGCTCGTGCTGGCACCCACCCGCGAGCTCGCGCTCCAGGTCGCGGAGGCCTTCGAGAAGTACGCCGCTCACGTCAAGGGCGTCAGCGTGCTGCCCATCTATGGCGGCCAGGGCTACGGCGTGCAGCTCTCCGCGCTGCGCCGCGGAGTGCACATCGTGGTCGGCACCCCCGGCCGGATCATGGACCACCTGGAGAAGGGGACGCTCGACCTCTCCCAGCTGCGGTTCCTGGTGCTGGACGAGGCCGACGAGATGCTGAAGATGGGCTTCGCCGAGGACGTCGAGACGATCCTGGCCGACACCCCTGACGACAAGAATGTCGCCCTCTTCTCCGCGACCATGCCTCCGCAGATCCGACGAATCTCGAAGAAATACCTCAAGGACCCCGTCGAGATCACGGTCAAGAACAAGACGACCACCTCGGCCAACACGACCCAGCGCTACATGATCGTGTCCTACCCCCAGAAGGTCGACGCGCTCACCCGCATCCTCGAGGTCGAGAACTTCGAGGCGATGATCGTCTTCGTCCGGACCAAGAACGAGACCGAGACCCTGGCCGAGAAGCTCCGCGCCCGCGGGTTCTCCGCGATGGCGATCAACGGTGACGTGGCCCAGGTGCAGCGCGAGCGCACCGTCAACCAGCTCAAGTCCGGCAAGCTGGACATCCTGGTCGCCACCGACGTCGCCGCTCGCGGCCTTGACGTCGAGCGGATCAGTCACGTCGTCAACTACGACATCCCCACCGACACCGAGTCCTACGTCCACCGCATCGGTCGTACGGGCCGGGCCGGTCGCGCAGGCGACTCGATCGCGTTCGTCACGCCGCGTGAGAAGCACCTGCTCCGAGCGATCGAGAAGGCCACCCGCCAGCCGCTGACCCAGATGCAGCTGCCGACCGTCGACGACGTCAACGCCACCCGCCTCACGCGCTTCGACGACCAGATCACCCAAGCGCTGACGCAGCCGGAGCGGATCGACTTCTTCCGTGAGGTCGTGAACCACTACGTCGGCGAGTACGACGTGGCCGAGGTCGACGTTGCTGCTGCTCTCGCTGCGGTGATGCACGGCGAGCAGCCGCTGCTCCTCCAGCCGGAGACCGCCCGGTCGTCCTCCCGCACCTTCGACGATCGGCCCACCCACAGCGGCAAGGCACAGCGCGAGCGGACCCCGCGCGCCTCACGCAGCGACGTGCCGATGGCGACGTACCGCATCTCGGTCGGCAAGCGACACAAGGTCGAGCCCCGTCAGATCGTCGGCGCGCTCGCCAACGAGGGTGGTCTCTCCCGCGGCGACTTCGGCTACATCTCGATCAAGCCCGATTTCTCCCTCGTCGAGCTCCCGGCCAGCCTGCCCGCTGGCACGCTGGAGCGACTCGCGGGGACCCGCATCTCCGGCAAGCTCATCGAGCTGAAGACCGACAGTGCCCCCACGCGAGGGCGCCAGAGCGGGTCTGCATCGGGTAGTGGCTACAAGGGCAAGCGCGACTAGTCGGCTGCACCGCTCGTCCGGCTGAGTGCCCCTGCCGTCTCGCCCTGAACGACATTGGGGTGGTGTGGGTGTGGTCCGGCCGCGCGTCAAAGAGGGATTTCCTGCCCGATTTCGGGCAGATAGTTGTGGATGCGACCCGACGGGGAGCACGCTCTTCCAGTGCCAGACCCCGCCCTCGTCGCCCATGTGGTGGCCACGACGTCACTCACTCCCAGTGAGGCGGCGCGCGTCATCGAGGACGTGATCGCCTTCCACGCACCACCCGTGGAGGAGTACGTCCGCGAGCGCCATGCCCGGCTCAAGACGTACGGCGCCAAGAATCCGGAGATCTTCGCCCGAATTGCCGCCGAACTCGAGACCCGGGTGGTGGGCGCTCCGGCACTCTCCGAACGCCAGCTGCGACGCATCGTCTACAGCTGACCCTCCACACCTCACTGAAAGAGACCACTACCTTGTGCGGAATCGTTGGATACCTCGGCCGTCAGGAGGCCGCCCCGCTGCTGCTCGAAGGCCTTGCTCGCCTGGAGCACCGCGGCTACGACTCGGCCGGCATCGCCGTCCTGAGCCGCGACACGCTCAAGGTCGCCAAGGAGGCCGGCCGGGTGCGCGACCTGGGCGACTCGCTGCCCAAACGTTTCGCTGGCCAGGTCGGCATCGGGCACACCCGTTGGGCCACCCACGGCCCTGCCAGTGACCGCAACGCGCACCCGCACTCGGACGAGAGCGGCCGGGTGGCGATCGTGCACAACGGCATCATCGACAACTCCTCAGCCCTGCGCGCCCGCCTCGTCGACGCGGGAGTGGCTCTGTCCAGCGACACCGACAGCGAGGTACTGGCTCACCTGGTCGCGCGTAGTGATGCAGAAACCCTCGAAGGCAAGGTGCGTGACGCCCTCGCCGCAGTCGTCGGGACCTACGGCCTTGCGGTCGTCCATGCCGACTTCCCCGATCGCATCGTCGTGGCTCGCAACGGCAGCCCGCTGATCATCGGGGTGGGCGACAAGGAGATGTTCATTGCCTCCGACCTGGCCGCGATCGTGCGCCACACCACGACCGTGGCGCACCTCGATGACGGCGAGATGGCATCCGTCACTGCCAGCGGTTTCACCACGATGCAGCACCACGACCTCGCCGCGACCGGCAAGTGCGCCACCCGGGTCGACATCGATGCCTCGGCCTACGACGCCGGTGAGCACGCCTCCTACATGCACAAGGAGATGAACGAACAGCCTGCGTCGGCCGAGCGAATCCTGCGGGGGCGCCTCGACGAACGCTTCGGCACTGCCCACCTGGCCGGGATCGACATGGACGCGCGCGAACTACGTGCCGTACGGCGCGTCAAGATCCTGGGGTGTGGCTCGTCTTACTACGTCGGGCAGATGGGTGCGGCACTCATCGAGGAACTGGCCCGGATACCGGCCGACGCCGAGGCGGCCAGTGAGTTCCGCTATCGCGACCCGGTCATCGAGCCCGACACCCTCTATGTCGCAGTGAGTCAGTCGGGCGAGACGATCGACACACTTCTCGCCGTCCAGGAAGTACGCCGCAAGGGTGGGCGCTGCATCGGGCTGGTCAATGTCGTGGGATCGGCCATCGCCCGCGAGTGTGACGGCGGGATCTACCTCCACGCCGGACCGGAGGTCGCCGTGGCGAGCACGAAGGCGCTGACCAACATGTTCCTCGGCTTTGCCCTCCTGGCGCTGCAGTTGGGGCGGGTGCGCGACCTCTCGATCGCCGACGGCAAACGTCTGATCGCCGGCCTGCAGAAGCTCCCCGCGCAGATCGAGGAGATCCTGGCCACCGAGGCCGACCTGGCGCCCGTGGCGCAGTCGCTGGCGGGCGCGGAGAGTCTCTTCTTCATCGGACGGGTGCGCGGCTATCCGGTGGCCCGCGAGGGAGCACAGAAGTTCAAGGAGATCAGCTACCGCCATGCGGAGGCCTACCAGACCTCCGAGCTCAAGCACGGACCGTTGGCGCTGATCTCCCCACAGGTCCCGTCGGTGGCCATCGTGCCTGCCGACGACCTGACCGAGCGCAATGTCGCTGCTCTGCACGAGATCGCGGCCCGACGCGGACCACTGGTGGTGCTGACCCACGAGGGGGTGGACCTGGGCGAGCTCGAGGCACACCGCATCGACGTACCGAAGAACGAGCCGGAGCTCGACCCGCTCCTGCTGACGATCCCGTTGCAGCTACTGGCCTACCAGGCGGCCCTGCAACTGGGCAACGACATCGACAAGCCACGCAATCTGGCCAAGTCGGTCACCGTCGAGTGAGACCCAGAGCGGTGTGAGAAGTAATAGGTGAGCCCCTCGTTGCATGGGGTCAGCAAGGGGCTCACCGAAAAGAACTTTGCCATGTTGGCCGGAGTCCTGTCGCGGATTCGTGGAAGTGAAGAGTCAATTTTTCGACGTTTCGGGCGTGGTGCGACACAACTCACCCCGAGTTGACCCGGGCGTTGATCCGGGCGCGGGCCACCAACTGCAGGGCTCGCTCCGCCAACGGCTCGGCGACGGCTCGGTCGGCCTCGATCAGACCCACCCGCGTACGCCGGTCCAGCAGGTCCGCGACGTCGTGGGCGCCCTCGTGGGTGACGCCGAAGACCAGTTCGGCCAACGTCACCGGGACGGTGTCGGAGGCAGGCTCGAGCAGCTCGTCGGCGCTCAGGCCGGTCGGCGCCGCAGCGCTGGCGAGTACCAGGGACGCATCGGTGCCGAAGCGACGCCGGAGACGGGAGGGTGCGTCGACCTGCCGTACCTCCTCGGCGGTTGCGGCGCCCAGGAGCGGGAGGTGGGCCGTACGGCAGGGGCCGGCGTCGAGGCCGCTCTGCTCAATGACCGTGTCGAGGACGTCCTGGGCCATCCGGCGATAGGTGGTGAGTTTGCCGCCGACGACCGTGACCAGGCCGCTGCGCGAGGTGAGTACGGCGTGTCGACGAGACAGGTCGGAGCTCTCGTGGGTGCCGGCGACCTCGAGCAGCGGTCGCAGACCCGCGTAGGCACCCACCACGTCTGCGTGGGTGGGCGGGCGCGCGAACGCGGTGCCCACCACATCGAGCAGGAAGTCGATCTCACCCTGACTGGGGGTCGCCACGTCGGGCACCGGTCCGGTGACCGGCTCGTCGGTCAGGCCGACGTAGATGGTGCCGTCCGGCTGGGGCAGTACGAGTGCGAAGCGGGCAGTGGTGTCGGGGATGGGCACCGTCAGTGCCACCCGCGTGTGGGGGAGCGCGGACGCGCGCAGCACCAGGTGGGTGCCACGACTGGGCCGCAGCCGGACCTCCTCCGCCAGATCGCCGGCCCATACGCCGGTGGCGTTGATGACGGCCCGCGCGTGCACGGTCCGGGTCACGCCGGTGAGTTCGTCGCGCAACTCCACGCTGGTGCCGGTGGCACTCAGCGCACGGGCGCGGGTGTGGACCTGGGCGCCGTGGGCCACGGCAGTGCGAGCGACGTTGACCACCAGGCGGGCATCGTCCTCGAGTTGGCCGTCCCAGGCGAGCAGACCACCGCGCAGGGTGTCCATCCGCAACGACGGGGCCAGGTTGTAGGCCTCGGTGGAGTTGAGGCGGCGCGGCCGGGGAAGGGTCCGCCCGGAGGTGTGGGCCGTGCGTCGCAGCGCATCGCCAGCGTGCAGGCCGGCCCAGGTCAGCAGGGTCCGACTGCGTGACATGGAGTCGTTGACTGGGGTGAGCATCGGCAGTGCCCGGACCAGGTGAGGTGCGGTGATGCTCATCAGGATGCCGCGCTCCACAGCGCTCTCGTGGGCGATGGCGAGCTGGCCCTGGGCGAGGTAGCGCAGGCCGCCGTGCACGAGCTTGGAGGACCAGCGGGAGGTGCCGAAGGCGAGGTCATGGGCATCGACGGCCAGCACACTGAGTCCCCGGGTCGCCGCGTCCAGAGCCACGCCGGCACCGGTGATCCCGAGGCCGATCACGACGACATCCACCTCGGTCGGGGCGCCGAGGAGTCCGGGCGTGATGGTGGCAAGGTCTGCGCGTGGGGTCGGTATGGCCATCAGGGGCTCACCAGGCAGGTGATCAGGTGGCGGAACTCCTCGTCGAGGTCCTCGAGGCTGACGTGCTCCCCGACCATCGTGAGGGCGGAGAACACGAAGCCGTGCCCGGCCAGGACGAGGGAGCGCGCCAGCAGCGTGGGGTTGCCCTGACGGACGGCGCCGGCTGCCTGACCTGCTTCGATCTCGGAGCGGAGGATGTCGATCAGTCCCTCCTGGGCGCGGCCGCGACGGGAGAGGAGATAGGGGAGCAGCAACTCGGGGTCGAGTTCGACGATGCGCAGGAAGAGGTCGTTGTCGCGCATGGCCCGCACGGTGGCGAGGGCGGCGGCGGCGATGCCCGCCGGTGAGGTCGTGTCCACCGACACGACGCGGGTGGCGGCAGCCACGCCGATCCACTCGCGGGTCATCAGATCACCGAGGAGCGCCCCCATGTCCGACCAGGCGCGATAGATGGTCATCCGCGAGACCCCGGCGCGCCTGGCGACCTCGGTCAGGGTCGTACGGCGCCAGCCGACATCGAGGATGCAGTCGCGGGCGGCATCGAGGTAGCCGTCCTGCCGGGGATCACCGGTACGGGGATCAGGCATGGCTGGCATCAGGCACGTGACGAAGTGACGACATGTGTCACACTGTAACGCATGACCCTCGAGATGCACCCCCAGCGTTGGGGCGACCCGGACGCCGCGACCTCCCTGCCCGACGCCGCCCTGGGTCTGGTCGAAGCCGCCTTCGGCCGCCAGGACCGGCCCGCCGTCACGGGCGCAGTTCCGCCAGGGGGGGTCCTGGCGGAGGATCTGGTGGAGGCGCTGCGGGCCATCGTGGGTGCCGACCAGGTGCTCCTCGACGACCTCTCGCGCACACTGCGCACCCGCGGCAAGTCCACCCCGGACCTCCTACGCGCCCGCGCCGGTGACCTGGGCGACGCCCCGGACGCGGTGGTCCGTCCGGACGGGGATGACGAGATCGCAGCGGTGCTCGCCTGGGCCGTGGAGCACCACGTCGCGGTGGTGCCGTTCGGGGGCGGCACGTGTGTCACCGGCGGGCTGGCTGCCCGCCGAGAGGGTTTCGCCGGGGTGATCAGCCTCGACCTGATGCGGATGAAGCGGCTGCTGGAGGTCGACAAGATCTCGATGACCGTCACCCTGGAGCCGGGTCTGCGCGGACCGGAGGCCGAGGCGCTGCTGACCGAGCACGGCCTGATGCTGGGTCACTTCCCGCAGTCCTTCGAGTACGCCTCCATCGGTGGCTTCGCCGCGACGAGGTCCAGCGGCCAGTCCAGCGCCGGTTACGGGCGCTTCGACGCCATGGTGGTGAGGATGACGGCCGTCACGCCGACGGGGTCGCTCCACCTCGGCTCATCCCCGGCCAACGCCGCCGGACCCGACCTGCGCCAACTCCTGCTGGGCTCCGAGGGCGCCTTCGGGGTGATCACCTCGGTCACCGTGCGTGTACGCCCCCTCCCTGCGGTCACGATCTACGAGGGGTGGCGTTGGCCGTCCTTCGTCGCGGGGTCCGAGGCGATGCGCGCCCTGGCCCAGTCCGGGCTGCTGCCCACGGTGATCCGGCTCTCGGACGAGTCCGAGACCGCCATCAACCTGGCTGATCCGACGGCGATCGGTGGCACGGAGGACCCGGGTTGCCTGATGATCACTGGATATGAGGGCACCGCCGAGCAGGTCGAGACCCGCCGCGCAGCCGTGACCGCGGTGCTGACTCGGCTGGGGGGCGTCGGCCTCGGTGAGGAGCCCGGCCAGGCCTGGGTGCACGGACGGTTCGACGCGCCCTACCTGCGCGACGCGCTCCTCGACCAGGGGGTGCTCGTCGAGACGCTGGAGACCGCCACCTTCTGGTCCAACCGGGACCGTCTCTATGTCGACGTGAAGCAGGCCCTGACGTCTGCGCTCGGCGAGGGCTCGCTGGTGCTGTGTCACGTCTCGCACGTCTACGAGACCGGCTGCTCGCTCTACTTCACCGTGGCGGCGCGTCAGGGCGAGGACACCTTGGCCCAGTGGCACTCCGCCAAGGTGGCGGCCAGCGACGCGATCATCGCCGCCGGTGCCACCATCACCCATCATCACGCCGTCGGCACCGACCACAAGCCGTGGCTCGCCCAGGAGATCGGCGACGTCGGGGTGCGGGTGCTCCGCGCGGTCAAGGAGGAGCTCGACCCGAGCGGCATCCTCAACCCGGGCGTGCTGATCCCCTGATCCGGCGTACAGCGCCATGCCCGGGGAGATATCTTCACGCATGTGACTGACCCTTCCCCGGCGAGTCTCCCGGCCACGTTCCCGATGCTGCCACCCGGTTTCCGCTTCGGCACCAGCACCGCGAGCTACCAGATCGAAGGCGCAGCCACCGAGGGCGGTAAGGGCCCCAGCATCTGGGACACTTTCGCTGCCGAACCCGGACGGATCATGGATGGCAGCACCGGTGACGTCGCGTGCGACCACTACCACCGCTTCGAGGAGGACGTCGCCCTCATGAAGGAGCTGGGGGTCGGTGGCTACCGGCTCTCCATCAGCTGGCCCCGCATCCAGCCGACCGGGCGCGGACCCGCCAACGAGGCCGGGCTGGCCTTTTACGATCGTCTCATCGACTGCCTGCTGGCAGCCGGCATCCAACCCATGGTGACGCTCTACCACTGGGACCTGCCGCAGGCACTGGAGGACGACGGTGGCTGGCTCAACCGTGACACCGTCGACCGGTTCGCCGAGTATGCCGCCATCGTGGGGGAGCGTTTCGCCGCCCGGGTCGAGCACTGGATCCCGGTCAACGAACCCAACGTCGCCTCCCTCCTCGGCTACGGCATGGGCATGCACGCCCCGGGCAAGTCGCTGTTCTTCGACGCTCTCCCCGCGGTGCACCATCTGCTGATGGCCCACGGCAGGGCCACGATCGAGTTGCGCAAGGCAGGCGCGACCTCGATCGGGTGCGCCAACAACCACGCGCCCATCTGGCCGCACAGCGACGATCCCGCCGACGTCGGCGCCAGCAAGATCTTCGACGCGTTGTGGAACGGAGCGTTCCTGGAGCCGATGCTGCTGGGGCGCTACCCGGCCGACCTGATGCCGTTGTTCGAGGAGTTCATGCAGGGCGGTGACCTGGCCACGATCCGCCAACCCCTCGACTTCTACGGCGTCAACTACTACAACCCGCTGCGGGTCGGCATCGCCGGTGACGAGTCCGAGGTTCCCTTCGAGTACCGCGAGATCGTCGGCTATCCCACCACCGACTTCGGCTGGCCGATCGTGCCCGACGCGCTGCGTGAGTGGCTGATCATGCTGCGCGCCCGATTCCGCGCCGCCCTGCCGCCGATCATGATCACCGAGTCCGGCTGCGCCTACAACATGGGTCCGGACGAGAACGGTGTGGTCGACGACCAACCGCGGATCGACTACCTCCACTCCCACATCACTGCGATCGAGGAGGCGATCATCCGTGGCGTTGACATCCGCGGCTACTACTGTTGGTCGCTGATGGACAACTTCGAGTGGACCGAGGGCTACACCCAGCGTTTCGGGCTCGTGCACGTCGACTTCGAGACCTTGGAGCGGACCCCGAAGAAGTCCTTCGGCTGGTACGCCGACATGATCGCGGCACAGCCCCAGCACCTGTGACACCCGGTCGCGGCTCCGCTGGTGGCACAGATGGCGGCTCCGCTGGTGGCACAGCGACTCGGGAACGGAACAAGAGATGACGAACTGGCGTGCGGTGCAGGAGCAGGACTATGCGGTGCCGTCCGGCGCCGACCTGGCTGCACTCCTCGACGAACTCTGCGTGTTGCTGACCTCGTCCGATCCCGTGCAACGCGACGAACTGGGCCACGGCATCCTCGCGACGTGGCTGTCTCGAGGTGTGCTCGATGAGCCGCTGCGGATCGCGCTCGGGGACGAGATGGCAGGTCGTTTCACGGCCGACGAGATCTGGACCCGTTCATTCACGCCGTTGATCCTCGACTGTCTGGTCACCTATGGCACCTTCGAGCAGCGGTGGGTGGAACCCTTCACCCGGTGGTACGCCACGGAGAGCGACCTGCGTGGCTTCGACACCGAACTCGGCTGGCTGCATGCCGTGGCGCACGGCGCCGACCTCCTCGGCACCTTCGGGCGTCACCTCGAGGTGTCACCGCGCGACATGCTCGACCTGGCGGCTCGCCGTCTCGTGGCGACGACCGACCTGCTCTGGGGCGCTGGCGAGGACGAGCGGCTCGGTCACGCGATCTCCCTGACGCTGACCCACCCGGACCTCGCCGAGGTGGACGCGTCTGCGTGGATCGCCGCCGTGGCCGGGAGCTGGGCGACACTCGAACCGGGCCCGCCGCCGGCCTGGGTGTCCAATGCGGCGCGCACGCTGCGGGTGGTCCTCACGATGACTCTCACCGGCACCCGGTCGGACGGCTACGAGACCCGGCCGCTGCGCCATGCCGAGGCCGTCCGAGCGGAGTTGTTGGCAGCGTTGCACACCCTCACGCCGCACATGTGGTGACGGATCGGTTGCCTCCACCTTCCTACCGAGGTCCACCGCTAGGCTCACCGCCATGAGTAGCCGCCGGGTCGTCTTCGTCGTCGGCTCCGGCCGTAGTGGTACGAGCACGATGGCCGGAACGTTGCGCACGCTCGGGCTGCACGTTCCGCAGCCGGAGGTGGTCGCGGACGCCACGAACCCCAAGGGTTTCGGGGAGCCACGCTGGGTCGTCGACCTCCACCAGGAACTGCTGAAGCGCAGCAACGTCCAGGTTTCCGACGCCCGTCCCCGCGCCTGGCTCGACACCGGCACCACGAGCGGTGACCACGCCACGCGCGAGCGGGTCACGACCTGGCTCGAGGAGCAGTTCGCTGTCGGCGACGAACTGGTGATCAAGGATCCGCGGGCTGCGTGGTTCCTCGGACTCTGGCGCGCGGCTGCCGAGCGCTGCGAGGCCACTCCCTCCTACGTCACGATGCTCCGCCCGGTCACCGAGGTCGTCGGCTCCAAGCAGAAGTACTACGGCCAGATGGGGGCCGGCTCCGACCGCGGCGCCGTGAGCCGCACCGCAGCGTGGGTCAACATGATGCTCCACACCGAGCGGGCCACCCGCGGTCAGCAACGCGCCTTCGTGCGCTACGGCGACCTGCTGCAGGACTGGACCCAGCTGGTCTACGCCCTCGGCGAGGCCTTCGACCTGGCCGGCGTCAAGACGGCGATGGCCGTCGACATTGCCGAGGTGCACCGCTTCATCGACCCGTCGTTGCGGCGGGTGACGATGACGTGGGACGACATCTCGGTGCCGCGCCACCTGCGCGACCTGGCGGACGAGACCTGGCAGGCCCTCGACTCTCTCGCTCTCGACGACACCACCGACGCCCAGGAACGCTGCGACCAGTTGCGCGCGGCCTATGCCGAGCAGTACGCCGATGCCGAAGCTCTCGCGCACTCGACCGTCCTGGCCCAGCGCCGTACGGCCGCCGACGAGGCACGCAGCGAGATGACGGCACAGGCAACCTCGGCGGGCACCGACCGACGCGCAGGGGGACGGCGGGGCGCAGACCGGGTGCCCCACGCCGTCCGCGCGATGGTGCCGCCGGCAGCGCGCCAGAAGCTGCGTCAGGCAATGGGTCGAGCACGCGGACAGGGCACGACCGGACAGGGCCCGACCGGACAGGGCACGGGCTGACGTGGCCGACATCGACTGCCTCGAGGGCGACCCGGCCTATGACGTGACGTGGCCGTGGTCGGGTGGTGAGAGCCTGACTCCGGGGCTGACCTGTGTCTTCCGGGTCCGTGACGAGGCCCGCAACCTCCCATGGGTGCTGCCGCCGATCTTCGCTGCGGTGCAGCACGTCCTGCTGGTCGACAACGGCTCCACCGACGGTACGTCCGAGGTGGCGCGCCGGGTGGCCGGTGAGTGTGGAGCCGCCGATCGGCTGACGGTCCTGGACTATCCACACCGGGTGGCGCGCGCCGGCGGGGAGCACCTCGCCACCCCGGCGACCAGCGTCCACTCGCTCACCCACTTCTACAACTGGTGCTTCTCCCACGTCCGCACGACCTACTCGATGAAGTGGGACGGCGACATGGTGCTGACGCCGGAGGGGGCGGCGATCCTGCGTGACCTCTCGTGGCAACTGCAGCCGGCCGAGGCGATCGTGGCGATGCCGCGACACCCGCTCACCGTCGTCGACGAGTCCACCGGATGGCTCGACCTGTCACTGCGATTCCTGGAGCCCTGGGTCTACCCGATGGGCCCGGACTACACCTTCATGAAAGCCTTCGACTGGGAACTGAGAGACTTCCCGCCGGGGGTGGAACGCATCGTGCTTCAGCAAGGCTTGTGTGTCGAGGTGAAATGGCTCGACGCGGACGAATACGCGCACTGGCGACGCGATGGCGTCGACTTCACCAACACCCGCCTCTACCGCAAACTGCGCGAGTTCGAGGTCGACGATGCCATCCGGCACGGCCGCGGGGAAGAACTTGGCGGCCTGGTCCGGGTGAGCGCGCCACCGGGAGTGCACATCATCGACCACGTCAGTCGTGACTGGTTGTGGCGTCAGCCGAGGCCGCTCGTCAAGCACTCGCTGCCGTCCGCGCTCAAGGAACGGGTACGCCCATGACCCCCTCACCATCCCTGCATCCCCTCCACGACCTCCGAATGCCCGGGCCGACCCTCGTCCTGGTCGATGACGCCGACAGCCTCGGCCTCGAAGCTCTCCAAGGCATCGAGGACGTCCGTGGCATCGAGCCCCAGATCGTCACGCTCGCCGGCGTCAGCGGCCCGCTCAAGGGCTGGGGCTCGGTGCTCGTCGTGGCCGCGGACCGTTCCAGGCTGCGCCGAATGGCCAGCGCCGTGCCGGCCTTGGGCCAGTGCAAGGTGGTGGCCTGCTGGCTCACCGACGCCCCCACCCCATGGGTGCTGATGCCCCGCCCGGAGTGGCCGCAGTTGGTGCATCTCGCAGCACGCGAGGCCGGGGAACGCGGAGTGCTCACCGTCGTTCGTTTCGCCTCCGGGGCACGGGCCCAACTCGTCATCATGGAGATGGCTCGCCAGGTCGCCGGACCGGGTGAGACCACCCACGGTGGACTGGTGACGTCGTATGCCGGTCGACCGGCAGCACCCGGGCTCGACGCCCGCAGCGTGCTGCTCGAGAAGGTCAGCGACGCAGGCGCGGCGGAGCGCGACGTACCGCCCGACGTCGTCATCGCCACCGCGACCCCGGCCAAGGCCGGAGCGGGAGCCGGAGCCGCCAGGGCGAGTGAGATCCAGACGCATCACGTCATCGACCGGGCGCCGACCCTGGTGACCGACCCGGGCCCGGAGCCGGTGGACGAGCGCATCTTCAATCCGATCGGCTTTCGCAAGGACTGGGACCACCCCGTGGTGGAACTCTCCCGGCTCACCCGCGGTCCGGTGACCGAGGGAGTCATCGCTGCCGCACGCGCGTTCCAGGGGGTGCGGGTGGACGTCGAGGCCACCGCCACCGCAGACCTGCTGGCGCTGGCGATCTCCGGCGTGCCGTTGGTCGTCGGGGAAGCAGGGGCCGAATCCATACCCGCGACTGCTGCGCTGGCGTCCCCGCTGACTGTTGCGCTGGCAGCCGAGGTCGATCTCGAGGACCAGCTCCGCCGTGAGGAACACAGCCTTGCGGTGCGCCGCGCGGCCTTCGACCACCACTCCACGCTCGCGTGGCGCTCCGCGCTGGCCGACCGGGCGGGTGTGCGCCACGTCGGCCTTCCGGCCGTCAGTGCGCTGCTGGCCACCAGACGCCCCGAGATGCTCGACTTCGCACTCCGGCAGGTGGCACGCCAGCGTGGCGCCGAGGTCGAGTTGGTGCTGGCCGCACACGGCTTCGAACCCGACGCCGAGGCCGTCCGCCGGATTCTGGGCGATCGACCGCACCAGGTGCTGAGCTTCGATGCGTCGACGTTCTTCGGCGATGTTCTCGCCGGTGCCGCGCGGGCCGCCTCGAGTGAGGTGTTGTTGAAGATCGATGACGACGACTGGTATGCGCCAGATGCGGTGCACGACCTGCTGATGGCGCGCCGCTACTCTGGCGCCGACGTGGTCGGGATGCCCTCAGAATTCGTCTATCTCCAGCGTGAAGACCTCACCGTGCGTCGCAACCATTCCTCCGAGCTCTTCGCACGATTCGTCGCGGGCGGGACCCTGCTCGTCGATCGCGGACTCCTGCGCTCGCTGGGCGACTTCCGGCGAGTGCGGCTCTTCGTCGACGCCCAGCTGCTGGCCGGGGTCGAGGCCGCCGGGGGACGGATCTACCGAACGCACGGTCTGGGCTACATCCTGCGACGTGCGGGTGAGGGACACACCTGGGTGCGTGATGACGAGGAGTTCCGTCGTCCCGAGATCCTGGACTCGCAGTGGGAGGGTTTCACCCCCAGCCCGGCGATGGAGGTCGAAGATCAGGACTGGCCCCTGCGCGAGGCTCGACCGGCCCAACCGGACACCGAGACCGGGGGGGAATGAATGTCGCAACAGCCAATGCCGCCACAGCCAATGCCGCAACAGCCGGTGGTGCGCCACAACGACTGGTCCACGCTGACCCCTGCGAGGCTGGGAGAGTGGACGCCGACCCTCTCGGTCAGCGTCGTCATTCCGACCTGGCAGGCTGACCGCACGCTGCCGTTCGTACTCGCCGGGCTGGCCGCCCAGACCTACCCGGCACACCTGCTCGAGGTGCTCGTCGTCGACGACGGCAACCAGCCCCCGGTGGAACTGCCGGTAGTGCGCCCCGAACACACCCGGGTGGTGCGGGTCGAGGCCGGCTGGGGCCGTGCCAACGCCTGTCATACGGGCGCCCTGGCCGGGGACGGTGACGTCATCCACTGGCTCGACTCCGACATGCTCGTCTACCGCGAGCACGTGGAGGCGCAACTTCGGTGGCACCACCTCCTCGACTATGCCGTGGTGCTGGGCACCAAGCGGTTCGTCGACCCGACCCCGCTGCTGGATCGGGACCCGGCCGAGATCCGCGACATCGTCGCAGCCGGGGAGGCCGTGACGTTGTTCGACACCGACGACTCCGAGCCACACACCTGGGTCGAGGGCATGTGGGAGCGCTCGGCGGACCTGAGGGAGGCCGGGCCACGCGCCTTCCGTGCGCACGTCGGGGCCACCGGCTCGCTGACCCGTGCGTTCTACGACGCCGCAGGTGGCATGGACACCTCCCTGGTGCTGGGCGAGGACATGGAGCTCGGTCACCGGCTCGCGCACGCCGGCGGGGTGCTGATCCCTGAACGCGAGGCCAGATCCTGGCACCTCGGCCGCTCCCACGTCATGCAGAGCAAGGACGCGGTCAACCGCCACAACGACACCTTCCTCGCCGATCTCGTGCCGGGGATGCGGCCCAAACGCAACCTGCGGGGGCGCACCTACCAGGTGCCCTACCTCGAGGTCGTGGTGCCGGCCGGGCCGGCCGAGGAGACCATCCGCGTCATCGACTCGGTGCTCGACGGCGACGTGCCCGATCTCCGGGTGCTGGTCGTCGGGCCCTGGTCGAGCCTCCACCACGACCGGGTCCGACCCCTCGAGGACCCCGTCCTCGACACCCGGCTGGTGCATCGCACCTATCTCCACGAGCCGCGGGTGCGACTCGTCGAAGAGGTGCCCGCCGACACCGACGCGGAGTTCGTGCTGCGCCTGCCGGACGTAAGCCTCGCGCCACTGACCCGCACGCTGTCGGCGCTGCTCGACGATCTCGAGCGCACCCACCACGGCGTCCGGGTGCTGGCCTACCCCAACGGAGCGCCAGCCACCCTCGAACGCACCTCGGCCGTGGCCAGGGTGGCCCGGGTGGGGCGGGTGGCCCGGGCGGATGACAAGTCGCCCGAAGCCCTGATGGAGGAAGCCTTCGGCTCGAAGATCTACGTCGCCACGACCGTGGGCTTCGTGCCGGTGGACACGCGGGTCGTGGAGCGCTTCACCCTCGGCGTCCGTCCTGCGATGGACCCGGGCAAGTCGGAGCACCGGCTCCTGAAGACCTTGCGCAAGGCCGACGACAAGACGAGCCTGCGCACGCCACCCTCCGATGCGATCCAGCTGGGGGTCGACGCGCTCGACGGTGCCAGACGCGGGATCTTCAACCGGCGTCGTTGACTGATCAGTTGGTACCGAAGAGGTCGCGGGTGTAGACCTTGTCCCGTACGTCGTCGAGCTCGCCGACCAGCCGGTTGGCCACGATCAGGTCGGCGCGCTCCTTGAACGAGGCCAGATCGTGGGTCACCTCGGAGCCGAACCAGTGGTCCTCGGCGAGTTCGGGCTCGTAGACGATGACTTCGATGCCCTTGGCCTTGAGGCGCTTCATGATTCCCTGCACAGAGGACTCGCGGAAGTTGTCTGAGCCGGCCTTCATGATCAGCCGGTGGATGCCCACGACCTGCGGATCGTGGGCCACGATGTCGAAGCCGATGACGTCCTTGCGGGTGGTGTTGGCGTCGACGATGGCCGAGATGAGGGTCTGCGGCACGTCGGAATAGTTGGCCAGCAGCTGCTTGGTGTCCTTGGGGAGGCAGAGACCGCCATAGCCGAAGGACGGGTTGTTGTAGTGGTCGCCGACGCGCGGGTCGAGGCTGACGGCATCGATGATGTGGCGGCTGTCGAGCCCGCGGGCGAGCGCGAAGGAGTCGAGCTCGTTGAAGAACGCCACCCGCATCGCGAGATAGGTGTTGGTGAAGAGTTTGACGGCCTCCGCCTCGGTGGGCTCGGTGAAGATGACCGGAATGTCCTCGGCATCGGCACCCTCGACCAGCAGGCCGGCGAAGGCGCGGGCCCGTTCGGAGACCTCACCCACCACGATGCGGCTGGGGTGCAGGTTGTCCTCCAGCGCCCGCCCCTCGCGCAGGAACTCGGGGGAGTGGATCACCTGGTCGGTGCCCAGGCGGCGGCGTACGTCCTCGACGTAGCCGACCGGGACCGTCGACTTGATGACCATGGTGGCGTCCGGTGCGAGGCGCATGACATCGCGGATCACGGCTTCGACCGAGGAGGTGTCGAAGTAGTTGGTGACGGGGTCGTAGTTGGTCGGCGTCGCAATGACGACGAAGTCGGCGCCCCGGTGTGCCTGCTCCATGTCCGTGGTGAAGGTGACGTCCAGCTTCTCGGTGGTCAGGAAGCGCGAGATCTCCGCGTCGTGGATCGGGCTCTCCCCACGGGCGAGCTGCTCGATCCGCTCGGCGTCGAGGTCCAGGCCACGCACGGTGTGGTGGCGAGCGAGCAGCATGGACATGGACAGGCCGACATAGCCGAGGCCGGCAACGGAGATCGTGGTCACGGGAGTTGATTGTGCCGCACCCGCCGACCTGGCCCGTCTGGCGACACGCTCGCCAGTGCCACCGCTGCTCCCGTATCCCCACTCAGCCCTGTCCCAGTCGCGGATCAGCCCCGGCTCAGTCGCGGATCGGGGTCAGATCAGTCGGGAGAACAGCAGGGGTGCCGAGCACGGTGAGAGCGTCGACCTCGCCGTCGAAGCAGGGTGATGCGGTGAGCGGCGGCAGGTCTTCGACAGCCGGTGGCGGCGGTCCTTCGGTGACCGGCAGCCGGACCGTCAACGTGTTGGCTCCGTCGAACAAGGTGGCGGACACGACGGCTGAGCCGTGCTCGAAGGAGCCGACGTAGGTGGCGCGGATCGGACCGCCGCCCCCACACGCGGTGAAGGTCAGGTCCCAGCCGTCGAGGGTCTTGCTGAGCTCGGTCAGGGTCGTGCTGTCGACGTCGACCTGCATGGCTGCGCCCGAGCGGCGGTTCACTCCGGTGTCCAGCGTCGGAGTCGGCACCGCAGGCAGGTCGCGCGTGACCAGGTCGGCACTGACCTCGTCCAGCAGAGTGGCATCTGCGGCGGACAGCTCATCCTTCCGCCAGCTGACCTCGTCCTGGTCCGGGAGCGGACTCGATCGCAGCGGCTCCGAGCCGAGGCGGGGCTCGACGTAGGTCTGCGCAGCATCGCCCTGGTCTCCCGTGGACAGGCAGGTGCGTGTCACGACATCGGGGACCGACCAGTCGTCGTCGAGGTGATGGGGGGTGAGGGCCCGCACCGCTGCGACAGAACCGCGCCGGGAGGGCTCCACGACCAGGGAGGCCACTGCGTCGGCGGGTCCGGCCAGTGCGATCGAGATGTTCTCACCGCAGGTGCTGGATGTCGGCAACCAGCCGGCTTCCTCGGCGATCGCGAGTTCGGCTCCGGCGACCAGCCGGACGGATCGCGTGTAGGGCGTGGTCCGGCTCCCCACGAATCGGTCCACCTCACCGTTGCTGCCCCAGGCACCCCCAGCGACACCCACACGGGCGTCCGGAGCCACCCAGGGGTCCTGCCAGATGCGCTCGGCGGCGGCGTAGTCGCTCATGTCGGTGCTGAATGCCCCCGGGAGGCGTCCACATCCGCCCAGCACGAGGGGGAGGGCCAGCGCGAGCACCAGGGGGACAGGCCTGGAGAGTGATTTAAAGAGAGATCCGCTGAGGGATCCGCCGAGGGCGGCCGCGCTCAGGGAGAAGGAACGACGGCGAACCATGGTTCGGCCCATCCTGCCACGTCGAATCGGCCCGCCGCGAAGTCCTCTCGCGAGACGGTGACCTCCACGCCGTAGTACGGCTCGTAGATCGTCAGGTGGTCACCGTCGTTGCCGGTGACCAGCACGACGTGTCCGGGGCGAGTGGTGTCGCCGATGTAGAGCGGGACGGTGTGACCGTCCTCGACGGAATGGGCGATGAGGTCATAGGTGGTGCCGCGGTCGCTCGGGCTGACGGTCTGCACTTCGTAATGGGTGCCGGGAACGCCACTCCCACCCGAGGACGACATCTCCTGGGCGACGGCCCAGGGGGCGGTTCCCAAGCCGACCGGCCAAGGCACCTGCCAGTCCCCAGCACGGTCGAGGGGCACGTTGGTGCGGTGGTGCATGGCCTTCGACTCGTCGTCGAAACGCTCCTCGGGACTACGATCTCCGGCGTCGATGAGCCCGGTCTTGGAGTCGAACCCGGTCTCTATCCAGAGGGCGTACGCCGGATCGTTGAGCATCCGTGACATCACCAGGCTCGATGAGCCGCACGTGGTGGTGTCGGGCTGGTCGTACCTTCCGTCGGTGGGTGGAGCCAACCTGTCCAGCTCGGCAGGACTCATCGTGTGGATCTTGTCGAGATAGTGGGTCAACGCGGCTCCGGTGAGCCCGGACGCGACACCGGCCGTGATCCAGGCGGCCTCCTCATCACTGCGCGCACCAGCCAGAGCCGCTCGTACGGCCCGTCGCTGGGCAGCGCTGAGGTCTGTGAAGGCATCGCCGTAGCGGGCCAGTGCGGAGCCGGACAGGGGGCCGTCCTCGTCCTCCCAGGTGTTGACGAGTGCGACCGGGCTGACCCCCGCTGGCAGTTCGACGGGCAGATCGATCTCGTCCATTGCCGTGCGAATGGCGTTCTGGGCCACGCGCACCGCGTCGGCGGCGTCGCAGTAGGCACCGATCGCCTCGCGAATGGCGTGGATGACACCTTCGAGGACCCCACGGAGGTAGTCGCGGAGCTCCCACGGCAACAGGTCGCCCCACGAGAGCTGGAGGTTGTCACGGAGTTGGTCGTCCGCGCGGCGGTGACGCACACGCGCAGAGAACATCTCCGAGGCGAGGGTGTCGAGGGCGGTCGCGACACTGCGCGCCGCGGGAGCGACGGTGGCCGTACGCGTGCCCAGTCGCCTCATGGAGGTGCGGAAGGCGTTCCCGGACACGCCGCTCCAGGTGGTGGCGTCGATCTTCTCGCGGCACGTCGCCAGCTCTTCGCAGCCGCTCTCGACCGATGAGGCGATCCGCCGCCAAGAGGTGGCCGCATGGCCCAGATCGTCAGGTGCAGGGTCGGGCGGCCGGGTGGCGATCGCGAGGGCGCTGGCCACGGCGTTGACCAGCGTCCGGGCCGCATCCTGCGGCGGCCAGAGGTCGATGTCCTCGACGACCGCGAGGATCTCCCTCAGGTCGGCGATCGTGTCATCGAGCAAGCCCATCGAACTCTCCTGCCGAGTTGCCGTCCGTGGCCAGGAAGTCGTTGATGCACGTCTCGGTGCTGGCGCCGTGTTCGTCGAGGACCCCCAGTGCCACCCGGAGTGCCCCGTCGAGGTCACCTGCTGCGTCGGCCAGGGTGCTTGCGAGATCTCCCATGGATTCCCCAGCAGCCTCCGTGGTCCGACTGCGGGCGTTGCGCACCTCCGCGGCGGCATTGTCGGCGTACTGCCAGCCAGCTCTGACTGCCTTTGGATCAAGGGTGATCGCCATGTGTGCCATCTCTCTGCATTGCGCTGTGTCGGATCGTGCGCCATCTCGCGTCAAGAAGAGAGTGCCCGAAATGAAGAGGCGCCAAACGCAGATTCCACCGGCTGTGGAGAGAAGCATCTTGCGACTGGTCGCGCCTGCTGTCAGTTTGGTGGCCCGCATCAATCTCGGGACGGGAAAGACCGTGACACTCGACGACTCGTCACAGCAGTGGTGGCAACCCCTGTGCTTCCCACGACAGCGGCTGGGACAGCGCCCACGACAGCGCCTGGGACGAGGCGGTGCGCGTACGGTCTGGGTCGTCTGTCTGACGATGGCCCTGGTCTCCTGCTCAGTGGACGGGGGGCCGGATCGCGCGTCCGACGGGCCTCTGTCGGGCCACTCCGGCAGTGGGAGCACCATCGCTGCGAAAATGCCCGGGAAGTCGAAATGGTCGGTGACCTTCGGGGCATTCCTGCTCTGCAGCACCCACCCGGGGACGGAGATCGAGATCGACCGGGTGCGTTACGACGTCACTCCCGAGCCAGTCGCCCTCACGCCGATGTTTCGACACATTCCTCCAGCCTCCGAGATCCCTCCGGGTCCCCACCGGGCAGACCTCGACCCGATCTTCAGCCAGCGTGGCAAGCCCCCCTTTCGCGCGAGCCGTCGAATCGCGGGCACCGTGAGCAGCACGCTCGACAAGCCGATCACCCAGTCGTGTGACGACTTGGGTCCGACGCATGCCATGACCGAACTCCTCACGGTGATGACGGTGGACGAGAAGGGGGGCCTCATTCGTCATACCTATGTCGACTACCACGTGGGAGGCGAGGACTACACCCTCACGCTCGACTGGGTCAACGGCATGTGTGGCACCGCCCTGACTCACGAGGACGGCTGTCCAGGCTGACCAGCACTGCGGTTCGGGGATGGATCTCTTATGCTCGCGTACGGGTGCCCGACCGGCTCCCGACACACAGAGCGGAGTGGACAATGACGATCACGCAGGCGACAGAACTCAGGCAGGCAGCCATGCTCGGACTGGGTGTCTACCGACCGGAGCGCGTGGTCACCAACGACGAGATCTGCGAGGTCCTCGACTCCGACGACGAGTGGATCCAGTCGCGTTCGGGGATCCGGACGCGTCGTTTCGCCGGGCCCGACGAGTCGCTCATCGACATGGCGACCGCGTCAGCCGAACGCGCGCTCGCCGTGGCCGGGGTCAGTGCCGACCAGCTCGGGTGTGTCATCGTCGCCACCTCGACGCACCCGGAGCACACTCCGGCCTCAGCCCCTCAGGTCGCGGCCCGCCTCGGATCGACCACGGCTGCCTTCGACGTCTCGGCGGGCTGCGCCGGTTTCTGTCACGCGCTCAACCTGGCCTCGGCACTGGTCCGCTCGGGTGCCGAGTCGTACGTCCTGGTGATCGGTGTGGAGCAGCTGAGCAGGTTCATGGATCCCACCGATCGTGGCACCGCCTTCATCTTCGCCGACGGCGCCGGCGCCGTCGTGGTGGGACCCTCCGCGACGACCGGGATCGGCCCCACGGCCTGGGGTTCGGACGGCACCCAGGCGCACGTCATCAACCAGACCCCGAGCTGTCTCGGCGGCCATGCCGACAACCCCGTGGTCCAGATGGAGGGCACCGCAGTCTTCCGCTGGGCCCCCTTCGCGATGGCGGCGGTGGCGCACGAAGCGATCGCGAAGGCCGGGGTGTCGGTCGATGATCTCGATGCCTTCATCCCGCACCAGGCCAACCTCCGCATCACCCAGACGCTGGCGCGCAACATCAAGCTGCCCGAGAGCGTCGCCATCGCCACCGACATCGTCGACTCCGGCAACACCTCGGCTGCGTCCGTACCGCTGGCCATGGATGCCATGCTCCGCGCCGGCGAGGCGGAGACGGGTGACCTCGCCCTGCTCATCGCCTTCGGTGCCGGACTGAGTTTCGCCGGCCAGGTCGTGACGTTGCCGCCATTCGCTCTCTGATCAGCCTGGGCTGCTGACTCCCTGGCGGCGCTGGCTCCACGCCGCTGCGGCGACACCGAAGAGCACGGGCCATAGGGCAAGGCGTTCCAGAGCTCCGGAGGCGGTGCCTTCGGGGGTGAGGACGAACGCTGCGGCCGCCGTCGCGGTGACGACTCCCGTCACGGTCAACACCCTTGCCAGCCGGGGCCGGTCCGTGCGCAGGCGGGCGCCGAGGATGAACAGTGCGAGCGGCTGCGCAAGGAACAACGGGCTCGCAGCGATCGTGTGCAGCGTGGCGTCCTGGTCCAGTGGCGCGAGGCCGGTGGCGACCGAGCTCGCCCCGGCGATCGCCAGCAACCCGGTGGCCCACGGGCCGAACGCGCGGTGGGAGAGCAGGGCGCCAGCGGTGAGCAGGACTCCGAATCCGATGAACGAGCCGTTCATCACCTCGTGACGCGGCGAGCAATAGGCGGCCGTACACCCGATCTCACCCAGCTTGCTGACCGAGTCGGAGACGAAGCTGTAGCCGCCCGTGGTCGCGGCCGCAGTGATGAACTCGGTCGCGATGTAGGCAGGACGCACGAGCAGCGCCCAGGCTCCCCAGCGCGCGGCGCGGCTGAGATCTGTTGGGTGCGACGGTGCCGACGGGGAGCGCATCGGACTGACGGTAGTCCGCCATCGCTGTCCGGGGAGTCACATTGCTCCCGATCGGCGCTGTCCTTGCAGACGCTCAGTCGCTGGATGAAGGGCTGGACAACCCTCCGCGATGTGGGATCCTCAAGCATGGACGGTGTCACGGTTCGACTCTTGGGCGAGAACGAATGGCAACTCTTTCGCGAGGTCCGCCTCGCGGCGCTACGCCAGGCGCCGGAAGGATTCGTCGCTCGTCACGATGACGAGGCGGAGTTCGACGACGAGTTCTGGCGCGAACGGATGCGCCGTTCGTCCCGCATCGTGGCCGAGCGTGACGACGGGCCCGTCGGGGTGGTCTCACTGGGACTGCACAACGACGATCGTGAGACCGGAGCGGTGTTCGGCCTGTGGACCGCGCCGTCGGCGCGTGGCCAACGCGTGGCCGCGGCCCTGGTGCAGACCGCACGCGAGAAGGCCACCGAGGACGGCTGTCGTCTCCTCTATTTCTGGGTGGGCTCCGACAACGCCTCCGGTGTCTCCTTCGCCAGCAGTTTCGGTTTCCGTCCGACTGCGGAGCGGCGACCCGTACGGGTGGCTGACGGGGCGGAAGCGGCGAGCGATGACGAGGTCGCCATGGTGCTGCCCCTCCTCGAGGACCCGACCCGGCCGCGGAATCGGTTCTAGATCCATCCCTGCCCTGGCCTGCGTCAGCGAGGCCGAGACAGGTCAGGTCAGGGGTGAGTCAGGGCTGATCCCGATGGTGCGCGACGGCTCGGCGGCGGAGACTGGATGCATCAGTCGATCACAGGGAGGATCATCATGAATGACATCCGTTCAAGCTTCGCCCAGCAAGGTCTCATCCGTCCTGCGGACGACCGGATCCTCGGCGGTGTCTGTGCCGGGATCGGACGCCGCTTCGGGCTCACGCCGTGGATCGCGCGACTGCTGTTCGTGCTGATCCTGATGGTTCTGCCGGGCAGCCAGGTGCTCATCTATCCCGTGCTCTGGATCCTGATGCCGGACGAGGCCACCCTCAGGGAGCCGACTTCGGCACCGGCAGCGGCTCCGGTCCAGACGAACCCGACCGTCTGAGCTCGGGCATCGATCCATCGTCAAGGGACCTGGTGGCAAAGAGCCACCAGCCGTCTTGGTCTGCTGTGGCGACGTAGCTCTCGCCGCAGTAGACGATGGACACTTCACTTGCCGGCGTCGTGCGACCGTAGGTCGTGACCATGTGCGGTGACCAGGTGAAGGCCGAGTCGCCGGCGCCACCGCCACTGCTCGCCGCAGTCCAATCGCCGTCAGCGTCGCGGTAGTACTCGTCCAGGTCGATCGAGCCCCCGTCGCCGTTGGGGTCGATGAGCGCGGCGGCGATGTCTTCGTGGCTCACCACGGCCCGTACGACGGCATAGCGAGGATCCCACCCGCCGAGGCTGATGGCGTTGGCCTTCGTGATCGCCTCCACGCGCCGATCCTGCCACTCACCACGGCTGCGTCGCCAGCCGTTTGTCCCCGAATGCGGTGCGCTATCGGGCGAACGGCAGGTAGTGCTGGGTGGCCTCGTCCCAGCGCCATTCGCCGCCCTGGGCGCCCGTCTCGAACACGGGTCGGAGCTCGGGCCAGCGGTCGACGACCGATTCCATCGGTTGTGACAGACAGTTGTCCGGGTCGTCGAGTTCATGTGGAGTCTCGTCACCGACGAGGACGCACCAACCCGAGTCGGACCTGCTGAGGGTGGCATCGCGATACACGAAGTGGGGCCGCGCCTCGCGTTCGTGCGATCGCCTGCTGACGATCACGTGGAGCGTGGGGATCGCCATGCGCTGATCATCGCACCCGGGCGCAGGTCGCCTGCCCCGTACCGGTCTATTCACCTTGTGTATTCACTATGTGTATAGTCATCGTCATGAGTGTCCCCCTCCTCCTTCTCGGCATCCTCGCCGAAGGACCCGCCCACGGGTACGACATCAAGCAGGCCCACGACCAGCGGTTTCCCGGCGTCAAGCCGTTGGCCTTCGGACAGGTCTATGCAGCCCTGGCCAAGCTCGACAACGACGGCCTGGTGGAAGTAGTCGAGACCGCCCGTGAAGCCGGCCCGGATCGCATGACGTACGCGGTCACCGACGCCGGGTGCGAAGCTCTCGTCGATTGGCTCGCCACGACAGAGACGGCCGGGCCGTACTCGGCCGATGACCTGGTGCGCAAGACCGTCACCGCCCTGCGATTGGGACGCGATGCTGCGGGATTCCTTGCCACCCAGCGACAGGTCCATCTTGCGGCGATGAGAAAACTCCTGGATCTGCAGGCAGCGGCCGACGACGTGGCGGCACGCATCGTCATCGATCACGCAGTCGAACACCTCGATGCGGACCTTCGGTGGTTGGACACGTCCGCATCCCGCGTCAACACCTCCACCCACGACAGGAAGATCAGCGAATGACCGTCCTTCTGCAAGCCCACTCCCTACGCAAGTCGTTCGCCCAGACAGAGGCGTTGCGTGGGATCTCGGTGGAGATCGACGCTGGCGACTCCGTGGCGATCACCGGGCCCTCCGGCAGCGGCAAGTCCACACTGCTGCTCTGCCTGGCCGGAATCCTGCGGCCGGAGGCAGGAGAGATCACCTATGACCAGCAACGCCTGGATCTGCTCGGGGACGCCGAGCGGACCAAGCTGCGCCGACGCGAGATGGGGGTGGTCCTGCAGTTCGGCCAGCTCGTGCCGGAACTGACCGTGGTCCAGAACGTCGCTCTTCCACTCCTGCTCGACAAGCACGACAAAGCTTCCGCTCGCCGTTCGGCCCTGTCGTGGCTGGAACGGCTCGGGGCTCTCGACCTCGCCGACCAGGTCCCCGCCGAACTGTCGGGTGGACAGGCACAACGAGTAGCGGTGGCCCGAGCCTTGGTGACCGGCCCCAGGATCGTCTTTGCCGACGAGCCGACGGGTGCGCTGGACACCGTGGCCGGTGAGCAGGTGCTCGGCCAACTGGTCAACGCCACCCGGGACACGGGTGCGGCACTGGTCATGGTCACGCACGACAACCGGGTTGCCGCACGGGCAGACCGCGAGATCGTGGTGCGACGGTGTGCTCGACGGAGTTCGTGATGGTGTGCGCGACAGCGCCCTCGACACTGCCGCGGTGCCGCTGTGATCGCCCAGCTGCGCTTCGAACTGGGTCTGGTGTGGTCGTTCCTGCGCAGTGGCGGAGGGTCTCGCGCCGCGGTGATCGCGCTCTGCACGGCACTGGTCTCCGGACTGCTCATGGTGGCTGTAACCGTCGTGATGGTCACCTGGGTGCCCGCCCGCGAGCATGAGCAGCTCAGCAACCTGGTCTCGCAAGGGGGCCTTCGCGGTGGCTATGTCTTCGCACTGCTGTTGATCTGCATCGCGCCACTGGCGCTGTTGCAGCAGGTGGTTCGCCTCGGCACGGCCAGCCGGGAGCAGCGGCTTGCCGCGCTGCGACTCGCCGGGGCCACGACGGGTGACGTACGTCGCCTCGGCGCGATCGAGGTCGGTCTTCCCGCACTGGCGGGAGGGTTTCTCGGGCTTGTCGTCTTCGGGCTGCTCAGGGTGGTGTTCGGGGGGACTCCCCTGAGCGGCCCGAGGACGACATATGTCGAGTCTGCGGTGGCTCAGCAGTTTCAGCTGGTGCCTACCACCATCCACCCGCCGTGGTGGGGACTGCTCCTGATCGCGCTGGGAGTGGGACTGCTCGGCGTGTGCGCTGGGGCCATGACATCGCGTTCGTTGCTCATCTCGCCGCTGGGCGTGTCTCGGCGGGCCCCGCGCTCCGCCCCCCGGCCGTGGGCGCTCCTGTTGATCGTGGTGGCGGTTGCCCTGTTCATCCTCGCTGTCTACAAGCTCAACTCCGTTGACTACTTGAGCCCCGGCGCCGAGGGGCGCAGAACTATTGCCGACCTGTGCCTTTTCGGTGCCCTGGGGACCTTCCTGCTGGGTGTGATCGCGCTAGCTCCGTGGGTGGCCTATCGCATCGGACGGGTGGTGGCTGCTCGGGCCTCGACAGTGCCGGTGTTGCTCGCTGGGCGCCGTCTCGCCACGGATCCCCGTCCGGCTGGACGCGCCGCGGCGGCCGTCGGCGCCATCGCCGTGGTGGCCGGCGGAACAGGCGCGACGTTGGGTGGCGTGGTGAGCCGGAGCAACTATGGAGGCGGTGCCGAGGTGGTCGGTCGGGTCGACCCGTTCTTCGCCGTCTCGCTGTTGCTCGTCGGGCTGATGCTGCTGGCTGCCCTGCTGCTGGTGGTGTTCTCCCTGGCAGTCCACGGGGTGGAGTCCCTCTCCGACCACAGAAGGTCGGTCGCCTCACTCGCTGTGCTGGGAGTGTCCCGCCACGAACTCGAGGCGGCCCAGCGATGGGAAGTCGGGCTCGTGGCGATCCCGATGGCGGTCATCGGGGTCTGTATCGGCTCTGCGCCGATGCTGTCCTTCTCGGCTGACAACCCCTTGACCACGTGGATCCCACTCCTGGTCGACGGCGCAACTGTCCTGCTGGTGTGGGTGGCGGTGCGGGCTTCGGCGCGGATGACGCGCCCCTGGCTTGTACGCGCCGCAGCCCCGGCCAGCCTGCGTACCCCCTGAGCGTCGTGTACGGAAACTACTCCGGTCAGCCTGCGGTCCGGTTCCAACGGCCGAGTTGGCCGGAGTAGGCCGCGGCGTCACCCAACTCCGCCTCGATCAGCATGAGGCGGTTGTACTTGGCCGTGCGGTCAGACCGCGACAGGGAGCCGGTCTTGATCTGGCCGCAGTTGGTCGCCACGGCAAGATCGGCCACGGTGGAGTCCTCGGTCTCTCCGGAGCGGTGTGACATGACGCTGGTGTAGCCGGCGCGGGACGCGACACGCATCGTGGTCAGGGTCTCGGTGAGGGTGCCGATCTGGTTGACCTTGATGAGGACCGAGTTGGCATAGCCGCCGTCGATACCGTCCTGCAGCAGGGTCGGGTTGGTGCAGAAGACGTCGTCACCCACGAGTTGCACCCGCTCGCCCAAGCGGTCGGTCACCGACTTCCACCCGTCGAAGTCGTCCTCGGCCATGGCGTCCTCGATCGAGATGATCGGATACTTCTCCACCAGGGAGGCGAGGTAGTCGATGTGTTCCTCCGAACTCATCACCCGACCCATGCCGTCGTAGTGGTAGGCCCCGTCGCGGTAGAACTCCGACGTCGCCGGGTCGAGCAGGATGGCGATGTCCTTGCCGGGCTCGTAGCCGCTGGCTTCGATACTGCGGACGAGGAAGTCGAGGGCCTCGTCAGCCGAGGAAAGGTTCGGGGCGAAGCCGCCCTCGTCACCCACGTTGGTGTTGTGCCCCCGGGCAGTGAGTTCCTTCTTCAGGACGTGGAAGACCTCCGACCCCATTCGAACCGCCTCGGCGAAGGTGGTCGCACCGACCGGCCCGATCATGAACTCCTGGAAGTCGATCGGGTTGTCGGCGTGGGCGCCACCGTTGATCACGTTCATCATCGGCATCGGCAGCACGTGGGCGAACGAGCCACCGACGTAGCGGTAGAGCGGGAGGCCGTGGGATGCGGCGGCAGCCTTCGCGGTCGCGAGCGACACCCCGAGGAGCGCGTTGGCTCCGAGACGTTCCTTGTTGGGTGTGCCGTCGAGGTTGATCATGGTCGCGTCGATGAGGCCCTGGTCGCTGCCATCGAGACCATGCACGGCCTCGGCGATCTCACCATTGACGGCTGCCACGGCTCTGAGGACACCCTTGCCGAGGTAGCGCGCGGGGTCGCCGTCACGCAACTCGACCGCCTCCTTGGCCCCGGTGGACGCGCCCGAGGGAACCAGGGCAAACCCTTCGCTGCCGTCCGCCAGATGCACACTGACACCGACCGTGGGATTGCCGCGACTGTCGAGCAGTTCGTGACCTCGGACGCTCAGAATTTTCGACACAGTTTCCCGACTTTCAGGGTGCGGAGGGTGTGGGTGGACGCTCGCACGAGAGTCTGTCGGACGGGATGCAGGAACGCGCAGCAGGGTGGGGCCCAGCCCACGGTCAGAGCGCTGCTACGACCCGGGTCCCTTGGTCGATCGCCCGCTTGGCGTCGAGTTCGGCGGCGACGTCCGCGCCACCGATCAGGTGCGCCTCGCGATCCAGGCCGTCGAAGAGGCCGCGTACAGAATCCTGGCCGGCGCACACCACGATCGTGTCGGCCTCGACGACCTGCGCGACGCCGTCGATGGTGATGTGCAGCCCCTCGTCGTCGATGTGGTCATAGCTCGCGCCGCTCACCTGCACCACGCCCGTCTGCTTGAGCACGGCGCGGTGCGCCCAGCCCGACGTCTTGCCCAGACCGATGCCGATCGGGGTGGTCTTGCGCTGGACGAGGGTGACCTCGCGAGCCGACGTACGCGGCGTGCGCTCGATGAGCCCACCCGCGTGCTCCGCCGGGTCGCCGACGCCCCAGTGGGCCATCCATTCCTCGAGGTTCTCGGGCTCATGGGTGAGGAAGACGCTGACATCGACACCGATGCCGCCGGCCCCGATCACGGCGACCCGCTGGCCGGGCACGACACGCCCGCTCAGCACATCGGCGTACGACACGACGCTGGGATGGTCGATGCCGTCGATCTGCGGGATACGGGGGACGACCCCGGTCGCGACGATCACCTCGTCGAAATCGGCCAGGTCGGCTTCGGAGGCTTCGGTGTCGAGGCGCACGTCGACGCCGAGAACCTCGAGACGACGGGTGAAATAGCGCAGGGTGTCGGCGAAGTCCTCCTTGCCGGGCACCACCATCGCGAGGCGGAACTGGCCACCGAGCTCGGGAGCCTTCTCGAAGAGAGTGACGGCGAAGCCGCGCTCGCCGGCGCTGGCGGCGGCGGCCAGACCGGCCGGGCCGGCACCGACGACAGCAAGGGTCCTCGGGCGCGAGGTCGGGAGCGGCAGCAGCACCAACTCGGTCTCGTAGCAGGCGCGCGGGTTGACCAGACACGAGGCGCGCTTGTTGGCAAAGACGTGGTCCAGGCAGGCCTGGTTGCAGGCGATGCAGGTGTTGATCTCATCGGCGCGCTCGTCCATCGCCTTGGCGACGAAGTACGGATCGGCCAGCAGCGGTCGTGCCATCGAGACGAGGTCGGCCTCGCCCGCGGCCAGAATTTCCTCGGCCAGCTCGGGGGTGTTGATCCGGTTGGAGGCACAGACCGGAATGTCGACGAGCTCCTTGAGGCGGGCGGTGTGTGCGCGCCAGGCGCCACGCGGCACCTGCGTGATGATCGTCGGCACCCGGGCCTCGTGCCAGCCGATGCCGGTGTTGAAGACCGTCACGCCGGCTGCCTGGAGGTGCAGCGCCAGCTCGGCCGTCTCCTCCCAGGTCTGGCCCTCCTCGACCAGGTCGAGCAGGGAGATGCGGTAGACGATGGGGAAATCGTCGCCGGCGAGCTCACGCGAGCGCCGGATGATCTCGACGGGGAAGTGCATGCGACGGGCCGCCGAGCCCCCCCAGGCGTCGTCGCGGTCGTTGGTGCGGGCGGCGAGGAACTGGTTGATGAGATAGCCCTCCGAACCCATGATCTCGACCGCGTCGTAGCCGGCCTTGCGAGCGAGCACGACGCTCTTCGCGAAGGCCGTGGCGGTGGCGTCGACATCCTTGCTCGACATCGCGCTGGGTTTGAACGGCGTGATCGGCGACTTCTTGGCCGAGGCGCTCTGCGACAGTGGGTGATAGCCGTAGCGTCCGGCGTGCAACACCTGCAGGGCGATCGCGCCGCCGGCCTCGTGCACCTCGTCGGTGATCTGGCGGTGCCGCGCGGCCTGGAGACGGTTGGTCATCTCGGAGGCCAAGGGCTTGAGCCAGCCACGCTTGGTGGGGGCGTACCCGCCGGTGATGATCAGACCGACGCCCCCACGGGCGCGCTCGGTGAAGAACGCCGCCAGCTTGTCCATGTCGCGGGTGCGGTCCTCCAACCCGGTGTGCATCGAGCCCATCACCACGCGGTTGCGCAGGGTGAGCGCTGCCTCGCCGCTGCCCAGGGTCAGCGGCTCGAGGAGGTGGGGATAGACAGCGTGGGGCTCGTGACCGGGCGACTCGGCGGGTGACCCGGCGGGGGATTCGGCGAGGGATCCGGCGAGGGATCCGGCGAGGGATCCGGCGGGGGATCCGGCGGGGGGTTCGGCGGGGTGGCTCATGCGTGTGCCTCCAGGCATTCGGTGATCCAGTCGATCCAGAACTGTTCGAGCCGGATGCCCCCGCGCAGGACCAGCCAACGGTCCAGGTGGGCGGCGTCGAGCCGGTCCGGGTGGGGGAACTGTTGTTGCTCCATCTCGAGGTAGTGCGCAAGGCGGATCGCGTGGTCGGCGCGCGCTTCGCTCACGTGGTCGAGCACCCTCTCGCGGTCGCCGTACGACGCCCCACGGAGCTTGACGGCAACGTCGCTGCGGAAGGCCTCCATCGGCATCGGGGTCGCCAGCCAGTCGGCCAGCACCTCACGTCCGGCGGCAGAGGGGGTGTGGACGCGCTTGTCCGGCCGACCAGCCTGGTGGACCACCTCGACGGTGACCCAGCCGTCGGCCTCCATCCGCGCCAGGACGCGGTAGATCTGCTGGTGGGTCGCGTGCCAGAAGAAGCCGAGGGACTTCTCGAAGCGATGGGTGAGCTCGAGGCCGGACGCAGGTCGCTCACTGAGTGCGACGAGGAGAGCGTGCTCGAGGGCCATGGAGCCAAGTGTGCGATACCTATGCAACTTGTTGCAAGGTGGGATGCGGGTGTCATGCTCTGGCCCATGACTTACGAACTGGGTCAGGGCACCGGTCCGCTGCGCGGTGTGAAGGTGGTCGAGATCGCCGGGATCGGCCCCGGACCGCACGCGTGCATGATCCTGGCCGACCTCGGTGCCGACGTGATCCGCGTCGAACGCCCCGGCGGCGGCATGTTCGGCGGCGGCAGCGCAGACGTGCTGACCCGAGGTCGCCCCAGCGTGGCGCTCGACCTCAAACGACCCGAAGCAGTCGCCACCGTGCTCGATCTGGTCGCACAGGCCGACGTGCTGGTCGAGGGGATGCGCCCCGGCGCAATCGAGCGGCTCGGTCTCGGACCGAACCCATGTTGGGAGCGCAACCCGGCGCTGGTCTACGGCCGGATGACCGGATGGGGCCAGGACGGGCCCTGGAGCCAGGTGGCTGGCCACGACATGAACTACATCGCCATCACCGGAGCCCTGCACGGGTTGGGTCAGGACGAGAGCCGCCCGCACTTTCCCGGCAACCTGCTCGGTGACTTCGGCGGCGGCTCGACCTATCTCGTCATCGGCGTCCTCGCCGGCCTCCTCGAAGCGCGCCTCAGCGGGCAGGGGCAGGTCGTCGACGCCGCCATCGTGGACGGCACTGCCCACCTCAACGCCATGGCTGCGACCTTCGAGGCGCTCGGCATGGCGAGCGGTGGCCGGCGCTCGGGACTGCTCGACGGGGGCACTCCCTACTACGACCTCTACGAGACCGCTGACGGTCAGCACCTGAGCCTCGGGGCGCTCGAGCCGCAGTTCTGGGACGAGATGGTCCGCCTGCTGGGCGTCGAACTCCCCGACCGCAATGATCCGGCCAACTTTCCTGCGCTGCGCCAGGCCCTCACCGACCGCTTCAAGGAGAAGACACAGGCCGAATGGGCCGAGATCTTCGACGGAACCGACGCCTGCGTAGCGCCGATCCTCCCGCTCGCCGAGGCGTACAAGCACCCCCATCTGGTGGCTCGCTCGACATTCGTCGAGAGCGCCGGGATCACGCAACCGGCCCCGGCGCCGCGCTTCTCGCGCACAGTCTCCTCGATCACGATGCCTCCCGGTGGCCCGGGCGCCCACACCCGCGACGCCCTCGCTGCCTGGGGCGTCGACGGGATCGACGCGCTCATCGACACCGGCGCCGCGGTCCAGAGTTGAGTCCGTCGGTGCACCCGTTCCTGCTGCTCGCCACCAGGCCCGAGGACGACGTCGCCCGGCAGGAGTACGAGGCATTTCTCGAGTTCGGCGGCCTCGCGCCCGAGCAAATGGTGTGGATCAGGGTCCAGGACGAGTCTCGGACGACGTCCCTGGCCGACCTCGACCTGACGGACTTCTCCGGGATCTTCCTGGGCGGCAGCCCTTTCAATGTGACCGATCCGGAGTCTGGCAAGTCGTCCGCGCAGCAGCGTGCAGAGAGCGAACTGGGTGAACTGGCCCGGCGGGTGGTCGCGGCAGACTTCCCCTTTCTGGGCGCCTGCTACGGCGTCGGAATCCTCGGACCGTTGCTGGGTGGCGTGGTGGATCGCACCCACGGCGAACCTGCCGGGGTGCTCCCGATCAGCCTGACCACGGAGGGAGTGGCCGATCCGCTCTTCGGTGTGCTCGCGCCCGTGTTCGAGGCCTGTCTGGGACACAAGGAGGCCGTCTCGCGGCTGCCCGACGGTGCTGTGGTGCTCGCCTCGTCGGCGACGTGTCCGGTCCACGCCTTCCGTCTGGGTCGCCACGTCTACGCCACCCAGTTCCACCCCGAGATGGACGGCCCCGGGCTCTGCGACCGGATCGATGCCTACTCCTCGCACGGCTACTACGAGCCGCACGAGCAGGAGCCGATCAAGCAGCGGGCGCGCACCGCAAACGTCACCGACCCACCTCTGCTGATTGCCAGGTTCGTGGAGTTGTACGGCCGGGACCAAAGCCCCTGACCCCGATCCACGCCCAGGCACTACGGTCGGACCATGGGCGAGCACATCACCAACCTGGCCGAGAAGGAGTGCTGGGATCTCCTGCGCAGCCACGAGTTCGGGCGGCTGGCCTTCCATCTGGCCGAACAGGTCCACATCACTCCGCTCAACTACGCCGTCGACCACGACACGGCCACCGACGAGCGCAGCCTCCTCTTCCGCACGGCCGAGGGCAGCAAGTTGCTCGGTGTCGTGATGAACGGTGACTGTGCCTTCGAAATCGATGACTACGACGACGAGCACGCGTGGAGCGTGATCGTGCGTGGTGTCGCGCGCAAGCTCGAGGAGGACGAGGAGCACCGCGCCGAGAACGTGCCGTTGCGCCCATGGGTGGGCACCAACAAGGCCAACGTCGTGGAGATCACCGTGACCGAGGTGAGCGGGCGCCGCTTCAACCTCTCTCGTCCTTGGACACACATTCTTCCCCAGACTTGAGGGCTCGCCTACCCTCGGCCGGGTGAGCAACGAACCCGACCGCGACACTCCGGAGCATGTCGACGTCCTGATCGTCGGGGCCGGGTTGTCAGGCATCGGCGCAGCCGCCCACCTGGTGAGGACGTTGCCCGGTCGGTCGTACGCAGTGCTGGAGCGCCGCGCGGCCAGCGGTGGCACCTGGGACCTGTTCCGCTATCCCGGAGTGCGCTCCGACTCTGACATGTACACGTTGGGCTACCGCTTCAAGCCGTGGCAGGGCGACAAGGCCCTCGCCGACGGAGCCTCGATCCTCGACTACGTGCGCGAGACCGCTCGCGACTACGGCATCGAGTCGCACATCCGCTACGACCACCACGTCACTCGCGCCGATTGGGACTCCGCCACGGCACGCTGGTCGGTGCATGCGGTCGTGGAAGGTGAGCCGCGCGAGTTCACTGCGGACTTCCTCTGGGCCTGCAGTGGCTACTACGACTATGACGAAGGCTTCACCCCCCACTTCGAGGGGCTCGAGCGGTTCCACGGCGAGGTCATCCATCCCCAGGCATGGCCCGCCGACCTGGACCACCGCGGCAAGCGCGTCGTGGTGATCGGCTCCGGCGCCACCGCGGTCACGCTGGTGCCGGCGCTGGCCCGGTCGGGCGCGGCCCACGTGACGATGTTGCAACGCTCGCCGACCTACATCTTGTCGTTGCCGGCGAAGGACGCCTTCGCCTCGGCCGCGCGCAAGATGCTCGGTGAGAAGAGGTCCTACAACGTCACCCGGTGGAAGAACGTGGCGGTGTCGACGACGCTGTTCCAGCTCAGCCGGCGCAGGCCCGCGCTGATGCGCCGGTTCATCCGCAAGGAGAACGTCAAACTCCTGCCGCAGGGCTACGACGTCGACACCCACTTCAAGCCTGCCTACGACCCATGGGATCAGCGCCTGTGCCTGGTGCCGGACGGCGATCTGTTCGAGGCGATCTCCGCGGGCACGGCGACGGTGGTGACCGATCGCATCCGTACATTCACCGAGACCGGCCTGGAACTGGAGGCGGGGGAGTGCCTCGAGGCCGACGTGGTGGTCACCGCGACCGGTCTCAACGTGCAGATCTTCGGCGGTGCCGTCATCTCGGTGGATGGCGTCGAGATCGAGCCCGGCAAGACCATGGCCTACCGCGCGATGATGCTCTCCGGCGTGCCGAACTTCGCCTTCACCATCGGCTACACCAACGCATCGTGGACCTTGAAGGCCGATCTGGTGGCGGAGTACGTCTGCCGCCTGCTCGTCCATATGCGGCGCACTGGCGCCAGCAGCGTCGTGCCGGTGCGCGACGACTCCGTCGAGGGGGTGCCGCTGATGGACTTCGATGCGGGCTACATCCAGCGAGTCGCCGACACCCTGCCCCGCCAGGGGACGGTGGCGCCCTGGTCGCTGAAACAGAACTACGTCTACGACGCGCTCGCCCTGCGCCGCGCCTCCATGGACGACGGCGTGCTGTCCTACTCCTGAGCAGTCTTGCGCACGCTCCGAACTCAGCGGTGTCTCCACGTGGCGCCTCACGTTCGCTGATGAAAGCTCACGCTGCCACCCTCCGAGATGCGATGGTCATAGCGCTGGTCGTGAAGGCGCCGATGATGAAAGTGGCAGACCGGCAGCGCGTTGGCGAGGTCGGTGGGACCTTCTCCGGCCCACGGTTGCCGGTGGTGCATCTCGCACCAGGCGAACGGTCTCTCGCACCCGTCGGCGGCGCACGACTGATGCTGCGTCGCCAACGCAGTGCGCTGGGCTTCGGTGAAGAGTCGACGAGAGCGCCCCAGGTCCAGGGGGAGCGAGGCTCCGCCGAGCACCAGCGGGACCAACCCGGCTCCACACGCCAGCCGGCGGGCCTCCCCGGCGCTGATCACCTCTCCGGTGTCGAGCCCGGCCACTGCGAGTCGATCCCGGAGGCCGTCTTCGTCGATGGTGACCACCACGGTCGCGGCGATCTTGCCGTGCAGGCGGTCGGTGGGCAGGTGCTCGAGCAACTCGCAGAACGCGAGACCGCGGGCACGATCCCAGTCCGATCGTTCGGAGCGATCCCCGGTCTGCGCCAAGGTGGCACCCAGTCGTGCTCGCCGCGGCGCCGTCATCGTCTCCAACACCTTGCGCAGTAGATGCCCGTGCAGTGTCGGCACCGTGAAATGGCCGGTGACGGTCCCATCGCTGTTGTCGTGGAGCGTCAGCCGGGTCCGCTCTCGCGCCCGCTCCTCCTCGTCGAGGACGACGGAGTTTTCGTGTGCGTCCACCACCGCAGGATCGGGTTGGATCGTCTCCAGCGCTCGTCGAGCGCGCCGCCGCAACCGCGCGGGGCTCAGCTCACAAGCACTCTTGACGAGGGCCGCCTCCACCTCGCCGCGTTGCAGCGCCGACACCTGGGCCGGCAACTGGTCCAACGCGTGCATCACCACGCGCGCATGCTCGGCTGAGATCACCCCCTGCGCCAGCGCAGTGGCCGCCGCAGACGTCGGCACGTCGAGAGCCGTGGCGAGTCGGACCGTCCGTGCAGACTCCGCCTGGTCGGCCCGGACCTGCTGGGCGAGCCACGCACCGGTCGAGGCCAGACCCGAAGCCGCGGCCACCGACGAACGGTCTGCAGCCGCGATCAGCCGCAGCTTGACCGACTCCATCCGTCTGATCGCACGCTCCCACTCCGCCACCAGAGCGACATCGGCCCGATCCTCGAACGCGCTCTGCGCCACCGAGTCGAGCACCGCGTGCACGCGCTCGACTGCAGAGCAGACAGAACTGCTGCTGTCGGGGCGAAGCTTGAGGAGGGTGGTCATGGCTCCATTGTTGTCGAACGTGTGTTCGAATACAATGACGAATGCGAGCCTGTGGAGAGAGTCTTCGAACGTGGGTGGGCTGGCGGAAACGCGCCACCGTCAAAAGATGGGGACGCAGGGACCTGATCAACTCCCGGTGCGCTCGCGATGCACACAACCGGGCCAACAGCACGGCCGGCGCTGACCCTCCTCAAGCTCCTCCCGGGTGCGCCGGATACGGCGCTGTCGCGTCTTTGTCTGCTTGGCGTCCTCCACCCAGCAGATGAACTCGTTGCGCGCCAGGGGAGTGATGTCTTGCCACGCCTCGAGGGCGGCGGCGTTCAGGGTCAGGGCCTCGCTCAGATCGGCGGGCAGGTCATGCACCACGCCGCCGGGCATACTCTGACTGGACATGCAGTGACCGTAGCGCTCAGGCCGCTGCCGCGCTTGGGACACCGACCGTCCGATCACTTGATCAACAACTGCCGCAGTCTGTCGAGACTCGCCGCATCGACGCCGGCGTCGAGCAGGTACGTCGCCACGTCGGTCTCCTGGATCCACTGCAGGACGGCCGGTCTCCGGTCAGCCAAGGCGTCATCCAACTCGGCGGGGCTCCACTCGTCGCGCGGCGTCTCGATCCACTCACCCGTGGCGGGATCGTAGGAGAGCCCGTGCCCTCGGTGGGCGCCCGCTCCACGGAAACCACTTTCGTAGTTGGCCACGATGGCGGCGGGCTCCGCGCCAGCCAGCACCAGCAGCATCGAGGTGATCAGGCCGGTCCGGTCGCGCCCACCAGCGCAATGGACGAGCACGGCCCCCTCGAGGCATCCCGCGGCGATCGACGTGAAGATGTGTGCGAACTTCTCCGGGTAGCGCCGCGCGTTCGGCGTCCAGGAGCGCGGGTGGTCGAGCCACGCGCCGCACTCCTCGAGAAAGGCAGGATCGTCAGGGTCCTCGGTAGGCGCACGCACCACCGACGCATCCCCCATCGCCTCCTCATCGACGACGGGATGTTCCGAGCGCCTCCCGCACTCGACCTCATTGCGAAGATCGATGACGCACCTCAGGCCAGCAGCGCGTGCGGCCCGCCAGCCAGCCGTCGTCATCCACTCTGGGGCAGCTGAGCGAAAGACCCGGCCGTACGCCGTGGTGCCGCCCGCGATCAGCGGGAGGCCACCCAGGTCCGCCGCATTCCACGAGCCCTCCCACGTGAGGCGGTGGAGGCCGTCCTCGATCAGCCAGACAAGCAGGCTCTGGGCATCCTGACCGCGGGCCTCGTGGTCGGTGTAGAAGCTCGGTATGTCCGGACGCTCACGGATGCGGAGCGCCTCGTGGGCGATCGGGGACCAGCGCTCGTCGAGGTGCTTGATGACGTAGCGACCAGCGCCGCTCTTCGACGTCAACGAATGCTGGCTGAGCAGGTGGTGCAGCCGGGCTGCCCCCAACACGATCCAGGCGATGGCCTCGTCCTGCTTGCCGGTAGCGGTCGTCCCGACCGCCGCCACCTCCGCGGCGATGTCTCGCCAGTAGGTGTCCAGATTCTTCCGGGTGTACTCGAGGAGTTCGGGCAGGTTGGTGTAGACCTGCGGCACCTGGCCGCGAATGGCCACCGGCCCGAGGGCCAACTCGTGCCAGGTGACGAGGTTGATGTCGCTGGTTCCCGCGTCGTCGAACACACCTTTGTAGAAGACCGGTCGACGTCCGACTGCAGCAGGGTGTGCAGCCAGATCGGTGGCCGTGCAATGGAAGCCGTCGAACGCCGGCGAGGGGAACCGCTGCTGGATCACGTCATGGGCTGCAGCGAGTTCGGCGAGCCGATCGCCGGCGGGCAACCGGTCCCAGACTGCGACGAAGTCGATGTCGCTGCCGGGGAAGAACTCGCCCCAGACGATCGAACCGTGCAGGAACAACCCGGCGAGTTCCCCTGGCAGACGACGGTCGACCTCTTGCATGAAGGCTGCGAGCAGGTCGTGGACGTGTACCGAGGGCTCCGTCATGGGACGAGGCTAGGGGCCCGCTCCCTCGGCGCCGCGCGGGTGCCGTAGAAGATGCAACCGTCGGGTGAAGAGGAGATGTGGCGATGGCACTGACACGACGAAGCCTGCTCCTGGGGTCCGGGCTGGCTGCTGTGGCGACGGCCACAGGCGCCGTGGCGGTCAACGAGGACGTACTGCCTGGGCGTTCATTGATGCTTCATCATCTGGGTCTCGACGGGCCGGACGGTGTGGTGCCGGGGCTTGAGCCCGGAGAACTGCGTACGGGGGTGCTGCGCTCGGCTGCCCGCGGTGGGAAGCAGTGTGAATGGGCGCTGGCCACCCCTGCCGGGTCGCCGGGCGGCCTTCCCGTCGTGGTCGTCCTGCACGGTCGTGGCAACGACCAACACTCGGTCTTCGACCCCCACTATCTTGGCCTGGACCGCTTTCTGGCCGCCGTGATCGGGGAGGGCGTCCCACCGTTCGCGCTGGCCAGCGTCAACGGCGACGAGGCGTACTGGCACGCCCGGAAGGGTGGCGATGACCCCGCCGCCATGATCATCGATGAGTTCCTCCCGCTGCTGCAGTCCAAGGGCCTCGACACCGACCGCATCGGTCTCATGGGGTGGTCGATGGGCGGCTACGGAGCGCTGCACATCGCCGGACTCCTCGGCGTCGAGCGGGTGAGCGCGGTCGCAGCCCTGAGTCCCGCGTTGTGGCACTCCTACGCAGACACCGCGGCGGGAGCCTTCGACGGCGAGGACGACTTCAGCGAGGCGACGGTGATGGGGCGCCAGAGCGATCTTGCCGGCATCCCCGTGCGCGTGGACTGCGGCACCGGCGACCCGTTCTGCAGCGCCAGCCAGGACTACACCAACGGGTTCGCTACGTTGCCTGCTGGCGGTTTCCAACCCGGTGACCACGACATCGGCTACTGGCGGCGGATGGCGGCTCCGCAACTGACGTTTGTCGGCTCACACCTCGGGCCTCACCCACAGCAAGGAAACAACCCACCGTGACACGCACCAGGACGCTCGCCCTGCTCATCGCGCTCGCCGCAATCTTCGCGACCGCAAGCCTCGGGTTGGCCCTCGACAACCCGACCATTGCCTCGCCGCAGAGCGACCACCACGAGTGCGCGGCCCCCTACGACACCGTGTTGTTCCACGCCAGCAACATGCGCGGCGGGCCGTTCAAGGATCAGGAGAAGACTGCCGCCACCTGTCGAGCCGTTGGAAAGAAGCGTTTCGCCCTGTCCGCAGCCGGCGGATCGATGTCTCTGGTGGCGCTCGCGGGGATCGTCGTGATGCGGAGGCGCACGTCTGTCCCCCGGTAGTGTGACGATCCACACCTGGGAGATCGACCTTCCAATTGGCGCCAACGTCAAGAACCCCGCTACGTTTACCCCACGCCGCCCGTACAGTCTTGCCCCGGGCGCAGGTCTCCTTCGGAGATCCTCCCTCACTTCTGAGGCACGTACGTCGCATTTTTTGTGGCTCACGTTGGCGAGACGCCAACCGAAAGACTCTTCATGAACTTCGCCGAAATTGGCGTGCCCGCGTCGTTGGTCTCCATCCTCGACAAGCAGGGCATCACTGTTCCTACCCCCATCCAGGCCGCAACGCTGCCCGACAGCCTCGCCGGGCGCGACGTGCTGGGTCGGGGCCGCACCGGCTCCGGCAAGACGTACGCGTTCCTGCTGCCCATGGTCGCCCGCCTCGACGCGAGCAAGATGCCCGCGATGCCGCGCAAGCCGCGCGCCCTCATCCTTGCTCCGACCCGCGAGCTCGTCGGCCAGATCCACGCCGCGCTCGTCCCGCTCGCCAAGGCCGCAGGCCTCTCGACCGTCGTCATCTATGGCGGCGTCGGCCAGAACCCCCAGACCACAGCGCTCAAGAAGGGCGTCGATGTCGTCATCGCCTGCCCCGGGCGCCTCGAGGACCTGATGGGTCAGAGCTACTGCGACCTCTCCGCAGTCGAGGTCACCATCCTCGACGAGGCCGACCACATGGCCGACCTCGGCTTCCTCCCCGGAGTGCGCCGGATCATGGACAAGACGCCCAAGCAGGGGCAGCGGATGCTGTTCTCCGCCACGCTCGACAAGGCGATCGACGTCATCGTCAAGCGCTACCTCACCAACGCCGTCACGCATCAGGCCGACTCGGCGCAGTCGCCGGTCGCCACGATGGAGCACCACGTGCTGCACCTCAAGCGTGAGCAGCGGGTGCCGATCCTGGTCAACCTGACCAGCGCGCCCGGCCGGACGGTCATCTTCACCCGCACCAAGCACGGCGCCAAGACGCTGGCCCGTCAGCTCAACAAGAGCGGCGTGCCGAGCGTGGAACTGCACGGCAACCTGTCGCAGAACGCCCGTACGCGCAACATGGAAGCCTTCCAGACCGGCAAGGCGAGCACGCTCGTCGC
>JBBSSH010000019.1:0-76629 GCA_038242265.1 Propionibacteriales bacterium
CGGTAGCGACGGCCCCATCACCACCAACGCCGACCGCCCCGCGCGCACCGGCACGTGGAAGATGTGGCTCGGCGGCAACGGCAAGACAGCCACCGAAACCATCAGCCAGGACGTCACCATCCCGTCCAACGCCTCCAGGGCCACCCTGTCCTACTGGATCCGTAGCGACACCTCCGAGCGTGGCACCAGGGCCTACGACACCATGAAGATCCAGATCGTCAGCGCCGGCAGCACCTCGACGCTGAAGACCTACTCCAACGCCAGCACCAACTCCACCTACACGCAGTTCTCGCACGACCTGTCCTCCTACAAGGGCAAGACCGTCACCGTGCGCTTCCTCATGAACGAAGACACCTCGCAGCAGACCAGCTTCGTCGTCGACGACACGTCGGTCAACGCCAGCTGATCCCCTCATCGGGCACGGTCTGACACTCCCGTCGGACCCACGGGCGTGTCGTCATGGAATACCTCACCGCGGTGGGGTGTAGGAACAGGTATGACTGTTCCGAACATCTCGCTCCATGACGGCACGTCCATCCCCCAACTCGGCTTCGGTGTCTACCAGGTTCCACCCGACGACACCGCCGCCACGCTCGCCCAGGCGTTCGAGGTGGGGTATCGCCACATCGACACCGCGCAGATGTACGGCAACGAGGAAGGCGTCGGGCAGGCCATCAGGGAGTCCGGCCTGGATCGCGCCGACCTCTACGTCACGACCAAGCTCAACAACGGCTTCCATCGTCCCGACGATGCACGCCGGGCCATCGATGACTCCCTCGCCCGGTTGGGTCTGGACCAGGTTGATCTGTTCCTCATCCACTGGCCGCTCCCCACGCAGTACGACGGGGACTACGTCTCGACCTGGCAGGCCTTGATCGAGGCGCAGGAGACCGGCAAGGCCCGCTCCATCGGCGTCTCCAACTTTCAGCCCGAGCACCTCGATCGCATCGTGGCCGAGACCGGCGTGGTGCCGGTGGTCAACCAGGTCGAGGTCCACCCCTTCTTCGCCAACGAGGCCGTCCGCGCCGCCAACGCCCGTCACGGGGTCCTCACCGAGGCGTGGTCACCGATCGCGCAGGGCGCCGTGACCGACGACGACACCATCGGTGAGATCGCGTCGCTGGTGCGGCGTACGCCTGCCCAGGTCACCCTGCGCTGGCACGTTCAGCGCGGCGACATCATCTTCCCCAAGTCGATGAACCCGGACCGGATGAAGCAGAACTTCGAGATCTTCGACTTCGAGCTCGCCCCGAACCATGTGGCCGCCCTAGACGAGTTGGGCCGTGGCGAGTCGGGGCGGATGGGCCCGAACCCGGACGTCTTCGACTGGATCCCCTGAGCGGCTTTCCCCCCCGGGAGCGGTGAGTGGGGCTGGTTCTGCGCGACTCAGAACCCGCTCCACTCACCGCCAGATCTGGTAGCGGTGAGTCAGGCTCGTTTTCGACACCCGAGAACCAGCCCCATTCACCGCTCGACCACGCGCGCTGGGAAGATGCGCCGGTGACCGCGACGGCAGAGGGCTTCCGCTTCCGCGACATCTGGCTCGTGGCGTACGGGCCATCCATCGTCTCGGCCATCGGCCACGGCGCCGTCCTGCCGGTCCTCGCGCTCCGGGCCCGCGAGCTGGGTGCCGACGTCAGCACCGCTGCCGCGATCATCTCCCTCACCGGGGTCGGGATGCTGCTGGCCAGTCTCCCGGCCGGCGCCCTGGTTGCCAGATTCGGGGAGCGTCGTACGTTGGTGGTGGCCGGTTTCGTCGACGCCGGAGCCATGACCTTGGCCGCCCTGACCGACTCGGTGGCGGCGCTGGGCTCGAGCGTTCTCCTCAGTGGCGTGTCCTGGACCGCCTTCATGATCGCCCGTCAGGGGTTCATGATCGACGCCGTCCCGGCCTCACACCGGGCTCGGGGCATGTCGCTGCTCGGCGGCTCCTTCCGCCTGGGCGTGTTCATCGGCCCACTGCTCGGCGCAGGCCTGATCGCCCTCACCGACCTGACCAGCGTCTTCTGGCTGGCTGCCACCATGTCGGTGTGCGCCGCCCTGCTCGCCGGGCTGATGCCCGATCTCGGCACGCAGAGCCGCGCCGAGGCCAAGGCTGCCGGACACGTGAGCGTGTGGTCGGTCATCGGTGAGAACCGCCGGGTGCTGGCGACCGTGGGAACTGCCGTGGTGGTCCTGGGTGCCAGCCGTTCGCTACGAATGAGCCTGTTGCCGCTGTGGGCCGATCACGTCGGCATCTCCGCCTCGACGACGTCGTTGATCTTCGCCTGCGCTGCCGCGGTGGATGTGGCCTTCATGTGGCCCGGCGGCTGGCTGATGGACACCCGCGGACGGATGGTCGTTGCGGTGCCGGTCGTTCTGTCGATGGCGATCGCGTGCCTGTTGCTGCCCCTGACCGCTTCCGTCCTGACCGTCTCGCTGGTGATGGCCCTGATCGCGGTGGGCAACGGCCTGGGGTCGGGGATCGTGATGACGCTGGGCGCCGACTGCGCCCCCGGCGTCGGTCGTTCACAGTTCCTCGGAGCCTGGCGCCTGTGCGGCGACATCGGCGGCACCGGAGGTCCCGTCGTGGTCAGTGCTGTCGCTGCGGTGGCGCCGTTGGCGGCCGCCTGCGTCGTGGTGGGACTGTTGGGCCTGGGCGGAACCGGCTGGGTGGCCTACTGGACGAGACGGGTCGACCTCAGCCGACTTTCACCGTGACGGGATTGGAGGTGGTCTGACTGTCGGTGTCGATGACACGGAACTTGGTGAGTCCGACCCGGGCCGTCAGGACGTACGTCGCAAACTTTGCCCCGCTGACAGACACCGTGACGGGGAAGTCCGACCACTTGCCGTACTCCATTCGCTGCACCTGGAGGATCGAGCCCTCGCCGTTGGGGTAGGTGCCGTTGAGGTCGATCTGCTGCATCGGGCTGACCGAGAGCTGCGCGGCGGCGAGGGTGATCTTCTTCTGCGGGGCCTGCGTCTCGGTGGGCTCGGTGGACGCACCGGGCACGGGAGACTCTTCCTCGGGTTCAGGAATGTCGCTGCTGGTTTCGCTCGGCTGGGGCAGATAGAGCGACGCAGTCGGCGTGCCGCTCGCACTGGCATCCGGTTCGTCTCCGATGCCACTCGACTTGGCCACCATCACCAGGGCAAGCCCGCCACACACACCCAGCACCAGTGCGACCGACACAAGGGCGATGAGACCCGACAGTACGGGGCGTTTCTCGGTGTCCATGGGAGCCTTTCGGACGGTGGGTGTGGCTCCCCCATTGTCCGGGTCAGGTGGTCAAGTGACCAGTCGGGGGCCCTGCGGGCTCAGAACCCTCGCTGCCAGACCAGTTCTTCGACCAGCCTGCGCGAGCGCCAGCCACGGGGCGTACGGACCAGGTCGTGGTGGTAGTAGCCACCCATCTCCCACAGCGACTCCGAGCCGTCGGCCTTGGTGGAGACCATCGGATTGGTGAAGTAGGCGCACGCCCGAGCGGTGTCACCAAGCCCGTTCAAAGCAGTGTCATCGCCAAACTCGATCGCCACCTGCGCGACCAGGTGCTGGAATCGATCGAACCCGGCCAGACCTGCCTCGATCCACGGCACCACCACCACAGGGGCGTCCACCGGCCCGCCAACCGCTGAATAGTCGAGCAGCGAGTCCTCGGTGAACAGGGCGAACAGGGCGTCGTAGGACCGGGTGTCGATGGCGCGGGTGTAGCGCGTGATCAGGTCGACGATCTCCTGGCGGTCACTGAGCTCCTGCAGATCCATGGACCGAACTATGGCACTGAACTCTGGTAGCGAACTGGAACACGTTCTAGTGTGAGAGTCATGCGATTCACCTACGCCGAGGCGATGACCCGTGCCGAGCTGTATGCCCCACTCGCCCAGGCTGCCGAGGCTGCCGGCTACACCTCCATGACGGTCGCCGACTCACTCATCTATCCCGAGGAGTCGGACTCGCGCTATCCCTACACCGACACCGGCGACCGGGCGTTTCTCGACGGCAAGGAGTTCATCGAGACGATGGTGCTCACCACGCACCTGGCGGCGGTGACCTCGACGTTGCGCTTCACCCCCTTCGTGCTGAAACTGCCGGTCCGCCCACCCGTGCTGGTCGCCAAACAGGCCGCGTCGGTGGCCTTTCTCTCCGGCGGTCGGCTCGGGCTCGGCGTGGGGTTGTCTCCGTGGCCGGAGGACTTCCTCGCCATGGGCGTGCCGTGGGAGCGGCGCGGCAAACGGATGGACGAGTGCATCGACATTCTGCGCGGGCTCTGGACCGGGGACTTCTTCTCCTACTCCGGGGAGTTCTACGAGCTCGAGTCGATGAAGCAGTCCCCCGCTCCCCCCAGCCACATCCCGCTGCTGATCGGCGGGCACTCCGACGCTGCACTCCGCCGCGCGGTGCGCAAGGGCGACGGTTGGATGCACGCCGGCGGCGACGGTGAGGAGCTCGACCGGCTGCTCGCCCGACTGGCGGAGATCCGCGCGGGGGAAGGCGATGACCGCGACGACTTCGAGGTGCACGCCATCTCCTACGACGCCTACTCCCCCGACGGCGTCGAGCGGCTCGCCGACAAGGGGGTCACCGACTGCATCGTCGGCTTCCGCGTGCCCTACGTCATGGGCCAGGACGAGGAGCCGCTGGAGAAGAAGGTCGCCCACCTGGAGCGCTTCGCCCACGACGTCATCGAGAAGGTCTCCTGATGTCACTCGAGGCTTTCCGTGACGCCATCGCGGAGGCTGAGCAGCTGATCCGCAACCCGCCGTTCGAGATCACCGAGCAGGAACTGGCCGAGGGCCTGGACTATCTCGCCGGGTCGATCCGTTCGTCGGTGCAGATGGCCTTCGACTACGACCTGACCCACCCGGTCCTGATCAACCCCACCCATCAATATGCCCGCCAAGGTCTCGACAACCCGGACGCGCTTTATTTCAACGCCTATCTCACCGCCGATGCGTCCTACGTCGTCAGTGGACGCCGTGGCACCACGACCGACCTCTCCTTCCAGATCATGGACGGCTCCTACTCCGATACCGGCGCACCCCTCAGCCTCATCGCCTTCGACGACCGCGAGCTCGACGTGGCCACGGACGGCACCTTCGAGTGGCACATCGGCCCCGACCTCGGCATCGCCAAGGGTGCCTCGCTGATCATCCGCGAGATCTACGGCGACTGGACCGCCGAGGATCGGGGGACCCTGGTGATCCAGCGCGTGGACACGGCGGGCACCTCACGCGCAGCGCTCGACGTCGCCTCGGTGGAGAAACGCTACGGCGTCGCGGCGAAGATGCTGGTCGGCCGGATCAGGACGTGGTTCGCCTTCCCGGAATGGTTCACCTACAAGGAGTCGGTCAACACCCTCACCACGCCGGCGACGACGCCCGGCGGCCTGGCCTCGCAGTTCTCCTCGATCGGGCACTACGACCTGCGCCCTGACCAGGCACTCGTGATCACCGTCCCGGTGTGTGCGGCAGCGCCGTACCAGGCCATCCAGATCGGCTCGAAGTGGTACGTCTCCACCGACTACGAGCACCACCAGACCTCACTGACCCGCTCCCAGTCCCACGTCGACGTGAGAAGGGACGGGGACGACCTGCTCCGTTACGTCATCACCGAGCGCGATCCCGGCCTGACGAACTGGCTCGAGACCACCGGCCATGACCGCGGCGTGATGATGCTGCGCTGGCAACGGACGGACCGCGACCTGACTGCTACCGACGGCCCACGGGTCGAGGTGGTGGCGTGGGACTCGTTGGCCACCCGCTCCGACCTGGACTCCCAACGGATCAGCACCGAGCAGTACGCCAGACGCATCGCCGAGCGTCAGGTCGGGATCGCCCGGCGGATGCTCAGCTGACCTCTCGCTTTCACCCGCTGACCGCTCGTGGGTCAGGATGGAAGCATGCAGTCACCGTTGCGACACGGCAAGGCCGCCATCGGCACCACCCTCGCCGGCGGCGCCCTGGCCGCGCTCTCCCAGGCCCCGGAGCGGGCGTCCCGTCTGCTGCGCCACCGCTACCCCACAGTTGCGGTCACCGGCATGACCGGCGTCGGCAAGACCCGTCTGGCCGACCGACTCGCGCGTCGGGCCAGCTCCAGCGCCGACGGCGCCCAGGACGTCGGATCGGCAGTGATGGAGCGGCGGACCCGGCGCGCGGCCCGGCTGCGCGGCTACCGCTTCCGGGTGGTGCCCGGTGAGAACGCCGCGACCCGGCTGGGTGCCCTCGACGAGGTCTTCCACGACGAGCCGGTCGACGGAATCCTGCACGTGGTCGCCAACGGCCACGCCACACCCCGTCGTACGGGCGGGACGAGCGGCTCAGCGGCTGCCTCACGTGAGGACCAGCTGGCCGCCGAGCTGGAGGACTGGACGATCACGGCTCACCGCATCGCCAGCCTGGCCGTACGCCGCGAGCGCCCCACCTGGCTCGTCGTGGCCGTGACCAAGGCGGACCTCTTCGCCGACGACCTCGACGCGGCCATCCACTACTACTCCCCGGGCAGCGGCTCCCCCTTCGGCAACAAGCTCGACGAACTGCGCGCTCTCGCTGGTGGCGCCAAGCTCTCGATCGACGTGTTGCCGGTCTGTTCCCAGGGTGGTGGCAAGAAGTCCGCCATGCCTGACAAGACCTGCACCGATCTGCTCGGCCGTCTCGAGCTCCGGATGGCGCAGCTCTGCGGACACGTCTGATCCCGCGATGAGATTCGGACGCATCGCACTTCTCGGGACTGCTGCTCTCTACGTCGCCCTGCTGGTGTGGTCGGCGCTGGTCCTGCCCGACCGGGTGCCCTCCCATTTTGACGGTGCGGGTCGGGTCGACGACTGGTCCTCACGCACCTCGAACCTGGTCATGTGGGTCGTTCTCGGCGCGGTGATTCTCGCCGGCATACCGCTGCTGGCCCGCCTCGTCGCGCACGCCGGCGATTCGTCGATCAATCTGCCGGCCTCCTACAAGGAGTACTGGTTGACGCCGGCGCGTCGGGAAGAGTTCACCGCTCGCCTGCAGGACGACACGGAGTTCTTCTCGGCCGTCACGGGCCTACTGCTGGCCGCTGGCTGTGCCCTCACGACCTGGGTGGCTGTCACCGGTCGCGACGGGGCGCCCTGGTGGACGTTCGCCGGCGGGATCACCGCCTACCTGCTGTTCACCGTGATCTGGATGATCCAGCTTCGGCGCGCCTACAAGCCGCCAGTGGCGGGCGACTAGAACCTGTTCTAGTCTCACCTCATGAGCTTGCTTCAGGACAAGGTCGTCGTCCTCTCCGGGGTCGGTCCCGGGCTGGGTCGTGCCCTCGGTGAGAACGCTGCCCGGATGGGCGCCCATGTCGTGCTCGTCGCACGTACCGAGCGCCGTCTGGACAAGATGGCCGCGGCGGTCCGCGGCCTCGGGCGCCGGGCTCTGGTGGTGCCCACCGACATCACCGACGAGGCCGCCCGCACCCGACTGGTCAAGGCGACACTGGCGGAGTTCGGTCGGGTCGACTGCCTCATCCACAACGCCTTCGCCATCCCCCCGATGGACCCGGTCACCACGCTCGACCTCGACGCACTCCGGGCGGCCCAGGAGACCAATGTCTTCGCCCCGATGCGGCTCTCGACACTCTTCGCCGAAGCGCTCGCCGAGACCGCGGGCTCGATCATCGCCATCAACTCGGCCGTGCTGCACCAGTCGCAGCCCGAGTTCGCCGGCTACAAACTCAGCAAGGGCGCTCTCGCCCACCTGATGAGTTCGCTGGCCACTGAACTCGGCCCGCGCGGGATCCGGGTCAACTCGGTCGCGCCGTCCTACATCTATGAGGACGCCAACAAGGCCTACTTCGACTGGCTCGCCACCGAGTCCGGTCGGACCCATGCCGACATCTACGCCGAGAGGGCCGCACCGACCGACCTCAAGCGATTGGCCACCGCCGACGAGGTGGCCCGCGCAGCCCTCTTCTTCGCCACCGACCTCGCCAGCGCGGTTACCGGACAGGTCCTCAACGTCGACTGTGGTGAGTTCCATGGCGGCTCGTGAGCGCGCCGATGTCGGTAACTTCGACGACATCGCCGCGGCGGCCGTACGCAGCACCGGACTGAACGACTTCGGCGGCACCGACCACGAGGAGGGCCTGCGCCTGCTCGTCGACGACCTCAACGCGCCCGCTGCCGGGCTGACCGGCGTCGGCAACTACGCCCAGCGGGGTCAGGTCAAGAGCGCGCTCGTGGGTCGTCTGCTCAGCCAGGCCGGGTTCGCGAGCCATCCGACGTACGCCGAGGTGTCCCTCGAACGGCCGATCTTCGTGCTCGGCCTCCCTCGGACCGGCACCACTGCCCTGCACCGACTCCTGACAGCGGACCCGCACCACCAGGGGCTCGATCTCTGGCTCACCGAGTTTCCCCAACCCCGACCCACCCTCGAGGTGCGCGACGCCGACCCGATCTTCCGGGCCATCTCGGCCGCCTACGCCGACCACCACGTCACCAGCCCGGAGTTCATGGGACTGCACTTCATGGATGCCAGCTCGGTCGAGGAGTGTTGGCGGATCCTGCGCCAGAGCGGCACGTCGATCGCCTACGAGTCCCTGGCGTACGTGCCCGGCTACAGCGCGTGGCTGGCTGGGCAGGACTGGACCGCGGGATACCTCCGCCACCGGGCCAACCTCCAACTGATCGGGCTCAACGACACCGACCGGCGGTGGGTGCTCAAGAACCCTTCCCATCTGGTGGCGCTCGACGCGCTCATGGCGGTCTACCCCGACGCGCTCGTCGTGCGCACCCACCGCGACCCGGTGACGTCGATCGCCAGCGCCTGCTCGCTTTCCGCGGAGGCCACCGCCGGCTGGTCGACCACCTTCGTGGGCGAGACGATCGGGCGTACGCAACTGGAGATGTTGGCGCGATCCGAGCGCAGTTTCCGCGAGCAGCGCGCACACCACGACCCGGCGCAGTTCGTCGACGTGGACTACGCCGATTTCGTCGCCGACCCGGTCGTGACCACCCGCGGCATCTATGACGTCTTCGACCTTCCCTGGACCGCCGAGGTCGCCGACGCCGTCACGGCGATCGACCGGACGTCGCGCACAGGAGCCGGCCGGCCACGTCACTCCTACGACCTGGCCGACTACGGCCTCACCGAGGACGCCGTGCGCACCGCCTTCGATCCGTGATCCACATTTTCGGCATCCGGGGTTTCGACTGCACTCCAAGTGGGCAGAAGAGCACGCATGAGGCCGATCATGATCAACCATCGGGCGCTGTCCATCGCCAAGGAAGAGCTGGATTCAGCTCGCGATGAGCTGAAGTCCGCGTTGGGCGAGATCGAGCATCCCGCCGATGACTTCCCGTGGCGCAACCTGCTGGTCGAAGGCGTGCGCAGTCTCGTCGAGGACTCCGAGCAGATCGCCAAGCGCTGCCGCAACATCGCCGCCGCCATCGACGACTCGACCCACGACTTCACCGGGCTCGACGACCAGATCGCCATGTCCGCCCAGTTGGCCGCGAAGGTCGGCGAGGTGACGCTGCCATGACCCGCATCCCTGTCGACGCACTCGATTCCCAGGAAGACCGTCTCCAGTTCGGCGATCCCATCGACTGCGCCTACCACTGGCTCCCACCCGGCAAGGTCGACGCCTATGGCGACTCCGTGCGCCGCCTCTCCGCCAAGGTCGAGTTGGCCACCGACGCCTTCCAGCGCACCGCCACCATCTCGGAGGAGTCCTTCGCGGGCGAGGCTGCTGACACCTTGCGTGGTCGTGCTGAGAAGCGCTACGAGGAATCGGTCCTGGTCCGCGACAACCTGCGCGGTCTCGGGCGCGCCGTCAATGCCTATGCCGACGTCCTGCGCCAGCACCGGGACGGTCTCGAACAGCTCCGCTCCTTCGCCTCCGGTCAGGCCCTGCACATTCGCGGCAACAGCATCGTCGCTCCTGTTGCGACGATCGCCGGTGATGCACCCCCCAGGCAGATTGCGGCGTGGGAAGCGCAGTGGAAGTCCTACCAGCAGTGCTTCGACCTCAAGATCGAGTTGCGCGACACCCGTCGTGTCGGCACCCGCGACCTGGTCAGGGCCCTGGCGGAGTTCGCCGACGTACACCCCGACAAGGACAAGCAGCGCCATGTCGCGGCGAACAGCAACAAGGTGAAGTTCGGCGAGCTGCGCCAAGAGGCAGCCGCGGAGGCACGCGACGCAATCCAGGCGCGCGCCCACGTCGACGAAGCCCGACGACTCGTCGTCGACCTCAGGCGCCGCGAGTTGGCGTCCCTGGACTCGCTGAAGGACATGGTCGACCAGGAGCGTCCGGTCGAGGAGATCCGGGCGCAATCGGCTCAGGTGGCCACCTTGCGCCAAGAACTCGGAGACGCGCAGGTCGAGGCCCGCGAGGCAGAGATCGTGGCCCACCGCGAACAGGCCGAGTCGAACCAGGCGGCCCGCCGCCTCGCAGACGCCGAAGCCGGCCGGCCGTCGTTGCATCCGGCCTCGGTCCCCACAGCTCCGATGCCGACGCCTCCGGTCCCGCCACCCTCGTTGCCGAACACCGTGATGGCCGCCGAGGACTCTCCCAACCCCGCCTTCAATCCGAAGCCGAATCTGGACGAACGGCTCGGTTAGTCGCTGCGCCCAGCGGGGGCCCGCACTTCGTAGCACGTGGTGGGCTTCACCTTGAGGTCGCCGCAGGACTGACGGCGCACCGGACCCGGGTGCGCCACGATCTCGACGTCCGGGTCACCGCCGCCCAGGACGTGGAGCTCGCGCACCTGGTCGACGCCCGGACGTCCCGCGCGTCCACGGCAGAACTCGAGCGGCACCACCCCCTCCTCGATCTCCGCACAGGCGGCGAGGGCACCGACGGTGTCGAGGCGACCGAGAGTGAGACCGCTCGGCAGCGCCAGCAGCGTCCCGGAGAAACGGTGACCGCCCAGATGCGTGGTCTCCCACGTGCCCCGGGGCCACCGGGCGCCCAACGCTGCAGCGATCGGGCGGCCGATCTCTGCGCAGCAGCGGTCGCGTTTACCGTTGGTGCAGACCAGCCAGAGCGCCGTGTCGCACGACGTCAGCCTGCTCAGATCGAGGTCGATCAGGTCCTCCGGGCCCTCGAGCACCGCGGCGGTCACCGCGAAGCCGAGCCCGTGACGTACGGCGTGGAAGACGTTGACGCCGGGACCGGAGGTGCCGTCAGGCCGGCGAACGAGGAGGACTTTGACCCCCTGCAGACCAGCAAGATGGGCACGAATCTCCGCGGGCAGACGGTTCTCGTTCACGGCGTCGTGGCCCCAGGGGCCTGGGCACTCGACCAGCAGGAACTCGATGTCGGCGGCCGCCGTACCAGCGATCGATTCCTCGTCCTCGACGCTGGCGCCGGAGCAGCTGAAGTCACTCATGGCCACAGTCTCGCTGATGTGAACATGCGGGCTGACTGGGAGGGCTGGGCCGGCTTGGGCTCCCGCCACTCGTCAGTTGGCGAAGCCACCAACAATCGGTCGACCTGCCCGCCAGACCCCGCTCACCAGAGGCACGCCGGGGCGGTAGGCGAGGTGGACGAACGACGGCGCATCCAGGACGACGAGGTCGGCGGCCTTGCCCGGGGCGATCACCCCGACGTCGTCACGATCGAGGGCGGCCGCACCCATCGCGGTCGCGGCATGCAGCGCCTCGGCGGGGCTCATCCGCATCTCGCGGACCGCCAGGGCGATGCACAACGGCATCGAGGAGGTGAAGCACGAGCCGGGGTTGCAGTCGCTGGCCAAGGCGATGCGTACGCCGGCATCGAGCAGCCGACGGGCGTCGGGGTAGGGCTGGCGTGTGGAGAATTCCACCCCGGGCAGGAGCGTCGCGATGGTGCCGGAGTCGCGCAACGCCGCGATGTCGGGGTCGCTGAGGAAGGTGCAGTGGTCGACGGCCACGAGACCGAGTTCGGCAGCCAGCCGTACGCCGTGTCCGTAGGTCAACTGGTTGGCGTGCAGGCGTCCGCGCAGCCCCACCTCGGCTCCCGCTGACAGGATCTCTCGTGCCTGGTCGGCGTCGAAGGCACCGGCCTCGCAGAACACGTCGATCCACCGGGCGTACGGCGCTGCGGCGGTGAGCATGGGTCCGGTGACGAGGGCGACATAGTCCTCGGGAGTGGTGTCGGCAGGAACGACGTGGGCGCCGAGGAAGGTCGTGTCGTCGGTGAACGCAGCCGCAATCGCGAGGCTGCGAGCTTCGTCCAGCACGCTCAATCCGTAGCCACTCTTGATCTCGAGCGAGGTGGTGCCCTGCGCCCGCATCTCGGCGACCAAACGCGCGACCTGCGCGGTGAGTTGCTCGTCGCTGGCCGCGCGGGTGGCGGCGACGGTCGTCCGGATGCCTCCCGCGGTGTAGGGCTCGCCGGTCATCCGCGCGGCGAACTCTGCCGACCGGTCACCGGCGAAGACCAGGTGGCTGTGGCTGTCGACGAACCCGGGGATGACCGCGCGTGCGCCGACGTCGACGCTGGTGTCGGCCGCCGGCGCGTCCGAGGCCCCACCGACCCACGCGATTCGGCTGCCCTGCACCACGACGGCCGCGTCGGCGACGAGGCCGAGCAGTCCCTCACGAGTCGGGTCGTTGGTGGTCAACTCGCCGATCCCGGTGATGAGAACGGACGGCTGCTGCGTGTCGATCATGTCCACAGTCTGCCGATGGCCTCGTGCAGGTCACGCCCGACCTGGTCGCGGTCCCCGTGGCGCAGCACCCAGCGGCCGTCCACCATCACCTCGCGTACGTCGGCTGCTGTCGCGGCGAACGCGACGGTGTTCTCGTCGGCCCCGGTGCCTGCCGTACGCATCGACATCGGATCCAGCACGACCAGGTCCGCCCGTTGGCCGACCGCGATCCGACCCGCGTCGGACCAGCCCAGCGAGGCGTGGCCGGTCGCGGTGGCGGCCTCGATCAGCTCGGCCGCCGACCAGTGACCACGCTGCTGGGTGAGGAGACGCTCATCCATCTCGAGAGCGCGCATCTCCTCGAAGGGGTCGATGACAGCGTGGCTGTCCGAGCCCAGCGTGAGCCGTGCGCCGGCGTCATGGAGTTCACGGCTCGGACCGACGCCGTCACCGAGGTCCCGCTCGGTGGTGGGGCAGAAGGCCGCGTAGGAGCGCGCCTCGCCGATCAGTCGTACGTCCGGCGTGTGCAGGTGGGTGGCGTGAACCAGGCTCGTCGTTGGACGCAACAGGCCGTGGTCGGCGAGCAGGCGGGTCGGGCTCACACCGTGGGCCTCCAGACAGGCGACATTCTCGGCGACCTGCTCGGAGAGGTGGACGTGGAAGGGCCGCTCGCCCACCCAGTCGGCCACCGTGGCGAGGTGTTCGGCCGGGACGGCGCGGACGGAGTGCACGGCAGCGCCGATGCGCACCTGGTCGTCCTCGACGAGCTCCTCCACGCGGGTGGCCCAGGCGTCGGCCGATCCGTCCGAGTAGCGCACCTGCACGCCCTCGGGAGCGGCGCCGAAGCCAGCAGAGAGGTAGAGGGTGTCGAGCAGCGTGATCCGTAGACCCGCCTCGCGGGCTGCCTGGACCAGCGCCAGTCCCATCGCGTTGGCGTCGTCGTAGGGGGTGCCGTCCGGCTGGTGGTGCAGATAGTGGAACTCCCCGACCGAGGTGATCCCCGCGGCGACCATCTCGCGATAGGTGGCCCGGGCCAGGCTCAGACAGGTGTCGGGGTCGAGGCGCTCAGCCACGGCGTACATCTGCTCACGCCACGTCCAGAACGTCCCTCGCTCGCGCTGCGTGCGCCCCCGCAGCGCCCGGTGGAAGGCATGGCTGTGGGTGTTGGCCAGTCCGGGTACGACCAGGCCCCGCACCGGAACCGCGTGGGACGGGTCGGCATCCGGCGTGACGGACGTGAAGCGGCCGGCCTCCACCTCGACCAGTACGTCGTCGCGCACCACACCGCCGACCGGTGACGGCAGCCACGCGCGTTCGAGGAGGTAGAGGGTCACGAATCCGACCCGGCGAGCTCGGTCAGTACGTCGGCAAGCGCCTCCACCCCGGCCAGGCAGTCGTCCATGGCGGCCTGCTCGGCCGGCGAGTGCGAGATGCCGGTCGGGTTGCGCACGAAGAGCATGGCGGTGGGGATGCCGGCGGCGGAGAGGATCCCGGCGTCGTGACCGGCCTGGGTCGCGATCACCGGCCAGTCGCCGATCCCGGCAAGGCGATCGGCGAGCTCGGGGTCGAAGACGACAGACCCGGACACCGACTCGGCCGTCACCGTCAACGACGTGCCGTCGCGCTCGGCGCGCTCGCGGGACTGCCAGGCGATCTCACCGACCATGTCGCTCAGGGTGTCCTCGGAGGAGGCCCGGGCATCCAGCCAGGCGGTGACGCGCGAGGGGACGGCGTTGGTGCCGTTGGGTTCGACGGCGATCCGGCCGAAGGTCGCGCGCTGGTCGGCCAGTCGTGCCTGCTTGTTGGCGACCAGCGCAGTCATTGCGTAGGTCAGCATCGGGTCGTGGCGGTCCGCCATCCGGGTGGTGCCGGCGTGGTTGGCTTCGCCGCGGAAGTCGTAACGCCAGCGACCATGCGGCCAGATCTGACTGGCCACGCCGACCTGGGCGTCGCGATCGACCAGGTCGCGCCCCTGCTCGACGTGGAGCTCCACGAAGCAGCCCACCTCCGCCAGCGAGACCAGACCCGTGGACGGGTCGAGCCCAGCCGCCGCCACCGCGTCGGCGAGGAAGACCCCGTCCCTGTCCTGGAGCTCGCACGCGTCGTCCCAGGTGGTGGCTCCGGTGACCAGGCGGGAGCCGAGGCAAGCGCGCCCGAAACGCGATCCCTCCTCCTCCACGAAGACGCTGACCCCGATCGGGCGGGTGGGTTCGAAGCCGCGCTCGCGCAGCAGGTCGATCGCGGCCAGGGCCGACACCACCCCGAGCGGGCCGTCGTAGGCGCCACCGTCGAGGACCGAGTCGAGGTGTGATCCGGTGAGGACTCCCGGCCCGGTGGCACCGTCCGCGCGCCACCACGCCACTTGGTTGCCGATCCCGTCGGTCTCGACCTCCAGACCTCGACTCGCGCACTCGGCGGTGAACCACTCGCGCAGCTCGCTCTCGGCGCTCGTCCACGGCTGGCGGAAGTATCCGCCAGAGTCGGCCGAGCGGCCAACGGGTGTCAGGTCGCGCCACATCTGCTCCAGAGCCATGACCGCAGTCCACTCCTCCGACCGCGTCCGGTCAACGCACCGCCACGTCGCAGCGTCTCGGATTAGAGACGAGACCGCACCCGGCCCAGTGGGTGGAAGAGTGCCCCCATGGAGTTTCGAGACGTGGTGCGACGTCGGCGGATGGTGCGGCGCTACGCCCCGGACCCGGTCGATCCGGGCATCGTCGACCGGATGCTCGAGCATGCCCAGCGCGCCCCCAACGCAGGCTTCAGCCAGGGGTGGGCCTTCCTCGTCCTCGATGTCCCCGCCGACGTGGCGAGGTTCTGGGAGTCCACCGGCGCTGACCCGGACACGCACAATGCGTGGCTCGACGGGATGCGTACGGCCCCGGTCGTGATCGTGCCGCTGGCCAGCAGGGCCGCCTACCTCGAGCGCTACGCCGCACCCGACAAGGGATGGACGGACCGCGATCCTGCCCGGTGGCCGATCCCCTACTGGTACGTCGACACCGGCATGGCTGCGCTGTTGATCCTGCAGACGGCCGTCGACGAAGGGCTGGGAGCCTGCTTCTTCGGCATCCCTGCCGAGCACGTGGACCGATTCCGCGAGAGCTTCGCCATCCCCGCCGACCACGAACCGATCGGCGCCATCACGGTGGGCCACCGACTCACCGACACCGGAGCAGCCGGATCACCCGCTCGTCGGAGCAGGCGTACGAATCTGGTCCACCGCGGCCGCTGGGGCACTACGGTCACCCCATGACCGATCGCGTGGTGAGCGCCCTGCAGGCCCTCGTCCGGATTCCCACCGTGTCTGATCGTGACCCCTCCCGGGTGGACGCGGCCGCATTCGACGCGTTGCTGGCCGAACTGGCCGCCCAGTTCCCCCTCCTGCATGAACGGCTCGATCTCACGCGGGTGAGCACCCACGGGCTGTTGTTCCACTGGGCCGGCGCGAGCGCCGAACGGCCGGTCGTACTGATGGCCCACCTCGATGTCGTCCCGGTCGACGCCGAAGCACCCTGGCAGCACGACCCCTTCGGAGGGGACATCCATGACGGCTCGATCTGGGGCCGCGGCACCCTCGACGACAAGGGCTGTGTCGTCGCGATCTGCGACGCGGTCGAATCCCTGCTCGAAGTCGGCCATGCCCCGTCGCAGGACGTCTGGCTGTCCTTCGGCTGCGACGAGGAGGTGAGCGGCACGGCCGCCCTGGAAGCGGTCGAGGAGCTGCGCGGGCGCGGAGTCACCCCGTGGCTGGTCCTCGACGAGGGTGGCGCGATCGCTGGCGGCGCCTTTCCCGGCATCTCCGCCCCGCTGGGGGTCATCGGCGTCACCGAGAAGGGCACCACTTCGTTGGAACTTGTCGCCGAGGGCCGTGGCGGGCACGCCTCGACGCCGTCGAAGAACGGCCCCACCGCCCGCATCGCCCGGGCGATCCTGCGGATCGAGAAGTCGCCCTTCCCTGCCTCTGCACCTGCGCCGACGCTGGAGTTGATGCGGCGCCTCGCCCCATACGTACCCCTCCCACTGCGTCCTGTGCTCAGTCCGCTCCTCGGGCACGCCGATCGACTGGCTCCGGTCATCACCCGGGCACTCCTCGCTGCCGGCCCGGAGGCCGCCGCCATGACGCGTACGACCGTGGCCGTCACCACTCTCAGCGGCTCACCCGCCCTCAACGTCATCGCCTCGACGGCCAGGGCGGGTCTCAACATCCGCGTGATGGTCGGTGACACCGTGTCGGGCGTGGTCGACCACATCCGCCGGGCCGTCGCCGACGACTCCATCCGCATCGACGTCGTCGAGGCCGGTGAGCCTTCGCCCGTATCGCCGATGGACGAGTCGTTCGAGTTGGTCGAAGCCTGCATCGGAGCGGTTTTTCCCGACGCGATCGCCACCCCGTACGTCATGATGGCCGCCACCGACTCGCGGCACTTCACCGCCATCAGCGACCACGTCTATCGTTTCGCGCCGTTCCGGATGAGCAAGGCGCAGCGCGAGTCGATCCATTCCTACGACGAACACATCGCCATCGCAGACCTCCTCGACGGTGCGCGCTGGTATCGACTGCTCATCGAGAGGCTGCCGCGATGACCCCCACTCCCAGCCACACCGAGAGCCTGCCCACCCACACTGCGGTGAAGGGTCTGGCCACGATCGTCGGCTTCCTCGTGCTGGTGGAGTTCGCCAGCGGCATCCTGCAGGGCTACTACACGCCGATCTATCCACAGATCGCCGAGCACCTCTCGATCGCCGAGGGCGACATCAACTGGTTCGAGGCCGCCCAGCTGATCTTCAGCGCCCTCTGCATCCCGCTCCTCTCACGCCTGGCCGACATCATCGGCCACAAGAAGGTGCTGCTGATCTCGACGGCAGTCACCGCACTCGGCTCCTGGGTGCTGGCCTTCGCCCCGAGCTTCACCACATTCCTCATCGGTTGGGCGCTCCAGGGTGCCTACATCGTGTGGTTGCCGCTGGAGATCGCGATCATCCACCGCCGTACGCGCGACAGCGGCCGTCAGGAACTACTGACGCGCCGCGGCGCAGCGATCCTGGTCGGCTTCCTCGAACTGGCCGTCATCATCGGTGCCGTCACCAGCGGACTGCTCGTCGGCGCGATGGACATGAACCTCCTGCTCGCGCTGCCCGCTGTCGTGGTCACGGCAGTCTTCTTCGTCATCGCGGCCGGCATCGAGCCGGTCCCGGGAGAGGACGACGGAGGCATCGACTGGACCGGCCTGGCACTGATCACCGTCTCGCTCAGCATCCTGATGGGGGGCCTGGTCTGGCTGCGCCTCGACGGGCCGGGCAGCCCACGCGGATGGCTCACGATCGCGGTGTCGATCGTGGTCTTCGTAGTCTTCTGGCGTTTCGAGAGCCGCCACCCCGAGCCGATCGTGGACGTACGTCTTCTCTCCAGCCCGGCGCAGTGGCCGGTCCAACTGACAGCCTTCCTCTTCGGCATCCCGGTCCTGGGCGGGCAGATCCCGCTCTCCACCTTCGCGCAGGCCGACCCCGTCGAACGAGGCTACGGTCTCGGCGCCGAGCCAGCCTTCATCTCCACGCTGATCGGGCTCTACGTCATCACCCTCGCGATCGGTGCCTTCACGCTGCCGTTGACGACCCGCCTGTTGGGTGGCGTACGACGCGCCCTGATCCTGGCGTGCCTCCTGGTCGGCACGGGCTACCTGCTGTGGCTGCCCTTCCACGAACACACCTGGCAGGCGCTGATCAACATGGCCGTTGCCGGGCTCGGCTCGGGTGCGCTGGTGGCAGCCCTTCCCTCGGCCGCGGCAGCAGCTGCGCCGCCGGAGCGCACCGGTATCGCGACCGGCATGACCAACGGCACCAAGACCATCGGTGGCGCCGTCGCCTCGGCGATCTTCGCGATCGCCCTCACCGCCACGGGGTCGCTCGACGCGACAGCGGAAAAGGTCGCCCCCCTCAGCGGCTACCTCATCGTCTGGGCGGTCTGCGCCAGCGCCGCACTGTTGGCTGCCGCGGTGCTGATGGTGGCGCCGAAGCATGCCTTCAGTGACCGCCCGGAGGCCGCGCGGGTCGTCCCGTGAGCCGGGTGATCTTCATGTGTGGCCCATCCGGATCGGGGAAGTCGACCTACGCGCGAGGCCTGGAGAACGAGGGCATGACGCGCCTCTCCTTCGACGCGGAGATGTGGCGTCTGGGCATCTCGACCGTGCCGCTGCCACCGGACGTACGTGCCGAGATCGAGGCCGGTCTGCGGGATCGGCTGCTGGAACTGGTCGCAGCGGGCACCGACGTGGTCCTCGACTTCTCGTTCTGGTCACGTCGGATGCGGGAGGATTATCGCGACCTGCTGGCACCGACAGGTGTCGTACCCGAAACGATCTATCTGGCGACTGATCGCGCCACGGTGCTCGACCGCATGCGGAGCCGGAGTGGCCGCGACGCGGATGACTTCGTCTTGGGCGAAGACCTCGTTGCCCAGTACTTCGACCACTTCGAGCCGCCCACCTCGGACGAGGGCCCGCTCACTGTCGTGCGCTGACGCCCTATCCTCGAGGGACGGAGGTACACCGATGACCAACGATCCGCCCGCGGAGCCTGCTCAGGATCCGCCCGTCCACCGCGCGACTCGCGCGGGCGCCGCCGCGCGGATCGCCCAGCAGGCTTCCTGGGTCGACGTGCAGGTCCAGCAGGCCATCGAGCGAGGCGAGTTCGACAACCTGCCCGGACACGGCAAGCCCATCGCGGACCTCGGCAGCGGGCACGACCCCGACTGGTGGATCAAGAAGCTCGTCGAACGCGAGAACATCGCACTGCTCCCACCGGCTCTCGCACTCCGCAAGGAGGATGCCGACCTCGACGCTCGACTGGACAGGATCAACATGGCGTCCGAGGTGCGCCGGGAACTCACCGACTTCAACGCCCGTGTCCGCAAGGCGATCTACACGCCGCCGACCGGCCCGTCCGGCCCACCGGTGATCACTCCGCAGCGAGACATCGACGCCGAGGTCGCTGCCTGGGGTGAGCGTCGTACGGCCCGGATCGAAGCCCAGCGGGCGGCGCGGGAAGCGCAGTCTCCCGAGCGTCAGCGGCGGCGCTGGCGCTGGCGCTGGTTTCGCCGATAACCCGAACCTTCCAGCCCTTTGGCCACGCTTCCTGCCCGTTGCAACGGGCAGGAACCCGCGCGATCACCGGGTACCCGGTGATTGCCACCACCACCGCCGCCCGTCCCAAGAGACGCCGGTCATAGTCCGGACGGGGCCACCGACGGTAGTTTTTCCTCATGTCACGAACTGCCAAGGACTTCTTCGCCCCACTTGCTGTCGGAGCCCCCGCGCCCCTGCGCGACATCCCGGCCAGACCCAGTCGCGCGATCCACTTCTTCGATCCCGGCAACGAGAAGATGGCCGCCAAGGTGCCCGCCATGGTCGGCACCGTCGACATCCTGCTGGGCAACCTCGAGGATGCCGTCAAGGCCGAGAACAAGGAGAAGGCCCGCGACGGGCTGGTCAGGATCGCCCAGTCCACAGATTTCGGACCCACTCAGTTGTGGACCCGCATCAACTCTCTCGACAGCCCGTGGGTGCTGGACGATCTCACCACCCTGGTGCCCGCCATCGGTGACAAGCTCGACGTCATCATGGTGCCGAAGGTCCAGGGGGCCGAGGACATCCACTACGTCGACCGCATCCTGGCCCAGCTCGAGGCCAAGGCCGGGCTGACGAAGCCGCTCCAGATCCACGCCATTCTCGAGACAGCCCGTGGAGTGGCCAACGTCGAGGAGATCTGTGGCGCTTCCCCGCGCATGCAGGGTCTCTCGCTCGGTCCCGCCGATCTCGCTGCGGACCGCCGGATGAAGACCACCCGCGTTGGTGGCGGCCATCCCGGCTACCTCGTCCGGGCCGATGCGCCGAAGAACGACGCCGGCGAGTGGCAGTACGACGCCGACCGGGCGGGCTACCAGCAGGACCTGTGGCACTACACCATCTCTCGCATGGTCGATGCCTGCGCGATGCACGGCATCTTCCCGTTCTACGGGCCCTTCGGGGACATCAAGGACACCGTGGGTTGCGAGGCGCAGTTCCGCAACGCCTTCCTGCTCGGCTGTGTCGGCGCCTGGAGTCTGCACCCGGTGCAGATCAAGATCGCCAACAAGGTCTTCTCCCCCAGCGTCGAGGACGTCACCCATGCCCGGCGCGTCATCGCGGCGATGGGCGACGGCACCGGCGCGGTGATGCTCGACGGCAAGATGGAGGACGACGCGTCGGTGAAGCAGTGCCAGGTGATGGTGCACCTGGCCGAGGAGCTCGCGGTCATCGACCCCGATCTCAAGGCGCAGTACGACGCCATTCCCGACCAGAGCCCCCACCAGACGGGGGCCTGACCAATGAGTGACTTCACGCCCCTGCGCAGTGTGCTCTACATGCCCAGCTCCAACGAGCGGGCCCTGGAGAAGGCCAAGTCGATCCCCTGCGACGGGCTGATCCTCGACCTCGAGGACGCCGTCGCGCCCGACGCCAAGGAGTCGGCCCGCGACGCAGCCTGTGCCGCGGCCGCCAGCGGTGACTACGGTCGTCGTACGGTCACGATCCGCGTCAACGGCCTGGGGACCCCGTGGCACGATGCCGACATCGCTGCCGCCAGTCAGGCCGGCCCGGCAGCCGTCGTGGTGCCCAAGGTCAACAGCGCCGACGAGGTCCACCAGCTCGTCGCCGCCATGGAAGCAGCCGGAGCCCCGGCACACACCCAGCTGTGGGCCATGGTGGAGACGCCCATCGCCATCCTCGACGTGCTGGCCATCGCGCGCGCCTCGCAGCGGCTGACGTGTCTGGTGATCGGCACGAACGACCTGGTCAAGGAGCTCTACGCCGAGCACGTCCCGGGCCGGGCCCCGATCCTGCCGAGTCTGCACCTGGCGCTCCTCGCTGCGCGTGCGGCCGGGATCGCGATCATCGACGGCGTCTACAACGACGTCAAGGACTCCGCAGGTTTCCTGGCCGAGTGCGAGCAGGGTCGTCAGATGGGGTTCGACGGCAAGACGCTGATCCACCCGGGTCAGGTCGAGGGCGCCAACACTGCGTTCGCGCCCAGTGCGCAGGCCGTCGAGGACGCGAGTGGCCTCATCGCGGCTTGGGAGGAGGGCCATGGTGGATCAGCAGGAGGGGCGGGCGTGGTGACCTACGACGGCAAGATGGTGGAGAACCTTCATGTCGAGTCCGCCCGACGCACTTTGCAGATCCACCAGGCGATTTTGGCACTGGACAGCTAGGTGAATCGTCAAGAACTAATCTGGAAAGGCTGTTCGGTTCACCCCTGAGGGTAGTTCGGCTTGACCGCGGCGCTCTTCTTCGGCATGGTCTATCAACGCCTCAACCCCGAGGCGTGAACAGGAGGAATCCCCCCATGGTCGTCCTTGGACTGATCTTGCTTATCATCGGCCTCATTCTCCCCATGCCCGTTCTGGTCACGATCGGCGCTATCTTGCTGGTCGTCGGCCTCGTGCTGAACTTCGTCCCGATCGGTGGCAACAGCCGCCGGGTCTGGTAGTTCCTTTCTCATTCAGCGCGGCCCGTGATCCCTCAGGGATCACGGGCCGCGCTGTGTCTGTGCCGACAAGCTTCACTCACGCATAGGTACGCGCACGCCCCGCTCTTCTGCGACCTCGATTGCGAGGTCGTAGCCCGCGTCGACGTGACGAATCACGCCCATGCCCGGGTCATTGGTGAGCACCCGCTCGATCTTCTCCGCCGCCAGGTCGGTGCCGTCGGCGACGATGACCTGTCCGGCATGCAGTGAGCGGCCGATGCCGACCCCGCCGCCGTGGTGGAAGGACACCCAGGTCGCCCCACTGGCGGTGTTGACGAGGGCGTTGAGGATCGCCCAGTCGGCGATCGCGTCGGAGCCGTCGAGCATCGACTCGGTCTCGCGGTAGGGCGAGGCCACCGAACCGCAGTCGAGATGGTCGCGACCGATCACGACCGGCGCCTTCAGCTCGCCGGAGGCGACCATCTGGTTGAACTTCGCGCCAGCCTTGGCCCGGTCGCCGTACCCCAGCCAGCAGATCCGGGCCGGCAGTCCCTGGAACTGCACCCGCTCGGCAGCCATGTCCAGCCACTTGTGCAGACGGGCGTACTCGGGCTTCTCGTCCGCGGGGAAGAGTTCCTTGATGGCCCGGTCGGTGGCATAGATGTCCTCGGGGTCACCCGACAACGCGGCCCAGCGGAAGGGGCCCTTGCCCTCGCAGAAGAGCGGACGGATGTAGGCCGGAACGAAGCCGGGGAACTCGAAGGCCCGGTCGTAGCCGCCCTGCCGGGCCTCGTCGCGGATGGAGTTGCCGTAGTCGAAGACCTCGGCTCCGCCGTCCTGGAACTCGACCATCGCCCGGACGTGGGTGGCCATCGACTCCTGGGCCCGCGTGGTGAACCCGCGTGGGTCCTCGGCACGCTCGCGCTCCCAGTCCGCACACGCCGTACCGGCCGGGAGGTAGTAGAGCGGATCGTGCGCGGAGGTCTGGTCGGTGACGATGTCGACGATCGGCCCGATGCCGGCCTCGCGGCTGTCCCGGTGGCGCTCGAGCAGCTCGGGCAGCAGCACCGCAGCGTTGCCCAGCACCCCGATCGAGAGACCCCGGCGCTCCGCACGCGCCTGCAGCGCCAACTCGATCGCGTGGTCGAGGTCACGGGCCTGCACGTCGAGATAGCGCGTCTCGAGCCGGCGGGCGATGCGGTGCTGGTCGCACTCGATGCAGATCGCGACCCCGTCGTTCATGGTGACTGCGAGCGGCTGCGCGCCGCCCATGCCACCCAACCCGGCGGTGACGGTGATGGTGCCGGCCAGAGTGCCACCGAACTTCTTGTCCGCGATCGCGGCGAAGGTCTCGAAGGTGCCCTGCAGGATGCCCTGGGTACCGATGTAGATCCACGATCCCGCCGTCATCTGGCCGTACATCGTCAGGCCGAGGTCCTCCAACCGGCGGAACTCCTCCCAGTTGGCCCAGTCGCCGACCAGGTTGGAGTTGGCGATCAGCACGCGCGGCGCCCAGGCGTGCGTCCGCATGATGCCGACCGGCTTGCCGGACTGCACGAGCAGGGTCTCATCGTCCTCCAGGTCGCGCAGGGACCGCAGCAACGCGTCGTAGGCCTCCCAGTTGCGCGCCGCCTTCCCGGTGCCGCCGTAGACGACGAGGTCCTCGGGGCGCTCGGCGTTGGCGGGATCCAGGTTGTTCATCAGCATCCGCAGTGGCGCCTCGGTCTGCCACGACTTCGCGGTCAGCTCGGTGCCGCGTGGGGCATGGATGGGCAGTCGTGGGTTGGCTGTCATTGCACCATCGAACGCCTGCGCAACCCCGCTGCCAACCCACGCTCTCCGCCTTTTGTCTCGGATCCGAGATGAGTGGCCGGGAGCATCAGCTCAACTCGTCCATGGGAAGGCGGGCTCCGCGGGGACGCAAGGTGTCGACGGCACCACCGCGGAACGTCTCAGCACCACGTACCCCTCCTCGTCAGCCACGACCTCGTGGGTCGCGCCGTACGTGACCTCGGCGAAGGTCTCCAACTCGGCGAGGCTGTCGAATGCGGAGGTGGCCACACGACCACCCCAGATGTGCTCCTGCGGTCGACCCACATGAGCAACCACATATTCTGGGCGTGGACACCCTTGGAACTCGACCATGTAGTAGGTGTTGTGATCGCCGGCGAGGTGACCGATGAGGTACTCGTCGGAGACCACTGTGGCTCCGGTGGGGATGGAGTCCAGCGCCCGTCGCGCCGCAACGGGACGCGGTGACCCGTAGGCGTCAATGACCGGGATCACCTGCACCACAACGGTCCAGGACAGCGTGATGGCAGTGAGCACACCAGCGATGACGAGCGACGTTCGCCGCTTCATCTCGTGAGCGTCGCGCAGCACGGGGAGAGCCGCCAGGAAGACGATGGGCATGAGCGGCGCGGAGTAGTGCCACAACGGCGTCCAGTACGCGACGTTGGGTGCTGTGAAGCGCCACAAGAAAGTGGGTAACGTGACCAAGGACCAACGATTTCCCAAGGCCAGGAACCCAGCCACCCCGAAGGTCACGAAAATCGTGACCAGTTTGACGCCCCACCCATCCCATGTCGCTTGAAGCATGGCGGACGGCGTACTCGCGTAAGGGGAGATGCCGTTGTTGCTGAACGCCGGAATGATCACGGTCACGACCATCACAGCGGCTGCTGTTCCGACGGCCATGAGAGCCACGCCTGCCCGTCGAGAACGGTCGTCAAGAGCAAGGACGAAGCCGATGGCAGCGACCGTGAGGCCGAGGTCCTCCTTTACCAGCAGCAGGCCGAGGCTGGCCAGCACCACGCCCCGGGTGGATCGCCGCAGATAGGCGGCTCCGGCCAGCGCCAGCAACAAGACTGAGAAGGGTGTCTCGCGTGCACTCATGACCACGCTGTTGACCAGCCCGAACGACAGCGCGTACATGAGCGTCAGGTAGAGACCAGCGTGGCGCCCCAGGCAACGGCTGGCCGCCACGAGGATCACGACGACCGAGAGTCCCAGGACTGCGGCCTGCACCACGAAAACTGTCTCCGGCGCAGGTACTAGCCGGTAGAAGGGAGCGTACAGCGCCAGCGCCGGCGAAAAATGGTCGCCGAAGTAATTGACACCGGTCCCCTCGACCTCAGTGATCGGGGCCGAGAAGCGCGAGAGCCGTGTCACCACCTGCTCCATGATGGCGTTGTCGAATCCGACGGCTATGAATGAGTGGAAGACCGCCGTACTCAGTCCGGCGTAGAAACCTGTGCTCAGCAGCCACGTCAGGGCAAGAGAATGCAGGGGCCACGGCGATTCGCGGCTCGGGGGCATCGGGATCCTTCGAAATGCGACCGGGACAGAAGGGAAAGTTTAGACACCCCCACCCTCCCGGTGTCGCTCAATCCAAAAGACCGATCACGGATTCGGCGGCAGCGAGCACCGCTCCGGACTGGACGAGGGCGACGGCCCCTTCGATCTCGGGCGAGAGGTAGCGGTCGGGCCCGGGGCCTTCGATGCCGGACTCGCGCAGCAGCGCAATGACAGCCGCGGTGGCCGGTGACGGTGTGAGAGGCGCGCGCAGGTCGAGCGCTCGGGCTGCGGTGAGCACCTCGACGGCCACGACACGGGAGAGTCCGTCGACGCTGCGGCGCAGCTTGCGGGCGGCGTTCCAGCCCATCGAGACGTGGTCCTCCTGCATGGCACTGGAGGGGATCGAGTCGACCGAGGCAGGCACGGCCAGTCGCTTGAGCTCGGAGACGATCGCGGCCTGGGTGTACTGGGCGATCATGTGGCCGCTGTCGACGCCCGGGTCGTCAGCCAGGAATGGTGGCAGCCCGTGGTTGCGCGCCTTGTCGAGGAAGCGGTCGGTACGCCGCTCACTGATCGAGGCCACATCGGCCGCAATGATGGCGAGGAAGTCGAGGACGTAGCCCACCGGAGCTCCGTGGAAGTTGCCGTTGGACTCCACCCGGTCGCCGAGGACGACCGGATTGTCGATCGCACTGGCGAGCTCACGGCCCGCGACCGTGGCCGCGTGCTCGACCGTGTCGCGCGCGGCTCCGTGCACCTGGGGCGAGCAGCGCAGCGAGTAGGCGTCCTGGATCCGGTTGCAGTCACCCGCCCGGTGCGACGCCATCACCCCTGAATCGGCCAGCAGCGCGGTCAGGTTGGCGGCGGAGAGTGCCTGGCCCGGATGGGGCCGGATGGCCTGCAGTTCGGGGGCGAAGACGCGATCGGTGCCCAACTGACCCTCGACGCTCATCGCCGCAGCAATGTCAGCGGTGCGCAGGAGCATCCGCAGGTCGGTGATGGCCATGACCAGCATGCCGAGCATGCCGTCGGTGCCGTTGATGAGGGCCAGCCCTTCCTTGGCCGCCAGCTCGACGGGCGCCAGACCAACCGCGGCGAGGGCATCCCCGGCAGGCATGAGCGTGCCGGCCGCGTCGCGGACCTCGCCCTCCCCCATCAGCGCCAACGCGCAGTGCGAGAGCGGGGCCAGGTCGCCGGAGCAGCCGAGCGAGCCGTATTCGCGCACCACGGGAGTGATGCCGTGGCTGAGCAGGTCGGCCATCAGTTGCGCGGTTTCACGACGTACGCCGGTGCGGCCGGTCGCCAGCGTCGAGAGGCGCAGCAGCATCAGCGCGCGCACCACCTCGCGCTCGACCTCGGGACCCGACCCAGCCGCATGCGAGCGGACCAGCGAACGCTGGAGCTGGGCGCGCATCTCGGTGGGGATGTGGCGGGTGGCCAAGGCACCGAAGCCGGTACTGACGCCGTACGAGGGAGTCTCGGCGGCGGCGAGTTCGTCGATGACGCCGCGGGCGCGGTCGATCGCGGTGAGTGCCTCCTCGCTCAGCTCGACCGAGGCACCGGCGCGCGCGACGTGGATGAGGTCTTCGAAGGAGACGGGGCCAACCCCGACCTGTGTGGTGTGCATGGCGTTCATCCAACTCCCGGGACGGCGGGTCGCACCAGAGCCACAGCCAGGTGTCGTCTCGGATCCCAGACTTTGCGGTCCCGGAATTCCATTGAGCAACGCCCCCGTGACAATTCGACTGTTTTGAGCATATGCTCAAAACATGTCGCAGCCGCCGTACTACGGATCCCCCCAGCCCCCTTTCGAAGGCGATCCCCCCTACAACCCGGGACCCGCGCAACGCGTACTCCTGCTGTCCGTCGTCGCCTTCATCGGCATATCGGGCGTCATCATGGCGGCAGCCCTGGGTCGGCTCGACTCGGCGCTGTTGTTCGTCGGGATCCCGTGCATCCTTGCCCTGGCCATCGGGCTGCTCCCGGTCCGCGCTGGCTGGAGCACCACCTTCCAGGTGATCACGGTGGTCCTCCTGCTGTGCTCCGCACTCCTCCACGAGGGTGCCCTCTGCGTCCTGCTGGCCTCTCCCCTCGTCTACGGCACAGCGGCACTCATCCACGGAAGCGTTGCGGTGGCTCGACGAGTCGACGGGCGCCGTACGACCCACCTGGCCGTCCTGCCGATCGTGGCGTTGTTCGCAGTGGAAGGTCTCGTGCCCGCTCTCCGGATCTCCCCCGAGCAGCAGTCCGGAGCAAAACGAGTGGTCGCTGCCACGTGCGGGGAGTTCGTCGAGGGGTTGCAGCGCGGCCCCTCGATCACCGACGCCGACCGAGGCTGGTTGTTGCACGTGGCGCAGTACCCCACCCCGGTGGCGGCGTCAGGCACCGGACTGGAGTTGGCGGACACCTGGACGCTGACCATGCCGGCCGGAGCGATCGAGACCGAGGTGGTCTCCGCGGGGGAGGACCACCTCGGTTTCCGGGTCGTCTCCGACACTGCCCGTACGACCAGGTGGGTGGACCTGCACGGCGGCACGCTCGAGTGGGCCGAGGGCCCTGGCGGCTGTGTGGCCACGATGACGATCGACTACACCCGCCACCTCGATCCGAGCGTGTGGTTCGGCCCGATCACGGACACCTTCATGGATGCCGGCGCCGACGCCTTCCTGGCCTCACTCGACCAGGCCCAGCTCGACCGGGCCTGAGCAGGCGCACCGGTGGACATCGACGTCCAACGCAATCTCACCCTGGCCATCCCCCTCGTGGCCGTGGGCATCGTGGTGGCGCTCAGGTCCTCGGGCGACCTCGCCCCCCTGACGCGCAAGCAGGTTGCCTCCGCTGCCCTGATCACTGCCTACGTCTGGGTGGGCGTCCTGGCGGTGGAGGCCGCCACCGACTGGTGGGCCTTCACCCCCGGACCGACCACCTTCCTCGACATGCCGGTCGAGACGAGCCTGGGCTGGGCGTTGGCCTGGGGTGCGCTGCCGGTGTTGGGCGGCGGCCGGGTGCTGGCGTGGGTCTTACCGCTGACGATGATCGACCTGCTGGCCATGCCCCGTCTCGATGCCCTGGTGAGTCTGGGCCCCCGGTGGTGGCTCGGTGAAGCACTTCTCGTCGCAGTCGTGTTGCTGCCGGCCCTGATCTGGGGCCGAGCCACTCGCCACCGGCGACGACTCGGCCTGCGGGTGGTCCTGCAGATGACCACGTTCTCGGCCCTGGTCGGGTGGGTGGCACCCACGGCCGTCTTCACCTACGACGGCAGCTGGCAGAACGTCGTCGACCATCCGTACCCGGTACGGGCGACCCTGCTCGCCGCTGCCGTGATCGTTGCCGTTCCCGCACTCTCGGCCGTCCTCGAACTGGCCCGGTCCGGACACGGGACGCCCTGGCCCTGGGACCCGCCGGACAGACTCGTGACCACAGGTCCGTACGCCTATCTCGCCAATCCCATGCAAGCCGGCGGCTGTGCACTGCTGATCGTCCTGGCGCTCGCGTCCGGGTCCCTGGTCCTGCTCGCCCTCGCCGGCTCGGCCGTGGTGTTCTCCATCGTCCTGGCTGAGCGCCATGAAGAGACCACCCTGACTAGCCGGTGGAGCGACTACGCGGACTATCGACGACAGGTCCCTACGTGGATCCCTCGCCGACGGCCCTACCTCGCTGCCACCAGTGACCTGTGGGTGAGCCGGGACTGCGGCTTGTGCCGGACCGTGGGCCAGGGCATCGAACGCATGGGGCCCGTCGGTCTGCAGATACGCCCCGCCGAGGAGGCGGGAGTGCCCCTGACCAGGATGAGGTGGGTGGGAGCGCACACCCACGACAGGGGCGTGGCAGCATTTGCCCGTGCTCTCGAACATGTCGGTCTCGCCCACGCGTGGCTGGGTTGGCTCCTGCGCCTTCCCGGAGTGACCCTGATGGTGCAGACCGTCGCAGACAGTTGCGGCATGGGCCCGCGTGCCCTCACCGTGGAACCACCCACGGCAGCCCAGGAAGGACAGCGATGAGCAGCGCAGAGACCAAGGCTCAACTGATGGCAGCGACCGTCCGGCTCACCTCCAGGGAAGGGATCAGGGCAGCGACCGCTCGTGCCATCGCTGCCGAGGCCGGCGTCAACCAGGCCCTGGTCTTCTACCACTTCGACGGCATCGAGGGTCTGCTGCGCGCGGCCTACGCCGATGCCACCACCGAGATGGTGCAGCGCTACGTCGCGGAGTTCGAGCACGTGAGCACGTTCGCCGAACTGCACGCAGTGGGCGTACGCCTCGGCCAGCGCTCCCGCGCGGACGGATCAGCAGCCCTGCTGTCCCACATCATCGCTGCTTCGCACACCGACGAGGCCGTCGCACAGATGCTGGTCACGGACCTGGCGCTGTGGCAGACCGCCGTCGCCGACGCCGTACGACGCGTGCTGGCGAACCGAGGCTTGAGCGAGTCGCTCGACATCGATGCCATGAGCAGCGCGGTGGCGGCCTCCTCCATCGGCATGATCATCCTCGATGCCGTCCCGGGCGCACCGCTGGGCGAGACCATGCCGTCGTTGAGCGGGGTCGCGAGCATCGTCGACCGGGCCGTCCGCCTGGTTCCGGCGCCCCTGCTGCGGCGACTGCTCGGACGGGTGTCCTCCGGCTGACCCCGGCGAGGGACGAGCCAAGGAGGCAATCCCCTAGGTTGGTCGCCGGACCAGGCACCGCGCCCGGTCCGGAAAGGAAACACGATGAGCTCCCTAGTCCTGATCGTGCCGTTGATCGTCGTCGTCATCGTGGCGGGCGGGATCATCGCTGCCGTCGTCATCGCGACCAGCAAGAAGAACCGCCAGCACAGTGAGGTGCGAGCCGACGAACTGCGAGTCGAGGCAGGAGAGTCAGCCGCCCGCGACCTGCCCGATGCCCAGGCGCACGCCCAGCGTGCGGCAGCCGACGCCAAGGTCGCCCGGGGAACCGCCGAACGCGCGGAGGAGCGAGCCACTGAAGCTCGTACGGACGTGGCTCAGCAGGAGGCCCAGCACGAGGACCAGTTGCGGGCAGCCGACCGGCTGGACCCCCGCGTCGACCACCGGGCCGACGACTACACGCCGACGAGTGCGACCACCGAGGTCGCGTCCGCCCCTGTGTCAGGACCCGCGTCAGAAAAGCCGTCAGACCCCGACACGATCCTCGACGCCGATGACGGCGTCGATGTGAACGAGCCCGAGGTCACCAAGCCTGCCGGGGTCACCAAGCCCGGGGTCACCCAGCCTGAGGTCACCCAGCCCGCGGTCACCCAGCCCGCGGTCACTGAGCCTGCCGCGGCCCAGCCCGAGGACAGCACGAAGGCCTGACAGGATCATTCTCGTGAGCCAGGTTCCTGCAGCGACCCGCACCCTGCGGGTGCTCCGGTTCCTGGCCACGCAGGCCGACCCGGTCCCTCTGGAGCGGATCATGCGGGCGTGCGATCTGCCCCGCAGCACCGCCTATCACCTGATCAACACCATGATCGACGAAGGCTTCGTCGCGCACCTGCCGGACGAGCACCGCTACGGATTGGGCGTGGCGGCCTTCGAGGTCGGCACCGGTTTCACCCGTCAGGAGCCGCTGGCGCGACTGGCCCGGCGTCCGCTGGCTGAACTGGTCGACCGCACCGGTCACGGCGCCCATCTCGCCGTCCTGCACGGACGCGACGTCCTGTACGTCATCGAGGAGCGTGCGCCCGGGCGACCGCCTCTGGTCACTGATGTCGGCGTACGCCTGCCTGCGCACCTGACAGCGTCGGGGCGAGCCATCCTCGCGGCGCTTCCCCCCAGCCAGGTGCTGGCACTGCATCCGGATCGCGGAGCCTTCGTCGACCGCCATGGTCGCGGTCCCACCTCACTGGGTGATCTGCGCACGATCCTGTCCGAGACCCGACAACGGGGCTATGCGACCGAGGACGGCGAGGTCACACCCGGGCTGCGCAGCGTGGCGGCACCGGTGCTCGACCACAATCACCACCCGGTGGCGGGAGTCGCGGTGACGTTCTCGAGCGACGACGACGCCCCCGAAGCCGCGGACGCGGTGCGGGCCACCGCGATGCAACTCACTCGGAGGCTGGGAGGCGATCCGCGTGGGCGCTGAGCTTCTTCGCGTGGACGATGATGCGCGTGCGATAGACGCCGGTGGAGTCGTTGCGGTCGCCACAGGTGATGAGCACCAGACGGGCCGGTCCACGGTCGCTGAAGAGCGCCGCGACGGCCTTGTGTGACATCGCGCGGACCGTGCTAACTCGCGTGACCTTGAAACGCTTGCGACCGACGTTGACCACATCACCGCGGTGCAACTTGCCCAGGTTGTCGAAGACGCCGTTGCCCTTGGACCAGGTATGACCCGACAGCACGGCACTGCCCGGCTGACCGGGGACCGTGCCGTCACGCCAGCCGTAGACATTGCGCACGCTGCGCCCGATGGCCAGGTGCCCGGAGCCGGTCACACCGACCGACTGAATGCCGGCGTCGACATTGATCGCGTCGATCGTCAACCGCGCCGACGTCAGCACGACCCGGGCCTCGGCGGTCTGGGCACTCGCGGGCGCCGCCACGAAGGCAGTCGGCACCACTGCCAGTGACAACGAAAGGGCCACGATGAGACGACGCACGACAACCACAAACTCCCCCAAAGAAAACATGCCAATCAGGCGTAGATTACGCCTCCCGGGGACGGACCGTACAGGCCCGAAGGAGAACTACGACAGGGCTGCATGACTCCTGCGACCGGTCTTTCCTCGATCTTGATGTTGATCAGAACCAGCCCAGACGTCGAGGCATTTTCCGGAGCCGACCATGTTCGTCTGGAGCATCCAAGCCTGCGAATCATCCGCGAGGTGGAGTGTCGACCGGGGCCGGATCCGACCTCACACCCACCATGCCTTCGAGCTCCGAGGCCGGCGCGGTCGTTTGGAAGAGGCCGGGCTCCAGTGCCACGGCACCCAACAACTCGACTGCGTGCGGCGTCGGCTGGGTCAGCAGGAGAAGCGCCTGCTCGCCTGCTTGCTGCAGGATGCGCACCGGTTCCCCCCGCCAGGTGGCAATCAGGGTGATCTCAAAAACTTCGTCACACTCGGCCAGCGGCACCACGCGGGAATGCACGCGGGGACGCGCTGGAGAAAAACCTTCCGGGACCCCCTCATCCCCGACCCAGACCAACTCGAGTGACTGCAGATCCGCGGCGTAGGAGGCGGGCAGGTCCAGTCCGTTCCACTTCACCCGTGGCCCGATGATGTGCAGCGGCGGGAAGTAGCCCTTGGCACGCCGCCATCCCCACGCCGCGCCGTCATAGCGGGAGAACTCCTGCTCGCTGCCATCCCTGCTCACCCGGATGTAACGCGTACTGACCGGCATCCGGGTCATCGTCAGGAACCACACCGGCGCCGCGTTCGCCAAGAACCCGTTGTCATAGGTTGGCCAAGGCCGCTCGACAGCACCAGGGGCGGGGGTCGGGGACCTGAGGTCCATCAGCGGGTTCGTGCCGAACCGGATGATGTCCACGTGCTCGGGGTCCTCGCCGAACGGCGACGACTCACCGTCGAGTCGCAGCGCTGCGATACGTTCGGCCGGCGGGAGCCCGAACAGGTCCTCGGGTCGATACACCGGTCCGCTGAGGGCGTCGTACCCCTGCTCGACGATGCGCTGCGCGACGGCAGGCACCAGCAGGCGCTCCAGGACGCTCATGAGAGATCCTTTCTGGGGTGAATGACGCTGACCCGCTCACTCACATCGGTCAGTTCCGACACCGGAGCGACCCCGTCCCAACCGCTGTAGAAGTCTCCGTGCAAACCCTCCGCCTCAGCCAGGGCTCGATCATCGGTGAAGAATCCGACCCCCTCTGGACCGATGGTGGTGGTCGCCACCCGCGCCCCTCGCCACGTCGCCTTCGTGGCCACCCGAATCACCTTCTCCACATCCGAAAGGGCTAGGCGGACCACGCCAGTCGGTGTCGGCACCTTGACGTAGTCGGCACCGAGAATCGAGACATAGCACTCGCGCCCCTCGATCACGGCGTAGTAGCCGGAGTCGCGGATCATTGGACCGGCATCCACAGCTTCGTATCCATGAAGTCAGTCAACACCGCGACCAGATGCTGGTTGCCAGCACTGTCCATCCGCCAGATCTGCGCACCGGGTTCGAGCACCGACGGCTCGGTGTTCCTGAACTCGGGGATGCCACCTGAGGTGTAGCCGTTGCCGGTGAACGGATTCCTGGGGTCGAGTGCATCGGCATCGAAGCTGCCGTCCCCGCCAAGGTCCGAGTGCCGCGGAACGATGAAGTCGTTGGGGTCCTTCGCGTCGTAACGCAGCACGTGGACGTCTGCGTCATCGGGGCTGAAGACTGTGCCTTCGTAATCCAGGCCAAGCTGGTCATGCATCTCGCGCGGTGTGTGCAACTGATCGACATCTTCAGCGCGCGCGGTGAAACCGAAACTCTCATCGGTTTTGAAACGCGGGTTGTCCGAGGACCCGCGCAGGTAGTCGTTGAACTGCTCCGGTGAGATGACCCGCTGCATCGGCGTGCCGGGCTCGATCCGGATCGCGTCGTGTGCGTCGACGAGACTCCGGACCTCGCCCGGCGTCAGGTCGCCGATCGGCTTGTCGACCAGGTGACGTAGATCTTCCGGGAGGTCGTCGAGGCGGCGAATCCCGGTGAGCTCGTCGAGCCTACCCACCTTGCTGAGGTCCGCGAGGTTGTCGAGCTTGTTGAGGTCGCTCAGCCCGTCGAGCAGGTCTGCACCGCCCTTGACTCCGCGGGTGGCGAGAGCCCCGGTTCCGGCGGTGGCGATCGCCACGACCGCGTCCGGGACGAGGTGACCTATCGCGCGTGCCGGGTCATCGGCCCAGGTGTCCCAGTCGAGCAGACTCTTGCCGAGTTCCTTGCCGAAACCGATCGGGTCCGTGGTCAGCCCGGTGTAGATGCCGGTCGCCATGGCCCAGGCGTTCTCCGCAGAGAGCTCGTACTTCTTCATCAACTCCTCGGCCGTGATGTCACCCGTGGCGAGCTTGTGGGAGTCGGTGACCATGTTGACCAAGGAGAACGGTGACATCGCCAGCAGGTCCCACACTGCCTCCCCGGCACCTTCGAGCACCCCACCGATGAAACGCAGCCCCGACTCCAGCCAGTTCGGCTCCTCAGGCGCATCCGCACACCCCGCCCTGACGGCGCCGGCACAGGTGTGGGCCGCGCTGTCCAGATCAGCCTTGGCCGCATTCAGCTCGGTGAGGGCCGCCTGCTGGATCGGGCCACCCGAATCGACGAACGGCTCAGCCAGGTCGGTGCCACCACGGCTCCAGTAACTCCGCATCTGTGACATGTAGGAGTCGTGATTCGCGTGCGCGCTGGCCGACTCACGCTCACCACGAGCGTATTCATCGCGCGCCCACTCCGCCCGCGCCTGCGCATCCTCCAACTCGCCCGCGTACGTCGTCAGCCCGCTGGCTGCCTTCTTGAACCCGTTGCCCGACCTGACCCACCGCTCGGGCTCGAGATCGTGAACCTCACGAAACTGATCGGCCGCTCGACCCGTCCACCCGGCCACGTCGATCTTCGCCAACGCATCGCCGGTGTCATAGAAGAGTTGACCCTTCTGTTCCAGCAACACCGCCTTGGAACGAACTCCGGCGGGGTTGCCCTTGATCGCGAAGTCCGGCACCTCACATCACCTTGACTGCGGCGATGGTGCCTACCAGCGCGGTGAGGGCTTCGTGGCCGGACTTGTCGGTCTCGAAGTAGTTCATCGCGATCTTGCCCAGCCGCCCGGCCATCTCCTCCACGTCCTGGCACAGGTTGTTGACGCCTTCTTCCCAACGACCCTGGAACTCGTCCAACGCTCCCCAGACCACGTCATTGCCGACGTCGCCCTTGGACGGGATCAGGTCATCGACGTCCTTGTCCTTGAACAGCTGCAAGCTCTCGTTGAGCCCTTGGGCAGCCTTGCCCATGCTCTCGAGATCCACTTCGAAGTCGTACGACGCCATGGCTCAGCACTTCCCCCGAATAGAGCGGTTTCAAACTAGATCTTGGTCCGGATTTTCGTCACGCTCCAAGGGTGTAGATGCCATCGGGACGGGGTAGAACCCTTTCGACTCGCGCATCCCGCGCACCAGCCCCACGCAAGGAGGTCGACCGTGGCCATCGGACTCGTCTACGCCGAAATGGCGGCCGCAGCCCAGGCTGCCGCCGATGCGGTCGATCCACTGCAGGACACTCTGCGCGAGCTCGGCGCCAGCATCGAGACGGAGGCGGCCAAGGGTTTCCGTGGACAGGCCGCCGCCGGCTTCGGTCAGGCGATCAACGAGTGGTTCGCGGTCGCAGTCACCCTGGGCCCGATCCTCGAGGGCTACTCCCAGAACCTGTCGCTCCTGGCGCAGGATCACGCGACCAACGACCACGAACAGGCCGCCCGCCACGGCCAGCTGCACGAGCGCCTGAGCGGGGTTCCCCAGTGAGCGGGCGCGACCTCGTCGTCCACCAGGGCTCCCTGTCCACGATGGAGACCGCGCTGGCCCAGGCCACCACCGACATCACCCGCCAGATCGACGAGCTGCTCGACGCGACCGAGCGGCTGACCCCGGGGTGGGAGGCCAGCAGCGACTCCCACGCTGCCCACCTGGCTTACCAGTTGAAGCTCCGTGACGGAGTCCAGCGGCTCACCCAGGCGCTCGACCAGGTGAAGACCAAGCTCGCGACCTACCGCGAACAGGCCCGCGAGATCGAGCTGGAGAATGTCGCTATCGTCAACTGAGCGGGCATAGTCTCGGTCGGGCAAGTTACCTGCAAGTAAGATCTTCATCACTGGTACGAGCCCTGCCGCCGGGACCCCCGCCCGGCTTATGCTCCGGCTCTGTACGCAACGACCGAGGAGCCCTCCTTCATGCAGATGTTCGCCATCGTCGTCTCGCTGGCCGCCACCGCCGTCGCCCTATGGCTCACGGCCCGTGCCGTACGCCAGATGGTCGGGGTGATCCGCACCGGACAGCCGGCGTCGCGCACCGACAAGCCTGTCGCTCGCTTCCTGACGATGCTCAAGGAGTCGATGCTGCACACCCGCATGCTGCAGTGGCACTGGGTCGGCGCTCTGCACTGGTTCGTCTACGCGGCGTTCCTCGTCCTCTCCTCCGCTGTCGCTGCCGGCTTCGTCCAGCTCTTCAATCCGATGTTCGAGATCCCCGTCGTCGGCAGGTGGTACGTCTACGGCTGGCTGGCGGAGTTCCTCGGGCTCTTCGGCACCCTCGGCATCATCGGGCTGATCATCTACCGCCAGATCAAGCACCCGCGCACCCTGGGCCGCAGGAGCCGCTTCTTCGGCTCCAACTTCTGGCAGGCCTACTTCGTCGAGGGCATGGTGCTGCTGGAGAGTGCGGCGATCCTCTTCATCCGCGGCGCCGAATACAAGCTCCACGAAGGCACCCCCCTGCACTTCCCGCTCAGCCACCTGGTCGGCGAGTGGTTCTACCCCGACTCCACCGAATCGCTGAAGAACATCGTCTTCTTCGTGGCGATGGTGAAGGTGACCAGCGCAATGCTGTGGCTGATCGTCATCTCCAAGAACCTCACCATGGGCATCGCCTGGCACCGTTTCACCGCCTGGTTCAACATCTTCTTCAAGCGCGAGTCCTCGGGCGGTACGGCCCTGGGCGCGATGAAGCCGCTCACCTCGGGCGGCAAGGCCATCACTCTCGACGACCTCGACGACCTCGACGAGGACTCCACCCTCGGCACCGGCAAGATCGAGGACTTCTCCTGGAAGGGCATCCTCGACTTCACCACCTGCACCGAGTGCGGTCGCTGCCAGTCGCAGTGCCCGGCCTGGGCCACCGAGAAGCCGCTCTCCCCCAAGCTGATGATCATGGCGCTGCGCGACCACGCCTATGCCAAGGCGCCCTACGTCCAGGCCGGTGGCGAGGGCAGCGAGGCCGCCACCGCCCTGCTCGAGCACGACGAGACTCTGGCTCGCGAAGCCGCGCGTCCGATCATCGGCCCCACGGGCGATGAATGGTTCTACATGCCCGAGGACGGCTCAGCCGTCATAGACACCGATGCGCTGTGGAACTGCACCTCGTGCGGCGCCTGCGTGCAGCAGTGCCCGGTCGACATCGAGCACGTCGACCACATCATGGACATGCGCCGCCACCAGGTGCTGGTGGAGTCCAACTTCCCTGCCGAGCTCAATGGCCTCTTCAAGGCCCTCGAGAACAAGGGCAACCCGTGGAGCATGTCGTCCACGGCCCGGATGGACTGGGCCAAGGACCTCGACTTCGACGTGCCCGTCGTCGGTGAGGACCTGGAGTCACTCGACTCGGTCGACTGGCTCTTCTGGGTCGGCTGCGCCGGGGCGTACGAGGACCGCGCCAAGAAGACCACCCGTGCAGTCGCCGAACTGCTCAACATCGCCGGCGTCTCCTTCGGCGTCCTCGGCAACGGTGAGACCTGCACCGGCGACCCGGCCCGTCGCGCGGGCAACGAGTTCGTCTTCCAGGGTCTCGCGACCCAGAACGTCGAGACGCTCAAGGAGTACAAGGTCAAGAAGGTCGTCTCGACCTGCGCCCACTGCTTCAACACGCTCAAGAACGAATACAAGGAATTCGGCATCGAGCTCGAGGTCCTGCACCACACGCAGTTGCTCAACCGCCTCGTCCGCGAGGGAAAGCTGACCCCCGTCAAGGAAGGAGCCGGCGCCGCCAAGCGCTCGATCACCTACCACGACCCCTGCTTCCTGGGTCGACACAACGATGTCTACACGCCCCCGCGCGAGCTCCTGGAGATCCTGCCCGGAGCTCAGGTCATCGAGATGGAGCGCAACTCCGAGAAGTCCTTCTGCTGCGGCGCCGGCGGCGCGCGCATGTGGATGGAAGAAAACATCGGCGAGCGCATCAACCTCAACCGCACCAAGGAAGCCGTCGGTACGGGCGCGGACCAGATCGCCGTCGGCTGCCCCTTCTGCCGCGTGATGCTCTCCGACGGTCTCACCGCTCAGCAGGCTGCCGGCGAGGCCCGCGAGGAGGTCGAGGTGCTCGACGTCGCTCAGATGCTGCTTGCCTCCGTCAAGGGTGAACAGGCGACCAAGCTCGCACCTGGGGCCTCCTCCGCGACGGCGAAGACCGCACCTCCTCCCAGTGCTCCTGCAGCCGCTCCTGCCGACACTTCTGCAGACACTGCTGCAGACACTGCTGCAGACATGGCCACCCAGGCCGAACCTCAGCCCGGGGATGTGACCGACACCGCCAACACGGTGACCAAGACCGCTGACGTCGACGCAACTGCGAAGGCATCGTCGACGGGCACCGGCTCGACAGGCGCTGGCTCGACGGGCACTGGTGGATCGTCGCTGTTCGACACGCCGGCTCCCGAGTCGACTCCGCCCGCCCCGCCCGCCCCGCCCGCCCCGCCCGCCCAGCCCGCGGCCACACCGGCCATTGACCTCAATGCGGGTGGGTCGCTCTTCGACACGCCCGCTCCGGTCAGCCCAGAACCGGCGCCCAAGGCTGCCTCCCCGACTGCGAAGGCGACACCGGGCAAGGACGGGCCCAGCCCGGCAACACCGACGGCTGATCTGGGCTCGGGCGGGTCCCTCTTCGACCTCGCGCCCCCGAGCGAGCCAGCCTCCGCACCGAAGCCGCCGGAAGCGGCACCTACGAAGACGGAACCAGCCAAGTCAGAACCAGCCAAGTCGGCGCCGACCGCCGACCTGGGGTCCGGTGGATCACTGTTCGACTTCGCGGCTCCTGCCGCCGTCGAGAAGGCGACCCCGGCCAAGGCTGCTGCTCCCGCCGAGGAATCCGTTCGGGTCGAGAAGGCTGCCCCTGCGGAGAAGACAGAGCCCGTCAAGGCAGACCCCATCAAGGCAGTGCCCGTCAAGGCAGACCCCGTCAAGGCAGACCCCGTCGAGGCAGTGCCCGTCGAGGCAGTGCCCGTCGAGGCAGTGCCCGTCGAAGCAGTGGCACCTGTTGCTGAGACCAAGCCGAACACCACGGCACCGCCTGCCGACGAGGTGGCGCCCAGGTCGGACGTTGACCTCGCTGGACTCGGGTCACTCTTCGACATCGAAGCCCCCGTTGCGCCCACTGCTGCTGCACCCGCTGAGGGGGCCGCGCCGGAGCCGTCATCTGCCCCTGAACCGGAGCCCGAGGCAGAGCCGTCGGCAGAGGCGCAGCCCAAGCCCCAGTCCGAGCCCGAGCCGGCTGCAGAGGCAGCGCCTGACGCGGAGCCAGCAGCGTCGGTCCCGCCAGGTAGCGACACGCATCAGCCACGTACGGACGTGGAGATCAACAAGACGACCTCGCTCTTCGACCTGTGATCCCCGTTCCTGGGTGGCGATGCCACTCAGGGTGACATCGCCGCGACACCATTCTGACGTCATATCCCCTTGTGGTGACGTCAGAATGGTGTCATAGTGGTGCATATGGACATCACCCCGTACGTCGATCGCCTCCGCCGCGACCTTGTCGCCGCTTCTGAGGCCGGCGGCGAGGAGCTGCGCCAGGCCGCCGAAAGATTGGCCTACGCCCTGGACCCGAGCGCCCGCCTGGCGCTGATGGAAGCGATCTCCCATGCAGCAGCTGAGATCACCGCCGAACTACCTCAGGGCAGCGTGGACGTACGACTCGTCGGGCGCGAACTCGACTTCGTGGTCGACGCGGGGCAGTTCGTCGCCGCGCAGGCTCCGACCCCACCCCTTGTTCCCCCGGCACCACCGATCCCGGACGAGCCCGAGGACGGCACCACCTCACGCATCACCCTGCGCATCCCCGAGGCAGTCAAGGTGCGCGCCGAGGAGCGAGCTGCGGAGGCCGGACAGAGTCTGAACACCTGGCTCGTCTCGGTCGTTCGCAGCGCCTCCGCACACCCTGGCGCCGCCGTCGATCTCGACATCAGCAGCATCCCCTTCATGGGCCACGACCCCTTCGCCGGACAACGCAAGCAAGGCAGCCGCCGGATGACCGGCTGGCTCTGATCCGACCCAGCTCCGCTGAGGTCAGCTCCCCTGAGGGCATCGCATCACCACGGACCGGCACCCGCCGGCCCGTGGGACGAACACACCCTGAGCCCGGCCTGCGTTCACCCCCCAACTCACTCATGCACACAGATGGAGACCACCATGTCCGATCACCAGCTTGCCCGCTTCGACACGCCAGAGCCCATCGAAGTCCATGTCGAGAATGCCAGCGGCGCCGTCGACCTGACAGCCACCGAGACGAGCGAGACGACGGTGCAGATCACCGGCGACCGGGCGGAGGACTACGAGGTGCGCAATCTCGGTGACCGGATCACCGTCATCGCTCCCCGCGGCGAAGGCTTGGCCTTCGGCAGCAGGGCGGCTGCGGACATCGTCGTGGTCATGCCCACCGGTTGTGCCGTCGAGGTCAAGTGCGGCAGCGGCGACCTGACCACGCACGGGACACTCGGCGCCACCCGGGTCGACAACGGTTCGGGTGACGTCCACCTCGAGTCCGTCCAAGGCTCAGCACATCTACAGGTGGGGTCGGGTGACGTCACCGTGGTGCGCTGCGCGGGTGAGACCCGAATCAAATCGGGCTCGGGAGCCATCCGGGTGGCGCGCGCGGAGGACCGGCTCATCGTCTCGACCGGAAGCGGCGATGTGAGCGTCGAGGAGTCCTGGACCAGCGTCGCGATCAAGACCGGGTCGGGCGATGTTCAGATCGGTTCTCTGGCCGGCGACCTCGTCCATGCCACCGGTAGCGGCGATGTCGTGGTCGAATCCGCCCAGCCGGGTCGGATCACCGCCAAGACCGCGAGCGGATCCATCCGTATCGGTGTCGCGGCTGGCACGCCCGTATGGACCGACATTCGCACCGTCAGTGGGCGCCTGGATTCCGACGTGCCCGCCACCGGCGAACCCGGCGACGGCCAGCCGTTCCTTGAAGTCCGCGCCACCACTGTCTCGGGCAACGTCACCCTGCAGGCTGGGCCCACTCAGGACCTCATCGCCACCCCGCGGCGCCAGTAGCCCATGAAGGAGACCTGGCTGCGGTCGAAGCCGAGTTCGTTCACCAGGTGGCGTCGAAGACCGGTCACGACCCGCGACTCCCCCGCGATCCAGGCGTACGTCCCGGCGTGGCCGGAGACCTCGACCGACCCGATCTCCTCGCCGGAGGAGGAGTAGGACGGCGTCTCCCACAGATCGGGATCGACCTCGTCCAGATCCACCCCTCCCGGAGCCAACTCGTGCGCAGAATCGATGTCGGGGCCGAGGCTTGCCGACCCGAGGTGGCCGACAACCGCCGCGTGGAGGCGTTGGCCCAGCTCGGCGTCGCGCCGCGCCAGCCACGTCACCTCGACGCCCGCAGGGCGACAGACGTCGAGGATGTCGGCAGCCTCGGGCACCTCCATGAACACCGCTCCCGTGGCATCCGCGGGCAGCTGTTCCAGGACCGCGCAGACCGCGGGCACAGCAGTTTCGTCGGCCACCAGCAAGAGGTCGGCGCCCGGCGTGGGGCTGAACTCGATGCCACCGAAGGGGTAGCCACGACGAGGTGCGAGGAGCACCAGACGATCGCCGGGAGCAGCGATAGCGGCCCACAGCGATCCCGGGCCCACCGCGTCACCACTCAGATGGAGCACGATGTCGACGACGAACCTGGTGTCGACACCCGAGCCACGGACGTCGCGGATCGTGTACGTCCGCAGGTGTCCACGCTCGGTCGTGGGGAGGTCCAGCCAGTTCGTCAGCCAGCTCTCGTCGACATTCCTCAGGTCCCGCAGGTCCACGATCCCTCCGGTGACAGGGTCGGGGAGGACCAGCTTGATGCGCTGGTCGTACCGCGGGCCCTCCACACCGAACTCGGCCAACTCCGGCCCACCCAGCTCCACGCGGACGAAAGTTGGGCTCAGTCGCTCGACAGAGACCACCTCGACCTCGGTCAGCAACATGGGGAGTGAGTCTCTGCGGGTCGAAGCAGTGATGCTCATCGGCTCTCCGGCGGTGAGGGGGACGGCTGGTGGCGCCCCACCGGGACCACGAGTGGGGTGTGCGAGACGGGGTCGTCGATCACGCGACTGTCCAGACCGAACACGGTGCGGACGACTTCCTCGGTCACCACCTGGTGGGGCGTGCCCTCGGCGACGACGCGCCCCTTCTGGAGCGCAACGAGATGGTCGGCGTAACGGGCCGAGAGGTTGAGGTCGTGGAGCACCATGACGATCGTGGTGCCGCGGCGCGCGTTGAGATCGGCCAGCAGGTCCAGCATCTCGACCTGGTGGGCGACGTCGAGATAGGTCGTCGGTTCGTCGAGCAGCAACAGGTCGGTGCCCTGCGCCAGCGCCATCGCGATCCAGACCCGTTGGCGCTGACCACCCGACAGTTCGTCCACCACCCGGTCCGCGAGGCCCAGGGTGTCGGTGAGGGTGAGCGCCTCGGCCACCGCTGCCTCATCGGCGCTGCTCCACCGTCGGAACGGTCCGTGGTAGGGGTGTCGCCCGCGACTCACCAGGTCCGCCACCGTGACGCCCTCGGGCGCGATCGGGTTCTGCGGCAGCAACCCCAAGGTGCGCGCCACCTGACGCGTCGGCAACGTATGGATGGCGGCGCCGTCGAGCAACACTGCGCCGGACAGGGGTCTGAGCAGGCGTGCCAGTCCACGCAGCAGCGTGGACTTGCCGCAGGCGTTCGCGCCCACGATGACGCTGATCCGATGATTGGGGATCCGCAGGTCGAGACCATCGACGATCACGGTCTCGCCATAACCCAGCGTGAGCTCGTGCGCGACCAGACGAGCCCCGTCGGAGATGGTGGTGGTGGGATTGCTGGTGGCGGTCACACCACCCTCCTTCCGGTACGGCCGCGAGCCAGCAGCCAGAGCAGGAACGGTGCGCCGAAGGCACCGGTGACGACCCCCACCGGCAGGTTGAGGTCGGAGAAGGCATAGGCACCGGCGTAGTCGCCGACCAGGACGATCACTGCACCGACCAGCCCGGCCCCGACCAAGGTCGTACGTCCCTGGTTGAGAGCACGGGCGATCGGGCCGGAGAGGAAGGCGACGAAGGCGACCGGGCCCGCAGCGGCCACACCGACCGCGACAAGCAGGACGCCCAGCAGCATCAGCACGTCCGTACGGGGCTGGGCGACGCCGAGTCCGGCAGCAGCGTCCTCCCCCAGCTCGACCGCGGGCAGCGCTTGCGCCACCCACAGGGTCGCGGGCAGCAGCACGGCCAACGACAGCGCCAGCAGGCCGATGCTCGACCACGCCACCGAGTTCACGCTGCCGGTCAGCCAGCGCAGGACGAGTTGGACGTCGTACTCGTCGATGCGGGTGAAGACGTACTGGATGACGGACTGCAACGCTGCGGCCAGTCCGATCCCGGCCAGGACTAGACGGAAGCCGGAGTGGTCACCGGCCACCAGTCGGACGACCAGGGCCGCACCCAGCGCGCCGACCACGGCAACCCCGGAGACCGCCCATCCGGTCCAGCCAGCCAGCGCGATCGCTGACACGGCCGCGGCGCTCGCGCCCAGGCTGACCCCGATGATGTCGGGGCTGGCGAGGGGGTTGCGCAGTGTGGTCTGGAAGATCGCGCCGCCGACGCCGAAGGCCAGCCCGACGAGGACCGCCAGCACCGCCCGAGGGAGTTTGGACTCCATCACGATGTAGGTGGCGCCGGGAATCTGTTCGCCGCCGAGGATGGCCAGGAAGTCGGGAACGGTGACGGTGTAGTCGCCGAGCAGCACGCGAACCACGAACGCACCCACGACGGCGAGTACGAGCCCGGCCAGCACCAGCCGGTGTCGACGGATAGGCGTCCGACGGGCCAGTCGTACGACGTCGATGCCGTCGCGGACCGGCACAGCAGGAGCACGCGGAGGTGCCAGTGTCACGCTCACATCGACCTCCCGGTGCGCCGGATCAGGGCGAGGAAGACCGGGACGCCCACGACGGCGGCCATGATGCCCACCTGGACCTCGGCAGGGGGCAGCACGACTCGACCGAGCGTGTCGGCCAGGACGATGAGCGCCGCTCCGGCGAGCATCGAGAACGGCAGGACGCGGGAGTAGTCGGGGCCGACGAAGCTGCGCACGACGTGGGGCACGACCAGGCCGACGAAGGCAATGGGGCCGGCCATCGCGGTCGCGGTCCCCGCCAGCAGCACGATCGCCAGCGCCAGCACGAGGCGGTCACGCGAGGTGTGGCGACCGAGGCCGCGCGCCAGGTCCTCACCCAGCGCGAGGGTGTTGAGCAGTCGCGAGCCGCTCAGTGCCAGCACCCCGCCGAGCAGCAGGAAAGGCAGGCCCGTACCCAGCACGTCCAGACCGCGGCCGGCGACGGTCCCGACCTGCCAGAAGCGGAAGGATTCCATCGCCTTGTGGTCAGCCAGCAGGAGGCCCGTCGTCCAGCTCGACAGCGCAACGCCCAGAGCAGCACCCGTGATCACGAGCTTCATGGGGGTGGCACCGTCGCGCCCGAAGGAAGCAATCGCATGGACGAGGAAGGCGGCGATCGCGGCCCCCACGAAGGCGACCGGGAGGAACTGCCCCATCGAGGAGACACCGAACAAGGTCATCGCGACCACCATGGCGAAGGTCGCGCCAGCATTGACGCCGAGGATCCCCGGGTCGGCCAACGGGTTGCGGGTCAGCCCCTGCATCAGGGCACCGGCCAGGCCGAGTGCGGCACCGACGGCCAGTCCGAGCAGGGTGCGCTCGAACCTGGCCTGGACCACGGCGTGCAGCGGCTGACTCGTGTCCCACACCGCATCGAGCGGGACCGGGCGCGCACCCACCAGGAGAGAGGTGACGCCCGCACCGACCACCACCGCGACCCAGATCGCGGTAGTGGTCGGCAGGGTGAGCCGTCGCGGTGTGGCGACCGCCACGACTCGGATCGGGGCGATCGTCGTCACTGGTCGCCTTCGATGGCCTGCACCACATGAGGCAGGAAATCGGAGATGATCACCGGGATCGACAGTGGAGTCGGGTTGGTCGAAGCCAGAGTCGTCTCCATGTCGGTCTCCGCATACCAGTGGCCGGCAGCAATGGCCGGCACCTTGCTGAGGAGCCTGTCCTGGCCGATCGCCTCGACGCTGTCGTTCGAGTCCGCCCAGGTGATGAAGACGTCGGCGGCCAGCTCGCTGGACTTCTCGGCCGAGACGGTGCCGTAGAACTCGCCGGGCTTGACGGCATCGGCCACGACGGGCGCGTCGACCATGCCGAAATCATTCAACATCGCCACCCGCGGATCCTCCGGGGAATACATGCCGATGGTGGACAGGTCGGTGGCGGCGAGGTAGCCGTAGATCAGGCTCGCGCCCTGCAGTTCCGGGTGGTCGGCCTTCGCCTGGTCGATCGTCGCCTCGGTGTCGTCCTTGACGTGCTCGGCCAGGGCGCCGCGGCCCAGTGCCTGACCGACCAGGTCGAGGGATTCCTGCCAGGACGTGGTCCACGCCGAGCCGGGATAGGCCACGACAGGGGCGATCTTGCTGAGCTTGGCGTACTCGGTCTCGGTGAGGCCAGAGTTCGTCGCGAGGATCAGGTCAGGAGCGAGTTCGGCGACCTCGTCGATGGGCGCTCCGTCCGCGTCGTCGTAGCGCACGGGCGCGGGCGCCCCCAACTCCGCAAGAGCTTCGTCGAACCAGTCGCTGGACCCGGACTTGTTGCCGCCCCAGGTGAGCTTGGTGGCACCCACCGGGACCACACCGAGAGCGAGCGCATGGTCCTGGTCGTTCCACCCGAGGGTGGCCACCCGCGTCGGTTCGGACTCGATGGTCGTCTCACCGAAGGCGTGCTCGATGGTGACGGGGAAGGCGTCGGCTTCGACCTTGGTGGCAGCCACGGGCTCGCGCGTTGCTTCGTTGTCGGTGGCGGTCGCGGTGGATCCGGTGCTGCAGGCGCTGAGGCTGGCGGCCAGCAGTGCGACCGCAAGAACGGGTGCGGCGGAGATGCGCTTCAAGAGGTGCTCCATTAATTAGGGTTGCCTTACTTAGGCAACCCTAACCACACGTTCTTCCCGTGCGCCGAACGGGTCAGATCGGCGTGCGATGAAAGTTCTGGAACGACCGGCTCGGCGTCGGCCCACGTTGGCCCTGGTAGCGCGAGCCGTAGTGCGATGAGCCGTACGGGTGCTCGCTCGGCGAGGAGAGTCGGAAGAAGCAGAACTGGCCGATCTTCATCCCCGGGTAGAGCCGGATCGGCAGCGTCGCCACGTTGGCGAGTTCGAGGGTCACGTGCCCGGAAAAACCTGGGTCGACGAACCCGGCGGTGGCGTGGGTCAGCAACCCGAGCCGGCCCAGCGACGACTTGCCCTCCACGCGCGCCGCGACGTCGTCGGGCAGCGTCACGCTCTCGTAGGTCGAGCCCAGCACGAACTCACCCGGGTGCAGGATGAACGCCTCGTCGCCGACGGGCTCCACCTCCCGTGTGAGGTCCGACTGGTCGGCGGCCGGATCGATGTAGGGGTAGCGGTGGTTCTCGAAGACCCGGAAGAAGCGATCGAGACGAACGTCCACACTCGATGGCTGCAGCATCTGCGGGTCCCACGGCTCGAGGGCGATCCGGCCCGCATCGATCTCACTGGTGATGTCGCGATCTGAGAGCAGCACGCCGCCAAACCTAGCCGCGCGTCGCACCCCTTGGGCGGCCCGACACAATGTTGGGGTGACCTTCCACCGCTACGTCGCTCTGGGCGACTCGTTCACCGAAGGGGTCGGCGACCCCGACGCGAGCCGCCCGAACGGTCTGCGCGGCTGGGCCGACCGCGTGGCCGAGGTGCTCGCCCAGGAGTCGGACGACTTCGGCTACGCCAACCTCGCCATCAGGGGTCGCAAGCTCGAGGCGATCGTCCGCGAGCAGGTCGACGCTGCGCTGGCCCTGCGCCCCGACCTCGTCACGATCCACGGCGGCGGCAACGACGTCCTGCGCCCGCGGGTCAACATCGACGCGCTGGCCGCCACCTACGACACCGCGATCGCTTGCCTGGCAGCCACCGGCGCGCACGTGGTGATGTTCACCATCTTCGACCCCGGCGGCTCCGGCATCTACGGCCCCATGCGCGGACGGATGGCGATCTTCAACGAGTGGGTCCGAGAGATCGCCGACGCCCGCGGCGCCACGGTCGTGGACATGTGGCGCATGCGCGACGTCGACATTGCGGCGGCGCTGGACACGGACCGGATGCACCTCAACGGCGACGGTCACGCCCACATGGCCCGCTCGGTGCTCGACGCGCTCGACGTACGCCACGGGCTCGAGGACGTCGCGCTGACCCCGCTCCCGACGCTGAGCCGACGCGAACACCTCACCGCGAACGCCAGGTGGACACGCCAATTCCTCGTTCCGTGGGTGCACCGCCGCGTGACAGGTCGCTCGTCGGGAGATGCAGTCTCCCCGAAGCATCCGACCCTCGGACCGGTCGGGTAACATTCCCCCGCTGCCTCCGGGCGGCACCTGCGGATGTAGCTCAGTTGGTAGAGCGCGACCTTCCCAAGGTCGATGTCGCGAGTTCGAATCTCGTCATCCGCTCCACGTGCTGAATGCGAAACTCTCCGGCGTCTCCGGGGCCAGCCTAAGCAGCGGGTTTGCGGGTCGATCCTGCGATCATGATCCCTATCCCGCTGAGCGCACACAGGATCGTGACGATGGATGTGACGCGACGTGCCTGAAAGTCGAGCGCCATACCGATGGACCCGCACGTCACGGCGATCAGGACGAGCACAAGTCCGACTCTCATCTGGTTGTTCATGGTGTTCATGCGCGCACGCTACCGCTGAGATCCTTGGCCGTGTCCGTGCGCCGACCGGCTACGCGCCATGACGCTTTCCGTGCCAAGAACGATCGCTGACCCTCTTGTGGTGAGACAGACGCTCCCCCCTTCCAGCGGCGTGCAGAGGTCTAGACGGGTTGCGCCATCTGAGGCGCAGGGGGACAGTGGGGTGATCGGTTCCCACTGAGCGAGGTCTCTCAATGCGCCCTTCGCAGTCTCGGACACACCTGCCTCATCCGGCCCGCAGCGCGCCCAGGGTCTTCTCGACAGCCCTCGCGATGGCCTTCGTCATCGCCCTCTCGATGAGTGTGGCCACAGCCCCGCCGTCTGCCGTTGCGGAGCAGCCGCACGACTCGCTCATCCTGTCGTCGCACACCACCGCGGCGACGCCGCCGACAAGCGGACTCGGCACCCTCACCCCTGAGATGCGGGCCGAGATCGAACGTGTCGTCGCGGCAGGATCTGCCGTGTCGCACACTCAGGGACGCGTCGCCCTGGCCAGAGCCGCTGCCCGTTGTGCGAACTTCGAGGGCCAGCGCTACTGCCTCGGCGTGGGGTGGACCAGCCACACGCAAGGAGAGGTCGCCGCCCGACTGGCACTCCAACTCGCGACGCGACCCGCCACGCGCGGTGAACGCACCGGGGATCTGGACGCCGCCGGGCTGCTGGCCCGCGCCACCCAGCGCAGCGAGAAGGAACGCGTACGGGTCGAGCGTGCGGAGCTGACCCGCGCAGCCCAGGCTGTCGGCAAGGTGTGGATGCTGCGCCACGAGATCCAGGGAGTGCCGATGCCGTCAGGCTTCGCGCAGCGCCACCCCGAGGTCGCGGCACGTGGGTTCGGTGACAGCTATCCCGCCAACTTCGCGATCCTCAAGCCGTCGCAGGTCCGCTCCCAGAGCGTGAGCTACTGGTGTGGGCCCACGACCATGCAGGCCATCGGGTGGGGAGCAGCGAACAAGCCGCACAACCAGTCGATGTGGGCACGCCGGCTCCACACGACCACGGCCGGAACGTCCATCACCGACATGGTGCGCGTGGTCAACGCCAACACCGACTAAGACAGCCCGCAGGCCGCAGGCCCCTACATCGTGCTCGACATCTCCGGCTACTCCTTCAAGCAGTGGTACCGCCTGATGATGCGCCACATCCACGACTACAAGGCCCCGGTCGTCCTACACCCGCAGCTCCTCAAGCAGTTCTATCCCTACCTCGACGACGACGCGAGCGGGCACTTCCAGGTCGGTCGTGGCTTCGACCAGAACCCCGGTGGCAACCCGAAGCTGGGCTACTTCGAGCCGTGGGACCAGTCCCGCTTCGACCCCAGCGAGCCAGCCATCGCCCGCGTGCAGTGGCGCAGCGCCTATCGCTCGTACCGCGCCAATCTCATTCACTTCCAGCACAACGTCGGCGTGTGAGGTGCGGGCTGTTGCCACGGCCCGGACGCTATTGCTGACCCGGACGTTGTTGCTGACCCTGCTGCTGGGTCTGGCCGCCTGCGGGACAGCCGACGCTCCCGGGACCGAGTTGCCCCCTCGCAGCCCGGGCTCGGGTACGACCTCGACGAGTGCCTCCCCGCTGGGTGGACCGGTCGACTCGCCGACGCCGGTGGAGGCCGTCGCCCACCCCCTCGACTGGAGTGACACCGGCGTCGCGCCGGAGGTTCGATTCGTTCAGGGTGCTGAGTGGAAGGCACGGGCCAACCCGCAGAACACGGTCGTCGATCTGGTGCGCGAGGGAGAGTCGCTGAGGGTGGCGGCCGGTGCGGACCGTACGGTCTCCGAGATGCTCCTGGACGACGACTGGGCCGTGATCGTCACGCAGGACTCGAACGAGAGCACCCCCGGGCAGGCCGTGGTGATCGACCTCGCGACCGGTGAGCAGCGCAGTCTGGTGACACCCGAGCCCGCCAACGGAGGATCGTGGGCCCTCACCGGCGGAGACCTCTACTACCCCACCTACGGCGAGGACCGGGCCTACTGCCTGGCGGCCCGCGCGCTGGCCGACAAGAACGGGGAGGACGGCTGGTGTGCTCCGGAGCGGTCGGGATGGTCCGGCCTGACCGCGAGCGAGGCCGGGGTGGGCCTGATGACCTTCGACGACACGCGCCCGATCGCCTGCCGTACGGTCAACGTCCTCGACGGCAGCGGGCTCCCGCACCCGCTCGAAGGGCCGAGGCCCTGCGTGGCATGGGATGTGGCCGCCACCCCGGACGGTGCGGTGTGGTCGGAGGTGCGGCAGCCTCGCCGGCAGGAGAAGGCCCACTTCTTCGCCTCGATCCAGGGCCAGTTCGTCGATCTTGGGCCCGGCACGACCGGCACGGCGATCCCCTGTGGCGACTCGATCTTCTTCGTCCGCGACCCCCAGTCGGGACAGGATCCGGCCCGCCTGATGCGCTGGACACCGCGCCATCGGCTCCAGATCGCCTACGAGTCTCCCTCGGTGGGCAACGCTTTCCTCGGCGAGCCAGCGTGCGCAGGGGACGTCTTGACGCTTACTTCCTTCGGAGAAGCACGGGACGAGCAGGTGTGGGCTAGCGTCTCGTGACGTGAGCTTCACCGGATTCCCCGTCGCTGCGCTCGACCTCTATGACGATCTCGAGATCGACAACACCAACATTCACAGTTCCCGACCAGTTCCTGAAGAGCCGCCAGCGCTGGCCCCTGTACTGCCCACAGCTTCGATGCAGCGACTGAACCGCATCGAACTGTTGCGCGACCAAGTCCCTGGTCGCCGGGCGACAGATCGGTTTTGAAGGCTCTTCGACTTTCCGCGTGATGCGGTGGGTGTCCCCATCCCAGTGCTGTCACCTGATCGCGCAGCGGACCAGTCCTCGGTTCCATCGTTAGGTAAGAGCCCTTGACTGCGGTGACAGCGTGCTGGCCCTTAGAGTCGCGTACAGGAGCGCTCCACTGCTAACCATGATAGCCGTGACTGTGAACAGAATGAACCCCCACGGAATATCTAAGATAAGACGGGGACTTGCGCTGCTCGCAAGGATGGCAATGGCAGAAACGCTGGAAACTGCAGACGCCAAACCTGCCGCCAAGAAAATCGCTCCGAATTCCGTCACAGCGATTCCGCGCGTCACCCTGCGGCTTAGTCCTACCGCCGCGAGTCGCGCTCCGCACTCTCGCAGAGAACTGGAATGCGCGGTCATCATGCTGCCCAACAACAGGACGCTGATTGATACGAGGCCGACCAACGCACTGAACCACTCAGCCGTTGGCTCGGTTGGCTCGGGGACGACATGGAATTGCACAGAATGGGCGTCCATGCCCTGGTCCCGTAGACCCGTGATCACCTGCGTAGTGTCCTCATCTCGCACCCGCGCAAACACATCCAATCGGGGGGCGATGGCGATTTCTAGTTGGGACGCTGTGGAAACAAGCATGAAACCGGCGAAGGCCGCGCTCATCTCGGGCGGAGCTCCCTTGATATGGGTGAAGGGAACATTTAGGTCCCGGGGCTGTGCGGTCCCTCGCTGGATTTGGACATGTCTGTCCTGCGACTTACCGCTGATTAGTACGACTCCCCCGGACGACAGAACGTTTTGCGCTGCAGGAGTCGCAGCTTTCCCCACCACATCCTTAAGACTCTGAGGAGTCGAAAGCGTGCCCACCAGTGTTTGATTTCCGGCCGGATTGGTTGGATCACCTTCCGTGAACGCCAGTGTAAGTCCAAGGGAGAGCGGATTCCTGTCAAGAAGGTTCTGAGCGACTTCACTCGCGCGCGCTGCCGCTGGTCCTTCGGACCGATCGACCCATAATTGACCGACCGGGACTTGGCTCATGTTGCCGGCCTCCTGAGTTCGAGTCGTCGTCGCAACGAAGGTCGCGGCCGCAGTGGGAGCTGCCACACTTACGGCGATGACGATGGCCATAAGAGAGAATTTGATCCGGTCGGCCTGCATCAGTCGTTTCGTAACCAAGCCGCGTGGTGTTGTTCCTGGAACGAGACGTATAGCTGTCGCAACCAGGTCCGGCACCAACAACAGCACAGCGAGCATCATTTGGGCAATGATTGGTCCAGCCTCCTGGACGTCTGTTCCCTGTGACGCAGTGGCGCTGAGGGTCCTGATTATCAGCACTGTCGCAGCCACTCGCCGCAAAAGGCTCCAGGGAGTCTGGCCGGCAGCAGAACTTGCGATCGTCCACAACCGCCCCCCATGCGTCCTGGTCCTAAGAAGCGAAGCGCAGGTTGCTGCGACCACCACGCTGGCGCCGACGCCGGCCGTGAGGAGTGGGGTAAGACCACGGATGGGACCCAAGGGGTGATCAAGGACCAGCGGGACCAAGAGCGCTCTCAGCGCCAAACCCACCAAGATGCCGACGCCCGTACCAAGTCCCCAACTAATAAGAGCGGCTAGGGTGGCTAAGGCGCTCAAGACCGCGACGGTGGAGCCCCGTCGAAGACCCAGAGCGACACAGGTGTCCACGACTCGACGTACCCACGTCAAAACGGAGCGGCCCGCCATTCCCATCGAGAACAAGGTGAGCACCAAAAACGGCGCCAGAAATGCGAAGTCTGCAACGTCGAGGACCGAGAGGTCGTCGTCGGAGACCAGAACGGCACGCGTCTGTTCACTCGTGAGCAATGCGGCGACCGGCGGGCTACCAGGGACCGCTTCGCTCAACGTGCCGGCGACATCCACTGTCTCCGCGTCTCCGCGCCAGTATACGTTCAGAATAGCGCCCGTACCGACGAATCGGTCCGCGATCTTGCGCCCTGGCATTGCACTCCACGTCCCCGACCCAGCCAAGATCTCGTAACCATCTTCGGCATAGATGTTGGCGTAGGAGCCGGTAACCTTGAGTGAGTCAAGGCCAGAGAACACTTCGAACTCGCCATTCTTCAAATCGCCCTCTGAAATGAGTCGATCGCGCAAGGCGTTGGAGATGGCCACCTCACCAGCCACGCTAGGCCAGTCACCCGACTCAAGGAGTCTCGCGCCGGGGTATTGCGCGTGGAGCGATTCACCTTCCCGAAACTGGACGACTCGACTTCGGCCGGTGGTGAGCGGTCGAGGAATGCTGTCGGGCCGTACATCGAAAGATTGAATTTCGAGACGGGGATCTGCCACATATTCCGCGCGTAGACGCCTGAGTAGTGCCTTCTGAACCGAAGCCTCCCCGGTTTGAGCGCCGGGCGTGATGGCAGTCCCCAGTCGGTGGTCAGCACGCCCGAGATCGCGAGTTGCCACCTGCTCGCCGGACAACGCAAACCCGCACATTGCCACCAAGAAGGCCGTAAAGGTCATGGCGACTATGCTTGGCACCAGCATCGGCCGCCAAAGCCGGTCAGATTTGTACATTCTTCCTAGCAGCAGCCACATCACGTGCTCGTTCATGCCTCCTTGACCTGTCCGTCCACGACGACCATCTGCAAAGTGGCAAATTCGCGAACCAAAGGGTCATGCGTAGCAACGATGACGGCTGCACCCTCATCACACAGTGTGCGAAGGAGCGAGAATAACTCGCGGGAATTCACTGAATCCAGCGCTCCCGTTGGCTCGTCGGCGACCAGAATGTTCCGACCCCCGACGAGCCCTCGGGCAATTCCAACACGCTGTCGCTGCCCCCCTGACATAAAATCGGGACGCCGACTGGCGACAGCGGCGACACCCACACGCTCTAGACCATCACGAGCCAGGCTTCGTGCCTGCTCCAGCGAATTACCCAACGCGAGCAACGGAAGGACCACATTCTCCAGCGCAGTAAGCTCGCGGATCAGGTTGTCGTCTTGAAACACTACACCCACACTTTGCAACCGGAGTCTTGCTCGAATGTCTTCCGACATGCCCGACAGAGATTCTCCATTAATCAGCACATCGCCGGAATCCGGCTTATCTAGCCCAGCAATTATGTTGAGTAACGTGGATTTGCCAGATCCGCTGGATCCCTCAAGACATACGAAATCGCCGCCAACAAACTCGAGACAGGCATGATCGACCGCAACAACACGATTGATACCCTGGCCGAAAGCCCGACAAACATTCGAAACATTTACCTGAGGCCGCGTTGTGGGTGTCACTAAAGGATGTCAGCAGCCGCGGTTGGTTGCCCAGGAGGACATTTGATCGTTGTATCCGTCGCCAACATACGAGTTCGTCCCACCGGCAGCCATCGTCAGGCAGAAGCCGCCTCCGCCTGCGTGCTGGTACCAACGAGCATTGGTCGTAGTCTTATTTCCCCAAGACGACATCCGGTCGTTGTTTGGCAGAGATACGTCCTGCAAGGGCACCCCAGCCTGTCGATAGCCGAGCAATGCACCACTGAAGCCCGCGCTTTGAAACACGCACACACGAGCTGATGGGCAGTCGCTCAATGCGGCTTGGCTGGATAGTACAGGTGTGACAGCCAGTGCGCCGGCCACGACGACCGCGGCGCTGAAAAAATGCTTGAACGTGAACATAGTGATTGTCCATCCTGAAGAGTAGTTGAATTGATCACTTTCGGGAGCCCGAGGGATCATGTTCCACTGATCATCAGCATCGCCCCGATTGCGACGGGGAGAATGTAGCAGCCTGTATGATCCTTTGACAAGGTAGAATTGAAACATTCTTGCGGTGCGTCAGAATATTTGATGCCGGTCGCACATCAACTCGCCGAGCCACCAACCCGGCTCTTCGATTTGAGCGTGATTTCGGGTGTTCATGCCGCGCTTCGGGCGGCGTTGTAGAGCATGATCCTGGATCGGTAGTTGGCTGGCGAGCGGTACCCCCGGCCGGTGCGTTTGATGTTCTTGATGGTGACGTTCGCGGCCTCGATCCGTGCGTTGGTGACGCGGGTGTCAATGAACGGCTCGATCTCGTCCACCAGGCGTCGATGGTCTTCTTCAACCTGGTTGCTTCGGGCATGCGGGCGATGGCGACGTAGTGGTCGAACGTCTTCTTCCGCTCCCGTGCGACCGCGACGGTGGGCGACATCAGGATCAGCCTGAGTTGTTCCTGGATGCCCCAGGCGGCGCCGATCTCGTCGGTGGGGTCGTCGGTGCGCAGGATGTAGTTGAGCTTGACCCGCCCGCGCGTCGAGAGGGTGTAGCCGCGCAGGAGCAGCAGCCGGTGTGCCCATGCGGGGTCGGCCTTGCGGCCACGCCGGTCGTGGCGATCCCACGAGACCCGGCGGTGCACCGTGGTGAGCATGTCGTTGCCGAGCTTGACCAGGTGGAAGTGATCGACACTGACGCGGTCCTTGGGCAACCAGCGCCGAACGGCGGAGCGGAACGAGGCCGACGGGTCGATCGCGACGACCTCGACCCGGCGTCCGCCGCCAAGAGCCACCGTCGTCCTTAAACCAGCGCACGGACCGGAACCGGTGCTCATCGATCCCCCAGAACCGCACCATCCGCGGGCGACAACGACGCCGCTGCGCGAGCACCGCAGCGGTCTGCGCGATCAGTCGCTGCACCGTGGGCCAGGAGACCCCGAACTTTTCAGCGACCCGATCAACTGCACGGACCTCGCCGGACACCGCGTCGAGGATGGCGTCCTTGAGCCGTTGGGTGAGCCGCGCACGCGGCGGGACCGGGTCGGTGTGCTCAGTGAACGACCTCCTGGCACAGAGCTGCTCGACGCACGCCCAGCGCTTCTTGACCCACACCACCTCCACGCGGCCATCGAAGCCAACATCAGCGACCCGCTGCCGGGTTCGCTGATGGACCCGGCTGGTTAGCACACCGCAGCCCTGGCAGGCCGCTTCGGCCACCGGTGTAGAGATCACCACCCGACGTCCGTGATCTTGATCGGGGACGACCTCGAGCACCTCGTACTCGGGCAGGTTGAAAAACACCGACGCAGCCGAGAAGGCCGCGCCAGCCGTAGGCTGGAACACGCTCGTGGTCCTGTCTGCTGGATGCCTGAAGAACACCCAGCCTGCCGCAGGGCCACGAGCACCTACATCAGGTCACCATCACGCTGAAGATCGAAGAGCCGTTTTGAACCCGTGATGCACTCACCGGGTCTCGTGACCGTGATCTATCAAACGTGGGGGACCATCAGGATCAACAGGCAGAGCGCCAGCTGAGGCTTATGCCGAACCACGAGGCGTGAGACGGATGACGTTCGCATCCTCGGCCTCGAGCTCTCCAAGGCCAGCCCATCTCCGAAGCCAGCGAGCAGCAGTCCCCACCTGTTCGCTTGCAGCTCGCGCTGGGTCATCGTGACCGAACTTGCGGAGCAAGCCTTGACGGAAGAGAACAGGCTCTTCCCTACCAACCTCGACAGGCTCAGACTTTGACCAACCAGCACTGGAACGCTGGATGTAGAGACTCTTCGCCCGGTGAGCATCGATCAGGCCAAGTTCTTCGGCCCGTTTGACGATCATGTCAACGCCCACCCCGTATTCAGCCTTTACTCGTAGGTACGCATGCAGGTTCATGCTCGGGGTGAGCATCTCCCTCATGTCTCCTGCAGGCAACAACATCGACCTCGCGAAACGATCTGCGCGCTTCTCGACGTTGTCACGTCGGCGCTCTACAGGCGCGACGATACCCCTGTCCATGACGAGATGACCCAGTTCATGCATCACCGTGAAACGCTGCTCAGCGCCATCGACCAAAGACGTAACCACAGCCACGAGCGGTCGGGTGGCTTCGGGGTGAGGCATGGAGATGCCCACATGATCCTGTCGAGCACGCTCAAGAACTCCCAAGTCCAAGGCATCGATGACTCCAACTCCGTGCCGTTCGAGCGTACGGAGGGAGTTCCCGATGGGACCGTCCCGATCGACCCCCATCGCCTCGCGCATCACCCGCGCTGCGAGTTCAGCATCCTCAAGGTCAACATCAGCATTAGTGGGAAACGCCGCCTCCTTGTAGTTCGTCTCATCCGACACCACACGGAAGGCTCGCAGCGCCTCCTTATGGAGCCGCGTCACGCGCTTCTCATCCCTCGCGGTCGCCTTCGAACTCTTCTTGTGCGTCTGGATCCCTTGCTCATAGACCGGAGGAACCACTGTGAAAAAGGAGAGGGGGAGATCAAAGTGCGCTGCTGCCTTGAGCATCACTTCACCAGGAAGCGGTTTGAACCCGTTCTCAACCTTCGACAGAAAGGACGTCCCTACACCTACGACATCAGCAAGGTCTGACAGTCGCAACTCAAACAGTTCGCGCAAAGCCCCTAACCGTTCACCGTTGCCTTCCGGGTGCAGTTCAGTTGGCATCCTTCTCTTCTCCAGCATCCACTTGGTATGAGTACAGGTCTTCGTCGACAGGTTCTCCCTCGAAGCGACTGTGAACGAAGACAGTGTCAGGCGACCTGATGTCGTATGAGAGGTCCGTCGGAACGCTTCGCCCGAAGACCCCGGGGGACGTCGTGTGCACGACCCTCAGGGAGAAGGCCACAGCCTCAACGGCCTCCCGGACATGATCCCAGAGGAGCAACAGGTCGATGCCCCCACCCTGGCTCCGTACCGGTAACTCAAATTCAAGCGGGCGATCGAGCGTCTCCCATACAGGCCTAGGGTCCGAGTAGCGGAGACGATCCGGCTTCGTGCGGTTCGCGGGCGGAGTGCCCCTAGGGTGCACGAGCCGGTTCTCCTTGAGCACCTTCATGGTGATTCCGCACTCAGGCAGGGTGAAGATTGTCTGACCCTGAAGACGCGAGTTTCCCTCCAACGCCCACTCGCCCAGGTCCTCGCGACGGGCATACTCCCGCATACCGATCTTGGCATGGTGCGAGTACATGTATCCGTACTCTGAAGGGTCGTAGCCGACCATCCGCTTCTCGGCTTGCAGGAGGCCTTCAGCCATCCCCTGATGGAGTACCGGCGCGATCGCACGGATCCGCTCTTCGAGCAGGTCCTTGAGTGTGAGGGGCATACGCCCACCTTCCCTCGGCAGGGAAATTTTTCCCTTCCAAGTAAGACTAGCACGTCCGAAGTGGTGCGGCCCAACACTTTCGCTAACCTCAGTCGTGGCGCGGTCCACACCACAGGCATTGAGACACCCCACTAACGACATGGAGCCAAGCGTGGGCAGGGTAATCGCCTCGGACAACACGACCGCGATCACCTTCGAGGTCATCACGGTGGGCTTATGCGGACGGCGTCGCTCTTTGGGCAACAGCGCTGAGAGCCGCACTTCTCAGGCTTGTTAATCCAGCCCGAGTAGGTGTTGCCAGACACGCCGAACACTCGGCATGCCTGGGCAACGTTGCCAATTTTGGCGACGTACCCGGACACGACGGCCAGTAGGCCGGCCTCGGGCCTGCCACGACCGGCACTGCCGTGCGGCGACTCGATCTTCTTCGTCCGCGACCCCCAATCGGGGCAGGAACCCGCTCGCCTGATGCGCTGGACGCCGCAGCTCCAACTCCAGACCGCCTACGAGTCGCCGTCGGTCGGCAATGCGTTCCTCGGTGAACCGACCTGCGCAGGGGACGTCCTGACACTTGCCTCCTTCGGGGAAGCCCGCGACGAGCACGTGTGGGCTAGCGTCTCCTGACGTGAGCTTCACCGGATTCCCCGTCGCCGCCCTCGACCTCTACGACGACCTCGAGGTCGACAACACCAAGTCGTTCTGGGAGGCCCACAAGGCGATCTATGCCGAGGCCGTCCAGGCGCCCATGAAGGCACTGTGCGCCGAGTTGTCGCCGGAGTTCGGCGCGGCGAAGGTGTTCCGTCCCTACCGTGACGTGCGTTTCGCCAAGGACAAGACGCCCTACAAGACCCACCAGGGCGCCTTCGTCGCAGCAGGTCCGTCGCTGGGCTGGTATGTCGAGATCTCCGCCGCCGGCACCCGCGTCGGCGCCGGCTTCTACGAGGCCAGCGGCCCCCGACTGGCCGCGTTGCGCGACGCGATGGCCCAGGAGAAGACCGGCAAGGCCCTGCAACGGCTGCTGGCCAAGCTCGAGAAGGGTGGCTGGGAGATCGGCGGCGCCCAACTCAAGACCGCACCACGAGGCTATGAGAAGGACCATCCGCGCATCGACCTGCTGCGCCGCAAGCAGGTCATTGTGGGTCGCTCGTACGGTTTCGAGGAGGACGCCATCGGCGCTGGACTCGTCGACAGGGTCCGCGCGGACTGGCGCATCCTGCGACCTCTGGTGAAGTGGTTCGCCGCAGTTCCCAACGAGGTCCCCCGTGGCTGACCAGGTGTTCCTGCGCGACGGCACCGAGGCCTGGGTGTGGCCACTGCTGCCGACCGATCGCGCGCGGCTGGCGGAGGAGTTCGCGAAACTCTCGCCCGAGTCGCGGCGGATGCGCTTCCTGACCCCGGTCCTCCGACTCTCCGACGCGATGCTGGACCGATTGGTGGACGGGGTCGACGGCATCGATCACGTCGCTCTCGTCCTGATGGCCGAGACGCCCGAGGGCGAGCTCGAGCCGACCGGCATCGCCCGGATGGTCCGCTACGGCGGCATGCCCGACGTGGCGGATCTCGCTGTGACCGTGCTCGACGCGTGGCAGGGCCGCGGCGTCGCGACTGCGCTCCTCGAGGTGCTGCTCAAGCACCGCCCCGAGGGCGTCACGCACCTCCTGACATCGGTCGCCACCGACAACCCTGCCTCCCTGGCGATGCTCTCGCGGCTCGGCCCCACCCACATCCAGGACGGCGGCGCCGGCATCCAGGACGTCGCGGTCGACCTCGACGGACGTGAACCGCACCCGGACATCGTGGCGGGCTCCGAGCGCCTGCACCCGGTCCTCGAAGAGCCTTTCCGTGACCACCTGCGCGGACGCGACCTGGTCTGCCCCTGGCTCAACCCGGATGCCGCAAGAAGACCGTGCGGAAGTTCGCCCCGGCGCGCCCAGACTCCCGGAGGAGCGCCCTCGAGCTGACTGGGCACCGAGCTGGCCGGGCACCAAACTGACCGGGCACTGAACGTTGTCGTCACTGACCGACGCCGTTCACCCCAGCGCCATTGCGGGCGTCCAGCATCGGGGCCATGACCAAGCCACTGTTCTTCCTCCACCTCGGCCCCGAGTCGGTGGACGCGAGTGCCATGCGCGATGACCTGGCCCGGGGAGGTGTCTCGCTGCCCACGCTCGACGAGACGCTCCTCCCCCACGCCGACCTGGAGATCCGCCGCGCCCACAAGGACTCAGGCCTCAAGCGCAAGCACGTCGAGGGCTCCTGGGCCAAGGTCACCCGCGCCGCCCGAAGGACCCGGTCGCACTGTTTCGTGAGCGTGCCCGGCTTCTTCGACGCTGAGGAGGATCAGGCTGCTCTCGCCGTGGACGGATTGCTGGGCTTCCGGGTCGTGGTGATCCTCACCTCGGGCTTCGATGCCGAGATTCCCACCGCCTGGGCGTCGCGGGTCAGGGCCGAACGGATCCACGTGCTGCCAGCCACCCTCTCCTCGGGCCAACTGGCCGCACAGGTGGCGCGGATCGCCCTGATGGAGGACGAGGCGCGACTGGTCAAGCGACTCGCCAAGGCCGCCCGACGCGGCAATCGGCGCAACCCGCCCGGCAGGCGAATCGCTGCCTGATCGAGTAGTTCGCGGTCAGTGCGGCTGCCAGGCGTCGTCGTCGGCCGCCAGCGCCGCCACGGCCTCGGGAAGCGAGCCGTCGGCCAGGTCCTGGATGCTGACCTGCTCGAAGACCATCCGCAGCGACGTCCGCGCTGCGATCCACACGTGCTGGAGCACCCGGACCGAGTCGTCGTACTCCACGGCGTCGGGTCGCAGTCCGTAGACCGAGACCAAGGGGCCGTCCACGGCCCGGACCACGTCGGCCACGGTGATGGAATCGGGCGCGCGGGCGAAGCGCCACCCGCCGGACTGACCGCGCTGGGACACCACCAGGTCTGCCCGGCGAAGATCGGCCAGGATGGCCTGCAGGAAACCATGCGGAATGCTCTGGGCCCTGCCGAGTTCGTCAGCGCTGACGGCCTTGTCATCCGGGCGCACCGCGATCTCGACCAGGGCCCGCAGGGCGTAGTCGGCCTTCGCAGAGACGCGCATGGCGCCAGTTTGTCAGACATCACGATCAGGACAGCGCCGGCTCCAGCCCCGGGTCCATCTCGTCGGAGAAGGCCTGCATGGTGGCGCGTTCCTGCCGGACGGCCCAGACGATGGCGCCGATCCACAGGACGAACAGCGCAGCCGCAGCGACCGCGATCGCGAAGCCCGGCATGCCGAACGCCTGCAGGATGGTCCGGGAGTTGGTCAAGATGATGAGGCCGCCCGCTGCGACTCCGAGGACCCGCGCCGCGAGGTGCTTGACCAGCCAGGCAGCGAAGGGGGCAGCAATCACGCCGCCGGCGAGCAGCGCACCGGCGTAGCCCCAGTTGATGCCGGCGGCACCGAGACCGAAGAGGAAGCCGAGCGAGCCACCCACGGCCACCACGAACTCGGAGGTGTCGATCGAGCCGACCACCTTGCGCGGCTCGAGGCGACCGCTCGAGAGCAGCGAGGTCGTGCCGACCGGACCCCAGCCGCCACCGCCCACGGCGTCGAGTGCGCCGGCCACCAGACCCATCGGCGCAAGGAATCGTGCCGAGGGGCGCGTCCCGAAGCTCGGGCGTTGTCCGCCCAGCCGCAGGAAGCGGTAGACCACGTAGATGCCGAGGCCGAGCAGGATCATTGCCACGATCGGTTTGGCGATCGAAGCATCCATGTTGGAGAGCAGGGTTGCACCGAGGAAGGCCCCGACGAAGCCCGGCACCGCCAGGATCGACACGGTGCGCCAGTCGACGTTGCCGAGCTTGTGATGGGAGGCGCCGGAGACCAGCGAGGTGCCGATCTCGGAGAAGTGGACTGCTGCCGAGGCCGCGGCAGGCGCGACGCCAGCAGCAAGGAGCAGCGTGGAGGACGTGACGCCGTAGGCCATGCCCAGGGATCCGTCGATGAGTTGGGCGATGAGACCCACGACTCCGAGCACGATGAGTTTGCGCATGAGCAGGCGTTCCTTCGATCAAAGAAGTGTATGTCGAGTGAGTGACTATACATACTTTTATTACTAGGGAATGCACCCATACCGCGATTTTCCATGTGACACGTTGCATCCCGATCCCTGTTGCATCCATCACGGTTGCGGGGCATCATTAAGTTACCGGCGAGTAGTGCTCTGCTTGCTGCCCAACCCTCGTGATGAAAACAGGTGGAAGCCGTGAGCCACTACAAAACCAACCTTCGTGACATCGAGTTCAACCTCTTCGAGGTCCTCGGCGCGAATGAGGTCCTCGGGACCGGCCCGTTCGGTGACATCGACGAGGAGAGCGCCCGCGAGATCCTGCGCGAGGTCGACCGCCTCGCCCGCGAGGACCTCGCCGACTCCTACGAGGACAGCGACCGCAACCCGCCCGTCTTCGACCCCGTGACCCACACTGCTCCGCTGCCCGCAGCGTTCAAGAAGAGCTACCAGGCCTGGATGGACTCGGAGTTCTGGCGTCTCCAGGTTCGTGAGGAGCTGGGCGGCACGCCCGCTCCCTCCAGCCTGAACTGGGCCCTCGGCGAGCTGGTCCTCGGAGCCAACGCCCCGATCCACATGTACGCCGCAGGCGCACCGTTCGCCAACGTCGTCTACAACAACGGCAACGACCGCGACAAGCGCATCGCCCAGCTCATGGTCGAGCGTCAGTGGAACTGCACTATGGTGCTGACCGAGCCTGACGCCGGCTCCGACGTGGGCGCCGGCCGCTCGAAGGCCACCCTCAACGACGACGGCTCCTGGAACATCACCGGAGTCAAGCGCTTCATCACCTCGGCCGAGTCCGACCTGAGCGAAAACATCATGCACCTGGTGCTCGCCCGCCCCGAGGGCGTGGAGGGTGTCGGTGGCCCCGGCACCAAGGGCCTGTCGCTCTTCTGGATGCCGAAGTACCACTTCGACCACGAGAGCGGCGAGCTGACCGGCGAGCGCAATGGCGTCTATGTCACCAACGTCGAGCACAAGATGGGCATCAAGGTGTCCAACACCTGCGAGCTCACCTTCGGCGACCCGCAGGTCGGTGGGGGCGAGCCTGCCCAGGGCTGGCTGCTGGGCGAGGTCCACCACGGCATCGCGCAGATGTTCGAGGTCATCGAGAATGCCCGCATGATGGTCGGCACCAAGGCGATCGCCACGCTGTCGACCGGCTACCTCAACGCTCTGGCGTACGCCAAGGAGCGCGTCCAGGGCGCCGACCTCACCGAGGCCGCCAACAAGACCGCACCGCGCGTCACGATCACCCACCACCCCGACGTACGCCGCTCGCTGATGACGCAGAAGTCGTTCGCCGAGGCCATGCGCGCGCTGGTGCTCTACACCGCGTCGTGGCAGGACAAGGTCATGATCGCCGAGCACGAGGGCACCAAGGACGAGTTGGCCATGGCGGTCAACGACCTGCTCCTCCCCATCGTCAAGGGCTACGGCTCCGAGCGCTCGTGGGTGCTGCTGGGCACCGAGTCGCTGCAGACCTTCGGCGGCTCGGGGTTCCTCCAGGAATACCCGATCGAGCAGTACGTCCGCGACGCCAAGATCGACACCCTCTACGAGGGCACCACCGCGATCCAGGGTCAGGACTTCTTCTTCCGCAAGATCGTGAAGGACCAGGGCCGCGCGCTGGGTCACCTCGCGAAGGAGATCGAGTCCTTCATCACCTCAGAGGCCGGGAACGGACGTCTCAAGAACGAGCGCGTGCTCCTCGCGACCGCGCTCGAGGACGCCAACGCCATCGTCGGGCACATGATCAACGACCTGATGTCGGCCGATGCCAGCGCCCAGGATGGCGACCTGCGCAACATCTACAAGGTGGGCCTCAACACCACTCGCCTGCTGATGGCGCTGGGTGACGTCGTGTGTGGCTGGCTGCTGCTGCGTCAGGCCGAGGTCGCGCTGGACAAACTCTCCGGCGACGCCGGCAAGGACACCGCGTTCTATCAGGGCAAGGTGGCTGCGGCGCAGTTCTTCGCCCAGACCAACCTGCCCCGCCTCACCGCCGAACGCGCCATCGCCGAGGGCATCGACCTCTCGCTGATGGACCTCGACGAGGCGTCCTTCTGAGTTGGTCCCGCTCTGATCAACGAGACACTGGTCGCGCCTGCCCCGCTCGAGGGCAGGCGCGATCGGTGTTTCAGCGGCGAGCGACGAGACGCAGCCAGCGCCGTTTGGTCGCCGAAACCTCCTGTTCCGGAGCCAACTTTTCCGGGGCCAACTTTTCCGGGGCAGCCTGTTCAGGAGCAAGGACCGAAGCCGACGGAAGCGTGATGCGCGCGTGGAAGGCGACTTGGCGGATCGTGTGCTCGTCGACCGGCCCCGCTTTCATCAGGCTGTCGATGCGTTCGCGCTGTTCCTCCGGCAACACCGCCCACGTGGTGGCTGCACTTGTCTTGAGCCAGTTCTGGATTCCGGCGACCCCCAGGCCCGCCAGGTGTGGGTCGACGTCGGCCGCTGCCCTCAGGTGCGCCTCAACGCGGTCCCAGCTGCCGGCACGTCGACTGAGGCGCCAGGCCGCCCGCCGACTCCAGGCCTGGGAGGAGACCCAGGCCAGTGCTGCGGTGGACTTGGGAGCCTGAAGTCGAACAAGAGCACGAACCGCGACCGACGCCACGCGGGGGCTGGAGTCCACGAGGAGCGGTTCAAGGATCGCGATGGCCTCTCCCCGGTCCGCGTGGGCGCGCACGCCGTTAACTGCGGCCGCTTGCACTCGAACGCTGCTGCGTTGCAGGTGTGCGACGAACACCGCGAGATCCCCATTGCCTCCCACAGCGCTCAAACCGTCGAGACAGGCGGCGACGGTGCGGGCTTCGGCGGTGGGAGGGTCCAGTTGGCTGCGATACCAGGCTGCGGCATCCATCCCCCGTCTACGAGCACGCCACCGTGCCTGCTCTCGCACCCTAGGTGCTCGATCTGCCAGCAGGCCCTCCAGGTCACCGTCACTGAGCGCAACGTCTGGGACGCGAGTCACTGCCACGAGGCGAGCCTCGATGTTCTTGACGCTCAGCAGTTCGACCAGTTGCTGCGGTGACGCGATCTCGGCGAACCAGTCGGCACAGACCGCACGTACCCACTGGTCCTCGTCCGAGTGCACTGCGGACATCAACTGCTCTGAGGTGAGCACATCGCGCTCGTGACCGAGCACGACCGCCCACCGCCGGACGTGCCGCTCCTCCGCGACCAACAAGGTCGCGACGAGTTCGTGGACCGACGGACCGGCGAGCAAGGTGTTCTGCACCGACTCGAGAGCCGCCGGTGCGTGCCGCCGTCCACGACCGGCCAGAAGCACATCAAGGACCCCCGCTGCACTGTCGGCGGTCAGTTTCGGAAGCAGCGCCCGAGTTGCCTGGTCCCGCACCTGGGGTACGTGGTCGAGCAGGCGGACGGCGAGCGCGGTCGTGGCCACCCGACCGCACTTCCCGGCGAGGAGGTGAGTGGCTCTCTCCCGGAAGCGACCGTCCACGTGAAGACTGGTGACGGCAGCGACGAACCCGGTCGGCTCGTCGGCGGAGACCCCCCACCAGCCACGGGTGCCGCTCACGGGAACACCGAGGCCGTGATCGTAGGAGCGCGCTGCTTCGTCGAGCAGAAGCCAGGACCTCCCATCGAGCTGTTCAAGTGTCCGTATCCCGTCGGACCAGGCACCTTCGCCCCCGCGGGTGGCATCCGATGCCAGTTTCGACACGACACTTCGCATCTCCGAGAGAGTCATCACCCGATCAGCCGACACCGCCGAGGGGCAGGGTCAACACGACCTCGCCCTCGGCGGTGACGCGTACGGGGACTCCCCAGTCCTGCTGGTGCACGTGGCAGGCAGCGCCTTCACCGGTGTCCTCGTCGCAGGAAGCGGCGCGGGCAGCGACGTGCAGGACGCCTTCGCCGACCACCGGATCGAGCTCGAGCGAGCGACGCAGGTCGGTGCCGCGGCCCTCGCCGGCGCGCAGCAGCGCCTGCGGCGTCGACGTCACCATGAGCTGGGTCGACGGGCCGTAGCGGTCGTCGACCTTCTGCCCCGGCGGCGCAGTGAACGTCACGTCGAGCACTACCGAGGCACCCACCTCGGTCACCGGACGCTGGGTGCTGTGGCTGAAGTCCGACGCGGACGCGGAGGCACCGAGCGGCACCCGTACGAGACGGTGCGCGGCAGACTCGACGACGACCAGGTGCTCGCCGTCGACGTAGGCGCCACTGGGCTCGGCCAGCCCGGTGGCCAGGGTCGAGACCTCGCTGGTGTCGGGGTCGAAACGACGCACCGCGCCGTTGTAGGTGTCGCACACGGCCACCGAGCCGTCCGGCAGGGCCGTCACACCGAGCGGGTGCTGCAACAGCGCGTCAGCCGCCGGACCGTCACGGAAGCCGAAGTCGAACAGACCCGTCCCGACGGCGGTGTGGACCTGTTCGGCATCCACCCAGCGGAGCGCCGAGACCTCGCTGTCGGCCAGCCAGAGCCGGTCACCGGCCACCGCCAGGCCACTGGTCTGTGCCAGCCAGGCCTCCTCGATCGGCCCGTCGCGCAGCCCCTCGTTGGTCGTGCCCACGGCCACCGCGACGTCACCGGTGCGGGGATCGAAGGTCCACAACTGGTGGATGCCAGCCATCGCGATCCACACCCGCTCGCCCCACCAGGCGACGTCCCACGGGCTGGAAAGCTGCTCGGTTCCTTCTGTCGCCTCGTCCTTCCCTCCTTGACCGGGAATCCACTGCCGCCCGTCGCCAGCCAGCACGCGTACGTCACCGGAGTCGAGGCTAATCCCCCGCAACTGGTGGTGCGCGGTGTCCGCGACCACCACGTCGTAGCCGACCTCGGCAGCGAGGTCCGCGGGCAGCAGACACAGCCCGTTGGGCTCGGCGAAACCACCGAACCGACGCCGCACCGGCCCCTCCGGCGTCGCCAGCTCGACCACCTCGTCGTGGCCCGCATCCGCGACCAGCACCCGACCGTCCGGCAGCGGCACGGCCTTGGCGGGAAACCGCAGGTCACTGGCTTCGACGACCGGCGCCACGTATGGCGAGTCGCCGGGCTGCAACGTCCCCTTGGTCCGGTGCTCGGTGATGAGCTCGCCGAGGAGACGCTCGATGGCGTGGACGTGGCCCTCGCCGGCATAGTGCGCGACGACGTAGCCCTCGGGGTCGATCAATACGAGGGTCGGCCAGGCGCGGGCGGTGTAGGCCGACCAGGTCACCAGTTCGGGGTCGTCGAGCACGGGGTGATGCACGCCGTAGCGCTGGACCGCAGATGCCAGCGCGTCCGGGTCGGCCTCGTGGGCGAACTTCGGCGAGTGCACGCCGATCACCACCAGTTCCTCGCCGAACGTCTTCTCCAGCGGCCGCAGTTCGTCGATGACGTGCAGGCAGTTGACGCAGCAGAAGGTCCAGAAGTCGAGCAGCACGAAGCGCCCGCGCAGCGCGGACAGGGACAGGGGGCCGTCGGTGTTGAGCCAGCCACGACCGGACAGTTCTGGTGCACGTACTCGCATGGCAGACATCTTGCCCGGTCCCTCGACAGCGTCGTCGAGCACGCCGCCACTGGGAGTCAGGACGTGGTTCCCCGCAGGAACTCAGCCAACGGCTCGGCGTCGCGATGACTCACCAGCAGCGAGGCGCCATCGCCGTGGCGCACCTCGAGATAGTCGTCACCCGAGAGCATCCCCCACTGATTCCTGCCCAGCCAGCGCAGACCCGCCCCCAGCCCGAACCGATCCTGGTGGGTGGTGCAGGAGTGGACGTCCGCGACGGGCACCCGGATCCGCTTCCCGAGTTGGAAGAACGACACCTCCTGCGACGTCACGGTCGTACGTACCCGGGTGAACCAGAAAATGAGCGACATGAAGGTAGCGATCGCAGCCGGCGCCAGGAGTTCCCAGTCCGAGCGCCAGGCGGCGCTGATCCCGAAGACCAGGCCGACCAGCGACGTCACCAGGGTCACCACCCGCGATGCCCTCCCCAGTCTCGAGGTGGACGACAACTCGTGCGCGGGCTTGGCAATGACACCTGTCATGGGGACATCGTGACACTTCACCCGGGAACACCATCCCCTGCGACGGCACGCTGGTCGAATGACTTCTCCAGCCATTCGCACGACGGGCCTGTGCAAGGCCTTCCGCTCCACCGATGGCGCGCCGATCATCGCCGTCGACTCCGTCGACCTCACTGTGCAGTCCGGCGAGATCGTTGCCTTCCTCGGTCCCAACGGGGCCGGCAAGACCACCACCGTCGACATGCTGCTCGGCCTGACCGCGCCGACCAGCGGCACGGTCGAGATCTACGGCACCTCGCCGGGTCGCGCAGTCGCCGACGGCCGTGTTTCGGCCGTGATGCAGACCGGTGGGCTGCTCCCCGACTTCACCGTGCGCGAGACGGTCCAGGCGATCGCTGCCCTGCACGGGAGCCCGGGGCGAGTCGACGATGTCATCGAGCGCACCGGGCTTGCCCCCCTGACCGCGCGTCTGGTCCAGGCCTGCTCGGGCGGCGAGCAACAACGGTTGAAGTTCGCGCTGGCGCTCATCCCCGACCCCGACCTGGTGCTCCTCGACGAACCGACTGCCGGCATGGATGTGGGTGCTCGCCAAGAGTTCTGGGAGACCATGCGGGCCGACGCCGCCGAGGGACGCACGATCGTCTTCGCCACGCACTACCTCACCGAGGCCGACGAGTTCGCCGAGCGCACGGTGCTGATGGCGAAGGGGCGGATCGTGGCCGACGGGGCCACCGCCGACGTACGAGCTGCGTACGGAGGCCGCTCAGTGAGCTTCCATCCGCCCGCCGAGGTCGTGGGCCCCACCGGCGTCGACCCCGTCTGGCTCGACGCCGTCCGCGCCGCCGTCGCCCCGCTGGGGGTCACCTATCTGGCGGTTTCCAGCGCCAGTCTGGAAGCGGCCTTCCTCGCCCTCACCGGTGATTCGCACACCGCTGATTCCCCTGTTGCCGACCGCGACACCGCAGGTGCCCTGCAATGAGCGCCACCTTGACTCGCGAAGCACGCCACCGGACGCCCCTGGCCGGGCTGCTGACCTATGCCCGGCTCGACCTGCGACGCCAGTTGCGCGACCGGATGACCATGTTCTTCGCCGTCGCGCTGCCCGCCTTCTTCTTCCTCGTGTTCGGCCTCGGCAACGACGAGCCGTACGGCAGCGCCAACACGGCGATGTACATCATGATCTCGATGGCGGCCTACGGTGCGGTCACCGCCACCACGACGGTGGCCGGGTCTGCCGCGATCGAGCAGACGATGGGCTGGGGTCGCCAACTCGCCCTGACCCCGATGCCGCCGCTCACGTTCGTCGGGGTCAAGACCGCAGTGGCGATGACCGTCGCAGCGGTCCCGATCGCGCTGATCTACCTCGTCGGGGCAGTGACCGGCGCCCGCGGGAATGCCTTCGACTGGCTCGCCAGTGCCGTGATCGTCTGGCTCGGCTCGGCGCTGTTCGCGGTGTACGGGCTGGCGGTGTGCCTCAACTTCAAAGGCTCGGGCGCGCCCGGTATCGCTTCCGGCCTGATCGTCATCCTGGCCTTCCTGGGCAACGTCTTCATGCCGATGGACGGTGTCATCCTGAGCATCGGTCGCTTCACCCCGCTCTACGGCTACGCCGGCCTGGCCCGCTATCCGGTGTCGGAGGGCTACCTGCCGATCAGCGGGGGTCACGACCCGATCTGGTCACTGGTCGTTAACGTGGTCGCGTGGACCGTCTTCTTCGCCGCCCTGGCCGTGTGGGGGCTGCGTCGTCGACGGGCTCGGGTGTGAAGTCTGCACACGGCGATCAGTGTCCCGGCCACTCCCCGTGGGAGCGCTGGGCGTGGGTGTTCGCCGGTGTTTTCCTCGTTTTCCTCGTCTTCCCCGTCATCGAGACGCTGCAGGCCGAGGTGTCGCTGCCGGTCACGGTGCTGGGACTCGTACTGCTGGCGTCGTTCGGCATCACCTACATGCTCGGCTTCGGATGGCTCGTCGACCGGCCGTGGCTGGTGTTCGGGCTGCTGGTGACGCTGGCCGCCGCGACCACCCCGATCATCGGCATCGAAGTGATTGCCCTGACGCCCTACCTCGGCGTGTACGCCGCATTCAAACTGCCCCCGCCGTGGTGGCCCGGCGTCACCGGTCTGATGGCCCTGCTGCCGCTGCTCTCCCTCGCCGCGGGCGACGGTTTCCCGGCGTTGCTCCTCCTGATGGTGTGGCCGATCACCATAGGCATGGTGCTGCTGCGCGTGTTCGGCGACAGCGAGCGCCGGGTCGGTGCCACCCGCAGCCAGCTCGCCCTGGTCGCCGAGCGCGAGCGCGTCGCACGTGACGTCCACGACGTACTGGGCCACTCACTCACCGCGCTGAGTGTGAAGGCCGAGTTGGCCGCCCGACTCATCGACCTCGACCCTGCTCGGGCTCGAGAGGAGTTGGAGTCCATCCAGACCACCGCTCGCCAGGCGCTGGCCGAGGTCCGGATGACCGTCGGCGGCCTGCGCGCAGCCAGTCTGGACGCCGAGCTTGCCGCGGCGCCGAGGGTGCTCGCTGACGCCGGCATCGACACGAGGGTCGAGGGTTGTGTGGTCGACACCGACCCGCGCCACCGGGTGCTGCTGGCCTGGGTGTTGCGGGAGTCGGTGACCAACGTGGTGCGTCATGCCACGGCAACGCAGGTGGTGATCGGGCTCGACCCGACCGGGCTCACCGTGGCGGACGACGGGTCCGGTGTCACGAGCCCTGAGGGCAACGGGCTGCGCGGCATGCGCGAACGCGTCTCGCTCGCCGGGGGCACCCTCGATGTCTCCGGACCCCCCGGCACCCGCGTAAGGGTCGTACTCACGTGATCCGACTCCTGCTGGCCGACGACCAGGCGTTGGTGCGTGGCGCCCTGGCGGCCCTGCTCGACCTCGAGGACGACCTCGAGGTCGTCGCCCAGGTGGGCCGTGGCGACGAAGTGCTCGCGGCAGCCCGTACGTCCGGTGCGCAGGTCTGTCTGCTCGACATCGAGATGCCCGGGCTCACCGGCATCGAGGTCGCCGCGCAGGTGCGGGACCAGCTGCCCGGGGTTCGCTCGCTGATGGTGACGACCTTCGGACGTCCGGGTTACGTACGCCGCGCCCTGGACGCGGGTGCTGCAGGATTCGTCGTCAAGGACACCCCGGCCCGCCAACTCGCCGACGCCGTCCGCCGGGTGCATGCAGGCCTGCGCGTCATCGACCCGGATCTTGCTGCACAGTCGCTGATGGACGGCGCCAGTCCTCTCACCGCACGTGAGCAGGAACTGCTCGCCCTGGCGCTGGGAGGCACCACTGTCGCGGGCATCGCCCGGTCCGTGCACCTCACGGAGGGGACCGTCCGCAACCACCTGTCCGCAGCCATCCGCAAGACCGGTGCCGCGACCCGCGCCGAGGCGGCACGGATTGCCCAGGAGCGGGGCTGGCTCTGAGCCGGGGTCAGAGGTCGCGGTGCTCCTCGACGTGGGTGGTCTTCGAACGCTGCTGGTTCATCACGACTCCGAGCACGAGTGCGAGCACACCGGCGATGACCAGGATCCACCCCACCGTGGCGGGGTCAACGACATCCTGGACAGCTGCCGGGAAGTCCTTGATGGCGAAGAGCAGGACCAGACCGATGACGAGCAGCAGGATTCCGATGCCGATACCCATGAGGAACTCCTTGATCGCGCAGCGAGTTCCGCACCCGCTGTCCCCCGCAGCCTAAGACCTCCGGCTCAGCTTGCCGAGGCCCTCGCGCCCGCAGCCACCTGCCTGTGCTCCTCCGGCAAGGGACTCCCCACGGCTCCCGGTGACCTCTAGGCTCTCGACCATGACTGACGCCGAGACGCTGCGCCACTACATCGCCGTGTGGTGGGAGGCGGTCAACAGTTTCGCCCGCGTCCTGGAGAAGGTGCCGGCCGAACAGTGGTCCACCCCGACCGACCTGCCCGGGTGGGACGTCCACGCAGTTGCCGCGCACACTGCCCACCTGGAGGCGTTGCTGAGCGGTCGGCCCCACGACGATGTCGAGGTCGTCGACGCACCGCATGCGCGCGGGATGCTGGGTGAGTTCACCGAGCAGGGCGTCCTTGCTCGTCGGACGGACACCCCCGATGCGTTGATCAGCGAGATCCACGAGGCCGCCACCGCTCGACACACCACGCTGCTGTCCGATCCTCCTACCGATCCCGCGGCTCCGGCCCCGGGCGTCTTCGGGGCCATGGGGTGGCCCATCGAGCGGCTCCTGCGCAACCGGCCGCTCGACGTCTGGATGCACGAGCAGGACGTCCGCCGAGCGGTCGGCCTGCCCGGCAACCTCGAGTCACCCCCCGCCACGCACACGATCACCTACCTGATGGAGTCCTTCCCGCTCGTGGTGGCCAAGCGCGCCGCTGCTCCTGCCGGAACGACCGCACGCCTGAGCGTGGCCGGTCAGGACCCGGTCTACGTCGTGGTCGACGACGACGGCCGGGGCAACGTCATCGACCAGTCCGACGCCCGGGCCCAGAATCCGAGTGTCGCGCTCGCCATGGACGCGAGCACGTTCGTCGTGCTCGCCGGTGGTCGCGCCACGGCAGCACCCGAAGCCGTGGAGGCCAGCGGCGACGCAGATCTGGCCGCCCGGATCCTCGCCGCGATGGCCGTGACCCCGTGACATCCGATGCCGTCAGCTCCAGCACCTGGTCCACCGCGGACATGGGTGACCAGTCGGGGCGTACGGCCCTGGTCACCGGCCCCACGTTGGGCGGCCTCGGATTTCACACCGCTCTCGAGCTCGCCCGTCGCGGCACCCGCGTCGCACTGGCGGGTCGCAACCCTGCCAAGCTCTCCGCCGCGGCCGACGCCATCCGCGCCGAGGTCCCGCACGCCGAGCTGGACCAGGTCGTCGTCGACCTGGCCGACCTGAGTTCGGTACGCCGAGGCGTCGACGCCGCCGCGACCCTGGGTCCGCTCCACCTGCTGGTCAACAACGCCGGCATCATGGCCCCTCCGTTGAGTCTCAGCCCCGACGGTCTCGAGTCGCAGATGGCGACCAACCACTTCGGTCCCTTCCTGTTCACCGGACTGCTGCTCGACCAGCTCGTCGCGTCGGGCGATGCCAGGGTGGTGAACGTGTCGTCGCAGATGCATCGGATCGCCAGGTCGGCACCCCTCGGAGACCCCCGCACGCCGCGTCGCTACCGGCGCTGGCCTGCCTACGGTCAGAGCAAACTGGCCAATCTGCTCTTCACCTTCGAACTGGACCGCCGGATGCGCCAGGCGGGTCTCCCTGTGCACGCACTGGCCGCGCACCCGGGTTTTGCCGGAACCCATCTCACGGTCAACGGCCAGGTCGGCACCACGGAGGGCCGCCGTGCTGCCATCCTCGACGCGGCCGTCAGAGCGGTCTCACAATCGGCGGCGGCGGGCGCCTGCCCGACCCTGATGGCAGCGACCGCCGACCTGCCCGGCGCGACCTACGTCGGGCCGAGCGGTCCCGCACAGGCAGCCGGTCCCCCGCAGATCGTGGATGCGAGTGCCCTGGCCCACGACGAGATCGCCCAACGACGCCTGTGGGAGCTCAGCGAGGAAACGGTCGGCCTGCACTGGCCGTGACGCCCGACTGCAGGCTGGGCCGCCGGCTGGGCTGAACGCTGGGTGGGGCGGTCAGTCCTGCGGGCGATCGCGGACCCGGACCAGACCTGCCAGGGTCGCGATCCACAGGGACGAGTCGGGAGCGATGGTGATCGCGGCGTAGTGGTTGTTCATCAACGCCCCGGTGCCGGTCCTGACACTCCACATGGCGCGCCCGGTCTCGGCGTCCAACGCGGTGACGTACCACGAACTCACCCCGGACCACGACGGTCGCTTGGTGTAGGCGTAGATCAGCCCGTTCGCCCAACTCACCTTCGCCACCGACGTCGGGGCGACCCGGTCGCTGGTCCAGCGCACGGAGCACTTCCCGTCCGCGAGGTCGACGCGCGCCAGCCCTGGGGAAGTGGCGAAACCCAGGATCGTGCTCAGGGGTGAGGAGTAGCCGTGATTGTTCTCCACCACGACCGAACTGCCGAGGGAGACCAGCGAGTTGTCCGTCGCGCTCGCGTCGTCCTCGAAGACCGGCTGCTTGCAGATCTCCTTGCCGGTGCCCTTGTTGACGAAGACCACGTTCATCCGGGGCTCGGCATTGTCGGTGATCGCGATGACGCCGTCGTCCAGCAGCGTGGGCGTGGTGCCGCTGCCCTGACTCAGCTGACCGGGCTTCTGCTCGCGGCCCCGGTCGTACGTCAACTGCCAGGTCACCTCCGGAGTGCCGCCGGGCCCGGCGACGAGGCGGTAGAGCGCGGTGTCGGAGACGACGAAGACACCGCCGTTCTCGTCGGTGACGAAGGAGTTGAAGATCCCCTCCCCCAGGTCGTGCACCCGGATCTGGCCCGACTCGGGGGTGATCGTGCCGACCAACCCATCCTGGGACACCCACCAGATGTGGCCGGTGACGTCGGGAAGAAGCGCGATGAGGCAGTCGCCGAACGGGACGTAGGGCTTGAGGTCCCAGCTCTGGTCGGTGGAAAGCTCGGGGTCTCCGTTGCCGTCGGAGGTGTCGACCGCCAACACCTGCCGATCGGTGGTGGCCAGCACCGCCCGATCACGTTCGTCGAGATAGAAGTACGCCCCGCCGCACAGGTCCTCCCACGGCGCCTTGTCACTCTCGGCCCGCTGGGGCAACGCCTTGTCGGCCACCTTGCGCATCGTGTCGGGATCGACCACGTGCAGGCTGGGTCCGGAGGTGTCTCCGCACATGGCGATGAGGCGGTCGTGGGAGTCGAAGGCCATGGTGGCGCACTCCTGGATGCCGAACCAGGCGGTCTCGACCTCGGGCTGCAGACCCGTCGGACCGGGCCACGAGTACGCGTCACTGCCGGCCGCATCGTTGTGCATGGAGTTGGCGCCGTTGCGGGCCAGGTACGGGTGCGACGGCACCGCCGAGGCCTCGATCGGCTTCGGAGTGGCCGGGCGACCGGAATAGGACGGAGCGGCCAGGATGCCGGGAGCCTGCGGGATCGGGAGCCAGCCGTCGGGGATGAGGACGACCACGCCGGTGACGACCAGCACGCCGCCGAGGGCGTAGGCCACCATGCGGCGCGAGACGTGGAACCGGTCCTGGACCCACCACCGCAAGCGAGGGACGCACAGGAGCCCGACGGCTGCGACCAACACCAGGGGGCCGAAGCCGACCCACAGCAGCAGGAGCGCGACGAGCATCCAGATCACCGGGCGACTCTAGGCCAGGTGCGGGCCTTCGAGCGGGAGGCTAGCGGAGGTAGGAGCGAACCAGCGGGGCGGTCAGGGTCAGGTTGGCGAACGTGCCGTGCCCTTCGCCCTGACGGAGGAAGACACGGGAGTGTCGCGGCACCGGGATGAGCCCGACCGGAGCCGCGCCGCGCTGGTGAGTGCCTGACTCTGAGGGCCGACAGGCCACCAAGGAGCCGGTGAGGCCCTCCAGCTGCTTGAGCCGTGCTGCCATGTCGGTGCTCACTGTTGTTCCTCTCCCTGACTGCCCGTGTGGACATCGCTACCCGAGAGATGAACCACAGCGGAACACCCAAGCGAATCCTAGGGTTTTGCCCGACCCCAGAACCGTTCGTCAAGACATCTGTCAGAGATCTTGTTCGTGTCGAGACGACTCGACGGAGTCCGGCCGATTGTCCGGTGCGGTGACGGTCAGATCAGCGAATGCGCCGTGGCCCGCGCCGTGGCGAAGAAAGATGCGCGAAGCCCGCGGGACGGGTACGAGGGTCACCGGCGGTGGGTTGCGATCGATCCCCCCGTCGGCGTGTTCGCGACGGCTCACCAGCCCTGCGGACGGTGACTCCGCATGTTCCAGCGGGTCGCCCAACTCCGACGTGTCAGTGCTCATCGTCGATTCCTCTTGTCTGTCCGGACGGACATCCGTCGCCCTAGGGAGTGTCCCCGGACGACGCGAGCACAGAGTAGGAGGTGGAGAGGGGCGTCGCATCGTCCTTGCCGAGTCCTTCTGACAATCTTGCACGGACGGAGCGGGCTCGTACCTGCATCAGGGCGCACCGCACGAAACCCCCCACCCATCAGGGTGAGGGGCTCGTCGTGCAGGGTCTCAGGCGGCGGTGGTGGTGGGCTCTTCCACTGGCACGACCTCGGTGGCGCGGGCCTGACTCTCCAGGTGACGCTGCAGCAGGCGACGCGTCCGGCGGTCACCGGTGACCATCTTGGCCAGGACGCCCAACTGCTGCGGCAGGTTCTTGGCGTTCGTCGAGGCCAGCCAGCCGTTGGGCAGCGAGAGGCGTACGACCTTGTGCCAGGCGGAGTACACCTGCGGGACGAGCGGGCGCGAGCAGTAGGTCAGTTCGTACTTCTCGAAGAGCGCCTGCACCTTCGGAGCGATCTCGCCGTAGCGGTTGGACGGCAGGTCCGGGAAGAGATGGTGCTCGACCTGGTGCGAGAGGTTGCCGCTCATCAGGTGCAGGGCCTTGGAGCCGGAGATGTTGGCACTGCCGAGCATCTGGCGGACGTACCAGTCACCCTTGGTCTCGCCCTCGATCGAGCGCTTCTCGAAGGTCTCCACGCCCTCGGGGAAGTGGCCGCACAGGATGATCGAGTTGGACCACAGGTTGCGCACGATGTTGGCGGTGAAGTTGGCCACCAGGGTCGGGACGAACGAGCCCGTCGGGATCGACAGCACCGGGTGGATGACGTAGTCCTTGGTGACCTGCCTGCGGATC
>JBBSSH010000020.1:0-76256 GCA_038242265.1 Propionibacteriales bacterium
ACCCGGACTCACCCCCGCCTGCGCGGGGAGCACAAGTCCGCCCCTGGGGGGAGGCTGATCCCAGCGGACTCACCCCCGCCTGCGCGGGGAGCACTCTTACGCTGGGTCCGAGCAGATCCCGACCGAGGACTCACCCCCGCCTGCGCGGGGAGCACGGGTGGATCTACCCGGACCAGCCCGGCGAGCAGGACTCACCCCCGCCTGCGCGGGGAGCACGCCTCCCCCAAATGGAGAACAACAAGCGGAACGGACTCACCCCCGCCTGCGCGGGGAGCACTGCGACGGCGACCCCTCCAGTGTTGTCCCGAAGGACTCACCCCCGCCTGCGCGGGGAGCACAACGGCGATGCCGTGTGGTCCGTGGGGGGCGAGGACTCACCCCCGCCTGCGCGGGGAGCACTTCCACGCACCGGCCTCTTTGGTCATCGAGACGGACTCACCCCCGCCTGCGCGGGGAGCACCTCCGTGCCGGGCGGGTCGTCCAGTGTGGAGCGGACTCACCCCCGCCTGCGCGGGGAGCACGGCCCAGGAACGCGTCTCGCGGTCTCAGTGTCGGACTCACCCCCGCCTGCGCGGGGAGCACATGATGAGGAACCGTCCGTAGTCGAGGGTCTCGGACTCACCCCCGCCTGCGCGGGGAGCACATTCCGTCGCAGTCCATGTGGTATTCGGCGGTGGACTCACCCCCGCCTGCGCGGGGAGCACACGGGTACCTCCAGGGCGGATACATTGGAGTAGGACTCACCCCCGCCTGCGCGGGGAGCACGCGTTGCGGAACGCCTGGAACGACTCGCGGGCGGACTCACCCCCGCCTGCGCGGGGAGCACGACCCGATCGCGTCCGCAACCTGACCCTTGATGGACTCACCCCCGCCTGCGCGGGGAGCACGCCGCCGACCGCGCTGAGGACCGTCCCGGGGAGGACTCACCCCCGCCTGCGCGGGGAGCACCCTGAATGGCTGCCGAGCACTCGGTGACGCCAGGACTCACCCCCGCCTGCGCGGGGAGCACAACCGCTTCAACGACCGAGGCCCTGAGATCACGGACTCACCCCCGCCTGCGCGGGGAGCACACGGGTACCTCCAGGGCGGATACATTGGAGTAGGACTCACCCCCGCCTGCGCGGGGAGCACATCGGTCCCGAGGCCTGCGAAGTGGGCGACCAGGACTCACCCCCGCCTGCGCGGGGAGCACTCCACTCGGCGGACGTCACGGTGTCTGGCGGAGGACTCACCCCCGCCTGCGCGGGGAGCACCCCAACGCCTCACCCGTGGTGGGAATGCAGGCGGACTCACCCCCGCCTGCGCGGGGAGCACAGTACGCCGAGCTGTATGGCCGGCTGGTCGTGGGACTCACCCCCGCCTGCGCGGGGAGCACGAGGTCGTAGCGGTTGAGCCTGTCGGTGGTGGTGGACTCACCCCCGCCTGCGCGGGGAGCACTCAAGTACGAGACAAGTGGTTCGGTCACGCTCGGACTCACCCCCGCCTGCGCGGGGAGCACCCGACCTACGACCAGCTCCCCGCCGTGGAGGAGGACTCACCCCCGCCTGCGCGGGGAGCACAACGCCCCCACCGCCGTGATGGCAGTGGGGGCGGACTCACCCCCGCCTGCGCGGGGAGCACGGTTCGATGCACCGTGTTCGGGCCCTGGTCGCGGACTCACCCCCGCCTGCGCGGGGAGCACAGTGGCCCTGAACGGCACTCGGGATGACCTGTGGACTCACCCCCGCCTGCGCGGGGAGCACCCGACACCGAGCTGCATCGTCATCCGCCCGATGGACTCACCCCCGCCTGCGCGGGGAGCACATGAGGGAGCGGCCGTCGAGGATGCTCGGGTCGGACTCACCCCCGCCTGCGCGGGGAGCACCTGGGTCACGCTTCGGCATCCCGCGGGCACCTGGACTCACCCCCGCCTGCGCGGGGAGCACCGCATCGCAACGAACCGGGCGCGGATCATCGAGGACTCACCCCCGCCTGCGCGGGGAGCACGGCAACTTGATGGTGTTCTGGCCTGCCGAGATGGACTCACCCCCGCCTGCGCGGGGAGCACGTGGGCAACTACGTGCGGAACCTGCTCGTGACGGACTCACCCCCGCCTGCGCGGGGAGCACCAACCCAGACACACGACACACCACACCCGGCCGGACTCACCCCCGCCTGCGCGGGGAGCACCCTTCGTGACCTGCTACTTTAACCAGACCTCGCCTCAGAACTGGCTCAGTAGACCCGGTATTACTGTCCGAGGCTCGTTTCGCGTGTCACCAGGATGGGTCTGGCAACTCCTCAAGGGGATCGAACGGGGCTTCGCCCGATCGGTGGCGCACCGTGATTAGCTGTAGTCCATCAAAGTCGGTGACTGCGTATCGGTGATCTCCGACTTTCTCGATTCGATACCCCTGCTCACAGTCGCTCTGATGGATGAGCGCGGCATATGGTCCATCCTCTCCTTCGAACGCGTCGACCAGCGACACCCAGAGGTGGTCACGGACGCGCCGCGAGGGGCGTCCCACAAAGATCCCCGGAAGTACCTCGATCATCCACTGGTTGAGGGCGCCTCTGATGCCTGGCGGCACACAGGACGTGGACAGGACACAGAGGCCACTCATCTCAGCGGTTCCTCCAGACCGTGGCGGTTGTGTTCTGCCTCGACGAGCTGACCGCCCGTCCCCCACAGCGAAAGCGCGGCCATGTCCCAGCCGTCGTCGGTCACGGCCGTGTCGAGGTCGAGAACTCGGTGAATGTCATCTATCACGCGCGGCATCAGCCGAAGGAGGTAGAAGTCGTCTCGTAGCGCGACCATCACGTCCCGCCCCGCGTCGTTCGACTTCCACTGCTTGAAAGCTTGCGGGATCGTGACCTCAGTCTTATAGAGGTCCGCGATGTCCAGAACAAATGCGCGCGGGGTCCCCTCATGAACAATCCCGAGCCCCGGACTCATCCCCAAGGCGCAGACGGCGGCCAAGCACACTCCGTACAGAGCTGTGTTGGCATAGTTGAGTGCTTCGTTGACCGAATCGATAGGCCCCTTCCCGTCTGCATCATTCTTGCGGCGGTGCCAACCGGACAGGCGTCGTCGCCGAGCCTCCATCTGGTAGACGGACTTCATCCTGGCGCCCTCGATTCCGCGCAACTGTTCAAGCGTGACCGGAGAGCCGTCTCGGTTGTCGTCTGGCAAGACCACATCGGGAAAGCGCATCCGCAACATTTTGGAGGCGGCCAAGCTGCGAAGTTCCGGAATGACTGAAGCTCGTGCCTGAGCGTTCAGCAGGGCCGTCGATCTGGAGAGTGGCGACCAGGCTGAGTAGAGCCGCACTCCCCCGGCACCCGTCATGAGGACGGCGCATCCGTTCCGCGCCAGAGCACTCGCTGCAGGCGCGCTGATCGAGGTGCCGGGGCCAAGCATCAGGCATGACAGTGAGGCAACCGGAAGATAGGTGGTGTAAGTGACTCCGGCGTCGGTGTCCATGCGCGAGTGAGTGCCGTTGTCATCCTGCTCAACTCGACACTTGTCGAGGTAGAGGAATGACATGCGGTCACTCACTCGCGTGAGAGAGAAGGCTCCGGCCCGGCCGCTGTTAGGCCGAGCTAAGGAGCCGGGCGTCTTCACCGAGTCCTCCGCTCGCGCGGAGAACGGACGATTCCGCCTGATTGAACTGACTCACCCCGCCCACAACACGTTGGTCCGGCGGGAGAACACGCCCGGCCTGCGGTCATTAGATCACCAATCCCGACTAGTCCTGCGGATTCAGCCATGACGGGTCAGGGTCAGGAGTCCACAGCCATAGGATTTGGCGCGGCCGATGCCCCGGATACGAAGCTCGTTGAGCGCCTCGGGGTCCCGCACAGCCGCGACGGCGTCAAAGGTGTCGACCACCAACAGCTGGGGTCCAGAGCGCAGCTTGTCCCGGAAGTGGTTGAGCACGGAGACGTCGGCGAACGCATCACCCATCTTCGAGGCGAGCCAACCTTCGACATCGGAGACGGGGACGACGGACTCAGTCCTCTTGACGTGAGCGCGAACGCGCCGCGGCTTGCCGTCCTTCGGATCTGGCTTGCGCGGCACCTGAACCCCCGGACGATTGGACCAGTCGGTCGGCTTCGTCCTGGTCTCGTCGGTGTAATGCCGAGTCGTCCGGATCACCGGGTTGACGGCAACACGAAAGGCCACCTGATCACCCGATTCGATGTCCCAACTACGGCGAGAGATCTCCGTACTCCGACTCAGGCTCGGGGTCAGCTCAGGCGCCAGGAGTGACTGCACGAGAACAGTCGGCTCCCGATCTACCCCCAATACGTCGACGCGATAGAGGATGCCCGCCTCCGACCGCCGCTCCCCCGGGTTTCCGGGCAGCCGGGGGGCGAAAAGCCGGCCAACTGCTCGGTGGGAGGCCTTGTGGTCAGACCAGTCGACGGGCAACCCATCACGATCAGTCAAGGCACCAGCGGGAAACTGCGTCCAGAAGATGCCAGTCTTGGTGGGAGCGGATGCGGTGGGGTTCATCGCAGATTCTCCTTCGTCCAGTCCAGTTGTTCCGAACGCGAACTGGATGGCGGCGTGTAGGCGGCAGGGTGTTCAGCTGTGAGGTGTTGGTTGTAATCGCCAAGCACCTCGTAAGCGACCAGCGGGTCGTCCTGGTGATACTTATCGACGTGCGGCAGCTCACCGAAAAGTGACGCTGCGCCGCGTTCGTAAAGCCCGAGGACGAAGGGAAACGTGGGAGCACAGGACCGTCGACCGAAATAGGGCATGAAGACCGGCTCACGGAGCGCCGCCAGCCATGCCTCGAGCGTGTCGTCGTCTCCTTCGAGGGCAAGGATGAACTCCGAATGAGCCAAGAAATCACGTCTCGACACCTCCGTCGGAAAGTTGCCTCCGCCCCGAATCGAGGGGAACTTGCGCGCAGAGCCCTCAGCCAAGCTCAGAGCGCGTTGCGCGCTGGCGTGATCGGACGGACGCAGCGGTCCAAGAGTCTGGAAGTCCTCTGAAGTGGCGTTGCGTGTCTCGACACGCACATGGAGGTCGTAGCGTTCGCCGACCTCTGTGAGGTCTCGTGCGCTGCCGAACCCGTTGTCGAGTGGTCCCAAGGCTGCGCCAATGAGTCCACTGATCGCCGACTTGCGCGGCAACGCCTCGGTGGGGACAGTCGAATCCATCTTGGCCAGGTGGCGGTAGCCACTCCACGACTGCAGAGGTGCCGCCACTCGCAGGACGAGGCCCGTCACGACTCTTCGCCACTCAAGGATCCCCACACCATCGAGGCGGTCTTGTTTGCGACGTCACCGATCGAACTCACCCGCAAAGCCCCGTCGAAGGTGTCGTCAGACTCCGAATAGAGCACGGTGTCGAGATAGTTGTCGCGGTCGTAGGCCCGTGCTGTGGCGTATTGGCTGGACAGCGAGGTGACCGACGGTTGCGAGAACCCGCCGTCGGCACCCTTCAACACAGGGGTCTCGAACTCGTAGACCGTACGGCTCTTCTGATTCTCGACCAGTACCAAACATGGCTTGGTGTGAGCGTTGGTGTTGGTCAGTTTGCCGGTCGGCAGTGCCTCGACGAGCGCCTTGACGAGCGCCTCGACCTGTGCACGTGCGGTAGATGAGCCAAAGCCGGACCACGAACGAGCCAGTTGAGCCGGGTCGATGGTGAAAGTCGAGTAGTAGACGCCAGACGTGTAGTAGGCCAACCCCAGGTGCGCTGCGCCAGCATCTTCCGAGGGGGCGTCATCCTCAAACTCATCGACGGCCGTGAAGTAGTCGATGGTCAGCGACATCTCGTGCGTCATGACTGCGTGCGAGACAGCGACGGCGGCCTGTGTCGACTTGTCAGCCCGTGCAGCAAACATGCGCCCGAAGGCGGCGATGTCGAGCGACGGAGACCGGAAATCTTGGAGGAAAGTGTCGACTGTCGCGACATCGCCTCCGTTCTGCTCATCGAGGATCGCCTGGGCCAGCGTCTCGAGCTCGGCAAGCGAGAAGAGCAGGATGTTGTCCTTCTTGTCGGGCTCGGATTTCTGGTCTGCTTTGCCCTTCTCCGGTTCGCCCGAGTCGGCACTCGCCTTGGGTTCATCCGACTTCGCGGGCTTCTTCGCAAGCGACTTCACCACGGATTCCGCCTTCTTCTTGGCAGCACCGTGGTCAAGGCTCTTCCCCTGCTGGACAGCCAGATCCTCAGCAAGCGAGACGACCATCTTCGCGGCGTGGGAGTCCATCGTGCGAATCGATCCGGGGGCGCCCTCGATGCCCGCCATGGCATCGCGGAACGCAATGCGGGCCGGACGCTTGAGGGACTGACTCGAGAGTCGACCTCGCTGGATTCCCCCGTCGTACTGCGACTTGGGCAACCCGTTCTGGTCGCGGTTGAGGTTGTGCATGGGCAGTGCACGAAGCACGTGAACGGTGATGAAGGACATGGCGCAGCTTTCCAAGAGAGAGATGTGACCGAGCGGATGGAAGTTCAGTTTTCGGCTTGAGCGCCGAGGTAGAAATCGAGGACAACTTGGGTGCGGCGGTCGACAGATCGGGCGCCATCACCACTGCCCCAATGGATGAGTGTCTTGGCCAGGCCCTCGAAATTGATCGCAATGCCGTGTTTGGCGCAGCGTCCGATGAGACCGTCAAAGATGAGGGCAGCGCCATCCATGGGCATGAGGGGAAGTACGTCCACCTGGCCGGAGACGGATGAGCCACCCTCCATCAGGTCCAACCGAGCGAGAGACCTTCCGAGACGCAGATTGCGACTGTTCGAAACGTCTCGATTGATCGCGCGGATGGCAGCAGCTCGGATGGCCGCGGAGTGGCTCCGCGCGCCCAGGCCGGTGATGTACGGCGCGGCCCGCGCGATCGCACGCAACTCCCCGGCTGGAGTGATGCCGGCGCGGAGGTCGGCCAGCCAGCCGGCGTGTGCATTCGAACCGTGCGTGTTGTGAGCAGCAACTCGCTGGTTGGTCACTGACATCAGCAGCAGGTCTGGGTTGACACTCTTGTCGGGACTCACGACAGTGCGGGTCGCGGCGTTCATGTGGACTCCTCGATCTGGTGGTCTGCGTTGGAAGCGGGCATCGGAAACAGCTTGTGCAACTCACTCCTGACGGCACGGCGGAACTGACTGCGCGCAGCAGCGACATCTGCGACTCGCGAGGTCGCAATCAACGGCCGCGTCATCGTGTCGAACTCAGATCGCGCGATCGCGGTGACCTGCTCGGCATAGGTCCGGAGGTCTACGGTCTCGCCGTGGTTAACCGCGTCAGCCAGTCGGGTCAGTAGCGGCATCAGATTCGTATAGAACGCAGCTTGACCCGTGACGGCCAGCGGCACCTCTTTGTCTCCGGTGGCGGTCCGACCTGCCATCGTGAACTTTCGACGGCAGACATCGGCGAAGGCCAACAGCCCCTGGACTGCAGACAAAGCTGGTCCAGAAGCCGCAGCAAATCCGGCGGGCATTTCATCCCACGCGGCCCACGAACGGGTGCCCTTGCCGTCGGTTGTCTCGCTGAACATGGAGATCGTCCAGTCGGCGTACTCCGCTTCCTTCTCGATCACCAGCACCCGTGGAATGGCCCGCCAAGTCTGCATAGCGACGGAGACGCCGTTGCCTGCTCGGAACCATCTCTCGAACCCCTCAGTGCTGGACAGACGGGTCCCGAAGGAGCCTCGCGGCCTCAGCGTCGCCGGGGCGTTCTTCTTGGTGACGATCGAGTGAAGTCGGGTGTGATCTCGCGCATGAACCAGACCAAGGCTCTCCTTCCGCGTGGCCGCGAGGTGTGGGATGGCGATCCCCGCATCAGCGCCCTGGACGAAACCGGTCGGAGTGCCGTCCTCGACGTAGATGAGAGGAAGCGTTGTGGCATAGGTGAAGCAGGTCACCGAATTCATCGCCGCAGTGGCGAAATCAGCCGGGACATTTTCGTGATTGAGGAAGAGCGGAAGGTCAGAATTGTCGAGCCACGCGGCGGGCATGTTGGCGAAGATGGTGCGAGCGAGACTGTGCTTGTCGGTGTAGTGCACGGCGAAGGGGTTGACGTGCCAGGTCCCGGCGCTGCCTTTGAGATGTCCGCCACCCCAGGGGTCCTTGCCGTTGCCGTTCTTGGTCTGAAACCACGCGGTGACCAGCAACATGGTGAGGCTGGCCAAGTCGGTGGTGACTCGTGCGTCATGACGGATGGCCCACTGAGAGGAACTGTCGCCGGGCTCATGGGGATGCAACTGCTCCAGAGGCTTGACCATCTTTTTCAGACCGACCTTGGGGTCGCGCAGGGCCTCGATATCCGCTTGTGTCTTGTCCCACCGCTGCAAGAAGGGGCGCTCTCCGAACAACTCGAAACGCTCACCGAAAGTGTCGCCGAACGCATCAACCCTGGACTCCGAGAACCTCAAGTCCTGCTCGTCGATGGTGTCGTCATCCCGCGTTACGAGCACTCCGACACTGGGCAGGAACCGATAGAGCGAGTCGAGATCGAGCGGCGTCAGTCCGTTGCCCAGCCCGGCAAGATCGTGGGCGTGGACGAACGTGTCGCGCAGCGAAAGCTGCTCCGAGGGACCACCGGGGGTCCGGGTCACTGACAGCCACGGCTGACTCCAGGCGTTGAACGACGTCATCAAGTGTCCTTCTTCATCATCAGGCCAACGGTCGGGTGGTATTCAGCTGCATCGCGAAGCTGCTTGAGATCTAGCGGGCAAGTCGAGGCGAGGAGCTTGGATTGCGGCTTCCACTCACCCCTGAGAGGAGCAAGGGTCAACTTCACGGCCTCCTCGGCTGTTCGTCGTAAAGACCACCCTATCACGCAGTACCAACGTTCAATCAGGTGTAGCGCATCGCGCACTTCGAGCTCGTGCATGTCATGCACCGAAAGATCGCTGGGGAAGAAGATCGCGGCGCCGGTGGTGGGGTCGGTGTAGAAGGACTCCCCCGTCGAGTCGAAGAGGATGACGGCCATTGACTCGTGCTCGATGTAGCGCGTCCTCATGAGATCTTCGTCATCTGAGGTCTTGGTCAGTTCGACGAGGTTCTGCCATCGAGGTCCCTTGTTGCTGAGACCCTTCGGTGCGGGCAACAGCGGCGCCAGCCCGTCCCGGCGAGAACGGGCCAACGCCGCCCTAGAGTCGCCAGCGGCGAGCCTTTTCGCACTCTCGTCCGCGATCTCGGTCGTGGCGGATCTCAACTCATCCCGATCCTCTGAAAGCAATGTGTAGGGGTCTTTGTCATAGGCCGCGTCCACCCATTGCTGGGAGAAGGAGAAGACGTCCACAAGCGGTCCTTCTCTCACGCGTTGGACCAGAGTCGCGTAGGTGCGACGGAGGGGCGCGGTGAGATAAGGGACTGATCCCCGATCCGATGGCACATCAGCCTCATCCAGGACTGCCAGGACGCGGAACGTTCTTTTGGCGTCGGCAGGCAGCCGTCCACCTCGGAACTCCGCGATGTCGTCCGAGCCCTCGAAGCGCCACGCCCGTCCCAGCCGTTGGAGCAGGTCCGGGGCCGGCGCCAGGTCGGAGGCCATGAAGTCGACGTCGAAGTCGAGCGAGGCCTGGATGACTTGCGTGCCCACGATGATGACGGGCTTGCGTCCTTCATTGAACCCAGCTGCGTGCGCGCGGCGGCCAGCACGCTCGATTAGTCGTTGTTCGACCTTGCGGCGGTGCTCCGCGGTAAATGATGAGTGCAGGCTGAGGACTTCGTGGGTGGCGGTCACCTCAGGATCCGCCAGCAGCGTGGTCGCGATGGCAGCGCAATCGGCTACGACATTGGACACGATCGCGATCGGACTCCTGGGGTGCGCTGAGGCAGTGTCTTTGGCCCAAGCCACGTGGGAGGCGATGCGGTCGGCTCGGGACCTGACGCCAGCCGGGAGCTCAATGTGAGTTGGCTGCGGTCGGCGGATCGAACCGTCGGTGGGGCCGGGCTGATGCGAGATGGACCCGTCGAGCGACACACTGACCGTGGCGGGAAACTGCGCCGTGACCTCGTCTGCCTGGTCTGCGAGCGACATGAACGGGGCGGCGGTAATGCCGGCTGCGTACGACTGAACCATGCACTTCATGTGAGAAGCAGGGAGCGTCGCCGAGAGCAAGGTGACCCTGGTGCCAGTAAGACCCCACCAATAGAGCAACTCGATGAGGAGCTCGGTCTGATAGGCGTCGTAGGTGTGAACCTCGTCGAGAATCATGTGGTGGTTGGCCAACCCGAAGAGTCTCAGTGTGAGGTGGCGCTGACCGAGCGCCCCCACCAGAGCTTGGTCGACCGTCCCGACGACATTGGGTGCCACCAGTTTGCGAATCGAGGCGGTGTACCACGTCGGGTTGGACTGGTCGCAGCACTCGTCGTCTGATTGGTCCCCCGCCTGGGGAGGCCGTTCGGTCCGCATTGATCGTGCAAATTGATGCGACTTGATGAGAGGGAGATCTTCGGATGGGTCGAGTCGACCGGTCAGGGTAGCGATCCTTGCTTCCATCGCGTCGGTCGTAGCAAGGGTCGGGAGGGCAAAGAAAAATCCCTCGCCGACATCGACGGCGCCACGCAGGAGCGCTGCTTCGGTCTTGCCATCCCCTGTCGGATACATACAGATCCACAGGCCGGGATCGTCATGATCAGCGAGATCCAAGGCCTCCTTTTGGAGGGGCCGAGGGTCGAAGCCCTCCATGGCTGCTTCGTTGAGGGATTGCCGGGTAACCGAGGAAGTGTCGCCCAGCCCCGAGTCCGTGTGAGCACACAGAGCGACGCCACGGTGACGCATCCAATCCTGAGCGGATGTAGGGCTCTCGTGGGGATCTCGGGGAGTGCCAGACCTCTGCGTCCACAGACGCTTGCCCTCCCCCACTTTCGAGTCGTCGGAGGCGATCCAGTCAGCCATGGTGAGCAGGCCCGAGAAGCACACGAATGGGATCATGGCCCTAGGACCGTCAAGAGTCGGGACATCCGCAACCTGGATGCCGATCGCACCCTCGATCAAGCTGAGCAGGGCCTCCTGCTGCCCAGTCCACCCTCTGATCAGGGTTTCGCCATCGGCGCCTATGGGGAGGTCGTTGATCGAGGTGTCGCGCCAGTATCCGTGGTGTCCTCCGGCGACCAGGCCCGACCACGCAGCGCCGCGGAGCTTGTCCAGTCCGCTTGGCCATTGGCCGGTGATTGCTCGGTGGGACAGGAACTCGTGGCGGCGCAGTGGATGGGAGGTCTGAGACCTCATCAGCGAACACAGCATGGATTCGGTGGTTGGCAAGTCCAAGGCAGCCTCGAGCTCAGGGACGAAGGCTGGCGATCCCAACCGCTCTTGGTATTGGAAGAAGGGGTTGACCTTGCCGAGGTCGTGCAGTGCCGCAATCAGCATGAGCACGCGACCTGCCTCGTCCTCGCTGACGTTGAGGACGGAGGCGATGGTGGCTTTCAACTTGGGCCGCACCCTGGTGTTCCACAGATGCTCTGCGACGACAGCGGTGTCCAAGAGATGGCACAGAAGGGGATACGACCCGTCTATGCCGGGTGCACCTGCGGGGTCTTTGCCGTGGATGGCCGGGTTTGGCCTCACTCCGGTGGAATGGGAGCGATCTCCCGAGACGAAATTCAAATCTCCCCCTGAATCAACAACGGATCGCCTCTGCGGGGCAGTCGCATATCCGATTCATGACTCTAGGGTTTGCCACCGACATCAGGGAATGTCTGGGCCCCTTGATGCCTCTTTTGCCCTACGGGCGAATGCGGAGCTACGGAGTAGTGGGTCAATTGGGCAGGAATGACGTCCCCGGAAGGTGAGTCGGTGTCACCAACGGCTCGATGGCCATAGCTCGCTCCTCACCGACATCGATCCGTCATCTCACTTCACAGTTCTCGCCGGGTACGCAGTCGCGGATCTTGTGGTCCTCGACGACCCGACCATCTGCGCCATGTGCGACGACCCGGACCGGCGTGCCGGTCGTCGTTGCGAAATACATCGATCCGGTGGGCGCGCCCACTGCGCTGGTGACCGTGGCGGGGATCTTTGTTCCGTCGTCGAGGATGACGACTGCCGACTCGACGGCACCCGGACCACCCGCCAACACCAAGGTGTCCTCTCCTGTCGGCGTGTAGCCCGTCAGCACGAACACCTCCATCTTGCTTCCCGGCTGCTGGAAGGTCTCCGACCCCACACCGAAGTCGTAGAAGAAGTCCTTTCCCTCCAGATGTCCCACCGACACGACGCAGCCTTTCCTGTCGGGCCACCTCGTGCAGGCGAGCAGCGCAGGTCCGCGATCCGTCACCACCGAGCCGAATTCGTCTGGACCGGGCGACTTGCCCGCGCCGGGTGCGCGCCACTGCCGTACGAACTCCACGGCGTGCGACGGCAGTGTCACTGGGGGTCCGACGCGCTGGGGCGACATCACCATGCCGGTGGTCTCCTCGGAGATGTCGCCCGGAACAACGACTGCCCCGTCCCCCGCCTTCCAGGCGCCGGGCGTCTTTGCGATCAGTACGTCCGCAAACTGTGAGAACCGCACGGGCTCCGTGGATGAGCTCGGCCCGTGAACGCGTGAGGGCCCGATGTCACGGATCGCTTGGTAGGCACCAACCGCAATCGCGCCGATCACGAGCGCGGCTACGAGTGTCACCAAATATTCTTTGCGTCGTCCCCGAGAGATGTCTTCGCTCATGGGGCTCATTTATACAGTCACATGGTCGGGCTCGCGTCTCGATCCCCCACGTCCTAGGCTCGATCCATGAGCGACGGTGCGGACGTGAGTCACACCTGACTCAGGGCCGCAAAGATCTTCCTGTTCGCCTGGTGGAGTTGGGTGAAGGCCGCGAACAACTTGTCATAGACGACCTTGTCGGCGGGGTTGGGCTCGAATCTCCTGACCACGTCCACCAGCCGCGGTGCCTCGCTGAGCGAGGCCACTTCACCGAGCCCGACGGCCCCGATGAGAGCGGCCCCCACCGCACCGACATCCTGGGGATGCGCGACCACGTCGACGCCACGCTGCAGGACGTCGGCCAGGATCTGGGCGGTGACGTCGGAGAGTGCCCCACCTCCGACGAAACGCACCCGCTCCGACGTGGTGACCTTTCGGTCCTCGGTCTCGACGAGCCAGCGCATGTGCAGGCACACTCCCTCGACGACTGCACGGAGCATCTCGGTCTTGCCGGTGTCGAGGCCGAGGCCGACGAACATGCCGCGGGCATTCGGATCCTCGAAGGGACAGCGATTGCCGTGCAGCCACGGAGCGAAGAGCAGTCCCCCGGCACCGGGTGCAGCGGAAGCGATGACCCCGGACAGGTAGTCGTAGAGGGTGGCGTACTCGGTCGCCGGATCCTCGGCGACATGGTGCTTGCGGAGATAGATGTCGATCTCGTCGAGGGCGAGATGGTCGCGCACCCACTCCAGGCATTTGCCGGCTGTCTCGAGTTCGGCGAAGTAGTTGTAGCGCCCTGGCTGGGCTCCTACGATCGTCGCCATCATGGCGCGGGTGTCGACCGCACGCTTCTCCGAAACCGTCGAGACCCACCCCGAGGTGCCGATGTAGACGTGGGTCTGACCGGGCTCGGTCGCCCCGGCACCTACCGCGATGGCGGCGACGTCTCCTGCTCCGGAAAAGACCTTCGTCCCCACAGCCAACCCCAGATCGGCAGCGGCGTCGGGCAGCAGGACTCCGGCGACGTCGGTCGAGGCACAGATGCTCGGCAGGTGATCGGGCGAGACATCCAGCATCCGCAGCATCTCTGGACTGAATCGCCTCTCTTCGGAGCGGATGTCATAGAGCAGGGTCGCGAAGGCACTGTCCTCGCTCATCACGAACTCGCCGGTCATCCGGGCGATCAGGGCGTCCTTCACATCGAGCCACTTGTGGCCGCGAGCGAACTCCTCGGGCCGGTTCTCGCGCAGCCAGTGATATTTCCAGACCGGGTCCTTCACCGACGCCGAGACCGCGCCGGTGTGCCACAGGCTCCGAGCCAGGAAGGTGGCGTTGATGCCGGCCACCCGCGGTGCCTTCGTGGCATGTCTCGCCAACTGGGCCGTCGAGCGCTGATCCAGATAGCTCATCGACGGGTGTACGTGTCGGGTCTGCTCGTCGACCAGCACGAGGCTCTGTTGCTGGGAACAGAAACTGATGCCGTCGATGTGGTCCAGGGGCCCGCCCTGACGCTCCGCAATGGCCCGGGTCGAGGACACCATGGCCGCCCACCACTCGTCGGGGTCCTGCTCGACGCCACCTCCTGCGACGAGGCTCAGCCCATAGTCGGCTCTCGCAGAATCGACCGGGACGATCGAGTCGCCGATCTCGAAGAGGCAGGTCTTCACCCCGGTGGTGCCGATGTCATAGGCCAGAACGGTGATCATGCGAGGTTCAGGGGCGGTGTGGTCAGGGACGGTGTGGCCCGAACGGCACTGTGGACGAACGCCAGGACCTGCTCGACCACATCATCGTCGCGCTCGGTGAAGTCGGGTCCGAGATAGAGACCCGCGCGGTCGGTGAAATAGTCGCAGGCGTAGGAGAACTGCAGCACCATGAGCAGGTTGTCGACACAGAACGCCAGCGTCTCAGCGTCGATGTCGGACCTGATCTCGCCACGGGACTGGCCCTCGCGCAGCAGCGAGACATAGGCCCGGGAGGTCCACGTCTCCAGGGCCCGGGCGGTGTCATGCACCAGCTCCTGGGTGCCGGTGCCGGTGATCTCGTGGTAGAGCCGAATGAACTCACGTTGCTCACGAGAGGACGACACGGTGAGTCGCACCAGTCGCTCGATCTTGGTCATGGTGTCGCCCGGGGCGGAGAGCAGCGAGCCCACGCGCTCCTCGATCAGGTCGGCGCCGGCGGCGATCACGTGGCGGAAGAGATCCTGCTTGGTGGCGAAGTACTTGAAGAGCGCACCGACGCTGATGCCGCAGTCCTGAGCGATGCGGTTGGTGTTGGCGGCGGTGTAGCCGTGGGTGGCGAACTCCCGCACTGCCGCCAGCAGGATGCGTCCGCGTTTTTCGTCGGGCAGGTTGCGGAAACGATCAGTCGCCCATCGGCTCATCGGTCCTCCTTCGCCCTTGTCACCGCAGTTCGTGCCCCGACAGACAGCACAGCCAGGGGTGAGTCGTCACTCACACCATGCGCGCCGCACGCTAGCACCACTGTTGACACCCGGGGAAGTGCTTCGTAGCCTCGTGGCACCAACGGGTGAGTCGTGACTCACCTCCGTACCTCGAGGACCGTCCCAGGAGAGCCACGTGGAGATCAACCGGCCCGGCGTCCAGCACATCAACGGCGCGCTCGACGCACTCATCGAGAAGCCGATCCACTCGATCTCGCGCGAAGCGCTGCACCGCTACGAGAGCGACTACTTCGACGCCAAATGCCAGCGCTCCAAGGCCATGATCGAGGAGGCATCGGCGGTGATCCCCGGTGGAGTCCAGCACAATCTGGCCTTCAACCACCCCTTCCCGCTCGTCTTCACCAAGGCCGAGGGTGCCCTGCTCCACGACCTCGACGGCAACCAGTACTACGACTTCCTCCAGGCCGGTGGGCCCACGGTGCTCGGCTCCAACCCTCCGCAGATCAGGGCGAAGGTCATCGACCTGCTCAACACCTGCGGTCCCTCGACCGGACTGTTCCACGAGTACGAATTCAAGCTCGCCCAGCTCATCTGCGACCTGATCCCCGGCGTCGAGATGTTCCGGGCGCTCAACTCCGGGAGCGAGGCGTGCATGGCTGCGACCCGCGTCGCCCGACTCGCAACCGGGCACAAACACGTACTCAAGATGGGCGGCGCCTACCACGGCTGGAGCGACCAGCTGGCGTACGGCATCAGGATCCCCGGATCGAAGTTCACCCAGGCCAAGGGAGTCCCCCTCACATCATTTGCGTTCACCGACGAGTTCTTCCCCGGCGACCTGGCTGATCTGGAACGCAAGCTGAAACTCAAGAAGGTCCTCGGCGGCACCGCCGCGATCATGCTTGAACCCATGGGCCCCGAGAGCGGGACGCGACCGATCAGCCGCGAGTTCGTCGCCGGCGCTGCGGACCTGGCCAAGAAGTACGGCGCACTGCTCATCTTCGACGAGGTCGTCACCGCGTTCCGGATCTCGGATCGCGGCGCCTCCGGCTTCTACGGCATCACCCCTGACCTGACGGTCTTCGGCAAGGTCATCGCCGGTGGCTATCCGGGCGCCGGGGGGCTCGGTGGCAGCCGCGAATACATGCAGTACCTCTCCGCAGGCATCACCGGCGGGATGAAGATCAAGAAGGCGCTGGTCGGTGGCACGATGGCCGCCACTCCGATCTCCAGCGTCGCCGGCTACTGGACCATCAAGGAGATCTCGGAGACCCGCGCCTTCGAGAAGGCCAACCTGATGGGCGACCGGCTGACCGATGGCCTCGGCGCCCTCATCGCGAAGCACGACCTGCCCTTCGTGGCCTACAACCAAGGCTCGATCGTGCACCTGGAGACCGCCGGCACGATGCACTTCTCCCTCGACTGGGCCAAGCCCTGGCAGATCCCGTCGGTCATCAAGGCCACCTCGGCGCGCAAGGCGGAGATGGAGCACATGGGAGCGGCCTACCTGGCCGAGGGCATGGTCACCCTCGCCGGCAGCCGGCTCTACGTCTCGGCGGCCTACGACGAGACGATGATCGACGACGCGCTGACACGGTTCGACCGCATCTTCGGCGAGGTGGTGGCGCTGTGAGCGCCCCTGACCAATTACTGTCCGACCCTCGCGCTGCCCTCGTCGACCTCGGCAAGCAGTTGCTCGAGGACGGTCTCGTCGTGCGCACCTGGGGCAACTTCAGCGCCCGTACCGGCCCGGAGACCTTCCTGATCTCACCGACCGGTCGGTCCTATCCGACGATGCAGGAGTGCGACCTCGCCGAACTGATGCCTGATCACTCCTGGGAAGGCCCCTACAAACCGTCCGGCGAGCACCACATGCACCAGATCGCTCTGCGTCTGCGACCCGACCTCGACTGCGTCGTGCACACCCACCAGTCCTACGCCTCCGCCCTCAGCCTCGGCGCGCACGACTACGACCTCACGCCCGATCAGGCCGACGCCCTCGGACAGTCGGTGTTGCCCATCGCGGCCTACGGCCTGCCGGGCACGAAAAAGCTGCACCACCACGTCGAGCACACCCTCGAGACGACCGGTGCCAACGTCGTACTGCTCAGGTCTCACGGCACCATCATCATCGCCAAGGATCCCGACGACGCCCGCCATCTCGGCAACGTCCTGGAGCGGGTGGCCGCTGAAATATACGACCGGACCGTGCCGGGTGGGCGAGGTTCCGTCCGGAGCACGAAGCGCGTCGCCACCAGCCGACGCATGGGTGCGGAGATCTACTACTTCGACGCCGACGACGCTCCCATCGTCCCCGACGAGGTGAGCCGTACGCGTCACGAGCGCTGCTACGCAGGGCGCAAGGACATCAACGCCGTTGCCTCCTGTGAGGACCCTGACGTCGCCACCTTCTACGGCCGTACCCTCCGGCCCCACCTCGATGACTTCGCCCAACTCGTCGGCACCCGCGCCAACCGCTCACACCGACACAACGTGATCCTGCTCGAGGACGAGGCGCTCTGTCTCGGGCCGGACCCGGTCGAGGCCGGCTACGTCCGGCACGTGCTGGTCAAGAACGCCCGTTCGGCTCGGATCGCGGTGCACTCGGGCGGACACCCGATCGTGGCGTGGGAGTGCGCGCTGATGAACACCGTCTACCGGTTGAAGTATTCAAAGCAGGCCGATCGCTGACTCGGGTGTGCTCGTCCTACGCTGCTGGGATGACCGACGAGGTGGAGCGCACTGCTGACGGCCGCTACATCGTGGTGAAGGGACGCCGGTGGCGGGCCAGCGACATCGCGATACCGGACTCGCTACGCGTCGAACTGGTGGGTGAACTGATGCGCGGGCGGCGTGAGGTCCGCAGCCGCGGCGATGACGCCCGATTTCTGGTGCAGGACGCCAAGATCGCGCTGGGCGAGCGCGGGGAACCGTGGTGGGACGCTCCGAGTGAGGAAGGCCTCCACATTCGGCTCGCAGCGACGATCCGGACCCTGCTGCGACACCGCAACGGGACGACGATCTGTCCGAGCGATGCGGCACGCGTGGTCGGTGGTGCCGACTGGCGTGAGGTGATGTCCCAGACCCGCGAGGTCGCCCACGACCTGACGCAGCAGCGCGTCGTGGTGGTGCAGCAGTCGGACGCGGAGGTCGACGTGCGTCAGGCTCGCGGACCGGTCCGTATCGCTCCCGGTCCAGAGCTTCAGCGCTGAGCGCGCGCCTCCAGCGCCAGTTCCCGGACCCGGTCGATCTGCTCGGGGGTGAAGACGCCGTTGACTCCCGCGATGGCGGCAAGCTCCATGCCGTGCCTGAGCCCGAGGCGGTAGATCTCCTTGACCTTCTCCCACTCGATGTTGCGTCCCACGGTGAAGGTTTCGTAGCGACCCTCGAGGGCGAGTACGACGGTTTCTGCCAGACAGGCGTAGACAACACCGCGCGGCAGGCCGATGTCCTTCATCTTCACATTGCCGGGAAGCTTGATCTCACCCGACTCGACGACCAGCACGTCGGGCCGTTTGGCGACGTCGTCGCGGGAGAGGTCGAGTGGGCGCGCCGCATCGGTGATGACGCAGCCCGGCTTGACGTCCATGATGTCGAGGACGCGTTTACCGGCGCCCGAGGTGGCGGTGACGATGAGGTCCATGTCGGGCAGGTGGGCGCCCGGTGTGGCGGCGAGGTGGATGACAGCACGGGGGTTTTCTCGTTCGATGTCGCGCTTGAGGGCCAACAGTTTGGCCGACTCCGGGGAGACGAGCCACAACTCGTCGCTGGCCAGCGCGAGCAGCCGTGCACAGACCGAGCCGATGGCACCGGTCGCGCCGAGCACCAGGGCCTTGCCATGCATCACGCCGTCGTCGTCGATCTCCACCAGCCCCAACTGGAGCAGTGCCTCGTGCGCAGCCCAGAGGGCACCTGAGGCGCTGTAGCTGTTGCCGGTGGTGATCGGGAGGGAGGCCTTCTTCGCGACCGTGACACCGGCGTCGCCGACGACCTTGGTGAAGGCACCGAGGCCCATGATCTGAGCCCCGAGCTTGCGGGCGATGTCAGCTGCGGCAAGGAGTCGCCCGTAGGTGAACTCGGGACTGTGCGCCATCAGTTCCCTGGGTGTCCCACCCACGGTGATGAGCCATCCCTCGGCTTCCGCGCCGGTCGGCGAGGTGATCCCGGTGACGTGGCTGTAGACGAACGGCGGCGCATAGGCGATCGCCTTCTCCACGACGCCCATCAAGGGAGCAGGAGTGAATGCCGAGATCGAGCGCAGCGGCTCCACGTTGGTGAAGTGCTGTTGGGACAGCGGGTGGATCACGAAGGCGAACCGGCTCTTGCGGCGGGGACCGTTCGGGTGGAGCACCCGAGGCTCCAGCCCGGCTGAGTCGACCATCTCCAGGAGGTCGTCGTGGGTCAACTGCGCCCCCTCCCCCACCACCGCCAGCATCATCGCCTCGAGAACCGCGGCGTTCACCGTCATCGCGAACGGCTGCGGCACCGCGTCCAGCACCAGATCGACACCACGTTCGGCGAGTTCGCCCAGCCGTTCCTCGGAGATCGCGGTGCTGATCAGCGTCTTCCCGGCAAGGTCCTCGAGTCCGAACCCGATCAGTTCCTCGAACGTCGCCACGACGACGTCACAGTCGCGGGCCGCTCGACGGGCCAGGACGTGGCTGAGCAGTTGGCCCGGTGCGCTGATCTGGCCCTTGATCGGTCGCGGGAGTTGATGCAGCGGCCACAGACCCACCTTCGCCGCCAACGAGAGTGGCGGATAGGCGTTCAGCTTGGCCGGCAGGTCGAGTCGCAGCAGCGGGTCGGCGAACTCGATGTTGTCGGTGTAGTCACGCAGGACGCGCGTGGTGCGGTCATGATTCAGCCCACCCAGGACGACCGTGCGCGCGTTGTCGAGGATCCCGGGCAGCTGACTGGTCAGGTGTCGGATGGCCCATTCCTGCAGGACGTCGCCGAGCATCCGACCATCGGTCACAGGGACACCTGCAGGTGCCTTGATGTCCTCGATGGCCTCCGGCCCGCCGTCGTACAGCCCAGTGGCACGAGCCTCACGGTCGCCGGTGACCGCGATGGCGGCAGCCTGCGAGGACCATTGCTCGACCAGCGACTGTGCAGCCTCGACATCGCCGGACGTGCCCAGCCGCACCAGCCGGAAGTCGTGTCCCAGGAACGAGACCATCTCGTCGTAGTCACGCTCGGGCCCGGTCAGGCTGATGTTGACGACGATCGTGCGCTTCGCCCCGGCCTTCGGCTTCGCTCTGGTCATCTGGCCACTGCCTTCCGTCTGCTGCCTTGTTGCCGTGCTCCCGATCCAGGTGCGGTGTCGATGCTCGGGGTCACACCATGGCAGCCGAGTCCAACTCAGGGTGGGCCAGCATGAACTCCAGGAGACGGGGAGCGTACGACGCGAACGACGGGCAGCTGACGCCGGTGCCGACCAGGTCCGTGGTGGTGTTCGTGGTCGAGAACGTCGTCGGGGAGGCGACGTAGTCGAGGGACTCCGCCGGCAGTCCGAGGAAGGGTTCGACCAACGGCAGCGACCCGACCGCTGCGCGGGTCAACCCCAGCGGCAGCGGCACCCACACGACCCGCTTGCCCAGGATCCGGGCGAACGTGTCGACGAGCTCGCGCACGGTCGGCGGGTCGGGGTCGGTCAGCGCATAGGTCTTGCCGAGCGACCGGTCGAGCACCGAGAGCTGGTCCATCGCATCCAGCACGAAGTCGCGCGGGGCCAGGGAGAACCACACCTGGTCGGGGTCGGCCACCCGCGGCACCAGTGCCACGAACGGCAACCGACGCAGGAACGTCGCCAAGAAGTAGGGGCCGTCGTACTTCTGAGTCTCGCCGGTCGTCGAGTCACCGACCACGACGCCCGGGCGATAGATGGTCGCCGGCAGGCCCGCATCCATCGCTTCGCGGACCGCGAGTTCGGCCGCGAACTTGGTGGACTCGTAGTGGTTGCGGAACTCCTGTCCCTCAGCCAGGCCGTCCTCGGGGAAATCTCCCGCGTAGGTGCCGCTGACGTAGCAGGTGCTGACGTGCTGGAACCTCGTCAGTTTGGGCAGGCTCTGCGCCAGCTCGAGCATCATGCGGGTGCCGCCCACGTTGACGCGTTCGGCGATCTCGGCGCTGACGGTGAGGTCGTAGACCGCAGCCAGGTGCCAGATCTCCGTCACCTCCTCCAGCGCGGCGCGATCGGCCGACTCCAGACCCAGGTCAGTGACGGTGATGTCGCCCGTCACCAGGTCGATGCGACCACGCAGGTCCGGGTGGTCCGCCTCGATCTCGTCGCGCCGCGACCGTGCAGTCGCCAGATAGGCGGGCTGGACCAGACACACCGCTCGAGAATCCTCCCGTCTCGCAAGCAGTCGGGGCAGCAGGGCGAAGCCCAGGAACCCGGGAAAACCAGTGACCAGCAGAAGACTCATCGCGTCATACCTCCGGCCTGAGTCAACCACTGCAGGCCACCGGCTGTCCCGTCGCAGAACGGTGCGGTGAGACAGTTGGCTTCAACAGCCTGCTGAGGCTCGTGACGCGTAGGGTGCGGTCATGACACGGCACCCCATGTCGGCTGCCGATGCAGCCTGGTTGCGCATGGACACTCCCACGAACCTGATGGTGGTCACCGCAGCGCAATGGTTCGATCGTCCGCTGGACCCTGCACGGGTCGCCGAGGTGCTGCAAGAACGGATGATCGACCAGTTCCCTCGGTTCAGTCAACGCGTGGTCGATGATCGGGGCCTGTGGTGGGAGGACGTGGAGGACTTCGACATCCACGCCCGCATCAAACGCATGACGCTGCCAGCGCCCGCCGGTCGCGCTGAGCTCGAGAAGGCCGTCGGGGACCAGGTCTCCGTCCCCCTGCCCTGGGGCCGCCCGCTCTGGGACCTCTATCTCATCGACGACTACGAGGGCGGCGGTGGCGCGGCCGTCTTCCGGATGCATCACGCCATTGCCGACGGCTTTTCGCTGGTGCGGGTGCTGCTCTCCCTCACCGACGACCCTGATGCCGAACCCGTCGAGATCGGCCCGGTGAGCGCCGACCACGGTAGCTGGACCGAGTGGGTGGGTGACGCCGTCAGCGGTGCCGTACGCGGTGCTGTCTCGCTCGTCTCCCATCCCCTGACGGTGCCGAAGTGGATGTGGGGACTGGCCACCACGACCACCATGATCGACCTGGCCCAGGTGGTGGTCTCCGACACCGCAGCGGTGAGCAAGCTGTTGTTGTTGCCTGCTGATCACGACACGGTGCTCAAGGGACCACTGGGTCACGAGAAGCAGACCGCGTGGACCGATCCGATCTCCTTCGAAGCGGTCAAGAGCGCCTCGAAGGCCTCACAGGCGACCATCAACGACCTGTTGCTCGCCTCGGTGGCCGGGGCGCTGCGCACCTATCTCGTTCGTCACGGCAACGCTGCAGTCGATGTCCGGGCGATCGTGCCCTTCAACCTGCGTCCTCTCGACAAGCCGCTGCCTGCGGAGCTCGGCAACCAGTTCGGGCTGGTCTATCTGACGCTGCCGCTGAGGGCCGACACGCACGAAGAACGACTTTCCCAGATGACCCAGCGGATGACTGCCATCAAGAACTCGGCCGAGGGCGCCGTGGCCTACGGCATTCTGGAGGTGCTCGGGCGGGCTCCCGCCGCGGTGGAAAAGCTGGCCATCAAGATCTTCACCGCCAAGGGCACCGGCGTGATGACCAACGTCCCCGGCCCCCGAAGTCCGGTCACACTGGCGGGCTCTCGGTTGCTGGGCACCATCGGGTGGGGGCCGACCTCGGGAGACCTCGGCCTGGGAGTCGCAATCTTCAGCTACGCCGGCGAAATCACCGTCGGGTTCTGTGTCGACAAGGGACTCATCCCCGACGTCGATTCTCTGCGCACAGACTTCATGGATGAGTTGGGACGGCTGCTCGGGGAGTAGTCCGCCACGTCATGACGGGACGGTCCCCCGTCGACCAGGCCTCCATCGACCATGTGGACGACCGCGTGCATGCGTGGCAGGTGGACAAGGTCATGGGTGACCAGCAGGGTCGACGTGCTGAGTTGCTCAGTGAGCCGGAGGATCAACTCGATGATGCTGGCGCCGCGCTCCTGGTCCAGGGCGCTGGTCGGCTCGTCCACCAACAGCACGCTGGGATCGTTCATGAGTGCCCTGGCGATGTTGATGCGTTGACGTTGACCTCCCGACAACTGGTGCGGACGCCTGCCCTCCTCATCATCTAGACCCACCGCTGCGAGGAGCTCACGAGCGCGCCCGGTGGCCCGGCCACGATTCCTCCTGCTGTGCGGAGCGCCGAGCTCGTTCATCACTTCGAGTTGTTCGAGCGCGGTGAGCGACGGGATCAGATTCGACTGCTGGAAAACGATCCCCACCTTCTCCCGTCGAAGTTCACTCGCCCGTGCCGGATCGAGTCGGGTGGCATCGATGTCGTCGATGCGGACCAGACCGGAGTCAGGGCTGATGAGCGTCGCGGCAACGGCGAGGAGGCTGGACTTGCCGGACCCGCTGGGGCCGGTGATCGCGGTGACCGTGCCGGGAAGTGCCGTGAGTGAGACGTGATCGACTGCAGTGATCCGGCTGGCACCGTCCTTGAAGGTGAGAGTGATGTCGTCGAGGCTGATCATCGGTTGCTCCCGAGGGCGGTGAGGGGGTCGGCGGAGGTGACCGAGCGCAGCGCGAACGCTGCTCCGGCGAGGCCGAGGACCACCATGACGGCCCCGGGCAGGATTGTGGTGAGTGGGCTGAGCAGGAACGGCAGCGCCGTACCCGCCAGCATCCCCAGCAGCGCCACCACACCGATACCGGCACCGATGCCGATGAGCAGCACGATCAGCGCCTGGCCGAGTGCGTCGCGGACGAGGGACCGAGTGCTCGCACCGAGGGCCTTGAGGATGGCAATGTCGCTCTTTCGCTGCATGGTCCAGACGGTGAAGAAGGCGCCGATGACGAGCGCGGAGATCCCGAACAACATCGCCACCATCATCAGGAGCGATCCGATCTCCGACGTGAAGGCGCTGAGCGACGTCAGGGAGCTGAGTTTGGTCTTTGCCTCGGTGTCCGTCGTCCGGGAGACCGACGCCCAGTCGGTGTCACCGGAGACGGCAAGGACCGTGGCATGGACGTCAGAGTTTCCGGTGGCCCGGGCCTGGGCCTGCCAGTCGTGCAGGGTCATCTTCACCACCGGGGTGTGGCTGTACCAACCCTCCCCCTCCACCGACTGGACCGTGTACGAGGTGCTGCCGATGGTGATCTCGTCACCAGTGCCGACGCCGAGCTGGTCGGCGGCAGGCGTCGACAGGCTGAGCGAGCCGTTGCGGGTCGGCGTACTGCTGTCGAAACCTGGTTCGACCCCGAAGAGGGCGATCGCGACTCGCGTGTCGCCGGACTCGGCGCGACTCTGGCTGATGCCGATCGGTTGAGCTGCGCTGACCCCAGCGGCTGAGGACCAGGCCTCGGTCGCCTTCACGGTGACAGCGGAGTCGGCGAAGCTCGTGGTGTCGGTGCCACTCGGCGGTGCGGAAAAGACGAGGCGGTCGGCCGGGATCGACAAGATGGCCGAGATGTTCTGGGCGGCCAGGCCGCCGGTCAGACCACTGAGAAACCCGACCAGGATCGTGATCAGTGCGACGACTGAGCCGATCAGGAGAAATCGACCACCTGCGAAACGCAGGTCGCGCCATGCGACGAACATGATATTTCCTTTCCGGTCGTCGGGGTCGACGACAGTGACCACCCTTTCCTTCGGATCGCTCCTGGGCATCGGTCACCGGAACGGCGTTGCCGCACAGAAGTGTGGAGACGCGAGTCGTACTTTTGGACCATGAACAGCGGGTCTGGACTGCGTAGGGTTTCCCCCGTGGCTCACGATGCTCTGACTCCGGTCTTCGTGGGCCTCCGCACGGGCTTGCACCTGCTTGTCGGCGCTCTCCTCGCCCTGGTCGTGGGCCGGACTGTGCTCGCACCGACCTCTTCGCGCGGTGTCATCGTCGTGCTGGCCGTGGTGTTTCTCGCGACCTACGCCGCCGGCGCGCTCCTCACCCGCGGTCCCGACGACCGCCCTTCTCTGATCCGAATCGGGTGGCTCTGCCTCGTGAGCCTCGAGTGGTTCGCGCTGCTGTGGTTGACGCCAGAGGCTGCCTACCTCGTCTTTCCACTGTTCTTCCTCTATCTGCACCTGCTCGGTCCGCGCGCCGGCACCATCATCGTTGCCGTGACAGTGGCCGTCGCGATCATTGCGCTGGGCATCCACAGCGGCTGGAGTGTCGGCGGGGTGATCGGCCCGCTGGTCGGCGCCGGCGTCGCGGTGATGATCGGACTGGGCTATCGGGCGCTGGCCCGCGAAGCTGCGCAACGAGAGCGGTTGATGGCCGAACTCCTCGCGACTCGCGACCAACTCGTCGCCAGCGAACACGAGTCGGGAGTGCTTGCCGAACGCTCCCGACTGGCTCGCGAGATCCACGACACGCTGGCCCAGGGGTTGTCGAGCATCCAGATGCTGCTCCACGCCGCCGAGCGTGCCGACCCGGACCGCCCCGGCATCGAACACCTGCGACTGGCCCGCGAGACCGCGGCCACGAACCTGGCCGACGCCCGCCGCTTCATCCGCGAACTCACGCCGCCGAACCTCGATGAGGCAGGTCTGGGTGGCACGCTGTGCAGACTGGCCGAGACCCAGTGGGGACCGCACGGGCTCGCGGTGGACGTCCGCGTCGCGGCGGTCCCTTCGCTTCCGATGCATCTCCAGACCGCATTGCTCCGCATTGCCCAGGGAGCCGTGGCCAACGTCATCCAGCACGCCGACGCCACCACGGTCACGATCACCCTGACGACGAGCCCCCTGACATCGAGCACCCTGACGAATGGCCATGACGCACTGCACTTCACCATCGCTGACGACGGGCGAGGCTTCGACCCGGCCGCCACCGCCTCCCTGCGCGCCGGCGGGGTCCGGACAGATTCCTTCGGCCTGCGCGCTACGAAGGAGCGCGTCGAGCAACTGGGCGGGGTGCTTCGCGTCGAATCCTCCCCCGAGCAGGGCACGGTCATCGCCGTTGAACTGTTGCTCAAGGAGCCCTCATGATTCGTCTCGTGATCGCCGACGACCACCCCATCGTGCGGGCTGGTCTCAGAGCCCTCTTCGCCTCCGAGGACGAGATCGACGTCGTGGCGGAGGTGGCAACAGCCGATGAGGCGGTGGCAGCTGCCGAACGGGAGCACCCCGATGTGATCTTGATGGACCTGCAGTTCGGCGCCCGCGCACTGGCCGGGGGTGTCGACGCGACCCGTCGTATTCGTGCGCTGCCCGCCCCTCCCTACGTCCTCGTGCTGACCAACTATGACTCCGACGCCGACATTCTCGGCGCGGTCGAGGCCGGTGCGAGTGGCTATCTCCTCAAGGACGCGCCTCCGCACGAACTCACCGCTGCCGTCTTCGCGGCAGCCGCCGGGGAGAGTGCGCTCGCTCCGGTCATCGCCTCACGGCTGCTGGACCGGATGCGTACTCCCCGGGCGAGTCTGAGTGCGCGCGAGCTGGAAGTCCTGGAGGCCGTGGCCGCCGGTCACTCCAACACCGAGGTCGCCCGCCTGCTGTTCGTGACGGAGACGACCGTGAAATCCCACGTGGCGCACATCTTCTCCAAGCTCGATGTCACCTCGCGCACTGCTGCTGTGGCCGCGGCGCACCAGCAAGGCATGCTCCGCCACCAGCCCTGATGCGGAGCCCGATCCATCAAGATTGGGAATCCTCGCCTGCGCAACCTGAAGATGTTTGCAAGTCGTGTATTCTTCATGTTGTCAGCAAGGAGCGAGGGAATGAGGTGTCCGGATGGGTGTGCCGCTCTATCAGGCCAAGGCAGAGTTCTTCAAGACACTGAGCCACCCGGCGCGCATCCGCATCCTGGAGTTGCTCTCCGAACGCGACCATGCCGTGCATGAGCTCCTGGAGAAGATCGCGATCGAACCGAGCAACCTGTCCCAGCAACTGGCAGTGCTCCGCCGTGCCTCCATGGTGGTTTCACAACGCCAAGGAGGAGAGGTCATCTACTCCGTCAGCGTTCCTGAGGTGCGCGACCTGCTCATGACCGCTCGCAAGATCCTCTCCGGCATCATCGCCGGTCAAGGTGAGCTCGAGGCAGAACTCGAGGCCGAGATCGGAGCAGGGCTCACCGCAACGGCCAGTCAGCGATGAGCGAGCCCACCGTCGGACCAACGGCCACCACTTGGCTGCGCCGCGCTCTCACCCGCACCACGGATCTGCTGCCCCGGCGTGCGGACTGGACCCAGGTCCGCCCACGCCGCGACCTGACCGCTGGGGTGACGGTGGGACTCGTAGCGCTCCCGCTGGCGCTCGGGTTCGGCGTCAGCTCGGGTCTGGGTGCCGGGGCCGGGCTGGTGACCGCCGTCGTGGCGGGTGCTGTGGCGGCGATCTTCGGTGGCAGCCGGGTCCAGGTCAGCGGACCGACAGGCGCGATGACGGTCGTCCTGGTCCCGATCGTCGCGCAGTTCGGTGCTGACGGCGTCCTGGTGGTGGGGTTGATGGCGGGGGTGATCCTTGTCGGCCTGAGTTTTGCCGGCGCCGGCCGCTTCATCCGCTACATCCCGGTTCCCGTCGTCGTGGGCTTCACTGCGGGTATCGCCGTGATCATCGCCCTGCAGCAGGTCCCCGCAGCCCTCGGTGTGGATGTCGAGGCCGACCGGGTGCTCATCCTTGCTGCGCGTGCGGTCGGCGCGTGGATCTCCGACCCCGTGGCGACGCCCGTCGTGATCACTGGCGCGGTCGTCCTCGCCATCCTCGTCATGGCCCGTGTCCGCCCTGGCCTGCCCGGTTCCCTGGTCGCCGTCGTCGGCGCGACCGCAGCCGTGCACCTCCTCCACCTGCCCGCAGCCCCCATCGGTCGTATCCCCTCCGGCCTCCCCGCCCCGTCACTGCCCGCGATCCCCTTCGCCGAACTCGATGCCCTCCTGCTCCCCGCCGTGGCCGTGGCCGCACTCGCTGCATTGGAGAGCCTGCTGTCTGCGACTGTTGCCGACGGCATGAGCGTCGGGCAACGCCATGACCCCGACCGCGAACTGCTGGGCCAAGGCCTGGCCAACCTGGCCGCACCGCTCTTCGGCGGCATCCCGGCCACCGCTGCCATCGCCCGTACCGCGGTCAACGTACGAGCGGGCGCAACCAGCCGGCTCGCAGCGTTGGCCCATGCGGTGGTGTTGCTACTCGTCGTGCTCATCGCTTCGCGCTGGGTCGCAGAAATCCCCCTCGCCGCCCTCGCCGGAGTGTTGATTGCCACGGCGATCCAGATGATCAAGGTGTCGAGCCTGGTCGCGCTGGTGCGCGCCACCCGTGGCGATGCCGGCGTGCTGGCCCTCACGACGATCTCCACGATCGCCTTCGACCTGGTCACCGCCGTACTCCTGGGCCTCGTCGCGGCGGGTTTCGTCGCACTGCGCCAGACCGCACTGGCCTCCCGGCTCGACCAGGTGGCACTGGACGGGGACGACCACCTCGACGAAGAGCTCTCCCTCCTCGACGAGCACATCGTGGCCTACCGCATCGAGGGCGCGTTGTTCTTCGCTGCCGCCCATGACTTCCTGCTCGAGCTTGCCGAGGTCAGCCGAGTCCGCGTCGTGGTGCTGCGGATGTCACGGGTCACCACGATCGACGCCACCGGTGCCACGGTGCTCGGTGACACCATCAGTCGCCTGGAGGCGCGTGGCGTCACAGTTCTGCTCTCCGGTGTCAGGGCCGATCATGAACGCGTGTTGCGCGAGCTCGGGGTCTACGGACATCTGGCCCACGAGCGGCATCTCTTCACCACCACGCCCGACGCCATCACCCACGCGCGACTGCACGCGGCCCGCATCGCCCACTCCCCCGCCCCTCACCCCACCTGAAAGGCATCCCGATGCGACTGATCTTCATGGGCCCACCCGGAGCCGGCAAAGGCACCCAGGCCTCAGTCATCTCCGAGCGCCACGGCATCCCTGCCATCTCCACCGGCGACATCTTCCGCGCCAATGTCTCGGCCGGCACTCCTCTCGGCATCGAAGCACGCCGCCACATGGATGCTGGGGCATACGTCCCCGACGACATCACCAACGCCATGGTCCGCGACCGCCTGGCCGAAGCTGACTGCGGTACCGGCTTCCTGCTCGACGGCTACCCCCGCACGGTCGAGCAGGTCAAGGTGCTCGACACGCTGCTCGAGGAGCAGTTGGCCGGCATCGACGGAGTCATCGTGCTCACCGTCGACACCGAGGAGCTGCTCGAGCGACTGCTGCTGCGGGCTCAGCAGCAGGGCAGGGCCGACGACACCGAGCCAGTGGTCCGCAGGCGACAGGAGATCTACGCAGAGCAGACCGCCCCGTTGATCCAGGAGTACGCCGCGCGTGGGCTGGTCATCAACGTCGACGGGATGGGTCCCAGCAGCGAGGTCTCCGACCGGATCCACGCCGTTCTCGGCTCCTTGCGTCAGGACTCCTGACTTCTTCGCCGGTCGTCGGGTCCGACTGGCAGGCGCGCGCAGATCGCTCAGACCCGACGCGACCGACCGCGCCCCTACCCAGTAGGGTCCCTCCCAGTCCTGGCCAGGTCACTCGCCGCTCGTCGGCTTCTTGCCCCTTCCAGGTCGTCGGTGACGGAGCGTCCTTCACCGTGGAGCAAGGAGCTTGACATGCGCAGACCTCTCGGATTGATCGTTGTCGTATGGCTGTTGATCGGCGTGCTGGCGGCGTATCAACGCGGCTACCTGTCCGACAACCGCGAAACGAGCTGCAAGAAGCTGAGCGACACGCTGCTCACGGTCGTCGTCGGGCCCCTCAACTACGCCGGGCTCAACCCCAAGGTGCGTTGCAACGTTCCGCAGCCGTCGAAGTAGCCACCCGGAGGCGACACGCACATGTACTGGTCTATCGGTTCCTCAGATGAACAACAGTTGAGCGCCGTCCGTCTTCTCGATGAAGTCGGAGGCACTGATGATCGCCTCGACCTCGTCGAAGAGGTCCGCAGCTTCCAGGCCCTGCATGTCGGCAGACATCCGACAACCCCACAGGTGTCCGCCGGAGTCGGAGATCTGCTGCAGGAACTCGGGCACTTCCGGGACACCTACGTCCGCGATTGACTTGCGCATCTGACGGGTGGCGACCGACGTCATGCCTGGCAGTCCACCCAGGCCCTGGGGCATGTGCGTCGCGGTGTTGCCCAGCATCGTGAACTTGAGGTCGCCCATGGTCTTCTTGTTGATCATGTCGAAGCCCCAGAACGTGAAGAACAGGTGTGTCTCGATGCCCTCGCCCAACGCAGCGTTGGCCAGGATGAGTCCTGGGTAGGCCATGTCCAAGGTGCCCTTGGAACAGATGATCGCGAGCTTGCGGCCGCTGTCCTCCTCGTCGAAGGAGGGGATGATGGGAGTGGATCCTGTCGTGGTCATGTGCTGATCTCCTGTCCGGGTCACACGCAACCGCGAGGCTTGGGCAGCCCGGCGATGTAGGCCATCTTCTTGGCCGGTTTCTTGGGGAAGAGCGTGAAGAGCGACTTGGTGGGGATTCCGCCGAGCGTCGACACCCGACGCAGCGTTGCCGTCTCACCGTTCTCGGGATAGTCGGTGCGCAGGAAGCGGATCGCCTTCCAGTGCTCGTCGCTCATCTCTACGCCGATCTGGGCCGCGAGCACCACCCCCAGGTCTTCGGTCCACTCGTCGTAGTCGGTCATGAATCCTTCGTCGTTGACGTGGATTTCGTGACCCTCGATGGTGGTGATGGGCATCTCAGACCTCCTGTTTCTCCGGTGTGGTGGTGGGAATCTTCTTGCCTGCCATCGTCATCAGAGCCGGGAGCGGGATGGGACGACCGGGAAGCAGGACGTTCCAGTAGATCCATCGGAACGCCAGTTTGCCGACGTGGTTGGCCCGGGTCTCCTTCAGCAGATCCATCGGGCCGAGCACCGGGAGTGGATATTTGCCGGTCAGAGGCTGGGTGTCGTAGTTGAAGTCGATCAACAGCGCCTTGTCGTCACCGGACTCCACGAAGCAGTTGGCGTGTCCGTCGAAGGCACGCGTCATGGGTCGACCAGCAATGTGCTCGAGGAAGTTGTCGGCAAAGATGTCCACAGAGAAGTGGGCCACCGACCCGGCCTTGGAGGTAGGGATGTCGCTGGCATCGCCGATCGCAAAGATGTTGTCGAATTTCTTCGACAGTTGGGTTCCCCGGTCCACCGCCACGTAGTTGAGTTCGTCTCCCAATCCCGAACGCGCGACGAAGTCAGCGCCCATGTTGAGCGGAACCGTGACAAGCAGGTCGAAGGGAATCTCGCGCTCGTCGTAGGAGATCAGCGTCCTGGTCTCCGTGTCGATCCGCTCGACCATGAAATCCGTCTCGACGTGGACCTTGCGCTGCTCCAGCATGCCGCCCAGGTGGGCCGCGGCCACTGGTTGGGTGAACGCCCCGTCCAGCGGTGTCACGAAGACCAGTTCAACCTGGTCGCGGATCCCCTGATCCCGTAGCCACGCCTCGGCCAGGAACACGAACTCCAAGGGAGCGACCGGGCACTTGATCGGCATTTCGGTGATGTGGACGACCAGTCGGCCGGAGGTGAACGACGCGAGGGCCAGCGCGAGGGCCTCGGCGCCCTCGAGGGTGTAGAAGTCGAAGATGCTTCTGCGCCACTCCGAACCCAGCATGCCCGGTGTCTGGTCCGGTCGCGGGCTCGTACCGGTGGCGATGACGAGTTGGTCATAGGACAGGGTCCGTCTGCCCTCCAGGACCACGACTTTGTCGGCCGTGTCGATCCTGTCGACGGACGCGATCACGAATTCGACGCCGTCGGGAAGGTGTGCCTGCCGGGACTTCACTACCTGCCCGCGCGACAGTCCCTCGAACGGGACGAAGAGATAGCCGGGCTGATAGTGGTGTTCGTCGTCACGGTCGACGACAGTGACGGTCCAGTCGGCGCGGGCAAGGCGGCGACGCAACTTGTTCGCGATCATGGTGCCGGCGGTGCCGCTGCCAAGAATGACGAGATTCTTCATGATGCTCCCCAGGCTGATTCCGTAGAACGAAATTAACCCCCGGGGGTATCCGGGAGCAGAGGAGAACGTCCCCCCGAGAGGGGGACGAATGGCACCGAGGGCTGGGTGCTATCCAGCGCGGGTGGGGAACCACCCGAGGACACGCTGCGACAGATGGGGCTCGGATCCGTTGCGTGAGGTCACTCGACCCAGTGCGGGATAGAGGGCACGAATGCCGGTCTCGATCCGGCGGGTCAGGGTGAACTCCGAGGCAGGACAGTGCGCACACGCCCCGGCGAGCTCCACCTCCACGTCGTGGTCCCGGACGGCGATCAGTTCGACGCGACCCCCGTGGGAGCGGATGTAGTCACCGACCTCCCCGTCGATGACCTGACGCACCACCGCGCGGAGCAGATCATCGGCACTCGAACTGGGACCGCTGGACGTCCACTGCTCAGGCGTGGCAAGGCTCTCCTGGAGCGCAGCGCGGACCCGGGCACCGTGATCGCGCCAGGACTGTCCGGTCGCGAGTGTCGTACGCACTGCTCCCGGTTCGATGCTCACCGACTCCAACACGCGCTCGTCGAGCAGAGCCTGCAAGGCCGCAGGGACCGTGGAGGGAACTCCGACAAGACCGAGGGTGGCTGCCGGAACTGCCCAACGCAGAGTGTCGCCGTCGCCGTCGACCGCCTCGGGGTGGATGGGAATGAGGACCGGTGTGAGCTCGTCTGCCGGGTTGGCCACGCGTGTCTCGTCCACGTCAGACCAGCGCCTCGACGACCTGCCGGGAGATCCACGCCATCGTCCAGGCGAGGACGAACATGTAGCCGAATGCGATGGCCGGCCAGCGCCAGGATCCTGATTCTCGTCGCATCGCACCGATCGTGGACATGCACTGCAGGGCGAAGAGGAAGAAGGCGAGCAGCGCCGCGACGACTCCCGGGGTGAACAGGGGCTCGCCCTGGCGTGGCCCATCGGCCACGGTCATGGATTTCAGCGCAGTCTGCGGATTGTCCGGGTTCTCGGCTGCGGCGACCTGACCGAGGGTCGCGACGAAGACTTCCCTGGCCGACAACGAGGCGATGACGCCGACGTTGATCCGCCAATCGAAACCCAGGGGTTCGAAGACGGGCTCGACAGCGTGGCCCACGTCGGCGGCATAACTGTGATCAATCACGTAGGCCGACACCGCCGAGTCGTCGCTGGGATCGACTCCGGCCTTCTGCAGGTCAGCCACTGACTGGGCGGGGAGGTTGAGCAGCACCCACAGCGCGATGGTGGTGACCAGGATGATCTTGCCGACCTTGCGCAGGAACGTCTTGGCGGCGTCCACCACCGACAACGCAACCGAGCGGGCGGAGGGAATGCGGTAGGGGGGAATCTCCATGTAGAACGGCAGCAGCGGGCCTTTGCTGCGCCCGAGTCGGGAAAAGACCCAGGCTGCGGCCATCGCCGAGAGTGCGCCACCGATGTAGAGGCCGAACATGACGGCGCCCTGGGCGCTGAAGGGTCCCCACCCTGCATCCGGATCCACGACCAGACCGATGAGAAGGATGTAGACAGGCAATCGTGCCGAGCACGTCATCAGTGGAGCGCCCATCATGGTGGCGATCCGATCACGCGCCGAGGGCAGCGTCCGGGTGGCCATGATGCCGGGGACCGCGCAGGCGACCGACGACAGCAGGGCGACGAAGGCACGCCCCTCGAGCCCGGCCTTGGACATCACCCTGTCCATCAGGAAAGCCGCACGCGCCATGTAGCCGGTGCCCTCGAGCAGGGAGATCATCAAGAACAGCAGCACGATCTGGGGGAGGAACACGAGCACCCCGCCCACGCCGCCGAGCAATGCATCAGCGACGAAACTGCGCACCAGACCGTTGGAGATGTGCGTCCCCGCCAGTCTTCCGAGCCAGGCGAAGAACTCCTCGATGGCGCTCTGGAAGGGAGCGGCGACGGTGAAGATGACCTGGAAGAAGGCGACCATCACGGCGAAGAAGACCAGTGTGCCCCACAGCGGGTGCAGCAGGACGGCATCGACCCGGCGGGTGCGGGCGTCAGTCTCCGGCAGCCGGTAGCCGGCCGAGGTGAGCACCGAGGTGATCCAGCTGGAGACCTCTGCTGCGGCTGCCGGCGGCGGCACCGCTGGACGCGCCCACGACTCCGGTCGGACCATCAGTTCCTTCAGCGCGATCAGGTCACGACGCTGGCCGCTGGTGACGGACACCACGGGAACACCCAGGGCGCGCCCGAGGGCGGACTCGTCCAGTGCGCCCTGACGGCGGGTCAGTTCGTCGGTGAACGTGAGTACCACACAGACGGGGAGCCCCGTACGCACCACCTGGGCCAGCATCCGCAACGAACGCGGCAAGGTGGTGGCATCGAGAGTGACCAGCAGACCTTGGGGAGTCTGTGAGTCGGTGTGCAGTTCATCGAGCACCTCGGCCAGGACCTGCTCGTCCGGACTGATGGGATCCAGGCTGTAGCTTCCCGGCAGGTCCTCGATGACCACGCTGCGGCCATCGATCTCACAGGCACCTTCGTAGCGCGAGACCGTGACTCCGGGATAGTTGCCGGTCTTGGCCCGCAGGCCCGTCAGAGCATTGAACAAGGTGGTCTTGCCAGCGTTGGGGCTTCCCACCAACGCCAGCCGGACGTCGGCGTTCTCCACGCCAGCACTTGCCGCGGTGGGCTGGCAGTGGCCGCTCATGCCTCCACACGCACGTTGATGCAGCGGGCCTGGCACCGGCGCAGCGCCAGTTCCCCGCCAGCCACGCGAAAGATGACCGGATCGGCCATCGGCGCGCGTCGCACCACCGACACCTGCGCTCCCGGAGCAAAGCCGAGGTCCACCAGGCGACGTGCTGTCGCCGGCTGCGCTTCGTCGCACACGTCGAGGATGCACGCGGTGCTGCCGGCCGGCAGATCAGCCAACGTCGTGCACCGCGGGGAGGGGGTGGGCACGGTCGACGCGACGGCCCGTTCACGTGGCTTCATCGTCATCAGCGACATGTTGCTCCCTCATCTCGTACGTGGGTCAGCGCTACAGGATCAGCGTGGAAGGAACGGCCGTGGAAATTGGTTAGGCTTGCCTTCCCTTAGCAGGGTACTCCCCGCTCCTGCCCTCGTGCACCCTTGTGACCAAGACCACGTCGTGATCGAGCACCCCCACGAACGAACACCAAGGAGAGACCCGTGACCACCATGAAGACTTTCGCCCTCCGAGCACCCCACGGCCCGGTTGAGGCGGCGCTGACTCAGGTACCCCTCATCGATCCCGACGAGATGCTCGTGCGCGTCCGCGCCGTGGGCGTGGGAATCCACGATTCCTACTTTCTTCCCGCTGGTATCTCCTACCCCTTCCCGATCGGCATCGAGGCCTCCGGGGTCGTCGAGCAGGTCGGCAGCGCCGTGGCCGGACACCAGCAGGGTGATCGGATCGCGTTCGTCAGCGCCGGCCAGAAGAAGGGCGGCACGTGGGCCGAGTACGTCGTGGTGCGGGGCGATTCGATGATCGTCTCGATCCCGGCGGAGATGAGTTTCGAACAGGCGGCGGCCGTGCCAGTCGCGGGTGGCACCGCTCTTCGATCCATCGCCGCGCTCCCACCCCTCCCGGAGGGCTCCTCCGTGTTCGTGGCGGGGGCGTCCGGGGCGATCGGCACCTTCGTGGTGCAACTGGCGCGAGCCCGTGGCTGGCTCGTCGCAGGATCCGCCTCAGCTGCCAATCACGATTACGTACACGCACTGGGCGCTACCAAGACCGTGGACTATCACGACGCCACCTGGGTCGAAGAGGTGCGCGCGTGGGCACCACACGGCGTGGACGCGGCCTTCGCCGTACAGCCCAACACCACGTCGCAGAGCCTCGAAGTGGTCAAGGACGGCGGCACCGCTCTGACCATCTCCGGAGACCAGGTCGAGTCCACCCGAGGGATCCGGGTGGACTTGCCGCCCCACGACATGGACGTCAGGGATGAACTGGCGGTCCTGATGCAGCAGATTGCAGCTGGCGAGGTACACCTCGAGATCGAGGCGGTTTACCCCTTCGATGCTGCGGTGGAGGCATTGGCCAAGGTGCAGACCCGCCATGCCCGGGGCAAGGTCGTTCTTTCGCTCTGAACTCCGCATTACCCGTTCTTTTCACACCAGAAAACCGCCCTTCGGATGGTTCAACTCGGCCCGCTACGCCGATAACGTCGGTACCAGCGCGCGTGCGCTGGCCGCTCCCCCGTCTCGAAGGAGTCCGATGTCCCCGAAGCACACCAACACGTCCGACGAACGCGGAAACGGAGATGAACTCCATCAGGGAGTGCAGCGCGGTGAGCGCATGACGACGTCGACCGGCGTGGTGCTGGGCGATGGACAAAACTCGTTGAAGGTCGGCGAGCGCGGACCCACCCTCCTCGAAGACTTCGCCCTGCGCGACAAGATCTTCCACTTCGATCACGAACGCATCCCGGAGCGGGTCGTGCACGCCCGCGGTTACGGTGCCCACGGAACTCTGGAGTGCCTCGAGGCCATCCCCGACCTCACGATGGCCGCGCCCTTCCAGAGCAAGGGGAAGACGACGGAGGCCTTCGTCCGGTTCTCCACCGTTGCCGGCAACAAGGGCTCTGCCGACCTGGCTCGCGACATCCGCGGCTTCGCGGTGAAGCTGTATACCGACGAGGGCAACTGGGACCTCGTCGGCAACAATGCGCCCGTCTTCTTCATCCAGGACGCGATGAAGTTCCCCGACCTGGTCCACTCGGTGAAGGAGGAGCAGGACCGCGGTTGGCCGCAGGCGGCTTCGGCCCACGACACCTTCTGGGACTTCGTGTCCCTGATGCCGGAATCGACCCACACCCTGATGTGGGCCATGAGCGACCGGGCGATCCCCCGGTCGTTCAGGTTCATGGAGGGCTTCGGCGTCCACACCTACCGCTTCGTCAACGCCGATCGCCAGGACACCTTCGTCAAGTTCCACTGGAAGCCGCGCCAAGGGCTGCAGTCGGTGGTGTGGAACGAGGCCGTCAAGATCAACGGCGCCGATCCTGACTTCCACCGTCGCGACCTCTACGCCGCGATCGACAGCGGCGACTTCCCCCAATGGGACCTCGGCGTCCAGGTCTTCGACGAGGCGTTCGCCGACGACTTCGACTTCGACGTCCTCGACGCGACGAAGCTGATCCCCGAAGAGGTCCTGCCGGTGCGTGTCATCGCGAGGCTCACGCTGAACCGCGTGGTCGGCAATGTCTTCGCCGAGACCGAGCAGGTGGCCTTCTGCACGCAGAATGTCGTGCCGGGCATCGACTTCACCAACGACCCGCTGCTGCAGGGGCGCAACTTCTCCTATCTCGACACCCAGCTGAAGCGCCTCGGCGGCCCCAACTTCAACCAACTGCCGGTGAACGCTCCCCGCTGCCCGGTCATGCACTTCCAGCGCGACGGCCACATGCAGACCAGTCCGCAGAGCGGGCGCGGCAACTACGAGCCCAACTCGCTGACCGGCGATGACCGCGGCCCCCGCGCCGACCTCGTCCAGGGCTACCAGAGCGTCCTGCGGGCCGAGCTGGGACCGACACGACGGTTGCGGGCCGAGTCGTTCGCCGACCACTACAGCCAGGCCCGCCAGTTCTTCATCAGTCAGACCGACGTCGAGCAGGACCACATCATTGCGGCCTTCGGTTTCGAACTTGGCAAGGTGGAGGACCCGAAGATCCGGGTCCGGATGTTGGCCAACCTCTGCAACGTCCACCACGACCTGGCCCGGGGTGTCGCCGACGCGATCGGCATGCCCCTGCCCGAGGCTGCCGAGGCCGTGGTCCCGACCCGGACCGACCTTCCTGCGTCCCCTGCGCTGAGCATCCAGCTCAACGGACCCGACTCGTTCGCCGGGCGCAAGCTCGGTGTGCTCGTGAGCCACGGCAGCGACAAGGCTCTGGTCGACGCGGTGGCCGCGGCATTCGAGGACGCGGGCGCGGTGGTGGAGTACGTCGCCCCGACCATCGGCCCCGTGCGACTCGCTGACGGCGGAGTGCTCACCCCCCACCACGCGATCGACGGCGGTCCGTCGGTGCTGTTCGACGCGGTCGCTCTTCTTCCCTCCGCCGACGGCGCCGTCGACCTGGCTGGCCGCTCCGCCGCCAAGGACTTCGTCAGCGACGCCTTCGCCCACCACAAGTTCATCGGAGTGGGGCCGGACGCGACTGTTCTTCTGACCGCGGCTGGTGTGGAGCCGGACGAAGGGTTCCTCAGCCTCGACTCGGACGAATCCGTGGATGCGCTCCTCACCCGCTGTTCGTCGCTGCGCTATTGGGATCGAGACGTGCGTGCCTGAAGCCAGACCGGTGTTGGTAGGCCACCCCACGGACACGGACACGGACCTCCTGTCCGAGGTCTGGAGCAGAGCGCGAGCGGCTGCCGCCGACGTACCAGCAGCCCTTAAGCTTGCTGCGGACCTCGGGGCCACCCTGCCGGCACCCGGCGCAGGGCGCACGGCCCATCTCTGGTCGATGCTGGCCACCCTCGGGGCTGCCGATCTCACCGTGGCCAGGGTGATGGAACCGCACCTGGATGCGCTGGCCATCCTGGACCAGGCCGGGGTCCCTGCCCAGGCGGGCACCTGGGGCGTCTTCGCGGCGGAAGGTCCTGGCGAGCCGCTAAGAGCCACTGCCAAGGATGGCGCGTACGTCCTCGACGGTCGCAAGCACTGGTGCTCGCTGGGAGCCCAGCTCGACCATGCCCTGGTCAGTGCCTGGGTGGGCGAGGAGCGTCAGCTCTTTGCGGTGTCCCTCCAGCAGGAGGGTGTGCATCCGGTCGCGGGCACCTGGGTGGCTCGAGGACTCAGTGCCGTCGACTCCGGCCCGCTCGACTTCACCCAGGTGCCGGCACGGGCCGTGGGCGACCCCGGGTGGTACCTCGACCGTCCCGGGTTCGCCTGGGGCGGTCTGGGAGTGGCAGCCATCTGGTTCGGCGGCGCAGTCGGCGTGGCGCGCCGCCTCCTTCCCCGCGCCGGAGCCCGCGCCCCTGACCAGGTCGCGCTGATGCACCTGGGTGCGGTCGATGCGAGCATCCATGCAGCCCGGTGCGTGCTCGAACAGGCAGCAGCTGCGGTGGACGCCGAGGACGTGTCCGGCGCGGCCGCCTCGCGGGCAGCACTCCGGGTGCGGCAGAGCGTGGCCGTGACCGCCGAGGACGTACTCCGTCGAGCCGGGCACGGTCTCGGACCCGGTCCGTTGGCGACCGACGAGGAGCACGCCCGCCGCGTCGCGGATCTGGACCTCTACCTACGTCAGTGGCACGCAGAGCGCGATGAGGCTGCACTGGGCCGCCATCTCCTCGACGCCGAGGGCGCACCGTGGTGAGCGCACCCACCTTCGACCACGACCGCCCCGGCACCCCGTCCGAATCGTGGAGCGTGGCGCTGTCGACGCGTGACATCGCCGCACTGTCACTTCCCGGCCCGGGTCACCTGATCGTTCTCGGAGCTCATCCGGACGACGAAACCCTCGGTGCCGGCGGCCTGATCTGCACCGCAGCCGCAGCAGATTGGCGAGTCGACGTCATCTCTGTGACGGCCGGGGAAGGGTCCCACCCAGAGTCACCGACACACCCGGCCCCGGTGTTGGCCCAGGTGCGCGAACGCGAGCTGCGTGAAGCCGTCGGACGTCTCGCTCCCGCGGCCACGACGTCCTGCCTCGGTTTTCGCGACGGGTCCGTGGCAGATCACGTGGACGAGGTGGTGGCGCATCTGGTCGCCCTGATCGGACTCGAGGGTGGCGACGTGTTGCTGTGCGCGCCGTGGCGCCACGACGGACATCCCGACCACGAAGCAGCCGGACTCGCGGCACGCATCGCGGCATCGCGCACCGATGCCCGTCTGATCGAGTACCCGGTGTGGCTGTGGCACTGGGCCCAGGAAGATGACGTGCCTTGGTCGTACGCCCGCAGTCTCGCCCTCGACGCCCCCACCCGGACCGCGAAGGCATCGGCAATCGCCGCCCATGCAAGCCAGGTGGCACCGCTCTCTGCCGCTGCGGGTGATGAGGTCATGCTCGGGCCGGCGCTCCTGGAGCACTTCAGCCGCGATCTCGAACTCTTCCTCGAAGGCGCGGAGCAGGTCACCGATGACGCTCTCGACCGGGTGCACCGCGAACGACCCGACCCCTGGGAGGTCGAATCACCCTACGAACGCCACAAACGCGCGGTCACGTTGGCGAGCCTGCCTCGCGACCGTTACCCACGCGCCCTGGAGATCGGGTGCTCGATCGGCGCACTGGCCGCAGATCTCGCCTCCCGGACCGAGCATCTGTTGGCGCTGGATTCCAGCCCGACCGCGATCAGTGCGGCTCGAGCTCGGACAAGATCGATTTCCCACGTCGAGGTGCGTCAGGCGACCGTTCCGGCGCAGTGGCCGTCCGGACACTTCGACCTCATCTCGATCTCGGAGGTCGGCTACTTCCTCAGTCCGCATCAGCTCGCCGAGGTCGTGGCGTCCAGTTTCGGCGCGCTGAACGAGGACGGGCACCTCCTGCTGTGCCACTGGAGGCACCCACCGACCGGGTGGCCGCTCGCCGGCCCCGACGTACACCGGGCCTTCCTGGACACCGGGGCGCGGGTGCTGGTCGAGCATCTCGAACCAGATTTTCTTCTGCACGTGCTGGAGCGTCCCTGATGTACCTCCCGACAGCAGTTGCCGTGGTCATCCCGGCACGTGACGAGGAGGAGCTCCTACCTTCGTGCCTCACGTCAGTGGCCCGAGCCGTGGACGAGTTGGCGGCGCACCGCCCCGGCATCCTGTGTCGCATCTTCGTGGTGCTGGACTCCTGCGAGGACGGCTCGGCCGAGGTGGTGGCACTCAGACCCGGAGTGACGGCAGTCCTGGTGCAGGCCGGTTGCGTCGGCGCCGCCCGTGCGGCCGGCGTCGAGGCAGCGGCCGACTGGGCCGGTGAGATCGACCCGACCACGGTGTGGGTGGCCAACACCGACGCCGACGGCACGGTGCCGCGTACCTGGCTCGACGACCAGATGCAGTTGGCCGACGCGGGACATGAACTGGTCATCGGCGTCGTGGAGCCCACACCGGGCGACCTCACCCCTGCGGAGCTCGCGACCTGGCGGGCCCGGCACAGCGTGGACGAGGGGCACGACCACGTCCACGGGGCCAATCTCGGCTTCTCGTTGGCGGCCTACGTCATGGTCGGCGGCTTCCGACCGCTGCCCGTGCACGAGGACGTGGAACTGGTGTCCGCCATGCGAGCGGCCGGCGTCACCGAGGTGGCCACCGGTGCATTGCTGGTCACCACCTCTGGGCGACGTCATGCGCGTGCTCCCGACGGCTTCGCGGCCTACCTCAACGAACTGGGAGCATGAGCGCAGTGAACACCGATGATGCCGCTGCGGCGGACGAGACCACCTCCGAGTTGCGCATGGCTCCGCGGGGCCGAGGCGGCGTATGGGCGCGCCGTGCGGGGATCATGCTCCTAGCGGCCATCGTGCTCGCTGCTGCCTTGGGGGCGTTGGGTCCGCGAACCGCCGAGAAGACGGAGGCGAGCGATGGCTACACGCTGAGTCTCGTTCATCCCCAGATATCGCGTGCCGGACAGCCCGCACCACTGTCGATCCGCGTGGAATCAGAGAACGGCTTCAACAAGGCCGTCCAGCTCAGCCTGTGCACGGAGTTCTTCGATGACCTGGACTTCCAGGCGTGGTACCCCACTCCTTCTGCCGAGACGACCCTGCCCAGATCCCTCGTCTATGAGTTCGATCCCCCGCCGTCGGGAGACATTCTCGAGATTCATCTGGACGCCCGGATCGCCCCGGGCCAGTTCGGCGAGAGCGACGACTGCACCGTGAGCGTGCTGGAGGATGACCAACCGATGGTGTCGGCAAAGTTTACGACTTGGAGGATGCCCTGATGGACATCATGGTGCGGGCCCTGGTGATTTTTCTGTTCCTCTGGTTCATCATCAGGGTGGGCGGCAAGCGCGAGGTGGCGCAACTCTCAGCCTTCGACATGCTGCTCCTCGTCACCGCGGGGGATCTGGTGAGCCAAGGCATTCTGCAGGAGGACTTCTCCGTCACCGGCGCAGTCATCGCCGTATCGACATTCACCGTCGCAGGTCTGGTACTCAACGCAGTGACGTTCCGCTATCCCAGGTCCAGGCCCTGGCTCGCTGGCGAGGCGCGGATCGTCGTGCGTGATGGTGAAGCTCTCCTCGACAACATGGCGAGTGAACGCATCACCATCCAAGACGTCCATGAAGCCGCCCGGCAGCAAGGAATCCGCAGACTGAGCGAGATCGAACTCTGCGTCCTGGAGACGGATGGCTCCTTCTCATTTTTCGCTCGGGGCGATGACGAGAGCCACGACGAGGCCCCCGCCCAGCAGAACGAGCCCGTCTGACCCAACCAGAGTGGCTCACCGCGCGATATGAGTGAGGGCCTCAGCCGTCGGCTATGCCGGCGTCGTAGCCGTCCGCCGTCAGCGGGTGCTCATCGATCGCCTCGACCGCTTCCGTCAGCTCCGGCTCCACACTCGGCCGGCGATCGAGGTGCACGCCGGCGATCATGCAGCGCACCGATCCACCAGCCAGTTCGATGGTGGGGATGTCGACCGCGATGATCTCGCAGGACTCCTCGATCGCCGCCACCTGATCGGGGCGCAGCGAGCGCTTTGCCCGCGCCGACATCGCCATGACGTAACGGCGCTTGCCCTCCGGCGTACGGCCGCACAGTTCGACGGCGTTGCCGGCGAACTCGCGGATCTGCTCATAGGTCAGCTCGATGATGGTGCGCTCGGTCACGGACAGGCGCTCTCGCACCTGCTCGCGTCGGACCTTGTCGGGGATCATGTCGAGCGCGATCAGGGCGACGTGTGTACCGACGCAGGCAATCACATTGGTGTGATACACCGGTACGTCTTCGGAATCGACGGCATCGAAGGCCATCGGCTCGTAGTTGAAGTCGGTGCAGAAACGTTCGAGAACGGCGATGTCGGCCCGGGCGCTGCGAGCGGTGTAGGCGACCCGGGACACGTGGTCGAGGACCATCGCCCCGGTGCCCTCGAGGAAGATGCCGTCAGGCTCCAGACCTGAGTAGTCGACGATCGCCTGCACCCGGTAGTGCGACTTGAGCATCTCCAGCACGTCGGCGCGGCGCTCGTGGCGCCGGTTGGAGGCGTACATCGGATAGACCGCCACCGTCCCGCCGGAGTGGGTGGAGAGCCAGTTGTTCGGAAAGACGCTGTCGGGTCTGGTGTGGTCCTCGTCGTCGAAGACATGCACCCGCACACCCACGTCGCGCAGGGCCTGGGCCAGCGCGTCCATCTCCTCCAGGGCCTTGGCCGACGTCGCGCTGTCGCTCTGTCCGTCCGGGGCGTCGGCCTGGAAGGTGTTGTCTGCGGCGGTCGCATGGTTGGGCAGAAAGCTCGTCGCGCGGACGAGGATGACAGCAGAAGGGGCCTGGGCACTCACGGGCCGCAATCTATAGAACATGCCCCACTTTCAACGAGCCCGGGATGCCTGAACGTCAGCGATCCACCGGTAGGACGACTTGGGTTGGCGCTCCAGGGTGTCGAAGTCCACATGGACGAGACCGAAACGTTGGGTGAATCCCGCGGCCCATTCCCAGTTGTCCAGCAAGGTCCAGACGTAGTAGCCCTCCAACTCCAGCCCCGGGATCGCCCCACCTGCCAGGTCGGCAGCGACCGAGAGGTGGCCCTCCAGATAGGCCACCCGATCGGGGTCGTCCACCCTCCCGTCCGGACCGACCTCATCGGCGAAGCTGGCGCCGCCCTCGGTGATGATCACCGGTGGCAGCCGGTTGCCGTAGCGCTCAGCCATCTGCTCGGCGATCGTGCGCAACCCCTCCGGGGCGATGGGCCAGCCGAAGCCGGTCATCGGGGTGTCCGGCCAGTCGAGCAGCCGGAACGGCAGGTCCTTGGCTGCCTCCGACTCACCGTCCGGGGAGTTGCCGTCGGGGTCTGCACCGGCTGCGACCAGGCTCGGGAAGTAGTAGTTCAGGCCATAGAAGTCCAACGGTTGGCTGACCAGCGCCAGGTCCTTGCGCGACATCCGGGACACGCTCTTGAGCACCAGCCGCAGCGGCAGCGGCAGGCCAGCCGGCAGCTCGGGCGAGCGACCGAGCAGCACCGGGTCTGCGAAGAGCCGGTTGTGGACGAAGTCGAGGAGGCCGGCCATGGCCCGGTCCTTCTTCGAGTCCGTCTGGGGGGTGACAGGGGTGTGGGTGTTGGTGACGCCGATCCGGCCGATCACCGGGACCGACCGCAGCGCCTTCACCGCATGCCCGTGGCCGATGACCATGTTGCGGGCCACCGCACCGGCACGGAAGAGCTGCTCCTCACCCGGGGAGTGGACGCCCAGGCCGTAACCGTTGAGCACCACGGTGGCGGCCTCGTTGATGGTCACCCAGTCCGCCACCCGGTCTCCCAGACGCTCCCCCACAATGGCTGCGTACTCCCCGAACCGCTCCGCAGTGGATCGCTTCATCCAGCCGCCCTGCTGCTCCAGCGGGACCGGCAGATCCCAGTGGAAGAGCGTGGCCATCGGCCGGATGCCGCGTTCGATCAGCCGGTCCACGAGGCGGTCGTAGAAGTCGAGCCCCTCGACGTTGACCTTGCCACTGCCCTCAGGTTGGACTCGTGGCCACGAGATGGAGAACCGGTAGGCGTCGAGTCCGGCTCCGCTGATGAGGTCCAGATCTTCCTCGCTGCGGTGGAAGTGATCACACGTGGTCGCCGGCGTGCTGCCGTCGACGATACGTCCGGGCTCGTCGGCGAAGTCGTCCCAACCACACCGTCCGCGCAGTTCCGCAGCGCCTTCGATCTGAAGCGCAGCAGTCGCCACACCGAGTACGAAGTCCGGCGGCAATCGAACGGCAAGCTCACGGGCGCCGGAGAGGCTGTGCGGTTCTGTCATGGTCGGCTCACGTTCCTGCTGGAGGGGGTGGGGATGTCGGTGCGGAAAGGTCGATGGGGTCCCAGGCACAGCGGAAACCAGCGTTGCCCGAGGAGGCGTCCTCGCCGTTCGCCGACCGGGCTGCCACGCGGTACCGGTTGCAGTAGGAGTCGTGGCACAGGAAAGAGCCACCTCGGATCACTCGGCCACCACGCCACGAATCAGCGCACCACTCCCACACGTTGCCGATGCAGCAGTGCAGACCGAAGCCGTTCGGCGGGTACGAACTGACCGGCGCAGTGCCGGACCAGCCATCCTCGGCGGTGTCCTGCACGGGAAATTCTCCCTGCCAGATGTTGCAACGGTGCTCTCCGTCGGGGAGCAGGTCGTCGCCCCAGGGATATCTCGCTCCGACCAGCCCGCCCCGCGCGGCGTACTCCCACTCGTCCTCACGTGGCAACCGGCCCCCGGCCCACGCGCAGTAGGCCGTCGCGTCCGCCCAGGAGACGTGCACGACGGGATGGTCGCCACGCTCGACCAGGTCGCTGCCGGGACCCTCGGGACGGCGCCAGGTGGCACCGGGAACCGCGCACCACCACGGAGCCGAACCGGCGCGCGGAGCGTGTGCGGCCACGGCTGGTGGCAGGTGCAGATGGAAGACGTGGGACCAGCCGAAGCGCTCGGCGTCGGTGACGTGGTCGGTGGCCTCGACGAAAGCCGCGAATCGGTGGTTGCTCACCGCATGGGCGTCGATGACGAACCCGGCCACCCGGACCTCACGGGTCGGGCCCTCCTGGTCCTCGACCGGACCGAGCCCCTCGTCACTGCCCATCACGAACCTGCCACCCGGCAGATCGATCGCACCGGAGCGAACGTCTGTCGGCGCCGGGCTGCCCGTCTGCCGCCGACTCCGGGCCACGACGGGCCCGGACCCTCGCTCTGGTGAACAGCACGGAGAACTCACAACGCCGCCAGGTCCTGCGCGATCAACTCGAGTGTGGCACTCGGGATCACCCCGACTGCGACCCCCGCGATGTCGATGAGCCCCAGGCTCATCACTTCGTCGGGCAGTGGACCGTCGACCAACTCGCCCAGGTGCGCCCGCAGCACCACCATTGCTGCGGGATCGGCCAGCAGCGTCGCGATGGGCGTGGTGACATCGAGCCGTGAGCTGGGGAAGTCGCTGGCCCGCAACGGGCGCATTCGCGAGGTCTCCACCTGCTCGAGTTGCGCGGCACACAGCAGGTGCGAGGTGTCCAACGGACCGGTCGGTGGGAGGCCCATGCGCTGGAACTGCTCGGGGGGCGCGTCGTTGTCGACCATCAGGTCTCGCATCACGGTGGCCAGCCGCAGCTCGACCACATTGTCCACCAGCGGCGACTCCTGCAGTGGGTCCGCGTGCAGGTCGAACAGCATCGTCCCGAAGGCGAACGGGTCGGTGTAGGGCGTGCCCGGCACGCGTAACACCGGTACGCCCTTGGTGAAGGACAAGGGCTCGACGAGCTCGGCCTGACGCAACGTCTCGACCGGCATCCGGCCCCGCATCAGCGTCGGCATCAGGGTGTATTCGACGAGCGGCTGGTTGCCGGGAGCCACCGGCGCCCGGAGGTAGGTGTAGCGCCCGTCGGTGACGTTGACATGGCCCCCGAAGATGCCGAACAGACCGGCTTCGCGGACCGGTTCGTCGGTGTCCACGCTCGCCCGCAGTGGGCGTCCCTGCATGTCCGGCGTCAGCGGCAGGCCGAACAACTCCAACAGCGTCGGGCCGAGGTCGATCGTCTGCACCAGCGCGTCGCGGCGCTCGCCGGCCCGACCCGAGCGTGGGTCCCAGATGAACAGCGGAAGGTGGATGGTCTCGTCGTAGTAGGGCGGGGCGTTCTTGCCCCACCAGTCGTGCTCGCCGAGCAGGAAACCGTGGTCGGTGCAGACGATCAGCATGGTGTCGTCCCACATGTCGTGCTCGTCCATCGCCTTGAGCACCCGGCCGAGGCTGTGGTCACACATGGTCAGCAGAGCTGAGTAGAGCGACCGGACGTGCTCCACCGTCTCGGGTGACTCCCCCACCCGCATGTAGTCGGGCCAGTCGAGCCGAGGGCCGTCGTAGCCGGTGTCGTAGAGCTTTTCGTAGTCCGCATAGGTGAAGAACGGCTCATGCGGGTCGAAGGTCTCGATCTGGAGGAACCAGTTGTCCTCGGCCGCGTTGGTGTGGATGAAGTGCAGCCCGGCGTCGAAGGTGAGAGTCTGCGGATGTTCGGCCTCGGTCTCCATGTAGAGACGGTTCACCCGGTCCTGACGTCGGAGGTCGGTGTTGGTCACGGTCGGGTGCAGGTCATCGGGCACCGGAGGATCGGCGACGTGCCCCTTCCACTCGTCGCCCTCCTGGCCGCGGGAGAACTCGAAGGTGCGAAAGCGAGGGTGATAGGTGGCACCGCCGTCGACCCAGTAGTGCTGGTGGTCGGTCACGAGATGGGTGTAGACGCCTGCCTTGGTGAGCATCTCCGGCACCGAGTCGTCGAAGGGCTCCAACGGGCCCCACCCCCGGTGCAGGAAGTTGTAGCGCCCGGTGTGCATCTCACGACGCGCTGGCATGCAGGGCATCGAGCCGCCGTAGGCGTTGTCGAAGGTGACGGTTCGCTCGGCGAGGTCGGTGAAGTGGGGTGCCTGCACGTCCTCGGCGCCGTACGGGGGCAGGTAGCGGCGGTTGAGCGTGTCGTACATGACGATGATCGCGCGCACGGTGTCAGTCCACTCCCTTGATACGTGTCACCGACCACACGCCGAGGGTCATCACGACCGCACTGGCGAGGTAGAGGACGCGGTAGTTGTCACCGGTCGTGGTGAGCACCACGACTCCGACCAGCGGCGCGATGGGCAGGTGCTGTGCGGCATTGATCAGGCCCAGGTCGCGCGCCCGGGTGCGTGGATTGGGGAGTACGTCGGTGGTCAGCGCCTGGTCCACGGAGAGGAAGGCCCCGTAGCCGAGACCGAGGAGGCCGGCAGCGACCATGGTGGCACCCCAGGTGGGCGACGCCGAGAGCATCAGCGCGGCCGCCACCTGCAGCGCACCACCGGCGAACACGAGCGGCTTGCGCTTGAGCACCCGGTCGGAGACGATCCCGGCCACCCACGTGGCGAAGACACAGAAGACCAGATAGATGAGGGTCAGCGTCAGCACTGCGCCCTCGGGGTTGGTGCGGTGCAGCACGTCGTCCACGTAGAAGAGCAGATAGGTGGTGCCGACCAGGTTGCCGGCATTGATCAGTACCCGCGTCGACATCGCCCAGTAGTAGTCCGTGGCCGCGCTCGGTCGCGGCGGCGTGATGTTGGCGAGCAGGGTGCCCTGCACCTCGGTGCCGGGGCGGGGAGCAGGCTCGCGTACGCCGAGCAGGAACGGCAGCGACGACGCCAGACCGATGACGCCGATCACCAGCCAGGCCGTGGGGACGTCACTGATCACCTCGGTCACGATCACCATGCCGCCAGCCAGTGCCACCACCTGCGGGACACCGAACGCCGCCGACGCACGACCCCGCTGGGTCACCGGCACCTGGTCGGCAATCATTGCGCTCAACGCCACCAGGACGCTGGCCTCGCCGATCGAGACGAGGGCGAGCAGGAGACAGATGAGGGGCACGCTCTCGACCGAGCCGACCCCCACGAAGGCCATCGCTGCCAAGGCGAATCCACCCAGCGCCCAGGCCCGTCGGCGACCCCAGGCGAGTTGGGTCTTGTCGCAGAAATAGCCGAGCAGCGGAACTGCCAGGACGATCACGATGAGCATCGTGGTCTGGAAGAGGCTGACCAGTTCGACCTTGCGGGACGGATCGACATGTGTGGCCAGTTGGGCCAACATCACCTGGCCCGGCAGCATGACCAGCATCCAGAATCCCAGCCACGCCATGGCGTAGAGCCACAGCCATATCCCACTGACCGGGACGTCCGGTTCGGTGAATGCGTCCGGATCAGTCAGGGCCGGACTCTGGTCCGGGACGGCGGTCATCGGCGCAGCCTAGTCACCAAGCGCGCGTCTGGGGAGTGCCTGATCCGAATGTTGGTCATCTGCCCAAGTTCGTGACTCTTCAGGACGGGATGCTCGGGCAGCCGGCCGGCGATTCAGCCGCGCAGCACCTCGAGGAACCAGCCGGCGACCTGGTCGGGGTCATGAGTGGTGGCAGCGGCGTAGCACGCCAGCTCGTTGACGATCTTGCCCGGCACGTCGGTGTCGCGCCACGGACTGGAGAGCTGGAGTCCGGTCCGCTCCATGAAGGCAACCAGCCGCTCGTTGACATCCGCGGCCACGCCGTCGGCGTACACCTCGAAGGTGCAGATGTGCGGCTCTTGCGGGTGGACCGTCAGTCCTCGCGCCGAGAGAGCTTCAGCCATGCGTCTGGCGGTTGCCAGGTACTCCCCCATCCGCGGCACTTCCTCGCGTAGCCCGACGAGCGCACCAACGGCGTACGGCGTCATCGCGAACAGGGTGCCACCCATCCGCTTGCGCCACAGCCGCAGTTCTTCCACGACGTCGGAGTCCGCGGCGACGCAGGCTCCGGCCATGGCGCCGAGGCCCTTGTAGAACGAGACGTAGACGCTGTCGAAGAGACCGGCGATCTCAGCGAGCGGTCGGTCGTAGAAGGGTTGGGACTCCCACATCCGGGCACCGTCGAGATGCAGTGGAACTCCACGCTCGTGGGCGGACTCCGACAGTGCGACCAACTCGTCCCACGTCGGGAGGAGACACCCTGCATCCCGCAACGGCATTTCCACCAGCGCCGCTCCCAGCAGACCCGGGATGGCCTCGAGATCACCCGCCGTCGCGACCGCGCGACCGGTGGTGAGGAACTCGAGCCGCAGGTCGTGCACGAGTCTGGGGCCGTCTGCCTCATGACCGATCAGGTGCGACAGGTCGGGCAGCGCCACCCGGCGACTGCCCATCGTGTCGCACCAGACGCGGAGTACGGCCTGCTGAGCCATGATGCCGCTGGGCAGGAACACCGCAGCGGGTTTGCCGAGCAGGTCCGCGACCTCGGCCTCCAACTGGGCCACGGCGCCGGTGGAGCCGTAGTGGTCCCAGGTTTCGACGCCGAGGTCCTCACACGCCTGGGCGAGCGCCGCCAGTGTCTCGCTCGGCCTGCTGCGACGCCAGAAGACCGTGTCAGTGCACCGCGATGTCGCAGCACGTTGGCGCTGCTCGAAATCATTCATGATGGGCTCCCGGTCCAGGAGCCGCCATCAGCCCTGCTTCTTGAACCAGTACGTCGTCTCGGGGCCGGGGATGACCTGGACGAGTTCCCAGCCGTTGGCACCGAGGCCAGTGAGCAGGTCCTCCCATGACTCCGAACCCTCCACGAGACTCTCCGGGTCTGCGCCGTAGCCGCCGACCTCCACGTTGCCTTCGTCGTCGACAGTGATCTCAAGGTGTGTCCAAGCAGTCATGAGGAGATCTTCGCACGCCGACCGAAAAGGGACGCTGCGCCACCGCAGGCACCGCGTGGGCGCCACACGAGAACTCAGAATCTAAGTCCCCGAGGATCAGCTCCAGCAGCGCGACCAGCTGCCGCGACGACGATTCTTCGCGCGACGCTCAGCCCGCTGGTAGGAGGCCGTACGAGCGAAGGGGTCGCTGCGATAGATGTAGACGCGAGCAAGTCCAGCCACGATCTGGGCCCTCCCCACATCCCGACCACGCCGCTTCACGTAGCGCAGCAACCGGCCGTAGCGGTCCTCGTCGGACTGACTCGGGTCGGACACGAGGACGATCGGTGAGTCCACGGGTGCAAGGCGACGCATTCGCTTGCTGGCCCGGGGCCCCCCGCATTCTCGGGATCCGTAGACCTCAGGTGTGTCGATGCCAAGGAGTCGTGGCGGGTGCGGCAATCGGCTGTATCTCGTAGCTGCACGGACACGGCAGGCTCTCACAGGCCAGACCATCGGCGTCGCCATCGAGCAGGTGCGGGTCGCCGGGACCGGCGTCGTCGAAGAATGCCTGGGCCGCAGCCTGGGTGTCGAAGTCGGTGCAGTCCATGTCGGTCGCCGCGTCCGCACGAGGCACCGTCATGAAGGCGGCCGCCAGGGCCAGAACGATGGTCATCGTCAGGGCAGGGAGCAGACGAAGGAACCGCGGATGACTTGGCATCGCCCCACTCTCGCTGCAAAGTCGTCCGCATACCGCCGAATTCGACTCAATGGCACGAATCGACCAGCACTCAGCCCAACGACCACTCGTGCTGCACGTGAGAGTTGCCGCTCTCCCACCACGCCAACTGGAGATGGGTCAGTTGGGTGGTCACCGGAAGGAGATCACCCACCAGTTCGTGGGTGCTGCCCAGCGTCACCTCCGCCGACGCCGCATCCAGCGTCAGGTGCGGGTCGACGTCCGGACCGAACGCCCCTCCGTAGGGAGGGTGGTCGGGGAATGCTTCCACGAGGCGCGCGGTGAGAGCGCGTAGCGCGCCATCGGGTTCGGGGCGGAGGTGGATGATCCCGTTGGGGAACTGGGCCAGCTCCGCCCACCGGACCGTCATCGGTTCGGTGGCAGCTGCGATCTGCGCGACCAGGTCCAGGGATCGGGGGCTCGGGTCTGGATCGAAGGGCGCGAGGGCGGTGATGTGCGCCTGGGCGAAACGTGGGTCCTCGGAGACGAATCCACGGTCGTAGTGGGCGGTCCTGGCCCGGACCCAGTCCTGCAGAGCCCAGACCGGCAACTGCAACACGGAGTGCCCCGATGGCTGGGCTGACGTGGCATCAGACACCCGCCAAGACTGGCACACCAGCGCGTCTAGGCTGACCACACCATGGGAGAGACACGACGCACCGCACACATCCGACCGCCCTCGGCCGCGACTCTTGCGCTGGCCCAGGACCGGCTTGCTGCCCTCGCCACACCTGCCGGGGCTCTCGGCCGGCTGGGCGAGTTGGGAGCGTGGCTCGCAGCGGCCCAGGGCGAGGTGCCACCCCTTCCACTCGATGACGTTCGGCTGGTGATCTTCGCCGGCGACCACGGGGTGGCCGCACACGGCGTCTCGGCCTACCCCGCAGCAGTGACCGAGGCAATGGTCCACACGGTGGTCTCCGAACGGGCCGGCGTCTCTGCCTTGGCTCGCGCCCACGGTGTGAGTGTCACGATCCTCGACATCTCCGTGGACGCGGATCTGGCGGGCGTCCCCGAGCAGGTGAGCTCGGCCAAGCTGCGTCGCGGCTCCGGTGCGATCCACCTCGAGGACGCACTGTTCGCAGGTGAGGCGGAGCGTGCGATCACGACAGGGCGGGAAGTGGCGCGTGGGCAGATCGCGGACGGTGCCCAGTTGCTGATGACCGGCGACCTCGGTATCGGCAACACCACGGCTGCCGCTGCCCTGGTGGCCGCGGCGTTGGGTCTGCCTGCCGACGAGGTGACCGGTCGCGGCACCGGCATCGACGACCTCGGGTGGAGCCGCAAGCGTGACGTGATCGCTCAGGCGCTGGTCCGGGCCGGTGATCGCACCAACGATTCGCTGGACACCCTCACCGCACTCGGCAGTGCCGACCTGGCGGCAGCCACCGGATACCTGATGGAGGCAGCCGAGCAGGGGGTGCCGGTGCTTCTCGACGGCTTGATGTCACTGGCCTGTGCCGTGACTGCCGAACGTCTGGCCCCCGGTGCGAGCGCCTGGTGGGTCGCTGGGCACCGCTCCACCGAGCCCGCTCAGACCCACGCCCTGAAGTCCCTCGGCCTCGAGCCGTTGCTGGACCTGGGGATGCGTCTGGGCGAAGGGTCCGGTGCCGTGGCAGCGGTGCCACTCCTCCGTTCGGGAGTCGCCCTGCTGCGTGAGGTGGCGTTGCTCTCGGAGATTCTTCCGGCGTGAGTCCTCTACGCGACGGCTGGTTGCTCGCCACCGGCACCCTGACGGTCCTCCGGGTGCCTCCACCCTCGGTCGTGGATCGTCGCGTCGCGGGCGTCGCGATGACGCTGGCCCCCCTTGCCGTCCTTCCGGTGGCGATCGCCGCCGCCCTGGCCGGTCTGCTCGGCGGCTGGGTAGAGCTGCCGCGGCTCGCCACCGCGTACGTCGTGGTGCTGGTGCTGGCGCTCGGCAGCCGTGCCCTGCACTGGGACGGACTGGCCGACACCGCCGACGGACTGACCGCGTCGTACTCCCCCGCCCGTTCGCTGGAGGTGATGCGCACCGGTTCAGCCGGCCCGGCCGGTGTCGTGGCCATCGTCATGGTGGCCGGGTTACAGGCAGCAGCCATCACCTCGGTCCTGCGCCACGACGACGGGTGGTTCGCTCTCGGCCTGCTGGTCTGCGCCTCCCGCGTGTGTCTTCCCCTCGCGTGCCTGCGCGGGGTCCCAGCCGCCCGCGCCGACGGCCTCGGCGCCGTCCACATCGGCTCGGTGGCTGCCGGGTCTGCCGCCGTTGCACTGCTCGTCGCGCTCGCTGCCGTTCTCGCTGCCGGAGTTGTCCTTGATGGCGTCGGGACACTCCTCATCGGGCTCGCCGTGATGCTCGGTTGTCTGGTCGTCCTGTTGCTGCGCTGCGTGCGACGACTGGGAGGTCTCACCGGGGACGTGCTGGGCGCCGCTGTCGAGGTGTCCCTCACCGTGCTGCTGCTGGCTGCCGCCACGGCCTGACGCTCTGCAAGGATCACGTCCCATGAGAATCCTGGTCACAGGCGGCGTCCGGTCTGGCAAGTCCTCCCATGCGGAGTCGCTGATCGGCGACCGTCCCGCCTGCTACGTCGCCCCCGGGCCCATGCCCGAGATCGAGTCCGACCCGGACTGGGTGGCTCGGGTGGACGCACACCGTGAGCGCCGACCGACTGCATGGACGACCGCGGAGACCCAGGAGTTGGCCGAGGTCCTCGAAACGGCTGACCGTCCGCTCCTCATCGATTGCCTCGGCACCTGGTTGACGGCATTGATCGATTCCGAGCACGCGTGGGACTGGGCATCACAGGAGGCCCTGAACCTGGTCGTGGCGCGTACGCAGGACATCGCGGCCGCGCTGGTGGCATGTCCGCACGATGTCGTGGTGGTCACCAACGAGGTGGGCCTGGGCGTCGTGCCCGCGCACCGCTCCGGCCGACTCTTCCGCGACCTGCTCGGCACCGTCAACCAGCAGGTGGCGGCGGCCTGCGACGAGGTACACCTCGTGATCGCCGGCCGAGTGCTGAAAATTTGAGTCAGACCAACAGCACGAGCGAACCCAGCGCCACCAACCAGGAGACGAAGGAACCGAGCAGGAAATATTCGGTCAGATGGTGGATCCGCTCCTGGTCCCGGCGGGTGGAGAGCTCAGGGAAGCGCAACAGGCCCTTCGCCGCCACGACCACGCTCGCAGCGGTGAACTGTCCGGCCAACGCCAGGGCGAGGATGAAGACCCGCTCGAGTGGACCGAGCAGTCGCCCGCCCTTCAGCCGAGTGGGCGGGAGCTTGCCGTCGGCACCCGGGTGAATGGTGCCGCTTGACTTGAGCACCAGCCGGACGATGACGTTGCCCGTGGAGAGCTGGAGCCCGAAGGTGCCCAGCAACAACAAGAACCTGTCGGCGTGCAGGTCCGCCAGGATGGGCAGTGTCACCGAGTCCAGCCAGTGACCCAGCGGTCCGGCGGCCGGTGGAGCAAGTCCCGAGAAGGCGATCGCCGCGGTCACGCTGACGCCGAAAAGTGTCAGTGGCAGCCACGCGGGCCCGGGACGTCCGAAGCCCCAGGTGACAGTGAGACCCCACAGCAGGACAAGGGCGGCGATCACCACCAGCGCGACCACGTCACGCCCCGACGTGAGCCCGGCCAGCAGTCCGACCACCAGCGCCACCAACGCTCCCAGACATTCGGGGAAGAGCGGGATCGGCCTGATCGAATGGGCCAGATCGGCCACGGCGAAGCCGATCAGGAGCACAGCCAGCCAACTCATCAGGTCTCTCCCATCTCTGCCAGGAATTCGTGCGCGGTCACAATCGCAGACAACCCGTCGGAACGCACCCGCTGGGACACCGCCGAAGCGCTGATGCCGAGTGTCGCCGCGATGTCGCGTTGAGTCGTGTGCGCCAGCAGACCACGCAACACCGACAGTGACCGGTCCGAGAGGCCACTGACGCGTTCGTCGCGTAGGACGAGCACCGCGTTCACCAGCCCCGGATCCGGCCCGGACGCCCCTTCGGCCCGTGCGTAGGCCGTCCGCAGGGACCGCGAGGAGGCGGAACGCTCGGCTCGTTCGGCGGTCTCGATGCCCGCCCGGGCTGCCCACCAACCCGGGCCGTCCTCGATGCCGGCGGCCTCGTCGAGAAGGGTGGTCACACCCCAACCGATCCCGTGACGTACGTCGTGCTCCGGTGTCAACCGGAGCCTGATGAGCAAGGAGGCCCGGATGGCCTCCCCGACCGTGGCGAAGGTGCCCTGGAACTCGTCCCCAGCGGTGATCCACAAGGGGCGGAGTGGGTGGAGCAGATCATTCACCTCCACCAGCGCCACACCGAGGCGCTGGTGCAACTGCGTGCGATCATCTGCAGCGCGAGAGCCGACCAGATCACCGATCAGAGTTGCGGATTCAGGGCTGGACTTCATACGGATAATAATGAAGCATAAAGCTTCACTTGTCCACCAATGAAGTCCAGTGCTTCATTCCCAGAACACCCGCTCGACCACCGCATGAGCCCTGCGGGTGATGCGCAGATAGTCGTTGAGCATTCGGTCCGCGGCTCCGTCCGGATAGCCCAGCACCCGGGCGACGGATGCGCGGTCACGCGCTCCGGTCGGGACCTGGTCCGAGGCCTTGCCGCGCACCAGTGTCACCGCGTTGCGAACCCGGCTCACCAACCGCCACGCCTGCGCCAGCGTCTCGGCGTCGTCAGCACCGATCAACTCCGCCCGAGCCGCCGCAGCAAGCGCGGGGAGGGTCTGGGGCGTCCGCAACTCGGCATTGGCTCCAGCGTGCCTCATCTGGAGCAGCTGGACCGTCCACTCGACGTCGGCAAGGCCACCCCGACCAAGTTTGAGATGGGTATGACGATCAGCCCCACGAGGCAGGCGTTCCTCGTCCACGCGCGCCTTGATACGTCGCACCTCCATCACCGCATCTGAGCTGATCCCCTCTACGGGGAAACGCAACGGATCGATCAGAGCGGTGAACTTGCGGCGCAACGCCTCGTCGCCGGCCACCGGATCAGCCCGTAGCAGTGCCTGGAACTCCCACACGTCCGACCACTTGGCGTAGTAGGCGGCGTAGGACTCCAGCGTCCGGACCACCGGGCCACTCTTGCCCTCAGGTCGCAGATCGGCATCGATCTCCAGCGGCGGATCACTCGCGGGCGCCGAGAGCAGCCGCCGGACCTCCGCGATCACCGCCTGCGCGAAGGAGACGGCCACCTGCGGTTCCACCCCCTCGACCGGGTCGTGGACGAACATCACGTCGGCGTCGCTGGCGTAGGACAGTTCGAAGCCGCCGTAACGCCCCATGGCGATGACGGCGAGGCGCGTCGGCACGACGTCGAACCCTCGCTGCAGCCGGACAGCCTCGGTGGCAATTCCCAAGGTCGTCTGCAAGGTGGCGTCAGTGAGTTGGCTCAGGCCCTTCCCCACCAGCGCCACGTCCGTACCCGCCACAAGTTCTCCGCAGGCGATGCGCAGCAACTCACGGCGTCGCACGGCCCGCACCGACCGGACCGCTGCCTCGGGTGAGTCCTGACGCTCGGCCAGCGCCTGCATCTCGACCCGCAACGCGTCTGCGGCGAGCGGTGCCAGCGACTCCCCCAACATTTTGACGCCCTGGGGCTCCCGCTCCAACAGGTCGGTGGCATAGCGGGAGGTGCCGAGCACGAACGCCAGCCGTTGGGCCACCTCGCCCTCGTCCCGCAACATCTTGAGATACCACGGAGTGCGGCCCAGACTCTCGCTGATCCGCCGGAAGCCGAAGAGACCCGCGTCCGGATCCGGGGAATCGGCGAACCACTCGAGCAGCACCGGGAGCAGGGTGCGCTGGATGTCGGAGGTGCGCGAGACCCCACTGGTCAGTGCCTCGAGATGACGCAACGCAGCCTTGGGGTCGCCATAACCGAGGGCTGCCAACCGGTCCTCGGCCGCCTCGAGCGAAAGCCGGGCCTCGCTACCGGCCAACTTGGCGACCGCCCCCAGGAGGGGACGGTAGAAGATCTTCTCGTGGAGCCGACGCACCTCACGTCGGTGATGGCGCCACTGCTTGTCGAGTTGGGCGACTGGTTCGGAGAAGTAGCCCAGGGAGCGACCCAGGCGCCGCAGTGACGGCTCGTCCTCGGGCAACACGTGCGTACGCCGCAATTGATGCAACTGCACGCGGTGCTCCAAGGTGCGAAGGAAGGAGTACGCCTGATGGAGTTTGTCGCCGTCCTCCCGCCCGACATAACCCCCGCTGGTGAGCCGGGCCAGGGCACTCAGGGTGGCGCCCTCGCGCAGGGACTCGTCGGCGCGTCCATGCACCAGTTGCAGCAGTTGGACGGCGAACTCCACATCACGCAGACCACCCGAACCGAGCTTGATCTGACGCTCCGCCTCATGGGCCGGGATGTGGTCGATGACTCGACGCCGCATGGCCTGGACGTCGTTGACGAAGCCCTTGCGCCCGGCGGCGCTCCACACCATCGGCTCGATCATCTCGACGTACGCCTGACCCAGCGCCAGATCGCCCGCGACCGGCCGGGCCTTGAGCAGAGCCTGGAACTCCCAGGTCTTGGCCCATTTCTCGTAGTAGCTGCGATGGCTGGCCAACGTCCGGACCAGCGGACCACGCGCTCCTTCGGGCCGAAGGTTGGCATCGACGGGCCAGATCGTGCCTTCACGGGTGTGGTCGGAGCAGATCTGGATGACGTGGGACGCCAACTGGGTGGCCGCCCGCAGGGCGGCCGCGTCATCAACCCCGGCTGCCGGCTCGAAGACAAAGATGACATCGACGTCGGAGACGTAGTTGAGTTCGTGACCACCGCACTTGCCCATCGCAATCACGGCAAGTCTGGCGAGTCCCGACTGCTCCCCCACCCGAGCTCGGGCCACGGCCAGCGCCGCCTCCAGAGTGCCCGCTGCCAGGTCAGCGATCTCGGCGGCCGCATCGTCGATCCCGAGGTCGTGGGCCAGATCGCGCGAGGCCAGTCGCAGGAGGATGCGCCGGTAACCCACCCGCAGCCCGTCCATCGCCGTCGCGTCGGGGACGACTGCCACCGGCAGGACGTCCATCGGATCGGCCCCCACCACCTCCAACAACTCCGCTCGCACCGCGTACGCCGCAGGGCGGGTGCTGCCCAACGACACGTCGGTCAGGTCGCGCCACTGGGCTGGGTGGCGCGCCAGATGAGTGGCCAGGGCTGCGCTGGCTCCCATCACGTTGCAGATCCGCCTCGCACTGGGTTCGTCGGCGGCAAGAGTCGCCAGCATCTTCGAGCCGGCGCCTTCGCCCTCCGCGCCGTCCAGCGAATCAGCCAGCCGCTGGAGCGCGGCCAGTGCCGCATCCGGGTCTGCAGTCCCTGCCAACGTGTCGACGAGCTCCGACCCTGGCTCCCCCAGCTCCCGGATGCCTGTCGCAGCGGCGGCGCCGTCCTGGAATCCCAGGCGGACCAGGGAACCGGGAGAACTCATGCGCGCGCCAGCAGGGTAAATCGATCCGCCATCGGCCGCCAGTCACCCTCGACCGCACTGGCCGATGCGTCGATGTCGGCCAGAATGGCGTCCTGGTCGATGCCCAGCGAGACATGGTCATCGCGGTCGGACGCAGCCCAGCGTCGTACGATCTCGAGGTCCACCTCCGGGTGTGCCTGAATCCCCCACGCTCGCGGCCCGAACCGCGCCACCTGCACCTCACCGCCCGGGCTGCGCGCGAGCACGTCGGCGCCAGGAGGCATCTGCACCACGACGTCACCGTTCCAGTGGACCGACCGTTCCGCTCCGGTGTGAGCGCCGACCCAGTCGTCCTGGTCTGCTTCGCTCGTCCACCCGATCGGTTGGAGCCCGACAATCTGTCCCAGCGGATTCTTGCCCACGACCCCACCCAGCGCGGTTGCGAGCAGTTGATGGCCCAGGCAGATGCCGAGGGTCGGGGTGCCAGCTTCGACCGCTGCCACGAGTTCGCGCTTCAGCGGTGCGAGCCACGCGACCGTGGCGTCGTCGTTGGCACTCATGTCCCCGCCCATCACCACCACGGCGTCGAAGGAGGAGAGGGTGGGCACTGCGTCACCGACGTAGGGACGACACACCTCCAACTCACAGCCGGCGTCGACGAGCCACTGCCCGAACAAGGCTGATGGGCAGGACTCCTGGTGCTCGAACACGAGCACGCGCGGACCGCTCACAGGATCGGCAGCATTCGATCGCGTTCGAATGCCGAGACCTGGGTGCGGTACTCCTCCCACTCCGCGCGCTTGTTGCGCAGGAAGAAGTCGAAGACGTGCTCGCCCAGCGTCTCGGCGAGCAACTCGCTGTCCTCGGCGATACTGATGGCCTCCCACAGATTCTTGGGCAGCGGCTCGATGCCGAGCGCCTTGCGCTCCCGCTCGGTCAACGACCAGACGTCGTCCTCGGCCTCGCGAGGGAGTTCGTAGCCCTCCTCTATGCCCTTCATTCCGGCAGCCAGCGTCACCGCGAACGCGAGGTAGGGGTTGCACGCCGGGTCGATGGTGCGCAGTTCGACACGGGTCGACTGACCCTTCTTCGGCTTGTACATCGGGACGCGGATCATCGCCGAGCGGTTGTTGTGACCCCAGCAGATGTAGGACGGTGCTTCGCCACCGCCCAGGAGGCGCTTGTAGGAGTTCACCCACTGGTTGGTGACCACGCTGATCTCGCTGGCATGACGCAGCACGCCGGCGATGAACTGCCGACCGGTCCTGGAGAGTTGATACTCGGCACCGGCCTCGAAGAACGCGTTGCGATCGCCTTCGAAGAGGGAGACATGGGTGTGCATCCCCGAGCCGGGATGCGTGGTGAACGGCTTCGGCATGAAACTGGCCCAGATGTCCTGGCCCAGCGCCACCTCGCGGACGACCGTGCGGAAGGTCATGATGTTGTCGGCCGTCGTCAGCGCGTCGGCGTAGCGCAGGTCGATCTCCTGCTGTCCGGGGCCACCCTCGTGATGGCTGAACTCCACCGAGATGCCCATCGCCTCGAGCATCGTGATCGCGTCACGGCGAAAATCGGAGCCACGCGACTGAGCGGTGTGGTCGAAGTAGCCGCTGCGGTCCACCGGCAGCGGCTCCTGACCGGCGCCCGGCATGTCCTTGAAGAGGTAGAACTCGATCTCGGGGTGGGTGTAGAAGGTGAACCCCTTGTCGGCAGCCGCGCTGAGGGTGCGCTTGAGCACGTGCCGCGGATCGGCGTACGAGGGGCTGCCGTCGGGCATCACGATGTCGCAGAACATTCTGGCCGTCGCCGGGCCACCGGCCTCCCCACCACGCCACGGCAGGATCTGGAACGTCGAGGCGTCGGGATGCGCCAGCATGTCGGCCTCGTAGACGCGTGCGAAACCCTCGATGGCGGACCCGTCGAAACCGATCCCCTCGTCGAAGGCATTCTCGAGTTCGGCCGGAGCCACACTCACGCTCTTCAGAAAGCCCAGCACGTCGGTGAACCACAACCGGACGAACCGGACGTCACGCTCTTCAAGAGCGCGGAGTACGAAGTCCTCTTGCTTGCCCATGACGCCAGCCTAGGCGCACGAGCCGGCCCAGGAGCAGGAGCGGCACCGAGGCCAGCGCGACAAGTGGAGTGGCGAGCACCACGCCGATGATGAACAACCCGCTGTCGTCCTGCCCGGCCCACCACCAGAACAGGGTGGCGATGGTGGAAATGACCGCCACGACAGCGAGCAGGGCGAGGTGAAGCGTCTGGCGAGGGGCAAACACGCCAGCGGTCACGCAGCCGAGCGCCACGGTCGCGAACCACGCCACGTGCATGGCGTCGCTCGCCTTGGCCCCGCTACCCGAGACCCACACGAGCCAGGCCAGAACAGGGGTGAGGAGAACCAGCGCGTACGCGAAGACCGTGGCTGCGGGAGATTGGCGCGAGTTGAGCTCGGTCGAGGGTGGTGGCACGGAGTCCATGGTCACAGTGTCACTCCGCTTCGTCGAGGTGTCGTGAGTGCGGGTACCCGATTCTCCCGGTCAGTAGCCCGACTCCTCGGGCAACCCGCGGCTGATCAGAGCCTCTCGTACGGAGGGACCCCCCACGCGCATCGTCTGCAAAAGGCTTTTGAGCCCCACAACATCCGGCAACAGGCTGGTGCGGATCTCGATCCCTGCCGGCTCCGGCGCCCGATCGGTGGGAAACACCAATCGATGCAACTCGTAGCGATAACTCGTGGCGTCTCGCATCGCGGCGACTTGAAGGGCACCACGTGGAGAGCCGAGATCACCGAAAGCGATTGCCTCGACGTCATTCCAGCCGAGTTCGACGTCGATCCCCGGCCCGCGGTAGAGCAACCGGTCCGCGGTCACCGTGAAGTGGGGACGACGGATCCAGATCCGCAGCATCTCCGCACCCACCGCGAGCATGAACGCCGCAAATGGTCCGAAGACGATCCACCCGCCAGCGTTACGGACGGAGAGGGCCATGGCCACGAATCCAACCCCTATCGTGCACGCCACCAAGGCGACTGCAGGGAGCTGCACCGGATCGCCGATCGCGAGGCGCCAGCCAGGTCTGCCATCGAGAGTTGTCGCTGACCATCGGGCCCGGCTCCGGCGCAGGCCTGACAGCATCACGAGCGAAACCGACAGCATGAAAAGGCCCAGAAGGACATTGAACACGCGGTTCTCCGCAGAATCCCATGCTCCCCACAGCGCACCAGCACCCAGCGACCCGGCGATCAAAGTCGTGAGGATCACCGCAGGCACGGACGTGGCCCAAGAACGTCCAGCCACGCGCTCAGAAGATCGCATCAAAGGCATTGTCTATCCCGTCGCCTATCGGACTGAAAAGGTCTTTGACGTCATCCCGGCCGTCCACGACTGCATCGCCCCAGTCGCCGAGAGTATCCGCTCCCGAGTCGAAGAGACTGTCGACCGCTCCTGAGGTGAAGACACCCACGGCGGCGCCGAAGCCGGCGCCCACCACAATGCCGAAGGCTGTGCCAACGCCAGGGACGGGAATGAAACTGCCCACGACTGCGCCTGTGGCAGCACCGGCCAGGGCGGCAGCCGCGATGCTGGTCACGGCGGGTACTGCATTCGAGGTGATCGCCTGAGCCGGGCCCTCATCGTCCCAGTCGGAGTAGATGCCGTAGCCGGCCGTGGCGACGTCGATCGCCCACAGGCCCCGGGTCAGCCCCTTGGGAAGCTCCCAGTTCGATAGACCACGCGCACGAGCCGGATGCGAGTCCTCCAGCCGGTCGGCCTCTTTGAGAAGGTCGTAGTAGTGGGCGCGATCGACCGGAGCGACTCGATCGCCGGCACCGATGAGCGCAGCGTGGTTGCGGAGCTCGGCGGCCGAGGTCAGCAGGTCATCCACCTCACCGGCCAAAATCGGCGTCGCCCGGCGCACAAGATCGAGTTGGGCGCCTACCGAGAGAAATTGTCCACTCAGGCCGAAGTAGATGACATCGTGTTCTGTCCAACTCCTCGCGCCCGCTTCCAGGGCGGCCTGCCATCGGAGCCACGCCTCGTTGGCGAGTTCTACGCACGTGCCCCAGACCTCGACCTTGGCGTTGTGATCGACGACTGCCTGGTTGCGCTCTTCCCACGCCGCCGCCTCGTGAGGGGTGGCATCGGGGCCCGGCGACTGTCCAGCCCCGGCGGGCCCACCGCCTGGGTTCTGCACGACGAATCCGACGACGTCGAGGCCGCCGGTGCGCGCAGTGCCACGAACGCTCTGCATGTCTCCCTGGGCCGCCATGAGGTCGTCGGCGAGATCTCCGACCAGGGTCGCGACCTTGCCGGTCACCGTGACCCCGTCGTCGGCGGACCCGACAAGCGTTTGAGTGCGGCCGGCGAAGGCTGTCGCAGTCTCACCTTGCCAATCTCCTCCTGCGGAACGACGCTGCCGGTTGACCTCCTCGCCGAAGTCGTCGAAGCCCGTCTTGAGGTCTTGGCGCAGCCACGCCTCGATCGACCGGATGGCGGCAGGCGTGCCGGTGATCTCGGTGTCCAGGTTCCTCACGGCGTCGGCCCGTTCACCAGGAATGCTGCTGCCTCGTTGGAGTCGACGCTGCCCGCATCGGAGTTGCAGTCCTCGACGGCGGCGGCCAGCAGGGTCGACTCGTACGCCATCCGCGCTGCTGCTTCGCAGGCCGCAGCCAGGATCATCAGCAGCAACGGCTGGGCCTCACCCGTGCCACTGGCACCCGGACGGCTCGTGCCAGTCTCGTCGAGCGCCAACGCGGCTGCACCCAGACCGCCGGCCACTGCGGTCAACGTGGCGTGATCAACCACATAACCGGCGCTCGACCCTGCACCGCCGCCTTCAGCCATCCTCACCGCAAGTGTCCTGACGGCTCGGGCGCACGGCGCTCCTCGGGCACGTACACGTCGGTGTAGACCACATCGAACGGCGCCACGTCGTAGAGCATCTGCAGGTGGTGGGTCGGCAGCCCGAACCATGGCTGGTCATCACCGCAACAGGCGTGCAACCGGTCGAGTGCCGAATAGACGATGAGAGCCGTCCGGCCGTCCTTCGTCGGGCGATACTGGGCCTGGGCCTCGGCCGCGTCGGTGACGTGCTCGAGGCAGGGGATGTAGAGGAAGGGCGGGTAGTCCTTGGGAAGGCCGAGATGCGTGCTCACGTCTCATCTCTTTCCCCGTGCGCCGCAACTCAAACCCGTTCTCGCTGCGTCGCTTCGCTCAGTCCTGCGGCACGTCCCGCTCGAGCTCGGCCAGCCATGCAGTTGCCTTGACGTCGCTGGGCATCCGCCAGTCACCACGAGGGCTCATCGTGCCGATGGCGCTGACCTTGGGGCCGTTGGGCAGGGCCGAGCGCTTGAACTGGTTGGCGAAGAACCGCTTGATGAAGACCTCGAGCCAGCGACGCACGGTCGGCAGGTCGTAGGCAAGGCGGGCGTCTTCGGGGAAGCCGGGTGGCCACTCCCCCGCCTCGGCGTCGCGCCAGGCGTGCCAGGCGAGGAAGGCGATCTTGCGAGGCCGATAGCCGTGGCGTACGACGTGCGCGAGGGTGAAGTCCTGGAGGTTGTAGGGGCCGACGGACGCCTCGGTGGCCTGGGGCTTCTCGCCCTCCTCGGTGGGGATCAGTTCGGGGGTGATCTCCTGCTCGAGGATCTCGGCGAGCACGTCACCCACGGCCTCCTCGAATTCGCCGTTGCTGATCACCCAGCGGATGAGGTGCTGCACCAGCGTCTTGGGGACGCCTGCGTTGACGGAGTAGTGCGACATCTGATCACCGACGCCGTAGGTGCACCACCCGAGGGCGAGCTCGGAGAGGTCGCCGGTGCCGACCACGATCCCGCCACGCTGGTTGGCCAGGCGGAAGAGATAGTCGTAGCGAAGGCCTGCCTGCACGTTTTCAAACGTGACGTCGTAGACCTTCTCGCCACGGGCGTAGGGGTGGCCCATGTCGGCCAGCATCTGCTCGGCAGCAGGGCGGATGTCGAGCTCTTCTAAGCTCACACCGAGAGCGTGGGAGAGCCGGGTGGCGTACGCCTTGGTCGTCTCGCCGGTCGCAAACCCGGGCATCGTGAAGGCCAGGATGTCACTGCGCGGGCGGCCCAGCCGGTCCATCGCCTTGCACGCCACGATCAGCGCGTGGGTGGAGTCCAGACCCCCGCTCACCCCGATGACGGCCTTGGGCGTGCCGATCGCCTGCAGCCGGCGCTCCAGACCGGAGACCTGGATGTTGTAGGCCTCGAAACAGTCGAGCGCGAGCCGCTCAGGGTCATCGGGCACGAACGGGAACCGGTCCACCTTGCGCAGCAGGCCAATGTCGCCGGTTGGTGCCTCCAGGTCCCATTCGACGATGCGGAAGCGTGAGGTGCGTTCGTGGTGGGTGCGCCGGTTGTCATCGAACGTTCCCTGACGCAGTCGCTCCTGCCGCAGCCGGTCGAGGTCGATGTCGGCCAGGGTGCGGCGAGGGCCGTCCGGGAATCGTTCGCCCTCCTCGAGCAGGTCACCGCACTCGTAGATGAGCGTCTGCCCGTCCCAGCTGAGGTCGGTGGTCGACTCGCCCTGACCCGCTGCGGCATAGACGTACGCCGCCGAGCAGCGCGCGCTCGCGCTGCGGACCAGCAGCCGTCGATCCTCCGCACGCGCCACGGTGATCGGGCTGCCGGACAGGTTGGCCAGCACTGTCGCACCAGCCAGCGCGGCCTCGGCACTCGGCGGCACCGGCACCCACATGTCCTCACATATCTCGACGTGGAGGTCGAGACCGGGGACGTCGAGACACCGGAAGATCAGGTCCGGACCGAACCTTACGTCCTGACCGGCGACGGTGATCCACTCGAGTTCGCGGTCGTCCCCGGGGGCGAACCACCGGCGCTCGTAGAACTCGCGGTAGTTGGGCAGGTAGGACTTCGGGGCCACACCGAGGATGGATCCTCGCTGGATGACGACCGCGCAGTTGAAGAGTCGGTTGCCCTGCACCAGCGGCGCACCCACGACCAGCGCAGTCATCACGTCGGCGCTGGCGGCGACAATCTGCGTCAGCGCCTCCTCGACCTCCGCGAGCAGGGTGTCCTGCAGGAAGAGGTCGTCGACGGAGTAGCCGGTCAGACAGAGCTCGGGAAACACCGCGACTGCGACGCCGTCCTCGTGACAGGCGCGAGCCTGCTCGAGGATCTCGGTCGCGTTGGCAGCGGGGTCGGCCAGGTGCACGGGCAGCGTGCACGCGGCGATGCGTGCGAAGCCCTGGGCGTAGGCGGAGTAGAAGTCCACGGCCTCATTCTAGGGACTGGCGAGGCCGCCCCGTGCTACTGCGACCGGGTCACCTTGGGTCTGGTCGGTGGACGCGGTGCACCACCGGGTTTGAACCGGGCCCGATCAGGGAAGAATCAGACCGTGGCGACAACTCCGACGGACCCAGCGCTCGCCGATCCACTCTTCCGAGAGCTCCGGCAACGTCACCCCGAGGTCGACATCGTGCTGCTGCCACCCTCGGCTCCTGCCCCGCAGTCCCGAGTCCCGTCGCTGAGTCTGGAACAGCGCAGCGCGCTGGCCGACGTCCTCGATGATCTGGTCGAGGAGTTGCTCGAGCAACTTTCGGGTGAGACCGCGTGGACCACTGTGGAGCGAGCTGTGGAGCGAGCTGTCCAGACTCGCACCGACGAGTGGGGTCAGAGCCACCTCGAAGCGACAGCCATCATCACTGGCTTGGCTGAGGGCGGCAACATCGCGTTGCTGCGTGCAGCCGGAGCTGCACTTCTCGACCTGGGATGGCAGGCACGGCCACTCACCGACACTCCGCCCCGTCTGGTCGCCCGCAGGCAAGGCTTTGCCGCGTCCGCGACAGTGCTGCGCGCCAGCCTCGCCATCATCGTCCGGACGCCGCTGGTCCGGTTCGCGATCGAGGAGGCGTGATGACTCTCCAGATGTGGACAGCGACCCTCACCAAGGCCCGCATCCAATGGGAAGACCAGTCCGAGGGCCTCAACGGACCACGCAAGAATCTCGCTCAGGCCGATCCCGATCTCCTGGGCGAGCGGGTCGGCCCCGTCGCGGAGGCATTCCTGGCCGTCTGGGAGCAGCGCATCCTGGAGCTGCGCGACCTGGCCTCCAACCACGCCGACGCTCTTGCGCAGACGACGTACGACTTCTTGATCACCGACCAAGACAGCGTGCAGGAAACCCAGCAGCTGCTTTCGTGGGAAGACCGCGACACCTTGCCGGTGGGCCCGTGAGGACCATCGCCGTCCCCGACTGGCTGCCTCGGGAGCCCGAACCACAGGTCCAGGACGCGGCGAGCGCGGTCCTCACAGACGTACGGGCCGCCGCCAGCGCGGTCAGTGACGTGAGCGAGTGGGCGCGCACCAACGGAGCGCCCAGTGACTTCACCGGCAACGCTGCCGAGGCCGCCGACCACGCGGTCACCCGTTTCGCGGTCGACACCGATGCCGTGTCCACCGCCCTCGAGCGTGGAGCTCTCGCGATCGACGAGTTCCTCACTCAGATGCGTCAACGCCGCACCGAGTACGCCGACCTCATGGAGCGCCGACAGCTTCTCAACGACGACCGTGACGCACTGGTCCAACGGATCGAAACAGTCACCGATGACCAGATCGAGGCACTGCAGACCGAAGCCGCCTCGTTGCGCCAGCGCTTCGAGTCCTACTACCAGGGTCTGCAGACCTGGCGAGAGTGCGTCCAGACCGACGAAGACGCCGCCATCCGAGGACTGAACGCCGTCGACGAACTGGCCGAAGGCCTGGCTGCAGCGAACAGCGATGGCCGCCCGGACACGGACGCCCTCCGCGAACAGCTCGGCCGGCTCGGATCCAACACCGACGCCGTCAACGCGTGGTGGAACGGACTTTCCGAGGCCGCGCGCAATGCCCTGCTGATCAGTGACCCGGATCTGATCGGCAACACCAACGGCGTCCCCACCGGCGATCGCGACGAGGCTAACCGCTCCTCGGTGCAGCGCGACATCGAATACCTCCTCGGTCTGCGGGCATCCGGACACGAACTCAGCGCGAGCGAACAGCGGTGGTTGGAAAACGCCCAGGCGATCGAGGACTCCATCGTCCTCGCCGACAAACCTCCGTACAACGCCCTCGACATCGACGTCAACGTCGTTGCCTATCAACCGCAGGCGTTCGGCGGGGACGGCATCGCGGCCGTGGCCTACGGCGACCCGGACACGGCAGACAACACCGCGGTCTTCGTTCCGGGAATCATGCAGGACGGCACCACGATCGATGATCGTGGCGCCGACGCGCTCTCCCTGTACCAGGAGTCCGTGGGCAACCAGAACGGATCGGTCGCCACGATCGCATGGATCGGTTATGACTCGCCGAACTTCAACCCCACGTCGATGCCTGCCGGCCTCCTCGATGGTGGCGATGCTGCCCACACCCTGACCGAAGCCAACGCCGAGGCAGGAGGTCACGCCCTCTCGAGCTTCGTTGACGGCCTCAACAGCACCCATGAAGGGGGCGCCGCTTCCTCCAACCTCACGGTGATCGGTCACAGCTATGGCTCCACGACCTCGGCGCATGCCGCAGCAGACGGCCTTGCCGCCGACAACCTCGTGCTAATCGGCAGCCCCGGGGCGGGCGGCGGAGTCAGCGATGTCTCAGGTCTCCACATGCCTCAGGGCCATGTCTACGTCGGGGCCGCCGACCACGACCCGGTCACCTGGCTCGGGGGCGAGATTCCGATCAACATGGCGACGGGCTTCGGACTGGGCCCGACGCACCTGGGCAATCTCGGCCTGGGCGAGGACCCGTCCCAGCACGACTTCGGTGCTCACAACTTCGCTGTCGACAGCGGCCAGACGTTCCACGGGCCCGGAGGCCTGGTCACCACCGGATTCATGGACAATCACGTGTCCTACTTCGAGGGCACCAACCCGGCTCTGGCCAACATGGCCGACATCGTCTCCGGTCAGGGAGACCAGGTCGCCGATACGGGCGGACGTACCCAGGATGCCCGCGACTACCTCGACGACTGGGTGGGCAGCGAGGCCCAGCACCACGTGGTCGATCCGATCGTCGACGGCGCGGTGCAGACCTACGAAGGCGTACGTGACGGCGCGGTGCAGACCTACGAAGGCGTACGTGACGGCGCAGTGCAGACCTACGAAGGCGTACGTGAGGGTGCCAACGACGCGATCGATCGTGGACAGGACGCATGGGACAGCCTGTGGCCGGATCGATGGCCGTGACGAGCCGTAAGGTCGAAGCCATGCGACGTCACACGATCCTGCTCGGACTTCTCCTGGCGCTCACCCCACTGGCCGCGTGCTCACTGTTCGGCAGCAGTCAGGACGACGGCAAGGCACAGAAGACTCAGCGTTCGGTGACGGCCCGCGCGCAGGAGGCCCTGCCGCTGGCCACCGATGCGGTCGGCGGCAGCAACATCGATGCCGAGGCTTCCTGGTACGAGTGCATGCAGAACCTCAGCTGGAAATACAACGGCGCCGGCACCTTCACCGCTTCGCCGGACACCGTCGACAACCAGTTGGCTGCGATGAAAAGTGCCCTGGTCGCGGCTGGCTATGAGGATGTCACCCAGGTGGAGGGCCATCTCTCGGTCACACAAGGGGACTTCACGCTCGACCTGCAACAGAATCCGGCCTATGGGCCCACCACGTGGGTGTTCTCCTTCGAGTCCGACTGTTCCCCCTACTCATCTGCGGACGGGGCCTACATCTCCAAGGACACCGGCGGACCGATCGAGGGCCTTTCTCCCTGACGTGGGCGAGCGGGTCGGACGTTGACGTGATCAGCGCCACAGCGACCCGTCTCGAGTCAGGACTAGCCTGATTGTTGATCCGTGGACTCCATCAGGGAGCCGCGAGGCGAAGAGGAGCGAGCATGACTGAAGAGACCGCACCCTACGGCTCCGGCCCGGCTGCACCCGCGGCCCCGGTGAAGCGCGTACGCACCCATCACCTGCGGGAGATGAAGGAGCGCGGCGAGAAGATCACCATGCTCACCGCCTACGACATGTATACCGCTGCCACCTTCGACGAGGCCGGCATCGAGCTGCTGCTTGTCGGTGACTCAGCCTCCAACAACGTCTACGGCAACGAGACTTCCCTCCCGGTCACGGTCGATGAACTCCTCCCCCTCACCCGCGCCGTCGCCCGGTCGGTCAAGCGGGCGATGGTCGTCGGCGATCTCCCCTTCGGCAGCTATCAGGCCTCGCCCGAGCAGGGCTATCTCACCGCGGTCCGTTTCATGAAGGAGGCCGGCGCCCACTGCGTCAAGCTCGAGGGCGGGGCCGAGATGGCACCGGTCATCGAGAAGTGCACCCTCGGCGGAATCCCGGTCATGGCACACATCGGCTTCACCCCGCAGAGCGAGCACACCCTGGGTGGTTACCGCGTCCAGGGTCGCGGCGAGAGCAGCGAACGGATCATCGCCGACGCCCACGCCGTCCAGGAGGCGGGCGCATTCTCAGTGGTCATGGAGATGGTGCCTGGCGACGTGGCCGAGCAGATCAGCAAGGAACTGACCATCCCCACGATCGGCATCGGCGCAGGCGCCGGTTGCGACGGCCAGGTGCTGGTGTGGCAGGACGCCTTCGGTCTACGGACCGGTCGGATGGCGCGGTTCGTCAAGCAGTACGCCGATGTCCACGGGATCCTGCTGGATGCTGCCAAGGCCTACGCAGATGACGTCCGCGCCGGGACTTTCCCGGGACCCGACCACACCTTCTGATCACGCTTCGGCGTAAGGCAGGCCGGGAGCCGTTCGGACGCGTAGCGTCAAGCAGGTGCGCCTACTCGTCCGTATCGCCCTGACTCTGGCCATCGTCGTGAGCATCTCCGCGACAAGTTCCCCGGCACCCTCGGTGGCGAGCCCTCCGATCAGCGCCGTGGCAGCACAGCCCTCGCCACGCGCCTCCGCCGCGGCGGCCATGCCGAAACTCAGGGTGCGCACCGTCGCCCGACGCCTTGAGCACCCTTGGGACGTCCAGGAAGCCCCCGGCGGACGTCTGCTGGTCAGCGAGCGCGACCGCGCCAGGCTCAGCGTCGTACGACAGGGCAGACGTCGCACCCTTGCCGACCTTTCCCGGCTCGTGTGGGTCTCCGGCGAGACCGGCCTGATGTCCGTGGCCGTCGATCCGGACCGTCGTCTGCTCTGGGCCTGCCACGGGGCGGCGAAAGGCACCGGCCATGAGGTCCGGGTCACCCGGTGGCGAGTGAATCGATCCTGGCGCCGGCTCGCCCACCGAAAGGTCCTGATCACCCGACTCCCCTCCACCAGCGGGCGACACGGTGGCTGCCGGCTCCTGCTGGACCGCAACGGTTCGAGCCTGTTGGTCGGCTCCGGCGACGCAGCCGTAGGGACGAATCCGCGCGACCTCGACTCCATGGGCGGCAAGGTGCTGCGGATCGACCGCAACACCGGAACTGCCATGCGCGACAACCCCTTCGCATCGGCGAAGACGGCACGGCGCTTCGTCCTGACGTACGGCCATCGCAACGTGCAGGGGCTGGCCCAACGCGACGACGGTTCACTCTGGTCGGTCGAACACGGCAGCTTCCGCGACGACGAGGTCAACCGGCTGGTAGCCGGCGGGGACTATGGCTGGAACCCGGTGCCCGGCTACGACGAGTCGGTGCCGATGACCGACCAGTCGTTGCCCGGAAAACAGCAACGCGCCGCGTGGTCGTCCGGTCCGTCCACCATCGCCACCTCCGGTGCAGCCTGGGTCCACGGAGCGCAGTGGGGCCCGCTGGAGGGGACTTTGGCAGTGGCGGCGCTCAAGGGCTCTGCGGTCATCTTCTTGCGATTCGACGCATCCGGACACCTGAAAACGGTTCGTCGCCCGCGCGCCCTCCGGAGCTACGGCCGGCTCCGCTCGATCACCTCTGCACGCAACGGCGACCTGCTCGTGACCACCGCCAACGGAAGCAACGACCGGGTGCTGAGGGTCTCGGCCCGCTGAGCGGGCTGTCCCGCAAAGGTGCTCAGGTCGGCGAACCGTCGGTGGCTGTCCCATCCTCGGACTCGGGGTCATCGTTCCAGTCCGGGTCGTTGTCCCACGCCTCGTTGCGCTCGGCAACCTTGTCGAGGGCTCGTTCGGCTTCGGCTGCGGAAGGGTAGGGGCCGAGCCGGTCGGCGTTCTTGCAGCCGTCGGTGCCCTCGACCGTGTGGTGAGTCAGACAGAACCAGTACTCGTTCTCGCTCATGGCTCGAAACTACACTCGCCCATGTGTCTGCCGTAGCCCCCGCCCTCATCTCCCCCCGCCGCTCCGTCCCGGCCCACATCATCCGGCCCGAGTACGTCGACAAGCCCGCCCCCCAGCGCTTCGAGGGCGAGGAGGTGAAGGACGCGGAAACGATCGAGAAGATGCGGATCGCGAGTCGTCTCGCCGCTCAGGCCCGTGAACTGGTCGGCGCCCACGTCGCACCGGGCATCACCACCGACGAACTCGACCGGATCGGCCACGAGTTCCTCTGCGACCACGATGCCTATCCCTCAACCCTTGGTTACCGCAACTTCCCCAAGTCGCTGTGTTCGAGCGTCAATGAGGTCATCTGCCATGGCATCCCCGACTCCCGTGTGGTCGAGGACGGCGACATCGTCAACATCGACATCACCGCCTACCTCGACGGTGTCCACGGCGACACCAACGCCACCTTCTTCGCCGGCGACGTCGACGAGGAGTCCCGACTGCTGGTGGAGCGTACGAAGGAAGCCCTCGACCGCGCGATCAAGGCCGTGAAGCCGGGTCGCCGGATCAACATCATCGGCCGCGTGATCGAGTCGTACGCCAAGCGATACGGCTACGGCGTGGTCCGTGACTTCACCGGCCACGGAATCGGTACGTCCTTCCACTCCGGCCTGATCGTCCCCCACTACGACGACGAGCGTTTCAGCGACGAGATCCGGGTCGGGATGACGTTCACGATCGAACCGATGCTCAACCTGGGCACGCCTGACTACGACATGTGGGACGACGGCTGGACGGTCGTGACCAAGGACGGGAAGCGGTCCGCACAGTTCGAGCACACCCTCCTGGTGACCGAGACTGGCGCCGAAGTCCTCACCAACCCCTAGACTCACCCACGCGAGTGGGCCGGCCGGGCGACCGCGGGCCGCCACCTTCGGGTGTCGGGTCGAGGAAGGTCCGGGCTCCACAGGGCAGGGTGGTGGCTAACAGCCACCCGGGGAAACCCGCGGGACAGTGCCACAGAAAACAGACCGCCTCCCACCTCCACGCTTCTTTGGGTGGAAGCGGGAGGTAAGGGTGAAACGGTGGTGTAAGAGACCACCAGTGCGTCAGGTGACTGACACAGCTAGGCAAACCCCACCCGGAGCAAGATCAGACAGGATGCGTTCGAGGGCGGCCCGCCCGAGCATTCGGGTAGATCGCACGAGGGGGTCGGCAACGGCTCCCCCAGATGGATGGTCGCCCCGCTTCAAGCGGACAGAACCCGGCCTACAGGCCGGCCCACTCGCCTCACACCACTGGCGTGGTAAGTGAGCACTCAGCGGATTCCCCGAACGCCGATCAAACTGCTCCTGACCTGCTAAGAGACGACCTTGCCGGGACACTGGCGCCCTCCCCTCGGGTCAATTGTGAAAAGTCAAGGCAGAAAATTTTTCGCTGAGGGCTATCCGGGAGCTCGGGGTCGTCCTAGCCTCGTTCCACCCCCTCTGGCTTGTCCTGACTGATAGACGCTAGCCATCGTGAGCAGGAGGGGGCCTATTCCTCCATAGTCTCGGGAGCTCCCTTGTCACGTCCGTGCACGCTTATTGCTGCCGCCCTCACGCTCGCCACGATCGGTGCGGGCGCCCTCACCACGACATCAGCATCCGCGGTGGGAGAGCAGCGAGCAGCCCCCACCGCCTCCGGCCCTCGAGCTGGTGCGGCCATGATCGAGGAGCGGGTCTACGTCGAGACTCAGGTCGACAGCGACCGCAACGGCCGCAAGGACCGGGTGGCCATCGATATCTCGCGCCCCGCAGGGACGACCCGGGTGCCCGTCGTCTTCGAGCACAGTCCCTATCGCGAAGGCCTCAACGACGCCGCCAACTACGGCGTGAACGTCGACCGGTTGCCGCAGGAGAGCCTCTCCAACGCGCTCACATCCGCCGCCGCCGGCCTCGCCAGGTCGAAAGCGATGCCCGACCTGCCCGAGTGGTATGACGACTATTTCGTGCCGCGCGGCTATGCGGTCGTGATGGGCCAGAGCATCGGCACGGGAGCTTCCGACGGGTGCCCGACCAGCGGTGACATGCAAGAGACGCTCGGCGCCACGGCCGTCATCGACTGGCTGAACGGCCGAGCGTCCGGCTACAACGCCGCCGGCCGGCCGGTCGAGGCGACATGGAGCACCGGCAACGTCGGCATGATCGGCGTCTCCTACAACGGCACGCTGCCCAACATGGCTGCGGCCACCGGAGTCGAGGGACTCAAGGCCATCGTGCCTATTTCCGCGATCTCCAACTGGTACGACTACTACCGGGCCAACGGGCTGGTCGTCGCACCCGGCGGATATCAGGGCGAGGACGCCGACGTGCTCGCCAAGGCCGTCGTGAAACGCAACGCCTGCGGAAACGAGATCGCCGAAATCACGCGCAATCAGGACCGGGTCACCGGCGACGAAACCGCGTTCTGGCAAGCCCGTGACTATGTCTCCAAGGCCAGCAATGTCAAGGCTGCCACCTTCATCATCCACGGCCAGAACGACTGGAACGTCAAGGGCCAGCAATACTCCCAGTGGTGGGACGCGCTGCGCGCCAACAACGTGCCGCGCAAGATCTGGCTGCATCGCGGGGGTCATGGGACCGCGTCACGCTCCGACTACCAGGCCACCGTCTTGCGCTGGTTCGACCATTACCTCAAGGGCATCGACAACGGCATCGAGAACGAGCCGATGGCCGAGGTGCAATACACCGACGGGTCGTGGAAACAGTACGGCGACTGGCCGGACCCCGCCGCTCGCGATGCGGTGTTCAACCTGGAAGCAGACACCGCGACCGCGCCCGGCGCGCTCAGCCTCACCAACCTCACCGGTGACGCAAAGCAGACCTTCACCGACGCCGGCAGGACCCGCAACGCGAACTCGCTCGTGGCGAGTCCCGACCGCGCCGATGCCAATCGGCTGGTCTACCGCTCCACGGCGCTCACCTCCGCCGTACGCCTCTCGGGTGTCCCGAAGGTGACGCTGCGGATGTCGATCGACAACCGCAAGGCGGCCAACGTCACCGCGCTCCTCGTCGACTACGGCCCAGTGGGCGGCACGGCGGCGCCCACGGTCGTCACACGCGGCTGGATCGACCCACAGAACCGCACCAGCAATCGCACCAGTGAGCCGATCGTGGCCGGGCAGGAATATCCCCTCACCTTCGCCATGCAACCCAAGGACTACGTTTTCGCGGCGGGTCGGCGCATCGGGCTCACGGTCATCTCCACCGACTACGACTACACGCTCCGTCCGCTCGCCGGCACTCAGTTGTCGCTCAACCCTGCCGCCAGCACCCTCTCGGTCCCGGTCGTCGGCCTGGCTCAGGACACCAGCGACTTCTCCATGTCGCTGTCGCCGACGTCGGGTGCTGTCGACGCGGGAGCCACCGTCAAGACGACTGTGACGACCCAGGTGACCAAGGGTGGGGCACAGCAGGTGCGCCTGACGACCTCTGGCTTGCCTGCCGGGGCCACTGCCACGTTCGACCCGCAGACAATCCAGTCCGGCCAGCCCTCATCGCTCACGATCGCGACCGCACAGTCCACCCCCGCCGGCACCTATCCGGTCACGGTCACGGCCACCGGTGCAGACGCCACTCGGACCGCGACCTACCAATTGACGGTGCGCGACGTGACCACTCCCCGGTTCACGATGTCGCTCGAGCCCAAGTTCGGTTCAGTGAAGCCGGGCGGCAGCGTGACGAGCACGGTGCAGACGCAGAACACCACCTCGCAGACCCAATCGGTGGAGTTGAGCGCGTCCGGGCTGCCAACCGGAGCGACCGCGACCTTCAATCCCACCACCCTCACGTCTGGACAGTCCTCGCAGTTCACGATCACGACGACGGCGTCTACGCCGGCGGGGACCTACCCGGTGAGTGTGACCGGCACCGGCCAGCACAACGTCGACAGCAAAACCTTCACGCTCACCGTCGCTGCCGACCAGTCGTCGTGCGACTCCATGGAGTCGCGTTATACGGGCACCCTGAGCAGTGGCGGGACGGCATATCAGCCCAACAACAGCTACTTCCTGACCAATGCCTCGGGTCTGCACGAGGCGTGCCTCGACGGTCCCACCGGCACCGACTTCGACCTCTACCTCCAGCGCTGGAGCGGATCGAAGTGGACCACCGTCGCGCGCGGCATCACGGCGACAGCTGACGAAACCCTCTCCTACAACGGCAACGCTGGCTACTACCGCTACCAGATCACGGCCTACAGCGGTTCTGGTGCCTACACCCTGGGCTACAACGCTCCCTGAGGACCCCGACCCGCACCGTCCGACACCTCGCCGCAGGCGCTCGGTTCTGCATACCCCCTAAAAGGAGCAGCACATGAAGAGATCGAAGTCCGCACTTGCGGGCATAGGGCTGGCTCTGGTCGCCGCCATCGGCACCATCCAGAGCCCGAGCATCGCGGCGCCGCAGGCGGTCCCGGTCCAGAGCGCCGCTCAGAGTGCCGCCCGGAATGCCGGGAGCATTGCCGCGCCGGACATCCCGACCGCCAACGTGATGGCGCACGTGCAGGAGTTCCAGCGCATCGCCACCGCCAACGGGGGCAACCGCGCCCACGGCCGCCCCGGCTTCAAAGCGTCAGCCGACTATGTCAAGGCCAAGCTCGA
>JBBSSH010000021.1:0-75071 GCA_038242265.1 Propionibacteriales bacterium
GACACCGGGCTCACGGCTCCTGGCGACGCGGACCACGTCGTCGCGGAACTCTTTGGGGTAGGGCTTTGTCACGGTGAACATCCTTCCAGCCAACCCAGCGGGTTAGACCGATTGGTTGTCACCTATCCGTGCAGCAGACCCTATGTCGAGCGCGACAGGTCCCGCGCTGATGACTACTACCTCGGTGAGGGCACCGGGGTCGCAGTCCGGCTGGCAGCAACCCCCGATGGCGTCGAGCGCGTCGGTGCGCTGACCGGGGATGCGTACGAGGAGTGGGTGGCCGGGATCGACATCGACTCGGGGATACCGAAAGGTCGGCTCCGCAAGGATGCGAATGCGCTGCGGTTCGTCGAGGTCACGGTCAACGGACCCAAGACCTGGTCGCTGGCAGCTGCCCTGCATCCGGAGGTCTCCGCGGCGTTGGATGCCGCGCAGGACAGGGCAGCCGCGGAGATCATCGGCTGGGTCGCGCAGCACGCCACCACCCGCATCGGCCCCAGGGACCGGCAGGTGCAGGTGCCGGTGGAGAAGATCGAGGCCGCGCTGATTCGGCACTACACGTCGCGGGCCGGGGATCCGCATAGGCATTTGCACCTTCAGATCAACGCCCGCGTCTGGGCGTCCGGTGCGTGGCGGGGGCTGCACTCGGTCGGGATCCGGGATTCGATTGATGCGATCAACGGGATCGGGCACGCCGCCGTCGCCACCGACCCACAGTTCCGGGCGGTACTCGCTCAGTACGGCTTCTCGCTTGACCCGGAGTCCGGCGAGATCCAACAGCTGGCGCCGTACGCCGGTGCGTTCAGTGCCCGGACCGCGCAGATCCGTCGCAATGTCGACCGCTACGAGGCCGACTGGAGATCTGAGCATCCGGGCGAGGAACCCGGCCTGCGACTGCGAGAGATCTGGGATCGACGCGCGTGGGCGCAGGCGCGTCCCGACAAGATCGTTCCTCGCGACGGCGCTGAGCTGGTCGCGCGCTGGAACAGCGAGCTGCACGACCTCGGCTACCAGGACCCCGACACCCCGGCGATCCTGGACCCGATCCGGGTGGGCTGGATCGATCGTGATGGTGCGGCTGGCTGGGTGCTCTCACAGCTGGGGGCGAAGCGGTCGGCGTGGAACGCCGCCGACATCCGCGGCCACGTCGAAGTCCTCCTCACCGAAACTGGACTGGTCGCGGAGCCTGCTGCCCGGATCGAGCTCGCCGAGGACATCACCGCTCGCGCCATCGAGCAGTGCGCTCACCTGCTGTTGCGGCGCGATGTTCCGGAGCATGTCCGCGCGTACACCTCGCCCCAGGTGCTGGAGGTCGAGGCCGAGATCATCGCCCGGATGGCAGGGCGTGCAGACCGGCCAGCTCGACGTGTTCGCCTCGCCGGCCGCGGACTCGTGCGGACCGACCCGACCCAAGCCGCAGTGGTCGGCGCCCTGGCCGGCGACGGGCAACTGCTCGTCGTCGAGGGCGCGGCCGGAACCGGCAAGACCACCGCCCTGCGCACGACTCAGGCGCTGCTCGCGAGCCGAGGGCACAGGTTGGTGGTGGTGACACCGACGTTGAAGGCAGCCGAGGTCGCCGCCGCCGAGACCGGTGCCGAAGGACACTCGGCCGCGTGGCTGATCCATCAGCACGGCTGGCGCTGGGATAACGAAGGCCACTGGATCCGACGCCCCGACCCCACACCGGCGCGGGGGGCGCGGCTCCAACCTGGTGACCTGTTGTTGGTCGATGAGGCCGGGATGCTCGACCAGGACATTGCCCAGGCGCTTCTCACTATCGCCGATGAGACCGGTGCCCGGGTCGCGCTCGTCGGAGACCGCCATCAACTGCCGGCGGTCGGCCGGGGAGGGGTGCTCGACCACGCCGTGGCATGGGCACACCCCAGCGCAGTGGTGTCGATGGAGACCGTGCACCGGTTCGTCGACCCTGACTACGCCGCCCTCAGCCTGCGCATGCGCAGCGGCGACAACCCCGGCGACGTCTTCGACACTCTGAAGAGTCGAGGCCAGGTCGTGATCCACCCCAGCGACAGCGAAGCCACCGCCGCACTCGCCGCCGTCGGCGCCGTCGGGGACCTGGTCATCGCCGATACCCGTGACCAGGTAGCCGACCTCAACGCCGCCATCCACGACCACCGCCCACACGACGATCGCGCCGAGGGCGCCATCACAACCAGCGCTGGCGAGATGATCGGGCTCGGGGACCGGGTCGCCACCCGCCGCAACGACCCCGACCTCCAAGTCGCGAACCGACGAACCTGGACCGTGGCCGGTGCCGACGACGACGGCGCCCTCGTCCTCCACGGCCACGGTCGCGACCGTCACATCCCAGCGGAGTACGCGACCCGGTTCGTCGAACTCGCCTACGCCACCACCGTCCACGGCGCGCAAGGCGAGACGGTCGACCGAGCTCACGTCCGGATCGGTGAACACACCGGTGCCGCAGCGGCGTACGTCGCCATGACCAGGGGCCGCAGCGACAACACCGCACACCTCGTCGCGGAGTCCCTCGACGACGCCCGAAGGCAGTGGATCGAGGTGTTCGGGCGTGACCGTGCCGACCTCGGTCCAGCACACGCGCGACGGGTCGCGGTCGATGCCATCGACCGGTACGGCGCCGCCGCCCGAGTGCTTCCCACACCACCATCACCCGCCCCACGGCGCCGGTCGCCCCGCTCGCAGCCGACCGGAATCGGCTTCTGACACGCAGTCCAGCAAAAAACTGGGGGAACCTGTTGACCTGCGAAAACACCACTCCCGAGCAGGTTCCCCCTCAGGTTCCCCCCTCAATCGGGCGTACCTGAACATCCATGCTGATCAACACCCACCAACTGTTGACGACCACAAGCCAGCAAAGGGAGGAGTCGATGACCTTTTTGAAAGTTCGGACGGGCGATCGCTGACTGCACAACACCTGGTCGACCCCAGCGCCCGTCCCCCGCCCGCCCGGGGACGGGCGAGGTCAGGAGGGGCGGAAATTGGTGCCATGGATCCGCACACTGAGAACCAACGAATACCCGTCGAACCAGACAGCCATCCCGCACGACCGGCAACGAACGTCGGCCTCAACCCACCCAACAAGGAGGCACACCATGACCGCACAACCCACCAGCCCGCCACCGCGTCGCAGCCGCGGCGACGACATGCTCACCCTCCCCGAAGCCTGCCACTTCCTCCGCGTCCCCGAAGGCACCCTGCGTTGAGTTGGCTACGGGCCCAACAGTGCGAGCGGCACCACGGCAACACCGTCGGGGCGTCGGAAGGCGTGCAAGCCGGTGGTGATCACGACTCGGTCCGCGAGCCGGTCGCCGAGTTGGTCGTGCAGCCAGTTGAGGTGGCGCACATCCTTGTCGTCGACCGTCTGGCTGAGCTTGATCTCAATCGCGACGACCCGGCGGTCCTCGCCTTCGACGATCAGGTCGATCTCCCGGTCGGTCTCCTTGGTCCGCAGGTGACCGACGCGCGCCCAGGCCGCCGACGCGTAGACCCGGACGCTCTGGGCGACCAGGGACTCGAACAATGCGCCCAGCCAGGTGCCGGTCGCTGGTGTGACCCGGTCGCCTTCTCCTCGGAGCAATCCGGCCTTGCCGACGCCGACCAGCCGAGCAGCGAGCGCGGGATCGACCAGGTGATGCTTCGGGGACTGGGTCAGCCGCTTGAGCGGGTTGAACATCGGCACCCAGGCCTCAACTGGATCGAGCACAAAGATCCGCCGGAGATGCTCGCGATAGTTGTCGGCACTCGGGCGCGACGGTTTGTCGACGACTCCGGCGGTCGCCGCATCGAGAATCTTCGTGTACGCCGCGTCGGTGGACGTCGCGGCGGCGTAGGCGGCGAGCCAGGCGTGGACGGCGGCCGGGCGGCGGACATTGAGTCCGTTCTCGGGCAGGTCACGGTCGACGATGCGGGTGAGGTAGCTGTCCAGTTGAGCGTTTCGGGCTCGCTCCGGCAGGCCGCGGATGCCCGGGAACCCGGAGGCCAGGATCTCATCGACGTAGTCGACCAGGCCGATGTCCGAGCGGCCATCGATCGCCGGCCGCGACCCGGTCAGCAGCTCTGCCAGCGACACCGTCGACTCGCCAAGAGCGCGTTCGGCGAACGACAGCGGGCGCATAGTCAGGCTCACGATCCTGCCCGCACCCGAGTGGACGCGCGCCTCGGGTGCAACGGCCGCGGAGCCGGCGAGGAGAAACCGGCCACCGCGCGCGTCCTCGTCGACAGCGCGGCGGACGCGGTCCCACACGGGCGGATGAAGCTGCCACTCGTCAATGAAGACAGGGACGGCCGAACGAACCACGTAGTCGAGATCCGCTGCGACGATCTGCCGCTGCGCGGGCAGGTCCAGCGAGATGACGGTCTCGGCGCGCTGCAACGCTGTCGCCGTCTTGCCGACCCCCTTCGCACCTTCCAGCGCGATCGCCGCAAGGTCGGGGAACAGGTCGTCCAGGAGTCGATCGACGACTCTTTCCCGATATACCACAAGTGTGAACTTAGCAGATGGACGCCTCTGAACTTAGCGTTTCGACGCCTCCGAGACATGTGCCTCGACGCCTGCGGCAGATCGAACAACCTGGCGCTGAAATTCGCACGGGCGCCCCGTTGACCTGCGAAAAGACGTCCACGGGCCCCCGCCCGCGCCTACCAGGCGGAGCCAGCACGGGCGAAAAATGGTGCCCCTGGGCGCTCACCATGGAAGCAGTGCATACCTGTCGATCGCAGACACCCACCCACCAGCACCGGCGATGACCGTCGTCGGAACCCCGACCACAAGGAGGACGGACCCCATGACCGCACAATCCACCATCCCGAACCCACGCCGCAACCCCGGCGACGACATGCTCACCCTCCAAGAAGCCTGCGCCCTCCTCCGCGTCCCCGAAGGCACCCTGCGCTACTGGCGCCACCTCGGCTGCGGCCCCCGCAGCTTCAAGGTCGGCCGCCACGTCCGCTACTGGCGCACCGACCTCGTCCTCTGGCTCACCGAACAGACCAATCGTCCACAGGATCGCGAGTGACCAGCGACAACTGTCAGCCTCAGCACGGAGAATGAGTCATGGCCAGTATCGAGAAGCGCGTCCGGGACGATCAGACGTCGTGGCGCGTGCACTACCGCACACCCTCCGGAGCCCAACGGAGCAAGAGCTACACCCGCAAGGTCGACGCCGAGCGGTTCCGCGCCAGCGTCGAGAACTCGAAGGCCACCGGGACCTACGTCGACCCGACGCTCGCGAAGGTGACGGTCGGAGCGTGGGCTGAGCGGTGGCTCGACGGACAGACCCACCTCAAGCCGAGCACGCGATCGCGTTATGAGGGGATCGCGCGCAAGCACATCCACCCGAAGTGGGACCGGGTCAGGCTCGCCAACGTCTACCACGCTGACGTCCAGGCCTGGGTCACGGAACTGGCACGGGACCACTCCCCGGCCACCGTCCAGAAGATCCACCGCGTGCTCAGTCTGGTCCTCGACATGGCGGTCAAGGACGGCCGACTCGTGCGCAACGTCGCTACCGGCGTCAACCTGCCGCGGGCCGTCAAATACGAGCACCGCTATCTCACCCACGCGCAGGTCGAGGACCTCGCCGAGGCGACCGGCTACCCCAGCGACGCGAGCAAGTTCAGCAGCATGGACACCCGCACCAACGAGACCTACCGGCTGGTCGTGCTCTTTCTCGCCTACACCGGCGTGAGGTTCGGCGAAATGGCCGCGCTGCGGGTCGGTCGGATCGACCTGCGCCGAAATCGGGCGGTGATCGCCGAGTCCGTCACGCCAGTCCAGGGGCTGGGCTTGGTGTGGGGTCCGACCAAGACACACCAGCGACGCGAGGTGCCGATCCCCCGGTTCCTCGCGAGCGAGCTGGTGGAGCACGTGAGAGACAAGCAGGTGGACGACTTGGTCTTCGCCGGCAGCCGCAACGGCCAGCCGCTACGGGTCAGCACGTTCCGGACCGCGTTCGGTGCCGCGGCCAGGGCGATCGGCGTGCCCGACCTGCACCCGCACGAGCTCCGACACACCGCGGCAAGCCTCGCAATCGCCAGCGGCGCCGACGTCAAGGTCGTCCAACAGATGCTCGGGCACAGCTCAGCGACGATGACCCTCGACACCTACGGCCACCTGTTCGATGACCGGCTCGACGAGGTCGGCGAGGCGATGGATCGCGCCCGGGCCGCCGCTCATCGGCGCCGCGACACCCTGAAGGCGTTGCCCCGTGTTGCCCCAGCGTTGCCCGAGCCCGATTTGGGTGGAAATGCCGAAGGGGCCCCGGCCAGCGTTTCCGCTGGTCAGGACCCCTTTTCGGACCTGTACCCCCGACCGGATTCGAACCGGCGCTACCGCCGTGAGAGGGCGGCGTGCTAGGCCGCTACACAACGGGGGCCTATTCAAACTGCTTGGTGAAGCGGGCGAAACTCTAGCAAGGCCAGAGTTTCGCACCTAATCCAGTCTGTGAGGGCTGGACTTGCTGGGGTACTAGGACTCGAACCTAGAACAACTGAACCAGAATCAGCCGTGTTGCCAATTACACCATACCCCATGGGGGTATCAGATAGACCGCTTGGCAGTCATTCCTCACACCCACGTGGCCCCCTGCGGAACCGTCGTCAAGGCTACACGCGCGGGGGTACGCCCTCCAAAACGGGGTCACAGGAGCGAGGTGACAGCACCCTTCCCACTGGGGGTCCGACGTTCGTCAGGCCCAACGCCTTGGCTGCCCACAGCGCCAGCGCAAGGTAGACGAGTGACTGGGTCAGGGTGGAGAGGATCATCCACCAGCTGCTCCCCCCTGTCGCATTGAGCGCCGTGGTCATGTCACCGAAGGTGAGCGCCAGTCCGAAGGCCAGGAAGTTGTTAAGGACGTGCATGGCGATCCCTGCTTCGAGCCCTCCGGTGCGAATGACAAGGATTCCGGCCACCACCCCGAACGCGAAGCGGTCGAAGAAGATCGGCAGGTCCTGCGACAGCCCGTGGAAGAGCGCAAAGATGAGCGCCGGTCCCAAGACCGCCACCACTTGGGCCACCCGGCGTGAGCGCACCACGGCACCGAAGGCCTGGGTGAGGTATCCGCGGAAGAGGTATTCCTCACCCGCGGCCTGGAAGGGCGTCAGCAGCAGGATCACCAGGGCGAAGTCGCGGGTCCGGGCGGTGAAATCGTTGACCCCGCTCATCTCCGTCTCGTCGCTCGAGAGGGGCAGGAAGGAACCGACCACCAGCGAGGCCATCAGCGCCACCACCGACAGGGCGAAGCACACGAACAAGAACTTCCAACGGATTCGCGGAGCCACCGAGGCCAGCCACCGGGGCTTGAGCCGGTGCATCAGCCAACTGACGAACCAGGTCAACGGGATCGCGGCTGCCAGCACGATGTTGAGCACCGCCAGGCCGGCAGGCGTCACCTCCTTGGTGACATCGAGCATTGCCGCGGCCTGCTCGGACCCCTGCCCACTCACCAGCAACAGCATCACGAAGGCGAGCCCGATCAGCGACGGGAACACGACGAACACCAGGACGAACAGCAGCAGGGTGCCGACGATGGACCGCCACAGTCCGGGACGACCTACCCGGTGGAGTTCGTGGTAGAGCGGTCGGAAATCGGGATCAGTGAGGGTCGCCATCTCAGGCCAGCGCGGACCGGAGACGCGCAAGACTCCGCTCGCGACCCAGCAACTCCATCGACTCGAACAGCGGCGGACTGATCCGCTTGCCCGTCACCGCGACCCGTACCGGGCCGAAAGCCACGCGCGGCTTGAGTTCCATACCTTCGATCAGGGCGCTGCGCAGCGACGCCTCGATGGCGACTGTCGACCACTCCCCCAGCGCAGCCAGTGCGTCGTGGGCAGCCTGGACGACCTCGAGGCCAGTCTCGTCCAGCACCTTGGCCACATCGTCACCGTCGCGCTCGAACGAACCCTCGTCGACGAAGAGGAACCCCAGCATGTCGGGCGCCTCGGTGAGCTTGTTGATGCGCTCGGCGATCAACGGCATGGCGAGCGCGAGGAGTTGGGCGTCGGCGTCGGAGACGGGATCGCTCACCACGCCCGCCTTCTTGAGGAACGGCAGTACTCGGTGCGTGATCGCCTCGATGCTCAGGAGCCGCATCTGGGAGGCGTTGATCGCCTCGGCCTTCTTGAGGTCGAAGCGCGCCGGATTCGGATTGACGTCAGCGATGTCGAACTTCTCGATCATCTCCTCCAGCGAGAAGACGTCGCGATCGGCCGCGATCGACCACCCCAGCAGTGCGAGATAGTTGAGCAGACCCTCGGGGAGGAACCCCTGCTCGCGATAGAGCTCCATGTGGGCCTGGGGGTCACGCTTGGAGAGCTTCTTGTTGCCCTCACCCATGACGTACGGCAAGTGACCGTAGGCCGGGGTGGCCTTGGCGACACCCAGTTCCTTGAGCGCGTCGAAGAGGGCGAGCTGGCGCGGGGTGCTGGACAGCAGGTCTTCCCCGCGCAGAACGTGGGTGATCTCCATCGTGGCGTCGTCCACCGGAGCCGTCAGCGTGTAGAGCGGGTCCCCGTTGGCGCGACAGAGCGCGAAGTCGGGCACGAAAATGGTCTCGAAGGTGATGTCGCCACGCACCAGGTCGTCCCAGGTGATGGAACCGTCGGGCATCCGGAACCGCACGATCGAGGACCGCTCCTCGGCCTCGAAGGTGGTTCGCTGATCCGCACCCAGTTCTCGGCAGAAGCCGTCGTAGCCCATCACCTTGGATCCGCTCGCCTTGCGACGCGCCTCGACCTCGTCGTTGGTGCAGAAGCAGTCATAGGTGTAGGAGGACTCGCGCAGCCGCGTGAGCACATCGGCGTAGATGTCCGAGCGCTCCGACTGGCGGTAGGGGCCGTAGGCGCCCCCGACCCCGACGCCCTCGTCCCACTCGAGCCCCAGCCACTGCATGAGGTCGATGAGCGAGTCGTAGGACTCCTGGGTGTTGCGTGCCTTGTCGGTGTCCTCGATGCGGAAGACGAAGGTGCCACCTGCGCCGAACTGCTGGGCGTGGCGCGCGAAGGCCCAGTTGTAGAGGGCTGTGCGGGCCAGCCCGACGTGGGGTGACCCCGTCGGGGAGGGCGCCATCCGAACGCGTACGGGCAGGGCGGAGGTGTTCGAGGCAGCGTTTGACAAGGGGCTCAACTTCTTTTCGTCACGGTGTTGGTCAGGGTGCCGATGCCGGCGATCGAGATCTCGACCTCGTCACCGACTTCCATCGGCCCGACACCCTCGGGGGTGCCGGTGAGGATGACGTCGCCCGGCAGGAGCGTCATCACTGAGGAGACGTAGGAGACCAGGCTCGGTACGTCGAAGATCATGTCGGCGGTGGAGCCGTCCTGCTTGAGATCGCCGTTGAGGTGGGTCTGGACGCGGCGTCCGTCGGTGAAGGTCTGCGGGTCGAGATCGGTCTCGATCCACGGTCCGAGCGGACAGAAGGAGTCGAAGCCCTTCGCGCGGGTGAACTGCACGTCCGCCCTCTGCAGGTCGCGCGCCGTCACATCGTTGGCGATGGTGTAGCCGAAGATCACGTCGGTGGCGAGCTCGACCGGCACGTCGCGGCAGATGCGTCCGATCACCACCGCGAGCTCACCCTCGTAGTGCAGGTCGCTGGTCTGCGGGGGATAGAAGATCGGGTCGCCGGGGCCGACCACCGTCGTGTTCGGCTTGAGGAACATCAGCGGTTCCTTCGGCAGGTCGTGGCCGAGTTCGACGGCATGGGCCGCGTAGTTGCGACCGATACCGACCACCTTGCTGCGCGGGATGACCGGCGCGAGCAGGCGTACGTCGGCCAGCCTGTGCTCCTCCTCGAGAAGCTGGATGCCGACATAGAGTGGATCTCCGGTCAATCCCACGATCACTGAGTCGTCGTCAGCCTGACCGAACTCGTCGACCTCGCCCGTGACGACTCCGAACTGCGGCTCTTCGCCCGTGGTGAATCTCGCAATACGCACGGGCTGAGCCTATCGACCTACCCTTGGCCATCATGGAGGTGTGGTGCCGAGAGGACTGGCAGGCGCGGGCAGCAGCTCACGCCGACCGGGTCGACGCCTTCATCGCTCCGCACCTCGCCCGTCGTGCCGACCGGGTCACGCACCCGGTTCACGACTTCCTCTTCACCTACTACTCCCAGCGTCCCGCAAAGCTGCGGCGCTGGCACCCGGGCGTCGGCGTAGGCCTCGCCGCCGCCGAGGAGTACATGGGGCTCAAGGGCTACGGCGCGGTGCAGGGCGCGACGGCGGTCACCGAGGCGTACGTCGTGTCGCAACAACCATTCCTGGACCAGTTGCGCACCCTGCTGAGCGCCACCGCCCAGCGACCCGCGCAGTTCGGCTGCTTCGGGTTGCACGAGTGGGCGATGGTCCACGGCGCGGACGAGACCCGACACGACTGGCCCCTACGGCTGGGACGCGAGGGCACCGACGCAGTCGTGGAGTCGCACCGGATCGCCTGTTCCCACTTCGATGCATTTCGCTTCTTCACCCCGACGGCGCGCCCGCTCAACACCCTCCAGCCGGCTCGCGACGACCGGGCCGCCTTCGAGCAACCGGGGTGCCTCCATGCGGGGATGGACCTCTACAAGCACGCCTTCCGGCTCACCCCGATGATCTGCAGCGACCTGGTGGCCGACTGCTTCGAGTTGGCGCGCGACATCCGCGTCCTGGACATGCGGGCCGCGCCCTACGACCTCGTCGAACTCGGCTTCGAACCCATCACGATCGAGACAGCGGAGGGCAAGGCTGCGTACGCCTGCGCGCAGCGCGAGTTCGCCGAGCGAGGGGCACCGCTACGAGCACGGTTGCTGGCTGAGTGTGAACGGCTGATCAGCGCACGCTGAACGAGCAACTGCATACGGGGACCCCACGCCTCATGTCACCGGGCTCCAGTCGTGCCACGGCGCCCACCACGCCACGGAACAGGGTCACTGCTCAGAACTCGTAACCGAAGACGTCGATGGTGTCGGCGAAAACCTCGGCGACCCGGTCCCGCGAAGCTGGGGTGTAGAGCTCGCGGTAGTGACCGGCAGGGCGCGCGTTGCCCTTCGCGCGGGGCAGGTCCGGAGCCCCCGGCAGACCGAGCTGGGTCCAGACCTCGGCGAGCTCTGCGTCAAGGTTCTCGTAGCGCAGCACCCGGTCCAGCACCATTTTTCCGCGGATGCGGTAGAGGCGACGGTTGTTGGAGAGCTGTTCGATCCAGATCTCGTTGACATACTGGTCGAAGTCCGGGAGCTCGGGGCGGTCCTTGTACTTCCAGAAGTAGAGCGAGACGACCGCGTCCCACGGGTTCCGCTCGATCGCGAAGGTGAAGTAGTCGGCCCAGGACTGCTCCCCCACCAGTTCACGGGTGGCCTTGGCGCTCATGTGGTTGTACGCCTTGCGCGACTGCGGAGGAGAGTCGAAGTTCTGGGGCGCGAGTCCGCCGGCAGCCCTGCGCAGTTTCTCGTCCTCGGGGCTGATCTCGGTGACGATGTCGTCGGGCCCACACACCTTGGACAGCGCAATCTCGACACTCGTGCCCGCAGTCTTACGGGTCTTGAGGAAGATGAAGCGGTGGCTGTGGGACGCGATCACGGGGCGACCCTATCCGCACCTCCAGCGGTACGGTGCTCGTGTGGCAGTCACGACAACAGCAGACGGGCAGCATTTCCGCAACGAGGACTGGTACGGCGAGGAACTGACAGAGTCGAGGTTCGTCGACTGCACCTTCACCGATCTCGACCTCTCCGAAGCATCCACCTCGGGCGCCACGTTCGAGAGCTGCACCTTTCACGGGGGACGATTCAATGCCTCCAGGCACACCGCCAGTGCGTTCGTGGCCTGCCATTTCCGACGCAGCAGCTTCTTCGACGCGACCTTCGACGGTTGCAAGCTCCTCGGCACCACGTTCTCCGAGTGCGTAATGCGGCCCTTGACCGTGATGGGGGGCCAGTGGCAGGGCGTGACGATCCGCGGCACGAATCTCACCCGCCTCGATCTGAGTGGGCTGGACCTTCGGGAGGCGGACTTCTCCATGTCCGACCTCAGCAGAACGACGCTGGCCCGCGCCCGCCTGGATCGGGCGATCCTCCGCGAGGCCAACCTCGACGGAGCCGACCTGCGCGGCGCCAGCCTGGATGGTGTCGATCTGGCCGCAGCCCAGTTGCGGCGTACCAAACTGGATCTCGCGGGCGCCGTACTGCTTGCCGAGTTCCACGGCGCAGAGGTCGACCCCGCTTGAGTCAGCCCTGCTCGGGTCGACCCAGCCGGGCGCTCAGACCTTCGATCACCAGGTCGAGGCCCAGGTCGAAGTTCGGCAAGGATTCCGGGCTGCGGTCGACGGCACCCGCCGTGATGGCCTGACGGGCGGTCTGCTCCTCGAAGGTGTGACCGAAGACGTAGTGGAGCAACGTCCGGCTTGCCACCATTGCCAGTTCGTCGGGCACTGCTGCCTGCGCCAGAATCTCTTCGAGATCGGCCACTGGTCGGGATGCCCCCAGGCCGAAGGCCCATACGGTCGCCACCACGTCGGCACCATCGGTGCAGGCCAGCATCGAGGCACGCAACTCCTCGCACACCTCACGTAACGCCTCGGGCCAGCCCACCGCAACGCGCTCTCGCGCGCCGCGAGCCAAGATCTCGTCGGCGACCGCGGCCAGTAGCGCCTGCTTGTTCGCGAAGTGGTGATAGATCGCGCTGGGCTGCACGTCGAGTTCGGCACCGAGTCGACGCATCGTCAGCGCAGCAAGACCGTGGGCGTCGAGCAGTGCCACGGCATGCGCCAGCACGTCTGAGCGGTGATGAGCCACACACCCTCCTCGAGTGGATCCCACGTTGACGCGCTGTCCGCCGTCACCCTAACCTGAACACCGTTCAACTGACCACCGTTCAGGTTAAGGACCCCACCCATGGCCACGCCCCGCACCAGCACCAGCACCAGCACCAGCACTGACATTGCCCTCATCGCCGCGTTCGCGGCGCTCGTCGCGGCCTGCGCCCTGCTGCCCGCGCTCAAGGTGGCCGGCCCGGTGCCGATCACTCTCCAGACGCTCGCGGTCCTGCTCGCGGGTGCCGTCCTCGGCATGCGCCGAGGATTCCTTGCGATCCTTCTCTACGTCCTGGCAGGTGCGGCCGGACTGCCGATCTTCTCGGGTGGTGCCGCTGGTCTGGCCGTCCTCACCGGACCGAGCGCCGGTTACCTCCTCGGCTTCCCGCTGGCGGCAGCGTGCTGCGGTCTCATCGTCGAGCGGCTCCCCCGCCGCTCTCTGGCCAGCACCCCCGCCATCTTCTTCGCCGGACTGGTCAGCTCAGCGCTCTTCATCCACACCTGCGGGATGGCCGGCCTCGTGGTGCGCGCCGACATGACGTGGAGTGAGGCCTTCGACGTCGACAAGATCTTCTGGATCGGCGACGTGGTCAAGAACATCGTGATGGCCATCGTCGCGACTGCGGTCCACCGCGCCTTCCCTGACCTGCTCGGTGGACAGATCGTCATCGACGAGGAGCAGCCTGTGGAGTCGCTCGCCTCGTGAGCAACAGCCGTATCGCCCTCGATCGGGTCACAGTCCTGGTGCCGACCCAGGATGGTTCCCGGCAGATCATCCACGAGACGTCCTTTGACCTCACCGAGAAACGCGTGGCGCTGATCGGGCCCAACGGATCCGGCAAATCGACGATGGCGCGGCTGATCAACGGGCTGGTCACCGCCACGACGGGTCGTGTGCTCGTCGACGGCCTCGACGTAGCCAAGCACGGTCGGGACGTCCGCCGGCGAGTGGGATTCATGTTCACCGACCCGGCCGCACAACTGGTCATGCCGACCGCACGTGAGGACGTGGCCCTGTCGCTGCGGCGTACGCACCCGCACAAGGCCGAGCGACTGGCTGCGGCCGAGCGGGTGCTTGCCGACTTCGGGTTGGCGGACTTCGGCGATCGGAGTGTCCACGCGCTCTCGGGTGGGGAAGGACAACTGCTGGCGCTGGCCGGCGTGCTCGCAACGTCACCCTCGATCGTCGTGGCAGATGAGCCGACCACGCTGCTCGACCTGGGCAACGCTCGCCGGATCGGCGACCTCCTGCTCGGCCTCCCTCAGCAACTCGTCCTGGTCACCCATGACCTCGACCTCGCGGAGCGCTGCGACCGGGCCTTGCTGATCAAGGACGGACGGGTGGACTTCGACGGCCCCGCGACCGAAACGGTAGCGCGCTATCGGGCCACCGCATGAGTGCCGACCTGTTGGGCCTGCACCGTCCCGGCACGACGCTGCTCCACCGGCTCTCGGCCGGGAGCAAACTGGGTGCTCTGCTGGTGGCCAGCCTGGTCGTCGTCCTGGTGCGGGGGCCGGTGTCGGCGCTGGTGTTCCTCGCCCTGGGGTTCGGTGCGCTGGCCTGGAGCGGCGCGAGGCTCGGAGTCACTTTCCGGGCGATGAGATGGATCCTGGTCACCGCAGCGCTCCTGGGCGCCTGGACCGCCTGGCAGTCGGGATGGCCGCGTGCCGTCGAAGCCGTCGGTGACCTCCTCGCGCTCGTAGCATTGGCGACGACAATGACCGTCACGACGCCCGTCGACGAAGTCATGGACGCGGTCACCCGCGCGCTGCAGCCCTTCAGACGAGTAGGAGTCAATCCGGAGGCGGTCGGTCTCGCCTTTTCCCTGATGCTGCGCGCGATCCCGTCGACGTTGTCCCTGGCCGGTGACACCCGCGATGCCGCGCTGGCCAGGGGTCTGGAGCGTTCCCCTCGGGCACGACTGGTGCCGTTCGTGATCCGAGTGGTCGCCCGGGCCAGGGACACCGGGGACGCGCTCCACGCCCGTGGGATCGGCGACGACTGACACCTCCTGGACGCTAGCGCCAAGACGCTCCGCTGTACGTTTCGCGGCGTGCCATCGCCTGACGCGCCCGGACCGGTCCCGATCCCATCGTGGCGCTATTTGATGATCACGGTCCTGGTCACGCTCTTGTACGTGGGGATGTGGCTGCTCGCGAAGCTACCCACGCCGCATCCAGCATTCCTGCTGACGAACGTTCCCCCGGGCGCCGCAATCGGCGTCCTGACCGGTAGGTTCGAGGCGGCTGTGGCTGGTGACGCGGCTGCGAGGCATCTCGGACCAGGACATTCTCGTAGCGGCCGCAGGCATCGAGGCACCTCCTCGTTGCGCTGGATACTGACCGTGCTTGGCGCCATCGCAGTTGTCCTCATACGGGCGCTGTCGGAGCAGGGCACTATCTGGATGCTTTACTTCATGCCTGCCTTCATGGCGGGAGCCGGCTGCCATGCCTGGGTGATGGAGCGGCACTACAAGCTCGCCACGGCAGACCAGGATGATTCCGACTGAGCACGACCTGTGGCGCCATCTCACCATCCCGGCGGGCGTCGGTCTGCCCACCCCTGCTGACCAGCAGTCAGCGTGGACTCGATCTGGGCGGCCACTGACAGCAGGGTCTCCTCCTCTGCCGGATGGGCAGCCAGCATCACGCCGACGGGTAGCCCGCCATCGGTCCAGTGCAGCGGCAGCGAGATCGCGGGCATCCCGGTGACGTTCCAGGCGCTGGTCCACGGAGTGAAGTCCTTCTGGTTCTCGAAGTCCCGCGCGGGGTCGTCGTCATTACGCAGCGCCCCGAGCAGCACCGGCGGGGTGGCCAGAGTCGGGGTCAGCACCACGTCGTACGGCGCCAGTGCAGCGAGCGCCACGGCAGCGTGCTGGCGCAGGCGGGCAATGGCGAGGCCGAACTCCGGGCCGCTGACCGCGTGTCCCAGCCCACTCAGCCAACGGGTCAGCGGACGGAGCCGGTCTTCGCGACCGGCAGGTGCCGGCGACAGCGCGGTGAGCACCGCCCAGCAGGTCTCGAAGTCGACCACCGCATCACGTGGGATCGGCACCGCCACATCCTCGACATCGTGGCCCAGCGAAGCCAGGTGAAGCGAAGCGTCCTCCCAAGCCTTCACGCACGACACGTCGACTGTCGTGTCAGCGATGACCGGCGTGATGAAGCGCGCAACGCGCAGGCGCCCCGGCTCGCGGTCGCAGGCATCGAGGAACGACGTGGACGGGGGAGGCGCCCAGAAGGGGTCGCCGACGCGACGGCCCGCAAGAACGTCGAGCAGCGCAGCGGCGTCGCGGACCGTACGGGCCAAGGTGCCAGCGGTGGACAGACCGACTGGGTCGCCGTAGCGAGGCGCACCACTGATCCTGCCGCGCGAGGGCTTGAGACCCACCAGCCCGCAGCACGACGCCGGGATCCGGATGGATCCGCCTCCGTCGGAGCCGGGCGCCACCGGCAGCAGACCGGCTGCCACCGCAGCCGCAGCTCCTCCCGAGGAGCCACCGGCGGTGCGGGTCGTGTCCCACGGCGTGACCGCAGGCGGGGCGACAGCGGGCTCTGTGTAGCAGGGAGAGCCGAACTCAGGGGTGTTGGTCTTCCCGAGACTCGGCATGCCGGCCGCCTCGACGGTGAGCACCAGCGCGTCGGACTCCTCCGGCACAAAGTCGTCATACGCCGCCGAGCCGAAGGTGGTGCGCACCCCCGCGGTGGGATGAAGGTCCTTGATGCCGGTGGGAACGCCCCACAGCGGACCTGCGTCAGCAGGACGTCCGGCCGCCATCAACCGCCGTGCGTGGGCTCGCGCCAGCTCGTGGGTCGTCGTGACGAACGCCCCCACCCGGTCGGCACGGTCGGCGTAGTGCTCGACGAGTTCGAGTGGTGACAACTCGCCGTGGCGTACGGCGTCGCCCTGCTCGAGCGCGGTCAGGTCGTGAAGCACCCGCTGACCGTACCGTCCGGAGTCACCACGGTCAGGCGACCACAGCCCACATCATTGCCTCAGCACTCCTGGCGCCGCAGTCCGAAGGTGAGTCCGTCCACCAGGGCGCCCCACGATGCTTCGATGACGTTGTGCCCCACCCCGACGGTGACCCACGATGACTCGCCGTCGGCAGTCTCGATCAGGACGCGCGTGATCGCGTCGGTGCCGTGGCCACCGGGCAATGAGGGATCAAGGATGCGCACCTTGTAGTCGATCAACTCGAACTTCGCGACCTCGGGGAAGGCCTGACCGATCGCCTCACGCAGTGCCGCGTCGAGTGCATTGACCGGACCGTTGCCCTCACCGGTGACGACATAGCGCACCCCGCCGGAGCGGAGCTTGACCGTGGCTTCGGACACCGCCTCGTCGCCGGCACCGGTCTCGGTGATGACTCGCCAGGATTCGACATCGAAATAGGAAGGCCGCTCGCCCTCGACCTCCTCGGCAAGAAGGAGTTCGAACGATGCATCTGCTGCCTCGAAGGTGAAGCCACGCTGTTCCATGGCCTTGACCCGATCGGTCACCCGGGTCAGGAGGGCCCGGTCACCGGACAGGTCGAAGCCGAGTTCCTTGCCCTTGAGCTCGATCGAGGCTCGACCAGCCATGTCGGAGACCAACAGACGCATGTCGTTGCCCACGCCCACCGGGTCCATGTGTTGGTAGAGGTTCGGGTCGACCTTGATCGCGCTGGCATGTAGCCCGGCTTTGTGGGCGAAGGCGGAGGTGCCGACATAGGGCTGACGCGAAGCGGGTGGGAAGTTGGTCACCTCGGAGATCGCGTGCGCGATGCGCGTGGCCTCCTGGAGTTTGCCCTGCGGCACGACTCGTCGTCCCAGCTTGAGCTCGAGGTTGGCCACCACCGTGATGAGATCGGCATTGCCGGTGCGTTCGCCGTAGCCGTTGACGGTGCCCTGGACATGAGTGGCGCCTGCCTGCACGGCGGACAGCGTGTTGGCGACCGCGCAGCCGGTGTCGTTGTGGGCATGAATCCCCACGCGGGCACCGGTCGAGTCCAGCACGTCGGCCACGATCTCGCCGACCCAGTGGGGCAGCATTCCGCCGTTGGTGTCGCACAGCACGAGGACCTCCGCCCCCGCCTCGGCAGCGGTGCGGAGCACCTCCAGCGCGTACGCCCGGTTGGCGCGGTATCCGTCGAAGAAGTGCTCGGCGTCGAGGAAGACGGTCTGGCCCTCCGCACGCAGGTGCATCACGGTCTCGCGCACCATCGCGAGGTTCTCCTCCAGCGTGGTGCGCAGAGCGAGTTCGACGTGGCGATCGTGCGACTTCGCGACCAGGGTGACCACCGGCGCCCCGCTCTCGCGCAGCGCAACGACCTGCGGGTCGTCGGCAGCGACGACGCCGACCTTGCGAGTCGCACCAAAAGCCGTGAACCGCGCGTGCTGCAGATCGAGTTCGGTCCGGGCACGGCGGAAGAACTCGGTGTCCTTGGGGTTGGCGCCTGGCCAACCCCCCTCGATGAAACCGACGCCGAGAGCATCCAACTGTCGAGAGATCGCCAGTTTGTCGGCCACCGAGAGGTTGAGTCCCTCCTGCTGTGCGCCGTCGCGCAGGGTGGTGTCGTAGACGTGGAAAGCGCCCTGCAGGTCCATCTGTCTTCTCTCCCTCGGTTCGTGCGGCTCTGATCCGGGCAACAAAAAACCTCCTGGGGTCCAGGAGGTATGCGCGGCGGGAAGTTCCGTCGCGCTAGGCAATGATGATGGCGGTGTTACTCACGAGTTCATCGTGTCACGAGATCGCTGCGTCGGTAGGCCTGTCTCGGGATCTGGTGCTGCTGACGAAGGCGTGGTCGCGGCGGCGAGAAGGAGTGCCAGCGCACTGAGCATGGCGCCGAGCAACAGATGCTCGACCAGACCGGCCCGATGGTCGACGACCTCCTGGACGGTGAGCATCCACAGGCTGAACACCGGGACGCAGGACGCGACCACCATCACGGCACGAGCCAGAAGACCAGCAAGCGCTCCTCCCAGGAGCAGGCCGAGGAAGACGAGTGAGAGTCCCAGTGCCGGATAATAGGCCAAGACATTGAGGTTCAACCGAGCCCCAGCATCGAGATCAAACTCGGGACGCGGATCAAACGGGGCGAACCACAGGCCTCGCAGGACGAGGAGCCAGGCCGCGACCACGAGCACGAGCGCTGCTGACTCCAGTGTCCCGATCTTCCACACATGCCGACACTAGCGTGGCTCTGGCCCGTCAGAGCCAACCCGGTAGACGTACGTCCGAGAATGGCGGCCGGTCTTCGGGGGTCCAGTCGGTGCCGGTCGAGACCGCGGCCTCGTGGAGGAAGGCGGCCCCGGCCAGCACGAGCAGGGTCGCGAGCAGCCACGGCACGGGTTTGCGCGCCACCGGGTCCACCACCCGGTGGAGTGGCGCCCGCACGCGCTCTGCTCCCGGCCCCCACCACATCGCCGCAGTGAAACCGATGCCCACCACGGCCAGCGATGCCTGCAGGGACAGCGAAGCAGCGAAGCAGCACAGCGCGAAGGCGACCACCACGCCGAGGCTCCACAGCACGAGCAGCACCGTGCCGGGGATCGAACGGCTCAGATGCCACGGGGCACTGAGGAGCACCTGCACACTGTCGTACCACTTGGCGCCCCGCACACGACGACGGTTGCTCACCGCCGACGCAGCCATCGAGGTGCTGCGCAGCAGCCAGGCCGCGATGACACAGACCGTCACGGTGACGTAGGGAGCGAGAGTCACCACAGCCGTCACCACAGCAGCACCGCCCAGCACGAGCACGCTGCGCCGCAACCGCTCGGACCGGCCCGCCTGGGGCCTCGGGTGCTCCGCTGCCGTGGCAAATGCCTCGGTCGTACCGTCTGGCACGTCCCTCGCGATCGGCACTGTTGTCGCCGGATCGGTGGGCTCCATGAAGGGGTGCGTGACTCGACTCGTCACCAATATGGGGGCGGTGATGGGTGCTGATGTGGGGACCACGCGTGGGGAGCCCTCGCGCAGGGACGCCAACCACTCGCGTATCTCGGTGAGTGGCGGTCGTGCCGAGGGTCTCGGATGCAGCGCCTCCTCGACGAGCGGCAGCATGGCCGCATCCAGACCGGTGAGGTCATGCTCACCACGACGAACGCGGTCCAGGATGGCCATCGAGGGACCGCGACCGAACGGTGCCCGTCCCATGCCGGCATAGGCGACCGTCGCGGCCCAGGAGTGGATGTCGGAGGCCGCGGTGGCGTCCTCGCCGTGCAGGATCTCGGGCGCGAGGTATCCCGGAGTCCCCAGCAGCCACCCCGTCATCGTCAGCCGGGAGTCGTCGGCCACCCGCGCCAGACCGAAATCGATCAGGATCGGGGTGCGGCCCTCCATCAGCACGTTCGAAGGTTTGACGTCACGATGGAGCACTCCCACGGAGTGCACCGCCTCCAGAGCTTCGGCCAGGCAGTCGGCGAACCACGTCAGGTCCGCACCGGTGAGCGAGCCCTCCTGCTGCACGTGGTCGTGCAGGGACAGGCCGGGAACGTAACGGGTGGCAACGAAGGGGATCTCGCCCCATGGGTCGGCATCGACGATCTCGGCGATGCGGCGACTGCGGATGCGCGTCAGCGAGTTGACCTCGCGCGCGAGCCGTTGGCGGGCTTCGTCGTCCCCGACGATGTGGGGGCGCAGTACCTTGATGGCGACCGGCTGCTCCCCCGGCCGCTGACCGAGGTGGACCACTCCCATGCCGCCCTCGCCCAGCCGTGCCCGGAGCTCGTAGCCACCCACCACCAGGCCGGGCGGCGGTCCACCCTGATGTCCACCCGGACGTCCGTTCGAGCGCCCGTAGTGGGGCTCGGCGGAACGCGGGGCGGTCGTCATTGTGCGAGATTAGCCTGCACAGGGTCCAGAACCGGGTCAGCAGTCCCGCAAGTCAACACACCCGGCGCTCGATACACCTGGCGCTCAGCACACCCGGTGCAGCCAGCCGGACGGGTCCGCATCGCGGCCGAACTGCATGCCCACCAGCTTTTCGCGGATCTGCATGGTGAGCGCGGTGCTCCTCGGCGCCGGGGCCACCGCCGAGGGCGCACGCAGTTCCCCGACCGGAGTGACCACCGCAGCGGTGCCACAGGCGAAGATCTCGGTGATCTCACCACTGGCGACACCGTCGCGCCACTCGTCGATGGAAAACTTGCGCTCTTCCACCGCATGCCCCATCCCGGTCGCCAGTTCGATGATCGAGGCGCGGGTGATGCCCTCGAGGATGGTGCCGGTCTCGGGGGTGACGATGTGTCCGTCGGCATGGACGAAGAAGAGGTTCATGCCACCGAGCTCCTCGACGTAGCGGAAGTCATGGTCGTCGAGGAAGACGACCTGGTCGCAACCCTGCTCGATGGCCTCCTGCTGCGCAGCCAACGACGAGGCATAGTTGCCTCCGGTCTTGGCCGCGCCCATGCCACCGCGACCAGCGCGGGTGAAGGTCTCGGAGAGCCACAGGTTGACCGGCCTGATCCCACCCTTGAAATAGGCGCCAGCCGGCGAGGCGATGACCATGAAGGTCACGTGCTGGGAGGGACGCACGCCAAGGAACGTCTCGGAGGCGAACATGAAGGGGCGCAGGTAGAGCGACTTCTCGCCTTCGCTGTCGGGAACCCACCGCTGGTCGACGCTCACCAGCGCGTCGACCAACTCCACGAAGTCGTCGACGGGGAGTTCGGGGAAGGCCAGCCGGTGGCTCGAACGCACCATCCGCGCCGCATTCTGCTCGGGCCGGAACGTCCAGATCGACCCGTCCTCGTGGCGGTAGGCCTTCATTCCCTCGAAGGTCTCCTGCGCATAGTGCAGGACCGCGGTTGCGGGATCGAGACTGATCGGGCCGTACGGCGTGATCCGGGCGTCGTGCCAACCCTGGTCGGGTGTCCACTCCACGGTGAGCATGTGGTCGGTGAAGTGGGTGCCGAAGCCCGGGCTCGCGAGGATCTCTGCAAGCCGGGCGTCGTCGACAGGGGTGGTGGTGGCCGTGGTGCTGATCTCCATGGGACCCAATCTAGCGGGATCGCTGTCAGGCCAGACGCGCGGCAATGGCGTCGCCGACCTGGCTCGTGCCACGGGAGGTTCCCGAGGTGCGCTCGGCCAGGTCGGCAAGCACCGCCTGCTCCACCCGCGCCGCGGCGTCCGAGTCACCGAGATGGTCAAGCAGCAGGGCGCCGGAGAGGATCGCTGCGGTGGGATCAGCCTTCTGCAGGCCAGCGATGTCGGGAGCCGATCCGTGGACCGGCTCGAACATCGACGGCGAGGTGCGGTCGGGGTTGATGTTGCCCGAGGCAGCCAGCCCGATGCCTCCGGTGATGGCAGCGGCCAGGTCGGTGATGATGTCGCCGAAGAGGTTGTCGGTGACGATCACGTCGAAACGGGCCGGATCGGTCGCCATGAAGATCATCGCAGCGTCGATGTGCATGTAGTCACAGGCGACGTCCGGGAACTCCTTGCCGACCGACTCGAACAGGCGCCACCACAACGAGCCGGCGTTGACGAGCACATTGGTCTTGTGGACCAGGGTCAACTTCTTCCGCGGCCGTTGTCGGGCCCGACGGAAGGCCTCACGCACTACCCGCTCCACGCCGTAGGCAGTGTTCACCGACACCTCGGTGGCGACTTCGGCGGGCGTGCCGACCCGCAGGGCACCGCCGTTGCCCGTGTAGGGGCCTTCGGTGCCTTCGCGGACGACGACGAAGTCGATCTCACCCGCCTCGATGATGCGGTCCGCCAGGGGTGAGGCGGCGCCGGGGAAGAGGCGGGAGGGGCGCAGGTTGACGTAGTGGTCGAGTTCGAAACGCAGCCGCAACAACAGTCCACGCTCCAGGAGGCCGGGCGGCAGGTTGGGGTCGTTCGGCCTGCCGCCCACTGCTCCCAGCAGGATCGCGTCGTGTCCGCGGATCTCGGTGAGCACCGAGTCGGGCAGGACTTCACCGGTGGCGAGGTAGCGCTCCGCGCCGAGGTCGTAGCGGGTGACCGCGACTTCCCCCTCCGAGGCCACCTGAAGCACCTTGAGGGCTTCGGTCGTGACCTCTGGCCCGATGCCGTCGCCGGGGATGAGGGCGAGGGTCAGGCATGCCGGGGCTCCCGGGGACCCCTGGGACCCTTGGGACATGGACTGCTGGGCGGTGGACATGCGGCGCAATCTAGTTGTCGTCGGGCCGCTGGCCACCGTTGTCTCGCAGGTCAATCGCCGTCTGCAACGCCGTCTTGAGGTGCTCCGGGTTGCTGACATTCTCGGGGTTGTGGGCCGCGGGTCCCCAGTCGGGATACATGTCGTACATGGGTCTCACTCCAGTTCGTGTGGTGTCGTGAAGATGACTGTTCGAAGACACCGACACCACGGCGGGTGTGGGACGGGTGTGCGGGGATTGCCCGGACGGCCCGACTACCGGCCTGCCCTGAGCCGGGTGAGGGGCAGGATGCGGGTCTCGCGCCTTGCGGCAGGACCCGCCGCAGAGGCGGTGGCTTCGAACTCGGAAGTTCTGGTTCGAAAGGCCAGGTGGCGGACATCCTCGTCAACGCCGAACACCGCGACGAGGTGGCCTTTCTTCAGGCCCCGCCGCGGCGAACGATAAGTACGAGAACGCTCCGCATGATGTGCCAACTGTACGACGCCACGCCTTCGACTCAGGGGACATTTTCGGAACGTGTCAAATCCTGAGACGGCCTACCGGGGTCCCATCGGTTCATGACGGGGATGGCAGACTCGGCGCCCTCATGTCAGCCCCTCCCGTACTCCCCGAGATCGTCTCGCGTGCCTTCGACGTCTGCCGCCAGGCCGGATACGTCGCCTTCTGCCGCAACGAGACCGGACGGCTGTTGGCGGCACTTGCAGCGACCCGTGGGGGCACGATGGCCGAGTACGGCACCGGTTGCGGTGTCGGCACCGCCTGGCTGCGCAGCGGGATCCGCAACGGCGCCACGATCCTGACCGCCGAACTCGACGAGACCCTGGCCGGGGCTGCCCAGCAGATCTTTCTGGACGATCCCAAGGTCGAGGTGCTCGCCGCCAACTGGAACGTCCTGCGCGACCACGGGCCGTTCAGTCTGCTCTTCCTCGACTCGGGCACTCCCTCCGAGGTGGGTGTCGAAGCGGTGATCGACCTCGTCGAACCCGGAGGCATCGTCGTGCTGGACGATTTCACTCCCTGCGAGTCCTGGCCGCCGATCGCCTACGGCAGGGTCGACGCCTTGCGTGAGCAGTGGCTCACTGACGACCGTTTCACCTCCGTCGAGGTGATGGTGGCCCCGGACGCCTCCGCACTGATCGCCACCCGCCGCTGACCGCAGTCGGCCGGTGCAATCGCCCCTGCTTGGATGGACGACATGGGGGATGCGCTGCTGACGGTCCGCGGGATCACCCGCCGCTTCGCTGATCGCATCATCCTGTCCGGCGTCGACCTCGACGTCGCCCCTGGCGAAGCTGTCGGTGTGGTCGGCCCCAACGGCAGCGGCAAATCGACACTCCTGCGCTGCATCGTCGGCATGGACAAGGCAGACGCTGGCACCGCGACACTGGCTGGTCGCACGCTGGACGAACGAGTCCCCGAGATCCGGCGCGACCTGGCCATCGCGATGGATGACATCGATTTCTTCCCCGACCTCTCCGTGGTCGAGCACCTCGACCTGATGGCGCGGGCACACGCCCAGCCCGACGCCCAGGAGCTGGTCGACGCCGTTCTCGACGAGGTCGGCCTGATGCAGGTCTCGGGTCAGCTGCCATCGACGCTCTCCTCGGGGCAGAAGCGTCGCCTGGCACTGGCCAGCGTCTTCGTCCGCCCGCGCAAGCTGCTGGTTCTCGACGAGCCTGAGCAGCGTCTCGACCGGGACGGAGTGCGGTGGCTGGGCACGAAACTGCTCAGCGAGAAGGCCGCCGGCCGGGCGATCCTGCTGGTCAGCCACGACCCCGATCTGGTTGCCCAGGTCTGCGACCGGGTGATCGACCTCGGGCAGGACCAGGGCCTCGAACGTGCGCGATGAGAACAGCTGAGACCCCTGCTGAAATCCCGGCAGCCCGCGAGCTGCGGGCCCAGATGCGCGCCTGGCGTCGCGGTCGTGCCGAACTCAAGATCACCGAGGTCTTCTCCGATGCCTACGTCGCGCTCTTCACCCTGGCCATGGTCGCTGCCCTGGGTGGCAACGTGGTGCTCAGCCTCCGCCGACTCGCCGACGACACCTGTGTTGCGGCATGCGGGGACGTCCGCTCGGCCGCGCCCTGGCTGGTGGCCCTGGCAACGGCGCTGGCGACCCTCGCCCTGGCCCGGCTGCTCGGCCCGGTCTTCAGCCCGCCGGCTGCCAACGGTTGGCTCCTGAGCACTCCTGTGGATCGGGGCGAACTGCTCCGGCCCGGCTGGTGGCGTGCAACCGCGATCACCCTGACCGGGGCCGGGGCCGTCCTCATCCTCCCGGCGATGCTGAGTGGCTTCGGTTTCGCCGACGGCGCCGCGTTGATGGCGGTGGGCGGTGCGAGTGCGCTGGCGTGCGTGGGGATCGCTGCCCTGTCTCAGATCCACGAGCATCGTGCCGCGCGGTGGTGCACCTGGCTGGTCACGCTCGCACTCTGGATCCTTCTTGGACTCGCCGCCACCAGGCACCTGGGCGGCGCGCCCACCCCATCTCTGAGCACCGAATCTATGACCGCCGCGTCTATGAACACCGAATCTATGACCAGCGCGTCACTGGCCATCGTCCTCACGATTGCCGCCGGGATCGCACTCGTTGCGGCGCTCCTCGTATGGCGAGCCCGGGTCGACGTTGCGGCGATGTCGCGCCGGGTGTTGGCCCACACCGAGAATGTCTCCCCCAGCCTGTCCGGTGCCCTGTCCTCACTCGACCTGGGGCTGATGTTCGACGTGTTGTTGGCTCGCCGTTGGGGTCCGCGAGCCCGGGTGCACACCCGGACCGGTGGTCCGCAGGGCTGGATGGCACTCGCACATCGTGACCTGCTGCGCGCCGGCCGCACTCCACAACCCTTTGTCCTGCTCGCCGGTCTGGTGCTGGTGCCGTACGCCGCGGCCGAGGCTGACGTGGGCCGGGCGGTCGTGTTGGCAACCACGCTCGTCGGCTTACTCGCTGGCCCGGCACTGTGCTCAGGAATGCGCGTGGTCATGCGGACGCAGGGTCTGGCACGCATGTTGGCGATGGGTCGTAAGGAGTTGATCCTGGCCCACCTCGTCGTCCCGGGAACTGCGCTGATGCTCTTCAGCATCGCCACGGCGTGGACGCTGCCGGCTGCCCTCCCACCTGGAGAATCAGCCGTGCTGGTGATCGCCTGCGGACTCTCCACGATCGCGTCGACCGTGCGTTGGGTGACCGGCAAACCGCCGAACTACGGGGCGCCTCTGGTGAGCACGCCGATGGGCGGTCTGCCACCGGGGTTGTCCTCCAGTGTGTCGCGGGGCTTCGACGTCTGGGCCGTCACCGCATTGCCATTGATGTTCGGACCCGTCGGAGTCCTGGTCTCAATGGCCATCAGCCTCACAGTGATGTCCTACCTGCTCTCCGAATCCGCCGACTGAACCGGCACGATCGAGGGCAGATCGACGGTGCATCGCGGCAGCATCAGTTGCGCCAACGGACCGATCGCGACCGCGTAGAGGACGGTGCCGACGCCCAGAGCGCCGCCCAGCACCAGCCCGATGATGACGACGCTCACCTCCAGACCGGTACGCACCACTCGTAGGGAGAGTCCGGTGCGTCGTGCCAGACCGGTCATCAGCCCGTCGCGCGGACCGCGGCCGAACTGGGAACCGATGTAGAGGGCGGTGGCCAAGGCGTTCAGCACGACCCCACCGAGGAGAAGCACCACGCGGACCCACACCTGGTCGGGCTCGTGGAGTACGGCAAGGGTGACGTCGGCGGACACCCCCACGAGTACGGCGTTGAGGACGGTGCCGATCCCCGGCATCTCGCGCAACGGGATCCAGAGCACCAACACGAACGCGCTCACCAGGATCACCGCCTGGCCCAGGCTCATGGGCACGTGCTGGATGAACCCCGAATGGAGGACGTCCCACGGGGCAAGCCCGAGCGCGCCACGCACCATCATCGCCAGGGAAACACCGTAGAGGGCCAACCCGATGATCAGTTGCGGCAGACGCCGGACCAGGCGACCTGCACGCAGTTGCGCGAGGGGGCCCAGCTCGACCAGGACGCCGCGGGGAGCGTGCACGGTGGAACTCATGTCATCGGTCCTCTCGTGGGGCTCAACCCAGGTCGACCGCGCGCACCGTGGTCGCGTCCATCGCCGTGCCGACCTGCACCAGAGTGTCTGCCGGGATCGCCGAGTCGACGCTGAGGGCGACCAGCGCTTCCCCACCCTTGTCCTGACGCGAGACCTGCATGCCGGCGATGTTGACCGCTGCCTCACCGAGGATCTGGCCCACGGTCCCGACCATGCCGGGTCGATCGGTATAGGTCAGGAAGGCCAGATGATGTGTCGGCTCGATGTCGACATCGAACCCGTTGACTTCGACCAGTCGTTCCTTCTGCGCCAGCCCGACCAGCGTGCCACTGACCGAGATTTGGGTGCCGTCGGCGAGAGTGCCGCGGATGGTGATCAGGTTGCGGTGGTCCGGGCTCTCTGCGTCGCACACCAGACGCACCTCGGTGCCACGCTCGGCGGCCAGCAGGGGTGCGTTGACGTAGGAGACCTGCTCCTCGACGATGTCGGCAAAGACACCCTTCAACGCCGCCAGTTCGAGAACCTTGACGTCGTAATCGGTGATCTCACCGCGCACTTCCACGTCGATCTGCTGAGCCACCTCACCGGCCAGCGCAGTGAAGACGCGGCCGAGCTTTTCGGTCAGCGGGATCCCGGGGCGGACCTCCTCGGCGATGACGCCTCCTTGCACGTTCACCGCGTCCGGCACGATCTCTCCGCCCAGCGCGAGGCGGACCGAGCGGGCCACGGCGATCCCGGCCTTCTCCTGGGCCTCGTCCGTGGACGCACCCAAGTGGGGAGTGGCCACGACGTTCTCGAGCTGGAAGAGAGGGCTGTCGGTGCAGGGCTCGGCGGCGAAGACGTCCAGACCGGCCGCAGCGATCTGGCCGGTGCTGAGTGCGTGGTGGAGGGCCTGCTCGTCGACGATGCCGCCCCGCGCAGCGTTCACCAACACCAGGTTCGGCCTGGCCCTGGCGAGCTGCTCGGCACCGATCAGTCCCACCGTCTCAGGGGTCTTGGGCAGGTGGACGCTCATGAAGTCCGACTCGGCGAGAAGCACGTCGAGGTCGACCAGACGCACGCCCATCTGGGCGGCCCGCCCTGCCTGGACGTAGGGGTCGAACGCGATCACCTTCATACCGAAGGCAGCCAGGCGTTGGGCGACCAGCACGCCGATACGACCCAGGCCGACAATGCCGACGGTCTTCTCGTAGAGCTCGATCCCGGTGTATCTGGAGCGTTTCCATTCACCGTTGCGCAGCGCAGCGTGGGCGGGGCTGATGTGACGCGCGGCGGCGAGCATGAGCGCCACCGCCAGTTCGGCGGCACTGACGATGTTGGAGGTGGGCGCGTTGACCACCATCACCCCGGCCTGCGTGGCTGCCCTGACATCGACATTGTCCAGACCCACGCCCGCGCGGGCCACCACCTTGAGCCGCTTCGCGGCAGCGAGGGCTTCCTGGTCGACCTTGGTCGCGGAGCGCACCAGGATCGCATCGGCCTCGGCAATGGCCGGCAGCAACTCGGCTCGGTCGGCGCCGTTGCAGTGGCGGATCTCGAAGTCCGGTCCCAGCGCATCGATGGTGGCTGGGCTCAACTCTTCGGCGATGAGTACGACGGGCTTGCCTTGCGGCAGCGCGCTTGGCGAAAGATTGCCTTGGGAAGGGGTGGTCACAGCGTTTGTCCTCGAAGACGTTCAAAGGGGCAGGAACCGCACGACGCTGTGCAGTTCCCACTCTAACTTGTTTCTCCTCAGGAGACCGGGATACGGGCCTCCTGCCGAGACACTTTCGATCGACGCGCCACATAGGTGACCGTGAAGCCGAGTGCGAGGGAGAGCAGGACTCCGAGGTTCGCATCGGCCCAGAGACCATCGCGGCCACCGAGACCGAGCGGGCCCAGCAGGTAGCCCTGCCAGTTGTTCCAGGACGCGTCATCGGCGAAGAGGTTGATCACCAGGCCCCAGCCCACGATCGAAGCCCCGACCATGGTGCCGATCGAGATCCAGTCGAAGGCGCCGTAGCGCCCGGCCGCGTCGAAGAGGGCCTCGTCGTCATAGTCGTGCTTGCGCAGCGCGATGTCGGCCATCATGATTCCCGCCCATGCGGCCAACGGCACGCCGAGGGTGATCAGGAAACTCTGGAACGGCCCGACAAAGCTGGAAGCCACGAAGACGACGTAGATCGTGCCGAGGGTGAGAATCACACCGTCCACCAGAGCGGCCATCGGTCGCGGAATCTTCACGCCGAGGCTGAGCAGCGTCAACCCGCTGGAATAGATGCCGAGCACCGCCCCGCTGACCAGTGCCAGGACCGCGGCCAAGAGAAACGGCACGAGGAACCAGATCGGCAGCAGAGTCGCCAGGGTGCCGATCGGGTCGTTCGCGACGCCATCGAGGATCTCGGGAGAGGAGCCGGCCAGGGCCAGACCGAAGACGACCAAGAAGCAGGGCGCCAAGGCGCCGCCCAAGGTGTTCCAGGCAACGATGGCCGAACTGGAGGCCTCCCTGGACTGGTAACGCGACCAGTCGGCCGCAATGTTGATCCAGCCGAGCCCGAAGCCGGTCATCACCATCACGAGGGCACCGACGACCTGCTGCACCGACCCGTTGGGAAGCGCGGTCACCGCGGACCAACGGATCTCGTCGAGGGTGAGCAGGACGTAGATGATCGTCACCGCGGCGGTGATCCACGTCAGGACCGACTGCATCTTCATGATCACGTGGTAGCCCGCCACGCTCGCGGTGACGATGAGCGCGGCCACCACGATCGTCGCGACCACCTTGGTGGTAGTGCCGTGCGCCCAGTCGAGTCGTTCGAAGACCGTCGCGGTCGCCAGCACCGCCAAGATGGCGAGGAATGTCTCCCAGCCGATCGAGACCAGCCACGAGATGACGCCGGGCACCTTCTGACCGTTGACGCCGAAGGCCGCTCGGCTCAGGATCATCGTCGGCGCCGAGCCCCGTTTGCCGGCGATCGCGATAATCCCGCACAGCAGGAACGAGACCACGATGCCGATTACCGAGACGAAGGCGCCCTGCCAGAAGGAGATCTCGAAGTAGAGGACGAACGAGGCATAGCTGAGACCGAAGACCGAGACGTTGGCCGCGAACCACGGCCAGAACAGGTCCGAGGGTCGAGCCGTCCGCGCGGATTCGTCGATGATCTCGATACCGGTCGTCTCCACGCCCAGGCGACGGGTCTGCTCCAACAGTGGTCCACTCATGGCCGACATGATGCTCCTTCCTCAGATGGCGCAGCCGTCGGGCCCGCACTCCGCGCCGTCGGCCACGATCTGCACCTCTGCATCCGGTCCGGGATGCCAGCGCCTGCAGATTCCTCTGCGTCAGGTGAACAGGGACTGACCGACGTACTCCCCCGGTCTGGAGCCGGGCGGCACCGCGAAGAGTGCAGAGCCGGTGAACCTGAGGTATTCGACCATCGCATCATGCTTGGACATCGCCAACTGCAGCGGCACGAAGTGAGTGTCCGGATCGCGCACGTAGGCGATGAAGAAGAGCCCGGCGTCGAGGCCGCCCACATGGTTGGAGCCGTCGACGAAGTTGTAGCCCCGACGGAGCATCCGTACTCCCCCGTGGAAGTCGGGATGGACCGCGCGCACGTGAGCATCCGCAGGAATCACGGGCTCACCGTTGCTGCCGGGCATGTCGAAGTCAGGTTCGCTGAACTCCTGGCCGCCGGACAGCGGTGCTCCGGTGTCCTTGGTGCGGCCCACGAACATTTCCTGGTCGACCAACGGCTGCCGGTCCCAGACCTCGATGGTCATGTTGATGCGCCGCGCCACGAGGTACGAGCCACCGGCCAGCCAGCCGGCCGACCGGTCGTCGTCGGCACCGACCCAGACGTGCTCGTCCAGTGCGGCCGGCTCCTCTGCCTTGACATTCGAGGTGCCATCCTTGAAGCCGAAGAGGTTGCGCGGGGTGGACTGACTGGTCGAGGTCGCCGACGTGCGCCCGAATCCGAGTTGGGACCAGCGCACCGAGACCGTGCCGAACCCGATGCGTGCCAGGTTGCGGATCGCGTGCACGGCCACCTGGGGATCGTCGGCGCATGCCTGGATGCACAGATCTCCACCGGACCGGGCCGGATCGAGGGTGTCACCGGGAAAATGCGGAAGCTCGCGCAGCACCTTCGGCTGTCTGCCAGCGATTCCGAAACGGTCGTCGCCCTCGGCATCACGGAACAGCGTAGGTCCGAAACCGAACGTGATCGTCAGTCCGCTCGTGCCCAGGCCGAGTGCCTCACCGGTGTCGTCGGGAGGTAGATGCATGTTGCCCCCGACTGCACCGCTCCCGGCCGGCTCGCCACGTGTCATCTGCTCGGCGGCTGCGGTCCACTCCTCGAGCAGCTCGACCAACTCAGCACGAGAGTCGGTGAGAACGTCGAAGGCGGCGAAGTGGAGCCGGTCCTGAGCTGGCGTGGTGATACCTGCCTGATGGGCGCCTCGGAACGCGTAGGCGTCTGCTCGCGGGACCATGTCGGGCGAGGCAGAGGCCGTCGTTGTCGACCGCCCGGCGAGGTACGCCCCGGTGACGCCTACGGCTGCGGCTCCCCCTCCCAGCAGACCACGCCTGCTGAGCCGGGAAGTCGACCCTTCGCTCACGACAACACCGACGCGGTCAGACGCGACAACGGTTCCGACAATGCGTTCACCGCGTCAGAGAGCTCCTTGACCTGCTCGGCGGAAAGTTGGTCGTAGCCGATGAAACCCTTGCCCGATCGATGCTGGTCGAGGAATCCCTGCAGGGCTGCGAAACGGGTAACGAGCTGTTCAGCAAGAGCAGGGTCCTTCTGCACCACGATCGGCTGGACACCCTCGAAACCGACTCGGGCTCCGTCGATGTTGGCCTGGAAGTCCCACAGGTCGGTCCGCGACCAGAACTCCTCCTCGCCGGTGACCTTGCCCAGGGCCACCTCTTCGAGCAGGCCACGTGAGCCGTTCGAGATCGCATCGACGGTATAGGTCATGTCCTGGACGCGGCCTTGGAGGTCGACGGTGTTGTCGAGCAGGTCTTCGGCATGGACGGCACGCTGCTCGGTCGTCAGTGGCGTGTAGTTGACCGCGCGCTGCGGCCAGAGGTCCTTTTCGAGCAGGTGCCAGCCGGTCCACTTCTGGCCCGACTCCAGGTCAGCCTCGCGGGCGTCCATCATGGGGTCCAGGTCTCCGAAGGACTCGGCCACTGTCTCGATGCGTTCCCAATGGGTGCGCGCCAACGGATAGAGAGCGCGGGCTGCGTCGTCGTCCCCGTCCGTGTAGGCATCGACGAAATCGCCTGTCCTCTCCAGCAGTTGGTCGGTCTGATCCTTGACGTAGGTGGCGTAGTTGATTTCGGCAGATTCGATGAGTTCTTGCTCGTCCGCGCTGACCTTCACATCGTCATCCGACTCGTTCACGGTGAAGTCCCCCCGAATACCCTCGCCCGTCATCCCCGGCTTGCAGGCCGTGACGTACGAGCCGGCAGCAGCGTTGACGGTCAGGGCACGGGTGATGCCGGGCCCGAGGTTCTCCACCTCCGCCACGATGCGTAGACCGTCCTCGGCGAGGAGGTAGAACTCGCTCACCTGGGAGCCGGTGTTGGTGACGTCGAACGTCAGCCTGCCCGCTGGCGCGTCGGTGGCGGACAGTGCGCACGCCGTGGCCGACGACTCGACGGCCAGCGTCCGGGCATCACCCTTCTCCTTTGCTCCCGAGGGTGCGGTGCTCTCGGTGCCACAGGCGCCGAGAGTCGCGACCAGCGCGGTGGCGCCGCAGACGGCAGTGATGGTGCGCTTCATCTTTTGTCCTCTGGTGATTTCAGGAAACGACCGGCGCTGCGGCCGGACGGGGTGTCGTGGTCGGCGTCGTGGGGCGTCGGATCTTGAGGAGGAACAGGGGCAGCACCACCGCGACGTAGGCGAGCCAGACCAGCCCCTCGAGCCACGTCGTCTGCGGGGAGAAGTTGAAGAAACCCTTGAGCAGGGTCGCCACCACCGAGTCAGGCGGCAGGAGGTGGTTGATGTCGAACATCACCGCGTCGAGCCCCGGCAGCACCTGCGCCTCCTGCAGGTCATGCATGCCGTAGGACAGGACTCCAGCCGCCACGAAGATGAGCAGGGCACCGGTCCAGGTGAAGAAACGGGTGAGGTTGATCGACACCGCACCGCGATAGACGAGGTAGCCCAGGACGACAGCCGTGGCGATGCCGAGGAGTGCGGCAACGAGGGGCTGCGTGCTGACCGGCGCGGCCGCGGGCAGGTCGCGCCCGGTCGCCGTCCGGGTGGCGGTCCACAGGATGAGGGCCGTCTCAAGGCCCTCGCGGCCCACGGCGAGAAACGCGACCACCACGAGGGACCACCGCGAATCGGCAGCGGCGTCGACACGTCCGCGTAACTCCCCAGCGATGGAACGGGCGGCGCCTGCCATCCAGAAGATCATCCAGGTGACGAACGACGCCGCGATGATGGAGAGCAGCCCGCCGACCAACTCCTGGGTGCGGAAGGTGAGCTGACGACTGCCCAGACCGAGCGCCAGCGTGACGCCGATGCTCAGCAGCACCGCCGCCCCCACTCCGGCCCAGACCAGCCGCAGCAGTGGACGCCGATCGGTCTTGACCAGATAGGCGATCAGGATGCTCACGACCAGGGCCGCTTCGAGTCCCTCGCGCAACCCGATCAGATAGTTCGCCAACACAGCGGCGACCCTACCTCACAAGTAAGGCCAGCCTTACCTCAGTAGGGTCGCCGCGAAAATCATGCTCGTTCTGCGCTGCCCTCGACATAATCGCTGTCGTGCGACTTGACCCACGCCATCAACTTGCGCAGCTCGCGACCGGTCTGCTCGATGGGGTGCGTCTCACCCTTCTTGCGCAACTCGGCGAACTCCGGACCACCAGCGTCCTGGTCCTCGATGAAGCGTTTGGCGAAGGCACCGCTCTTGATGTCCTCGAGGACGGCCTGCATGTTCTTCTTGACGTCCGGGGTGATGACGCGCGGACCGGAGACATAGTCGCCGTACTCGGCCGTGTCGGAGACCGACCACCGCTGCTTGGCAATCCCACCCTCGTACATCAGATCGACGATCAACTTGAGCTCGTGCAGGCACTCGAAGTAGGCCACCTCGGGCTGGTAGCCGGCCTCGATCAGCGTCTCGAAGCCGTACATCACCAGCTGCGAAGCACCACCACAGAGCACGGCCTGCTCACCGAACAGGTCGGTCTCGGTCTCCTCGGCAAAGGTGGTTCTGATGCCCCCGGCCCGCAGTCCGCCAATGGCCTTTGCGTAGGCCAGCGCGACGTCCCACGCGTTGCCGGAGGCGTCCTTCTCGACCGCCACCAGCACCGGGACACCGCGACCGTCGACATACTCACGGCGGACGAGGTGACCGGGCCCCTTGGGCGCGACCATGAACACGTCAACGCCCTCGGGCGGGGTGATGTAGCCGAAGCGGATGTTGAAGCCGTGGCCGAAGACCAGGGTGTCACCGGGCGTCAGCGCCGGCGCGATCTCCTCCGCGTAGAGCTTTCGCTGGTGCTGGTCGGGAGCCAGGATCACGATCAGGTCGGACTCCTCGGCCGCCTCGCGCGGGGTGAGGACGCGCAGACCCTCCGCCTCGGCCTTCTCACGGCTCTTGGAGCCGGGCTGGAGGCCGATCCGGACATCGACTCCGGAGTCGCGCAGCGATAGCGCGTGGGCGTGGCCCTGGCTGCCGTAGCCGATCACGGCCACGTTCTTGCCCTGGATCAGGCTCAGGTCAGCGTCGTCGTCGTAGAACATCTCAGCCACGTCGGGCTCTCCTTCATAGTGGGGCTTGGTGAAACTGGGGGAATTTCTGGACCGCGGTCAGGGCTCAGCACACGGGAGGTGGGGCGAGGAGCGGCGCGGACCGCGCATTGCGTTCGCTGATCGAGCGGGAACCTCGCCCGATGGCGACCATTCCGGACTGCACGAGTTCGCGGATGCCGAAAGGCTCGAGCACCCGCATCAGGTCGGCGAGCTTGTCGGCATTGCCGACGGCCTGGACCGTGACTGCGTCAGGTGCCACGTCGACGACCTTGGCCCGAAAGAGCTGGACCGCGTCGAGGACAGCACCTCGTGTGGAGGAGTCAGCGCGGACCTTCACCAACAACAGTTCCCGGTTCACTGAGGCAGTGCCGTCGAGCTCGACGATCTTGATGACCTCGATGAGCTTGTTGAGCTGCTTGGTCACCTGCTCGAGCGGTGAATCCTCCACATTGACCACGATGGTCATCCGGGAGACTTCGGGGTGTTCGGTCGGACCCACGGCGAGACTGTCGATGTTGAAACCACGACGGGAGAAGAGGCCGGCGATACGGGCCAGGACCCCGGGCTGGTTCTCGACCAGCACGGACAACGTATGGCGGCTCACAGGTCATCCTCGTGGAACTCGGGCGCGAGGTTGCGCGCGTACTTGATCTCATCATTGCTCGAACCCGCGGCGACCATCGGCCAGACCATCGCGTCGCGGTGGACACGGAAGTCGACGACGACCGGTCGGTCGTTGATGCCCATCGCCTTCTCGATCGTCGCATCCACCTCCCCCGGTGACTCACACGCGAGACCCACGCACCCGTAGGCCTCGGCCAGCTTGACGAAGTCGGGGATCCGTCGATCGGGACCAGTGTGCAGGTCGGTGTTGGAGTAGCGCTCGTTGTAGAACAAGGTCTGCCACTGCCGGACCATGCCCAGAGACTCGTTGTTGATGATCGCGACCTTGATCGGGATGTCGTTGATCGCACAGGTGGCGAGTTCCTGGTTGGTCATCTGGAAGCAGCCGTCACCGTCGATGCTCCACACGGTGGAGTCGGGCATGCCGACCTTGGCGCCCATCGCTGCCGGGACGGAGAAGCCCATCGTGCCCAGACCACCTGAGTTGATCCAGGTGTTGGGGTTTTCATATCCCACGTAGTGGGCCGCCCACATCTGGTGCTGACCCACACCCGAGCAGTAGATGGCCTCCGGTCCGGCGATCGCGCCGAGACGCTCGAGGACGTACTGCGGGGCCAGAGAACCGTCGGCGGGCACGTCGTAGCCCAGCGGGTAGCTCTGCTTGACGCCGGCCAGGAACGCCACCCACGATTCGTAGTCGCCCTCGGCACCCCCCGCCTGCGAATCGGCCTGCAACAGCGCGACGAGTCCGGCAATGACCTCCTTGCAGTCGCCCACGATGGGCACGTCGGCGTGCCGGTTCTTCCCGATCTCGGCCGGGTCGATGTCGGCATGGATGACCAGCGCATGGGGAGCAAACGAATCGAGGTTACCCGTGACACGGTCGTCGAACCGGGCTCCCAGGCTGATGATGAGGTCACTCTTCTGCAGACCTGCGACGGCCGCCACCGTGCCGTGCATGCCGGGCATGCCGAGGTGCTGGGGGTGGCTGTCGGGGAACGCACCCCGAGCCATCAGAGTGGTGACCACCGGTATGCCCGTCAACGTCGCGAGCTGGGCCAACTCCCTCGAAGCACGCGCTCGGATCACACCGCCGCCGACATAGAGCACGGGGCGACGAGCGCTCTTGATCATCCGCACCGCCTCCTTCAACTGCTTGGCGTGCGGCGTGCTCACCGGGCGATAGCCGGGCAGTCGGAGCTCGGTCGGCCAGGCGTAGTGGGTCTGCGCAGTCAGCGCGGACTTGGCGATGTCGACCAGCACCGGACCCGGGCGACCCGTCGAGGCGATGTGGAAGGCCTCGGCGATCGTGCGGGGGATGTCCAAGGGGTCGGTGACAAGGAAGTTGTGCTTGGTGATCGGCATGGTGATGCCACGGATGTCAGCCTCCTGGAAGGCGTCGGTCCCGATCGCCGCGGCGGCGACCTGACCAGTGATGGCCACCAGCGGCACCGAGTCCATGTGGGCGTCGGCCAGCGGGGTGACCAGGTTGGTTGCGCCCGGACCCGAAGTCGCCATGCAGACCCCGACGCGTCCGGTTGCCGATGCGTACCCCTGGGCCGCATGTCCGGCACCCTGCTCGTGACGGACGAGGATGTGCCGGATCCTCGTCGAGTCCATCAACGGGTCATAGGCCGGAAGGATGGCCCCGCCCGGGATGCCGAAGATGTCGGTGACACCGGCCGCTTCAAGCGACGTGACGAGGCTCTGAGCCCCGGTGACCTGTCCGCCCTGCTCCGTCATTGCATCCACTCCCTGATTGGTGCCTGCCCAACAAAAAACCCCTCGGCCCGGTGGGCGACGAGGGGTGACGCGTGTGCGTTCGGTCTGGGGACCTCAGCTCACGCGTCGCGTGCGTACAAGAAGAATCATCTCGGTTCGCATGCGACAACCGTCGCCGCCGGGCCTGCTGGCGTCAAGCAAGTGTCCCAGTCGTCCCACCATTTGGTATGGGAATCCCACTATGTGGTGACCCAAGTCACGGACAGCCCTTGTGAAGGGCGATCAGCGGCCAGATGTGGAGCAGATGCAGGACCGGTTGCCGTCAGCGTCCTCCAGCACCCAGAACGAGGGAGCCGCGGCGTCGCTGACCAGGCGTCCCCCCGCTGCCAAGGCTTCCTGCAGGCGAGACTCCGCCTCGTCCCGTGGCACCCAGACGTCGAGGTGCCAGCGCTGTGGCGGGTCCGCTGCCGGCAACTCGGGCCCCTCTCGTCCCGGCTCCTGGAACCACAGCGGCACTGACTTGTCCCCCAGCAACGCTGCGTAGAAGGGGCTGATGCGTTCCTCGGAGGTGGTGTCGATACAGAGCTCGACCTCGGTCTGCTGCTGTGACTCAGCCGAGACATCAGCCTCGGCTGAAACCTCGCTGATCCGGCGAGCCACCTCGATGTCACGGCTGGTGATGCCTCCGACGTCGTGACTGACGAGCCTCACGCTTACCTCGGGATAGGTCAGCGTCACATCGGGGTGATGGTTGGCCTCCTCTGCGACAGCTCCGATGGCTTCGACGAGCGCGAGTCCGGTGGCGAAGTCACCGGTGGCAAATCTCGCGCTGATGCCGGTGAGCAGCTGGCGCCAGTCAGTGAGACCCGCCGCAGCGATTTCGTCCGGTGTGAGCGTGCGTTTGGGATCGGTCATGACTCCACCCTGCCACTTCTGACAGGGTGGAGCCATGGGTGCGAATGAAACGATCAGGACGGTTTCGCTTGCCGCCACGACTGTGCCGCGGCTCTTCGCCTCGGCACGCAAGGCGGGCCTGGGGATGGGCGAGTCAGCCAAGGTGCTGTGGATCTCCGAAGGAGCGTGGCGCACCGCGGCAGCACGCGGGAGCGGTGTGCCGGGACGTCGCAACGCGCTGCGTCACTTCATGTGGCAGGCCCTGCTCACCGCACACTTCGAGCGTGCGGTGGCGGTGGCGATCGCCGAGGCGCAGGAGGAGGGCACCACCAACCAGCAAGACTCCCGCGTCGATCAGCACAACAACGGGGTGGGCCAGGACTACGGCGCGGCCCAAGGCGACGAGCTCACCCGCGGGTCCCTGTCCGATGCTCTCGACGTGTTGGTGCCGGTCGCGTTGGAGAAGTGGGAGCGCGACGAGCTGATCTGGATCAAACCGCACTGAGCAACCGCTGCCTCGTCAGTTCAGTCGGGTCAGGTCAGGTCGCAGCCCACGCGGTCAGGCTGGAACGGTCGTGCTCGCCGTCGGGCCAGACTGCCCGCACCACTCCAGCGGCCGCCAACGCCTTGCGGCACCCAGGGCAGGGCGGGTCCGTGATGTACGCGGTGGCGCCCTTGGTGTCGCGGGTGGCGAAGAGCAACGCGTTGACCTCGGCATGGATGGCGATACAGAAGCCGGGTGTGCCGGGTCGGTCGTAGTCCCCCAGCTCGGCCACCTCGTCATAGCCGAGCCTCCCGCGCGGGCAAGCACCCTGGAGGCAGTCCGCCTCCCCCGGCGCCGCTCCGTTGTAGCCGGTTGCGATGATGCGGTGATCAATCGTCAGCACGGCCCCCACCCGCCGGCGCGTGCACTTCGCCCGCGCCGCCACTGCGCTGGCGATGCCGAGGAAGTAGTCGTCCCAATCCGGGACCGCCTGATCACTCACGGCAGCACCGACTGCCCGATCTCACCGGGGTTGCAGGCCACTTCCCAGCGAAACCCGTCCGGGTCGGCGAAGTAACCGGTGTAACCGCCCCACTCCCGCTCCACGGCGTCGCCCACGTGTGGGGCAGCTGCCGCTCGTGCCTGTTGCAGTACGACGTCGACACCCGATCTGGTCGCCACGTTGTGCGACAGCGTGACGGGCGGGACCCCGCCTCGTGCAGGCGCCTGACCGATCTCGGCGGCGAACTCCTGCTCGTCCCACAGACTGAGCACCACCTTGTCCGCGACCCGGAACATCAATACTTCACCGGCGACGTAGAGCTCTGGCTCCCAACCCAGTCCCTCGACGTAGAAGTCACGGGAGGCCCCGAGGTCGCTCACGACGAGCGTGATGAAGCTGACGCGTTGGTCCATGTCACTTTTCCTGCTGAGGGGGTCGCGCAGCGAGGCGGAGTCTCTGCTGGCCGGTCTCGTCGAAGTTGCGGTCGTCGAGCCAGTCCTCGAGAGCCTGCTTCACGCGTGGCCACTCCTCGGCGGTGATGGAGAACCAGTCGGTGTCACGGTTACGGCCCTTGTAGACCAGGGCGTTGCGGAAGCGACCCTCCCAAATGAAACCCAGACGGATCGCGGCCCGTCGCGATGCCTGGTTGAGGCTGTCGCACTTCCACTCGAAGCGGCGATAGCCCAGGTCCTCGAAGACGTGGTGCATGAGCAGATACATGGCCTCGGTCCCACCCCTGGACCGTTGGAGTTGTCGACCGTAGTTGACGTGGCCCACCTCCACCGAGCCCATCTCCTCATCGCATCGCAACAACTGGAAGTAGCCGGCCGGCTCTCCTGACTCGAGCGAGACAATGGCGAACGTCACCACGTCTGCGGCCCGGAACCCATCGACCAGCTCGCTCATTGCGTCCCGGTCTCGCGGCATGTCCGACTTGAGATAGGTCCAGTTGGCGGCCGAGTCGAGCTTGCACAGCGCGACGTAGAGATCGACCGCATGCTCAGGCTGCAGGGGCTCCAGGCGGATCCCCGTGCCCTGGATGAAGACCGGCTCCGGGCGCGGACGCGGACTCCATTCAACGGCTCGGCCGATGGGCTGGCCGAGCTGGTTGACGGTCGTACTCATCGCATCTCCTGGGTGATCTGGCGCAGACCCTCGCGGAACTCGACGGTGGCGAGCGCTCCATTGACGAGGGGCAGGTGGGGCGGGACATGGCCGAACTCCATGTCGAACACGATGGGCACGTCGAGGCCGCCCAGCGCGTCGAGCACGGCTTCGCGCTGGGTCAGGGTGTCGCAGTCGGGCGCGTTCGTGCGTCCGATGAGAATGGCGTGGGCCGCGTCGAACCAGCCCGCATAGCGCAGGTTGTGGAGCTGGCGACACGTCGTGTACGCCTCGTCCTCACACGCCTCGAGGTAGATGATCGTGCCTTCGGGACAGTGCGCGCTGGCGAAGCCCGGCACATCGCCGTACGGCGTGCCGGTGAGCGAGGAGATCGTTTCGAGGCAGCCTCCGAGCAGCCGCCCGCTCGCCTCCAGTGCATCAGCGCCATGCAGACTCCACTCCCCCGTGCCGACGTGTTTCCACTCGGTGGCCTTGTGGTCCTCCTCGAAGCGCACCCAGGTGGCAACCAACCCCGAATCCTGCTGGGTGACCGGCGCTGTCGCACTCGCAATGTCGAGCCAGTGCATGAGCCCCTCAGGCACGCGGTAGGGGGTGTCGGCGAGGTTGTCACCGTGCAGCGTGGCGAGGCCGGTCCGCAGCGTGATCGGGAGCATGAAGGTCGAGCAGTCGGACCACCCGACCAGCCAGGTGGGCTCGGCCGCCGAGATGGCGTCCCAGTCGAGCTGGTCGAGCAGATCGATGGCGGTGACCCCGCCCCACGGTGGGATCACTGCATCGATGGCCGGATCGATGAGCATCGCGGTGAGCTCGGCCGCACGTTCTGCCTTGGGCGCTGAGACGTGGCGTGACCCGTCCATGCAGTCGCCCACGACCACGTCGTAGCCGCGCTGGCGCAGCCACTCGACGGAGAAATCGATACGGAGCACTCCCTCGTGCTCGACCCCACTCGAGGGTGAGGTCACACCGATCCGGCTCCCGGGTTGCAGTGGCTGGGGGAAACGGATCATCGACGCAGTTCCTCGCTTACTGCCGCGAGTCCGGCTTCGACCTCGGCGAACGACGTCGACAGCGGCGAGAGCCCGAGCCGCAGGCCACCGGGGTCGCGGTAGTCGGGTATCACGTCCCGCTCCCACAGCCGGGCGTTGACCTCGCGCATCCGGTCGTGATGGAGGGTGAGGTGTCCGCCGCGCCAAGCCGGATCGCGAGGCGACATCACGCTCACTGCGGGAAGGAGCGCATCGGCCAGGTCAATGGCGAACGACGTCAGCGCGACGGACTTGGCGCGCACCGCGTCGATCCCCACCTCCTCCAGCAGCTCGAGCATGCTTTGCATCGCCACCATCCCCAGGATCGGCGGGGTGCCGGAGATGAACCGTCTAATCCCCCGCGCCGGCTCATAGCCGGGACCCATCATGAACGGATCCACGTGACCCAGCCATCCCTGGATGGGCTGGGTGAGCTCGTCGTGGAGACGCGCGTTGACGTAACCGTAGGCGGGTGAGCCGGGACCGCCGTTGAGATATTTGTAGGTGCACCCCACCGCAAGATCGACGTCCCACTTGTCCAGAGCGATCGGCACAGCACCTGCGGCGTGCGAGAGATCCCACAGCACCAGCGCGCCAGCGTCGTGGACGATCCGGGTGAGTTCAGCGGCATCGGCCAGCCAGGCCGAGCGATAGGCGACGTGCGAGAGCACTACGAGCGCGGTGCGCTCGGAGACTGCCTGTGCGAGCTGTTCGGCCGTGACTCCGGTCGCGGTGTCCACCTCGATCCACCGCAGCGTCAACCCGCGCTCCGCGGCAATCCCTTCGGCGACGTATCGATCAGTAGGAAAGTTGTCGGTGTCGATGACCAGCTCTGTGCGGGCCGGGTCACGACGGACGGCGGCATCGACGCCTGCGCGCATGAGTTTGTAGAGCCATACCGTGGTGGAGTCACCGAGGGCCGTCTGACCAGCAGCCGCGCCGAGCACCACCCGGGCCAGGTCGTCACCCATGGTGATGGGGAGGTCCAGCCAGCTCTCGTCCCACCCTCGGATCAGCCGCCCGCCCCACTGTTGGGTGACGAAGTCGCTGAGTCGCCCGGCAGTGCTTGCTAGCGGGCGGCCCAACGAGTTGCCGTCGAAGTAGACGAGGTCGGTCTCCGAGCCGACGAACCGGCTGCGGTAAGGGGCCAATGTGTCGGTTGCGTCCAACTCTGCTGCAGTGCTCACGCACTCACTCTTGCAGATACCTCCGCAGGGTCGGTGCCTAGCCGCAGACAGCGCCGTGCGCCGCGGACTGGACCAACTTCGCGTACTTGCCCAGCACGCCCTTGGTGTACTTCGGCGCGTTGGGCACCCAACCCTGCTTGCGCGACTCGATGTCGTGCATTTCCACGTCGAGGGTGGCGTTCGCCACGTCAAGGGTGATCGGGTCGCCGTCACGGATGAAGGCGATCGGTCCCCCGTCGACGGCCTCGGGGGCGATGTGCCCCACGCACAGGCCCGTGGTGCCGCCGGAGAAACGTCCGTCCGTGATGAGGAGGACGTCCTTGCCGAGCCCCGCGCCCTTGATGGCTCCGGTGATGGCCAACATCTCACGCATCCCCGGCCCACCCTTCGGACCTTCGTAACGGATGACGACGACGTCACCGGCCGTGATGACCCCGTCGGTCAGGGCGTCGAGTGCCCCCCGTTCGCCGTCGAAGACACGAGCGGTGCCGGTGAAAGTGGTGTCGTCGAAACCAGCGCTCTTGACGACCGCACCCTCGGGTGCCAGCGACCCCTTGAGAATGGTGATGCCGCCGGTGGCGTGGATGGGTCGGTCGAGGTTGCGCAACACCTCGCCGTCGATGTTCTTGGGATTGAGAGCCTCAAGGTTTTCAGCCATGGTCCTGCCCGTCACGGTGAGCGTGTCGCCGTGCATGAAACCAGCGTCGAGCAGTGCCTTCATCACGACCGGGATGCCGCCGATCTTGTCGACGTCAGTCATCACGAAACGACCGAACGGCTTCAGGTCGCCGATGTGTGGCACCTTCTTGCCGACACGAGTGAAATCATCGAGCGTCAGGTCGACGTCAGCCTCTCGCGCCATCGCGAGCAGGTGCAACACCGCATTGGTGGAACCGCCGAGAGCCATCACCACAGCGATGGCGTTCTCGAAGGCTGGTTTGGTCATGATCTGACGTGCGGTGATCCCCTGGCGCAACATCTCCACGACAGCTTCGCCGGAGCGATGGGCGAATCCGTCCCTCCGACGGTCGACCGCTGGCGGCGCGGCGCTGCCGGGCAGACTCATCCCGATCGCCTCGGCCACACTGGCCATCGTGTTCGCGGTGTACATCCCCCCGCAGGCTCCTTCGCCGGGACAGATCGCACGCTCCACCCGATCGACCTCTTCGCGGGTGATCTTGCCTGCCAAGCACGCTCCGACGGCCTCGAAGGCATCGATGATCGTGACGTCGTTGCCGTCGACCTGGCCCGGCATCGTCGAGCCGGCGTAGAGAAAGACACTGGCGAGGTCGAGGCGTGCTGCCGCCATGAGCATTCCCGGCAGCGACTTGTCACAGCCGGCCAGCAGGACCGATCCGTCGAGCCGCTCGGCCATCATCACGGTCTCGACCGAGTCAGCGATGACTTCGCGACTGACCAACGAGAAGTGCATTCCCTCATGGCCCATCGAAATTCCGTCGGAGACCGAGATGGTGCCGAACTCCAGTGGATAGCCACCCCCGGCGTGGACGCCGTTCTTGACCGCTTTGGCAAGCCGGTCCAAGGACAGGTTGCACGGGGTGATCTCGTTCCAACTCGACGCTACGCCGATCTGGGGCTTCACCCAATCGTCGTCGCCCATCCCGACGGCTCGCAGCATTCCTCGCGCCGCCGCTCGCTCGAGTCCGTCGGTGACGTCGCGGGAACGAGGCTTGATGTCGGGTGCGTCGGTGCCGTGGGTCATGCCCTTCAGGCTAGTCCGGACACAGTCTCGTGACTCCGGTGTCTCATAGGTTCAGTGGTGCTTCCGCGGCCGGACAACTGCCTCCCCACACCGGCCTTGGCAGGTCGGAGCTGAGGACCGTCGGCCAGTGCCGGCCGCTCCGCGCGCGCTCGCGGCGATCCGCTCGGCGTTCGTCGAAGTGTTCGGCCTCCGCAGCCAACTGGAGGAGGGAGGGGTGGTCGTCAGGAACACCGAAGAGCATTCGTTGGATCCCGCGCCGCCAGGCGCAGTTGTGGAAGCGAACTTGAGGCTCGCGCTGGAGCCGCGAGCGGTGTTTCCACAGCAGGTAATGGGCGGTCGACTCCGAGCCCCGTGGAACCCACCACCCGCGCACCGTCAGATCGACGTGGGCCGGGTGTCGACGTCCCGCCCTGTCACGCGCACCGTCATCGCGCATGGGAGTCACCTCGACCCCATCCTCGTCACGGACCAGCGCATTGAGTCTTGCCATCTGCAACAGTTCGTGGAGCACCGACGCCCGCGGACTCACTCTTCCGGTCTCCCATCTGGCAACCACGGACTGTGACACCTCGAGCAGTGCAGCCAGCCCCCTCTGTGAGACGTCGAGGACACGTCTGACCCGCCGCACCAACCCTGGTATCTGCCCGTCGAAAGGACCCATCGCGTACCACTGTCGTTCGTCCTCGGTCCACTGCTCATCAAAGACCCTGGTGTCGACTGCATTCATGGCTTCTCCCCCGTGCGGCGTCTGGTCATCGGTATCCAGCACACGCGGAGCCACCGACAGCGCGGTCAGTTCATCCACACCCCCGCCAGGCGCTCGTCCTGCCGTTGCGTCACTGCTTGGGCGTGAGTCGCCCAGAGACTCAGGGCCAAGCAGCTCACTGGCACACCGCCGAGGACGACGGAGTCTCTAGCCGCACTGCAGCGCGCTGCCCCTCAGCCGATCCGTGCAGCACGGACGACAAGAACATCCGGCAGGTTCTGGTGAATCTCCTGCCAGGACTCGCCTTCGTCCGGAGAACACCAGACGCCTCCGCTGCGGCCGCCGAAGTAGAGGCCGACATTGTCGTGGTCGTCGGCACACATCGCATCGCGCATCACGGCTGCGTAGTAGTCGTCGGGCAGGCCCCCCTCTCCCAGGGGCTCCCATGACAATCCGGCGTCGGTCGTGCGGTGCACTCGCGCCTTGCCGTCGACCGGCCATCTCGCCTCGGCCCCCGCGATCGGGAAGGTGTACGCCGTGCCACCGCGTCGAGGATGGGCCACCATGGCGAATCCGAACTCCGAAGGCAGGCCGGGGGCGATGTCCAGCCAGGAGTCGCCGCCGTCATCGGATCGGTAGACACCACCATGATTCTGGAGGTACAGCCGTTCAGGGTCTGCAGGATCTCTGGCCACCTTGTGTACACACTGGCCGAATTCGGGGTAGTGACGGTCGCCGGGAAAGAACTCCGCCTTGACGCCTTGATTCGCGGCCGCCCAGGACATGCCGCCGTCGGCGGTGCGGTAGACACCGCCGGTGGAGAGGGCAACCAGCACCCGATCGGGGTCCTCAGGGTGCGGGAGGATCGTGTGGAAGGCCTGACCCCCGAACCCGGCGTTCCATTCCCCGCGGTGAGGGTGGTCCCACAACCCCCGTACCAACTCGAAGGTCTCCCCCCGGTCCAGGGAGCAGAACAACGCTCCCGGTTCGGTCCCGGCCCAGATCATCTCGGTGGAGCCATCGGCGGAGAGACCAGGTTGCAGTTGCCAGACTCGAGCCAGCGTCGCACCGGTGCCTTCGGGGAACCTGGCCGCGCCGTCAGGGGTCCCGTCCCAGGACTCACCCCAGGTGTCCGAGCGCCACACCTGGGGTCCGAGCCAACTGGACGAGGCTCCAGCCAGCAGACGCGGCTGACTCGCACGCTGATCGATCATCACGGAGTAGACCTCTTCCATGGGGAAGTGAGGTCCGGTCCATGACCATTGTCTGCGCGCTTCGTCCGACGTGGCCAGCCACAGACCCTTACGGGTGCCGACCATCAGCAGTGTCTTCATTGGCTCTCTCCTTCAGTCCTGCGTGCGATTGCGGAAGGCACGCAACGACAATGGCGCCAGTACGGCCGTCAGCCCGAGCGTCCAGATGAGGGTGGCCAGCACCGGGTGCTGCAGCGGTAGGGCGGCGTCCGGGGGCGCGGCAGCGGTGTTGCCCCAGAGTTCGCGCACGGCCTGCACCAGGGCCGAGATGGGGTTCCATTCCGCGATGGTCCGCAGGATCGTCCCCATCCCTTCGGTCGGCGCGAATGCGTTGGACAGGAAAGTCAGGGGAAAGATCGTGGTGAACATGGCGCCGTTTACCGCCTCGACCGACCGCATCGTGCTTCCGACGAGGATGCCGAGCCAGATCATCGCGAAGCCCCAGAGCAGCAGCAGGGCATAGGCCAGCACCGCGTCGATCACTGATCCCCTGATGCGCCATCCGACGACCAGTCCGGTCAATGACATCACCACAATCCCGATACTGGAGTGCACCAGACTGGAGATACTGCGCCCCACCAGCACTGCGGCCGGATGGATGGGTAGTGAGCGCATCCGGTCGACGATGCCCTTGTCGATGTCGCCAGTGAGCCCGACGGCCACAATGAACGATGCGAAGGCAATGGTCTGGCACATGATCCCGCCGAGGAGCCATTCGCGGTAGCCCTGCGGCGACGACACGCTGATGGAACCCCCGAACACGAAAGCGAACAACATCACGAACATGACCGGCTGGATCGTCACATCCATCAGCATCTCGGGCATCCGCTTGATGTGGATCAGATTGCGCCTCGTGATCGCCAATGACTGGCGCAGCAGCGTGGTCCGGCGAATCGCAGGGCGTTCCAGACTCGGGTGCGGCGTCAGTCCGGCCGCTTGTTCTTCTGTGCTCGTCATGCGACTGACTCGCTCTCGTCAGCACGGTGCCCGGTCAGGTGCAGGAAGACGTCGTCCAGGCTCGGGCGCTGCAGGCCCAGGTCGTCGAGGTCGATCCCGCTGCCCTCGAAGAGCCCTGCGATCCGGGTGACGTCGGCCAGTCCCTCGGCGGGGGACGTGATCCGACGAGCCGCCTCGTCCACGTGCAGGTCGAAGCCGGCCTCTCGCATCCGCTCGATGGCAGGGGTCAGGTCAGCTGCGCGGGAGACGGTGACCACCAGTGCAGCCTGACCGGACGCATCCTTGAGCTGGATCGGGGTCCCCTCCGCGATGACCCTGCCCCGGTCGATCACGACGATGTTGTCTGCGAGCTGGTCGGCCTCCTCGAGGTACTGGGTGGTGAGAAGCAGCGTGGTGCCGTCGGCCACCAGTTCGCGCAGCACGTCCCAGAGCTCCACCCGACTGCGCGGGTCGAGCCCCGTGGTGGGTTCGTCAAGGAAGAGCACCGGTGGGGTCGCGACCAGGCTCACGGCCAGGTCGAGGCGGCGGCGCATGCCTCCGGAGTAGGTCTTCACGACCCGGTTGCTCGCCTCGGTCAGCGAGAAGCGTTCGAGCAGTCCATCGCCGATCCGCTTGGTGGTCCTGGAGTCCAGACCGTAGAGAGAGCCGATGAGTCGCAGGTTTTCTCGCCCGGTCAGCAATTCGTCGACGGTCGCCGACTGTCCTGTCAGTCCCATCGATCGTCGCACCGCGTCCGGCTCGGCAACCACATCGTGGCCCGCCACTCGTGCGGTCCCGCTGGTGGGACGAGTGAGAGTCGTCATCATCCGCACGGTCGTGGTCTTGCCGGCGCCGTTGGGTCCGAGCAGGCCGAGCACCGAACCTTTCGGCACCACAAAACTCACCCCGTCCACCGCTACGGTCTCGCCGAAGTGCTTCACCAACTGTTCGGCCTCGATGGCCAGATCCTGCCCCACGGGCGACTCCCTCGATCTCTACTTCGACGACACGCAGATGACTATTCCGATTAGGAAGATTACCCTGAGGTCACGATGAGTCAAGACCTTCCGGTGACCAGTTACGCGATCCTCGGCCTGCTCACCTTCGGCGACGAACTGACCGGTTACGAGGTGAAGCAGCGGGCAGACATCACGCTGCGCTTCTACTGGGTCTCCCCCGCCATGAGCCAGATCTACACCGAACTACGCCGCCTCACCGAGCACGGACTGGTCGAGGCGCACACCCGGCCCGAGGGTGCACGAGACGTGACGACGTACGCCATCTCCGACTCCGGTCAGGACACTCTGCGGACGTGGCTGAGGAGCACCCCGGCCGGTTTTCCGGTTCTCAAGCACACCGTGCTGCTACGGATGCTGATGTCGAACGCCAGCGACCCCGAAACCGTGACCCTGATGCTCGAGGCGTACGTCGACGAACTCGCAGCGGCGCGCGCCGACCTGGCACAGGTCCGCACGATGCTGCGCGGCGCCGACGGGCACGACGATGCTTTTCGCTACCCAGCCCTGGTGGCCGACTGGGGGCTCGACTACTTCGACGCGGAGACCCGGCACGCCTCCCGCGCCCTGGACGCGCTGGACGCGCTGGTCAGGGCTGCAGATGACGAGACCTGCTCCTAGGCTGGGAGGGTGAGTTTCCGCCCCGGGCCGATCTGGCTCGTCCTGATCGGCATCGTCTCGGTGCAGATGGGCGCGGCGGTGGCCAAGGGACTGTTCGACGAGATCTCCCCCACCGCCATGGTCTGGCTGCGACTGATGACGAGCACTGTCGTCCTCACGGCCGTCGCACGCCCACGCCTACGGGGACGAAGCCGACAGGATTGGTGGGTGGTGCTCGGGTTCGGGCTGAGCCTGGGCCTGATGAACTGGGCCATCTACCAGTCCTTTTCCCGCATTCCCCTCGGCCTCGCCGTCACCATCGAGTTCATCGGCCCACTGACCCTCGCGGTCGTCGGGTCCAGGAGGGCCCGCGATCTGGCGTGGGTGGCGCTGGCGGGTGTCGGCGTCGCCCTGCTCGGTTTCGAGCGTTCGGACCTGGACCTGCTGGGGGTGGCCTTCGCACTCCTCGCGGGCGCGGCGTGGGCGTCCTACATTCTCCTCAGTGCCAGCACGGGTCGACGCTGGCCCGGGCTCGACGGTTTGGCGGTGGCCAGCATCGTGGCCACCGCGTTGATGACTGGACCCGCGATCTGGTCGGGGGGCACGACGCTGCTGGAGCCGCACGTCCTCATGGTGGGTGCACTCGTGGGCCTGCTGAGCTCGGTGGTCCCGTACAGCTGCGAACTCGTGGCTCTACGCAGCTTGCGACCTGCCGTTTTCGGCATCTTGATGAGCCTGGAACCTGCCGCCGCAGCGCTGGCTGCGATTCTCGTCCTGGGCGAGCTGTTGTCACCGATCCATTGGCTTGCCATCGTCTGCGTGGTCGCTGCTTCAGTCGGCGCCACTCGTTCCGGCGCCGGCCCACCGCACACCGAACCTGCGCCGGACTGAACAGCCAGACCACCGGTCACCGGGCACAATCAACACCATGCGCACTCGTCGAGCCGTCACCTCGCTGGTTCTCGTCAGCCTGACCGCTGCCAGTGGCTGCGCCAACCGTCCCGAGCCGTTGCCGCGCAAGACGCAGCCCGCGCAACAGCCGAGCCAGCCCACCCCGAGTGACGACGTAGCCGATAAGGCTCCACCCAGCGGCGAGCCCAGGGCGATCGGGACGCTGGTAGACCTGCTGGAGGTGCCGTGGGGTCTCGACTTCCTTCCTGACGGAGCCGCGGTGGTGACCGAGCGTGACAGCGGCCGTGTCCTGCATGTCACCCCGGACGGCACCCTCAGTCGACTCGGTGCCATCACCGAGTCCGTGCCGCAAGGGGAAGCGGGGCTTCTCGGAGTCGCCGTCTCACCAGACTTTGCGACCGATCGTTCCGTCTTCTTCTACGTCACGACGGGGTCCGACAACCAGGTCGTGCGCGCCAACCTCGACGGCCTCAGCCTGGACGAGCCCGAGATGATCTTCGGTGGCATCCCCCAAGGGTTCATCCACGACGGTGGACGGCTGGCATTCGGACCCGACGGATTTCTCTACGTCGCCACCGGAGAAACCGGCAATCCGGAGTTCGCCCAAGACCCGGACAACCTCGGCGGCAAAATTCTTCGGATCACCACGGACGGAAACCCTGCCCCCGGCAACCCCGAGCCCGACTCACCGGTCTGGTCGATGGGTCATCGCAACGTCCAGGGGCTCGCCTGGGACAAGCAGGATCGGCTGTGGGCCTCCGAGTTCGGGGACTCGACCTGGGATGAACTGAACTTGATCGAGAAGGGCGGAAACTACGGCTGGCCCGAGGTCGAAGGCAGCGGGGGCAACCCGGAGTTCATCGACCCGCAGTTGGTGTGGCCCGTCGAGGAGGCCTCCCCCAGTGGCCTGGCCTGGGCCGACGGGCACCTCTGGATGGCGGGTCTTCGCGGCCAACGACTCTGGCGCATCGATGTCTCTCGGGCGGGGAAGGCCTCGGAACCTACGGAGTTCTTCACCGAGGACTGGGGGCGGCTACGCACCGTGGCCACGGCACCCGACGGAAACCTGTGGGTCACGACCTCCAACAAGGACGGACGCGGCAACCCCACTCTGGCCGACGATCGCATCGTCGTCATCCAGCCCTGATCGTCACTCGTCGATCATCCCTCTTCAGCAGGGCTGGATCACAGCCCGTCGCGCAGCCCTGCGCAGGGTGGTCAGGATCGCTGGACCGAGTACGACGACCGCCACCGACGTGGTGATCACGCGGCCGGTGTCCCAGCCTCCCGTGGACGTGAGCAGGGTGTAGACGAGGAACCGGTGCGCATTCTCCAGCGCTGGCGCACCTGCGACGTAGGCCAACGAACCTTCGTGACCGGGCACGACGATGCCGAGGGTGAAGGGCCATGCGCTGAGGTTCATCAGCAGTCCGTACAGGTACGAGGCGGCGCTGGCATAGATCACCAGCACGACTATTTCCCCACGACCACGGACTCGTCGGGGCAGCAGGCCAGCGCCCATGCCGACCCAGGCCGCGCAGATCATCTGGAACGGCAACCACGGTCCCACGCCTGCGGTGAGCAGCGCGGAAGCAAAGAGGGACGTACACCCCAGCACGAAGCCGAAACCCGCCCCAAACACGCGGCCACCCAGTATCAGCAGGAAGAACACCAGTTCGATACCCGCCGTACCCGCGCCCAGCCCCCTCATGACCGCGTTGATGGCGGACAGGACTCCCAGGACCGCGAGGACCCGCGCGTCCATTCCGCCCTCGCCCATCTCAGCCAGTACCACCACCATCACCAGTGGAAGCAGGACCAGGAAGACGAAGGGCGGTTCGACACGCTGGCCCGGCGCCGCATCGAGCAGCAACGGCCAGCACAGCATCATCAGTCCCGCCACCGAGGCGATCGTCAGGACTGCGGCGGTGCGAGGACCGATCGGCAGCGCTGCACCTTCATTGCCGTACGCATTTTCCTCACTCACCCAGACCTCCTCGCGCCAAGAGCAGTGCTGACTTCATCGACCGTCAGCCACGGCGCGCCGAGCACCTTCGTGACCTGCGGCGCGAAGGACGGGGACTCGGTGAGCACCTGCCGTGCTGAGCCACTGGACACGACCTGACCCTCGGACAGCACCACCACCTCGTCGCCGACCCGAGCAGCGAACTCGACGTCGTGAGTGGCGACAAGAATGGCTCGTCCCTCCGCAGCCAGGTCGGTGATCATCCTGGTGAGCTCGGCCTTACCGGCGTAGTCGAGACCGCGAGTGGGTTCGTCGAGGAGCAGCACGGGCGGTCGGGCCGTCAGCACTATCGCCAATGCCAGCGCGAGACGCTGGCCCTCGGACAGGTCACGTGGGTGATGAGCCTCCTCGATGCCCGGCGTGAGGCGGTCGAGCAACTCCCGGCACGTTCCTGCAGGTGCGTTCGCACCGGCATCGGCAGCTGCACACTCCTCACCCACCGTCTCCAGGTAGAGCAGGTCAGCAGCGGTCTGCGGCACCAGACCTACGCGTGTGCGGCGCTGGGCAGCTGCGAGATCGGCTGGGTCGGCTCCATCCACCAGGAGACTCCCCGAGCGGCGCTTTCCGGTGCCCTGCAGGGCCCAGATCAGACTGGACTTGCCACACCCGTTGCGGCCCATCAGCATCATCACCCGACCGGCCTGCAGGGTCAGGTCCACCTCATGCACCGCGACATGCTTGCCGTGCACGACCGTGACACCCCGCGCGGTGAGCAGCGGGGCGGCCGCCGGCAACAACGTCGGCTGCGGCACCTCGAGCTCACCCAATGTCAACACTCGGCGCCTCGCGTCGCGCACCGTCAGCGGAAGCGGGCTCCACCCCGCGACCCGTCCGAGTTGAACCAGCGGAGGCACCACCGGTGAGTCGATGAGAATCAGCCCGGGCTCCCCCACCCGGATGCTTCCTTCCCCGCTCACCAGACAGATGCGGTCCGCGAAGGGCACGACGCGCTCCAGCCGATGCTCCGCCAACACCACGGTGAGTCCGAGGTCGTGAACCAGCCGGGTGATGGTGGCCAGCACCTCTTCGGCGGCGGTGGGGTCGAGCGCCGAAGTCGGCTCGTCGAGCACGAGCAGGCGCGGGTGGGAGGTGAGCACCGACCCGATCGCCACGCGTTGCTGCTGGCCACCGGACAAGGTGCTCAGGTCGCGGGCACGCAGATCCGCAATGCCCAGCAGATCGAGGGTCTCCTCCACCCGACGGCGCATCGTCCCCGGCGCAATGCCGAGCTGTTCCATGCCGTAGGCGAGTTCCTCCTCCACCGTGTCGCTCACGAAACCCGACAGCGGATCCTGCCCGACGTAACCGACCAGGTGGGCTCGTTCGCGCGGTGGCTGACTCATGATGCTCGCACCGTCGAGCAGGACGTCCCCGGTGAGGACTCCGCCGGTGAAACGGGGCACCAGACCCGTCAGCACTCCCAGCAAGGTGGACTTGCCGACCCCGGTGCGCCCCGCGACCAGCACCAACTCGCCCTCGTCCAGGGTCAGGTCGACGTGCTCGAGCACCGTGCGCCGGTCATAGCGGAAGCTGATGTCACGCAGTTCGATCACGCGGGGACCTCCCCACCCAGGCCGATGCTCGGCAGCGGTGTGGTGATCGCCGGGAGAATGCCGATGAGGCCTACTGCGAGAGCGAGGGGTGAAAGGTAAGGCACGACGTCGACGCCCGGATATGCCACCGCCACCTGGCTGCGTCCGAGATGCCAGGCCAAGATCGCGACCGTGATGCCGATTGCCACGGTGGAGCTCTCTGCAGACCGCCATGGATCGGGCCGGTAACGGGTGCGCTCGACACGACGACCCGCGCTCATCATGCCCACGACCGCGACTCCGACGCCTGCCCCCAGCATCGGGAACGCCAACCAACGGGGCGCCTTGGGGTCCAACCAGCCGTAGGTTCCGACGCAGATTCCGGTGAGCGCAGCCAACAACAACGTCCCGGTGAACCACCGCTCACGCCGGGTGGCGCTGCCGGCGCGACCGTAGCCACGGGTGTCCATTCCTGCTGCCAACGACAGCGAACGCTCGAGCGCATCCTCCAGGACCGGCACCAGGAATCGACGTAACCGACCCACCCCCGTTGTTGCTCCACCTCGCAGGGCCTGGGCGGCCCGCACCCGGCGAGCGCTGTCAGCCAGTTGGGGAAAGATTGTCACCGACACCACCAGTGCAGTGCCGATCTCGTACAACGCAGGAGGCACCGACGCCAACAGTCGTTTGGGGTTGGCCAGCGAATTGGCTGCTCCTACGCACAGAATGATCGTGCCCAGCCGTAGACCGTCGTAGAGACCGGCCAACAGCGCTTCGCTGGTGACAGGACCCAGCAGTCGGACACCTGCCGCCCAACCGGGCAGTGGGATTTCGGGAAGGCCGAGAAGTACGTGACCGAACTCCTGTCCGCCGAAGATGATCCGGAAGACCACGCGAAGCACGACAGTCGACGCTGCCAGAAGCGCGTAGAGCCGGAAGGAGTGGCCGAACGCGTGCCCGGAGCGTCGTGCCATCACTACCGCGGTGACCGACCCGATGAGGAGCAACAACAGCAGTGGATTGACTGTCATCGAGGCCGCTGTTGCCAGTCCGATCGCCCAGGCCCACCAGGCCAACGGGTGCAGATTGCGTGGCAGCGTGGTGGCGATCACGACGTGTCGGACACGCGTCTACGACGCGCGAGCAGGGCACTCCCCACGACGGCGGCTGCCAGCAACGCGACGATGCCCCAGGTCAGGGCAGCCGGGAGGTGGGCCGGTTCGCTCTGGGTGATCTCGCCGGACGCTGAGGGAGCGCCGGCCACAGCCGGCTCCGTGGTGGTGGGAGGCACTGGGGCCGAGGCCCCCGGTGACACCTCGGGCGACGGGGTCTTCGGCCTGTCGGTGCGCGGGCTGGCTGTGGGAGAGCCCGGCTTCGTCGGCGCCACTGCGGATGAGGGCGACGACGACGCTGAACCGGTCGGGGAGCTCTCGGGTGTCGCACTGGAGGTTGGAGACGGACTGGAGGTCCGAGACGGACTGGGCGTCGGCGTCGCGCTGGAGGTCGGGGACGGACTGGGCGAGGTACGGATGACCGGCGGGGCGACACCGGGGGGAACGGTCCCACCACCTGCCTGGTCCTGCTGCCAGGACCAGCCCACCGAGCCTCCTGCCGGCACCGTCAGTGCGCCGACCCCGGAGGAGGAGTAGGTCCACGAGGTCTTCGATCCGTCGGCCCACCACAGGCCCCAGTAGGCGTCGGCAGGCGAGGCATTGACGCACGGATCGCTGGCGGGCGCGCCGTTGACCCGGCACACGAAACCCGGCTGACGGGTGGCGTAGGACAGTCCGACTCCGGCCGCATCAAGAATCTTCGTCGCACTCTTGCCGCCGCCATCGCTGACACAGGAGGTCACCAGCGATCCACCGAGTTCGCGGGAGTCGACGACCACGCTCACGCCCCCGGCCGAGGTACAGGTCGCTGCGCCGAAGGCGGGCAGACTCACCATCGGCACACTGGCGCATGCCAGCGCGAGGCACCAGAGCACTGGTCTGATCGAGGATTTGAACGGCACCGGCCTCGTGTCCTTCCCTGCTGCGACAGCGGGAGGAACCGGCCTGCACCGATTCGAACCCGCTGCATTCCTCGGCAGCGTTGGTGTTCGAGTCGCGTCGAGGCAGGTGTTCCGGCTCGCACGGGGCTTGCACCCGTGCCCACGGTTGCGGGTCAGCGCCGGAATCGGACCGGCTTTCCCCACCTCGGGCGTACGTGAGTGCCGCCCCATCCGGAGCGGCACTCACGAGGATATAGCGCGTCTGACGTTAACGCCCGATCCTCAGTTACGAACCCTGACCCACACCTTCGAGACGTCATCGGCGGTCTTCACGATCGCCACGCGCTTGCGGTTGCCCGTGGGCAACTGCAACCTGCGAGCCACCCGATTGCCCGAGCGCTTGCCGACGATCCGCTTGAAGTCACCGCTCATCTGCATGCAGGCGCGCTCACCGGGGGCAACGCCGTAGGCACGGAACTGCAACTTGTTGCCAGCCTGGCCGTTCTTTCGCGCTGCAGTGATCCGCAGTGACCCGAGCGGAGCCGGTGCGTACTGCAGGACCTGTACGGCCTGGGCCGTCGACCTGCGCCACTCATCGCGCGCCTCGTCGGTGATTCCGCCAGTGCGGGCATCACCGATCTTGGGGCCGCGATAGGCGACCGCGCCCAGATCCTTGGTGAGCGCCGAGCGGCACTTGGACTTGTCGATCGGCTGGTTCCTGCGCACCCACGTGGCCGCGCGCAGCGCAGCATCACGGTTGTTCAGCAACCCGAGGGCATAGCCGGCAAGAGACGTGGTGTTGGTGTTGACCACCTTCGTGGACGTGCCGCCTCGGAAGGCGCCGCTACCGCGCTGCTTGGCCGCCAACCAGGCGCCCGCCTTGGCGAGGGACTCCTGGGTGAGGGCGCTCTTGTCACGCGACTCGACCAGGTTGATGACTGCCAGCGCCGTGGCGTCCGGGTCGGCTTCACTGCCCGCGGCGCCATCCACACACCCCTGGGTGGCATCGGCGGGCTTGTTGAAGTTCAGCCGGAAGTATCCACCCGTGCACTGCTGAGTCAGCAGGAAGCTCGTCGCGGCCTCCGCCTCCTTGGACCCCGCCACCGATAGTGCGCGGACCGCGTAGGACTGCCCCACGACATTCGCGAAGTCGCCGTATTCGGAGGTGTCGCTCAGTCGTCCGACCCCGGGAGTGCCGATGTCGGCCACCTGGCCCTCGAGTCGAGTGATGAGATTGACCCCGCCGTAGGACGTCGGGTTCGCGGTGGCCGCTCGGGCAAAGACTGCGGCCTTGGCAGTCGCGCCACCGTAGATCTCCTTGTCACTACCGATGTAGTCACCCAACTTGGGCTCGAGAGCGGCGTTGATTTTCCGAACGGCAATCTTGTCTCCGGCGCTGGCCAGCGCCAGCCCGGTGTCGATGGTGAGGCCGTAGTCAGGACCGAACTTTCCCACCATCAGGCCACCGGTCAGCTCCCTGTTGAGCCACTTGCCCGCCACGGTCGACGGGCCGGTGTCCGTCGCGCTGCCCGGTGTCGCCGCTGAGGCGCCCAATGGAACGCCCGACAGACCAGCAGTCAGCACTCCCGCGAGCAGAAAGGATCCAGCATTACGAAGTGTTGTTGACATGTACCGACCATAACAACGGTGCTCCTCACGTCAATCCGAGAGCTTCTCCAGGATCAGTTCGCGCACCCGGCCCGCGTCGGCCTGGCCGCGCATCTCCTGCATGACCGCACCGATGAGGGCTCCGGCAGCAGCGACCTTGCCGTCCCGGATCTTGTCCGCGACACCCGGATTGCCAGCGATGGCGTTGTCGACGGCTGCGCCCAGCGCGCCGTCGTCGGAGACGACCGCCAGACCGCGCGCGGAGACGACCTCGTCCGGCGTCCCCTCCCCTGCCAGGACACCTTCGAAGACCTGTCTGGCCAGCTTGTCGTTGACCGTCTTCTCCTCGACCAGCGCCTGGACACGGGCCACGTCGGCGGGAGTGATCGGGAGGTCCACGAGTTCGACCCCGTCCTCGTTGGCCCGGCGCGCGAGCTCACCCAGCCACCACTTCCGCGCGGACTGGGGAGCAGCACCCTGCGCAATCGTCTCTTCGACCAGTCCGAGGGCTCCGGCACCGACGGTGTCGCGCATGTCGAGGTCACTGAAACTCCACTCGGCCTGCAGCCGTGCGCGGCGGACCGTCGGGTTCTCGGGCAGGGTGCTGCGCAGCGCATCAACCCATTCCCGGCTCGGGGCGACCGGCACCAGATCCGGCTCGGGGAAGTAGCGGTAGTCCTCGGCGTCGGACTTCTCGCGGCCACTCGTGGTCACCCCGGTGTCCTCGTGCCAGTGACGCGTCTCCTGCAGGATCGACCCGCCCGCATCGAGGATGCCTGCGTGGCGTGACATCTCGAAGCGCACCGCACGCTCCACCGAGCGCAGTGAGTTGACGTTCTTGGTCTCGGTGCGGGTGCCCAGCGTGCCGGTCCCCTTCGGCGCGAGTGAGAGATTCACGTCGGCGCGAATAGATCCCTGGTCCATCCGGGCGTCCGAGACGCCCAGGGCCACGATCAGGTCGCGCAACTGCGAGACGTACGCCTTGGCCACCAACGGAGCCTTCGCACCCGCGCCCATGATGGGGCGGGTGACGATCTCGATGAGCGGGATGCCGGCCCGGTTGTAGTCGACCAAGGAGTGGTCCGCCCCCTGGATGCGGCCGGTGGCGCCACCCACATGCAGGGACTTGCCGGTGTCCTCCTCCATGTGGGCGCGCTCGATCTCCACCCGGAAGGTCTCGGTCCCACCGTCCTCGGTGGGCAGGTCGACGTCCATCCAGCCGTCGAAGCAGATCGGCTCGTCGTACTGCGAGGTCTGAAAGTTCTTCGGCATGTCGGGATAGAAGTAGTTCTTGCGCGCGAATCGACACCATTCGGCGATGTCACAGTTGAGCGCCAGACCGATCCGCATCGCGGACTCGACGGCGGTGCGGTTGACGGCAGGCATGGCCCCGGGCAGCCCCAGACAGGTCGGACAGACCTGGGTGTTGGGTTCGGCACCGAACTCGGTAGGACAGCCGCAGAACATCTTCGAGGCGGTGTTGAGCTCGACGTGGACCTCGAGGCCCATGGCCGGGTCGTAGGTCTGCAGCACATCGTCGAAGGCCACGAGCGTCTCGTTCATGAGGAGGCTCCCATCAGGTCAGGTCCCAACAAGTCAGGGGCTCGGTCGAGCAGCGGGCCGCCCCACGAGTCGTGGAGCGCCGCTTCCAGCGCAGCACCGACGCGGTAGCAGCGGTCATCAGCCAGGGCCGGGGCCAGGATCTGGAAGCCGGCGGGCAGGCCGTCCTCCTCGGCGAGACCACTGGGCACCGAGATGCCCGGGACCCCGGCGAGGTTGGCGGGGATGGTCGCGAGGTCGTTGAGATACATCGCCATCGGGTCGTCGATCTTCTCCCCGATCCGGAAGGCCGTCGTGGGAGCCGTGGGTGAGACCAGCACGTCGACCTGGTCGTAGGCCGCAGCGAAGTCACGTGAGATCAGGGTCCGCACCTTCTGGGCCTGACCGTAGAAGGCATCGTAGTAGCCGCTGGAGAGTGCATAGGTGCCCAGGATGATGCGGCGCTTGACCTCCTCGCCGAATCCGGCGTCACGAGTGGCTCGCATGACCTCCTCCGCACTCGGGTCCCCCTCCGGCACGACGCGCATGCCGAACCGCATGGCATCGAACTTGGCCAGGTTGCTGGAGGCTTCGGCAGGAAGGATGAGGTAGTAGGTCGCGAGCGCATGGACGAACGAAGGACACGAGACCTGTACGACCTCGGCTCCGGCAGCGACCAGCAGGTCGACCGATTCCTGGAAGCGTGCCATGACTCCGGGCTGCCAGCCGTCGCCGGCCATCTCGGTGATGACGCCGACCCGCAGGCCGCGCAGATCGCCCTCGGCACCCTCACGGGCTGCCTGGACCAGCGCAGGGAGCGGTTGGTCGATGCTGGTGGAGTCCCGGGGATCGTGCCCTCCGATGACTTCGTGGAGCAGTGCGGCGTCCAGGACCGTCCGGCTGACCGGACCGACCTGGTCGAGCGAATTGGCCAGCGCGATCAGGCCGTAACGGGAGACACCGCCATACGTCGGCTTCATCCCCACGGTGCCGGTGACAGCGCCCGGCTGGCGGATCGAGCCGCCCGTGTCGGTGCCCAGCGCGAGCGGAGCCTCGAAGGCAGCCACCGCTGCTGACGAGCCACCGCCCGAGCCGCCCGGAATCCGGTCCAGGTCCCAGGGGTTGTGGGTCGGACCGTAGGCGGAGTGCTCCGTGGAGGAGCCCATCGCGAACTCGTCCATGTTGGTCTTGCCGAGGATCGGCAGGCCGGCGGCCCTGAGTCGGGCCACCACCGTGGCGTCGTAGGGAGGGACCCATCCCTCGAGGATCTTCGACCCGCAGGTGGTCGGCAGACCCTCGGTGGTGAGGATGTCCTTGACCGCGATCGGTACGCCGTCCAGAGCACTGAGGCTTTCGCCCCGCGACCTGCGCGCGTCGGACTCGGTGGCCTGGGCCAGAGCACCGTCACGGTCGACGTGCAGAAAGGCGTGGACAGCGGGGTCGACCGAGCCGATCCGATCCAGGTGCGCTTCGGTGAGTTGGACGGAGGTGAGCGAACCCTCGACCAGGGCTTCGGCCATCTGGGCCGCGGTACTGCGCACGCCACTCATCAGGCTTCCTCTCCCAGGATCCGCGGGACAGAGAATCGCTGTCCTTCCACGGCCGGCGCACCAGACAGCGCCTGCTCCGGCGTCAGCCCCGGCGTCACCACGTCTTCGCGGAAGACATTTGTCATCGCGATTGCGTGGGAGGTCGGCGGAGTGTCGTCGTCAGCGACACCACTGATGGAGGCGATGGACTCGATGATGACACTCAACTGCGGCGCGAGATGGTCGAGCTCGGCGTCGGAGAGGTCGATGCGGGCGAGGGTGGCCAGGTGCGCCACTTCGTCCCGGGAGATCTCAGGCATGGGGCAATCCTAGGGAGAGGTGCCGGTCGGCTCCGCCCGGGCCTCTGTTCGAGAACCGAGCAGACGCCGTCCGGCACAACGGAATCAGCAGCTGGAGCGCTTCTCGGCTGCCTTGCAGGTGTCGTTGCCCCCACGGCCACGGGCAATGTCGAATCCCTTGCCGCCGTTGAGATAGTCCGGCTGCTTGGAGCCGGTCATCACATCGGCTCCGCCACGGGCGTAGATCTTGACGCGGTAGTCGGGGTCGGCGGTGATGATCTCGGACTCGTTGCTGCCCTTGAAGATCGACAGCGTGCGCGCCGGCAGAAGGATGTCGCTGAAGCCGTTGATGCTGCCCTCCAGCGAGTAGGGCACCAGACCGCGGATCTTGGCCTTGGACTTCAACTGGTCCAGACGCAGGGTGGGCTTGAGGCTCGGGTTGGAGTTGGGAAGCAGGCGCAGGCGGTCCTGCCCGCTGTGACCCTTGGCGATGAATCCCGACTCGACGGGCAAGGGGAACGTGATGTTGTCGGCCCCGCCGCCACCCAGGAACACCTGATGGTTCTCCGAGGTCGAGATCATGGTGTCGTTCCCGGTGCCACCGGCGAACGTGTCCACACCGAGACTTCCACTCATGGTGTCGTCGCCGGCATAGCCGTAGAGCCGGTCGTTGCCGGGCGCGCCTTCGCTGTCACCCACGAGCACGTCGTCGCCCCCGTTGCCGAAGAGGCTGTCGTCACCACCGCGCCCGTAGAGGCTGTCCGCCTTGTTGGTGCCCTTGATGACATCGGCGTGCGGTGAGCCGAAGATCCGAACCCCCCCAGCACTGGTCCTCACGATGTCGTTGCCGTCGGCAGCGATGGGCACCGGGTTGACGCGCAGATCGACGACGACCGCAGCGGGGGCGTAGACATAGGCCACACCGTCGAGGATCACGGTCGTACCTTCCGTGGCGACCCTGGTGTCATTGCCGAGGTCGATGAGGTCATCGCCCTCACCGCCAGTGATGGTGTCGCCATGCTTCACCACCCGTCCGTACTGGTCCAGGGTGACCGAGTCGAGTTCGCCGTAGAGTCGGTCGTTGCCTTCACCACCCTGGATGGTGTCGGCTCCCTCGCCGCCGCAGATGATGTCGTTGCCGCCCAGACCCCGGATGGTGTCGTCGCCTGCTCCGGCGACGATCACGTCGCGCTTCCTGGTGCCGACGATGGTGTTGTTCTTTGCGTTCCCGACGATGGTCGCCTTGAAGCCGGCACACGTAGGTGGTGCCGCCTGCGCGATCGGAACGACGGACAGCGGAACGGCCAGGCCGACGGCCAGCACCAGACCCGAGAAGATTCGCATGGAAAAGCTCCCTCGATTAGACGTTCAACACCTCATGCCCAAGGTGCGGTGTCTCAAACATCCTCGTGCGACCCCTTGGCGTCGACGGCGGGGTCCCCAGAGGGGTCCTCCGAGGGGTCGTCAGGGACGGTCTCCGGGCCGTCCGACAGCAGCCGCTGGAACTCGGCCTCCGTCAGGATCGGCACTCCGAGCGTCTCAGCCTTGTCCGCCTTGGATCCGGCGTTCTCCCCCACCACGACGTAATCGGTCTTCTTCGACACCGAGCCGGAAGACTTGCCGCCGTGACTGATGATCGCTTCCTTCACCGAGTCGCGGGTGAAGTGCTCGAGCGATCCGGTCGCCACGATCGTGAGCCCCTCGAGCGTGCGCGGCAGCGTCTCGTCGCGCTCCTCGGCCATCGTCACCCCGGCGTCGTCCCACTTGCTCACGATCGCGCGGTGCCAGTCGGAGCCTTCCCCGTCGAACCACTCACGCACCGACGCCGCGATGGTGGGGCCGACTCCCTCGGTGTCTGCGAGCGCCTCCTCCTCCGCATCCTGGATCGCCTTCATCGAACCGAACTCGGTCGCCAGGGCGCGGGCGGCGGAGGGTCCGACGTGACGGATCGACAGGGCCACGATCACCCGCCACAGCGCAACGCTCTTGCGGGTGGCCAGGTGATCGAGCAGTTTCTGGCCGTTGGCCGAGAGCACCCGTCCCTCGCCCTCGGACTTCTTTGCGGCCCGGGTGAAGAGTTCGGTGCTCAACAACTTCTGGGGGATCAGGGTGAAGATGTCCCCCTCGTCCTCGATCACGCCCGCCTCGAGCAGTGCGTGCGCGGCCTCGGATCCCAAACCCTCGATGTCGAAGGCACCGCGACCGGCGACGTGGAAGACCCGGTCCAACAGTTGCGCGGGGCACTTCTGGTGGTTGGGGCAGCGTAGATCCTTGTCCCCTTCCTTCTTCTCCACCAGTGTGGTGCCGCAGGCAGGGCACTCGGTCGGCATGACCCACTCCGGCAGGCCCTCGGGGCGCAGAGCCAGGACGGGCCCGAGGATCTCGGGGATGACGTCGCCCGCCTTGCGCAGGATGACGGTGTCTCCGGGTCGTACGTCCTTGCGCCTGACCTCATGAGCGTTGTGCAGCGTGGCACGCTCCACGGTCGAACCGGCGACCTTGGTCGGCTCCATCACCCCGAAAGGCGTGACCCGCCCCGTCCGGCCGGTGTTGACCTCGATGGAGTGCAGGACGGTGTTGACCTCCTCGGGTGGGTACTTGAAGGCGATCGCCCAGCGTGGTGCCCGACTCGTCGAGCCCAACCGCCGCTGGAGAGCCACGTCATCGACCTTGACCACGACCCCGTCAATCTCATATCCGACGATCGTGTGGCGGTGCTCGCCGACGTGTTCGATGTAGGACTGCACGTCGGCGATCGTCGCCACGACCCTGGCCTGGTCGGAGGTCGGCAGCCCCCACGCCTGCAAGGCGTCGTAGGCAGTGCTCTGCGATCGTGGTTCGAAGCCCTCACGTGCACCGATACCGTGGCAGACCATGCCGAGATCGCGGGTGGCGGTGACGCGGGGGTTCTTCTGACGCAGCGAACCCGCGGCCGCGTTGCGGGGGTTGGCAAACATCGCCTTGCCGGCATCGAGCATCGCGGCGTTGAGCCGGTCGAAGGCCTCGGTCGGCAAGAACACTTCACCGCGCACCTCCACCAGGCGCGGAACCGGATGCTCGGCGGTGCCGGTGAGTCGGTGTGGCACCGAGGCGATGGTCTTGACGTTCGGTGTCACATCCTCGCCCGTGCGTCCGTCGCCCCGGGTCAGGGCGCGCACCAGGCGCCCCTCCTCGTAGAGGAGATTGATGGCCAACCCGTCGACCTTGAGTTCGCAGAGCAACTCGGGCGCTTCGATGCCCTCGCGCACGATGCGGCCATGCCAGGCCGTCAACTCGTCGACGGAGAAGGCATTGTCGAGCGATTCCATCCGCTGGAGGTGGTCCACAGCCGTGAACTCGGTGGCGACTGCACCGCCGATCTTCTGGGTCGGCGAGTCGGGCGTCCGCAGCTCGGGGAAGTCTTGCTCCAGTTGCTCCAGCTCGCGCAGGCTGGCGTCGAAAGCAGCGTCGTCGAGGGTGGGGTCGTCGAGGACGTAGTAGCGCCAGCGCGCGTCGTCGATCTGCTCGCTGAGCCCTCGATGACGCTCCTGGGCCGACGGCGGAGCAGCGGCAACGTCAGGTTGGCCGTCAAGTTGGCCGGCGGGCTGGTCAGGCGGGCTCATGGGCACAGTCTGCCAATCCCCACCGACGCCCCCGATCCCGAGTACGTGAGGAGTTGGCGAGCAGGGGCCGTCGGACTACCTTTCATCGATGAAACGAAACCGTTCCGTTTCATCGGGAGCATGATGTCGACCACCACCACCAGTACCACCACGGCTGCCACTGCCACTGCCACTGCCCGACCCCGGGTCGAAGGTGCACGTGAGCAGGAGATCTACGACGCTGCCCTGGAGGTCCTGGAGGAAGTCGGCTACGACCTGCTCACCATGGATGCCGTCGCCACCCGCGCCAGGGCCAGCAAGGCCACGCTCTACCGCCGGTGGACCAGTAAGCCTGCCCTTGTCGCAGGTGCGGTCCTGTCCGTGAAGAGCCGTGCGCTCGACCCCGACACCGGAACCCTGCGCGGCGATCTCCTCGCCTCCTACTGCGGACCGGGTGGCCTGACGGAGACGCGCGCGCAGTCGGTGCTGTCGGCCATCGTCACCGCGATGGACCGCGACCCGGAGTTCGCCGAGATCTATCGACGCGACTTCATCGATCCCAAGCACGCCGCCGCGGGCAGGATCTTCGCCCGGGCCCAGGCTCGCGGGGAGATCCCCGACGGCATAGATCTGGACCTGCTCGTCCCCTGTCTGGCAGGCATCGTGTTGCACCGGGCCTTCCTGCTCGGCGACGAGGTGACTCCCGAACTCGTGGGCCGGGTCGTGGACCACGTGATCATCCCGGCCGCGACCCGCGGCGCCGCCACTCCTGCCGACTGACACCGAAGGAAACCCATGACCCAGCCCACCGTCACCGCCGAGGTGACACCTGAGCAGCACCGGCGACTCCGGTGGGCCCTCGTGCTGATCTCTCTGGCTCAACTGATGGTCGTGCTCGACAGCACCATCGCCAACATCGCTCTCCCCTACATCGGCGCCGATCTCGGCATCGAGCAGGCCAATCTGTCCTGGATCGTGACCGGTTACGCCCTTGCCTTCGGTGGTTTCCTGCTGCTCGGTGGACGCCTCGCCGATCTGATGGGACGCCGGCGCATCTTCATGACCGGCGTACTGCTGTTCGCCGCCGCCTCCCTCGTCGGTGGCGTCGCGCAGAACGAGGCCATGCTGCTGGGTGCCCGCGCCTGCCAGGGCCTGGGTGCCGCCATGGCCTCCCCCGCCGCGCTGGCGCTGATCACCACGACCTTCCCCGCCGGCAAGGAGCGCAACCGCGCCTTCGCCGTGTACGCCGCGATGGCCGGAGTGGGCGCCGCCGTCGGTCTGCTGCTCGGCGGGTGGCTCACCGGCCTGGACTCGCCGCTGGGTATCGCCGGATGGCGCTACACCTTCCTCATCGTCGTACCGATCGGGCTGAGCGCTGCCTTCTTCGCACCCCGCTTCTTCGACGAATCCGAACGCCACAGCGGCGAACTCGACATCCCAGGGGCCATCACCGGCACCGGCGGCCTGCTCGCCATCGTCTTCGGCCTCACCCGCGCAGGCCAGGCGGAGTACGGCTGGGGCGCCACCAGCACCATCGCCAGCCTGGTCATCGGCGTGGCGCTGCTGGGGCTCTTCATCGCGCTGGAGTCGAAGGTCGAGCACCCACTCCTCCCGTTCCGCATCTTCGCCAGCCGCAACCGGGCGGTGGCCTTCGCGGTCATGATGGTCGTCCCGGCCGCGATGTTTGCGATGTTCTTCTTCCTGTCCCTGTTCATCCAGCAGGTCGTGGGTTACTCCCCCCTGCACACCGGCTTCGCGTTCCTGCCGTTCTCGATCGCCATGATCATCTCGGCCACGACCGCCTCGAAGCTGATCAGTCACGTGGATCCGCGGTTCCTCTCCGGCATCGGGACACTGCTCTCGGCGGCTGCCCTGTTCGGCTTCAGCCGGCTCAGCGTCCCGGAGAGCCCGGCCGGAATCCTGTCGAGCGGGATCCTGTCGCCCGAAGGGCACCTCGGCGAGGGCGTGAACTACTGGACCCAGTTGTTCCCGTTCATCGTGCTGATGGCCTTCGGCATGGGCCTCAACTTCGTCCCCCTCACCCTGGTGGCCCTCCATCGGCTGCGCGCTGAGGACAGCGGTATCGGCTCAGGAGTTCTCAACACCATGCAGCAGGTCGGGGGTGCGCTGGGGTTGGCCACCCTCAGCACGGTCTCGATCCACTTCAGCCAGGTCCGGAGCAACGAGGTGCTGCCCGGAATCACCACAGCGGCGCAGGGCAAGTTGGACAGCGTTTCCCTGGCAGGCATCGCCGACCTGGCGGGCTTCGCACACGGCGCCACGATGGCCTTCCTGGTCGGATCGATGATGCTGATCTTCGCCTCGACGCTCGTGTGGCTCTTCCTCGACGTCCACCACGACGAACTGGCCTCCGACGGCCCGACCGAGGCACCGGCCGGGCACTGAACGACCCCATCTGCTCCCCGGGCCGCTCCGAACCACAGAGGTGAGTGCTCCTTTCCTGACCAAGACTGATGTCACCGGCTCCCCGAGCGCGATGATCGTGCTGCTCCACGGCGGCAAGCCGCGCTCACATCAACCCGTCGACGCCCGTAGCGCATCGTGGCAGCGAGCGCTCTGGCTCCAGCGTGGGATCGCCGGCCGTGCCGGGGAAGCAGGAGTGGGCGTCTGGCTGCTTCGCTATCGGCGACGGGGCTGGAACGAGGGAACCGGACCGACCGAGGATGCCCGCTGGGCGCTGGACCGGGTTCGCGAGGCCCACGGAGACGTACCCGTCGTTCTGCTCGGACATTCGATGGGCGCCCGGGTGGCCGTCCATGTGGCAGATGACCCGTCCGTTCGCGGTGTGGTGGGTCTGGCTCCATGGTGGTCGTCGCAGGACCCGGTGGCGGCCCTGGCAGGCCGGACCCTCCAAGCAGCGCACGGGACGGCCGACCACATCACGTCGTTCACGGAAACTGCGCGCTACGTGGAGCGCGCAGGGGCCGTGGCCGACAGCGCGCGACTCGTCGACATGGGCACCGTCGGTCACTACATGCTCAAGCAGGCCGACCGATGGAACGAGATGGCGCTCAGATCAACTCTGGAGATTTTGAGCGCGACCCGACACGACTGATGTCGTCAGTCGTACGGCGACTCGAGCCGCTGGCCAGGGCGAGCGCCGTTGCTGCCAGCGCCAGGCTCAGCAGGACAATCGGCGGCAGGGGCAGGAGCAGCACGCTGATGAGCAGTGCAGGGGCGATGATCGCTGCAGTCAGGACGGTGACCGCGCGTGAGACAGGCAGTGCTGGTGAATGCGCGCGCGTAACGAGCACCAGGAGCACGCCGTAGCCGATCAGCATCAACGCCATCAGCAGGCTGAATCCTTGGAACAACTGCCAGTAGTTTCGCTCCAGCCCCGCCATGTCCATCGAGGTGCCGACCATCGCGTCGCGCACGACCTGCTGCTGCGCCGATGGCTTCGCGAAGAGCCCGCCCACAACCAGGAGCCCATGTCCAGCTCCGGTGCAGACGAGAAGCCATCCGGTCACTGACATCGCGATCGATCGGATGGAGCGAGACCGGGGGGCTCGGTCGGACATGGGGTCTCCTGAGTGAGGACGTGGTGCACCGGAGTCTGCGTCGGGGATGCCATCGGACCTGTGCGGCACGATCACTTCGATTACACTACAGGTGTAGAGTTTCAAAGTGAACCCTACATCGATAAAGTGGCCGGATGGATTCTGACCGACGGCGACTCATCGCGGGAACGGCCCTGCACGTGCTGGCCACCGCCGGCGGCCGAGGTCTCACCCACCGAGCTGTTGACGCTGCGGCGTCGTTGCCGGCCGGGTCGACGTCCTACTACTTCCGGACCCGGTCGGCGCTCCTCCACGCCTGTCTCGACGACGTCCTGGTCCAGGATCTTGCCGACCTCGACCTGATGCAGCCGCTCGTGAGCGCTGCAGACGCCGACGCGCTCGAAGAGGCGCTCGCAGACGTCGTGGTCAGTTGGCTCACCACCGGCAGGGAACGGCATCTGGCGCGTTTTGAACTGTCCCTTGAAGCGTTGCGCCGCCCCGACCTGGCCGAGTTGTTGCACCACGGTCGCGAGGCTCTCCGGGTTCGCGTCGCCGAGTCGCTCGCGTCTTTGGACGTGGCGGACGCAGCCGAACGAGCCGAGTGGCTCGTCGCCTGTATCGATGGCATCGTCTTCGATCGCATCACCGGCGCCCACGCAACAGCCCCCGTACGACGAGGGGAGATCCTCAGCATGGTCAGGCGCCTCGGTGCTCTGAAATGAGACCTTGCCTAGGCGGACGAAACCTTGGGCTCAACACTTCGCCTGATCAGAAGTGGGAGGCGACCTTCCGCGACAACCCCTGAGCCTGCACGGCCCAGGACTGGGTGGCCCCGGTGAGCCCGCAGGTCGGTGTCACCACCAGCTGCTTGCTGACCACTTCCGGGTCGAGCCCCACCATGTCCAGCCACCGCTGGACCCGTTCGGTGACCCGCGCATCCGAGGGTGTCGTGCCGGGGTCGAGTGAGGGCACGACTCCCAACGCCACAGACCTGCCGGACTCGAGAGCTCCGGCGAACACGTCCAGGTCCTCGGGGCCCAACATGGCCAGGTCGACAGACAGACCGTCGACGCCCGAGCCGGAGATCGTCGACCACGGCGTCTCGGGTGCGCACGAGTGCACCCAGGCCTGCGCCCCGGTCTCGGTGATCGCGTGGGTCACCCATTCCAGGTGGGCAGAGACCTCCGGCGGGTCCACCCGACGATGCCGACCGAAGCCACTGGCCGTGGGGACCCTCGCGTGGACGACCGACGCCAGCAAGGGCTCGTCGATCTGGACGATCCAGCGCTCCACGTCTGGTAGGCGCCGGCGGAGGTCCGCAAGGTGGATGCGTACTCCTTCGGCCAGCGCCTGGGCCATGTCACGTCGGGCGCCGTGGTCGCTGAGCACCTTGTCACCACGTGGCTTCTCCACGGTGGCGGCCAGGGTCCACGGCCCCGCGATCTGGATCTTGAAGGCGCCTGAGGTCCCTTGGGCCAGTTCCTCCACCGTGTCGAGATCCTGTGCCACCAGCGACTTCGCCCGACGGTGGTCGATCCCACTGGAGTCGGTGAGCCGCCACCCGGCCGGTTGCAGGTCGCCAGCGAGTCCGGACAGCAGTGCCAGGCCACGACCCGTCATTCCTGCGATGATCCCGCGCCCCGGCATCTCGGGGACGTAGGGCAGATCCGGCAGCTCGCCCAGTACGACACGCACCGCCTCGGCGTAGTCACCTGAGTCCGATCCCGGCATGGAACCGATCGCCGTGGCAACGCTCATCGAGCGTCGCTTCGCGAGGTGGATTCGATGGTGGCCGAGCCGACCACCCGGGAGCCGTCGTAGATCACTGCCGCCTGACCGGGCGCAATGCCCTCGGCGGGATCGAGCAGGTCGATCTCGACGCGAGGCTCCCCCTCGTCGTGAATGCGCACGACGGCACGGTGCTCGGCGCCGTGTGCGCGTAGTTGAACAGTGCCGTGGACAGTGGTGGGGACGGTGCCGCACCACCGCGGCCGCATGGCGCTGATGCGGTCGATCGCCAGGCGTTCGCGTGGGCCGACGGTGACCGTGCCGCTGACGGGTTCGATGTCGAGCACGAACCGCGGCTTGCCGTCTGCCGCAGGGGTGCCGAGTCGGAGCCCTTTCCGCTGACCGATCGTGAAGCCGTAACTGCCCTCGTGGGTGCCGAGCACCTCACCGGTGGTCTCGTCCACGATGTCGCCGGAGAGTTCACGCACCCGCTCACTCCCCACCCTGTCGGGGAGCTTTTCGCGCAGCCAGCCGGCGGTGTCACCGTCGGCCACGAAGCAGATGTCGTGGGAGTCCGGCTTGTCGGCGACCAGCAGTCCACGGCGCTCGGCCTCGAGTCGCACGTCAGGCTTGGTCGAATCACCGAGGGGGAAGAGCGAATGCGCCAGTTGCTGTTGGTCCAGGACGCCGAGGACGTAGGACTGGTCCTTGGCATGGTCGACCGCGCGGTGCATCTCGATCAATCCGTCCGTGCCAGTGCGCAACTGGGCGTAGTGACCGGTGGCGACTGCATCGAAACCCAGCGCCAACGCCCGATCGAGCACGGCTGCGAACTTGATCTTCTCGTTGCAGCGCAGGCACGGGTTGGGAGTCCGGCCGGCTGCGTACTCGTCCATGAAGTCCTCGACCACGTCCTCATGGAAACGCTCCGACAGGTCCCAGACGTAGAACGGAATCCCGATCACGTCGGCCGCACGCCGGGCGTCGTTGCTGTCCTCGATCGTGCAGCATCCACGCGCACCCGAGCGATAGGACGCCGGGTTCCGGCTCAGCGCCAGGTGTACGCCGGTGACGTCGTGTCCGGCCTCGACAGCTCGCGCGGCGGCCACCGCTGAATCCACGCCACCCGACATTGCGGCAATGACGCGTGCCATCACAGCCCCCTGGCTGCGCGGGCACGCTCGACGACCGGACCGATCGCTTCGACCAGGGCGTCGACGTCGGACGAGGTGCTGGTGTGGCCCAGGGAAAACCTCAATGAGTGGCGCGCCTGAGCACCGTCACAGCCCATGGCCAACAGCACGTGGGAGGGCTGTGCCACCCCGGCCGAACACGCAGAACCGGTGGAGCATTCGATGCCGCGGGCATCGAGCAGCATGAGGAGCGAATCCCCCTCGCACCCGGGGAAGCCGATGTGTGCGTTGCCTGGGAGTCGCGCCGGACCGAGGGCAGCACCATGGAGATGCGCGTCGGGCACCACCTCGAGCACCCTCCGAACAAGGTCGTCGCGCAGACCCGACAGTCGTGAAGCATGCATGGCCTGGCTCGCGACCGACTCCTCGAGGGCCGCCGCCAGCCCGGCGATGGCCGGCACGTCGAGAGTCCCGCTGCGGATGTCACGTTCCTGGCCGCCCCCGTGCAGGAGAGCGCTGACGCCCACCTCACGACGCACGACGAGCGCGCCGACACCGTAGGGTCCGCCGACCTTGTGGCCGGTGAAGGTGAGAGCATCCACGCCGCTGGCGGCGAAGTCGACCGGGAGCGTGCCCATGGCCTGCACTGCGTCGGTGTGGACGGGAATCTGGTGCTCAGCTGCAATGGCGACAACCTCATCGAGCGGCTGCACCGAGCCCACCTCGTTGTTGGCCCACATCACCGAGATGAGCGCCACGGACGAAGGGTCGCTCGACACTGAGTCTCTCAGAGACTCAAGGTCAAGCACGCCGTGCGAGTCGACCGGGAGGAGTTCGACCTGAGCGCCGCCGGTCTCTTCCAGCCAGTGCAGCGGATCAAGCACCGCATGGTGCTCGATGGCGGTCGAGAGGATGCGGACACGTCGCGGGTCGGCGTCCCGTCTGGCCCAGAAAATGCCTTTGAGCGCCAAGTTGTCCGACTCGGTGCCACCCGAAGTGAAGACCACATCACCGGGAAGCGCCCCGATGACGCGTGCGATCGTCTCGCGCGATTCCTCCACGATGCGACGCGCACCCCGTCCGGAGGCATGCAACGAACTTGCATTGCCCACTCCGCTGAGGTGACGGGTCATGGCTTCGACCGCGACCGGCCGCATCGGTGTGGTGGCGGCGTGGTCAAGGTAGACGAAGGGCTCGGTCATGGCATGGCCAAGCGTACGGGGCGACCCCTGCCTGCCACCGCGCCGGAGTCGTTCGCACCCCACGCTGGTTGGCTCCCCGCACCATGGGACCTGACGGAGATCGAAGTCAGATCGTCCCCCTCAGCCTTGGCCATCTTCGATCACGAGACCGTCGGCGACGCCGACGAAGTGATGGCTGATCTGGCCACGGCCGCCAAGGTGGTCAAGACCCACGTCCCGCACTGGTCCGGCCGGTTCGTCGCCTATGACATCTCCGACGTACAGGCCATCGATGAACTCAGCACGATGGATGTGGACCAGACCGCGGGCGTTGCCTTCGCGGTCCTCAACAACAGGGATCGGGTGGCGGCCTACCGGTTCATCGTCAACCCCCGCCATGCACCAGTTCGTGTCTGAAGACGGCAGCGGCTGATCGCCGCCGAATCGCCACCATCGTGCTCGATGGCGTCGGTCGCCAACTAGGACTGTCCACCCGAGATCTCACCCGCGATGCCCTCGCCTGGGCTCGCAGCGCCTGAGTGGCAGTGAACTAACCGTCGAGCAGGGCGAGGGCATCACGGTGGATGACCTCGCGTTCGTATCCGGGTCCCAGATCACTTCTGAGGTCGCTGGTCGAACGTCCGAGCAGTACGGGCAACTCCTCGGAGTCGTAGTTCACCAACCCTCGCGCCACCACGTTGCCGGATGGATCGAGGAGGTCGACGGGGTCGCCAGCGACGAACGACCCTGTCACGGCGACGATGCCGGCCGGCAACAGCGAGGCGCGATGCTCGATGACGGCCCGCACGGCCCCGGGGTCGAGGGAGAGCGTGCCCTTGCCGTGTGTCGCGTGCCTGAGCCACAGCAGTCGCGTCGGACGTCGCCGCCCGGTCGACTCGAACAGGGTCCCGACCTCCGCGCCCGCGAGCGCTGCAGCAGCCTGCCCTCCCGACGTCAGCACGACTTTGATGCCGGCGCCGGTGGCGATCTGGGCTGCCTCGATCTTGGACGCCATCCCGCCGGTTCCCACACCTGCGACACCGGTCGACCCGAATCTCACCTGCGCCAAGTCCTCGTCGGAGCGCACCAGAGGGACCAGCTTGGCTCCCGGGCGTTCAGGAGGGCCGTCGTAGAGACCGTCCACGTCGGAGAGAAGAAGGAGAAGGTCCGCATGCACCAGATGCGCCACGAGCGCCGCCAGCCGGTCGTTGTCGCCGAACCGAATCTCCGAGGTCGCCACGGTGTCGTTCTCGTTGACGATCGGCAGCACGCCGAGTTCCAGTAGTTTCGCAAACGTCTGGTGGGCGTTGCGGTAGTGGGCACGTCGCGTCACGTCATCGACGGTCAGCAGAACCTGCCCGGTCACCAGACCGTGGCGGGCGAACTCCTCCTGGTATCGGTGGATCAGGAGTCCCTGGCCCACCGAGGCGGCTGCCTGTTGCGCCGCCAGACCACGCGGTCGCCTGGTCAGACCGAGCGGGGCGAGGCCAGCAGCGATTGCCCCGGAGGACACCAGGACGATCTCGGTGCCAGTGCCACGTACCCCGGCCAGCACCTCCACCAGGTGACGCATCCGTGCCGGGTCGATACCTTCGTCGGCGGTCGTCAACGACGACGAACCCACCTTCACCACGATGCGCCGAGCCCCGGTGATCAGCGCAGCGCGGTCGCTCACTCCTCGCCGTCCCTGTCCGGGTCTTCGGTCGAACCGATTTCATAAGACATCGGACCGATGCCAGAACTGCCGGTGCTGCGGGTGGGACCCTTCGTCTTGGCATCAAGGCGGCGAGCAACGTCCGCGCGGGCCTCGTGCTCGTCCTTGGTCTCCATCGCCTCGTCGATGTCACGACGTCGCTGCGAGGCGGGGCGTGACTCCTCGAAGCGCTGGTCCTCGCCACGGCGACCCAGCATCTCGGCACCGGCCTCGATGCTCGGCTTGTAGTCGAAGACCACCGAGTTGTCCTCGGGACCGATGAGGACCGGGTCGCCCTCCTGAGCGCCCATCTGGACCAGCTTGATCTCGACCCCGAGTCGGTTGAGCCGATCAGCGAGAAAGCCCACTGCCTCGTCGTTGCTGAAGTTGGTCTGTCGCACCCAGCGCTCGGGCTTGGTCCCCCGCACCCGCCAACCATCAGCGGTCTGGATCACCTCGAAGTCGGCGCCACCGTCGACAGAAGTGGGACGCAACACGATTCGGGTCGCCTCGATCTGGGGGCGGTCGACCCGTGCCGCCAGCACGATCTCCGCCATCGCAAACGTGAGTTCGCGCAGGCCGGCGCCGGAGGCCGCGCTCACCGGAAACACCCGCAGACCCCGCGCGCGCAGGTCATCGAGCACCATGTCGGCGATGTCCTGGCCGTCGGGTACGTCGATCTTGTTGAGCGCGATCAGGCGCGGTCGGCCCTCGAGACCGCCGTAGCGCTGGAGTTCGTTCTCGATGATGTCGAGGTCGTCGACCGGGTTGCGGCCCGGCTCGATCGAGGCCGTGTCGATCACGTGCACCAGAGCAGCGCAGCGCTCGATGTGGCGCAGGAAGTCGTGGCCCAGGCCCCGGCCTTCGGCAGCGCCCTCGATCAGGCCCGGCACGTCAGCGACCGTGAAAGTCGTTTCGCCCGCGGTGACCACGCCCAGGTTGGGGACCAAGGTCGTGAAGGGATAGTCGGCGATCTTGGGCCGCGCCCGCGAGATCGCTGCGATGAGGGAGGACTTGCCTGCACTGGGGAAGCCCACCAGACCGATGTCGGCAACGACCTTGAGCTCCAGACGGAGATCGAGCTCGTCGCCCGGCTCGCCGAGCAGGGCGAAGCCCGGAGCCTTGCGTTTGGACGAGGCGAGAGCCGCGTTGCCCAGCCCACCGCGCCCACCGTTGGCGATCGCCAGCGTGGTGCCCACACCCACCATGTCGGCCAGCACGTTGCCGCGCGCGTCCTTGACCAGGGTGCCGTCCGGCACGCGAAGGGTCATGTCACCGCCGTGTGCGCCATTGCGGAAGTCACCGGCGCCGTGCCCGCCGTTCTCGGCGCGACGCTTGGGGCTGTGGTGATAGTCCACGAGCGTGGTGACATCTGCGTGGACCTGAAGGATCACTGATCCGCCAGGGCCACCGTTGCCACCGTCGGGACCACCGAGGGGCTTGAACTTCTCACGGTGCACCGAAGCCACACCGTTGCCGCCCCGTCCCGCTGCAACGTGAAGCGTCACGTGGTCGACGAACGTGGGGATGGCCATGAGGAGAACCTTTGCGGAAGTGGTCGCGGGAAGAAATGCCGAAAGGCGCCCCGGTCGTGGGGCGCCCAACGGTGAAGCCGATCAGTGTCGCTGGGACGTCACGCGCCCGGGACGATGTTGATGACCCTGCGTCCTCGTCGGGTACCGAACTCGACAGCGCCAGCCTGGAGAGCGAACAAGGTGTCATCGTTGCCGCGGCCCACACCGGTGCCCGGGTGGAAGTGGGTGCCGCGCTGGCGGACGATGATCTCGCCCGCGCCGACGACCTGGCCACCGAAACGCTTCACGCCGAGGCGTTGAGAGTTTGAGTCGCGACCGTTCTTGGTGCTCGCAGCACCCTTCTTATGAGCCATTGTTCAGTCCTTCTTGAGAAGACGGTTCGACTCCGAGCCAGAGGCTCAGAGAGAGATGTCGGTGACCTTGACCTGGGTGTACCGCTGGCGGTGACCCTGACGCTTCTTGTAGCCGGTCTTGTTCTTGTACTTCTGGATGATGATCTTGGGGCCCTTGGTGGCGCCGGTGACCTCGACGGTCACGCTGGCCTTGTCCAGGCCAGTTGCCGTGACGGACTCACCATCGACGACCATGACGACCGGCAGGGTGAGCGTGTCACCCGCGACCGCGTCCATCTTGTCGATCTCGATGACGTCGCCGACGGCAACCTTCTGCTGCTTGCTGCCACTGCGCAAGATCGCGTACACGGCGACTCACTCTCCTCGATCATGACTACGGAAAACTTCGGGTCTGCGCACGACACCGCC
>JBBSSH010000022.1:0-70459 GCA_038242265.1 Propionibacteriales bacterium
GGACTTCGTCTTCGCCGAGGAGGACGACCCGTTCAACCGCGGCGCCGAGCGCATCATGTACGAACCCTCCATCGCACCCCGCAAGGGCCAACCCGACTGCTGGTCCACCAATATGCCCAACGTCGAGGTCCACGACGGTGCCGGACCCTCGAACCACGCCTTCTACCTGCTCTCCGAGGGCTCGAACCCCGGCGGAGGCAAGCCCGCCAGCCCCATCTGCAGCGGCGGTCCCGCGTCCGTGACCGGCATCGGCATCCAGGCAGCAGGGCAGGTGTGGATGGAAGCACTCATGCTGAAGACCACGTTCTGGACCTACGCCGACGCACGCAAGGCAGTCCTGCGGGCCACCACCAACCTCTTCCCCGGCGACTGCGCGAAGTTCGACGCCGCCAAGGGCGCTTGGGACGGCATCGCCGTGCCGGCCCAGACCGGTGAGGCCCAACGCCCCAGCACCTGCGGTCAGGTTCCGGACGGGGACTTCTCCGTCGGCGTCACCCCAGGAGACGCCACCGTCGACGCCGGTGCATCCGCCTCGACGACGCTGTCGACCACGGTCGTCAGCGGCCCGGCCGAGTCGCTGAAGCTCACCGCCGAGGGCGCCCCGACCGGCACGACCGTCTCGTTCGCACCGAGTACGGTCACCGCCGGCCAGACGTCTGCGATCACGATCACCACCGCCAAGAGCACCCCGACCGGGACGTACAACATCACGCTGCGCGCCAGTGGCAGCAAGGTCGCTCGGACGGCTCCCTTCGCGTTGACGGTCAAGGCCGGCCCGGGCGACCCGGACAACGACTTCTCCGTCAGCGTCTCGCCGAGCAGCGCCACCGTCGAGGCAGGCACCTCTGCATCTGCGTCCCTGTCGACCTCCGTCACGAGCGGCAAGGCCCAGTCCCTCGCGCTCACCGCCGAAGGCGCCCCGAGTGGCGCCACGGTCACGTTCGCACCCACCAAGGTCACCGCCGGCCAGGCCTCGACGGTCAGCATCGCGACCGCCAAGACCACCCCCGCCGGGACGTACAACATCACCTTGCGCGCCACCGGCGACAAGGCGACGCGCACTGCGGCATACTCGTTGACGGTCACCGCACCCCCGGGCAACCCCGGTTGCAGCAACCGCGACGTCACGGTCACCAAGGACCTCACCGCACGTCAACTGTTGCCTCTGCCGAGCTGGTCCGGCTTCACCGCAGCAGCAGGCGAACACGCAGCCTGCCTGACCACCAGCGCCGGAGCACAGGTCTACCTGCAACTGCAGCAACGCCAAGGCAGCTCCTGGAACACCGTGGCCAGCACCAGCTCCACCGATGGCGGAACCCTGGCCTACCAAGGCGCAGCCGGGACCTACCGCTACTTCATCATGGCCGGCACTGCCGCGAAGGGAACGGTCATCGGGTACGACACCCCCTGACCACCTGCGCGGGCCCGGTCGGCAGTCGAGCACGACCGCCGACCGGGCTGCGCCACTGCGTCCAGCGTCTCCGCGAGAGGGTGGGGCAATGAGCACACCAACGGAGTCCGGCACCGCAGAGGAACCCAGCACCCCGAGCAAAGCCGGAGCCCTGCGCAAAGCCGGAGCCCCGTACGAGCCCTCGGTCGGCCTCTGGCACAGCCTCGCCGGTGCTGCACTCTTCGTTCTCGGAGGACTGATGGTGGCGAACATGGATAACACGCTCCGAGCCTTGGGGCTCGCAGCCATCGCGGGCAGCTTCTACTTGTTGCTGGCTGGCGGTGTGGCGCGAGGGATGCAACTCGCGCGCATCTCACGATGATCGCTGCACCTCAGGTGCGGGTGGAGCCCACCGAACATAGCGCTCGCCGACGATCATGGTGTTCTTGGGATCGAGGTCGCTATGGGATGAGACGTGGCGCGTCATCAGGCCGGGAGCCGCGGTTGCTCCTTCGAGGGCGGCCAGCTCCGGGGCTGCTCGTTGCAGCCAGCAATCGGCCTGATTCCTCCAGGTATTCGCCGGGTCGCACCCGCCGCCCGTCCACCCAACGGTGAACGCGTACGAGGCGTCCCCCGGCAGGGGCAGACTCGATGTTGTCATGGGAGTCGGGTTGGTCGGCGTTGATTCCCATCACCTTCACCGCGAAGCTCGCCCGCTCAGTCGCCAGCTTCCAGAGGTCACTGGACAGCCCGCCCATCACCTGCTCGGCGCTCAGCGGCACGCCCAGGTCGAAGGCGTGCGCAGTCTCTCGGAGTATCGCGTCCACCTGTTGAGCCTGCTCGTCGCGGCGAGTCGGGGCAACGCGATATCGGGACGAACTGTCTCCGGCCGGGACCTCAAAGCGTCCACAGCCAAGCGTGGAAGCCCCTTCTCCACAGGGGTGATGTCGGTGTGCGCGCATTGGCGCCGGTGGCTGTGAGGGTGGAGTCATGACGGCGCTTCCGCACTCTTCTGGTCATCGGGTCTCGGTGGCTGCTCGGGTGTGTGGTGAGGCATTGGCGTCAGTGGCGGAGGTGTCGTTGTGGTCGATGCCGGCTGGTGAGGCGGGCGAGGTGTTGGTGGCGTTGACCCGGGCGCGGGCGCAGGTGGATGAGTTGTTGATGCGGGTGCTGCGTCATGCCGAGACGGCGGGGACGGGTTCGGATTCTGGTGCGGTGACGGCGGTGAGTTGGTGGGCGCATGAGACGAACACGACGCGGGTCGAGGCGCATCGCACAGCCAAACTTGCGGAGTCGTTGGAGTGCCACGAGTCGGTCCGGGAGGCGTTGGCTGAGGGTCGGTTGGTGACCGAGCAGGCGCGGGTGGTCGTGGACGCGGTCGATGCGCTGCCGACTGCGGTGGAGGCGTGGGTGCCGGAGGCGGCTGTCTCCTATCTGTTGGAGAAGGCTGGTGAGCATGACGCGAGGACGTTGCGGGTGATCGGGCGTCGGATCTTGGAGGTGATCGACCCCGAGGCTGCGGACGCGGAGGAGGCGCGCCAACTGGAGGCTGAGGAGAAGGACGCGTTGGCGGCGGCGTCGTTCACGATGAGCGATGACGGCCACGGCCGGTGTCATGGGCGGTTCAGTGTGCCGTCGCTGCATGGGGAGATGTTGCGCAAGCACCTGATGGCGCTGGCCTCACCCGCTCGGGACGTCACTGGTGCTGCTGATCCGGAGGGTGCGGCTCAGCCGAGGATGTTGTCCCGACATCGGATGGGTGCTGCGTTCACCGAGTACGTCGAGACCCGCCCCGGGGGCTCGGTCCCGTCTTCGGGTGGGGTGCCAGCCACGGTGGTGGTCACGATGGAACTCGAGACTCTGCTGGGTGGGTTGAAGGCCGCTTCCCTCGACACCGGTGGGCGGATCAGTGCAGGTGAAGCAAGGCGGTTGGCGTGCCGGGCCGGGGTCATCCCCGTCGTCCTCGGCGGCAGGAGCACAGTCCTCGATGTTGGCCGCAAAAGACGCTTCCACTCAGAGGCCCAACGCATCGCACTCGGTGTGCGTGACGGCGGGTGCAGCGCCTACGGGTGTGAGACGCCGCCGGGGCTGTGTCACGCCCACCACGACATCCCCTGGTCGCGCGGCGGCGGCACCAGCGTCGAACACGGGCGCCTGTTGTGCCCACGCCACCATCGAAGGATCCACGACCTCGCTTTTGGCCACTCCCTCGACAAACACGGCCACGTCAGATTCAGCCGGCGCACGTGAGACAGATCCGGGCCAATGGTTGTGATCTACCGCCGGCCCGCCATATCATCGTCGCATGACGATCGATACTGGCCTTGCGCGGTCCGAATCCCATTCAGCCACAGACTCAGACGACGAGCGCGCGATGGCAGCAGCGGCATGCCTCTTCCACGGTTTCTCGGACCCGTCGCGCCTCACGATCGTGCGCCACCTCGTCCTCGGGGAGCACCGTGTCGTCGATTTGGTCAACCACGTCGGCCTCGCCCAGAGCACGGTCTCGAAGCACTTGGCCTGCCTTCGTGACTGCGGACTGGTGACGTCCAGACCTGAGGGCCGGGCCTCGATGTGGTCGCTGAACCACTCCGAAACAGTGATCGATCTCTTGGCAGCAGCCGAACGGCTCCTCGCCCTGACCGGTGACGCCGTCAGGATCTGCCCGAGCCACGCCACCTCCACCCATGGCGAGTCACGATGACCACCCACGCTCACGTCGAACTGTCTGCCGATGAGCGCTCTCGGCTGGGCCGTCGGGCGCAGCTGCTCGCTGCCGCGTCGGTGGCCTACAACCTGGCGGAGGCTGTCATCGCGATTGCGGCCGGTCTGGTGGCCGGGTCCGTCGCTCTTGTCGGCTTCGGGTTGGACTCCGTCGTGGAGGTCTCCAGCGGATTGATCATTCTGTGGCAGTTCCGACACGCAGTCCCGGAGTCGAGAGAGCGCACGGCACTTCGTCTGATGGCTCTCTCCTTCTACGCTCTCGCCGCCTACGTCACGGTCGAGTCCGTCCGGTCACTTGCCACCGGACCCGACTCCGACCCGTCACCGGTCGGCATCGCGCTGGCCGCCACCTCGCTGTGCCTCATGCCGTTCCTGTCCTGGGCCCAGCGACGTACGGGCCGGGCGCTCGGCTCCAACGCAGTCGTGGCGGACTCCACCCAGACGCTGCTGTGCACCTACCTCTCGGCCGTACTCCTCGCCGGTCTCGTACTCAACGCGACCCTGGGCTGGTCGTGGGCCGACCCACTGGCTGGTTTGGTGATCGCTGCCGTCGCCATCAAGGAGGGCCGAGCGGCGTGGCGCGGCGAGAACTGCTGCGCTCCTGCGGCGCAGACCTGCAGCGGTCAGTGACCGTCATCTTTTGACCTGCCACGTCCACCATTCGTTTCGAGACGTTCACACCGCCTGGATTGGTTCCCGGAGCGCATGAATGCGCAAGCACCGAGTGCTCCGTACTGCCCCACGAACCGCTCGTGTGGTGGTGTCCGTACCGTCGCCGTATGCCCGCCGAGAAGACCCGTCGTCAGCCCGGACCCGTGCGCGCGGCGGGTGTCCGCCTGCTCGAGGAACCCGACTGGGAATGGCGCCGGAGTGGTCCCAGCCCGCGGGCCGTACGGGCGTTCGGCGTTCGCGAGGACGAGTTGCGACGTCTTCCCGGTGGCTCCGGCCATGTCTGGACCGACGGGCGGCTGGTCATCAAACCCGTGGGTTGCGTGCCGGAGCACGCCTAGGTGTGTGAGGTGTTCGCCGCCTGGGACAGCGAGAACGTGCGCGTACCGGAGCCGGTCGCTCCCCGGGACGACGACGCGGCAGGCAGGTCAGCAGACGGCTGGTCAACGGACGGGTGGGGCGCTCACGTCTTCGTGCCAGGTCGCGACACGGATTCCGACCGAGAAATGCCACAGATCAAAGAGGCCAGCGACGCGTTCCACCACCATCTCAAGGATCTGGAGCGACCCGCGTTCATGGATGATCGCGACGACCCGTGGGCCTTCGGTGACCGACTGGCGTGGGAGGATGCCGAACCCGAGGGGGACGCCGAGACACTCGACGTGATCGCCCAGCTGAGGGCCAAGATGGTTCCGGTGACCAGTCCCGGCCAGGTGATCCACGGCGACATCCTGCCCAACGTCCTGGTGGCTGACGGGTTGCCACCGGCTGTCATCGACTGGCCCCCCTACTACCGGCCCGTCGCAATGGCCAACGCCGTGGCCGTCACCGATGCGGTGACGTTTCGCAAAGCACCGCTGTCGTTGCTCGACGAGTGGGAGACCGGTCCGGACTGGGACCAGATCCTGATCCGCGCACTTCTCTACCGTCTCGGCCCGACCGGCATCTTCGCCTCACGCAACCGGTTGATGGGCGGGCTCATCACGCACGTCGAACGCGTACGACCCCTGGCGCACGCTGTCCTCTCCCGTGGCTGAACCTCACGCCTCGACGGCGCGTGCCCGAAGCGCGTCGGCGTTCTGCGCCACCAACTGCGCCGTCTCCAGGAGCAGCCGCCACCTGTCCACATCGAGACGCTTGCCCTCGCCGTAGTACGCAAAGAAATAGTCGCCCATCACTTCGGCTTGCACGGTGCCGTCATCATCGGTGAGCAACGCGATCAGGTCGTCGGTGAACAATGTGCGCGCCAGACTTCTGTCCTGGCTTGCCGTGATCAACCGTGGGCGAGGCTGCTGCGGCAGGTGCGGTTCGTCCGCCAGCACATCGACGCCCGACAAGGTGTTGGGCGCCCTCAGCGCCGACGGTCCGAAGTCGAAACTCATCTGCGGCGTCGGGGCATCGAGGCGCATCGCCAGGTATTTCCTCGTGGTCCCGTCCTGCCCTTTGTGTACCCAGATGTGCAGGCCGACCTCTGTGTCGTAACCGTCCTGCGTCCAGGAGACCACGTCCCTGGTGTAACTGAAGGTCCCCCGTGGCGAGGGCTGGAAGATTGTGCCCGGCAACGTGCTGGGGGTCGCCGTCGGCTCCACGGCGAACCCGTTGGCTCGGGCAAACCGGACCAGTCGCACCGTCCGCCGCCAACTGAGGGCCTGCACACCCAAGGCAATGACGTAGCACACTTCCGTCAAGATGGCTGAAACCACTACGCCCGCTGCCGCGTCCGTCCCGTTGTCCCCTGACACCCACTGCGCAAAGGCGATGATTCCGCTCAGAAGGACGAAGAAGCCACCGATGGTGAACGCCACGATACGAGTGTTGCTCCTGCGGTCCCCGACACTTTTGGCCGTCGACGGACCCAGTGCGCCGTCGAGGGCCTCTTCGCGCACCTGCCGAGCCACGGCTCCGCCCACCCGTTGGGTCAGCGGGGAATAGTCGATCGTGCTGGGGCTGGTCATGGGATGGAGTGTCCTGTCCATGGGGCGGGGCGGGGCGGACAAGTTACCCCTACGAGCGCGTTTCCCCAGCGGTGGTGTGGCTGACGTACCTGCTAGGAGACCACCTCAACGCAAGGATCACCATGCCTGCGGCCGTCACGGCCCCCAGCCAGCCGAGACAGAGGTCGAACAACGTGTCCCCGTAGGCGGTGCGCAGCTCGCTCGAGCGGGTGATGAAAGCCCAGTACTCCCCCACCTCCCACAGCAATGACACCGTCAGACCGAAGGAGACCGATCTCGCCAGCAGGTGGCCGGGGGTCTGGCTGCCCCGATAGGTCAGCAGGAGGAACGCCCCGCAGAGCAGACCGGTGTTCATGAAATGCATCCAGTCGTCGAACCACACGACCTGGTCGTAGAGGTCGAGCCGGTTGCCCAGCACGTCGCTGAAGCCGGGCACCGTGACCATCAGATCCGCCAGCCACGGATAAGGGTGGCGCCGACCCCTCGCCCACCACCACACCGGCACCACGAGCGCCACGAGCGGATACCCGAACGCTCGCGCCGTCGAACCCTTGCCCTCCAGGTTTCCCCAGGCAGGGTCGATGACCACCAGCATGATCATGGCGAGCAGGCCGACCTTGGCCAGCAGGTTCGCATGGACCACCCACCGGCCCCCGGGCGCGCTGCTGGCGCGGGTCATGTCGCGCGCGCGAAGATCCGATGACTGATGAATCATGACCCCACGGTGGACCATCAGGACCGACGGCGCATCATTTGTCTGACTCATCTCTTCGGCGGATGACTCTCATGTGGCGTTGCCCGTGCCCGGGTCCGACAGGAGATGATGGATCGTGAGACGGATCTGGCACGGCATCTGGCACGGGGTGATGCATCCGGCGCGCGTCGTCCCGGTCGCCTTCGCCGCCGCCGCCGTCGTGGGCACGATCCTGCTGTCGCTGCCCATCGCGACGCCCGGTCCCGAACGTACGCCCGTGCTCACGGCCGCCTTCACCACCATCTCGGCCGTGTGCGTGACCGGCCTGGCCACGGTCGACACCGCGACGTACTGGTCACCCTTCGGTCAGGGCGTCATCATGGCGCTGATCCAGGTCGGCGGGTTCGGGATCATGACCCTGGCCACTCTGCTGGGGATGCTCGTCGGGGGCAGACTGCGGCTCTCGTCATCACTGATCGCGCAGGCCGAGACCCACACCCTCAACATCGGCGATGTGCGCCAGGTGATCCGGGGTATCGCCATCACGATCTTCCTCTTCGAGGCATCCTTCGCGGCGCTGCTCACCTTCCGCTTCCGCTTCGTCTACGACGACTCCTGGACCCAGGCCCTGTGGCACGGAACGTTCCACGCCGTGTCGGCCTTCAACAATGCCGGTTTCTCGCTCTTCAGCGACAACCTCAGCGGTTTCGTCGGCGATGCCTGGATCATCGTCCCCATCTGTGCCGCAATCGTCGTCGGAGGCATCGGCTTCCCCGTCCTGTTCGAGTTGCGCCGCCGCTGGCGTACGCCCTCCGCGTGGACGGTCCACACCCGGCTCACCGTCTACGGCTCGCTCATCCTGTTGGTCGTCGGCACGCTCGCGTTTCTCGTCCTCGAGTGGGCGAACGCCGCCACGCTCGGCCCACTCGACGTGTGGGGCAAGCTCGTGGGTGGTCTCGCCGGGGGTGTCTTCCCACGTACGGCCGGCTTCAACAGCATCGACTACGCCCACATCACCCCCGAGACCATGGCCGTCAACTACGTCCTGATGTTCATCGGCGGCGGCTCCGCCGGCACCGCGGGTGGCATCAAGGTCACCACGTTCTTCCTGCTCGCCTACGTCATCTGGTCCGAGGTGCGTGGTGAACGCGAGACCAACATTGCGCACCGTCGCATCAGTGACGGCACCCTGCGCCAGGCGCTTACCGTGGCACTGTTGGCGATCGCCGCCATCGGCATCGGCACCATGGTGATCTTGTTGTCGACCGACTATGAACTCGACGTCGTCCTGTTCGAAACCATCTCCGCGTTCGCCACGGTCGGGCTCTCCACCGGCATCACCCCCGACCTACCACCCGTCGCCGAAGTGACCCTGATGAGCTTGATGTTCATCGGTCGCGTCGGGACGATCACGGTGGCCACCGCGCTCGCCTACAAGTCCCACCGCCGCCACTTCCATCTCCCTGAGGAGCGCCCCATTGTTGGCTAGGAACAAGAAGACCGCGACCGTCTCCGTCCTCATCGTCGGCCTGGGCCGCTTCGGCACTGCCGTCGCGCAGTCACTGGTCAACATGGGACAGGAGGTCCTCGCCGTCGACGAAGACCCTGCCCTGGTCGCGCGGTGGGCCGAGCAACTCACCCATGTCGTCCAGGCCGACTCCACCGACGAGGAGGCCCTGCGTCAGATCGGCGTCGCCCACTTCGACCGCGCCGTCGTCGCCATCGGCACCGACATCGAGGCGAGCGTCCTCACCGTCCTGGCCCTCGCCGAGGCGGGGGTCGCCGACATCTGGGCCAAGGCCATCACCCGCAAGCACGGGGCGATCCTCGAACGCGTCGGCGCCCACCACGTCGTCTATCCCGAACACTCCATGGGCGAACGGGTCGCGCACCTGCTCACCGGATCGATGATCGACTTCATCGAGTTCGACGACCACTTCTCCATCGCCCGCACGCTCGCACCCGAGGAGACGTGGGACAGGACGCTCGAAGAGTCGGCGCCGCGGACTCGCCACGGTGTCACCATCGTCGGCGTGAAGCGACAGGGTGAGGACTTCACCTACGCCCAGCCCGACACGCTCATCGAGCGGCACGACCAGTTGATCGTCTCCGGTCCCACCTCCAAGGTCGAGAAGTTCTGCAACGTTCCCTGATCACACAGGCGCGAGTCGACGATGTGGCTCATCGGGAAGTACGACCTCGATGGGCATCCCTGCCCGCACCTCGCCACCGCGCTCGATGACTGCCATGACACCGGCCTTGCGGACGATGCCGACCCCATCGACCGATTCGGCTCCACCGGTGGGGCCCAACGTCACGTCCGAGCCCGAGGCGACGCCGTCGTCGCGGGCCACGACCACCTTGAGCAGGCCGGCCGAGTAGTCGTTGATCTGGCGACACGGGTTGCGCAGCCCGGTGATCCGTACGACGGTCTCGCCGATCAGCAGGCGCGTGTCGGTGGGCAGGTCGAGCAGTGCAAGATCCGCGGTGAGAATGTTCTCGCCGAAGCTTCCCGGCCCGACGTCGTGACCCGCCGCGCGCGCCTCATCGAGGAGTTCGGAGTGGATGAGGTGGACCTGGCGCAGGTTCAGCTGGTTGGGAGCGCGCCGTTTGCGAGAGCGGTGTTGGACGAGCGTCCCGGCGTGTGCGTCACCCGCCACGCCCATGCCCTCCACGAGGGTGATCGCCTCGCACGGCACCTTGCTGAACCTGTGCATCTCGTCGCGGCTGACCGCGACCACCCGAGCGGCCATGGAGTGATCCTGCCATCCGCGACCACTACGGTACTCGTTGTCATGACTGAGACCACGCGGCCACCCCTGACCCGCCCGTGAGTTCACGACGGGCATGGGCCTTGCTGCTGGCAGTGGCCACGGGTGTCGGACTCCTCGCCCTGATCACGAACGTGACGACCATTGCTCAGATGTCCGGTGCGGATCAGGGCTTCGCTGCGCTCCGCAAGACCGCGAGCAAGGTGGCCAACGCGGGCGTCGTCTGGGGAGGTCTCGCGATCCTCGCGGGTTGGCTCGTCCGGCGCCCAGGGCCGGCGGTGGTGGCGGGCCCCGCATCAGCACTGACAGCACTGGTGGTGCACTACGTCGCGGGCGGCCTGACCGGCTGGATGCCGTGGGATTCGATGTCGACCAACCTGGAGTGGTTCGTCGCCGCAGTGGTGATGGGACCACCTCTGGGGCTGATCGGGGCGCTGGCCAGGCGTGCCGATCTCTGGGGCCTGCTGGCGGCTCTCGCCGTGCCCACCGGGGCGGTGCTCGAACCGATCGCGCAGGGTTGGCTCCATCCGCAGAGCGGTGATCTCTGGGCCAACCGCTTGTCCGGGATGTGGGCTGGTGGCCTGCTGATCACCGGGGGCTTCGCCTTCGGCTGCGTGGTCGTGGTCCGTTGGTGGCAGAACCACCGGCGGATAATCTCCTCACGTGACTGACGACGTGATGGTGCAGCGGGCCAGGTCGTTCGAGAACGGCGCCGACAACTACGACCGCTTGCGACCGGAGTTCCCGACCGAGCTCTTCGACGACATCTGCACCTCTGCCGGCGTACGGATGACTGGTCGCATCCTGGAGGTCGGCGCGGGCACTGGCCGCGCGACACTGCCACTCACCCGACGCGGCGCGAAGATCGAGGTCGTCGAGCCCTCGGCAGGCATGCTCGAGATCCTCGCAACCCGCCTTGAGGAAGCGGGGCTGAGCGACCGGTGCGATCTGAGGCAGGCCACGTTCGAGGATGTCGACAGCGCCCAGACGTACGACGTGGTGATCGCGGCGCAGTCCTTCCACTGGACCGATCCGGCCACCCGCTGGTCGCACCTGGCGGCGCTCCTTGGCAGCGAAGGACGCGCCTACCTCTTCGGGAACGGTTGGTCCGTCGATCGACAGGCCCACGACGTCGACGCGATCGCGTTCCTCTACGCCGCTCAGGGCGAGGGGCTGCAGCCGGACCTGACCGATCATCGGTCCTCGGCCGGGTGGGCCGAGTCCGAGATCGGCGCCGAGGCTGCGCTCGTTCTCACCGACAGCCGCATCTACGACTGGCCGTGGCTGCTGCCGGTGGACGACTACCTCGCCCTGCTCCGGACGACATCGCAGTACGCCGTCGCATCCAGCAACGTCCGCGAGGCGCTGCTGGATGCCCTCCGCGAGATCCTCGGCGACCAAGTGATCCTCCACGGGACGAGCCGCCTGCTCGAGGTCGCCCCCACCTTGTAACGCGCTGTTAGGTGCACTGGCGCGCGGTAGCAACGGCGCACAAGCGCTACGGACAGCGCGTTACATCGGGCAGCGTTACATCCGCCAGCACTGCATCGGCCAGGGGCTGCGCGAGTTCAGCTCCAGTGCCGACGCACCACGGTGCTGGCGTGGAACGGGTCGGCGCCGCGCTGGGCCGCAAGGATGCCGGCGCCCACGGGTGAGCGGGTGAAGACGGGAGCGCCGCCGCCGATCCATCGGGTCCACGCCGCGGCGTACGCGGTGACCAGCTCGTTGCGGCGCCCCACCACGGTGGGGACGGCATGCCACACCTCACCGTCGGGCTCCAGGAGTCCCTTGGCCGCTCGGCGGGCTCGTTCCCCGGAGACCGGGCCGGGCGCGACGACGTAGCGCGACAGCACGTACCTCGGGTCCACGATCGGCGAGACCACCTCGTCGAGTGCATTGGCGAACACCATCGACGACTCCTCGCTCACTCCCAGCACCCGACACCGGTAACGGCCCTCGTGGTCGATGTCGACCTGCACCGCCTCGGCGCCGACGGAGAGTACGCCGGCCTCACGGAGGCCGTCCGCGACCGCCCGCGCGATCTGGACGACACCCAACGGCTCGGCTGCGGCGGCGATGAGCTGGCGGCCGTACGCAGTGGCGGAGCGACGCAGCAGGATCCAGGCCACCCCCAGCGTGATCGGAAGGAGAGCCAGCGGCATGAAGATCTGGCTGCCCAACGAGACCGCGACGGCGAAGATCGCGAGCATCCCCATCTGCACCGGTTCGAGCCGACGCTGCCGCACCGGCGCGCCGGCACGCACCTCCAGGGCAGTGCCCGTGGACACCACCGCGACCGGAGCCACAGCCGCCCCGAGAACAGCGGGCCGGGTGGCCCGGATCCGCAGCGTGTGCCCGAGCTCGTCGACGTACGGCGTCCCCACCCGCCAGCGCTCCCGGATCGAGTCGCGGTCCTGGGCGCGCACCAGCATCCGCGCATTCACCTCATCAAAAGCCGCGGTCTCCGGCGGCACGAACGGGGACAGCGCCGGGTCGATGTGGGCCACCCCGTCGACGATGTCGCCGTCCTCGTCGACGGCAAGGAAACCCTGATGCTTGCGGACCAGCCTGTCCCAGTCGTTGCGGCCCTTGGGGTGCTCATCACTCACGCAGACCACCGACCAGTTCAGTGCCACCTTGTCCGCCCAGTCGGGGTCGGTGCGCAGGGCGCGGCCGCGGGTCTGGACGACGGCCGTGGTGGTGGTCGCGGCACTCAGATCGATCAGGCCGGTGATCCGTCGCGCATCCCAGCCTTCACCGAGCAGACCCCTGGTGCCGACGAGCACCTGCGTCTGACCTGCCTGGAAGAAGCGGGTCACCACCGGCACCCAGGTGCGGCTGCTCCACGGCCCGCTCAGGTGCGCGAGCCCGTCCCCGACGTCTTCGACGACCAGCCGGTCAGCGCCGCGTACGCCCCGGCTCTCGGCGTACGACTGGAGCAGTGCCAGCGTCCTGGGGGCTCCGGCCACCGTCTTGCCGGTCACCATCAGCGGTGCCAGCGCGGCGGTCTGCGGATCCGCGACCAGTCCGGCCAACACCGAGTGGGCTGACCCGGACTGCTGGTCGAGGACTCCCCTGAGGTCCGCCGGCAGGGTGGCGCTGGCCCGCTCGTGGTCGCAGAGGACGAGGGTGCGCATCCGCTCGCCCAGAGCCGCGTGCTCGTGCACGGTGATCTCGACGGCCGCCCGGGTCTTGGCCACCGACCGGGCCAGCACCCGGTCCACCGGCGTACGTCCGCGGCGGATGCCACGCTTGGTCCACTGATAGCCCACCGACGGTAGCGCCCGGCGGACGGCGGCGATCACCTCCTCGTCGCCGTCCTCGCCGCTCTGGGTGAGGCTCTTGCTGATCCAGTCGCCGATCAGTACGGCCCAGTCCTCCGTCGTCGGCTCGGTGCGGTGCTCCTCGCTTAGCCTCGCCCCGGTTGGCAGTCCGAGCAGACCGTGGTGATGCATCCGTAGTGCGGCGTCGCAGAGCGCCGGATGCCGGCTGCTCAGTTCGAACCAGGGTGCATCTCCCAGAAAACGCAGGTCGAGCCAGGTGAGGAAGCCGGTACTGCCGAAGCCCGGCTCCATCAACTGGGTGACGAGCTCGCGGAACCGTTCGGCGCTGGCTCGCAGCCAGTCACGTTCGCTCTCCGTGGGCGTGGTGAGCCACACCATCTCGGCGAACGGAGCCAGGTCCCCCTCGCGTACGACAGCCGGGATCGAGGCGGCATAGACACTGGGTCCGAAGAGGGTGTCGACGAGAGATTTCTGTTCAGCGGTCATCGCCTCGGGCGGAGTGGCCGTCAGACCGAGCACCCAGGCCTCGGGCAGTTCGGCGAGCAACTCCTCGAGCAACCGACCCCACACCTCGAGCAGGTGGTGGCACTCGTCGAGGACCAGCAGGATCGGTCCGGCTTCCTTCAGCGTCGCCACCAGGGCACGCCCGTTGTCGTGGAGGCGGGCGAGCAGCGAGCCAGCGTCGGATCCCTCCCCGGTCTCGTTCGACAGGTCGTCGTCGACCTCATCATCGGCGTCGAAGACCGCCAAGGACTGGTAGGTCAGCGCGGTCAGCTCGTGGTCCAGGGCCCGGTCCGTGCCGACGTCGACCCCGAAGTCACGGGCCTGCTGCTCCCACTGTGACTGGATCGCGGAGTTGGGCCCGAACACGACCGTACGACCGATGCCGGGGACCCGGCGTGCGGCCTCCAACCCGACCCGGGTCTTGCCAGCGCCGGGCGGCAGCACCACCCAGCAGCGGGTGTGATTTTGGGCCCAGGCCGACTCGAGCGCGGCGATCGACTCACGTTGGTGCCGGCGCAGCGGCGGCTGCACTGCGGGAGCCACTGCGGCAGACAATGCGGGCGCCCGAGTCATGGGGGCAGGGTAATCGTCGGTGTCGCTAGGGTCTCTGCGTGTCGTATCCGATCGTTGAGCCGTTCGACTCCGGGCTGATGGACACCCGTGATGGGCATCGGATCCATTGGGAGGTCTGCGGCAATCCGCAGGGCAAACCAGCCGTCGTACTCCATGGCGGTCCGGGCTCCGGTGCGACGCCGTGGTGGCGACAGTTCTTCGACCCGGCGCTCTATCGGGTCGTCCTGCTGGACCAGCGCGGGTGCGGGCGCAGCCTTCCCCACGCGGGCGATGACCGCGCTGCCCTGCGGCACAACACGACACCGCACCTGATCGCCGACCTGGAGCAGTTGCGAGAGCAACTCGGCATCGAGCGGTGGCTTCTTTTCGGCGGCTCGTGGGGCTCCACCCTCGGCCTCGCGTACGCCGTGCAGCACCCATCGCGTGTGACGGAGATGGTCTTCTGGGCGGTGGTGACCACCCGTGCCCGAGACGTTCACTGGCTGACCCACACGATGGGCGATCTCTATCCCCAGGAGTTCGACCAACTCCTGGCTGCCGTCCCCGAGGACGAGCGGGGAGGAAACATCTCGGCCGCCTTCCACCGGGCGCTGATGTCGGACGACCCAGCCACCTGTGACCGCGCGGCCGCCGCCTGGTGCGCCTGGGAGGACCGGCTCGCGACCCTCAGTGGAGAGGTTCGACCGAATCCGCGGTTCGAGGACCCGCGGATGCGGCTGGGCTTTGCTCGACTCGTCACGCACTACTTCGCGAACGTCGCGTTCCTTCCCGACGACGCCATCACCGGGCGACTCGATCGGCTCGCCGGCATTCCCACCTACCTGCTCCGCGGCCGACTCGACATCGCTTCACCGCTGCGGTCGGCGTACGAGATCGCTCACGGCATCCCGGGTGCCCGGCTCGACATCGTGGAGAGCGACGCCCATGGCGCCGGTGACGACACGATCCAGCGGCTGGTGAGCGTCCTCGACTCCTTCGGTCAGCAGTCCTGACCGCCGGATCAGGACAGGGTCGGGAGCAGCATCACGACGATCGTGAGGTCTGCGGCGACGTGGGCGACGTAGGGCACCAGGATTCCCTGCGTGCGGTGGCGCAGGATGCCGAGGAGTACGCCCCAGGTTCCAGCCATCAGCGCGCCCGCCCAGCCGGTGGGGATGCCCACCACATGGAGCAGTCCGAAAGCGCCGGCCTGGACCAGGATCGCAGCGGCAGCGCCCACCAACTGCTGGAGTGAGGTCTGCAGGACCCCACGGAAGACGGCCTCCTCGACGGCGGCGTTGACGAGCGAGAAGCCGGTCCCGGCCAGCAGGATGATCCACACCGGGTGTCCGGCAGCAAGGTCGCGGTAGGCCGGGGGCAGCTCACCGTGGAACAACCACTGCCACGCCGAGAGTGCGATCGCGGTGACCAGCACCGTGGCCAGGAGCAGCCACCACGTGTCCGGAGTGACTCGACCGCGGCGAAGCCACGACCTCCACAGTTCCCAGCGCTGTGACCGGAACGCCAGCGCCGCGGCCACGAGGACCGCCACCACCGCAGGCAGCGGCCACAGGCCCAGGAACCCGACGTGCACGGCGAGATAGAGCAGGTCCACCAGCAGCGCGACATCCAGGGCCGCCGCCGACTTCGATCGAAACGCCCAGCCCGTCAGAGCGATGAGCACCAGGACCACCGCCACCAGCGCGACGTCGCCCTCCACGAGGAGGACGGCGCCAGCGAGGCCGGTCGCGAGCAACGTCGCCAGCCCTGTCGCCCACGTCGTCACGACACCCGACCTGCCGAGTGTGGTCACGGGTGGTCCCGGATGCTGGCGGGCAGCGTGCCGTAACTGTTGGCGTAGGCCCGGCCCGGCCTGGGATGGGTGAACCGCAACCCGCTCCAGGTGCCGTCGATGCGCAGACACGTGCTCTCGACGAGCCCGCAGTCGTAGCCGATCTCGATGACCTTCGGCAACGACAGGTCGGAGCCCAGCTTGCGGCCCTTGGGCCACGACAGCCACAACTTACCCCCGGCAGCCAGATGCGATGTCAGCGTCGGGAAGACCTTCCGCATCCCCGCCTGGGTCTTCACGAACAGGTGCACGTAGTCGAACTCGCCGATGCGTTCGTCCACCATGTCGAGGGCAGGCAGACCGAGGGTGTCCAGTACGCCGGTGGGTGCACCGACCACATGGGTGCGCCAACCCGGCTTGATCCCCATCTTCTCGGCGACGGTTCGCGGGTGCGGCGTTGTCATCGCTGGAAGCCGCCTTCGGTGTTGAGCACCTGTCCCACGACCCAACGGCCGTCGTCGGTGACGAGCCAGGCGATGAGCCGGGCGGGGTCGTCGGGTTCCCCCGGCTGCCCGGTCGGAAATGCTTGGAACAGCCCATCAGGAGCGTGGTCGAGGTAGCCGGTGTTGACCGGGCCGGGGTTGACCGTGTTCAGCAGAATCCCCGTCCGGGCCAGATCGGCGGCCACTGAGACGGTCGACCCAGCCAGAGCGGCCTTCGAGACGGCGTAGGCAAGGTTGTCGCTCATCGGTCCCAGGTGTTGGCCAGAGGTCATCCAGATGACCCGTCCGCCGGGGCGTCCGTCGTGCTGGGCGGCGAAGGCCTGCGTGAGCAGCAGCGTCGCCCGGGTGTTGACGCTCCAGTGCCGGTCGTACGCCGCCGCGTCGGCCGTACGGATCGACACCGCATCGCCACCGTGGGCGTGGTTGCACACCAGAATGTCCAGGTGGCCCAGAGCGTCCACTGCTGCTGCGACGAGGCCCTCGGACGCGGAAGGTTCGCCCAGGTCCCCGCCCAGCGCGACAGCCCGGGCCGATTCGGATTGGGCACAGCGGATCTCGTCGAGCAGGGCCTCGACGTCGTCGGCGCTGCCGTACTCGACGATGTCGTAGGGCGGGTGCTGGTGGACGGCCAGGGACGCACCCATCGAAGCGAGTCGCGCCGCGATGGCGAACCCGATGCCACGTCGCCTGCTCACTCCCGTCACCAGGGCGGTGCGTCCAGCCAGAGGAAGGTCAGCAGACATGCGCCGAGGCTACGCGCGGGACCGGGGTGTGGGTGTCTTCAACCATGCTGCACCCAGAGATTCTCCTCGCGGTAGACAGCGAGGTCGTTCTCCCGATCGACGTCGAGAAGGTTCAGCGCATCCGGGACGATGTAGCTCCCGCTTGCAGGCAGGGGCATCCCCGCCCACTGTTCCCACTCGACGACGGTGCCGGGGATCACCATGGAGTCGGGTGCTGGTTGGACGATCCGCGCCCCCATGCGTTGATGCGTGCGGATCCACGGATCGATCGAGAGTCCGTCCTGGCGGGTCCACGTCGCGTACTCGGCCATCGTGACGTTCGGGTATTTGTGCTTCCACGTCGGACGCAGCGGCGCGAAGACGTGGTCGATGCCGTGGGTTGCAGCACGCTCGGTGAGCGCTGTCAGCACGCTGATCGCCAACCCCTGCCGGTCATGGTCGGGGTGGACCGCGGCCGCCATGAAGCTGAACGCGGTCGGCGGAGTACCGGCCTCGTGGTCCTCGACGGCCTGGACGAGAGCGGAGTCGTAACCCTGCGGTAGTCCCTCCAGGGTCCCGTCCCAAGCAAAGGGCACTCCCCAGCCGCCGGCAGCGACTTTCCCCTCCACCAGCACCAACACGTCGTAATCGGGGAAGTAGTCATGCACCCGTGCCATGTACCGCGGCGGGATGGGGTCGTGAAAGATGAACTCCGGCCAGCGCTCGCGGAACGCCGCTGCTGCCTCGTCCTCGAGATCGGGACGTGACGCGCTCGTCACCACCGCCACCTGCATGGCTTGATTCTGCATGGGTTGATCCTCGCCCTCGAGGCAGCGCAGATCAACGCATTTGTCTCGCCGTGCGCTGGGCGAGGAAGACGAACTCCTTGCCCGGACGGTCGGGGGCCTCCCGTACGTCGGTGACGGTAAAACCGTGCGCACGCAGATCACCCTCGATCTCCTCGCGATCGCGGAAGCGAAGCGTGGAGCTGGACCGAAGCACCTCATTTCCTATGACGGTCGAGCCCTCGAAGGTGATGAGTGGAAGCTCGACCTCGGTCACTGCGCGCGAGACGACGGCAGTCCGACCATCCGGCAGCGTCACCGAGGTCGGCGCGACGTCCCAGGTCTCCCAGTCCCGGACCTCGGGACGGCGGGTCTCGAAGACGAACCAGCCACCGACGGGCAGGCTGGCGGCCACGGCGGCCAGGGTGGCTGACCAGTCGTCATCGGAGACGAACACCTGGGCGACGTTGCCCGTCATCACTACGAGGTCCGCTGCCAACTCCCGCTCGAGGAGATGGGTGGCATCGCCCTCGACCCAGGTGACCTGCTCCGCGCCGGGCTTGCCGCGGGCCACGTCCAGGGACGCACCAGCCGGGTCGACACCGATGACCGACATCCCCGGACCTACCAGCCGCACCGCCAGCGAACCGGTGCCGCAGCCGATGTCGATGACCTGCCGCGCGCCCACTTCGCGGGCAATGGCGACGTAGTGGTCGAGATCGCCTCGGTCGGCGTCGAGGACGTCGTACAGGACCGACTGACGGGGGTCGGCGAAAACGGCATCGGGTTCTCTCACGGGTCGATGCTAGGGAGCATCGGCACGCACCGGCTACCCGTTTACGTCTCCCTCGCGCGCACGTGGCGGACCGAACTCGCGCCCAGCCCGACGGCGGTGAGCGCGAAAATCACGCCGGCCAGGCCCAAGGTCGGGCGGATTCCCCACGTGCCGGCGAGGGTGCCCGCGAGTGGCGCGACGATGACCATCACGGCACGGTTCAGTGAGCGCAACGTCGTGTTGGTGCGGGCCTGCAACTCGTCCGGCGTGACCAACTGGCGGTAACTCGTCTCGTGGGCGTTGCTCATCCCCATCGCGAGACCCCACAGCACCTGCCCGACCACGAGAACGGCGATCGTCGCCGCCTTCGTCATCCCGTGGCCGGCGAGCACCAGGACCAGCACCCCGAGCGCCTCGATGAGGCGGCAGACGATGATCGTGCGTCCAGTGCCCAGGCGGCGACCCACCCACGTGGTGATGCTCGCGCCCACGACCGCCCCGAGTCCTCCGGCGGTGCCGATCGCACCGAGGTGGAAGGTCGTCAGGTGGAGCGTACGCAGGACGTACAGAGCGAGCACGACCCCGAGGATGGCGTTGCCGGCGAACCAGACGTGCGTCCAGATCGCGAGCGTACGGAGCCCGGATCCGCCGTACGCCCAGCGCGCGCCCTCACCTACGTCCGCCAGCAGGCGTCGCACTGTGACCCCGGTGCGCGGAGCCGGCTCCTCGAACGCGATCCGCCGCAAGGTGAGCGCCGAATAGAGGTAGGTGAGCGAGTCCACCAGGAACACCAGCGGGGCCCCTACCGCCCAGACCAACAATGCACCCGCTCCCGGCCCGGCCGTGGCAGCGACGGCATCGGCGCCGTCGATGCGCGCGTGGGCGGGCAGGAGGTGCTGCCGCTCCACCAACCTCGGCAGGAACGACATGGTCGCCGCCGCGTTGACCACCGACGCCGTGCCGTAGCCCAGCACGATCACGATGAGCGAGGGCAGCGACAACCAGCCGAGCCACCACAGCAACGGGATGGCGAGCAACAGAGCGGCCTGCGCCAGATCGGTGACGATCATGATCGGCAGCCGGCGGCGCCCGTCCACGAGCGCGCCGACGATCAGCCCGAAGACGAGGAACGGCAAGAACCTCGCAGAATTGACCCAACCGACATCGCTCTCGGAGCCGTCCAAGGTGGTGATCACCAGGACCTGCAGGGCGAACAGGGTGACGTAGGTGCCCATCCCCGACACTGCACCGGCTCGCCAGAAGCGGAGGAACGACGCAGACGGGAACCGTTCGCCGCTCGTCACCACAGCATCCTCCCACTGGCGAGGTGCGTGGTCGTCCAGCACACACACGACGGCGGCGTCTCCCGAGGGAGACACCGCCGCCTTGCTTCAGGACACCCCGTTCCTTGTCCCGTCTGTGGGCTCAGGTCACGGCTTGCTGTAACCCAAGGTGTAATTGCCGGCGCCGGACACTGCCGTGATGAGGTAGCGGTAGGCGCCCGGAGCTCCGGCGTAGGAGAGCTGACCGTTCGATCCGGCTTCGGCAACGATCTTCCACGAACCGCCGGTGTAGTGCTGCAACCCCAGAGTGAAGCCAGCACCGACCGGCGCACTGAGGCAAGCCGAGTGCGTGCCGGACCGGAAGGCGTAGTAGTAGATGCCGTCCGGTTGGTAGGCAGTGCCGCCCTTCGCCAATTGCCCGGTCCCGTTGTACGGGTAGTTCGCGCAGACCGGCGGCGGCGTTCCGCTCTTGATGGTGAGCGTGTACGTCGCGGTCTTGGTGGCCGACTCACCAGCAGCCGACACCGTGAGGGAGTACGTCCCGGCGGATGCGTTACCAGTGGCGATCTTCAGCACCGACGTGTCGCCGGAGTTGATCGACGGGGGTGTGAAGGTGGCAGCAGCTCCGGTGGGCAGGCCCGCGACGGTCAGCGCGAGGGCCTGCGGCGCGCCGGAAGTCGTCGCCGTGGTCACGGTCGAAGAGACCGAGCCACCGACATCAGTGGAACCTGACGACGGTGACAACGCCACACTGAAGTCATCATCGGGGTCAGGCGCACCGTTGATGGAGAGCGAATATGTGGTGGTGCGTGTGCCCGATTCGCCAGCGGCGGAGACCGTGATGACGTACTTGCCCGCAGCCACCGTCGAACTGGTGGCAATGCTCAGCGTTGACGTCTCACCCGAGGTGACAGACGCAGGCGCAAAGGTGGCCTTGGCCCCTGCGGGCACGCCGGTGGCCGTCAGAGCCAGCGACTGCGACTTCCCAGCGGTGGTCTTCGTGGTGACGGTCGAGGACACCGAGCCGCCGGGATCGGTTTCCCCGGCCGCCGGTGACAGCGAAACGCTGAAGTCGCGGTTCGGGGTGCCGTCGTTGTTGTCGATCAGGTCGCGGATCTCGTTGTAGACGAAGATGATGCGCGTACCCGAGTTCTCGTTGCTGGGGCAACCGCTGCTGTGGTGCAGCGCGATCACCTTGTTGCTCGAGGCGGCCAGCACCGGGCCACCGGAGTTGCCTCCCGTGGTGTCGCAGTTGTAGCCCATGTCGTTGTCGAAGAACTTGGGCTTGTCGACCTTGCACGGCGAACCACCCTGCTTGTCCTCGAACATGCCGATCTGCTTGGGAGCAAAACTGCCGTGCCCAGGCATGTAGATCCGCTCGTCCTGGACCGGCTCGCGTGGGTCGAGGTAGAGCGTCCCGAACTCCTTGACCGAGTCAAAGTTGTTCAGGCTCATCAGCGTGTAGTCGAGACCGCCGGAGCGGGCGCTCGTCTTGATCAGCTCGTTGACCGTCACCTTCACCTTGGGGGTGCCGGCGTCATTGCCACCGCAGGTCTTGCACTCGTAGCCGAACTGCAGCTCGGTGGCTGCCGCCTTCTTGACGGTGGAGACACAGTGGTTGTTGGTCAGCACGCGGTTCGTGTTGCCGACCCGCCAACCGGTGCAGGCGAACATGCCCTCGGTCAGCTGACGGGCCACGGCCTGGGAGCGGGCGTACTCGGTCGGGTGGCTCTCGCGGTAGCAGACCGCGTCACGGCGGCCATCCTCACCGCAGATGCTGTTCACGCTGACGAGTTCGCGGTGGTTCAGACCGCGCCAGATGCGGTCGATCTGCGCGCCGTAGCCCTGCGTCTGGAGGGAGCGGTTCCCGCGACGCTGCTTGGTGGTGTGCAGCGTCACGATGGCGGTGTCACCCTCGACGGACATCGCGGCGAAGCCCGGGCCGTCGTGCTGGGTGTAGAGCGAGTCGCCACGACGGGCGGCACCCTGCGTCGGGTCACCGTGGTACTTGTAGACCTCGATGCGCTCCGGGTCGGACACCGTCACGTAGTCGCCGGGAGCCAGCTTCAACGACTCGAAGTGGACCTTGATGTAGGACGCACCCGGGTGCGTCACCACGTCACGCGGGGCGAAGCCCTGGCCTCCGTAGCCGACGGCGGAGACCTCGGCCTCTTCCTCTCCGACCTGGGTCAGGTGCCCTTCGGGCTCCGACTTCTGAGCCGACTTCTGAGCCGATTCTTGGGCCGTTTTGAGCGGCGACTGGGACAGGGTCGCGCTCGCGCCGGGCAGCACGGGCGAGAGGGCCGTCGACGGGGGGATCGACGTGAGACATGCAGCGGTGAGCGCCGCAGTGGCAAGCCAACGTACGTTGAGCATCTCGGCTTCCTTCGGTCAGTTGCGGCGAGCGCACGAGGCGTCCGCCGCATGGGGGGTGACAAGAGGGATGGTCCGCACACCGCCCGACTCCGTGAGGAGTCCCGAGACAGGCGCGGGCCGTCAGCCTCGTTGCGGATGCGACGAGAGGCAACGGCCCCTCACCACTCCGGCAACATCTGGCAAGCCGCCCGGACGGGTCAGGACACGTCGAGGAAATCCCGAACGACCTCGAGGTGTGGCCAGTTGGCGCCGAGGCGCTGACGAAGCAAGAGCCGCTCGTGCACCACCGTCGTGTGGCGCACCCGCGGCAACTCCGCCAGGAACGGAGTGATGACCGCCACGGCCGCGTCGGGTTCGCCCGCGCAGGCGTAACAGTCGGCCAGTCGCAGCGTCAGGAGCAGCCGCGCCTGACGGACGTGCGAGGGGAGGCTGTCCAGGGCGGACTGGGTGGCATACAGGGCCTGCCCGATCAACGGCCGATCATCGGTGGCTGCCGCGATGTCACGCAGTGCCCCGCCGATGCCCGCCTCGACCATGACATGGCCCGCGTCGCCCGCCATCCATGGCACGTACTTGGCCTGCTCGGCCGTGAGACGTCCGAGCTCACCCCGCGCGCTGGCAGCATGGCGCAACGTTTCGCGCCGGTCACCGATTGCCCCGTACGCCCGTGCCTGGTAGAGGTGACTGAGGGTGGAGGCCCAGGTGCGGTGGGCGCCGATGGTGGTCACCGCACCCGCATAGCTCAGCGCTGTCACGCCGTCACCCTCGAGCCGGGTCAGCGTGCTGGTGTCGCACAACAGCGAGACGCGCAACACCTCGTCGTCGCACAGCCGTGCCCAGCCCAGCGCCTTCAGATAGAGAGTCATGGCGACGCCGTACTGGCCGCGCAACAACCTCCAGCGGGCCGCGAGTTCGGCATGTTGGGCCGCAAGGCGCACCAGGACGCGTCGATCCCGTTCGTCCACATGCGCCAGCAACCGCACCACCACGTGCAGCATGGCCTCGACCGGCGGTCCGAGGTGCTCGCCCGCCTCGTGCTCCACCAGATAACCGCAGATGGCCAGCTGCGCCACCATCACGTGGATCAGTTCGTCGTCGATGTGCTCCGGAGGGTCCGCGGTCACCGACAGGACGATCTCGCGAGCCCGGTCGGCCGGCGGCACCTCGCACATACCGTGGGAGTGCAGCGGGCATGTCACGCCGTGAAAGGGCAGGTGGGTGGGCCACGCCCTGGTGTCCCAACCGCCCAGTCCCGACCACGACGCCCCCGGCAGCGGCGTCCCCGGGTCGTCGTTCTGGGAGGTCTCACGTCCTCTGGACGCGTCGGTCAGGACGGCCGACAAGGCGCCACCGGCGCTGAGAACTTCGTCGATGCGCGAGACCAGGGCGATGGGTGGCTCCCGCGAGCCGGACTCCCAGCGGCTCACGACACTGTGGTGATAACCGAGCTGGGCAGCGAGCCGGGACTGTGTCATCCCGGCTCGCTGGCGGTGCTGTTTGAGGGCGTGGGCGAACTCGGCAGCAGTGCCAGCCTGGGTCTCCGAGAAAGGACCGTGGGTCATCGGCGCGTACTTCCTGTCGAGATCGCCCTACGAATTTCCCCCAGTGTGCCCTGCTCTGACCAGTTGTGGAAGGACAGAGAAGCTGGCCCGGACAACTCCCGGACCAGCCACTCTGTTCCTTCGCTACGCCATCAGCTCGCGTTGTTGATCAAGGTGTAGGCACCCGAACCGGTCACCGAGGTGATCCGGTAGCGGTAGGCGCCAGCGCTACCGGCGTAGGTCAACGACTCACTCGAGCCGGGGGTTGCCGAGCTGGCAACGACGGTCCACTTCGATCCTTCGAACTTCTGGAGCTCCAGATCGAAGTTCGAGCCACTGGGACCTTCGAGGCACGCACGGTGCGTCTGAGACCTGGTGCTGTAGAACCAGGCGCCATTGGGCTGGAAGACCGACTGGCCCGCCGACAGGTTGCCCGAGCTCTTCTGGCCGGTGATGTCGCACTTGTCCGGGCCGGGACCAGTCGCCTTGACGGTGAGCTGGAATGTCGCCGTCCGGGTCTTGGTGCCGGTGCCGGTCACCGTGACCGGGTAGGTGCCGGCCGGGGTGGCGGCAGTCGTGGTGATCGTCAGCGTCGAGGAGTCACCCGACGCCACCGTGGTCGGCGCGAACGCCGCCGAGGCTCCGGTGGGGAGACCGCTGGCGGACAACGCCACCTGCTGCGACTTGCCACCCGTGGTCGCCGTGCTGACCGTGGAGGTGGCCTTGGCACCGGCGTCGACCGTGGCCGAGGACGGCGACAGGCTCAACGAGAAGTCCTGGTCCGGGTCGGGGGTTCCGCTCACGGTGAGCTGGTAGGTCGCCGTACGCGTCTGCTTGGTGCCGGTGCCGGTGACCGTGACCGGGTAGGTGCCGGCCGGGGTGGCGGCAGTCGTGGTGATCGTCAGCGTCGAGGAGTCACCCGACGCCACCGTGGTCGGCGCGAACGCCGCCGTCGCTCCGGCGGGGAGACCGCTGGCGGAGAGCGTGACCTGCTGCGACTTGCCATCGGTGGTGGCCGTGCTGACCGTGGAGGTGGCCTTGGCACCAGCCGTGACCGTTCCTGCGGACGGAGACAGGTTCAGCGAGAACGTCTGGTCCGGATCGGGATTTTCGCTGCAGTACTGCCTGTCCTTGCCGATCGCGCGGTAGGGGCAGTCGGCGTACTCGGCCAGCAACATGATGGCCGTGCGGTTGCGGGCGGTCTCGGCCGGGATGGACTCGTCCGGGGGGTAGAAACCGGGGTAGGCAGAGTTCGGGTACAGCTCGAACGTGTAGGACCAGATGCCCTGGTCGGCCCACATCCAGTCGATGGACGAGCCGTCGGTGATGTAGAGATCACTCGACTGCTCCGGCTTGTAGCCGTTGAGAGCTGCCATCTGCTTGCCGATGGTGCGGAACGTGGCTTCCTGGTCCGACGTCATTCCCGGACCGGTGTTGTCGGTCGTGTAGCCGTAGGGCCACAGGATGAGCTCGGAATACGAGTGGATGTCGATGTGCGCCTTGATCTGCTGCACACCACCCACGCGACGCGACAGCACGAAGTCACGGAAGACCTGGATCTCCGGGCTGGAGAAGGCCGAGGGGCCACGGTAGGTGTCGGACGAGGTCGAGCCCGACGAACCGCCGCAGCAGCCCCACTTGAAGCCGAAGTTGCGGTTGAGGTCGGTGCCGACGCTGGAGGAACTGCCGTTCGGCTGGCGGTTCTTGCGCCAGGAGCGGTAGGACCCGGTGGCGTGGTCGTACTCACTGCCGTCCGGGTTCAGCATCGGCATGATCCACAACTCGCGGGAATTGACCAGGTCGGTCACCTTGGAGTCTTTGCCGTAGTCGGCGGTGAACGCGTTGGCGAGGTAGAGCGCCTGCTCGGTCGTGAGGTGCTCGCGGGCGTGGATGTTGGCGTTGTAGAGGACCTCAGGCTCGTCCTCGTCGGTCCCGACATTGTCGGAGATCTTCAGGACGAAGATGTTGCGGCCTTCGTAGGACTTGCCGGCCAGCACCTTCTTGGCGATCTGGGGGTACGCCGCCACGATCCGGTCCAGTTCGGCGTTCGTCTCGGCGTAGTCGTGGTAGCCGGAGTCGGAGGAGGGGAAACCGAAGGCGGCATTGGTGTCGGGGTGGGTCAGATCCACCGCAAGAGTCGTCGCAGTGAAGCCGAGTGACTTGATCTGGCGGAGCTCGCTCTTGGTCGCTGTCAGGTAGATCTTGCCGTGCTCGACCGAGTCGATGGCGGCACCGGTCGCGGCGATCGCATTGCGGTCGGCCAGCGATTTGGCGCCGGAGATCTCGTACTGGTGCGTGGCGGAGGGGGACGCGGACGTCGGAGCCACTGCCGTTTTGAGTGGTGCAGTTGCTGGGGCGGGCGCGGCCGCCAACATCGCGGCGGCAAGTGCTGCCGCCGAACTGAGCGCGAGGAACCTTCGGCGCATGGGGGACTCCTTGGAGATTGGGGGGAGGGAGGAGCGGTGCGTCGCCGGGAGGCTCACCCGGCACCGAACCCGAGCGGTTTCGCCGAAGAGTGGCAACGGAGCGAGGGCTACGGCAAGGGGCCGTGTCGCACTGGCGAAATCTGGCACAGGCCTCTGCGCGCCTCCAGAGGCCGCGATGACTCAGCAGCTCACCGCTTCGAGGTAGGGCCGCATCGCGCTTGCGTGGAGCGCGGCGATCTCCAGCCGTCGGACCCACTCCAACGGATCTTGGTCTCGTTCGTCGCGCTCGGCGCCGAAGTCCTCGCGGAAGCGATACGCCAGTCCCTGCACCGGACGGTAGCTCAGGGAGAGCCCCCGCCCGTGGGCGTGCAAAGGCCACGCAACGTCGCTGGCGATGGACGTCTCACCGACCTCGTCGACGAGGATCTGGGCGGTCCCTCTTGACATGAGCCGGGTGGCGATCATGAAGTCCCACGGTTCTTGACCGGTGTGCCCGAGGGCGAGCGAGGCAGCGCGGTTCACGGCACCCTCAGTGGCGCGCAGGCGAGCCGGTTCCCGTTCGAACGTTTCGGGTGACCGTCCGATCACGGTGAAGTCGGCGTCGCATGCTCGAGCCAATGTCTCTCGCAACTCCTCCGAATGGATTGCAGCCCACCTGAGCACGTGGTCTAGGTCGGAGTAGAGGATGTGGTCACAGTCGGTCTCCAGGGCCAGGGCGAGGGCGTCGCGGCGTGCCGTGCCGATACCGATCGAGCCCGCCTGGTGGCTGGCGAACCGCGCGCCAGGCGTCTCGCTCTTCAGCGCGTCGATGGTGCGCTGAGACGTCTCTTCCGTTGCGTTCACAGCGATGGCACCGAACTCGCTCCGCAGTTGTTCCGCCGCGGCTGCCACACCCGTGGCGAAGCCCCCGGAGGGGTCATGACAGGTCACGGCAAGGCAGATGTTCACGTACTCAGTCTGTGGTGTGCGGGCTTACCTGCATCCGGCACACCCGGGCGTGAGTCACATGCGCTGGCTGAAGCGTCGGGACAGTTCGTGGCAGGCATCTCGCAGGAGGGCCGGTTCGATGTCGCACAGATCGGCATCGAAGGTGGCCAGGATGCCTGCCACGCCGGCCCAGGACCAGGCCCCGAGCGTGAGGCGGGTGTGGGTGTGGTCCACGGCAGTGATGACTGATCCACCTGGGGCGTAACGGGCCACCAGCTCGGCGCTCAGCGCGAGCGTGGCGCTGCCGAGGCAGGGCCACTCCGCGGGGATGTCGCCGCGATCGGGAGTGTTCATCACGAAGTCCGCGACAGTGCCCGTGGGTAGCTGGCGTCGCTGGAATTCGACTCCGGTGGGAGCTGCGGGATGTATCCGGTCGACCCGACGGATGAACCAGCCCAGCGTGGCCGGGTCATGGGCCACGAGGTACCAGCGTCCCGCCCACAGGACGAGATGGTGGGGCTCCACGCGCCACGGCGCCTTGAAGTCAGGGTCGCGAGGAGTCGGTCGACTGCCGTCGGGGCGGAGCATCTCGAACTGCAGGAGATGCCCCCGGCGTACGGCCTCCCCGACGGCTCCCAGGATGTCACCGTCGATCGGTGGCGCGGAGAACTCCCAGTAGTTGTGGATGGTGATGACCCGGGTGGCGTCCACCTGGGCGCGCAGCGCGACCGGCATGACCTGACTGAGGGTGTGCAGGGCGCGGTCGGCTGCGTCTCGCAACCCGAGCACAGTGGTGGGTGAGGTCTGCAGGGCCAGGGAGATCGCCACCGCCTGCTCCTCGTCGAGGAGTAACGGGGGGAGGGTGGACCCGGCTGCGAGGTGATAGGTGGACTCTCGACCACCGCTGGCGGACACCCGATAGCCCAGATCGCGCAAGGTTTCGACGTCACGGCGCACGGTGCGCAGGCTGACCCCGAGCCGGGTCGCGAGGTCGGGTCCGCTCCACCTGTTGGCGGTCTGGAGCAGCGACAAGAGCTCGAGGGAACGTCCTGCCGTTCGTGCCATCAGGACCTCCCCGCTCGAGGATTCAGTGTCGGTGGCAATGGTGACATTCGGCGGCCGGATTCGGCGTCAGGGTTGCGGCATGAGCGAATACACCGGATCCCGCATCGATCACCTCAATGTCACCGCGACTGACGTGGTCGCCTCGCGCGCCTTCTACGACGCCGTCCTGCCCGTGATCGGGATCGAGAAGCTGCTCGACTTTCCTGCCACGAGTGACCGTCCGGCCATGGTCGGCTACGGCCAGCATCCCAAACCGTTCCTGTGGTTGGTGGGCGGCGAGGTCACCGACCCGAACCTGCACCTGGCCTTCACTGTCGAGGACCGTGCCACGGTTGACGCCTTCTACGCCGCCGCCATCGCAGCCGGAGCCACCACCCGAGAGGAACCCGCAGTGCATACCGAATATCACGCGAACTACTACGGAGCTTTCGTCAATGACCCCGACGGGACCAACCTCGAAGCCGTGTGTCACGACCACCCCTAGTCCCCCGAGCCCGGCACGAGGTCATCGCCGGCGCAGTGCTGCCGAACGGCCTGGACGCCGGTCCAGCCGCTGGTGGCGCACTGACCGTCGGTGTTGTTCCCGGTGCTCACGACCGTGCCGTCGCCGCGCAGGCCGAGGGTGTGCGCGGACCCTGCCGCGATGGCGACAACGCCGTCCCAGTCAGCGACATCGCACTGTCCGGCGCTGTTGTCACCGGTAGCGACCGCCCTCCCCTGGACGGTGATCGCGACGGAGTGACGGCTACCCGCGCCCAGTTGCACGATGTCCTCCCAGTCGCCCACATCGCACGCCCCGCTCATCTGGTCTCCGGTGGCGAACACTCTTCCGTCAGTTCGCAACGCGAGCGTGTGCAGGTAGCCGGCCGCGACTGCAGTCACGTCGCGCCACTGCTCGACGGCGCCTTGTCGCCGACGGTTGGCTCCCGCTGCGACAACGGTGCCGTCAGAGCGCAGCCCGACGGAGTGCCAGTCCCCGCAGGCGACGCCCACGATGTCGCGCCACGCGGCTACCTCACACTGCCCCTCTGCGTCTCGACCCGCCGCCACCACGGTGCCGTCGTCGAGCAGCCCGAGGGTTCGGCGCCAGCCGGCAGCCACGGCCGTGACCCCTCCCCACGCGAGCACGTCGCATTGACCGTCACCGTTCCACCCGGTGGCAAGGACGGAGCCGTTCGATCGCAGGCCGACCGTGTGGGAGCGCCCCGTGTTGTTCGCGATGTGGACGTTGCCCGCAGCCACCGCGATGACCGCATTCCACGACTCGACACGGCACTCGCCTGCCGCATCGTTGCCCGCCGCGAGGACGCTTCCGTCCTGGCACCGCCCGATCGAATGACGCCTTCCGGCCGCGAGCGCTGACGCGTCAGGTCGCACGGTGCATTTTCGCACTCGTGACCAGTTCCAGGGCCGTCTGCAGTGCCGCGACCCGGTTGACCATGAGCGTTCGTCGCGAGGGACTGAGCGTGCTGCCGCGAACCACTGACTCGCACTTACGAAGGAGCGAGGCCAGTTCGACTTCGGCAAGCTCGAGATCAGCGATGTTCATTCGCCCATCATCGACTACGACCCATTGAGATCTCGCGAGAAGATCCGGCGTGTGACGGCTCCCGGCTTCCTACAACCAGCTCCTCTTGGCCGGAGCCGATCGAAGGCCACGATCGAGGTGGCCGCCACGAAGAGCACCTGAATGACCGTGCGGGGAACCAACTGGCTGGCCCAGGTGAGGTCGTCGTGCTCAAGGCCATGGTGAACGTTCGCGGGAAACATTGCCACCAAAAGCACAGTCAGCGCCGCCGCAGCAGGGCCGGCGGCTCGTCCTCGCAGCAGAGCCAGGGCACCCAGCAGCTCAGCGGCACCGGTGACGCTCACGAGAACCCCCGGAGCAGGTAGCAGAGGCGGAACCATCGAAATCAGCTCATCCCGCTTCCCGACGAAGTGAGAAACACCGGTGAGAAGGAACATGGCCGCCAGCCCACCGCGCAGGGCCACCGGCACACGTCGGGTTGGTTGATCCAGTCGGCGTCCCACACCCAGCAGGAGGGAGCTGACGCTGAGCAGGGTGACGAGCGGTGCCATCGGGTCTCCAATACCAAGCGAACTAGTCACCGACAAGATTAGGTACAGAGCGGCAACTAGTCAACGGCTAGATCAGCCTTCACACTTGGCATCATGGAGACCTACCACCACGGAGACCTGCGCCGGGCCATTCTCGATGCCGCTGTTCTGGAGATCGAGGAAAATGGCATCGGTGCGATGACCATGCGTCATCTTGCTCGCCGAGTGGGTGTCTCGCACGCTGCGCCTGCGCATCACTTCGGCGACAAGGCCGGCCTACTCACAGCGCTGGCCATTGAGGCCTTCGACCGTTTGACCGACCAGTTGCTCGCCGTCGAACCGACGGACGACCTTGTCGAGTCTGGTGTTGCCTATGTCCGGTTCGCTCTTGACCATCCGGCCCACTTTGCGGTGATGTTTCGTCCGGAGCAGCACCGCGCTGGAGACACCGATCTACAGGCAGCGCAGCATCGAACCTGGGTGGCGCTGGAGAGGGCTGTGGGCAACTCACCCGAGACTGAACGGGCCATGGACGAGACGCACACGACGGTCGCTGCCTGGTCGCTCGTGCACGGGTTTGCTGCCCTGTGGCTACAGAACGTCATGCCCGAACAGATCGGCGAGGACCCCGAAGCCGCGGCCCGTCGGATTGCCTCAGGCCTCTTCAGCGGTGCGTAGTGACAGCCGGCTCCCGGTTCTCGACCGCAAAGTCTCTCGCTCCGCCCCGGCCGCGTCGTTGGTCTCCACTCTTCATGTGGGTCGCTTCGTGGCGATCAGCGAGGTTGTCACCGTCAAGGCCAGGATGCCGATGATGACGGCCAGTGAGGCCAAGGTCGGGATCTCCGGAATCGATGTCCACTGCAGGTGTGCCCAGTGGAGGGCCAGCTTGACGCCGATGAAGGCGAGGATGGCCGCCAGTCCGTAGTTGAGGTGCACCAGTTTGGCCAGTGCCCCCTGAAGGACGAAGTACAGGGCACGAAGCCCGAGCAGTGCGAAGGCGTTGGTGGCGAAGACGAGGTAGGGATCGCCAGTGATGCCGTAGACCGCAGGCACCGAGTCGATGGCGAAGACGACGTCGGTGGCGAAGACCGCGATGACGACCAGGGCGAACGGCGTCAGCGCGCGCTTGGTCGCAGTTCCGACCTGCACCCGGGTGATGAGCTTGGTGCCCTCGTAGGTCTCGGTGACTGGCATCCACCGGCGAACCAGCCGCACGATGCGCATCTGCGCCACGACGACCTCGTGGTCGCTGTGCCTCATCGCGTCGCGCAGCAGCTTGGCGCCGGTCGCCACCAGTACCAGACCGAAGATGAGGAACACCCAGTCGAAGGCCGACAGGGCTGCGGCGCCCAAGGCGATGAAGATGCCACGCAACACCAGTGCCCCGATGATCCCGTAGAGCAGCACGCGTTGCTGGAGGGCAGCCGGCACCGCGAAGGCGGCCAGGAGGAGCATGAAGACGAAGAGGTTGTCGACGCTGAGGGTCTTCTCCACCAGATAGCCGGTGTAGTACTCCACGCCGCGTTCGCTGCCGTGCTGGGTCCAGACGTAGACACCGAAGGCCAGGGGCAGAGCGACGTAGAACGACGACCAGGCGATCGCCTCGCGCATCGAGACCTCGTGCGGCTTGCGCGTTGCGACGAAGTCCACGGCGAGCAGCACCAGGACGGCACCGATGGTCACCGCCCAGAGGGTGGGCGTAGCGATGGTGTCGAGCGTGTTCATGGGTCTCCTCAAGCATGAGTGCTTGAGGTCTCCCTCACCAGTCACACCGTGACCGGCGACCACCCGAGGTGCCTGTCGAGGCACCGTACTGACCGGGAATGGTCTTTGCGAGGTACTCCCCTCGCGCAGAAGATTAGCGGGACGGTCCAAGAGAGCACGGGCGCCACCGGCGAACAATTTTCGACAAGGAACTCAAAACGGCCTACATCTCGTTTCGTACTGGGGCACGATGGAGTGGCGCGCGTCACGGCGCACACATCTCTCGGAGGGTTGTTCTCGGTGGAAAAAAAGGTGCGACTACGCGATGAACCGGCGTTCGCCACAGCTCAAGCGCTCTTGTGGGCGCTGTCAGACCGGGGCGGCCCGGTGCGCAACGACCTGTCGCGTTGCTTGTTGGACAGCGCGCTGGACGAACTGAACGGCTTGTACGAGGTGGGGCAGTGGCCCGCTCAGCCTGTCAAGGTCACGTTGGACGGGCCACAGGCTGGGCGACATGAGCTGGACGACGCGCTGGAACAGTTGCTGATCTGGTCAGCAGACCTGGGGGACGCCTTGCGCGTGGTGCGAACTCAGGAGTTGGCTGCGCAGGCGTGGCGTGAGTTCGACGCCGTCGGGGAGCACGTGTGAGCCAGTGACACCTTCAACCCGTGGTCGTCCAGATTCTCTCCTGGGGCGTGGGTTCGTAGGAGGGGAGGCCGTCGAGGCCGAGCCATTCCCACGTCTCCTGCAGCCCGGTCCGGAGATCAGGGCCCGGTGACATTCCTGCCCGCGTCAGTTTCTGCACGTCCAACACCAGGTCGATGTCGCGGAACGGGAAGTAGCTGCGCGCCGCGACGTCGGTCTCACCGGTGTGGACGACCTGGGGCGCACAGCCGCTGACCTCGCCCAGGAGGGCGACGTACTCGTCGAACGTGTACGCCCGCTGCTCACCCACGTTGTAGGTGTCCGGCGGAATGCGGCCCGCCACGGCAGCCTCCACCACGGCCGCCAGATGGGAGACGTGGCAGAACTGGATTCTCGACTGCCCATCGGTGGGGACGTGGACCGGTCGCTCATGCACCAGCCTCGTCCAGAGCCACTTCTCCCGGTCCTCGTTGTTGTCCGGACCATAGACATAGGGCGGGCGGAGCACGGTCAATCCGCCGACACCAGAGTCACGCAGCACGCGCTCGCACTCGTCCTTCGCCGTGCCGTAGCCACCCCAGACCGGATCGCCACCGGTGGCTGCGTCCTCGACCCGGGGGAACGGCGCGTCGGGTGCGTACACCCCCGCGGAGCTGATCAGCACGTAGGTGGCGGGCCGTGCGTCACCGAGCGCCTCCAACAATCCGCGTACGTGCGCCGGCTCGGTGGCCGAGACGTCGACGACCGCATCGAAGGGACCACTCGGCGCCAGCGCTGCTCGTACGGCAGCTGGTTCGGTCCGGTCGGCGATGGCGTGGTGGTGAGCCTCGACCGGCGGGGGTGCGCTGCCACGATTGAGGACCGTCACGGTGTGATCGCGACTCAACACGGTGGCGATGGTTCGTCCGATGAAGTGGGTGCCACCGGCCACGAGGATGTTCATTCGCTTCTCTTTCCTTGGTGAGGTCGATCCGGGCGCTTCGGTCCGGGCTGCGCTCAGCGCGCAGCCACGACCGCCTCACCACCGGACCAGATCGCGACCAGCTGCTCGTGACCGGACAGCGCCTCGTCCAGGGTGCTCGCCACGCAGAGGTCATCGGGAGGCGAGGCGGTGTCGATCCGGCGCCCGATCCGCATGTCGGGATCGCGTCGTTCGACGAGTTCGTCGCCGTCGTAGACCTCGAGGCTCGCTTGTTCCTGCTGGCCCGACAACGCCCGGGCAAAGCATGCCACTGCCACCGGGTCCTGGCGTCCGTCGTAGACCCAGCGCTCCCCCAGCACCGAGTGATTCATGGTGCCTACCAGGTGCTGCTCGGCGCCGGCGAGTGCCTCGGCGCGGTAGGCCAGCACCACATGGAGCAGCGCCTCGCCTCGCCTGATCAGGAACGCCTCCACACCGACCGCACCCTCGGGGTCGTCGAATCGGTAGCTCCCGACCACCTCGATCGGGCCCTCCCCACCCCACGGCTGGCGATCGAGCCAGGTGGCGAGGAGCTCGGGCTTCGTGGGCGTCAACGTTGCACGGTGCAGGATGGCCATGCCGACAACGTAGCGGCCGCCAGCATGTCCGGCTCGGTGGAGCCATGTCTAGGCTGCCGCGAGTGAATGGCGATGCGAGTGACATGCCCCCGGTCAAACCTGGCAACACCATGACGGGTGGGCTCGGGACTTCCCCGGCCGCTGCAGGAGCTCGGGAAGCACCCACTTTTCGCACCTTCCACCCCGCACTGAGCGCGCTCGCCGGAGCGGGCGCGGCGGTGGTGGGCCTGCTGCCCTGGCTGATCACCGGAATGCGGCTCCCGCTGCAGAACCTCTGGGCGCTCGACACCTGGCCCGACGACATGCCGATCGCGCTGCTGCCCTTCAGCCAGTACGCCCTGGACCTGATCGTCGTGGTGCTGGTCGTCGGCTCGGCGCTCGCGGGACTCCTGGCCCGTATGACGCGGCAGTGGTCGGGCCCGTGGGGTGCTCCATCCCTGTTCGTGGGCCTGATCCTGGTGCAGGCCACAGCAATCGTGCAGACCTTCGACGCGGTGCAGGGCGGCCTCGAGAAGAGCAGTACTGCGGAGAACTACTTCGCGGCGATCGCCGGGGGCACCATGCTCGCGTTCGTGGTCGGGGCTGCAGCGTTCTGGCTCATCGCGCGGGCACCTCGAGCAGGGGCGCTGATCGGATTCGCCGTGTCGTCACTCGCGCTGGATCCCTGGCTGGGCAGACTCGTGGTGCCCTTCGACACGATTCCGATGGGTGCGGTGGCACAGTTCGGCGTACGGGTGTACTACCTGCTGGAGTGGCTGCCACCGCTGCTCATCGGGTGCGCCATCGCCTGGTGCGGCGTCCGTTCGGTGGGGCGGTTGGCGGCTGCGGGACTGAGCCTCTTCCTGCTGTGGATCATGCCTCCCCTGATGTTGGCGATCACCGCCACCGCGGCAAGTCGGGCTCTGGCAAGACATCCCCAGGAGATGGCTGACTCGGCGTTGTTCAGCTTCCGGGGCGCCCTGGATCCTCTTCCGATCGTCGTGGCAGTCGTCGTGGCCGGCGTGGTCACCGTGGTGGCGGCAGCAGTGCCACGCTGGCGCTCTCAGCAGGAGTCAACTGCGGTCGAGCAGTAGGTCGAGAGCCTCCCACGGCCTTTCCAGCTCAGGGCCGTGGGCGAAGCACACGCGCGCTCCGCGCAGGTCGTTCAGCCGGTGGAGCGAGCGCTCAGCCTCTTCGAGATCGGCGGTGAACGGCTCAGGGGCCCGGACCATCTGGCCCCCCACCACGCCCACGCAGTCGCCGATGAGCAGGACACCCCGGTCTTCGTCGATCAGGCTCAGGTGGCCCGGCGTGTGCCCAGGGGTCGCGAAGGCGCGGAGCGTCCCGACGACCTCTCCGTCCGAGAGCGGCGTGGTGTCGGCGATGCCTTCTGCAGGATGCGCGACGAGGCGCGCGTCAGGTGCCATCCGGCATACGTGGCCCAAGGCCCCGACGTGGTCGGGATGGCCGTGGGTGATCACCACGTGCGAGATGTCTGACCACGATGCGCCCGCCTGTGTCAGGGCGGCGTCGAGCGCCTCTCCCGACTCGTCCATGCCGGTGTCGACCAGGACGAGCCCTGAATCGTGGGGCACCAGGTAGGCCCGGACATCGAGGGTCACCTCCTCGGGGCCGAGGGCACCGGCCGGAATGAGGTGTTCCATGGGGATGGCCGTCACGTCGGTGATCATGAAATGAACGTAGCGGCCCCGGATCGCAGCACCCATGGTGGACGCACGAGTCTCCAGGATGGGATGAAGTGGCGGGCACTAGCGTGATCGCATGGCATCCAGCAGCGGCACTGCTCACCGCACGTTGCTCGTCTCGGACCTCGATGGCACGCTGTTGCGACCCGACGCGACTCTTGGGCCGACGACGCTGCGGATCGTGAACGACTTCATCGACGGCGGAGGGTTGTTCACCTACGCCACCGCGCGATCGTTCACCTCTGCGTCGCGAGTCACCCACGGCCTCCATCTGGAACTACCGGTGGTGACGTACGGCGGCGCGGTGACGGTCGATCCGCGCTCGGGCATCGCTTCGGCACCCGAGTTCCTGCCGGCCTCCGCGACTGGGCAGGTCCTCGAGGCCACGTCCGGAGCAACGCAGGTCGACGCCGTGGCGTTCGCGATGCATGAAGGTCGCGACCGGGTGTGTTGGCTCGAAGGCCGATCGAACCCATCCATCGAGACGTTCCTGCAGGACCGACGCAACGACCACCGGCTGCTCCCACTACGCAACTGGTCGCAGATCGACACGGCCGCGATCTTCTACCTCGTACTGCTCGGTGACCATGCGAGCCTGGCCGACCTGCGGCCGCGAGTGTCCCCACCCGGCTGCCACCTCACCTTCTCCGAGGACGTCTACCACCCGGACCGCTGGTGGCTGGAGTTGTCGTCCTTGCTGGCGACGAAAGCGACTGCACTGGCCAAGGTGAAGAGTCAGCTGGGCGCGGACAGGCTGGTCAGTTTCGGTGACAACCACAACGACCTGCCGATGTTCGCGATGTCCGAGCACGCTGTCGCCGTCGCGAACGCCATCCCCGAGGTGCAGTCCGCGGCCGACGAAGTCATCGGGGCAAACGACACCGAGAGTGTCGCGACATGGATCGCCGATCACTCCCAGATGGGTCAGTGCACGGAGAAGCCACCGTCGACGAAGATCGTCTGGCCGGTGACGTAGGCCGAAGACGTGCTGGCCAGGAAGACAGCAGCGCCAGCGAAGTCGTCAGTTTCTCCGTTGCGTCCGACCATCGTGCGTGCGGCCAGCGCCGCGACGGTGGCCGGATCAGTGGACAGATGTGAGTTCAGCGGCGTCATGACGAACCCCGGGACGAGGGTGTTGCAGGTGACGCCGTGGGCAGACCACGCCTCAGCCTGGGATCTGGCCAGGGACTCGAGCCCGCCCTTGGAGACGCCGTACGCACCGCTGTTGACGAATGCGCGATGGGCCTGCTGGGAGCTGATGTGGATGATCCGGCCAAAGCCCCGCTCGGCCATGAGCGGGCCGAATCGTTGCCCCAGCACGTAGGGCGCCTCCAGGTTGAGCGCCATCGTGGTGTCCCAGACATCGTCGTCCATCGCACTCATGGGCGGGCGCAGGTTGACCCCGGCGCAACTGACCAGGATGTCGGGCTCACCGAACGCGGCCGCGGCTTCGTCGGCAGCAGTTCGCGCGCCAGCGCGGCTGCCCAAATCAGCGCTGACCCACGCCACCTCACACCCACCATTCTCCAACTCCCGCGCAGTGGCGACGAGCATGTCCCTGTCGCGAGCCACGAGGACGACCCTCGCCCCGGCACGTCCGAGCGCTGTGGCGATGGCTCGTCCGATGCCAGAGCTGCCACCTGTCACGATTGCAACGCGGCCGCTGAGACCGAACAGATCCGACACGTAGCTCGCTGACGGGCTCATGCGGGCACCCTAGACCGCGTTTCAGTGTCTGATCGTGCAGTGTTGGCCCTGCACGAAGATGACGGACGCTTCGGTAGCGCCCTCCACCTGCACGGTGTCCTGGCACTCCCCGGTCGGTGGGTCGAGGTAGCCACAACTGCCGGCGCAAGGACGTAGTGCGGCCGTCAGAGTGTAGTCCCCCGTCGCAAGGTCACGAAATATCGCCGTGTCCCGATGATCAGCTGTGGGCTCGATGACCGTGCCGTCCGGCGAGACCAGTCGCATCTCGGGGACCGCTCCCTCCTCGAAGACCGGGCCCCTGGTCCCCTGCGTGGAGGAGGAGGTCCGCACCACAAGTCTTGCGGTCGACGGCGGATCCGAAACGAGAGAGGTCCCCCCGCCGGGGTCAGTCATCGGATCAGGATCGGTGTCCGTGCTGCTGCACCCACCGCTGGTGATCAGTACGACGGCTGCGGTGGTCAGGGCCACGAGAATCCGGTGTGCGCTTCGCATGGTCGTTGGACGTACGTGAGGTCACGTCGGTTTCGACGTTCCTCCCGGCCGCTACCACCGTCCGGTCAGTTTCGGCGCAGACGCTCGGCCGAGGAGCCAGGCGAGGATGTCGCCATGATCGGCCCGATCGGGCAGCGACCGCAGCCGCTTCGACAACTCATTCTCGACGAGGATCGAGGGCCAATCGGATGGTCCATGGCCGATGTCTAGATCGACATGGTGGACCTCGACGTTGCGCAGGTGGTGAGCCACGATCTCGGCCATCGTCCGCGGGCCGGCGGTCATCATCCCCTGCCTGTCCCAGTGGGCGTCGTCGAGTGCCTCCCAGGTGGCCTCGAGGAGCGCGAATACCCGCGCCAGGTCGAAACGAAGCTCACTCGGGGAGCGGCTCGCGCCGAGATCCGCGGCGAGGTCCGGGTCGTACCCGTCGGGGTGAAGTCGCCGCACCTCGCCGGCGGGCGGACCCCCGAAGATCAGCACATGGGCCTTCACCTTGTTGGCGAGGTGCGTGACGACATGCCCCCGTGAATAGCCGGGCAGCAGGCTCGGTCCACGGAAGTCCTCATCGGTCAGGGACGCGAGGGAGGCGAGCAGAAGTCGATGGCTCGTACGGCAGGCGGCAATCGTGTCGACCGGCTTCATCGGGCCACGGTATCGACGCTGCGCGGCTACGGCAGTGGCCGACTCATCACGTCGTAGGGTGGAACGACATTCACGACAGGACGGCAACTTAATGAGTCTGAATATGCGACTCCGAAGCATTGTGGTCATTGTGGGATTTGCCGGCTTGACAGTGGCGCGGTGGCAAGATTCGAACGCCGGAATGATCGCCGTGATGGTCTTTGCCATGGTCGGGGTCTTTGTGATTCCCGTAGTGGTGGAACGGGCCCAATCACGAGACCAGCCACAGGGCCAATAACCAGCCCTGTGCACACCTCGACGCCCGACAGATCAGGTCGTAGGGCGAGTGGTCTCGGCGGCCGCGCGATGGAGCCATCGCGACCCGGCGCCTTCGGCGGAGGCTTCGTCGTCGGGATTGAACAGAGAGCACCGAGTCAGTGACAGGCAACCGCAGCCCAGGCACTCGTCGAGGGAGTCCTCGAGGGCCTGGAGTTCGCGGATCCGGGCCTGGACCAGTTGTCGCCAGGGCCCGGCCAACAGAGTCCAGTCCCGTTGGGAGGGCCCTCGATCGTTCGGCAATTGCGCCAGGAGTTCCCCGATCTGCGCCAGGGTCAGTCCGACCCGCTGCCCGGCGGCGAGGAAGGCCAGCCGACGCAGTACGTGCCGTGGATAGCGACGCTGGTTTCCCGCCGTACGCGTCGTGGTGAGCAACCCGAGCCGTTCGTAATAGCGCAAGGTCGCTGGCGTGAGGCCGGAGCGCGCGCAGACCTCCCCCACGCTGAGCCATCCCTTGCTCTCCGCCGGCATCCGGCCAGTGTCTCTCATCGAGCCCTTGACATGAAGTGCGCTTCATATTGCCTACTCGTTCCATGACCGACGCAACCACCAGCGCTGCTGGCGACGATCGACTCGACGCGACCTACCTACGGATGCGCGGCACCGGACCGGAGTTCAACGGGTGGCTCTCCAACCACGGTCCGATGGCCGCCGACGCGATGATCCGCATGGGTCGAGCTGACGAGGTGGAGGGTTGGGTGACCGAGTACGCACGACGGCTGAATGAGGCGCCGCCGCGTCGTTGGAAGATTGAAGAGGGCGAGTGGCGAGAGGTCCTCGGCGACTCCTCCCGACTGGGCGACTGGATCGAGCTGTTTGAACGCGAGCTGCGCGAGGAGCCGTGGCGCGACGTCCTGGTCCGCTGGTGGCCGCGGCTGCTCGACGGCGCCATCGCCGCTGCCACCCACGGGCTGATCAGGACCGGCCACAGTGTCCGGGCACTGCTTGAGGGGCCTACCGACGCCCGCCGTACGGAGCTCGCCCAGGCGCTGGGCTACTGGGCCGCACGCCACCAGGTCCTGCCGGCCCACCCGCGCCCCACCGGGACCGCCAACCCCACCATCGCTCTCGATGCCATCGCGACCATGGACACCAGCGGCGGCATCCGGACCCGCCTGGACGACCTCGCTCGTACGCCGTCCTGGCCGGTTGCTGCCGGCCGACTGCGCGCCGCCCCGGATCCCGCCCAGATCCCCGTCGCCCTGGACGCTCTCGTCGACGCAGCAGTCACCCACTACGGGCAGTGGGCCCACGGCAACCCCGTCATGCTCATCCACGCCGCGACCGCCCCGCGCGCCGCCGGCCTGGTGCTGCCCGCGCTCCCCGAGAGCCTGTGGGCACCGACGTACGAGGCGGCCTGGGCTACGACGGCAGCCATCAGCACCATCTATCGTCCGACCGCCACGCCGCCTCCGATGACGCCCGATGAGCAGGCCGCAAGCACCCCCGAGCAAGTCACCGAACGCGCCATCGACACTGGTGACGAGCACGCCATCAAGTTCGCCGAAGTCGCACATGAGTCCCATCGCCGCGGCAACCCACATGCTCTCGCCGCCAGTGCCCGCGCCAGCCGCCTGATCGAGCTCGACCTGGATGACTGATCATCAGGATGCGGCACCCACATCAGTGCACGGAGAAGCCACCGTACGGCTCGCCGTGGCGTGCGAGATAAGTTCCTCTGATGCCACCGACTGCGCCACCCGGACACCGCCGCCCCGATGTGAGAACGGTCGAGTTGGTCGGCGGGGTCGAGAAGCGAGACCTGGTCGTGGTCGACCCCAACCCTTCGTGGCCCGAGGTCTACGCCGTGCACGAGGACCGCGTCCGCAGAGCGCTCGGCGCCATCGCCCGGGAGGTCGAGCACATCGGGTCGACCTCGGTGCCGGGCCTCGCAGCCAAACCGATCATCGACATCCTCGTGAGCGTCGACAACATCACTGCGGAGGAGGACTACCTTGCTCCGCTCCTCGCTGCTGGCTATGACTTACGGGTGCGCGAGTCAGGACACCGGATGGTGCGGACCCCCGCGTTGGACGTGCACATCCACGTCTACGAATCCGGCGATCCGGAGCGCGACGAGGTGCTGCTGCTGCGTGACCACCTTCGTCGCGACAGCGCAGACCGGGAGCTCTACGAACGCACCAAGCGTGACCTCGTCCGCTCCGACTGGGCCGACATGAACGCCTACGCCGATGCGAAGACCGCCGTCGTCACCGAGATCAAGGAACGAGCACGCCAACGATGAGCGCGAGACCACGAGGGGCTCAACGATGACACTGAGAGCAGCAGACTCGAAACCTCGACGATGGACTGTGCTGGCAGCCTGGGGGGCCTTCTTGTCGACGGTTCCGTCGGCAGTGTGGCGGGTGCTCATGATTGTTGGGCTGATGCCGGGGACGCAGCACCTGCGCCGCTTCGAACTGGGCAGCGACGCAACCGAGGCATACATCTATGTCTTCGCCCTGAGCGCCGTTCAACTTGCCATGGCGTTCCTGACCGTGGGTCTGGTCCGACCCTGGGGAGAACGATTCCTCGGACGTCGGGTGCCACTCGTCCCCGTCCTCATCATCGCCACCCTGGGCGGCCTCGCCGTGGTGTGGCTCTTCGACATCACCATTGTCCACCAACTCCTGTCTGGTCAGCGCCCAGACAACGACGGCCTCATCGCTGGAGTGCCGCTCGTGGTCATGGTCGCCTGCTACGCGCCGATCCTGCTGTGGGGTCCGTTGGAACTGCTCGCCACGACCGGCTACTGGCTGCGGCGACGACCCACGCGATGACGCCCGACCGGCGAGCCCGCCACCACAGGCTTTCCACCATCCTGGCCTCCTGCACGGACGCCGAACTCGTTGCGCTGCTCGAGGCGGGGCGGGCCGGCACCGCAGGCGTGGGTGGCAGTCCCACCCAGCTCGATCTCGACGGCACCCCGGTGTTTGCCAAGCGCATCGCGTTGACCGATCAAGAGCTCCTTCACCCACACTGCACCGCTAACCTGTTCGACCTGCCGACGCATTGTCAGTACGGCATCGGTAGCCCGGGCTTCAATGCCTGGCGCGAGTTGGCAGCGAACGTGATGGTCACTGACGCGAGCCTCGCAGGTGAGACGGACTCCTTCCCGCTGCTCCATCACTGGCGAGTCTTGCCCGGCAGACCGCCCATCGCCGCCGAGCACGCCGACATCGAAACAGCCATCGCGGCGTTGGGTGGCTCGCCTGCTGTCCGGGCCCGGCTCGAAGCGCTCGCAGCCGCAACACACAGCCTCGTGCTGTTCTGCGAATACATCCCCTACTCCATGCACGAATGGCTGAACGAGGATCCCGCGGAAAAGGCCGAGTCCGTCGAGCGGCAGTTGGATCTGATCGTGGAGTTTCTCCGCAGTCACGAACTTCTGCACATGGATGGCCACTTCGCCAACATGCGCACCGACGGAGAACTGGTCTATCTCAGCGACTTCGGACTGGCCACCTCCCAGCGTTTCGACCTGTCCGCCGCCGAGCGTGACTTCATCAGAGACAACAACACGCACGACGCTGGATACGCCGCCATGGTCCTGACCAACTGGCTCGTGACTTCGGTCTGCGGCGTACCGGTGCCGGCCAGCGGCGGTCCCAGGGCCCGCAACGAGTACGTCCGCGCCTGCGCCGCCGGTGCCATCCCCGACGACGTGCCGCCGACCGTCGCTGCGATCCTGCGACGGCAGGCCCCTGTCGCTGCAAGGATGAACATCTTCTACTGGAAGCTGTTCGGCGGAGATCTCACCGCGGAGTTCACAGCCTGTACGCAGCCGTAGTCCTTGACCGCGTCACCGGAGAAAATGTCGGTCGCTACGAGCCGGCTTCGGGGGTACGGTCGGCTCATGAGTTTCTGCTGCTTCTCCGCCGGACGCACCCGCCGCTCCTGAGCGGCGAGCCTCCTGCCCCACTCCGCTCCGCCGCTTCAGCGCCCTTCGCCGACACGCCTCGTGCTCGGCTTCGCCGTCCTGAATCGGAGCAACTCCATGCCCAAGAACGCCACACCCAAACAGCCCTACTCCCCCACGCAGTGCATCAGACCTCTGGTCACCGATGACCTGAAAGCTGTCGTCGACTTGTCCCTTCTGGCCTGGGAACCGGTCTTCGTCTCGTTCGAAAACATTCTGGGAGCCTCGATCTTCGGGCGGCTCTACCGCCCGGACTGGCGCAGCGCCCAGGCCGCCGCCGTCGAAGCGATGTGCCTCGCAGACGACGTCGAAGCGTTCGTCATCGTCACGTCGACGGACGTGATTGCGGGCTTCATGGCGCTGCAACAACACGAAGCAGAGGCCACCGGTCAGGTCCAGATGATCGCGGTGCACCCACAGCACCAGCGTCGCGGCCATGCGCGAGCCCTGATGGAGTTCGCCATCCAGCGATTCCGCGAGAGGGGACTGGCGCTCGTCAACGTCGGAACCGGCGGCGACCCCGGCCATGCACCTGCCCGCGCTCTCTACGAGGCGGTCGGGTTCACCGGCGTCCCGCTCGTGAACTACTACCTGGCTCTTGACGCCGACGAGCAGAGTCAGGAGGTGTCGCCCTGACGAGCAGCGATCTGTGGGACGGCGGGACCCCGGTCAATAACCCAGGACTTCGAGCGCCTCGATGGTGCATTCGCGAAGGGATCCTTCTCCACGGAGCCACGCATTGCTGCCTGCCTCGAGCGCAGCCGCCACGCAGCGGGTCTCTGTCTCGCGTACGAGAATCGAGCGCGGGTCGCTGCTGGCTGAGGCTTCGAGGATCGAGGCGATGAACGAGTCGGCCTTCTCCCGGGCGGCCGCTCGCAGGGCAGCATGGCGGCGGATGAGCTCCAACCGAGTGTGTGCCGTGGCTTCGATGGCCTCGACTCCGTCGTCAGACAGTTCTTGCGCCAGGCGCCTGGCTGCGCTGCCGATGGGCTGACCGGACTGGACGGCCGCGACGAGCGCGCTCATCCCGGATTGTTCGTCGGCCTGCCAGCAGACCAGATTTTCCTTCGTCATGAATCGTCGGTAGAGCGTCGCGACGGAGACGTCCGCCGCGTTGGCGACCTCTTCCATCGTGACGCTGTCGAAACCGAGCTCGTCGAACAGGCGCACAGCAATCGCTGAGACATCGCGCATGACGCGAACGCGCTCATGTTCTCGAGCTTGCGCCAAACGCTTGGACAAGATGACTCCTGATAGTCTCTATCAATTGTGCAATACACTATCAGTAGGCGGTTCAACCATGCGCTGGTTTTGGATGTCCGTTGCCGCGGCAGGACTCGCCGTGAGCAGCGTCGGTCTCTTGTGGTTCCTCCAGGGTTCCGATCTGGTGCACCTCGAACCGCTCGCCTGCGTCGGCGAATGCCAAGCAATGGTGGGTCACCATCTGGGGTGGCAGATCGCCGGCACGCTCGCAGTCCTGATCGGGGCGATCGCCACCACGGTGGCGGCGCGACGGGTGCGTAGCGTGCACCCGTGACCGCTCACGATGACTCCCACCTCTTGGCCCTGCGCCCCATCGAGGTCGCCGACGCCGATCGCGTCCACGAATGGGCCTCCCAGGAGCGAGCCTGTCGGTTTCAGAGCTGGGGGCCGAACACTCGGCTGGAGACCGACGTCTTCGTGGCCGCGGCGGCACGTACGTGGGAGCGTCCGGCAGGGCCTCGTCTGGTGTGGGCTGCGGAATCTCCCGCTCTCGGCGTCATCGGCATGGGAGAGCTGCTGCGCCGCGTCGCTTCCTGCACAGAGATTGGGTACGCCGTTCACGTCGACCACTGGGGACGAGGCTTCGCGAGCGAGATCGCGCACCTGTTGTTGGGTCTCGCGTTCGCAGACCCGGCCGTGGAGCGAGTGCAGGGCACCTGTGATCCGCGTAATCTCGCCTCCGCGGCAGTCCTGCAACGTGTTGGGCTGACGTTCGAGGGCACGCTGCGACACACCATCCAACTGCGCGACGGATGGCGGGACTCCGCGATGCACTCGATCCTCCGGAGCGAGTGGGCCGCTGGCCAACACCGTCACGAACGATGATCCGCACCCCATTTCCCGTTCGACCCGAAGGACTGAGCCGTGCCCGACCGACCTGAGATTGTGTGCATCTGCGGCTCCACCCGCTTCGCGGAGGAGATGAGCGCGGCGAACGTTGAGCTGACCTTCGCCGGTGTCATCGTCGTCGCGCCAGGGGTCTTCTTGCGCGCCGAGGATCACGAAGCAGACGAGCCGATCACCCCCGAGCAGAAGACGGCGCTGGACGCCCTCCACCTACGCAAGATCGACCTCGCTGACCGGGTTCTGGTCGTCAACCCAGGTGGGTACATCGGCGAGTCCACCGGCAGGGAGATCGCCTACGCCCGCGCCATCGGCAAGCCGGTCTCGTTCACCGATCCATCCTGAGGAGTAGCCGCTTCGCGGTGCGGAGCGAGCGGTGCGGCGCTCAGAGGTCGACCGTGCCGCTGACGAGGGTCCTGGTGGCGCCACCCACCCACACGTCGTCTCCTCTGCTCTCCACGCTGATCACGCCGTAGCGACCGAGCTTCGTTCCTTGCCGAGCGAGGTAGCGCTCGGGAGCGCGGCCGGAGCCGATGAGCCACTGACCGAGGCCGGCGTTGAGGCTGCCGGTGACGGGGTCCTCAGCGACCCCCGCTCCGTAGGCAAAGGCACGCACCTCGAAGGCCTCGGGCGCTCCGGCGACGTGAGCACCGACCAGACCGAACTTGAGGTCGGCGAGGAGGGACGCGTCGGGGACGACGTCCAGTACTGCCTCAGCGCTGGGGAGTTGCAGGGCGACCCAGCCCGGACCGTTGTCTACCCACTGAGCACCAATCACATCGTCCGGGGAGATCCCCAGGCCGCGAATGAGGCGCTCCACCAGGTCGGGTTCGACGTCACCGCTGCGGACCAGGGGTGGTGCTGCGAAGGAGAGCCCCGCGTCGCCACGGCGCAGGGTGACCAGGCCAGCGCCGCATTCCTGGACGATCTCGCGATCGCCTGCCGAAGGGTCGTACGCCTCGAGCCACGTGTGGGCCGAACCGAGCGTCGGGTGGCCGGCGAAGGGCAACTCGCGCGACGGGGTGAAGATGCGGAGTCGATAGTCGGCCGCGGGGTCAGTCGGAGGAAGGATGAAGGTCGTCTCCGACAGGTTCATCCAACTCGCGAACTGTTGCATCGCAGCCTCGTCGACGCCGTCACCGTCGACCACGACTGCGACCGGGTTGCCGCGGTACGGCGCGGAGCCGAAGACATCGACCTGGGCGAAGGCTCGTTTCACCCGGCCATCTTGGCACTAGGTCACCCAGGCCCATCAACCGTCTTCCGGCACGACGTCCAGCCTGCGCGATCAGGAGGTGTCTGAATCGGTGAGGGGCGGCCGGGGGCCGTCAGACGACGGGGTCACCGAATCGCCCCGAGGCACGGTCAGTGGCCGGGAGTCTGCCACCGAGGCTGGGTCTTCGAGCGGCCGCGACTGAGTCAGAGGCTGCGGATTGCGGATCCGATGGCGCCGTGAGAACTTTCCGCGTTCGGCCTGCTCTGCCTGCTTGAGCGTGGCGACGGCTACGGGCCCGGGAGAGGCCAGGCCGAGCTGCTGCAGCGCGGGTTCAGCCCTGGCTGCCCGCTCTTCGAAGGAGCGCAGAGCCGCCGAGGTCGCCTCGTCGAGGCGACCTTTGGACTCGAAGTACTTCAGCCGCGGGTAGCGTCCCGCCAACGCGACACCCCAGTTCAGCGCAGGATCCCACCACGAATTGATCTCGCGACCCTTGCCGGTGGCGTGGTGGTCCAATACGTCGTCCAGCGCCCCCTCCAGCAGCTTCAGGTCGAAGGCGGCGCCTGGCACGGCTTGTTCGGGGATCGTGATGTAGGAGTCGACGCCGGTTCGTGACGGCCCGCTGCGGGTGTCGCGATAGCGAGCGAGCGTCATCGTGTCGCTCGCCAGCACCGGCTCGTTGACGGGCAGGCGGGGGGCCTCGGGATCGCCCATCAGCTGGGCCCAGGACATGCGGATGAACGTGTGCTGATCTTCCATCCCGGGATGGGTGCACCGAAGCCCGACGGCATATGCCTCCAGATCCTCATCAAGGAACTGGAACCCGGTGTAGCGGGCCCAACGTACGACGAGGAACTCCTGTGGGGTTGCCCCTGGCAGGTGGAAGTCGACCTCGCGTAGGTAGTCGAGGACGAGCTGGACCTGGTCGTCAGACAACTCCACGTCATCGTGCAGAGGGAACATGCCCTCGTACGTGTTGCGTACGGGTCGGGGTCGCGCAGCGATGTAGGCGTCGAGCTGGGCCTGGGTGCGTGGGCGCAGATCTTTCGGCGTCATGCCGTCTCCCTCTGCTTCCTGCTGGGCGGGTCAGATCAATTGGTTGCGGTCATAAAAGTCCGCGTCCTCGAAGTAGCCACCTCGGCCCTCGAGAATGATGTCGTAGCGGTTGACCACCTCGATGCGTTCCAGCCACTTCAGGCTGCGGAACCCCGTCGAGGTTTCCACGCGCAGGCGCGCGGGGGCGCCGTTCTTGACTGGGATCTCACCCTCGTCGTTGAGCTCGAAGGCGATGAGCGTCTGGGGCATCCGCGCCTCGATCATGGGGTTGGACTCGTAGTAGGTGCCACCCTCATACAGGGCATCGTCGCGGCCCATGTCCTGAAAACTCGTGTACACGACATCGGTCGCCCCGGGAAGGGGGCGGACCAGATCCAGAAGGTCCGCCACGGGGATCCCGCTCCACTGACCGATGGACGTGAATCCCTGCACACAATGGTGGAGCGTGGTCTGAGCGTGACCGGAGGCCAGTTCGCGCAGGTCGTGAATGGTCAGCGACATCGGGCGTTCTACGTAGCCACCAATCTCGAGCACGTAGTCGTCCTCGAAGCCGTTCGCCAGCAGGGCGAGGTATTCCTTGTTCTCCGGTGGCCGTCCGCTTCCCCGAAAGTTGTGGGTGGTGTTGTCCAGTCCGACGTCCTCGCCGGTGACGTTTGATCGGTCGTAGTGCATCCGCGCCGGCAGGCGGTAGAGCAAGTTGGTCCAGGGCCGCACGACCACGTTGTGCAGCTTCTCGACGGCGCGACCGTTGGCCAATGTCCAACGCGTGGCCAGCACGTGCAGGACCACCACGAAGACGAGGCTGATGGAGAAGACGATCGCGCCCGCGACCGGCCGCTCGGAGTTCCCGAACACCATCTTCGCCGTCTCGTGTGCATAGCCGTGGAGCACCACCATCAACACGTGGACCACAAAGAAAGCGACATAGGCGACCAGGCAGGCGAAATGGATGGTGCGAATCACCTGCCGTCCACCGACCGCGCGTGTGATGCGCGAAAAGTAGTTGGCGATGGCCGGGGACTGAAAAATGCCCGTGATGATCACCAGTGGGGTGAGAACTAGGATCACAAAGCCGTAGGACAGTTGCTGGATGGCGTTGAACGGCATCCCATAGACCGCCTGCGGGACTGTGAACGCGAGATAGGCGAGGATGTCGTTTCCGGCCTGGGTGAAGGTGTCCAGGGAGGTGGGGACGTAGCGTCGCCATTGGTCGGTGACGATCAGGAGCACCAAGTAGATCACCCACGAGGTGACGAAACCAGTCACCGTGATGAAGTGCCAATACCTCCCCAGACCCAGCAGACCGCGGCCCGGCAGGGAGATACGGGGTGAGTAGTCATCATACTCACCGCCCACGGTGTAGTACTTGTGCTTTGGTGCCCGCTGGATCGTGAATTGACCCCAGGCCGTGCCCGCCACGTTGTGTTGCGAGCGGTAGAGCTTGGGGTAGGTGCCCAGGATCTCGATGCCCGAACGAATCAGGAACGAGATGAAGATAAGGTTCAGGAAATGCTCCGCGCGCAGCCACCAGGGGTATCCGAAATCCACGACGCGGCTCCTCTTCAGTCCATGAAGTTCTGGTCATCGGGAGCGGCCACGATCATCCCGTATTGCAAGGCCCAGTAGAGGACCAGATAGCCGACCGACGCGATGAGCGTCAGGTTCCATGTTGCGGCGAGCACGACACTCGCGCCGTTCCACACATACGGCGCATCCCCCGCCAGGCCGCCCACGTAGACCAGCAAGGACGCCAGGGCGATGCCCAGGCCCCAGGTCCAGATCCTGGCCTGGGTGAGGAGGCCCACCGCCACGAACACGACGGACCCACCGAACACTCCCCACATGAGTTCGTTGGCGTAAGGGAAGGGTTCGTGGTCCCCGAGCGCAACAGCTGCGGACGCCATCGCGATGATGGCGATGACCAGCAGGAGCAGCAGTCGGGTGGTCCGCGGGAGGTTGATGCGGATGTAGCGCAGCAGCGGTGCCCGCTTCCTGCCCGGCGCGAGGTGTTCGGTGACTCGCTCGGTCGCGTTCTTGGTCCCTCGCATGTCGACACCCGCGCGCATCGCCGGGGACCCCTCATCCTCTCGCGCCCGTCCAGGACTCGTCATGGGCCCGAGTCCCCCGATGCGCTCGCCCGATGGATTCTCATCGCTTGAGGCCATCACGTTTAAGCAACCTAGGTCAGGGCCATTAGTCCTCCTGCATACCTTCGAAAGCCCCTAATTCCGGGTCTGCTGCACGAATACGCTGGAAATGTATCCGCCGCCACCGGCGGGCACGGCCAGAATCAACCGGTTGTCCGCTCGATTCAGACGGAGCCGGGAAGGATTAGTACTCATGTCAGCAATGGTCATCTTCGGTCTCATCGCCTCGGTTGCGCTTCTCGCGGCCTTCGCCCTGCTCAACCTCGGCAAACTCACGCCCGACCATTACACCTACCAGGCCCTCAACTTCGTCGGGGCCGGCTTTCTCACGGCGTCCGCCGCGAACCCCTACAACATCGGTGTCTTCTGGACTGAGCTCATCTGGTCACTCCTCGGGCTCTACGGGATCATCAAGATATGGCTCAGTCAACGCAAGCACACACCAGTCAATCCGGGCACGCCCGCCTGATCGAGTCGCTCCAAGGAAGAGATGTAGAAGATGGCCTATTCATCGTGGATCGGCATCGTCGCCGGCGCCTGTTTCGTTGTCGCTTTCGGCGCGCTCAATTTTGGTCTCCTGACGTCGTTCTCCCCGCTCTATCAGTCCTTGAACTTTCTGGGTGCAATTGGCTTCACCTACACCGCGATCTCTCCCTTGAACCCGGGCCTGTTCGTCTTGGAAGTCATCTGGGCGCTGGTCGCTCTCTTCGGCCTCTGGAAAATCTCGACCAAACGAGCAGACTCCGTCTCGGATGCCGCGCCCCTAGGCGGATGACTCAGCTGACTCCGCCGGCACGCCGAGGTCGCGGATCAGGTACGCCCAGGGGAAGGCGCGGCAGCCGACCTGCCAGCCGTCCGACTCGTAGCGGCGCAACGGCCCGGTCCACACCACCCGCCTGTGCTCCCACTGGGTGTCGGTGCGCACCATCTTGTGGCGCAACATCCCGGCCTCGACGGTGTGCCAGCCCATCCGACCGGCCAGCTGCAGTTCGGGCAGTTCGTCGAAGGCGGTGACGGGACCGAGCCAGCGGTACTGCGCGTCGTCCTGGGGCTGGGCCGGTGAGCCAAAACGTTGCTGCATCCCCTGGCGGCTCAGCCCCAGTTCTGCACCAATGGTGGCCCAGCTGTGTCCGCTGCCGCGGGCTGCACTGACGGCCTGCTGGAGGAGCCCGCGGGACGCCTGCTCGGCGGCGGCGGCTCGACGCACGATCGCCAGGTGGTCGCCGGGTTCGTCCGGGTGCAGGGGCGCGTCATCGGTGCCGTCCGGGCCGATGATTGCTCGTCCAATCGCAGCAGCGAGCTCCGAGTGCTCCTCACGTGGCGCCATGTCAGTGGCCTTCCTCATCGGTGGCGCCCTCATCACGGGCGCTGTCCCGGCTGGGCAGCCAGTGCTTGCCCTCGTCGAGGTCCTGCTCGCTCCTGCGGGCGTGCCACGTGCTCGCACCGATCAGGTAGGCGCCCATGATCATCAACGCGATGGTCGCGCCGTCGAACATGCCGGAGACGAAGCCGCCATCAAAGGCACGGCCGGCCTGGTAGGTCACGAAGCCGAGGAGTACGGAGACGAGGCCACCGGTGCGGTAGGTGCGCGTCCATGAGCGCCGGGCTGAGTTGGGACGTTCAGAAGTCATACGTCAACAATATGTTGACGCCGAGGTGATGTCAATGAAACGTTGACTGCGCCGCGACCCGTTGGGCGAGGTGGCTCAGGCTCACCGACGAAAAGGGATCGACTCGCACCGTTTCCATCGTGAGACTGGCGCGGTGACCCTACGCATCCAATGCCTGTGCATCGACACCTCCGACCCCGCTCGACTGGCGACCTTCTGGCAATCCGCACTGGGGTGGCGCCGCACCTACGACAGCCCTGATGAGGTGGTCCTCGAACCGCCGGTCGGAAGCCGCGAGGACGGCATCGTCCCGGATCTTCTTTTTCTTCGGGTACCCGAAGAAAAAGCCGGCAAGAACCGCCTGCATCTGGACCTGCGACCCGCAGACCAAGCGGCCGAAGTCGCGCGCCTGGAGGAACTCGGTGCCCGGCGCGTCAGCGTGGGACAAGGCGCAGACGCCACCTGGGTCGTGCTTGCGGATCCGGACGGCAACGAATTCTGTGTCCTGCGCGTCCTCACACCGGAGGAACTGGCCGAGGGCTGACCACCGAGTCGTCTGCGGGCGTGCGAGCGCCGTGGCCCCTACTCTTCGCGTATGAAATCCGTCGTCATGATCGGCCTCGTCGACCCGCAGGGACGACTCCTTCTCCAGGAGCGCGACGAGCACGCGCCCGTCGAGCCGAACAAGTGGTGCCTGGTCGGCGGTGGCGTCGAGGGGGACGAAGGATCAGCAGCCGCAGCGCAGCGCGAACTGGCCGAAGAGACCGGCCTGGTGCGCGACGATCTCCGATTGTTGGGACGCCACGACCTGCCCTGCGCGTTTCACGGTCGAGACATCATCGACCTGTTCGCTGCCTCCACCACCGCGACCGATGCCGACATCGTGTGTGGCGAAGGGCGGCAGATCATCTTCGTCGAGCCGAGCGCGATCCCCTCACTCGACCTCACGGACACGAGTCGGGCACTCTTTCCCCTCGTGCTCGAGGCGCACGCCGGATCGGCGAATCCAGGATCACCGCATGGCTGACTCGTTCCTGCAGAAACTGACCCGCATCCATGAGGACGCCACGATGGTCGGCTGGGACTTCTCCGGCCTCGACGGCCGTCTCGTTGCGGACGAACCGGGGTGGGACTTCGAAGACCTGTGCGTCGATGCGATGTCCGAGGCCGAAGCAGCCATCGATCTCGGCACGGGAGGTGGTGAGCGACTCATCGCCCTGTGCGAGCGACTCGGCGATCGCCGGCCCGCCCACCTAACTGCCACCGAGGGCTGGCGGCCCAACGTCCCAGTCGCGCGTGCGGCACTGAAGTCACTGGGCGTTGATGTCGTCGACTACGACAACGAGAGCCATACCGCCATGCCCTTTACCTCAGATTCATTCGACCTGGTGATGACCCGCCACGAGTCGTACGACGTCACCGAGGTGGCTCGGGTGCTGCGCCCGGGTGGAACCCTGATCACCCAGCAGGTGCACGGGCGTGATGCCGAAGAGTTGCGTACCTGGTTCGGCGGCGAGGCGCAATACCCCGACTGCACGCTCGAACACGACACAGCAGCCGCGGTGGCTGCCAGCTTGGTCGTGGAGGAGCAGCAGGACTGGACCGGGCAGATGGAGTTCGCCGACGCGACGGCACTCGTGGAATACATGGGCCTCGTCCCCTGGGACGTGCCGGGCTTCACGGTGGAGGCACACCTCGCCAAGCTCGCCGAGCTCGACGCTGCGTCTCCGATTCTCATCTCGCAGCGTCGCTATTGGTTCCGAGCACGCCACCCCGACGCACCCGTGTGAGCCTCAGCCGAGGTCGATTTCAAGGCCTTCCTCGGCCAGCAGGATCTCGCCGTCGTACGCCCCGGCAGCAGCGGCTCGGGTCTTCTCTCGATCGTTGCCGGGCCAGAAGTGGGTCAGCATCAATCGACGCGCTCGCGCGCTGGTGGCTGCTTGACCTGCCTCCCGGCCGCGCATCCCCAGGTCGAGAGCCTCCGGGGACAGTGGTGGCCCGCTCTGTTGGTCACGGTCACTGGCCTCGACGATGAACAGATCCGCATCGCGCCCCAGCTCCGCCAGCGCCGGGTCTGGCCCGGTGTCGCCGGTGTACGCCACGGTCAGGTCCGGCGCCACGAGGCGGACCCCCGCGTTGGGGACGAAGTGCGGTAGCGCGATCGAGTGGAGTTGGAACGGACCGAGGTCGTACGGCGCTGCCGGCAGCGGGTGCCAGTCGAACACCTTGGCGATCGTCGTGGGCTCGAGGTCCTCCAGCCCCGCGACCCGTGCCAGGACCCCTGCGGGTGCGTACAGCGGAATGGCCGGCGCGACGCGACGGCCGAACCATCGCGCGCGGAACAGCCCATGCAGGTCGACCATGTGGTCGGGATGTTCATGGGTGACGATCACGGCATCGATCCCGTCCCCGACCGAGGAGTCGAGCAGCGTGAACAGACGGGGCAGCGTGCCGTAGCCGAGGTCGAGCACCACCCGGAAGCCGTTGTACTCGAGCAGGAAGCCGCTGCACGCGCGACCCGCCTCCGGCCAGGCGCCGCAGCTGCCGAGAACCGTCAATCGACTACTCATGCTGGGAGTCTGCAACGTCCTCGCCCCAGACTGCTAGCGCCGGCGGGTGCCGGAGCGCGCCAATCCTGCCTAGCATGCGGAGCATGCCTTCCCGACTGCTGACGGTGACCTTCGATGCGAACGACCCAGATCGCCCGGCGAGATTCTGGGCAGCCATGCTGGGTCGCACGGCCATCACCGACCTTCATGGCGTCCTGCTGCCAGGGTCCGACACTCAGGTCGGGCTGCGGTTCACTGCTGACGCAGGCGAGAAGACCGGCCCGCTGCGGATGCACCTCCACCTGACCAGCAGCGACCAAGCCGGACAGCAGGCCACCGTGGCAGCGGCACTTCAGCTCGGCGCCGACCACCTCGACGTGGGTCAGCTACCGGAAGAGGGACACATCGTGTTGACCGATCCCGACGGCAACGAGTTCTGCGTGATCGAGCCAGGGAACTCGTTTCTGGCCGGGTGCGGATTCCTCGGCGAGGTCGGCTGCGAAGGCACCCGGGAGGTCGGGCTCTTCTGGGCTGCGACGCTGGGCTGGCCACTGGTGTGGGATGAAGACCAGGAGACCGCGGTGCAGTCTCCTCAAGGTGGTACGAAGGTCGCGTGGGGTGGCCCACCCGTCGCGCCGAAGCTCGGACGCAATGGGCAGCGGTTCGAACTCGCCGTGGCCGACAGCGATCTGGCGGGCGAAGTCGAGCGCCTGGTCGGGCTGGGAGCTACCCGACTCGACAGCCTCGCCGATGATGTGGTGGAACTGGCCGACCCAGATGGCAACGAGTTCAGCATCACTCAATGACGATGACCGGTCGCGAGCATCAGTCATCCAGACGGAACAGACCCACCGCGTTGTCGTGGCAGATCGCCTGCTGTTCTTCGGCAGTGAAGGTGTAGTCGTCGAGCGAGGCAAGTGAGGCGACGGGATCGTCGATGGGGAAGTCGGAGGCCCAGAGCAGGCGGTCGATACCGACCTGTCGCAGCACCCATTCGAACTGCTCCTGATAGGGCGACTTCGCGTAGAACTTCGCGGTCGCCGACAGCTCGATCCAGACGTTGTGCGTGAACCACGGGTACTTCCCCAGGACGTGGTAGACCAACAGTTCGTCGAACTTCATGAAGAGTGCATGGGCGATGATGATCTGCGTCGCAGGGTTGCTCACCGCGAGGTTCATGAATTTGTCCGGCTGGGCGGGGTCGGTGGGAGAAAAGCCGTCGAACAGCAACGGCAACCCGAGTTCGGCCTGGGCCAGTGCCGCATCATTGAGCTGTCGAGTCAGATCAGCGTCGGGTGGCGCCATCACCAACACTCCTGAGGCACGCAGATCGAGTGGTGCCGTCGCTGACTCGTAGTTACTCAGCGTGTGCGGAGAGAATACGGAGCAACGACTCCCTCAGGACGGCTCCCAGGCCAACACGGCGTCCCGGAGTTCCTCGCGAGGACGGGCGCTGTCCAACTGCAGAATCGGCTGATCCAGCCCCGCGAGCCAGCTCTCATGAGCGACCCGGCTCCTCCCGTCGAAGTCGGGGTCGTCGTAGCCGCGAGCCCACTCCAGAAATGCAGTCCACGCGCGCTCGTCGAAGCTCCGACCCGCTCGACGGAGCACCTCCCGGGCTTCCAGGCGTCGCAGTCGCTCGTCAGGGTCGAGGGTCAGGAACACCACAGCGTCACACTCCGCGACGATGTCCTCGCCCCAGCCGAGCATCGATCCCGACAACACCCAGGCCTCCCGCGGAACGAACATCCTGCGCATGAGCGCCAGTCGGTCCGCGTCCGGACGCTTCTCGAGATAGGGAGGGTCGGACGGCACCCAGAAGTAGTCGTCGGCGTCAGCATGCGGCACCGCCCAGTGGTCTGCCAGCGCCCGAGCCAGAGTCGTCGTACCAGCACCGCTGGCGCCCATCACGTGCAGTCGAGAACGTCGCATCCGCGAATTGTCGCGCACCATATGCGATGTCCTTAACCCGCCAGCACCGACGCTGCCCGGCCGCCAGTCTCGACGCATGACACTCGTTTTGCGCGCCCTACCCGCCTCACTTGCACCACTCGCAGATCGCGAATGGATCGACGAGGTGGGCGGCGCTGCGCTGCGCTGCTGCCTGCGCCACAGCCACCCCGGCGAGCCGGTGGCGTTGGTCTCCGTCACCCCACCCGGACCTGCCGGTGCGTACCAGGAGACCGGGCCAGTCTTCGTCCATGCTCGGGGCTGCGACGGTCCCACCTCATCGACCTATCCCGACGATTTCCGCCGCCGTGCTCAGATCTTTCGGACCTACGACGCCTCCGGCGCCATCACGGGTGGCGAACTGGTCGAAGCCGGGCGCACGCAAGAGGCGGTGGCCGAGCGGTTGTTCGAGGATCCGAGCGTGGAGTTCATCCACACCCGCTGCGTCATCTACGGCTGCTACATGCTGATGATCCGGCGCGGCTGAGACTGGCCCGCCCTGCTGGCGCTCATGCCTCCCACTGGTGCAAAGCAGTCATGAGCACCGCGTTGATCACGACCAGCACGGCGAAGACGACCGCCCACGTCACCGCACCAGTGGAGAGCAGTCCGAGTGCCGCCGCCGAAAACACGGTCAGTTCGCAAGGGATCCGGGCGTTGGGTGGCAGCCGATGTGCAGAACGGGGTGCGTTCCACCTCGCCCAGACGGCGATCGCCACGGCGGGGAGGGCGACCGCGAGAACAACCGCCCAGACGCCGGAGCCGACCACCGCACCTGCGTAGCCCAGCGCGGCGAACGCAGCGATCTCAAGCAGGAACTTCAGGGCAAGGTTGGTCATCTGCACGGCCTGAGCATGGCAGTAGCGGTGTGCGATGCTCGCTGACCGTGGACAGGTGCATCGTAGGTGTCGACCGACTGCCTGCCGTCCTGGACGGCCCGGTGGTTGTCGTGGACGTGCTGCGCGCCTTCACCACCGCGGCATGGGTTCTCGAGCGAGGCGCCTCAGCACTCTTCCTGGCTGCTACCGACGAGGAGGCGCTGGCGCTCAAGCACCGGCTGGGTCAGGACGCCGTCGCGATCAAGGATGGCGAGTTGGCGGACGGGTTCGACATGGGCAACTCACCCGGTCAGGTGCGTGCAGCCGAACTCGCCGGTCGTCCCGTCGTCCAACGGACCATGAACGGCACCACGGCCGTGCACGCTGCGATGCACGCTCCAGTCGTGCTGTGCGCGTCCTTGGTCAACGCATCGGCGACTGCCCGCGCGCTCCACGCTTATGCCACGGATGTCGTGACCTACCTGATCACCGGGGGCGGCGGCGAGGCGTCCGAAGACCTTGCGTGTGCGGACCACATCCACGCCCTCGTCCAGGGCGCCCCTCCTCCGGGGGACACCGCAGACCGGGTCCGGTCCTCGCCGGCTGCGGACGACCTCAGGCGTGGGATGACGCGTGGCTATCGCGGAGTGGCCCCCGACGACGTCGAACTGTCCTGCGCGATCGACGCGTTGGACTTCGCTCTGTTCGCCCAGAGCGAGGCGGGAGGCGTACGTGTGCATCGTTACGGCTGAGGATCACACCACTGGACCGCCACCTTTCTCCGGTCGGAGAGCGACCCGCCGACTCGATAGGGTTCCCGGATGACCGAGACTCCCAGAGCCCTGTCCTTCGGTGAGATGGCTGAGGAGTACGACCGGTGGCGTCCCAGCTACCCAGCTGCCGCAGTCGACTGGCTGGCGCCGCCCGCCCCTGCAGTGGTCGGGGAACTCGGTGCGGGAACGGGACGGCTGACATCGTTGCTCCTGTCGCGGGGCCTGAGTGTCGAGGCAGTCGAGCCCGATCCGCGGATGCTCGCTGTGCTGGCCAGAAACAACCCCACGGCCCGGTGTCATGCGAGCGACTCGACAGCGATCCCGGTCGAGGACAGCTCACTGGATGCTGTGCTCGTGGCCGATGCCTGGCACTGGTTCGACCCCGAGGCGACCATGGCGGAAGTGCGCCGCGTCCTCAGGCCGGGCGGGTGGCTCGGTCTGGTCTGGAACATCGCCGCTGCACCGGTCGAGCCGTGGGAGTTCGAGCTCGCTGGGCCCGATACCTACGACCGCGACACCAAGGGCGGCCCTGACGGAGTCAAGCAACGCCTCCCGCTCGCTGCCGACGACGAACTCGACTTCGCACAGTTCGACTGGTCATGGGACCTCACCCCCGATCACCGGGCAGCCAATCTGGCGACCACGTCGATGGCGATCGCGATGACTCCTGCTGCCCGTACGGAGTGGCTAGACACGGCCCGCTCGGAGCTGCAGCGCGTGTGTGATGACGCCGGGCAGGGCTCCATGCCGGTCCGATATCAAGCCAGCTGCACCCGGTGGACACCTGCCCGGTGACACCACAGCAACGTTGATCCCGGGCGCCTGTGTTCAGCCGCGCGGGCGCTGCTCGAGATGTGTGCGGAGAGTCTTGTAGAGCGGCGGGTCGTCGTAGCCACCCACCAGGAGGCTGGCCAATATCTGCAGACGACGCAGGTCACGGCAGTCGGCGAGGAGGGCGTGATCAACGCGGCCGGGGTAGGTGGCCAGCGTCTCCTCGGTCACGGTCATTGATGCCAGGTCCCATTCCAGCGGCCCGAGACACACGTCCTCGAAGTCGGTCCACACAGGTCCGCCCGGTGTCATGAGGACGTTCCCGGTGTGGGCGTCGCCATGCAGGGGGCGGCGCGGCCAGGACAGAGCCAACGGAACCAACTCGGCCGCAGCACGATGGAGAGTCGGGTCCGAGGAGACAGTCAACGCGGTGGCGATGTCAGTGAGGGGTCCCACCAACGTGGGCAGGTCACCGGGATAGGGAGCAAGTGCATGGTGCAGCGCTCCCAGCATCGTCCCGAAAGCGGCGGCCGACACGGTGCTGGAATCGTGCTCAGCCCAGTGCCACAGGGACACTTCCAGTCCCTCGGCCAGGTGCGGCCCCGGATCGTGCCAGGGAGCAACGAGGGGTAGGCCCGACGAGGCAAGGAACCGGGCGACGGACACCTCGCGCTCGAGCCATGGCAGCGGGTCCGGACGCAGCTCACGCCCCACCGTCACGACACGCGTCACCACAGCCGCGGGCCGGAGTCGAACGCGGACGCTGTATCCCTCCGCGATGACCTCAGGATCCTCAGCCGGCAGACCGAGGGCCTTCGCGCAGGCGACCGACGCCGCCACCGCATCGGTGGTGCTGGGGATGGAGTCCCGGCCGACACTCGCCCGGTCTGCACTCGCTCGGTCTGCGCCGCCACTCATGTCGTCACTCACGTCGTCACCCATGCGGTCACTGTGACATCAGTGTCACTGGCGCGACGAGCGCTTTTTCAGCCACTCGGTGGGCGCTGAGCGACCAGGACGAAGGCGGGTCCGCTGTGCTCGTCCCCGGGCAGTCGCACCTCGGCGACCAGTCGCAGCCCGACGGCCGTCACCATGTCGGCAAAGGCCTCCGGCTGCCAGCGGTGCGTGGTCCACGAGACCGGGACCCCGCCGTACGCCTCGGTGCGCGTCTCCTCACCGTCACCCGCATGGGTGGCCACGATCAGGGAGCCGCCCGGCACCAGCGCCTGCGCGAACGAGGCAAGCACCTGCGGCACCACCCGACGCGGCAGGTGGAACAACGACCACCACCCGAGCACCCCTGCCAGCGAGGTGGGGCGCAGCTTTCCGGTGGCAGAACCGATCTCGTAGCTGCAATGCGGGTGGAGGCGACGAGCGTGTTCGATCATCCTGGGCGAGAGGTCGATCCCCGACACGTCGAGACCGCGCTTGGCCAGGTAGGCCGTCACCTGCCCGGGCCCGCACCCCACGTCCAGGACGGGCCCGAGGTCGCGGACCGACTCAGCGAAGACGTCGAGCGCGGCCCGGAGCCAGGGCTGCGTGCGTACGTCGCCCATGCCCGATGTGGCAAAGAGGTTGGCGTAGGTGTCGGCCACCCGGTCGTACGACTTGCGCACCGTCTCCAGATCGGCCGGCTGCGCAACCGCATCAGGTGTCATCAGATGTCCGAGTCACCTCGTCATGGTGGCACGGCACACCACGTGCTCCATGGCATCGAGCGAGGCATGAGACGGCTCCGCGGTGGGCAGGTCAGTAGCGCACCTTGAGCCGAGCCTTCTTGGTCGGACCACCCAGGACACCAGCGGTCACGGCCTCCACCACGACCAGACCATGGTGGCGGCGGCGGCGGCGATCTGGGCGCAGCATCTTGACCGCCTTGGCGGGGATCGTGAGGAGGAGCGTGACCTTGCCTGCCCGCGACGGTGTCGCATAGGCCGTGCCCAGGTCGAACCGCTTGCCGCGCACGACCACGACACCGGAGGCCCCGACGACGGTTGCCTTCGACACCTCCAGCAGTACCTTCACCTGCTTCCCCGTGACTCGCGCCGACTTCAGCCGCGGCTTCGGGGGTCGAAGGGACTGCTTGTCGGAGCCGCTGTTGCTGGTGAGGGACGGAACGGCGACGGTTGGGGCCGCGAACCTTGAGCACGGAACGTAGTTGAACTCGACGCGCTCGACTTCCTTGAGGATCATCCGGTGCTTGCCGAGATCAACTCGACCCACGTTGCCCTTACGGCAGCGCACCGGGTCGGGTTGCGGGAACAGGAAGACGACGGTGTCGGTGCCCTCGCCGCCGAAGATCCGCTCAGTGCCTCTGGCCTTGCCCTCACCCTGGGCCAGGTCACCGCGGGCGACCACGAAGAGATCATCGCCCGCTCCCCCGTCGACCCTGTCCTTGCCGGGGCCGCCGACCACAGTGTCCTCGAGCGCCCCGCAGGTGATGGTGTCGTCACCTGCCCCGCCGTCGGCGTAGGTGGGCGTGGGCAGGCACACCAGTCGGTCGACCGATCCGGTGCCGATCAGGTCAGTGCCGGTTGGGGCGACGGAGAGTTCGTAGGCCCCGGCGGCTTCGCTGACAACGTCGACGGCCAACTTTCCGCTGCGCGGGTGCACGGTGACACTCGCGGGGTCTGTTGCTCCGGGAATCGAGGTGACCGTGCCCAGTGTCTGGCCGGTCAAGATGTCCTGGGTCGCCACCTGGAGACCCTGCCCGTCGAGCGCGCGGAGGGACACGGTGAGGGCACGCCCGGGCCTGGTGGCGAATTCGTAGCTGGCCCTGCCGCTCGCAGGGAGCACCGCACTGCTGCTCACGTTGGGTTGCAGTAGCCCACCCGGTGCGACGCCGTTGGGATCATCGAGGTTGGCCAGCCCGTTGTTGGTCACCAAGGTGACGAAGTCTTGCTGGGCGGCCGCCCCCGTGATGACGGAGTAGACCCCTCCGGTGGCGGCAATCCCTGCGATCAGGGCAGTGTCGGGGGTGAAGTCCTTCCTGGACAACGGCCTGCCGAGGTCGGCCTTCGTGCGCGGCGACTGCCGCGCGGGCACCGGGACCTCGGGTGGGGACAGGAAGCCGAAGTTCACCCGGATGCCGAGAGAGGCGGCCTGCGCCAAGGCACCGGGCAGACTGCTGCCGCCGTCGAGACCGTCAGTCAGGACGACGATCCCGGCCCGGTCCTTCACCGGCTGGGCGGGATCCTTGGTCAGCTCCGCGATGGCCGTACTGACCCCGGCCCCGATGTCAGTTCCGCCGGACGAGTCGATGCCGGCGAACGACGCCTGCGACGGGTCCGCCATCGGGGAGACGAGGCGAGCCGAGGTGTCGAAGTCGACGACCGCGCTCTGGTCCGGCTTTTCGTCAGGGCCGGCCTCGTCCGCGGAGATCAACTGCTCGTTGAGGGACTGTCCGGCTGCGATACGCAGGTTGCTCGGGTCGGTGTCTGTGTTGGACCCAGAGCTGTCGATGACGATGACGATCCTCCGACCCGTGCAGTCCTTGATCGGGTCGTCGCGGGTCAGCGCGCAGACCATCAGGTTGCCCCTGGTGGCGCCGTAGGTGCTGACGAGCTCGGCGGACAGGTCCGACCACTGACGCCGGGCCTCGGCGACCGCGCCGCCCACGGCCGAGGAGAAATTCGCCCCGACCCTGCCCCGCGATGTCGTGGGCGAGCTGGCCGCACCGGTCGCCGGGTCAATGGTTCCCGTGTCCTTGTTCAGGTCACCGTGGGTGATTCGCTTGCGGCACCCCCACGGGAGCAAGGAGAAGCACCCCGTCGCAAGATCGGTGGGTACGCCGGCGAGGCTGCCCGACCTCAGGTTGAGGAACGGCGCCACCGTGGTCATACCCAGTCCGGGCGGGTTGGAGGTATCGACCTTGCCCGGGGCCGCGGCGTCGGCCCAGTTGCTGTGGGAGTAGAAGTCCTCCGTCCCGTGCATGGCTCTTCCCAACCCCTCGAGGACGTCGCACTTGGCGCGGCCCGAGGCGCCACCGAAGAAGGTGCAGGTCGAATCGAGCTTGACCTCGGCGGGCTTGATCCGGCCCTTGTCGTCCAGGAGTCCGGACGCGGCCCGCACTGCCTGCTGGAACCGCATCCTGAGGTGAGTCACGCAGTTGCCGAGCTGTGCCGTCGCCGCAGCACGGGCATCTGCAGGCGTCTTGTATCCCCCATAGCCCTTGACCGCGAGATAGTCCGCGTCGTCACAGTGGGCGGCCGAGTTGAAGACCTCGTCGGAGTCGGGGCTGCCCACGGCGCCGAACGTCCCGCCCTTGCCCGCCAGGTTGTCGATCGACCTGGGCTCGAAGCAGGTGCTGCTGCTCGCCCCGCTGCAGGCGAGAGCTGCGCGGGTGATCCGCTCGTGCTCGGTCTTCTGACCGAACGAGTTGACGGTGCCGAAACCGTAGGCACTGGTGCCCGGCAGCATGTTGATCGACATGGCGATCAACATGCTCATCAACACAGCGAGGGTGAAAAGCACCCAAGAGATTCTTCCGACAGGAGTGGGCCGAGTCATCGACCCAGTACAACCCCGGGGCTCGAACTTGCGCACCCTTGCCTAGACCAGTTGTGGCGATTTTGCTTGACGTTCCAATTATTTTCCTGTTGCGCGAGCGGCACCAATTCGTTCATTCATGGAACTCCTGGGGCGAGCGCGGCGTTGAACCCTACGCCCCTTTCGCCGAAGAACCTGGAGAAACTGCGTCCGTGACGATTCACCACCATTCATTGCCGAGCATGTCCGAACAAGCCGATCGACTGATTGATCTCGGGATACATGAGATCGCTGGAATCTCCACGACTGACCTCCGCAGCGCCGCCGACGGCGACCACAGCGACACACTCCTGGTCATCCACCCGAAGCACGCCCCGGCATCAGCCCTCGCCACCCTGCTCACTCGACACGGAAAAAGTGGATTCGTCGTCGTCGACATGCAGGACGTCGACCAGTTCTCAGCGATAGACGAAGTGGTTGTCCCAGGCGAACCCATCTACTCCCTCTCCGGCATCGATCGCGGCGACTCCATGGCGAACTGGACGCCCGACCAAGCACTTCCAGCGATCCTCGCTCAGCGGCGTACGCCATTGCTGCTCACCGAAGGCCTCTTGTGGCTGTTGCAGCGACCCGACGTGCTCGCGCGCAACCACTGCTTCATGACGATCGGCTCACGGCGACTCAAGGACTCCGGCAAACTTGACGCCCGTACGCCGGCAATCTGGATCAGCAACGGGACCGGCCGAGACACCAGTACGAACCGTGATGCGCCCAAGGTGGGATGGTGCTGGGCAGGAAACCGTCACACCTGGCTCGGGTTCGCCTCGGCCGCCGAACGCACGGGACTGCTCGCCTGACGCGCGTCTCACCAGCCGCCGGGAAAACGCGCCGATCCGGCGACGGCCGCGAAGAGGACCACCACGGCGATGGCCGCCGCGATCAGCATTTCACGTCCGAAGTGACGCAGCGAGGGGACCACCAGCAGGACGAGCCCGGCCAGAGCCACGATGCCCGGCAACGTCAGGATCGGCCCCAGCGACTCCGCTGCACCCGACACCACACCCAGCACGAGCCCGGACACGACCGCACGTCGCACGACGACCTGGCGATCCCCGCGGGGCAGCCCCACCTCCGTCGCCGGGCCGCTCATCGGCAACTGGTCGGGCGCGAGGGCACGCAGCAGCAGGGTCGCACTCGCCGGGTCCGTCACCACTACGACGTCGCGGAACCGATCAGGCAGGGCGTGGCGCCGCACCAGCGCGTCCAGATCGTGACCGCGGCTGGACTGGGGATAGCTCACCGGCGCCAGCAACACCTCCACCTGCGGCTCGACCCGGAGGGCGCTCACCACACGTTTGGCTTCGGCCGTCGGAGCAGTGAGGACCAGCGGATTGCGGCCCAGGCCGCGCCGCATCCGCACCAACTCGGCCTCATCCGCCGTGGTGCTGAGGACGAGGATCCGCTGACGACCGGGCACGCTGGCGAGGATAGTCGAGCGATGCACGCAAGACGCCTGGATTCGGGCTGGGCGAGGGCCGATGCGGAGCGGAGGTGCGTCAGACGGCCGATTGCCAAGGAGTCATGTCCAGGCCGGGATAGCGCTGAGCCACCCCGGTCAGGGTTTCCGGGGTCCAGTACGGGTGTCCGGGTGCGGGGAAGCCGAAGAGCTCCAGCTGCCGGGCATCGGCCTGCTCGACGAACTCGTACCAGCGTGGGTGGTGGCTGCTCTCGGCCCAGCCCTGGCGTTGGGCCCACTCGGCCGCCGCCGGCCGGTAGTTGAGGTGCATGGTGAAACGCGCTCCGCGGGGCTGCGTGATGGCGGAGCCGCGATGGACCGTCTGCGGCTGGAACGCGACGACGGTGCCGGCCGGTCCGGTCGCTGGGACCTCGTGGTCGTACAGGTCAGGACGGCCGGTCGTCGACACGAAGCCGTCGTCGTCGTTGTTGTCGGTCCGCGGGAAGAAGTTGGGCTTCGCCGGCAGGGCGTCCGTCACGTCGGATCTGGGGACCATCCGCGGCGCACCCAACTCGGCGCTCACGTCGCAGAGGAAGACGAAGAACTCGACCTGGCGAAATGCGGGGTCGTTGGAGGGGACCAGGATCGTGTGGTTGAGGTAGTCACGATGCAGGTCCTGGTCGTAATCCGCAGCGCCCTGATACTTCCCCCAGGCCTCTGCCGAGTAGAGGCGTACGTCCGGGGTGCCGAGCAACGTCGAGGCCAAGGAGACGAGTGCGTCGCAGACAGGGACCCGATTGAGCGCCAAGCCGGCGAAAGGGAATCTGTCGATGCCGTTGAACTCATCCCCCATGAACCGGGCGTTCCGATCGGGATTCACGCCATCGTGGAAGTCGTCGCCTGCTGGGAACAGCAAAGCCAACTCATCAACAGCTGGGTCAAGCACCTCGGCGGGGAGGAACCCCGGCAGGATGACAAATCCATCGTCGATCCAAGATTTCCTTGCTGCATTCACGTCCATGACCCAAGTAGTACGCCTTGGCGCACGGATACGCATCCCATTTCCTTCAGCCACACGAGCGAACAGTTGCGGTGAACCTTCGATCCCCCACCTCCGTTCCCATAGCCTTGCCCCATGGCGGAGCGAACACTCTGGTGGGACATGCGCCCGGCCCAGAGTCGGCAGGCGAGGACGTACACGTGTCCGTTCTGTCACGGCTTCTTGTCAGCGATGAGCCCCAACACGCTGCTGTTTCCGGAGGGCGACCGGGATCGTCGCCGCCACGCGCACACCTCGTGCGTGGCCAAGCAGCGGACGGCTGGTCAGTTGTTGACCCGAGCCGAGTGGGAACGGTCAAGCCGGCCACCGCGATCAGCGAGACGCTCGTGGTGGCGCCGGCTGTTCCCTAGGCTGAGCTCGTGATTCGCACTGACTGGGCACAGTGGCACGGCACCTACGCACGCGAAGGCTCGGAGCTCCGTGATCGGCTGGCCGCGGTCAGAGACCAGATTCGTCGGCGATTGGACGAGACAGCCCCGGGGCCGGTTCGAGTCGTCAGCGCCTGCGCGGGTGACGGGCGCGACCTTCTCGGAGTGCTGGAAGAGCGAGCCGACGCGAGCCGGGTTTCCGCGCTCCTCGTCGAGTCCGACGCAGGCTTGGCAGCGCAGGCCGAAGAAGCGGCTCGACGGTTGGATGCGCGAGTCGAGGTCCAGCAGGGCGACGCAGCCCGCAGCGACACCTATGCGGAGGCAGTGCCCGCCGACCTGGTCCTGCTGTGCGGAATCTTCGGCAACATCTCCGACGCCGACGTCGAGACGACGATCCGATCTGCCCCACAGTTGTGTGCACCCAGCGCTGATGTGGTGTGGACGCGACACCGCGGCGGCGATACGGACCTCACACCGGCCATCCGAGCCTGGTTTGCGGACGCCGGGTTCGACGAGATCGCCTTCGTGGCACCTGAGACGGCACAGTGGACAGTCGGTGTGCACCGGTTCTCAGGACCGCCGGTGCCGCTACAACTCGGCCAGCACTGGTTCACCTTCTTTCGATGAACCCAGGAAGGACCTGACAGCCACGTGATTTGTATCCTGCGCTGGTGAGCGAACTGGTTGAGGTGATCGAAAGCGGCCACAGGTGCTTCAAGTTGTATGGGGCCGGCGAAATTGTCCCCACGACAGCGTCGATCAGCACGTTGGTGGAATGGCTCAACCACACGCCGGGGGCTCCCGCTGACCTCATCATCCAGACCGGGTCGCAGTACGGACCCTACGACGTGACGCTCCGCACCGTCGAAGGCCCTCCCGCCCTTGACTCGTCGTGGGAGGACGTGTCGGAAATCAGTGTCACGTGCGAGCCCCGGATCGGGGTGGACGAACTCCTGGACGTACCAGCGGACTGGGTCGAGATTGCAGGTGGCACCTACCGGGTCCGGGTGAGCGCACGGGGCCGCACGGAAAGTTGCGCCCGCGAATACGCCTTCCCCGAAGGAGACGACGGCGAGGACGAGGACGCCGTCGAGGAGCCACTGGAGCACTACCTGGTGGAGGTATGGCCTGCGGCGGCCACGCCCCCCGTCGTACTGAGAGAAGACAGTCAGTTCGCTCGAGGCAGCGTGCCGGTCAAGAGCCTCACACCCTTGTTCGGCCCGACCCGGGACGCGGTGCGCCCTTAGGCTACCGGGGTGGATTTTTCGGCTGTGTCCGTCTGCACTTGATTCCCAGCCAGGTGGGGACATCAGCGGTCGGCGGCTCCGGCTCGGATGTGGTCTCGATGCTCAGTCCCGCCTGGACGAGTGCGTTCAGGTACGAGCTGAGAGTGCGGTGATGTGCACCTACCCGGCCGCGTACGCCGTCACGTCCGGTGCTCCACCAACGCTCCTCGAAGTACCCGCCCGGCGACCAGCTCGGCAACCAGTCACCCGATCCGGGGAAGCATGGGTGCAGGATCGTGAACGCGAACCAGCCGCCCTCGGCCAAGACCGCGGCGACTGTCTCCAGCGCTCCGTTGAGATCTTCGATGTCGCTGAGCGCCATGTTCGAGACGACCCCGTCGAACGGTGTGCCGTTCCACCAGGATGTCGTCGCGGCGTCGCCTTCAATGTAGGAGATGCCGCGGCGGCCCGTGCTTTCCAGGACTTCGGCTGCCCTGGCCCTGTCGAGCAGCCCAGCGGACAGGTCGACTCCGACCACCGAGGCGCCGCCGCTGGCGAGAGCGCGGGCCACGCGGCCTTCGCCGCAGCCGAGGTCCAGCAACGTGTCGGTACTCCCGCAGGGGTCCGCCATTGCCAAGAGAGCCGTCAAGGCGGGATCTTCGCTCAGTTGAGTGACCCAAGCTTGGTACCAATCGTCAATGCCGTCGTATCTGGCTGTCATCGGATCTGCACCTTCTTGAGTCAGCTGGTGACACTCGCGCGACAACTGTTGAGACGCACAACAAATGGCGCGGGCTCGTGCGGTGGTGGGTTCAGGTGAGGTCAGCGCGGTGCTCACGCACCCAGGCAATCTCTTCGGCGTCCGCTTCGAGGGCTCCGTCTTTCACCCAGGTGAGCTGGGGTTCTTGACCCTGTTCAGCCAGGCTGCGTACGAGGTCACTCGTGGCCTGCCTGCGCGCGACGACCGCGTCCACGACGTCGAAGTCGGGCACGTCGCCATAGGCGTCAAGGAACACACGAACACGGTGCCGACGGTCGGGCAGCTCGGGAAAGTGGTGCCACTCCAGCGCGAGTTCGTCGGAACGCATCGGCGTGAACCACTGCAGCGCGTAGGCAATGTCGTCGAGTCTCGGCGCGGGATGGAGGAAGTCCCAGTCGAGGAGACCGACGGCCTCATCGTCGCGCCACACGAAGTTCCACGGCCCCGGATCGCCGTGGGAGTAGACCAGGTCCGTGCCCGGGGTTGGTGGAGCTCCCCAGACTGCGGCGGTGGGCGGGTCCCAATCCTGGCCGGCGTCGTGAATCGTGCGGAGCAGGCGGGCGGCGGAGGCAAGGCCCTTGTCGCTATGTTGGTGGTACCAGCCGTCACCGCCTGACTCGCCCTCGATGAAGGTCAGTCTCTCGACTCCGTCGACGACGTCGATCGGGTCCGGTACGCAGGTGAGTCCCTTGTTCCTCAGGTGTCGCAGGAGGTCGTGCACCGTCTCGGTGACCGCGGATGCTGGTCTGGTGACGACCTCGTCAGCGATGGTGACGGGCCGCATCTCGGCATTGACCTCCGCCGCCCGATCGGCCCTCTTCATGGCTTCGGTTGCGTCGTCCATGGCGGTGAGCCTGCCCTTCGTAGCAGCCCGCCGCAATCAATTTTCAGGAGAGTCTGGGGGGTGTCCGTACAGTGCCCGTGTGATTCGCAGAAGTGGCACGGTGCTGACCCTGGGCGGCGGAGGGTTCTCGATGCCCGATGTCGCGGGCGAGCGCGGCCCGTTACTGGACGACTACCTGCTTGCTCTCACCGGAGCGCCTCGCCCGCGGGTGTGTTTCATCGGAACGGCGAGCGGCGATGCCGTGAGTTATGTCGAGAAGTTTCACGCGGCATTTCAGGGTCGAGCGGACACCTCGGTGCTTGCCCTGTTCAATTCGGAACCTGAGGGAGCGATCCCGCTGGATCAGCTGGACCAGGTCCTAGAGCAGGATGTCGTCTACGTCGGTGGCGGGTCCACGGCGAACCTGCTCGCGGTGTGGCGACTGCACGGTCTCGACGTCGTTCTGGAGAAGGCGGCTGCAGGGGGAACGGTGTTGGCGGGCATCTCAGCGGGGATGAACTGCTGGTTCGAGGGCTCGTCCACGGACTCGTTCGGCCCGCTGGCCCCGCTGGCTGACGGGTTGGGATTTCTTCCTGGCTCGGCCTGCCCGCACTACTTCGGCGAGGCAGACCGTCGAGCGGCCTACCTCGCGATGGTGGCCAGCGGTGCTCTCTCAGACGGGTACGCCGTCGATGACGGGGTTGCCCTGCTGTGGAGAGACGGTGAGTTGGTCGAGGCCGTCAGTGAGCGCCCCGATGGACAGGCCTTCCACGTGGCGAGGAACGGCACGACGGCGGTCGAGACCCCTCTGGACGTACGTTTTCTTGGCTGAATGGGGGCCTAGGGGTTCTTGAAGACGTCGTGATCGCCGACCCGTCGCCACCTGCAGCGCACGTCACCGTCGACAGTGACCAATTCAAAGGTCGCGCGTCCGTCCGGGCTGGCGAACGACCACGTCATCTCAAGCACACCCGGAGCCGCTCGCACGGACTTGACACGCAACGAGGCGGGCCAGGGCGAACTCGGGTCCTTGGCGTAGGCATCGCACGCCGGCGCGAACTTCTCTCGAACGACGGCTTGGAACGCGGCAGCGTGCTCGCGCTTCAGTCGCCGGTAGTCACTGTCGAACGCCGGGGTGGTCTCGAACTTCACTCGTCGTCAAGCTCGTCGAGGTGACCGAGGAAGTCATCGGCAGACTCGTGAACCACGACGCGTCCGGCGGCGACGTGCTCGTCAACTTCGTGCTCACGCTTTTGCCACCGCTCGGCCCAGAACCAGAGCTGGTCAGCGGGCACAGGCAAGGCAGCACGTAACTCGATGACGCCGTCGGCACGCTCGGTCAGCTCCAACTGCGCACCCGGCTCATCCAGATGCAGTCGGCGACGGATGTCGGCTGGCAGCGCGATCGTGCCCCGTCCTTGGACACCGAGGTATCGGTGCTGTGTCGGTGCGCTCATGACCACAGAGTACACCGCATGACGGCTCAACCGTTGAGCTGCAAAGCTGCAATCATTTGTTGACCGGGACAGCCGATTCCCCATGCCGCCAGCCGCAAGCACCCGACCCGGCAGACCACTCGAGGAACGCGCGCCCAAGTTGGTCTTCCTACTCGCCAGTTTTCCTTGACCCAGTCGACGACACACACCACAGTGCCTACAGAGCAGGTGCATTTCGGACACCTGCCCTTGAAGGAGGATCCGCATGCACATCTCGAGGAAGTCTCGCACCCTGTGCGGGATGGTGCTGAGCGCCGCTGTTGCTACGGCACTGGGCGTGACACCGGTCACGGCGTCGTCGGCCCACGAGTCCGGCAAGCACCGCAGCAAGGTGACGGACACGAC
>JBBSSH010000023.1:0-64163 GCA_038242265.1 Propionibacteriales bacterium
ATCGGCAGACGCAGTGAGGCTGGCGAGATCACCAGCATCGACCAACAGCCGCAAGCGGAGTTCAGTCAACTGGGCTTCCACTCGGGCCAATTCCACCAGCGCGGTCGCCTTGTCACTGGTGTCCATGAACGTCGGATTGACATCACCCACCGACTTCAACGACGCCCGCACCGAAGCCACCGCAGAAATGATCGGATGCACCACCACCAGCCCCCGTTCAACGACGCCACAGCACCCTGCTGCGATCAGTCGTCACTCCTGGAGGCCCCTGCTGGGACTATTACTCACCCTCATGACTCGCCCCACCAGCTCGGCATATCGACTACCCGGTGACCAGTGAAAGCGTGAGCCAACCTTACCAAGGTGTAGTAACTATTCGCAAGTGTGTTCGATCAGCAAAGAACGTCTCGTATTGAGGGCCAGGCAAGCGCACCCAACCGGGAAGCTGCGTGCCGATCTCCGCCGACCTGGTACGGACGCCTCGGGTCGGGCGGAATCTCCCCGGGAAGCGTGATCGGATGGCCGGCCAGCGGGTCCTCGACGAGGCGTGTCGTCAGTCCGGAGCGAGTACGGCGAGCCTCGATGTTCCGCGCGGCCTGGCCGCTCGGCCATACCCTGTCGTCCCCGCCCACAACCAGCACGACGTCACCTCGAATCTGCTCCACCGCAATGGTTGCCTCGTCGACGACATCGGTGCCGGCCATCTCTTTGCTGCGCAGGTAGAGATCGACGAACGCGGGCGGAGACGTCGGGGGCCTCCACGTCCGATCGAGCGGCACAAAGGCGATCGACTTGCCGTCGAGAGTCCACTTGCTCCGACGAGGATCGGAGTCATGCTGGTACTGCCCTTCCCACGCGACGTCGGTGGGGGCGAGTGCGACAACGGCATCGACGCGCTTGTCGATACTCGCGGTCAGCAAGGCGGCTTCTGCCCCGAATGACAGGCCGATCAGCACGATGCGTTCGCACTCGGCGGCAAGCAGGTCGATGGCCTCGACGAAGGTCTCCAACGGGACCTCACACGGCACTGCGGGTTGCGATGCGCCCCCGAACCAGCGCAGCGCCAGCGCCGTCGAGCCCTTCGATGCGAACAGCTCGGCCCGCCCCGCATCGAGGCGACCACTGGAGCCCGCCAAGACAAGCGCGCCAGTGCCGTTCGAGTGTTCGGCGCGCGCCCAATGAACGTTCGAGTCAGCGATGGTCACCCGTTGTAGGTGACCTTGACCGCGTCGGTCATGGGTAGCGACTGACAGCCGAGCCGGATCCCCTCATCGAGGTCCTCCTGCTCGAGGACGTCGTTGTGCAGCATCCGCACCTCGCCCTTCAGCAGCCTCACCGCGCAGGCCGAGCACTCGCCTTCGCGACAGGAGAACGGCGCTTTGACCCCCTTCGACTCCAGGAAATCGAGCATCTTGACCCGGGGGTCCCAGTCGTCGAACGCATAGTGCTGACCGTCGAGCTCGACCTCCAGCGTGACCGGACCGGACACGGCAGGCTCGCCGACCAGCTCATCGGCATGCTCAGGGTCATCAGCCCCGGCCAGCGTTGCCTCTGCCGCGAGGACCTCCTCAACGTCGCCGAACGGATTGCCACCGAGCGAGACGAACTTCTCCTGGTGGCGCCGGGCGCGCGGGAAGTCGAGGGCGCGCAGCGCGTCGGCGACGATCTTCATGAAGGGCGCAGGGCCGCAGCAGAACGAGGTGCAGTCGGAGTAGGAGGAAGCGAACGCGTGGATCTGCGCCTGGGTGGGAAGCCCCTGGACAGACTCCAGCCAGTGGACGACGTGCAGCCGGCCGGGGTGCGACGCGGCAAGCTCAGCCAGTGCGGCGGCGAAGATGACCGACTGCTCGTCGCGGTTGGCGTAGAAGAGCACGAGTCGACCGCTCCCCCGAGCCAGCACCGTCCGCACGATCGCCATGACCGGCGTGATGCCGGATCCTCCGGCCCACAGCAGCAGGTCTTCATCCAGGGAGGCCGGGGTGAAGATGCCGGCCGGAGGCAGGACGCGCACCGTGTCGCCGGCGCGCAGGTGGTCATTGATCCAGTGGGAGGCATAGCCATCGACGGTGCGCTTCACGGTGACCGTGAGCGGTTCCCCGGGTGGCACGCAGATCGAGTAGCAACGGGCTACGAGGCCCGACCGGTCAGAGGGAACGCCCAGGGTGAGGAACTGACCGGGGCGAAAGCGGAAGGTTTCGGTCATCTCTTCGGGGACGTCGAAGACCACCGAGACTGCATCTGCGGTTTCTCGACGCACCTCGGCGATCTGAAGCAGGAAGGACTCCTCAGTAGCCATCCTCGGCTCCGATCTGCACGGCACCTTCGAGGACAGCGCTCTCGATGCTGGTCACCAGGCGTGGACACGCGGCGTAGATCTTGCGGCCTCCGGGTTCGTCGTCCAGTCGGTCGAACTCGACGCACCGACTGACGGCCTCGACCGACCACTGGATCGAAGTGTGGTGCTCACTGTTCTTCTTCACGCCGACCCGGGCGTGGCACTCCCCACACATGACGTCCACCAGTCGAGCCCGGGTGTAGAGCCGCTGGTCCTCGCGCGTGTCGGGGTTGTTCGGCACGATGTAGACCATCAGTGCGGGACCGCTTCGCCGGCTGCCTCGTCCTCGGTCCTCTTGCGAGCAAGATTCTCCTCGACCTCGGTGCGCCAGAACTCGTTGGCCTTGGTGGTGTCCACCTCGAACTCGAAACGATCGGTCATCTCCGCGGCGACGTCTGCCTTGTCGACGTAGAACTGCTCATACCACCGGCGCAACTGGTAGACGGGTCCGTCCTCCTCGCACAGCAGCGGGTTCTGGACGGAGGCCTTGTTGAGCCAGATATTGACGTCCTGCATGAAGCCGTCGCCGAACATTTCGGAGTACTTGCTCGCGATGTAGAGAGCAGTCTTCTCGTCCAGGCCGTCCGGCTTCTCCACGCAGAGGCCGTACTGCAACTTGAACGAGCTCGGACCGGTGGGGATGTGACAGTTGATCAGCACGACGTTGGTGAGGAAGCCTTTGTAGTCGGTGGTGAGCCAGTTGACCATGAACGAGGGGCCGAAATAGGTCGCCTCCGACTTCAGGATCAGGTCTTCGTCACCATATCCCTGCGCCTGCATGTCCGGGCGACCGGTCGACTCCATGAACTGGGTGGCCTGGTCGCCCTCGAAGACGTTGCGAAAGCTCGTCGGGAAGGCGAAGTGGATGTAGAAGAAGTGCGCCATGTCCACGACGTTGTCCACGATCTCGCGGCAGTGGGCCGTCGGCACGTCCAGCACGTTCCACGTCCAGTCGGTGTAGGCCTCCGTCCCGATGCCGGGCAACTCGGGCGGCAGGGCTTCCAGGTCGGCCTCGGCGCCTTCGGGGTCGTGCCAGATCATCACCAGACCGTTGCGGATGACGGTGGCGTACTTCTGGGTGCGGGCACGCAACGGGACCCGCCGGGCGTACGGAATGGCCTTGCACTTGCCGTCGCCGCCCCAGCGCCAGTCATGGAAGGGACAGGCGATCTCGTCGCCCTTGACGGTGCCCCGGGTCAGATCTCCCCCCATGTGTCGGCAGTAGCCGTCCAACACGTTGAGGTCGCCGTGGGTGTCGGACCACACGACGAGCTTGCCACCGAAGGCCTCCACCGAGTGCGGGGTTCCGTCGGTGAAGTCGATCTCCCGTCCCAGGCAGTGCCATCCCCGTGCGAAGCGTGCGGGGACGGATCCGGTGTCGAGCAGGCGAGTCTCACTCATGACCTCATTATGGACTAAAACGAGAACACGTTCTAGTCTCGCCACCATGCAGGTAGCTCTCTCTCCCGACCACCTCGCGCTGCAGGCCGAGCTCCGAGAGTACTTCGATGCTCTGGTGACCCCCGAGCGCCGGGCGGCGCTGTCGATGTCTTCCGGCGAGTTCGGCGATGTCGAGACCTACAAGGCGGTCATCCGTCAGCTCGGCACCGATGGGTGGCTCGGGATCGGTTGGCCGAAGGAGTACGGCGGGCAGGACCGTCCCATGATCGAGCAGTTGATCTTCACCGACGTCGCTGCCGTGGCCGGCGTGCCGATCCCCTACCTGACGCTCAACACCGTCGGCCCGACGATCATGCGCCACGGCACCGAGGAGCAGAAGGAGTTCTTCCTCCCCAAGATCCTGGCCGGCGAACTCCACTTCTCGGTGGGCTACTCCGAGCCCGACTCGGGCACCGACCTCGCTTCTCTGAAGACCCGAGCCGTGCTCGAGGGCGACGAATGGGTGATCAACGGGCAGAAGATGTGGACCTCGCTGATCCAGTACGCCGACTGGCTCTGGATCGCCTGTCGCACCGATCCCGACCTGCCCCGCCACAAGGGCCTGTCGATGATCCTGGTCCCGGTGGACTCCCCCGGCTTCTCCTACACGCCGATCCACACGGTCGCCGACGTGAGCACCAGCGCGACCTACTACGAAGACGTCCGCGTGCCAGCGAGCAACCTGGTCGGAGAGCTCAACGGCGGCTGGTCGCTGATCACCGACCAGCTCAACGCCGAACGAGTGGCCCTGACCTCGAGCGCCCCCCTGACCCATTCGATCCAACTGGTTCGCGAGTGGGCCCAGGAGACCAGAAACGCCGACGGTGGTCGGGTGATCGACACCGAGTGGGTGCAGATCCTGCTGGGTCGGGCACACGCCCGCACAGAGATGTTGACCCTCTTGAACTGGAAGATCGCCACGTCGAGTGACGCGCTCTCCCCCGCCGTGGCCAGTGCCACCAAGGTCTACGGCTCCGAACTCGCCACCGAGGTCTACCGCTCGCTGATGGAGGTCGTCGGGCCGCTGGCAGGGATCAGTCGAGAGAGCCCCGGCGCCGTCCTCCAGGGTCGGCTGGAGCGCCACCACCGGTCCGCACTGGTGATGACCTTTGCGGGCGGAACTAACGAGATCCAACGAGACATCATCGGCTATGTGGGCCTGGGCCTGCCTGCTGCGAAGAGATGAGTGAGCGTCATGAGCATGGACTTCGAGTTTTCACCTGAGGCGGACGAGGCCGCCACGTTGGCGGCCACCATCGTGGGCGATAGGGCCACGAACGAGCAGATGCGTGCCGTGGAGAGCAAGGGAGACCGCTTCGACCCGGCCCTGTGGTCGGCACTCGGCGACGCCGGACTGCTCGGCCTTGCGCTTCCCGAAGCGCACGGAGGTGCCGGGCTCGGGCTGATCGAGCAGTGCCGCGTGATCGTCGAGGTCGGGCGCAGGGTCGCACCCGTACCGATCGCGACCCACGTCGCTGCCGCTGTCCTGCTGGCCGGGGCGGGTACGCCCGAGCAACAGGCCCACTGGCTGACCGGTGCCGCGAGCGGCGCCACGGTGCTCACGGTCGCGATCAGCGAGGAGCGCGAGGCCGCACCACGTGAGCCCACCGTCACGGCCACTCGCAACGACGGCGGCGGTTGGACGCTGACCGGCACCAAGGTGGTCATCACCGCCAGCGCTCGCGCCCAGGCGCTGCTCGTCACCGCGACAGGGCCGGAGGGACCAGCGGTGTTCCTTCTGCGCAACGACGGACTCGACATCACTCCGCAAAAGGTGTCCGACGGCGACGAGGTCGGCCAGCTCGACCTGCAGGACACACCTGCCGAGCTGGTGGGTGACGGCTCAGCGGCTCAGCGACTCGGCGACCTGCTCACCCTCACTGCCTGCGCCCTCCAGCTCGGCGTCACCGAAGGTGCCGTGACCCTGACAGCGGCCTACGCCAAGAGCCGCGAACAGTTCGGCCGACCCATCGGCACGTTCCAAGCGGTGTCGCAACGCCTCGCCGATGCCTACATCGACACCTTGGGCCAGTCCCTGACCCTGTGGCAGGCCGCGTGGCGGCTCGAGGAGGGAATCCCCAGTGAGATCGAACTGGCCACCGCCATGCTCTTCGCCGCTGACGCCGGACACCGGGTTGCCCACACGACCGTGCACGTGCACGGCGGCGTCGGCATCGACCTCGACGGCGAGGCGCACCGCTATTTCACCGCAGCCAAGCGCGGGGAGTTCGTCCTGGGTGGATCCACGCAGCAGGCGCTACGTATCGGCCGAGCCCTGGCGGACATGAGCCAGACCGGGTGAGGGCAGGACGGGATCGCGCTCGGTGAGCCCGGCACCACCACTCATCGGTTGCTTCACCCGACGTGGCAGGCTTGTCCCATGACGACTCGCGAGCTGACCCTGGCCGAATTCGAGCAGACCGTGACCGGCGAAGGCATCGTCCTCGTCGATTTCTGGGCCGAGTGGTGTGGTCCGTGTCGCCAGTTCGCCCCGATCTTCGAGAAGGCGTCCGAGGCGAATCCCGACATCGTGTTCGGCAAGGTCGACACCGAGGCCGAGCAGGAACTCAGCCAGATGGCCGGCATCTCCTCCATCCCGACGCTCATGCTTTTCCGCGACGGCGTCCTGCTCTTCAACCAGGCTGGCGCGCTCCCTCCGGACGCCCTGGCCGGCGTGATCGGTCAGGCTCGTGAGCTCGACATGGATGTGGTCCGCAAGGAAGCAGCCCAAGCTCAGGAAACCGCACAGGAAACAGCGACCCATGGGGTCCCCGACGAGATCGGCCTCGACGACTTCGTGGCCGCGCACAGTCAGGGAGCACCCGTCCTCGACGTTCGTGAACTCGACGAGTGGAACGCCGGACACGTCCCCGGTGCCGTGCACATCCCGATGAACGACGTGCCGGCGCGCATCACCGAGTTGCCCCAGGACTCTCCGTTCTTCGTGATCTGCGCGACCGGCAATCGCAGTGGCCAGGTCGTCGAAGCACTGCGTCAACAGGGGCTCCAGGCCATCAATGTGACGGGTGGCACCAGCGGCTGGAGCCAGCGCGGCTGGCCCCTCGAGAACTGAAGACGCCACTCGCCATGGGCGGCGTGCAGACCGCGCGGACCACCCTCAGGCAGGGAGACCCTGGACTCCGAGGGGGCTATGGTCGGCAGGGAGCACTCTGACGGCCCCGGCCGAGGGCCGCATGACCTGGGAGAATGACGATGTCAACCAGTTCAGCATCTGTAGTCAACCCCCCGCCTGCACGTTCCAGTATCTGGAAGGTGATGGGCGCCACCCTGCTCGGCACCGCCATCGAGTGGTACGACTTCGGGATCTACATCTTCGCGGCTTCGCTGGTCTTCCCGCAGGTGTTCTTCCCCAACATGGAACCTGGCCTCGGGATTCTCTCGTCCTTCGCCACCTTGGCCATCGCGGGGATCACCCGTCCGCTGGGTGCCATCATCTTCGGTCACATCGGCGACAGGGTGGGCCGCAAGCGGGCTCTCGTCCTCTCGCTCAGCATCATGACAATAGCCACGCTCGGCATCGGTCTCCTGCCTTCATACGCTCAGGTGGGTGGCCTGGCGGTCGTCCTGCTCTTCACCCTGAGGGTCTTCCAGTCGGTGGCGGTCGGTGGCGAGTGGGGCGGCGCGACCCTCTACGCCGTGGAGTGCGCCCCTCCCGGACTGCGTGCCCTCTACGGCTCCTTCCCCCAGATCGGTAACGGGCTGGGTCTGCTCCTGTCGACGGGCATGTTCACCCTGCTCACCCGCGAGGAGTGGGCACCGCTGCTCGTGGAGTGGACGTGGCGCATCCCCTTCCTGGTCGCCGGCGCACTGGGCATCGTGGGAATCATCCTGCGGCTCCGGATCGAGGAGTCCCCGATCTTCCAGGAGTCCCTGCAGGAGGAGCGCGAGGCAGCCAAGGAATCGCGCATCCCGATCGTAGAACTTCTCCGCGACTCCTGGCGCACGGTGCTGCAGGCCTCCGGGGCGGCTCTGGTGACCATCGCGGGGCTGTACGTCATCGTCTCCTACATCACCGCACGAGGCGCCAGCGTCCTCGGCTTCAGCGATCATCAACTCTCTGCCGCAGGGATGATGGTCTCCGTCTCGATCATCATCCTCGTCCCCCTGTCTGCGTGGGCCGCCGATGTCTGGGGGGTCCGTCGGGTCGCCATCGTGGGCCTGGCGTTGCACTTGGTCGTGGCGTTCCCCATGCTGTGGCTGGTGGAGACCGGCACGGTCGGCGGGCTGTGGGCCGGCATGTTCCTCGGCAACCTGGCAAGCAGCATCGCCTACGCCGTCATCGGCACCCTGATCGCGGGCTGGTTCGCGGTGCGGACGCGTCAGTCCGGCCTTTCGCTGGCCTATCAACTGGCCGGGGTGGTGGCCACGTTCACCCCCTTCATCGCCCAGTGGTTGGACAACAGTTCCGGCGGCTCGTGGGTGCCGGTGGCGGTGTATTTCCTGGTCATGGCTGCCGTGTCCCTGGCCTGTGTGCTCCTGTACCGCCGGCCCGACCTGATCGATGCCGACCTCGAAGCGACTGACTCCTTGGAAGGAGTGTCTTGATGCGAGTGCTCAAGATCGATTCCGATCGACCCGGCAATCCCTCACCAGCAGGCGAGCAGTTCCTCGCAGCGGTTGCCGCGGCCGAGAGCAGCACCCCACCCGAATGGCGTTCCCACCACGACGGCGCTCCCGCAGCCACCATCGATGCCATTCGCGCGAGCGTTGCTGGGCTGCGAGACGACGTCGTCCAGCTGTCCCATGATCTGTACGCCGATCCCGAACTCGGCTTCCAGGAGCACCGCTCAGTGGCCCGCGTCGCGGCCCTGCTGGAACGTCACGGCGTCACCGCACAGGTGGGCGCGTACGGGCTGGACACAGCTCTGGTCGCCCGGGTGCAGTCCTCCCGTCCGGGGCCTACCGTTGCCGTCCTCGCCGAGTACGACTGCCTGCCCGACATCGGACATGGCTGCGGTCACAACATGATCTGCGGAACCGGAGTTGCGGCGTTCCTTGCCCTCGCCGCCGAGGTCGAGGCTCTCGGCGGACGTGCAGTGCTGCTCGGTACGCCTGCCGAGGAGAACGGCAGCGGCAAGGAACTGATGATCCGCGAAGGTGCGCTGGAGGGCGTCGACGTCGCCATGATGGTCCACCCCTTCGCCGGGATCTCCCAGACGACCACTGACTATCTCGGGCTTCGGGAGGTCGACGTGACCTACACCGGGCGCACCGCTCACGCTTCGGCCAGCCCCTTCCTGGGGGTCAACGCGCTCGACGCCGTGGTCGCCGCCTACAACGGGGTCTCGGCCATGCGGCAACAACTCATCCCCACCGATCGCGTACACGGCATCATCGTGGAGGGGGGAACGGCGCCGAACGTGATTCCCGAGAAGGCGCGCGGGGCCTTCTATGTCCGTTCTGCCACCACGGTGGGTCTCGCTGAGCTCTCCGATCGCCTCGAGGCCATCCTCACGGCTGCCGCACACGCCACCGGCTGTGCAGCCGAGATCGTCTGGGATCGACTTCCTCCGTGCCTGCCCCTGCGAAGCAACGACACGATGGTGGCCCAGTTTGCCGTCCATTTCACCGCCGCCGGTGAGACGATGTTCGGGCCGCCGAGCAACTCGAGTGGTGGCAGCGGGTCCACCGACATGGGAAACGTGTCGGTGCGGATCCCCGCCATCCATCCCATGATCGCGATTGCTCCGGCAGGCATCTCCCTGCACACCAAGGACTTCGCGGATCATGCCGCAGGTCAGCGATCTGACGACGCCATGATGGCGTCGGCCTACGCGTTGGCGAGCGTGGGCGCGGACATCTTGGCTGACCCCGATCTCCTTGCTGCGATCAGGGCCGACTTCGACACCGCTGGGGGCGTCCCCACGGACCTGGAGACGATTCTGGGACAGTGACGCCCCTGGTGACGGGTCGGCGTCTCCCTGCTGAGCCGAGTGCCTAGGCTGCTGGTGTGAGCAGGCGTGGCCCCGGTTGGGTGCCGAACCAACACGGCGCGTGGGCGATGCTGACCGCACCGCTCCTCGTCGGAATTGTCGCCGGCGGACCAGCGTGGGTACACCTTCCCCTGACGGTCTTCTGGTTCCTCGGCTATTTCGCGTTCTTCGCGACATCACTGTGGCTCAAGTCGCGGCGCCGTCCCCGCTACTGGCCTCCCGTCCGTGCCTACACCGCCGCAGCCGCTGCGGTGGGCCTCGTGGTGGTGCTGCTCGAGCCCCGCCTGCTGTGGTGGGTGCCGGCCTTCGTCCTACCGCTTGGGGTCGGCCTCGTAGCCGCTGCGTCGCGACACGAACGCGACCTGCTGGCCGGCCTGACGACCGTGGTGGGCTCCTGCCTGATGACCGTCGTGGCCTACGACGCGGGCGCGGGTCGCGCCGATGCGCGCGCCTGGTGGCTCGCACTGGTCCTGACGCTCTACTTCCTCGGCACGGTCTTCTACGTCAAGAGCGCGATCCGCGAGCGGGGCAATCGTGGCTTCCTTGCCGTGAGCGTCGCCTTCCACGTCGTGACCGCAGTGCTCGTCACATGGTTAGCCTGGCAGCTGGGACTGCTCTTCGGCGTCTTCGCTGTCCGGGCTGCGGCGGTGCCCCGCCTGGGCTGGTCACCGAAGCAACTGGGGATCGGCGAGATCATGGCCACTGTGGCCGTGTCACTCCTCGCGCTTGCCACGAATCAGACGTAGGAAACCTGCATCTCCTTGATGCCGTTGATCCATGAGCTGCGCAGGCGGCGCGGGTCCGACAGGAGGCTGATGTCGGGGAGAGTGTCGGCGATCGCGTTGAACATCAGCCCCACCGTCATCCGAGCCAGATTCGCGCCGATGCAGTAGTGGGCGCCGTGCCCACCGAAGGCGAGGTGGGGGTTGGGGTCGCGCAGGATGTTGAACTCGAAGGGCTGCTCGAAAACAGCATCGTCGAAGTTGCCGGACCCGTAGAACATGCCCACGCGCTGATGCTTCTTGATCTGCACCCCACTCAGTTCCAGGTCGGCGAGAGCGGTGCGCTGAAAGACGGTGACCGGTGTGGCCCAGCGGATGATCTCGTCGACCGCGGTCTCGGGACGCTGCGACTTGTAGAGCTCCCACTGGTCCGGGTGGTCGAAGAATGCCTTCATGCCGTGGGTGATGGAGTTACGGCTGGTCTCGTTGCCGGCCACGGTCAGCAGGATCACGAAGAAACCGAATTCGTCGGAGGTCAGGCCCTCGCCGTCCTCGCCCGCCGTCACGAGTTGGGTGACGATGTCCTTACGGGGGTTGGCCTTGCGATCTTCCGCGATCGGCATGAAGTAGTTGAGGATCTCGACCGAAGCTGACTCCGGATCACCCTCGATCTCCGGGTCGTCGTAGGACAGCATCTGGTTGGACCAGTCGAACAGCTTGCGTCGATCCTCCTGCGGCACACCGAGCAGATCTGCGATCGCCTGCAGCGGGAGTTCGGAGGCGACGTCCTCCACGAAGCACCCCGTGCCCTTGGCCCTGGCCTCCTCCGCGATGTGGGCGGCCGCTGCGGCCAGGGCGTCCTTGAGGCTGCCGATCGCCCGCGGGGTGAAACCACGGCTGATGATGCGTCGCAGTGCTCCATGACCGGGATCATCCTGGTTGAGCAGCATGACGCTCTGGAGATCGACCTGCTCGCGGGTCATCTCGGGCGCGAACCTGATGATGGCGCCGTTGATGCTGGTGGAGAAGTCCTTGCTGTTCTTCGAGACAGCCAGGATGTCGGCGTGGGTGGTCAGCGCCCAGTAGCCCTGGGCGCCTTCACCGATGAAGCCGGCGGCAGCCTCCGGACCCTGCTCGACCCAGTGGATGGGTTCGTGGGCACGGAGTGCCTCGAACTCCTCGTGTGGGACCGCGCCGAGGATCACGTCCGGGTCGGTGGGATCGAAACCGTCGGGTACGACGTGGGCGATGCTCTCTGCGGTCACCGGGACTCCTCGACTCAGAATGAAGACAGGCTTCAAAGTGGAACACGTTCTAGCAGTCCGTAGACTACATACGGACGGAATGTTCACCAAGGCATCTCGGTAGAACGTGTCTTGAAACAGGAACGTGTTCTATTTTGTTGCTACGTTCGTCCCTATGGGCACTCCTGTGATCGTCGAGGCCGTACGCACTCCCATCGGCAAGCGCAAGGGCTGGCTCTCCGGCATCCATACGGCCGATCTCCTCGGCGCCACGATGACCGAGGTCTTGCAGCGCGCGGGCGTGGAGTCGAACGTGGTCGGGCAGGTCATCGGCGGCTGTGTGACGCAGGCAGGCGAACAGTCCAACAACATGGTCCGCCGCTCGTGGATGCACGCCGGTCTGGCGAATGAGGTCCCCTCCACGGTCATCGACGCCCAGTGCTCCTCGGCCCAGCAGGCCACCCACCTCATCAACGCGATGATCACCGCGGGCGTCATCAGCGCAGGCATGGCCTGCGGGGTGGAGTCGATGTCACGCGTCGGGCTGGGGGCCAATGTGCCGCCCGGTACCGGAGACCCACGACCGCCGTCGTGGTCGATCGACCTCCCGAACCAGTTCGAAGGAGCCGACCGCATCGTGCGAGATCGCGGCTTCGGGCGCGCAGATGTCGATGCCTTCGGCGTGTGGTCCCAGCAGAAGGCCCTCGCAGCAGCGGACGCCGGACACTTCACCCGTGAGATCTTCGGCGTGACCGCACCCATTCTCGACGAGTACGGCGCTCCCACCGGAGAGACGCGTCTCGTCGAGGAGGACCAGGGGCCCCGTGACACCACGATGGAAGGGCTGACCCGCCTGAAGTCCGTGCTCGAAGGTGGTGTCCACACCGCGGGGACGTCCTCGCAGATCTCTGACGGCGCGTCCGCGCTGCTCCTGATGGACTCCGATCTCGCTGCCTCCCTGGGTCTTCGCCCACGTGCTCGCATCATCGCGTCGTGCCTGGTCGGAGCCGATCCCTACTACCACCTCGACGGCCCCGTCCAGGCCACCGAACGACTCCTGCGCGACAGTGCGATGACCCTCTCGGACATCGACCTCTGCGAGGTCAACGAAGCCTTTGCCGGCGTGGTGCTGTCCTGGGCAAAGGTGCATCAGGTGCCCGACGACAAGATCAATGTCAACGGCGGAGCCATCGCCCTGGGCCACCCTGTCGGCTCGACAGGCACCAGGCTCCTCACGACCGCGCTCCACGAGTTGGAACGGCGCGATGCATCCACGGCACTGATCGCCATGTGCGCTGGCGGCGCCCAAGCCTCCGGCACCATCATCGAGCGAATCTGAATACGTACGGAAAGGTGAGGGGGTCAGTCGCGGCCCGCGACCTCAGCTGCCGTAGACCTGTTCCGGGACCGCACCCTCGGCCAGCAACTGATCCACGACCGGACCTAGATCGTCGGCCTTCCAACGCGACCCGTTGTCACGAACGGCGCCGTGTCGCCACGCGTCCTCCAGGGTCAGTTTGCCGCCCTCGATCTCGAAGATGCGTCCGGTGACGTGTCCTGCCTGGTCGGAGGAGAGCCACGCCACGATCGGCGAGTTGTCGGCAGGATCGGGCAACTGGGCGTCGAAGACTCCCTCGGTCATGCGCGTCCTGGCAACAGGGGCGATGGCGTTGACAGTCACCCCGATCCGGCCCAGCTCGGCCGCTGACACCAACGTCAATCCGGCGATGCCGGCCTTGGCGGCTGAATAGGCGCTCTGACCGATCGATCCCTGCAGACCCGCGCCCGAGGAGGTGTTGATGACGCGCGCAACCCGCTGACGCCCGGCCTTGGACGCGGCCCGCCAGTAGGAGGCGGCATGACGCAGCGGCGCGAAGTGACCCTTGAGGTGCACCCGGATCACCGCATCCCACTCGTCCTCGGTGGCGTTGACGAGCATCCGGTCCCGGACGAATCCTGCATTGTTGACCAGGATGTCGAGTCCACCGAAGGTGTCGATCGCCTGCTGCACCATGGCCTGCGCCTGATCAAAGTCGGCCACGTCGGCGGTGTTGACCACCGCCTGCCCCCCGGTTGAGCGGATCAGTCCGACCACCTCCTCGGCCGGGGTCTCCGCAGTGTCCTCACCGCTGAGCGAGACGCCGAAGTCGTTGACGACCACACGGGCGCCCTGCCGCGCCAACTCGAGCGCATGCTCGCGACCGATACCGCGTCCGGCACCGGTGACGATGGCGATCCGTCCGTCCAGCAGGAGCGTCATGAGGAACCTTTCATCGCGCTGTCGAGGACATGTTGGAAGACCGGCGGCTCTCCCCCACCGTGACATTCGATCGTGGCTCCGGAGACATAGGAGGCAAGATCGCTGGACAGGAACGCAGCCACGGCTCCCACCTCGTCAGGCCGCGCCATGCGGCCAAGGGGGATCGTCGCTTCGATCGCTGCCACGGCCGCATCGCCGCCGTAGTGGTCGAGCGTGCGCTCGGTACGGCACAGGCCGACATCGATCGAGTTCACCCGGACGAGGGGGCCCCATTCCATGGCCAGCGACCGGGTCAGCGAGTCCAGACCGGCCTTCGCCGCACCGTAGGCAGCCGTCCCGGGCGAGCCACGCAGGGCGCTGATCGAGGACACGTTGACGATGGACCCGCCGCTCTCCTGCTGCTGCATGATGCGGTTCGCCGCCTGGGCCACCCGCAGTGGTGCGGCCAGGTTGAGATCGAACACTCTGTCGTGCAATCGCGGTGAGGCCTGCGCCGCCAGCGCGTACGGGGCTCCGCCGGCATTGTTGACCAAGATGTCGAGCCGGCCCTGCGTGGACTCGATGTCGACCATCATCTCCGCGACGGCGTCGAGGTCACGAATGTCGCATTCGTGGTGCTCATCGGCCTCCTCCGGTCTCGGATGCGGAGAGCGGGCGCAGGTGATGACTCTGGCACCAGCCAGTCGCAGGACTCGTGAGATGCCGGCCCCTATCCCCTGCGAGCCACCCGTCACGAGAGCCACGCGGCCGGACAGATCGAGGCAGAGACTCATGACGTGTACGCTACCAAGCAAACGTTAGGTAGGTGAAGAGATGACCGTGAGTTCACACCTGCGCAAGGATGGAATCCGCGTGGTGACCATGGACCGTCCGCCCGTCAACGCACTGACGGTGCAAGGGTGGTTCGATGTGGCTGCTGCTCTGGACGAAGCCGGAGCGGACCCCGCCACCAAGGTCGTCGTGCTGCGTGCCGAGGGACGCGGCTTCAACGCCGGCGTCGACATCTTGGAGATGCAGCAGACCCAGGGCTTCGATGCGCTCATCGGCGCCAACCAGGGGTGCTTCGCCGCCTTCAGGGCCGTCTACGAATGCACTGTCCCGGTGGTCGCCGCGGTCCACGGCTTCTGCCTGGGCGGCGGTGTCGGCCTGGCTGGAAACTCCGATGTCATCGTCGCCAGCGACGACGCCTACTTCGGCGTGCCGGAGGTCAACCAGGGCGCCCTCGGTGCAGCGACCCACCTTGCCCGCCTGGTGCCGCACCACCTGATGCGGACTCTTTACTTCACCGCGCGCACCATCAAGGCTGCCGATCTGGTCCAGTTCGGGTCCGTGCTTGAGGTGGTCCCCCGCGACCAACTCGATGCCGCCGCCCTGGCTGTCGCCGGCGAGATCGCTGCCAAGGACACGCGCGTCATCCGAGCGGCAAAGCAGGCGCTCAACGGGATCGACCCCATCGACGTCAACACCTCCTACCGCTTCGAACAGGGCTTCACCTATCTCCTCAACCTGATGGGCGTCAGCGACGCGCTGCGCGATGACTTCGCAGGAACGGACAAATCCACCACATGAGACCCACCACCAAGGAGATGACGATCGATCAGGTCGTCAGCCAGCTCAGTAGCGGGATGACCATCGGCATCGGTGGTTGGGGCCCGCGCCGCAAGCCGATGGCGCTGGTCCGCGCCATCGTGCGCAGCGACCTCACCGACCTCACGATCGTGAGCTGGGGTGGCGCCGACGTCGGTCTGCTGGCCGAGGCCGGCAAGATCAGGCGACTCGTCTATGCCTTCGTCTCCCTCGACTCGGTCCCCCTCGAGCCGCTCTTCCAGGCTGCCCGCCAGAACGCCACCATTCCCGAGGTCTGCGAGTGGGACGAGGGGATGTTCTTCACCGGACTCAAGGCTGCCTCCGAGAGATTGCCCTTCCTGCCCTTGCGCGCTGGACTGGGCTCGGACGTGCTCCGCAACAATCCCGATCTCAAGACGGTGACCAGCCCCTACGACGACGGCGAGACCCTGGTGGCGGTCCCCGCCCTGACCCTGGACGTGGCGCTGGTGCACCTCAATCGCGCCGACGTGCACGGCAACGCCACCTATCTCGGGCCGGACCCCTACTTCGACGACCTCTTCTGCATGGCTGCGGAGAAGGCCTACGTCAGTTGTGAACAGATCGTCGACACCGCCGGCCTCACGGTGGACGCGCCCGTCCAACGAGTGTTGCTCAACCGGATGATGGTCACGGGGGTCGTCGAGACACCCCGGGGAGCGCACTTCACCACATGCACCCCGGACTACGAGCGGGATGAGAAGTTCCAGCGTCACTACGCCAGCTCAGCTGCCGACCCCGAGAAATGGTCCGCCTTCAAGGACCGATTCCTGAGGGGCGACGAAGAGGCCTACCAAGCCGCGGTCAGCGCGTTTGCGACGGAGGAGCAGCCATGAGTGAGGCCGGGTCCGGGACAGAGTTCGCGCCCACGCGCGCCGAAATCTGCGCGGCGGCGGTGGCCGATGCCTTCAAGGACGACGGCGAGATCTTCGGCTCGCCGATGGGCATCATGGCGATGCTCGGCGTACGACTGTGCAAGCTCACCTCCAACCCCGACCTCGTCATCTCTGACGGGGAGTCCCTCCTCCTCGCCGGTGTGCCGCCGCTGTTCGCCAAGGCGGACGTCGTCGAAGGGTGGATCCCGTTCCGCCGGGTCTTCGACCTGGTGGCCTACGGCAAGCGACACGTCATGATGGGTGCCACCCAGATCGACCGTCACGGCAACCAGAACATCTCTGCCATCGGCGACTTCGCCCAACCGAATCGCCAGCTTCTCGGCTCACGGGGTGCCCCGGGGAACACGGTCAACAACCGCACGTCCTACTGGGTCCCGCGCCATTCACCGCGTGTCTTCGTCGAGCAGGTCGACATCATCACCGGTGTCGGACCCAAGTCCGCCCGGGAGGCCGGTCCTGCGGCCAGCCGCTTCAACGACATCCACCGGATCGTGAGCAACCTCGGGGTCTTCGACGTCCGCGGACCAGACGACACGGTCCGTGTGCTGAGCCTCCACCCCGGCGTCAGCGTCGACCAGGTGCAGGAAGCCACCGGCTTCGAGTTGTACGTCGAAGGTGATCCTCCACCCACGCGCGAGCCCGGACCGGGCGAGCTGATGCTCATCCGCGAGGTCCTGGACCCCCGGGGACTGCGCCACCAGGAGGTGCCGGCGTGATGGAGCCCATGCTGAAGACCCCGCTGACCGAGCTCACGGGAGTCCGTCACCCGGTCGTCCAGACTGGCATGGGGTGGGTGGCAGGTCCCCGACTCGTCTCGGCCACCGCCAACGCCGGCGGCCTTGGCATCCTGGCCAGCGCCACGATGACCCACGCCGAACTCGAGCGGGCGATCCTCGAGGTGCAGAGCCGTACGGAGGCTCCCTTCGGCGTCAATCTGCGCGCCGATGCCGCCGACGCGCAGTCCCGGTGCGATCTCTTGATCGCGCACGGCGTCAAGGTCGCCTCGTTTGCCTTGGCCCCCAAGCCCGAACTGATCGCCCGACTGAAGGAACACGACGTGGTCGTGATCCCGAGCATCGGGCTCCCCAAGCATGCGCAGAAGGTGGCTGGCTGGGGCGCCGACGCGGTGATGATCCAGGGCGGGGAGGGCGGCGGTCACACCGGCTCGACCCCCACATCGTTGCTGTTGCCCAGCGTCCTTGATGCCCTTCGAGCATCTGGAAGTGACATCCCGGTGATCGCGGCAGGTGGCTATTTCGACGGCCGTGGGTTGGCCGCGGCGCTGGCCTACGGCGCAGCCGGTGTCGGCATGGGCACCCGGTTCCTCCTGACTGCCGACTCCGCCGTGCCTGACGCGGTGAAGCACCTCTATCTGTCCCACGGTCTGGACGGCACGGTCGTGACTGCCAAGGTCGACGGGATGCCGCACCGGATGCTCAGGACACCGCTGGTGGAGGAGATCGAGGAGACCTCAGCGCTCACCCGGCTGGGCCCGACCATGCGCCGCACGCTCGAGTTCAAACGCGGGTCCGGGATGACCTGGCGGGAGTTGCTCCTCGACGGCCGCTCGATGCGTCGCGCTCAAGGCAGGACGATGGCCCAGATGGCGCTGGCCGCCAACACCCCGATGATGCTCAAGGCCGGTCTCGTGGACGGCGACACGTCCGCAGGAATTCTCGCCGCCGGGCAGGTCGTCGGTCTGCTCGACGACCTACCCACCTGCGAGGAACTCATCGACCGGATCGTCACGCTGGCCGTGGCTGAACTGCATCGCGCCCACGCCTGCGTGCTGCCCAGCGTGGGATAGCCTCGCGGCGTGCTCATCTCCGACTCGAAACACGTGTTGTTCGTCCACGTCCCCAAGACCGGTGGGGTGTCTGTCGAGGAGACGGTGCAGCAGGCCTGCAACGACGCGCGCACATCCATGGGACGACACGTCACGCTCGGCAAAATTCTCAAGGAAGAGCCGCAGGCCATCGACTACTGGAGTTTCGGCTTCGTGCGCAACCCGTGGGCCCGGATGGTGTCGTGGTACTCCATGATCGCGTCCTGGAATCGACGACACGGACCCGCCAGCGGCAAGCCGCAGGACGTCGAGCACGGCTCGATGCGCGACGGCAACGAGATGTGGCGCCTGGCGGCCACCTACTCCGGATTCGAGGAGTTCGTGATGCGTGGCACCGAGGAACTCCCCCGCGTCGGCACCCCGCAGATCTCCTACCTGCGCGCACCGAAGTTCGACCGCCAGGTCGACTTCATCGGACGCACCGAGAATTTCGCCGAGGACCTGCAGAAGGTGCAGATCCGACTCGGACTCGAGCCGACGGTTCCGCCACACAGGAACAAGTCCAGGCACGGCACCTACCACGACTACTACAACGACCAGACGCGACAGAAGATCACCGAGGTCTACGCCGAGGACATCGAACTCTTCGGCTACACCTACTGAGCACCGGGCGGCAGGTGCTGCCCGGCGAGCGTGCTGCCACGTGCGCCGGACCACTCGCCCGTGGCCGCGAGGCGGTGCCACACGTCGTATTCAGGAGCCAGGTGCTGAATCAGCGCCGACGAGGTCTCCTCGCTCAGCTCCCCACGTACGTCCCTGTAGGAGGCGTTGCGACGGTCGAACTCAAGGGGCACCCCGACCCGCTCGCTGAACCAGGCTGACCACACTTCGGGTCGGCTGACACTGAAGATGCGGTCGACCGCCACCGCTCCCCCGGCACTGATGAACCTGGCCGGACGTCCCCTCGGTATCGGAGCCGTCGTGTCTCCAGTGAGATAGCAACGGGCAAAGTCTTCGAAGGAAATGTCTGCGGTGGAGTGCTGGCTCGCCTCGCGACCGCGATAGCGCCACCACGACTCCAGCCAGGCGATCGGCTCGCGAAACATGCTGACCAGTTCGTAGGAGCCGCGCGGATGGCCCCGGGCTGCCAGGTCGTGAGCCATGGTGTGGATGAACCCGCGGGCCGGAAGATGCTTGCGCGCGGGTGGGCTACTGATGACCTCGTCGGCGTACGGAGCCAGGGTCCGCTCCAGTGACGTGCTGGCGGTCTTGGGCAGGGCAAGCAGGATGAAACCCTGTTCGAGGAACGTCATCACCCCCCGATCATCCCACCCGTGCCCACAGGCGCCCACGGGCTCTCATGGGCACTCAGAGCCGTTCGATGATCGTGACGTTGGCCTGACCGCCGCCCTCGCACATGGTCTGCAGACCGAAGCGCCCGCCGGTACGCTCCAGCTCGGCAAGCAACGTGGTCATCAGCCGGGTGCCGGTCGCGCCGATCGGATGGCCCAGCGCGATGGCGCCGCCGTTGACGTTGACCTTGTCGTGCGGGGCACCGGTCTCCTTCATCCATGCCAGGACGACGCTGGCAAAGGCCTCGTTGCACTCGAAGAGATCGATGTCGTCGATCGACATCGCGGAGCGCTCGAGCGCATGCGCCGTCGCTCGGATCGGCCCGGTGAGCATCCAGATCGGATCGTCGCCCCGCACCGAGAGATGGTGGATGCGGGCACGCGGCTCGAGCCCGTGCTTCTTCACCGCACGGGCGGACGCGATGAGCATGGCTGAGGAACCGTCGGAGATCTGCGACGCGAGCGCAGCGGTGATCCGACCGTCCGGCTGCAACGGCTGGAGCCCAGCCATCTTCTCCATCGACGTCTCGCGTGGGCACTCGTCGATGGCAAGCACGGTACCGTCCGGCAGTGGCACTGGCACGATCTCGCCCTCGAACCTGCCCTCCCTGATGGCCGTACGGGCACGGGTGTGGGAGGCCAGTGCGAAGGCCTCCATCTCCGCACGGCTGATGTCCCACTTCTCCGCGATCATCTGCGCTGCGTTGAACTGCGAGACCTCGACATCGCCGTAGCGCTCGGCCCAGCCCGGGGATTCGGCGAACGGCGTGGTGAAGCCGTACTGGTCAGCGACCAGCATCGCCGCCGAGATCGGGATGGCCGACATGTTCTGCAGCCCACCGGCCACGACCAGATCCTGGGTACCTGACATCACCGCTTGTGCGGCGAAGTGGACTGCCTGCTGCGACGAGCCGCACTGCCGGTCGATCGTCACCCCCGGCACGTGGTCGGGTAGTCCGGCCACCAACCAGGCGGTACGGGCCACGTCACCGGCCTGCGAGCCGATCGTGTCGCAACACCCCATGATCACGTCGTCCACGGCGCCAGGATCGACTCCGGTGCGTGACATGAGCGCGGACAGGACGTGGGCGCCGAGGTCGGCGGAGTGGACGGCTGCGAGCGAACCGCCACGCCTGCCGACGGGCGTACGAACGGTATCGACAATGAAGGCCTCAGGCATGAGTGATCCCTTGGGTGAGGATGGACAGGTACTGGTCGGCGACCTGGTCGTGGGTGAGCTCTCCGCCGGGGCGATACCACCGCACGGCCACCCATACGGTGTCGCGGATGAAGCGGTAGACCAGTTCGACGTCGAGATCGGGACGCAGTTGGCCCGACGCGACTCCGTCGCCCAGCAGGGTCATCCAGACCTCGCGGGACTGCCGGTTGCGCTCTGCGAGATAGGCGAAGCGCTCGCTCTGGCCGAGTTGGTCGGCCTCATTCTGGAAGATCGCCACCTCGGCCCGGTGGCGGTCGATGGCCTCGAAGGAGACCCGCACCGCTCGTTCGAGCCGGGTGAGGGCGTCGGCGTCGCTGGCGAGGATCTCGTCGTAGTGGCCGAACAGCTCGGTCTGGAAGGTGGAGAGCAGCTCGTCGACCATCGACTCCTTGGAGTCGAAGTGGTGATAGAGACTGCCGGACAAAATACCGGCGGCATCGGCGACGTCTCGGACCGTGGTGCGCCGGTAGCCCTTGGTCGCGAAGAGTTCGCCGGCGATCTGTAGGAGTTCGGCGCGGCGGGTGGTCTCCGGCCCGGGAGGCGCCGTCCCAGAAGGCGACGGTTCAGTAGTAGTAGGCACAGTGGGGTTCCCCTCAGGCATGTTGGCTGCTGACGCTCAGGACTTCGCCGGTGAGGTAGGAGGAGTAGTCGGAGGCGAGGAAGACCATCACGTTGGCCACCTCCCAGGGCTCGGCTGCCCGTCCGAAGGCTTCGCGTTGCTTCAGTTCGGCCAGCAGTTCATCGCTCGTGACCTTGGCCAGGAACGGATGCATGGCCAAGCTCGGTGAGACGGCGTTGACCCTGATGCCATGCGCGGCGACGTCAAGCGCAGCGCAGCGAGTCAGCGCCATCACCCCCGCCTTGGCGGCCGCGTAGTGGGCCTGCCCCTCCTGGGCGCGCCACCCAATCACTGAGGCGTTGTTGATGATCACCCCGCGAGTACCCGCAGCGATCATGCGATTGCTGGCCGCGCGGACGCAGCGCATGGTGCCGGTGAGGGTGATGTCGAGCACCCGGCTCCATTCCTCGTCACGCATGTCGGTGATGCTGGCGGTGCCCCCGAGGCCAGCGTTGTTGATCATCACGTCGACGCCACCGATTTCGGCGGCCAGGTCCAGGATGGCGGTGACGTCAGCCTCCACCGTGACGTCGCAGACCAACGATCGGACACGGTCCTCGCCGAACTCGGACGAAAGAGCCTCGTGTGCCGAACTGACACGACGTGCGTGGGTGTCGGAGAAGACGACAGCACGCGCGTCCTCCTCCAACGCCCGGCGTACGACACTCGCGCCGATGCCAGCGCCTGCCGCTGCGGTCACGACCACCACCTTGTCTGCAAGCAGCCCGTGTCCGCCTACATAGGGCGGCGTCGGTTGTTCGGGTCGCATCGCGGCCATGTCAGGCGCCCTTCGGTTCGCGAGGAAGACCGAGCACACGCTCGGCGAGGATGTTGCGCTGAATCTCGTCGCTGCCGCCATAGATCGTGTCAGCGCGTGAGAAGAGGAAGAGCCGCTGCCACTGGTCGAGCTCGTAGGGCGCCGCTTCCACGGTGAGACCCGCCGGGCCGGCGACCTGCATCGCGAGCTCCCCGAGGCTGCGGTGCCATCTGGCCCACACCAGTTTGGCGATCGACTCGGCCCCCGGCGCAGGTGAGTCGAGGCTGCGCAGTGCGTTGGCGTGCATGACGGAGAGCTCGACCTTGGCCCGGGCCAGCCTGTCTCTCAGCACAGGGTCGTCGATCGCACCGTTGGCGCGCGCCAGCGCGATGACGCCGTCGAGTTCGCGTGCGAAGCCCACCTGCTGCGCGAGCGTCGAGACTCCACGCTCGAAGCCGAGCAGTGCCATCGCGACCTGCCAGCCGTGGCCAGCCTCGCTGACGACCAGGTCGGCGTCGGTGCAGGCTCCGGTGAAGAAGACCTCGTTGAACTCCGAGTCGCCGGTCAACTGTTCGATCGGCCGTACGTCGATGCCCTCCTGGTCGAGCGGCACCAGCAGGAAGGAGAGCCCATGGTGTCGCTGCGATCCCGGCTCGCTGCGCGCCACGAGAAAGATCCAGTCGGACTCGTGCGCATTCGAGGTCCAGACCTTCTGGCCGTCGATGATCCACCGCTCGCCTGCCAGGCGCGCGCGTGTGGAGACGGCAGCCAGATCTGAGCCTGCACCCGGCTCGGAGTAGCCCTGGCACCACAGCTCGGTCACTGCCCGGATAGGAGGCAGGAACCTGGCCTGCTGCTCCGCCGTGCCGAACGCCATCAGCGTCGGTCCGAGCAACTCCTCGCCCAAGTGGTTCACCCGGGCCGGCGCGTCGGAGCGGGCGTACTCCTCATGGAAGATCACCTGCTGGCCCAGGCTCAGCCCGCGTCCCCCGTGCTCCGCCGGCCATCCCACACACGTCCAGTCGTGTGCGGCGAGATGTCGGTTCCAGGCCAGCCGCGCTTGGAATGTCTCGCGTTCTCTACCCGGGCCATCGAGACCTCGGTGGTCGGCCCACTCGCCGGTGAGGTGCTCGGCGAGCCATCCCCGAATCTCTTCCCGGAAGGACTCATCGGTCCCCGACTGTTGAACCACCATCCTGCTACCCTACCAAGCAACCGTTTGGTTGGGCAGGCGCGAGGAGGCGATCGTGGACACCATTCCCGCCGTGCTCCGTGCCGCCGCCAGCGCTCGACCCATGGCGGCTGCCTACGTCGAGGACAACGTCACCACCACCTTCGCTGACCTGCACGAACGGGTCAGGCTCGTCGCCGCAAGCTACATCGCGATGGGGCTCCGGCCGCAGCAACGAGTCGCCCTCTGGGCACCCAACAGTGTCGACTGGGTGGTTGCTGCCCTGGCGGTGTCCTATGCCGGTGGCATCCTGGTGCCGCTCAACTCGCGCTACACCGCGCATGAGGTGAGCCACATACTGGCGCGGACAGAGGCACCGCTCGTGGTGGTGGCCGACGGCTTTCTGGGCCGTGCACAGATTGCGGACCTCCATCGCGTGGGGACCCGATCCCGCGTGCTGGAGCTCGTCGACCTGACCAGTGGGGCAGTCCTCGCCGACACCCGGATCGCGGAGGCCCGCGCCGACCAGGTGGAGCCCGGAGACATCGCCGACATCCTGTTCACCTCCGGTACGACCGGGACCCCCAAGGGAGTGATGAGCGCTCATCGCCAGACCGTGGGGGTGGCTCGCATCTGGGGCGAGATCGGCGGAGTCCGGCCCGACGACCGATACCTCGTCGTCAACCCCTTCTTCCACTCCTTCGGATACAAGGTCGGGATCATCACCGGGCTGATCACCGGGGCGACCCTCCACCCGATGGCGACCTTTGAACCTGACTCCCTGATGCGCACCATCCAGGAAGAGCAGATCACCGTGCTGCCCGGCGCACCGACGATCTTCTCCTCCCTGCTGGCCGCACCCGAGCGGTCCTCCTACGACCTTTCCTCGCTCCGCCTGGCTGTGACCGGGGCAGCGGTGATCCCGATCGTTCTCGTAGAGCAGATGCGCAGTGAACTGGCCATCGAGCAGGTCGTCACAGCGTTCGGTATGACCGAGGCGGTGGTGGCCACCATGTGCCGCGGAGACGAATCGGCTGAGGTCGTGGCCGCCACGTGCGGGCGTGCCGTTCCCGGGATGGAGACCCGGATCGACGATGTGACGGGCGCTCTCCTGCTGCGAGGCGAGCACGTGATGGTCGGGTATCTCGATGATCCAGCCGCCACTGCGGAGGCGATCGACGCCGACGGCTGGCTGAACACCGGCGACGTGGGGACGCTCGACGCCGATGGCAACCTCACCATCACCGACAGGATCAAGGACATGTACATCTGCGGGGGCTTCAACGTCTACCCGGCCGAGGTCGAGCAGACGATCGCGCGCATCGACGGCATCACCGAATCAGCGGTCATCGGCATTCCTGACGAACGGCTCGGGGAGATCGGCAAGGCCTATGTCGTACGACAGGGCGAGCAACCCACGGCCGAGGATGTCGTTGCGTTCTGCCAGGAGCGGCTGGCGAACTTCAAGGTGCCGCGCACGGTCGAGTTCGTCACCGCACTCCCCCGAAACCTGTCCGGCAAGGTGTTGAAGAATGAATTGAGACACGGAGCGGGACATGGACTGTGACCTGAGCGCGACCGAGCAGGCCTTCCGCGACGAGGCCCGGGCGTGGCTTGCTGCCCATGTGCCGGCCGACCGTCTTCCCTCCATGGACACCCCCGAAGGATTCACTGCCCACCAGGAATGGGAGCGACGGCTGGCGGACGCCCGCTGGTCCGTCGTGTCCTGGCCCGCGGAACTCGGCGGGCGAGACGCTTCGTTGGTCGAATGGGTGATCTTCGAGGAGGAGTACTACCGCGCGGGCGCACCCGGACGGGTCTCCCAGAACGGCATCTTCCTGCTGGCCCCGATCATCTTCGACCATGGCACACCCGAACAGCAGCAGCGATTCCTTCCCACGATGTCCACCGGTGAACACATCTGGGCCCAGGCGTGGTCCGAACCTGAGGCCGGTTCCGACCTGGCCTCGCTCCGGTCCACTGCCAGCCGGGACGAGCAGCGCGGCGGCTGGGTCCTCAACGGACAGAAGACGTGGTCCAGCAGGGCATCCTTTGCGCACTGGGGTTTCGGACTCTTCCGCTCCGACCCACAGGCCCAGCGGCACTCCGGGCTGACCTACTTCCTCTTCCCGCTGGACGCCCCGGGCGTTGTCGTCCGCCCGATTCCCCAGCTCGACGGGGACCCCGGCTTCGCAGAGGTCTTCTTCACCGACGTCTTCGTCCCCGACAGCGACGTCCTGGGCGCGCCAGGTGAAGGCTGGCGGGTGGCGATGAGCACGGCAGGCAACGAGCGAGGTCTCTCGCTGCGGTCCCCCGGGCGTTTCTGCGCGGCCGCTGATCGTCTCGTCGCGCTCTGGGGTGTCGCCGGCCGGCCGGCGAGCGCCGCAGATCGGGTGGTCGATGCCTGGGTCGAGGCACAGTCCTACCGGCTCTACACATGGGGCACCGTCACCCGACTCGTCGACGGAGGTGACATGGGTCTGGCCGGATCGATCAACAAGGTCTTCTGGTCCGAGCTGGACGTGGCGCTCCACGAGACGGCGCTGGACCTCCTCGGTCCTGAGTCGGAGGTGCAGTCAGCCTGGAGCGACGGCTACCTCTTCGCACTTTCGGGCCCGATCTATGCGGGGACCAACGAGATCCAGCGCAACATCGTCGCCGAGCGCATCCTGGGCCTACCCAAGGAAGCACGCGGATGAGGTTCACGCACACCGACGAACAGGTGGCCTTCGACCGGTCGCTCGAGTCCCTTCTGCGCGGCTCACACACCCCAGCGATATCGCGCGCCTGGGCCGCTGGTGACACCGCCCCCGGGCTGGCTCTATGGTCCCGCCTCGTCGATCAGGGCGTCACCAGCCTGCTCATTTCGGAGGAATCGGGCGGTCTGGCTGCTTCGGCGGTCGAGTTGGTCATCGCGATGGAGGCGCTGGGACGCCACGCAGTGCCAGGCCCCTGGGTGGAGTCGGCGGCCTTCTTGCCGCACGCAGTGACCGGACACGCTCTGCTCTCACAATTGGCCGCAGGCGCGGTGGCATCGGTGGCTGTGCCCCCGCACACGCCGTACGCCCTCGACGGACAGGCGGCAGACCTGCTGTTCCTCGTCGAGACAGACTCGATCTCGACCGCACGAGCCGGCGAGCCCCTCAGATCGATCGCCCCCTCCCGCCGACTGACCAGGGTCGTGCCGGAACAAAGCCTGGAGACCGGGGACCTGACCAGGGCCTTCGACACGGCTGCCCTCGCCACTGCCGCGCGACTGCTCGGCGCGGGCGAGCGACTGCTCTCAGAGTCGGTGACCTATGTGAAGCAGCGGCGTCAGTTCGGACGGGAGATCGGGTCATACCAGGCGATCAAACACCGACTGGCCGATGTCAGGATTGCGCTGGACTTCGTCCGTCCCCTGGTCGATGGGGCGGCGGTGGCTGACGGCACCGACACCTTCGGCCGCGATGCCTCTGCGGCCAAGGTGGCCGCCGCCGACGGCGCCTACCTCGCCTCGCGCGTGGCGCTGCAGGTGCACGGCGCCATCGGCTACACCTCGGAACTGGACCTGTCGCTGTGGATCCTCGAGGTTCGCGCCCTCGTGACGGCATGGGGGACCCCCGCGTTCCACCGTTCGAGGATCCTCGAATCACTGACCGGTACGGACTCCTGATGTCCATGACCCGCACCGAAGAACAGTGTGAGCTCGCTGCAATCGTCCGGGCAATGCTGGAGAGACAGGCACACAGCAGGGCCGTCCGCGCTGCCATGGTCAGTGAGGAAGGATTCGATCGCGCCCTGTGGAACACCCTGTGCCAGCAGATCGGGGTCGCCGGACTCCCGGTCCCCGAGGAACTCGGCGGAGCGGGTTATACGATCGGTGAGTCCCTGATCGTCCTCGAGGAGCTGGGCCGCTCGCTTGCTCCCTCACCGTTACTGCCCTCGGTCATTGCCACCGAGGCACTCATCGCCTGCGATGACGCGCAGGCGCAGCAGGAGCTGCTGCCGACGCTGCTCGGCGGCGGCATCGGCACCGTCGTCTTCGGCACCGACCCGGTGCTCTACGCCGCCCAGGCCGAGGTGGTGCTCGCGGTCGTCGAGGACACTCTGGTCTCACTCGACCCGGAGGTGCCTCGCCGCCGGCGTGCTGCCCTCGATCCCACGCTCCAACTCGGCGAGGTAGACCTGCGCGGGAGCAACAGGCGCGTCCTGACCCGGGATCCCGCCGTGCTGGCCCGGATTCGCGATGTCGCCCTGGTCGGTGCCGCTGCCCTGCAGGTGGGCGCCATGCAGCGAGCGCTCGACGACACGGTCGCCTACACGCTGACACGTGTGCAGTTCGGCCGTCGGATCGGTTCCTTCCAGGCGCTCAAGCACCGTATGGCCGACCTCCTCGTGCAGGTGGAGATGTCGCGTTCGGCCCTGATGGCCGCATCGATCGCGCTGAGCATGCAAAGCCTCGACAGCAGCGAGCGCGCCATTGTCGCTGCGGCGTACTGCTCAGAATCCCTGGCGCAGGTCGCTGCTGAGATGATCCAGTTGCACGGTGGCATTGCCATCACCTGGGAGCATGACGCCCACCTGGTGTTGAAGCGTGCTCACGCCCTGGGTGTGCTTTTCGGCCAGGCCCACCAGCACCGGGCCCGTCTCAGCCTATGAGCGACGTCTTGGGAACGGCAAGTATCTAGCAAGGGGGTGTTGAGATGAGCCCTCCGGTCGGTACCGTCCGCGCGTGACTAAAATTTGGGGCCGACAAACTACCGCTGTTTTCTCTGCTACTGCACTACTTTCCGGACTATTGATCGTTGCTGGCGCCCCTGGGGCAGGTGCCACGACGGATCGGGTGGAAGACATCGCTGAAGCCACCGGGTTCGCACCCGCGCAGGTTCGCGACTTCCTCGCCGAAGAAACAACCAGGATCGATGACGAGGATCAGATCTACATCGTCGACGACGGTCTGAGCCCCGCCCAGGAAAAGTCCGCGGCCAAGGAGCTCGCCGCCGCTGCCGCAGCGCCGCCGCAGGCCGACCTCGCAGCCTTCGACGACACCTTCAACCTGCACAGCCGCCCGGGTGCGAACCGCATCATCTACCTCGACTTCGACCCCACCGAGATCCGCAACTCGCAGTGGAACGTCTCCAACGGCACCTACACCGGCTGGGACACCGACGGGAATCCCTCCACCTACTCCAGCAGTGAACGCGCCGGGATCCAGAAGGTCTGGGCCATCATGGCCGAGGACTTCGCCCCGTTCGACGTTGATGTCACGACCACCGACCCCGGGCTCGAAGCTTTGAACCGGAGTTCGTCGTCCGACACCCAGTTCGGCATGCGGGTCCAGTTCTCCTCCGGCTCCGGCGCCAGCGGCCCGCTGTGCGGCGGTGGCTGCGGCGGAGTTGCCTACGTCGGCGTCTACGACAACATGAACAGCAGCACCTTCCACCCGGCCTGGGTGTTCCCCTCCTCGCTCGGCAACTCCCCCAGCAACATGGCCGACGCAGCCAGCCACGAGGTCGGCCACACCCTTGGCCTCAGCCACGACGGCACCGGCTCGCAGGGCTACTACGGTGGCCACGGCGGGTGGGGTCCCATCATGGGCGCTCCCTACGGTGCGCCGATCATCCAGTGGAACAACGGCACCTACCCCGGGGCCAACAACCGCGAGGACGACATGTCGGTGATCCAGGCCAACGGCCTGGCACTGCGCCCCGATGAGGCTGGCAGCACCACCACCACCGCAGCCACCACCATCCCGCAGGTCGCCACCATCACCAGCCGCACCGATGTCGACGTCTACAACCTGGGCTCCTGTACCGGCACGGTCAAACTGACCGCCGACGCGGATCCCACCTTGCCCAACCTCGACATCAAGCTCGAACTGCTGAACGCCGCCGGCACGGTGCTCGCCACCGACGACCCGACCTCCACATCCAAGGGCGCCGGCATGTCGGCCCAGCTCAGCCAGAGCGTGTCCTCCGGCGTCCACTACGCCCGCATCGACGGCGTCGGCCGCGGCAACACCACCACCGGCTACGACGACTACGGCAGCCTCGGCAACTACTCGCTCAAGGTCACCGGCTGCGGCACCACCCCCGTCGTCACCGCCCCCACGGCACCCCAGTCACTGTCGGCCAGTGCCAGCGGAACCTCGATCAAAGCCACCTGGACCGCACCCCAAAGTGACGGCGGAGCCACCATCACCGGCTACCAGATGCGCGTGACCGACGAAGCAACCGGCATCTTCTCCGACTGGAACACCACCACCAACAACGCGACAGCCACCAACCAGAAGAACGGCACCTACGCCGTCAGCGTGAGCGCACGCAACAGCGCCGGCTCAAGCCCAACCGTCACCACATCAGTCACCATCGGCAACCCCACACCCACACCCACACCCACGCCGACACCCACGCCGACACCCACGCCGACACCCACGCCGACACCCACGCCGACACCCACGCCGACTTCCACCCCGACGCCCGACCCGGAACCGGAAACGGACGAGTACTCCATGGCGGTCAACCCGTCGTCTGCGACGGTGGAGGCTGGTAAGTCCGTCACGAGCACGGTCGAGACGACGGTGACCGAGGGCAGGACGCAGCGTGTTGCTCTCTCGGCCTCGGGTGCGCCGAGCGGCACCACGGTGTCCTTCGCACCGACCACGCTCAAGGCAGGTGGCAACTCGACCATGTCGGTCAAGACCTCTGCCTCGACTCCGGCCGGGTCCTACGCCATCACCATCAACGGCGCTGGTACGTACAGCACGTCGACGTCCTTCACCCTCAAGGTCACCGGCGGGGATGACGGCGGCGGCGGTGGCGGCCAAGGTGCCGAATTCTTCAACGGCACTGACACCTACATCTACAACAACTACAACATCGCCAGCTGGATCACCTCCGACTACACCCAGCAGGTCCGCTCGGCAACCATCAAGTACGACATCTACCACCCCTGTGTCCAGGAACTGGACATCTGGCTGGTGGCGCCGGACGGCAGTTACCAGAAGGTGGAGCAGAGTTCGCGCAAGCGCTGCACGAGGCGTGATGGCTTCGTCACCAAGAAGGTCAACTTCAAGACCCCGGTCGACGCCACCGGCTACTGGAGGATCCAGGTCGCCGACAACGGGTACTACAACCCCGGAATGCTCTATTCCTGGTACCTCACCCTGCCCTGATCTGCAGGATTGAAGAACAGCGCGACAGCACGACGCCGACGGCCCCGGGCTCCTGCCCGGGGCCGTCGGTTGGTTGACGGCCCCGAACCTCGCGGACTGGTAGGCCTCATGCGCACGGAATGTGTCGCAGCCTCTGAGCGTCGTCTTGGGACCGGCAAGTATCACGCAAGGGGGTGTTGAGACGTGCCCTTCGGTCGGTACCGTCCGCGCGTGACTACTTTCTGGGGCGGATCATCTACCGCTGTTTTCTCTGCTACTGCACTACTTTCCGGACTACTCATTGCTGTTGGCGCCCCTGGGGCGGGTGCCTCGACGGACCGTGTCGACGAGATCGCTGGAGCCACCGGGTTCGCACCCGCGCAGGTTCGCGACTTCCTCGCCGAAGACACCACCAGGATCGACGACGAGGACCAGATCTACATCGTCGACGACGGTCTGAGCCCCGCCCAGGCAAGGGCCGCTGCCAAAGAGCTCGCCGCCGCTGCCTCCGCGCCGCCGCAGGCCGACCTCGCAGCCTTCGACGACACCTTCAACCTGCACAGCCGCCCGGGTGCGAACCGCGTCATCTATCTCGACTTCGACCCCACCGAACTGCGCAACTCGCAGTGGAAATTGCCCAACGGCACGTACACCGGCTGGGACACCGACGGCAATCCCTCCACCTACTCCAGCAGTGAACGCGCTGGGATCCAGAAGGTCTGGGCCATCATGGCCGAAGACTTCGCCCCGTTCGACGTCGATGTCACGACCACCGACCCCGGCGCGGATCGCCTCAACCGCAGCTCGTCGTCCGACACCCAGTTCGGTATGCGGGTGCAGTTCTCCTCCGGCTCCAGCGCCAGCGGCACGCTCTGCGGCGGGGGCTGCGGCGGCGTCGCCTACGTCGGCGTCTACGACAACATGAACAGCAGCACCTTCCACCCGGCCTGGGTGTTCCCCTCCTCACTGGGCAACTCCCCCAGCAACATGGCCGACGCAGCCAGCCACGAGGTCGGCCACACGCTCGGCCTCAACCACGACGGCACCGGCTCGCAGGGCTACTACAGCGGCCACAACGGATGGGGTCCCATCATGGGCGCTCCCTACGGGATGCCGATCACCCAGTGGAACAACGGCACCTACCCCGGGGCCAACAACCGCGAAGACGACATGTCGGTCATCGGCGCCAACGGCCTCGCACTCCGCCCGGACGAAGCCGGCGAGACCACCGCCACGGCTGCCAAGGTAGTCCCCACCACGGCCACCATCGCCAGCCGTAGCGACGTCGACGTCTACAACCTCGGTGCCTGCACCGGCACGGTCAAACTGACCGCAGACGCACACCCGACGTTGCCTGACCTCGACATCAAGCTCGAGCTCCTCAACGCCGCCGGCACCGTCCTGGCCACCGACGACCCCACCTCCACATCCAAGGGGGCCGGCATGTCGGCCCAGCTCAGCCAGAGCGTGTCCTCCGGCGTCCACTACGCCCGCATCGACGGCGTCGGCCGCGGCAACACCTCCACCGGCTACGACGACTACGGCAGCCTCGGCAACTACGCCCTCAAGGTCACCGGCTGCGGCCAACCCCCCGTCGTCACCGCCCCCACGGCACCCCAGTCGCTGTCGGCAAGTGCCAGCGGAACCTCGATCAAAGCCACCTGGACCGCACCCCAAAGTGACGGCGGAGCCCCCATCACCGGCTACCAGATGCGCGTGACCGACGAAGCAACCGGCATCTTCTCCGACTGGAACACCACCAACACCACCCTGACAGCCACCAACCAGAAGAACGGCACCTACGCCGTCAGCGTGAGCGCACGCAACAGCGCCGGCTCAAGCCCAACCGTCACCACATCAGTCACCATCGGCAACCCCACACCCACACCCACACCCACACCCACACCGACCCCCACACCGACGCCCACCCCCACCTCGTCCCCGACGGTGAAGCCCACCGTCAAGCCGACGGTGAAGCCGACCGGGCGGCCCACCTCGTGGCCCACGTGGTGGCCCACGGCCTGGCCCACGGGAAGGCCGGGCCCCACCCCTAACGACACTCCGACCGACACTCCCACCTCCACGCCGACCGCTGGGCCCACGGATGGTCCGACCGCTGGCCCGACTGCGACACCGACTCCCAGCCCGACCGACAGCCCGACGGCCAGCCCTACCTCCAGCCCGACGACGACGCCGACCTCAAGCCCGACTGTCACGCCGAACCCGCCGACCCGGATCAGCCGCCCCGTCAGTCGGCGTAGCAAGCGTGGCGCCCAGGGTGGCGACCTCAGCATCACCGCCCGGTGGCGTGCCGTCGAGGGAGCCGAAAGTTACCGGGTACGCGCGATCTGCGTCTCGGAGTGCGTCACGGGGAGCAAGCGTGGCAAGTCACGGATGTTCCGCGTCGATGGGTCCATGAGCGAGTTTTCCATGTCACTGCTCCGTGGCAAGTGGACCGTCAAGGTGCGAGCCGTCAACGCCGACTCCAAGAGCCGCTGGAGCGCGACGCCGAAGCCGATCCGTTCACGCTGACGTCCTGGCGCAGGGGCAGATCCACGAGCAACGGCTCGAGGATCTGCCCCTGCGGCCATTTCGGGGACACCCGGGTCAATCACGGGTGGTGCGGTAGCCCCCGCGAAAGTAGAGCAACGGGTCTTCGTCGCCGCCGACTGCCATGTCGATGACCTTGCCGATGACGACATAGTGGTCGCCTGCTTCATGCACGGCGTGAACGGTGCAGTCGACGTAGCCCACCGTGCCCTCGATCAGTGCCGAGCCTGACTTCGACATCGTCCACGCCACGTCGAAGAACTTGTCCTCGACTCGTGAGGCCATCTGGTTGGAGAGCGCAACCTGGTCGGCGCTCAGAAAGTTCACGCAGAAATGGCCGGCCCGCTGAATGGCCGCGAAGGCTCGCGACTGTCTGGTCGGCAGGAATGCCACCAGGGGTGGGTCGAGGGACACGCTCGTGAAGGATTGGCAGGTCAGCCCGATCGGCTCCCCTCCCGAGACGGTGGTGACCACCGTGACGCCTGAGCAGTAGCGCCCCAACACTTCGCGGAACTGGCGCGCGCGGTCCTGGGCCTGATCGTTGTCGACAGCGAGATGTTCGCCCGGCCGGAACTCGAAGTCATGCGGGAAGTTGCCCAGGAAGGAGTCGATGAGCTCGCGTGAGGGCCACGCAGTGCGTGCGTCGCCGCTCATACCTTCAGGAATTTCGTGACTCATCCGCTCAGTGTTTCCCATCGAATGCCCACCTTGGCGCTCAGCCCCCAAACAGATGGCCCCAGTAGGACACAGCCGTGCTCTCCCGAGCCACCCAGCGTGAGTCGTCGACGGTGAGGCCCTCGCACCCGAACTCGATGTCGAAGCCACCCGGGCTCTTGACATAGAACGACACCATTTCGTCGTTCATGTGGCGACCCAGCGTGGCCGAAAGGGTCGCCTGCTGCTTGCGTACCCGCTCCAGCGCCCGGCCCACGTCGTCGAGCTTCTCGACCTCCAGCATCACGTGGACGCACTTGCTGGAGTTCGGCATCGGCAGGAATGCCAGCGAGTGGTGTCGGGCGTTGACTCCCAGGAATCGTAACCAGACCTTGCTGCCGGGCTCCTTGCCGACGAACTCCCCGGGCATCGACATCGAGTCCCGGAGCCGAAAACCGAGCACGTCGCGATAGAAGTTCAACGCCTCGGCATCGTCGCTGACCGGCACCACGATGTGACCCATGCCTTGTTCGCCGGTGACGAAGGTGGCGCCGTAGGGAGGCACCACGGGTCGCGCCTCGTAGGTGATGCCGTGGAACAGTTCGAAGACATTGTCGAAAGGGTCGCGAAAGCGCACCATCTCCTGGACCCGTCGGTCGGCCAACTCCTCCGTCGTGCCCTCGTCGAACTCGACCCCGGCCTGGTGCAGGTGCTGGCGAGCCTGCTGCAACGCCTGATGATCGGCCAACTCCCAGCCAGTGGCTGCGAGTTCATCGACTTCAGCGGGAAAGACGACGATGCGGGCGGACACCTCGTCGATGCGGTAGTAGAGATGACCGTCGGTCGGGCCGCGTCCCTCCGCCAGTCCGAGTACCTTGCCGGCGAACAGTCGCCAGGCGTCGAGGTCGGTGCTCGCGACCCGGATGTAGCCCATCGAGCGAATGTCGATCGTCATGCGATGTCTCGCTCGACATGGCGTGCGAGAAAGGCGGTGGCCACCTGACGGAACTCGTCCGCTGCCTCGATCTGTGCCCAGTGACCGCACCTCGGAAAGACGTGCAACGACGCCTTGGGGAGGAGCTTCAGAGCCACCAACGCGCCGTCGAGGGGGTTCACCCGATCCTCACGCCCCCACGTCAGCAAAGTGTGGTTGCGCAACCGGTGCGCCTCGCGCCAGAGCATGCCGTCCTCGGCGCTCTCCGGGTTCCAGAATGACATTCCCATCTGACGCATGGCGTCCTGCGCGCCGGGCGCCGTGGCGTCGGCGAAACGTTCCTCGACCAGCTCATCGGTGACCAGGCGCTGATCGACGACCATGGTGGAGATGAAGGCACGCAGTGCTTCGCGGGTGGGATTGGCACCGAACTCCATCAGCCGCTGCACCCCCTCGGTCGGGTCGGCATGGAAGAGATTGAGCGAAAGACCTCCGGGGCCCATGAGGACGAGCCGCCCCACCCGGTCCGGGTGCATCAATGCCAGCCGCATGGCTGTTCCGCCACCGAGGCTATTTCCCAGCAGATGGACCTTCTCCACACCCAGGTGGTCGAGCAGCCCCACGACGTGATCTGCGGCATGGCGGTAGTAGTTGCCGACCACGTCGGGTCTGCCCGATGACCCGAAGCCCGGCTGGTCGACGAGGATCGTACGGAACGTTTCGGCGAATCCGGGCAGGGCGGAGGAGAAGTTCGTCCAGGCCGAGGCACCCGGTCCGCCGCCGTGCAGCATCACGAGGGGCAGTCCGCCGCCGACCTCGGTCGGCACGCCCGCTTCGTAGAACGCCATCGTTGTGCCGTTGACCGTTGCTGTCTCGAGGAGGTCCTGCCTGTCCATTCCAGAACCAGCCATCGCCACACCAGCCATGTCAGTACATCCCCGGCTCGACCTTGTGCCCGAACTCGAGGTCACCGAACATCTTCAACGCGCGTTCCGGATCGTTGGCGGCGTGCACGCGGCCAGCGTGTGCGTCGCGCCAGGCCCGCTGCAGGTAGGTGCCCTCGGCCAGTGCGCGACCACCAGAGGCCTCGAAGAGCGAATCGATGGCGTCGATGGCTCGTTGGGTGCCCAGGACCTGGTCGCGGCGGGTCTTCAGACGCAGTTGCAGGGGGATCTTCTGCCCGCGCTCGACACAGGCCTGTTCCTCACGGATATTGGCCATCAGGAGCGCCCACGCCGCGTCGATCTCGCTGCCCGCACGGGCGATGCGGACCGCGGCGAAGGGGTCTGACGAGGCCTTCTCACCGAGGTACGCCGCGCGCACGCGTTGTTGCTGCATCTCGACGTGTTCGGTGTAGGCACCCTGGGCCATCCCGATCAGGGGAGAGGTGATCGTGCTGGTGAAGAGCGAGTGGAACGGCAGCTTGTAGAGGTCCGCGGTGTTCTGTTCCTGACCAGGCCCCTGACAGCGTCCGGTGTCACTCATCGAGAGGGTGAACGCTTCAGGGACGAAGGTCTCCTCCACCACGATGTCGTTGGATCCGGTTCCACGCAGACCCACGACGTTCCAGACGTCGAGGATCTCGTACTTGTCGCGAGGGAGCAGGAACGTCTTGAAGTCGATGACATTGCCGTCCTCGTTGAAGACCAGTCCACCGAGCAGCACCCAACTTGCGTGCGCCGAGCCCGAACTGAAGGACCACTTGCCGCTGAGTTGGTAGCCGCCGTCGGTCAGCAGGGCCTTGCCGGTGGGGGCATAGGAGGACGACAGACGCACACTGGTGTCGGACCCCCACACCGCCTGCTGGGCCTCATCGGCGAAAAGCGCGACCTGCCAGGGGTGCACACCCAGGACCGACGAGATCCAGCCGGTCGATCCGTCGGCCGAGGCGATCATCCGGACTGCGGTGAAGAAGTCGACGGGATCGGACTCGAGGCCGTCGAAACGGGTGGGCTGCAGCATTCGGAAGAAGCCGGTCTCTGCCAGTTCCTTGACCGACTGCTCGGGAACCTGACGCATGCGCTCAGCTTCATCCGCCCGGTCGCGGAAGGCGGGCAACAGGTCGCGAATCGAGTCGAGAACACCGGAGGACGTGGTCATGGCCCAATACTAGAACAGGTTCTATTACGACGTCGAGATGCGGACGGTCAGCAATTAGAACCTGTTACAGTTTTGCCCATGACCGATGTCCTTCCCGACGAGGCCGACGTAGTCGTGGTGGGCGCCGGAGGAGCCGGGATGGCAGCCGCGCTGGCTGCGGCTGCAAGGCATGGATTGTCGACTGTGCTGCTCGAGAGCAGCGAGAGCTTCGGTGGATCCACCGCCCGTTCGGGCGGCGGTGTCTGGATTCCCGGAAACTACGCGCTGCTCGATGCCGGACAGGTCGACCCCGGGGATCTGGAGGCGGCCAAGCTCTACCTCGACTCCATCGTGGGCGACGTCGTTCCCAAGATACGCCGCGACACCTACCTCGAGCGCGGCCCCGAACTGATGGACTTCCTCCGCGAGGTGACACCGGTCCGCTTCACGTGGGTACCCCGCTATCCCGACTATCTTCCCGAGCAGCCGGGGGGTCGGGCGCACGGGCGCTCGGTCGAGCCGGTGCCCATCGACGCGAGATTCCTGGGTGCAGAGCTCTCCCGGCTCACCAAGCCGTACACCAAGGCCCCCGCCAACCTGATCGTCACGCAGGCTGACTTCCGCAAGATCAGCCTCGGTCTGCGCTCGATCGGCGGTCCCCTGACGATGCTCAAGGTGATGGTCAAACGGCTCATCAGCGGCGTGCGCAAGCAGCGGATGTACGCCATGGGCAACGCCATCGTGATCGGGCTGCGCAAAGGTCTGATGGATCATCAGGTCCCCGTGGTCTACGGCGCCGACCTGGTGGGTCTGGTCAGTGAGGGAGGACGCGTTGTCGGGGTCGAGGTCGAGTACGAAGGTGCCCGCCGCGTCGTTCGCGCGCGCCGTGGCGTGATCCTGGGCTCCGGCGGTTTCGAACAGAATCAGGAGCTGCGCGAGAAGTTCCTTCCGCACCCCACCGAAGCCGCCTGGACCACCGGTGCTGCCGGCAACCTCGGTGGCGGACACGAGGCCGGGATCGCCCTCGGTGCCGCTGTCGACCTGATGGACGACGCCTGGTGGGGACCGACCATCCCGCTGCCGAGCGGCCCGTGGTTCTGTCTGGCCGAGCGCAACCTGCCAGGCTCGATCATCGTCAACAGTGCAGGGCGCCGCTTCATGAACGAAGCGCTCCCCTACGTGGAGGCGACGAAGGAGATCTATCGCGCCCACGAGAAGGGGCCTGCTGCCGTCCCGGCCTGGATGATCATCGATCAGCGCTACCGCAACCGCTACCTCTTCGCCGGGTTGTCTCCGCGCCAGCCGTTCCCCGGGCGGTGGTACAAGCACGGCACGATCAAGAGGGGTGACTCGCTGGCCGACCTGGCCACGGAGATCGGGGTGCCACCCAGCTCCCTGGAGGAGACTGTCCGCGGCTTCAATGCCTTCGCCGCCGAGGGGATCGACCGAGACTTCCACCGCGGCGAGAGTCACTACGACACCTACTACTCCGACCCCCGCGTCACGCCCAACCCGTCCCTGCACGCCATCGACGAGGGCCCCTTCTATGCAGTCAAGATCGTGCCCGGAGACCTGGGCACCAAGGGCGGGCTGGTCACCGACGAACGGGCACGCGTCCTGAGTGAGGACGGGTCAGTCATCGAGGGTCTCTATGCGGCCGGCAACGTCTCGTCCGCAGTGATGGGCCACACCTACGCCGGCCCCGGCGCCACGATCGGTCCGGCACTCGTCTTCGGCTACCTCGCAGCCGAGGACATCGCGGCGCAGGATCTCTGATGACCATCGACCCGCGCATCGCCATCGGCGCACGACTCCCCGACCGGAGGTTCTCGTGGACCGAGTCGGACGTGCTGCTCTACCACCTCGCGATCGGTGCCAGCACTGATCTGCGCTACACGCTGGAGACCGCCGGACTCCAGGTCCTCCCATCCTTCGGACTCGTCGCCCCCTCGTTCCATGCCACCGACCCACCCCCGCTCGATCTGCCGGGCTGCGACATCAATCTCGCCCAGGTCGTCCACGGAGCGCAGGAGATCTCGGTCGCTGCGCCGCTGCCGACCTCCGGTACGGCCACGTTGTCCACCCGGATCGCCGATGTGTGGGACAAGGGGAAGGCGGCCGTCATCTGGCAGGAGGGCACCGCGGTCTCCGAGAAGGGGCACGAATTGTGGCGGGTGCGTTCGTCGATCTTCGTGCGAGGCGAAGGTGGCTTCGGTGGGAACCGCGGCACCTCGATCTCCGTCCTCATTCCTGACCGGCCGGCGGACATGTCGACGGCATTTGCCGTGACGCCACAGCAGGCGCTCCTCTACCGGCTGTGCGGTGACCGCAATCCCCTCCACGCGGATCCGGACTTTGCCGCGAGAGCTGGTTTTCCGGCTCCCATCCTGCACGGCCTGTGCACCTACGCGATCGTGCTGCGCGAGGTCACCGACGCCCTTCTCGGGGGCGACACCTCGCGCGTCGGCTCCTTCACCGCACGTTTCGCCGGTGTCGTGTTCCCCGGTGAGACGATTCACGTGCAGGCGTGGGAGGAGAACGAACGGATCGTCGTCGATGTCACGGTCGGGGACGAGCGTCGACCTGCGTTGTCCGACTGCGTCGTGACGCGCTCCTGAATCCGGGGCCGGCAGGGCCCAGCAAAGGAAGTGACGGCTGGTCTCGCTTCCGCGGTTGCGGTCGACGCACGCCGGGTCCTTGCGCCAGACTGCCCTCATGACTTTCCCCGAGGGCTGGGTCCAGGGCACACACACCTCTGACGGGATCAGCCACCCGACGTACCGGCAGGGCAACGGGCCAGGCGTGATCGTCATCCACGAGATCCCCGGGGTCACCCCCAAGGTGGCCGCGTTCGCCCAGGAGGTCGTGGACGCCGGCTACACCGTGGTGATGCCCAGCCTCTTCGGACCCGACGCGGCCGACCCGACCGGGCGGGTTCTCGCAGGGGCATTCGCCAAGGTCTGTGTGAGTCGGGAGTTCACCAAACTGCGCACCGGCGTGACCGCGCCTCTTGCCGGCTGGTTGAGGTCCCTGGCTCGTGAATTGCACGCCGAACTGGGCGGACCTGGTGTCGGCGCCCTCGGTATGTGTTTCACCGGCGGCTTCGCGTTGGCCATGATGGTCGATCCGGCCGTCGTCGCGCCGGTCGTATGCCAGCCGAGCGCCCCGTTCCCCATCGGTTCCACGCGTTCACGCGACCTCAATCTCTCCCCCGGTGACCTCGACATCATCAAGGGGCGGTGCGCGGCGGGCCAAGAAGTTCTGGGCCTGCGTTTTGTCACGGACCCGGCCGTCGGGAAGCGGTTCGAGACACTCACCACCGAGCTCGGTGATGCCTTCATCCGTGTCGAGTTCGAGGGCAAGGGTCACTCCACGGTGACCGAGCAGCGACAGCAGGCGGGGGTGGACGCGGTGCTCGACTTCTTCGCCGCCAACCTGCGCGCCGGTTAGTTCCCCAGGATCAGACCGCTCGTGGGGACGCCGGTTCCTGCGGTCACGAGGATGTGCCCGGCGCCCGCGACCTGGTTGACCGACGTGCCACGCATCTGGCGTACGCCCTCGGCAATGCCGTTCATGCCGTGGATGTAGGCCTCGCCGAGTTGGCCTCCGTGGGTGTTGACCGGCAACCGCCCACCGATCTCGATCGCGCCGTCGGCGACGAAGCCTGCTGCCTCGCCACGGCCGCAGAAACCCAGTTCTTCGAGCTGCATCAGGACGTAGGGCGTGAAGTGGTCGTAGAGGACCGCGGTCGGCATGTCCGCCGCGGTCAGACCCGACTGGGACCACAGGGCACGCCCGACCACGCCGATCTCCGGGATGCCGATGTCTTCGCGGTAGTAGGACGTCATCACGAACTGGTCGCTGGCGCTGCCCTGCGCAGCAGCGAGGACTGGGACGCTGCCCGCTGCCAGGTCGCGGGCTCGTTCGGCGGAGGTGACCACGATCGCGACCGCCCCGTCACTCTCCTGACAGCAGTCGAGCAGACGCAGCGGGTCAGCGATGAGACGAGAGTTCTGATGATCGTCGATCGTGATGGGCAGGCCATGGAAGAACGCAGCCGGGTTCGTCGCGGCGTGGCGTCGGTCGGCGACCGCCACCGCGCCGAAATCGGCCGAGGTCGCGCCGTACTCGTGCATGTAGCGCCGCGCCTGCATCGCGACGGTCGCGGCTGGTGTGGACAATCCGTGGGGATAGGTCCAGGCGTTGTCGAGTCCGTTGGTGTTGACCTGGGCAGCCGCTCGGGACGACACCTGCCCGAAGCGGTCACCGGAGCGCTCGTTGAATCCTCGGTAGGCCACCACGACGTCGGCCATGCCGGTGACCACTGCCATCGCGGCCTGCTGGATCGTCGCGCAGGCAGCACCACCGCCATAGTTGATGCGGCTGAAGAAGCGCAGATCGCCCATCCCGAGTTCGCGAGCCAGCGCAATCTCGGAGGAGTTGTCCATGGTGAAGGTGACGAGTCCGTCGACGTCACAGGGTGACAGGCCGGCGTCGGTGAGCGCGGCCAGGGTGGCCTCTGCGGACAGCTGGAGTTCGGAACGCCCCGACGCCTTGGAGAACTCGGTGGCGCCGATGCCGGCAATCGCTGCTGCACCGCTGAACCCGGCCCCGCTCGCGCTCATCGTGTCTCCTCGTCGGCCACAAAGGTGATCCGTGCCTTCACGTGTTCGCCCGAGACACAAGTACCGGTGACTTCGACCGTTTCGTCATCCACCACGGCGCCGCTCAGGGTCAGCACATCGCCGGCATAGGCCGGCGCCCCCAGACGCAGGAAACACGTGGTGATCCGCACCGGCCCCCGTCCACTGGCTCGTGACCAGTCGCCCACGAAAGTCTGTACGAGGCCGGTCGTCGTCAGGATGTTGGGGAAGATGTCCCGGGACCCGCGCGACACGGCAAGGTCCCGATCGTGGTGGACGTCCTGGAAGTCGCGGGTTGCCATCGCCCCGGACACGATGAGAGTCGGCGTGATCGCAATGTCACGCGGCGCGAGAAGTTCCTCGGTGCGAACGACGTCAACCGCGGCCGGAGCCGCCTCCACGAGCGGCTCCGAAGACACCCTTTGCCACGATGCCAGGGTGAGGTCCGCATCGATCCGGTCGAACACGACCTCTACCGGCGTTCCGATCTCCAGTGCATCCTCCGAGCAGGCGCCCACCATCCGGACGCCCTCCTCGAGGTCGACGAGAGCGAGCGGTAGCGGAAGTTGCCTTCCCGGAATCTGCGGGGCGTGATGGAGGAGGAAGGAGTGCACCGTGCCGCGACCCGAAGCCACGACGTGACCGCGGTCCATGGCATGGCAGGAGGGACAGACCGGACCCGGAGGGTGGCGAAGTACGCCGCAGACGTTGCACGTCTGGATCCGCAACTCGTCGGCAGCGGTGCCCTCGAAGAAGAACGTGTTGTCACCGTTGATGACCGGACGGATCGTCCTGGATCGATCGACACTCGGGCGACCGGTGCCGGGCTTGAACTTCAGCACCCGGAAACTCATCGTCGCGACCGGCTCGCCGTCGATCCACCAGGTGTTGGCGGTCGTGACGAAGTAGCCCTCGCCGACCCCCGTCCGCTTGGGACCGACGACCGATTCGAGAAGCGTGGTGATCGCGGGCCGCTCCCCCGGCCGCAGGAATCGTGCGTACGTCTGGTCGCAGTTGGTGCCCAGGACCGAAGTGAAACCGGCCTCGTCGAGCATCTGCATGGTGCCGTGCAACGGATCGCTGTCAGGTCGACGCGGATCGAGGCCGTACATCGTCCAGACCTGGGCCATCGCGGGTGGCGCCACTGGTTCTCCCCCCTGCCAACGGGGATCAGAGTCGCCGATCGCCTCGGCCCAGTGGCGGATCATCGCGACGCTGACCTCGTCCGGTGCCGCGCGCGGAGCGGTCTCTCCCAGGGCCTTCATCTCCTCGGCCCGCGCCATGATCCAGTCGTGATCGCGCAGCGGTGCCGCCGCGGCCATCGGGGCACCCGCAGTCATCGGGGCACCCGCGGCAGTGACAGTCCGAACATGGAGATGAGTTCGCGCTGGACCTCGTTCACACCGCCGCCGAAGGTCAGCACGAGGTTGCGTTTGGCCTGCGCATCGAGATAGCTCAACAGCTCTGCAGTCCCGGGCTCGGCCGGGTCACCGTGGCGGGCCACCACCTCGGCCATCCGCCGCCCCAGCGTCTGCACGCTCTCGGAGGCGAAGATCTTGGAGGCCGATGCCTCGGCGACGTCCAGGTTGCCGTCCGACGCGGCTCGTGCCACTGCCCAGTTGAGCAGTTCGTTCATGCGGAAGCTGGCAGTGATCTCGCCGAGAGCGGCCCGTACGTCTGGTGCATCGAGGACACCGGCGGTCGCTGCCCATGCCGACGTACGATCGCGGATCCCCTCCAGTCGCCCGGCCGGCCCGAGCATCACCCGCTCATGGTTGAGCTGGGTGGTGATCAGCCCCCACCCCTTGTTCTCCTCCCCCACCAGCATGTCGACCGGCACCCGGACATCGCTGAAATAGGTGGCGTTGGTGTGGTGGGCACCGTCCGCGGTGATGATCGGCGTCCACGAGTATCCGGGATCGGTGGTGTCGACGATCAGGATCGAGATGCCACGGTGTTTGGGCGCCTCGGGATCGGTGCGGACAGCGAGCCAGACATAGTCGGCCTGGTGTCCACCTGTCGTCCAGAGCTTCTGGCCGTTGACGAGGTAGAAGGGTTCGTCCTCGCCGTCGTCGACCAGTCGTGCGCTGGTGCGGAGCGAGGCGAGGTCCGTGCCGGCGTCGGGCTCGCTGTAGCCGATGGCAAAGTGCACGTCCCCGGCCAGGATTCGTTGCAGGAACAGGTCCTTCTGCTTCTGGGTGCCGTACTTCTGCAGCGTCGGCCCCACGGTCTGCAGGGTCACTGCCGGCAGGTGCACATCGGCGCGCTGGGCTTCGTTGGCAAAAATGGTCTGCTCCAGCTCACCCAGCCCCTTGCCGCCGTACTCGGTGGGCCACCCGACCCCCATCCAGCCGTCCTCACCGAGTTGGCGGATCTGCTTCTCGTAGGCCGCACCGTGTCGATCCCGCATCATTTCGCGGCGACCGGACTCACCCACCACATCGCTGAAGTAATGGCGCAGCGTGAGCTTGAGCTCGCGCTGCGCTGCGGTGAGTTCGAGATTCTTGGTGGTTGCTGCCTCCGGCACGATCATCGGGAGCGTCGCGGCAGGACCACCGAGCAGATGGTCGAGGTCGGTCAACCACGAGAAGAAGTGGTGCAACGGATACGTCTCATCCACACCCATGCCGCCGTGCAGGTGGTGGCAGATATGGAGAGCGGGCGGGCCTTCCGCACACAGCCAGTGCGTAGCCACCGCCAGATCGTCTGCCGCATCCAGGCCCTCGCTCAGGCGCCAGACCACGTTCTCCGCAGCCAGGTCGAGCAGTCGTGAGGTCACATAGACGTCCGCCACCTGGACCGACACGGCCTGGAACTCGGCCAACGCACGACCGAACTGCTGGCGATGCTTGACGTGCTCAGCAGTGAGATCGCGGGCCCCTGTCACCAGGGCCGCGCCGAGCACCACGATCCCGGCCCGGGCGTGATCGAGCAAGGTTCGGGCAGCATCGGCACCCGGAAGCAGATCGGCGGGAGCGTCGTCGAAGACGACGGTGAAACTCACGACGCCGTCGAGCAGTGCTCGTGAACTGGCGGCCTCGTGCAGAGTGACCCCGGGCCCTGTCGGATCGACGAGCGCGACGACCGGGCCGTCGTCAGACATGGCAGAAACGAGCAGTGCAGTGGCGCGATCCGCGTACTGCACGTGAGTCTTGCGACCCGTGACATGACCGTTGTGGACGCGGGTCGTCGGATTCGAGGTCAGTCCGGCACCCACCTCGGCCATCGCCGGAACAAGCACGCCCTTGCCCACCGCGACGCCGGGCAACAGGCGTGCCTGCTGAGCATTGCTGGCGGCACTCAGGAGCGTGGGCACCGCGACGAACAATGTCTCCCACACCGGCAACTGGACCGCGCGTCGGCCCACCTCGCGCAGGACGACCGCGACCTCGCGCAGTCCGAGGCCGTCGCCTCCGTGCTCGGCAGGGATGCCCAGGGCAGTCAGACCCGATTCGGCCAGCGCCGCCCAGTCGCCACCGCGATCCAGGGTCGCACCGGCCACCTCGGCGACAGCAGCGACCTCCTCGGAGGCGAATGGGCGAAAGCCGTCGACATCCACTGAGACTCCGTTCCTGCCTTCCGCGGCAAAGGATTCCACCGTTGAACTATAACGTGTTCTAGTCTAGGGACATGGCCCTGCCGAAGGCGAGTGAGCTCTTCCCCCTCCGAACCACACGCCAGCTCCCTCGCCAGATCCTGCGCAACCGTGTGCCGCTGCCGGACGCGGTCATCCCTTCCGGCCGGATGGTGGAGCTGCCCGGTCGCGGCACCACCTATGTGACCGACACCCCGGGACCGGAGCCGGACGCGCCCAGCATCGTGCTCCTGCACGCAGTGGGCTGCACCGGGCTGCTGACGTGGTTCCCGGTGATCGAGCCACTCTCGCGCCGCTATCGGGTCGTCACTCTCGACCTCCGCTGGCACGGCCGCGGCATCCAGTCCGAGGAATTCTCCCTGGCCGACTGCGCCGACGACGTGGCCAGCCTGATCGACGTCCTTGGCCTCGACCGCCCCATCATCGCCGGATATTCGATGGGCTCGATCATTGCCCAACGCATGTGGCGCCAGCACCCCGACACCGTCTCTGGACTCGTTCTTGCTGCCACGATCGGGCACTTCCGTCATGGCACGAAGGAACTCCTCTTCCACCAGTCGATGGAACTGGCGATGGGCGCTGCCCGCGAGCGCTCACGGACACGAACCGTCCAGCACGCAGCACGGCATGCCACCGACGATCTCCCCCGAGCAGACCTGCACGACTGGGCGCTGCGGGAGTTCCGCAGTACCAGCCCATGGGCGGTGGCTCGCGCCCTTGCCGCCCTGGGGCGACATCACTCCCGTCCTTGGCTGCGCGACATCGACCTTCCGACAGCCGTGGTGATCACCCATCGCGACAAGGTGCTGCCGCCGCGCGACCAGGTGGCACTGGCGCGGTCGATCCCCGGCGCCACGACCCATGACATCGACGCAGGTCATGCTGCCTGTGTCCTACAGGCCGACATCTTCGTCCCAGCCTTCCTCGAGGCTGTCAACACCGTGCGGGCCCGGGTCACAGACCAACTGCGGCCCTGAGTTCGGCCAGCGCTTCGGGGAACCGCCGCGCCAATGAGGTCACGTCGGGCAAGGATTCACGACACGCAATCACCCCGATGTGCATCTTGCCCTCGTGGGACACCACCGTGATGTTGAGCCCCGCGCCGTGGAACACCGGCCCCAACGCGATGAGCGCCTCCAACCGCGCGCCCATGAAGTAGAGGGGAACCGGCGGCCCGGGGACGTTGGAGATGACCAGGTTGTGGACAACCGGGTGATGTTCGGCCAGGCGCAACCCTGCGTAGGCGCGGACCGCGAGACCGAAGGTGCGCGGTGCGGCGAACTCTGCCCAGTCCTGCAGCGCATCTGCGGGCACGGCCCGCTGGTGCTCCTTGGCGTTGCGGTTGGAGACCGCGAGTGCAGTGAGACGGTCCAGCGGATCAGCCACATCGGTGCCGAGCCGGGTGAACAGTGCAGAGACCTTGTTCGACCCCTCGGAACGCACCGATGCTTGACGCACCGAGACCGGCACCGTCGCAAGCAACGAGGTCGCCGGCAGTTCCCCCCGGTCCTCGAGGTAGGAGCGGAGAGCACCCCCGGCCACCGTCAGGACCACGTCGTTGACGGTGGTTCCGGTGGCAGTCTTGACAGCCTTGATCTCCTCCAGCGACATCTCGGCAAATCCGATCGCGCGGCGTCCGGTGATGGTGCCGTTGAAGGAGGTCCGCGGTGCCGTGAAGGGCGCCGCCATCGCGATCCCTCTCCTGGCTCGGCTGATGGAACGCGCCACCAGGCTGTAGGACGGTTTGAGCAGTCGCGCGGCCAGGACCGGACGCGCCACGTAGGAAAGCGCCGCCCGCGCCAGCAGGCCTGCGTCGCTGGGGCCCTCGCCGAAGGCCCTCTGGTCGGTCCGACCCAGCGGTGCAGCGTCCGGCTCCAGACTGCACAGGTGGGAGATGAGGTTGGCGCCCGACACCCCGTCGACGGTCGCATGGTGCATCGTCATGAAGACGACGACCCGATCGCCGTAACCCTCGATCACCGACATCTGCCACAGAGGCATCGACCGGTCCAGCCGTCGTCCGGCCAGTTGACCGGCGAGCTGCACCAGTTCGTCGTATCCACCCGGGGCGGGTAGGGCGAGCCGGTGCACGTGCTTCTCGATGTCGAAGTGTTGGTCATGCACCCACACCGGATGGTCCAGGTCGAGCGGCACCTGACGGATCTTGCGGGTGAACTCCGGCAGCGCTGCGACTCGACGACCGATGGCAGCGCGCATCGCGGTGAAGTCGTAGCCCCCGGTCATCGTGGCGGGATCAAGGATCAGCAGGCCGCACACATGCATCAACTGGGCGGGGGTCTCGAGGTAGAGGAAACTCGCATCGAGCCCCGAGAGCCGGTCCACGGAGTCCATGCCTTGTTCAACGAGTGAAACGCGTTCCAGTTCCCCAGCGCCCCAGTAGATTTGCCGGGTGAGCTTCTTGATCCGCCAGAGCGTCCTTGCCGCCCTCACCGCCAACGCGCTACGGCCACCCCAGGGACAACGTGCGGGGATCCCTGCCTTCTTCGCCGGATGGATGTTCGGCGAGAACGCGCCACAGATGCTGGTCCTCACCGCCTTCGACGCGGCTACGCACCTCACCAAGGGTCGGCGCCGAGGGCTGGCGGCCAAGGCAGGTCTTGCGCTCGCAGCCACGAGCGCACTGGGCATGGCCCAGCTGATCCGGCAGAGCCAGCAGGCACGCGGTGTGCTCGAGGACGCCCTCGTCGAAGGGCTGGGCGTTGACTACGTCGAGCAACTCGATGCGCCACCCACCCCGGCTGATCTGGCCACCCCCTGGAGGCGGCTCGCCAACCCGTTCGACTTCGACGATGCGGGCGTCCGGGTCATCCGCGACATCGCCTACACCGACGCCGGCAAACGTGGAAACCTCGACATCTATCTGCCCGCGCATGATGACGCGATCCACGATGCGCCCGTGCTGCTGCAGGTCCATGGCGGAGCGTGGGTCATCGGCGAGAAGACCGAGCAGGCTCGACCGCTGATGAATCAGTTGGCTGCGAAGGGCTGGGTCTGCGTCGCGATCAACTACCGCCTGGCGCCGAGGGACCGGTGGCCTGCCCAGATCGTTGACGTGAAGCGTGCGATTGCCTGGGTCAAGGAACACATCGCCGACTACGGCGGCGATCCTGACTATCTCGCGATCACCGGCGGGTCTGCCGGAGGCCACCTGGCCGCGCTGGCTGCGCTCACACCAGGCGCCCACGCCTTCCAGCCGGGCTTCGAGGACGCCGACACGAGCGTGCAGGTGGCCGTGCCCTTCTACGGCGTCTACGACCTGGCCGGGTCGTCGGGGCTGGCGAACGCGACCCGGATGCGCGATGCTTTTCTGGGTCCCCGCGTGATGGCAGCGTCATGGGCCGAGTCGCCCGAGGACTACGAGGCCGCATCACCGCTTCTGCGCGTCACTCGTGATGCGCCGGACTTTTTTGTCCTGCACGGCGAATTGGACACCATGGTCTCCGCCGAGCAGGCCCGGCTCTTCGTGGCCGAACTGCGGCGTACGTCGCAGAAGTCGGTGGTCTATGCGGAACTTCCCGGCGCACAACATGCCTTCGAGATCTTCCACTCGATCCGCAGCTCGCACGCGGTGCACGCGGTCGACCGCTACCTCAACTGGCACTGGAACACCTGGCGCCACGGACTCGAGGCCGACAGCGGCCTCGACACCTCACCACCTGACTGAGCCCGCCCGACGCTGTCCTATCGGGGCAGACCCAGGATGCGCTCGGCAACCACGTTGCGCAGGATCTGAGTAGTGCCGCCCGCGATCGAGAGGCAGCGGGTGAGCAGCATCTCGTGCACGGCAGCGTCGACGTCTGCACCGCCGAGCAGGACGCGTGGTCCCATCAGATCCACCAGCAGTTCGGAGGCGTTCTGGCGACTGCGTACGCCGAGCAACTTGGCGACCGAGGACTCCGCGCCGGGACCGGAACCGGCCAGCGCCTTGAGCGTGGCGCGGAGCCCGAGGAGAGCACAGATCGTGGAGAGCGCGACAGCATGGCCCACCCGTACCCGGTCGTACTCGCTCGCATCCGGCCCGAGCTCGGCGAGCGCGCCTTCGGTGCTCACCTCGAGCCGGGTGGTCGCCATGGCGACGCGCTCGTTGGCGAGCGTGGTCCGCGTCAGCTGCCACCCCTCGCCCGGCTGCCCGACCACACACTCGTCGGGAACGAAGACGTCGTCGAGGAAGACTTCGTTGAAGAGGGCATCGCCAGTCATCTCACGAAGGGGGCGGATCTCGATGCCCGGGCTTGACATGTCGAGGAGGAAGTAGGTGATGCCGCGATGCTGGGCCACGTCGGGGTCGGTGCGGGCCAGGCAGATGCCCCAGTCCGCTTCCTGCGCCAGCGAGGTCCAGACCTTCTGACCGGTCAGGCGCCATCCATTCCCGTGGCGCACAGCGCGCGTCCGCAGGGAGGCCAGGTCCGATCCGGCGCCGGGCTCGGAGAAGAGCTGGCACCAGGTCATCTCGCCGACCAGGGTGGGCCGCACGAACCGAACTTGTTGGGCCGCCGAACCGTGGGCCAGGATCGTCGGCACTGCCCAGGCGCCAATCTTCAGGTCGGGGCGGGCCAGACCCGCCTCAGCCAACTCCTGGTCCACCACCAGTTGGGTGACTGCGTCAGCCCCCAGACCGTAGGGCTCGGGCCAGTGCGGCGCCAGCAGACCGCATTCAGCCAGGACCGTACGGCGGCGCGCATCGTCCGGCCCCGCAGCCACTTCGGCGACCAGACCACGCACCTGCGAGCGAACGGCGACGTCGCGGCCTCCGAGGTCGATCGTCATGGAGCGCCGCACTCCCTGCCTGGCGGTGTCTGCCACCTGGCGGGCGTGGAGGTCACCGCTGCCCAGCAGGCTCCGCAGCGCAACGGCACGACGGAGGTAGAGGTGGGCGTCGTGTTCGAAGGTGAAACCGATGCCGCCCAGCACCTGGATACATGACTGCGCGACCCGCACCGCTCCGTCCAGCGCCACCGTCCCTGCGACCGCAGCAGCGAAGTCGGCCTGCTCCTCGTCTGCCGAATCGCAGGCCACGGCACTGTCCCAGGCCACAGCGGTGATGGACTCGGCTGCCTCCAGCATCTCCGCACACAGGTGCTTGACGGCCTGGAAGCTGCCGATCGGGCGGCCGAACTGCTCCCGGACCGAAGCATGTGCCACCGCGGTCTCCAGACACCAGCGGGCGATCCCCGAGGCTTCCGCAGCGGCGAGCGTCAGCGCGAGTCGCTGTACGAGGGTGGAGGTGGGGCCCGACACTTCGACGACTTCGTCGAGTGCCACGTCCACTCGCGCAGTGCCGGCCCGTCGCGTCAGGTCGAGCCCGACGCAGGGCGTGAGCGAGATCGTGTCCACCGGCAGGAGGAACCACCGTTCAACGTCAGCGACCATTGCCCCCGCGAGCACGTGGGAGGCGCCGGCCGCATCCCACACCATCGAGAGTTCTCCGGTGAGTCGCTCACCCAGCAGGAGCGACACATCGGGCGCCACGGCCACTGCCGCTCCCTCCTCGAGGAGTGCTGCGGAGGCGCCGTCCCCGCGCAGCGCCGCGACAGCCACCGATGCTGCCCACAGGGGGCCCGGGACGAGGGCGTGGGCGCACGCCTCCAGAGCGACTGCGACGTCGACCAGAGTTCCGCCTCCCCCACCTGCCGAGTCGTCGAGAGCGATCGTCGAGACACCGAACTCCCGCTGGGCGCTCCAGCAGCGCGCGAAGAAATCGTGCGGATCGGCCGTACCCTCGAAGTCACGTGCTGTGGTCCGACCCCTTGAGTTCGTCGCCCATTCGCGCAGGCTCGCACCCAGTTCACGGTGCTCTTCGGTGATACCGATCGACACGTGGCCGCCTCCAGAACTAGAACGTGTTCCACATACTAGTGTGCTCGATCGTGCCCCTTACAGACCAGTTGCCCGACGATCTGCTGCCGCACGCCCTGGCAGCCAAGGGCTTCATGCCGCCGGACGAAGGAGCCCTGCTCCATCGATGGGCGCGCGAGCGCCTGCCGTCGGGACCGGCGCTGGAGATCGGCACCTACTGCGGCAAGTCGGCGGTCTGGCTGGGCGGTGCCGCACGCGAGGTGGGTGGGACGGTGTTCACCGTCGACCACCACCGTGGCTCGGAGGAGAACCAGGCGGGATGGGAGCACCACGACACCAGTCTGGTCGATGCCGATCTCGGCTCCATGGACACCTTGCCGGCGTTCCGCCGCACGATGGCCGCGGCCGCGTTGGAGGATGAGGTTGTCGCCGTGGTGGGCCAGTCCGCGACAGTGAGCCGGTGGTGGCGCACGCCGCTGTCGCTGCTCTTCATCGACGGAGGACATGGAGTCGAACCGGCCCGCACCGACTTCCGCGGGTGGGCGCACTGGGTGATGGCCGACGGAGTGCTGGTCATCCACGATGTCTTCCCCGACCCCGCAGACGGTGGCCGTCCACCCTATGAGGACATCTATCTGCCGGCAGTGGCCAGCGGCGCCTTCACCGAGGTGGAGGCGCTGGGATCGATGCGGGTGCTACGCCGTACCTCTGGCGACGCCGGGGACCCGCTCGACTGAACGGCAGCCGCACTCCAGGCCGACCTCCGCGAAATCGGGGGCCAAGGTCGTGCCCAACATGATGTCGGAACCGCCCGTGTGGTGCGTCAACTGGTCGACCGCCAGGATGACTGCGGCAGCGGTGTAGGTCGTGTGTTCGACCGGCCAGTTGACCTGGTCGGGCCAGACGTAGCCGGTCCAGTACTTCCCATCCTCGGTACGCAGGTGCTGCATGTCTGCCAGGAGTTGGAGCGCCCGCGCCCGATCCCCGATGGCGTCGAGTGCCATCACCAGTTCGCAGGTCTCGGCACCGGTGACCCATGGGTCGGTGGCGACGCAGCGGATGCCCAGGTCGGGCTGCACGAAGAGGTCCCACTTGGCGGCCAGCATGACGTGGGCGGCCTCGCCCCGCACGGCCCCGCCCAGGATGGGGTAGTACCAGTCCATCGAGAACTCGGACTTGTCGAGGAACAGGTCACGATGCTCGCGCAGGGCATGCCCGAGACGTCCGCCCGTCAGTTCCCAGTCGATCTGTGGTTCGCCGAGCAGGTCCGCCAGTGCCGTTCCGGCCCGGAGGCTCTGATAGATGCTGGACGAGCCGGCCAGGAGGGCATCACGGTTGACCTTCGCCGGCGCTCCGTCGTCCCACTCCTGGGACCAGGCGATGCCGCCCCACGGAAGTTGCATGGACACCACGAAGTCCAGCGCCCGTCGCACGGTGGGCCACATGTGGGCCACGAACCCGTCGTCGCGCGTGATCAACCAGTGGTGCCACACGCCGACCGCGACGTAGGCGGACATGTTGGTTTCGCCGGAATGGTCCTCGACCTCACCGCCAACGATCTTCAGCGGCCAGGAGCCGTCGTCGCGCTGGGTGGTGCGGATCCATTCGTACGCGCGCTCGGCAGCCTCGCGCTGGTCGCCCACCATGAGAGCCATGGCCGACTCGATGTGGTTCCAGACGTCGGTGTGCTCCCCCACCGTCCACGGGATGGCACCCGACGTCTCCTGCATCGCCGCGATCGAGGCAGCCGTCTGCTCGACCTGGACGCGCGTCAGGATCTTGTCGACCGATGAGGCTGCCGTCATGCGGCTTCCGGCTTGATGAAGTAGAGGACCATGCTCTTGCCGATGAGCGGGTCCAACACCTTCCCCGCCACCTGCAGCGCCTTGGGGTTCTTCATGATCTCCCACACCAGGAGCTTGTGATAGGCCTTGGCCAGCGGGTGCTCGTCGTTGGTCACTCCGACCGCGCACTTGATCCACCAGTAGGGCGAGTGCAAGCCGTGGGCGTAGTCCTTGCCCACGAACTCCATGCCGGACTTGGTCACCTTGTCGACCAGTTCCTCCTGGGTGTAGATCCGGATGTGGCCACCCTCGACGTTGTGGTAGTCCGCGGAGAGTTTCCAGTTGACGATCTCGGGGAACCAGCGCGGCACACTGACCGCGAGCGTGCCGCCGGGCCGCAGTACGCGGACCAGTTCTCGGATCGCCTGGATGTCGGCAGGCACGTGCTCGAGCACCTCGGCGGCGACGATCCGGTCGAACTCACCATCGGCGAAGGGCAGGGCGAGCGCGTCGCCCTCCTTGACGTCGGCCTCGGCACCCTCGGGCACCTCTCCCGCTTCCCGCATGGCGGCGAACCATTCACGCACGGTGGAGAGCTCGTCGGGGTCCTGGTCGAACGCGATGACGTCCGCACCCCGCTTGTACATCTCGAAGGCGTGCCGACCTGCGCCACACCCCATGTCGAGGACGCGCTCGCCCGGACGCAGCCCGAGTCGGTCGAAATCAACGGTCAGCACGGTGGTTCTCCTCCTGCTCACGCCGGAAGTCGGCGATGGTCTCTTCGTAGGCGGCGGCAGTGGCCTCAGCCACCGCACGCCAGCTGAACAGTTCCTGGACGCGAGCCCGGCCGGCCCGGCCCATGGCTGCACGGCGCTCGGGGTCCTCCAGCAACGCTGCCAGCGCAGTCACGAGTTCGCCCACGTCCCCCGGCGTCACCAGGTCGGCACACACTCCGTCGGCACCGACGACCTCGGGGATCGCCCCGGCGCGGGAAACGACCAGAGGGGTCTCGCACGCCATCAGTTCCGCCGTGGGTAGCGAAAAGCCCTCGTAGAGCGACGGCACGCAGGCCAACTCCGCCGACCCCATCACTGCAACAAGTTCTTCGTCACTCACGCCACTGACGAAACTCACCTTGTCGATGATCCCGAGCCGATCGATGAGTTGCTCGGTGCGACCACCCGGTTCGGGGCGGGTCACCAGCACGAGGGACAACTCGCGCTCGACGCTCAGTTTGGCGAATGCCTCCAACAACGTGGCGATGCCCTTCATGGGCGCATCTGCACTGGCCATCGCCAAGATGCGACCGGGTACCCGCGGCACGCTCGGCGGTACGAAGACTTCGTCGACGCCGAGCAGGATGGTCTCCATCCGGGCCGGATCGACACCGAAGTCCCGGGCGATGTCGCGACGGGAGGACTCCGAGGGAACCAGCACCTTGCGTAGGCGCCTGGCGACCTTGGTCTGCATCCGCAGGAAGCCGTACCACCGGCGCAGGGTCAACCGCTTGCGCCAGTGCGGCGCCGTCTCCATGTCGATCTTGCGATCCATGGTGATCGGATGGTGGATCGTGGCGATCACCGGAAGTCCGTAGTTCTCCAACTCCATGATTCCGGTGCCCAGCACCTGATTGTCGTGGGCGATGTCGAAGTCGGCGGCGCGGTCCTTCATCAATCGCGCGATGCGCAGACTGAACGTCTTGGGTTCAGGGAATCCGGCCGTGCACATCGTGAGGAATTCCTCGACGTCGATGGAATCGCGGAACTCGCGCAGTGTGGGCACGCGGAAGGGGTCCGGCTCACGGTAGAGGTCGAGGCTCGGCACCTTGGTCAGCCGGACACCCTCGTCCAGGTCGGGGTACGGCTGGCCGGAGAAGACCTCGACCTCATGGCCCAGGCGCACCAACTCACGAGTGAGGTGGCGAATGTAGATCCCCTGACCGCCACAATGCGGCTTGCTGCGGTAGGAGAGCATGGCAATACGCACGAACGGCGCCCTTTCGACAGAAGTGAAACGTGTTCCTATTATGTCTCACTCGTTGGTACGGTACTGAAGTTGACCAACGCACGGCGCACCCCCTGGTGTTCCGGGCGAGCACAGTTCCGTGGATCACATCCCGGTCCCGGACAGGAAGTGAGATCTCGTGGGCGCCTCCACCTCCCTCGACGAATCGGCCCCCATCGACCCGCGGTCGTCCCTCGAGGGGACAACGACCGACCCGGTCGGCTCGAGCGCACAGCGCGAGCGGCGGCAGCGAATTCTCGACGCCACCATTGCGTTGGCGACTGAGGGCGGGTTCGATGCGGTGCAGATGCGCGCCGTCGCCGAACGTGCCGACGTTGCTCTCGGTACGCTCTACCGCTACTTCCCCTCCAAGATCCACCTGCTCGTCAGCGCGCTGGGACGCGAGTTCGACCGCGCCCAGGTCGCCTGGGCCAGCCGGACGATCCCGGGCGGCACCCCCGCCGACCGCGTGGTCCACGTCCTGCGTCGCACCTCACGCGGGCTCGGCGACCGACACCTGACCGAAGCGCTGACGCGCGCGTTCATGTTCGCCGACAGCTCCGCCCAGGTCGAGATCGAAAAGGTCGGCATCGCGTTGACCAAGATGCTCACCCACGCCATGTATCCCGACCAGCGAGACGTCACCGACGACGACATGACCGTGGCCCGTGTCATCGGTGACGTCTGGCTCTCCGCCCTTGTCGCCTGGGTCACCGGCCGCAGCAGCGACGAAGAAACCGCCCGACACATGGACCGCGCCGTACGGATGATCCTGCGCTGAGGGCGGCCAACGGCCTGTCAGGCGCTCCGTGGGATGGCCGCATCGAGCGCACGACCACCTTCCTGCTGGGTCGAACAAACACTCCCCGGAGTTGGATTCACTCCGACGGGTCATCGATGCTGAGAGTGATTGCGCGGGCGGCGTCGAGCGCGTGGTCGAGGGCCTCCAGGTCGCCCTCCGGAGCGACCCGGAGGTCGCCGACGTCCATCTGGCGCTGGTTGGTGACCTCCAGCTCCCGCTCTGCGGCTGCCAGGGCCACCGCCTTGGCTGCGCTCCGATAGACCCACTCCCGCGACGCCACGTGTTCGTCGGTGTCCCGATGATCTGGTCGGGCCTCGGCTCGACCCAGGGCGAGAACGAGGGCCTGCATCCGGAGATCGTTGGCAGCCATGGCGGCACGGGCCTGCGAGGCGTTGTCCACCAGCTCCAACTGGGCGCGCGCTGATACCCACGCGGCCCAGGCGTCCGCCAGACCCCCCTCAAGGGCCAGATGACGCTGGTGATCGATGCGGCGGATCGCCCTGCTGTCGTGGAACAACAATCCGGCCACCGGCACCAGCATCATCCACACGGCCGCTTGGGCAGCCATGGGTCCCACCACCACCCCGAGGACCGCAAGGAGCGGCACGACCAGCACCAATGTCACCACCAGCCGCCTGCTGAGATCTCGGCGGCGCTGGCCCGAGGCTTCGTACTGGCGCGGGGAGATCGAGGGTTCTGGCAGGTCGATCCTGCCGGTCCTCGATCCCTGGTAGCGACGCACTGTCGCATCCTCGGTCGACCCGTGCACCAACTCCGACTTGCCCTGCAACTTCGCAGAGTCGTCGGTCCATCGCTCGAGTCGGCGTCCGAAGGTTTCGGCCCCGGACTCGTGATCGGCCGTCATACGTTCACTTTAGGCGCTTGACCCTGCTCCGATGATCGGATGAATTGTCACCCTTGATCTGGGTCCGTGTCGTGCCGGTCACGCGATCCACCTTTTGGTCATGGCCGGTGACGGGCTGGGACTCGATGATGGTTTCGTTCTCGAAGTCGTGGGACTTGTCGGTGTTGCGGTAGTACTGGAACAGTCCCCAATAGACACCACCAGCCCCCGCTGGCCCGAGCAGCAGCACGAACCACGGCGCGTCGCCAGACTCGGATGCTGCCTGGACGATGGCGTACGCCCCCGCCAGCACGAGCGCGGTCATGAGAACGCCACGATGAAGATGGCGATGGCTTCGAGGAAGGTGCCCGCAGTCACTGCCGCGACGGCGATGCGTCCGTGGGAGACAGCAACGCTGCCCATGGTTTCACCGGTCCGTCCGTTCACTGCGATGTAGTGCACCATCGGTTGCCCTCTTTTCTCCTCGTAGTAGGAGTAGAGCCACACGGGGAGGTACATCGACACCCAGCGCGTGCCATGGACAGAGAGTCCCTCGGCCTCCCACCGCACGCCACGGTCGTACTGCTTGAGCGATCCGTGCACCTGCGACCTCGCGATGGAGAGCAACTGGTGCTCGAGTGCGGGCAGCATCGCCGATATGTCCTGGTCCCGGCGCTCGGAGGTGTATCCGACCAGGTAGTTGGCGTTCCACTGCACCGCGCTCTTGGTGTCGAACGGCAGGATCGTGTTGATCACATTGTTGGTGTTGACGAACGCTCTCATGTCGGCGCGTTCGGTCGAGGATTCCAGGGTCAAGTCATCGACAGTGAAGTCGACATGGCGATCAACGCGGTAGATGTCCGCGTCGTAGACCGTTTCCTCGTCATCGCCGCTGCCACGGGAGTATCGGCGGGTCTGCACCTCGCCGCGACCCTCCACGTCGGCACTGACGTTGCCGTCGACGACCATGTAGGGGAGATAGGCGCCGACCACGTTCTCCGGAGTGAAATCCGCCAGGAAACGCCGGTTGGCAAACAGTTTCCGTTTCTGCACGAAGGCCCGGACGTGCTCGACTGCCTGGTCCTTGGTGACGCTGAATGGCAGCACGGCGTCGGGAACCGAGCCGTTGGGCATCTGCTCATTGACGGTGAGAACGTGTCGACACCAGTGGCAACGCGACGACGTCGCCTCGGCGGTGTTGACCACCACTTCCGCGCCACAACCGCCACATTTCATGGTCAACATGCCCGCGTCCGCATCGATGTCGGACGCACCTGAGGCCACCGTGGTGCCGGTGAGATCGCGCAGATCGCCCTCCTCCGACACCAGGGACTCGATCTCGGTCTCTGCCCACTCGTGACGGCAGAACAGGCAGATCAACAGGCCCGTCGACACCCGCAACTGAATCTCGGTCGATCCGCATTTCGGACAGCGATTGATCCCATCCTCCAGGCGTTCGTTGCCCGTGTTGATCATCGGGTCGCTGGGAGGTGTGGGATCCGCTGGATCCAGGTCAGGGCCATCAGCGGGCGAGGCGCCCTCTGGTCCGGCAGGCAAGTCACTCATCGATTGTCCTTGGGCTCAGAGGCCCAGGGCTTTTGCCTTCGCTGCGTCGTAGTCCTGTTGGGTGATCAGGCCGGCGTCGAGCATTTTCTTGGCCTTGACCAGCGTCTCCATCGGGTCGTCTGCGGCCGGAGCCGGGGGCGCCGCTGCGGCTGCCGGAGCCGCAGGCTGAGCCGCGGCTGACTGTGCCCCCACCCCGGGCACGGGCTGCTGCAGACCACCGATCCCGATCGATCCTGCGGCGATCCCCATGCCCATCATCCCGCCGGCACCGGTGTTCTCACCGGCTGCTTCGAAGCCGGAGGCAACAGACGCCTGCAGGTTGGAGTTGCCACGCGCTCCGGAGAGGGCGTCCGCACGTTGCACATTGCGTAGAATTTCGCGGGTGCTCTCGTCGTACTCGATCGCGATGATCGCCGTCGAGACGATGGCGAGTCCACGTCCCGAACTCCACTTGTAGTTGTTCTCGACCGCGGCCGACAGACTCTGGGCGAAGCCCACCGAGTCCTGCTGGATCTTGGTGATCCGGTTGCCCTTGGCCGGGTCGTTGGTGTACATCGAGAAGGCCGGTGCCAGCGAACCGACCACTTCGTTGAAGAGCTGGGAAGCTGCGTCGTTGTCGACATCGGTGAAGTCGAAGACTCGCCCCGGTTCGAGGTACGCCGCAGGCACGAAAGCCTTGATGAAGAGAATCGGGTCAACGATGCTGAGGGTGTAGGTGCCACGAGTGACTGCGCCCACCTGGGCGTTCATGTAGGCGTCGTCCCAGTAGATTTCGGACTGGGTGCCGAAGCGGTTGTTCGGCAACTCCTTCAGGGTCACGAAGTAGGCGCGCTGCTGGGTGCCGGGCTGACCGCCGAACTTGAAGCGCTCCCACGAGGTGGCGACCAGCGGACTCACGATGCCGTTGCCGGCGAAGATCGATTGCGAGTCCTGGGCCTCCGATTTCCATTCGTACGCACCCGCCTCCGCGGCGAAGCCGGTGATCGCCCCGTCCTGCATCAGGACCAGGCCATAGCCCTCGGGGACGATGATCTTGCTGCCGTTGGTGATGACGCCGTCCGAGCCCTTGGTGTTGGATCCGCGCCCGGAGTTGGTGCCACGTGCCTCTGCAGCGAACAGCGCAGCCGTCGGCGCGAGGCCGTTGGGCACCGTGAAGAAGTCCTTCCACTGGTCGGCCATGGTCCCGCCGAGTGCACCGGTTGCGGCCTGAATGAGTCCCATGGAAGATCCTCTGCTTTCACCTGACGAGTAAAGACGTGGAGCCTACCCGTGGAGCATGCACTGTGGGTGCGGATAGAGCAACGGCCATCCATGACACCTATCCACCAAAGGCATGGGTGGCGGTGACTCCCCCGTCCACGGCGATCTCAGCCCCGGTGATGTAGCCGCTCTCGTCGCTGGCCAGGAAGACGTACGTCGGGGCGATGTCCATAGGCGTGCCGACGCGGCGCATGGGGATCTTGCTCGCGCCGTACTCCATGGCAGCGTCGCCGCCATGGACGCGGGTCATCGGGGTGTCGATCATCCCTGGGTGCACCGAGTTCACCCGGATGTTGCGACGGGCGAGTTCGTGGCTGGCGGCCTTGGTCATCCCGCGGATGGCCCACTTGGAGCCGCAGTAGGCAACCACCGATCCCATCCCGGCCAGACCCTCCACTGAGGAGGCATTGATGATCGAGCCGCTTCCGTGCGCCTTCATGGTCGGCACGACGGCCTGCATGCCGAGGAAACAGCCGGCGATGTTGACGTTCCACACCAGTTGCGCTTCCTCCAGGGACATCACGTCGACGTCACCGAAGCGGAGGATGCCGGCGTTGTTGACCAGCACAGTGACCGGACCGAAGCGTTCGTTCGCCTGGGTGACCAGCCGGGTCCACGACTCGGGATCGCTGACGTCGTGGCAGGTGAAATGGGCTGAGTCGCCCAACTCCTCGGCCAGCGCCCGGCCGTCGGTCTCGTTGACGTCGGCGATCTCGACAAGGGCACCTTCGGCGACAAAGGCGCGCGCGATCTCCGCACCCTGACCCTGCGAGCCTCCGGTGACGATCGCGACCTTGCCGGTCAGACGGTCCATGGATGAGTTCCTCTCGAAGCTGGAATGAGTCACACGCTCAGGCGCATGACGGAGTCGGCAGCGAAGCCGACAGCAGGGTTTCGGGCCGCAAAGAAGCCACCGAGTTGGGTGTCCAGATCCTGCGGAGTCCAGAGCGAACCGACAGTGTCGAATCTCTGCTCGACGACCGGGGCGGCCAGCACCGCCACCATGCCGCCGTAGACCACGAACACCTGGCCGGTGATCCGCCCGGCCGCCGGACTGGCAAGGTAGGCGACCAGCGGCGCGACATGTTCGGGTGCGTAGGGGTCGACTTCCTCACCGGACTCGTCCTCACCGAACACCTCCGCCGTCATGGCGGTCCGTGCGCGAGGACAGATGGCATTGGCCCGTACGCCCATCCGTCCCAGGCCGCGCGCCGCCGACAGGGTCAGCGCAGTGATACCGGCCTTGGCCGCGGCGTAGTTGGCCTGAGCGGGTGAGCCCACCAGAAAGGCCTCGCTCGAGGTGTTGATGATCCGTCCGTAGACCTGCTTGGCAGACTCCTTGTAGGCAGCACGCCAGTGCGTCGCGGCATTGCGGGTCAACAGGAAATGCCCACGCAGATGCACGCGGATCACGTCGTCCCACTCCTCGTCGCTGAGATTGAACAGCATCCGGTCCCGGGTCATACCGGCGTTGTTGACGACGATGTCGAGCGAGCCGAGGTCGAGGGCGGCAGCCGTCATGGCGTCGGCAGTGCTGCGCTCCCCCACATCACCGCTGACCACGACTGCCGTGCTGCCGGCAGCCGACACTTCCTCCGCCACCAGGTGAGCGGCCTCGTCCGAGACATCGTTGACCACGACACGAGCGCCCTGGGCCGCCAGCGCCAGCGCTTCTGCCCTTCCCAGCCCTGCTCCGGCACCGGTGACCACCGCGACGCGGCCGTCCAGAGATGTCGCTGTCACGTCAGTCCTCGGTCAGAGTGATGGCCGCACGAGGGCAGGCAGCAACAGCGCGGCGTACGGCTGTCGCGTCCTCGGCACCGATGTCTGCCTTCTTCACGTGCAGGTAGTCCTGGTCGTCGAGCTCGAAGACATCCGGGGCCAATCCCTCGCACAGACCGTTGCTCTCGCAGAGGTCGAAGTCGACTGTGACCTTCATGGGACTCATCCTTCTCTCGTCTCTAGCCTTCGCTGGAGTGGCCGGGGAACACGTGCGCCGACGGGTCAATGGTGACCGCGGCGTTGTTGACTGCGGTGGCCGCCTCGCCGAAGCCCACCGCGATGAGGCGCACCTTGCCGGGATAGTCGTTGATGTCGCCTGCAGCGAAGACTCGGTGCAGGTTGGTGCGCATCGCGGAGTCCACCACCACGTGGCGTTTCGAGGTGACCAGCCCCCACTGTTGGATCGGTCCGAGGTCGGCGATGAAACCGAGTGCGGCCACGAGGGCCTGCGCTGGTCGGACACGAGGATCCTCGCCATCCACGGTGATCTCGACCGCCTCGAGGAGATCTCGGCCCTGCAGCGCAGTGACCTGAGCCTTGGTGATGATCTCGACACGCGAGTCGGTGACTGCCGCCACGGTTCGTGCATGGGCCCGGAACGCGTCACGACGGTGCACGAGCGTCACCGAGGCGGCCAGGGGTTCGAGGTTCTGCGCCCAGTCGAAGGCACTGTCGCCTCCACCCACGATGACGACGTCCTTGCCGACGTAGGGAGCAAAGGTGGGCACGAAGAATTCCATGCCACGCCCTACCCACCCGTCCCCCGCGGGCAGCGGCCGCGGGCTGAACTTCCCGATGCCCGCCGTGATCAGGACCGCACGTGCCACCACCCGGGTGCCGTCATCGAGGGCGACCACCACGTCATCGTCTCGGTGCTCCAGCGTCGTGGCAGTGCGTTCCAGCAGAAAGGTCGGATCGGCGGTTGCCGCCTGCGCCACCAGCCCAGCGACGAGGTCTCGCCCCTTGACGTTGACGAATCCGGCCACATCGAGAATCGCCTTCTCCGGGTACATGGCCGTGATCTGGCCGCCCAGTTCGGGCAACGAGTCCACCACCGCCACGCTCAGCCCGCGAAACCCGGCGTAGTAGGCGGCGTACAGGCCGGTGGGGCCTGCTCCGATGATCAGCAGGTCGGTCGTCACATCGTTCACGAGGGTGATCCTTCCCGCCGGACGTCCACACCTCAAGGGGCAGATCTATAACGTGTTCTATTTATACCAGAACCAGCCCTGCGCGCGGCGTCCCTAGACTGCCTCTTCGTGAACCGACGCCTCGATCAGCTGGTGGCCCACCCCTCTGCCTATCTGCTCGCAGCCCAACTGCTCCATGTGGTGGCCTGGCCGTTCCTGGAAGGTTCAGCGTGGGGGCGGGCGGCGATCGGGGTCATCGGCATGGTCGCTGTCGCGTCGGCGGTCTACGCCGTACGCCGCACTCCCGTCGTCAGCCGGGTGATCCTGGTGGTTGGCGCGCCAGCGATGGTGTTCACGCTCCTTGAGGCGGTCCAGCCGCAGACCGAGTGGATCGTGCTGAGCTCGGGGTTGTTGCACTTCCCGTTCTACCTCTACGTCTCCTACGCAATGCTGCGCTACCTGTTCCACGACGAGGACGTCACCCGCGACGAGTACTACGCCACGGCGGCCGCCTTCACCGTCGTGGCGTGGGCCTTCGCCTATGCAGCGTCCGTGGTGCAGGTGCTCTGGCCCGGGTCCTTCGTGGGCCCCGCCGGCGACCACCAGAACTGGTTCGAACTCTTGTTCCTGTCATTCACCTCACTCACCAGTTGCGGACTCTCCGACATCCTGCCCGCCAGTCTGCAGGCCCGCTCGCTGCTGATGCTCGAGATGCTCGCCGGGGTCTTCTACGTTGCCCTCGTGGTGTCTCGCATGGTCGGGCTGACCGTACGTCGTCGCTCGGGGCGCGATGACCGACCTGCCAGCGAGCCGTGCTGACGCCTACGATGGCTGCGTGTCAAGCCCCGAGGTATGGAACCAGTTCGACCACGACCCCCGCAACGCTGCCAACTCGGCTCTGCGCGCCTCGGACCACGACCGAGGAGTGATCGAGTCGGTGCTCGCCGATGCCTATGCCGAAGGGCGACTGGACCGCACCGAGTACGACGAGCGTTCCGACACCGCCATGACGAGCCGCACGCTGGGAGACCTGATGCCGCTGGTGTCCGACCTCCCGGTGTCCAGCGCTCCTCGCACCACCTTCGCGGACGCCGCCGTGCGGGCTTACAAGCGGGAACGGCACCAAGCGATCTGGGCCCTCTTGTCCATCTCGCTCCTATGCTGGACGATCTGGGCGGCCACGATGCTTGGCGGGCTCGCTTGGCCACTCTTCGCGATGATCGGACCCGGCCTGAATCTCGGACGAGTGCTCTTCAATCGCCAGGAACTCATCGACAAGGCCGCGAAACAGTTGGAGAAGAAGGAGCGCGTCGCCATCGAGAAGCCCGACAAGTCCGGCAACTGATCAGTCCAGGCAGAATTCGTTGCCTTCCGGATCCGCCATCACGATGAACCCGGTCCCACCTGGATCTTCCCCAGGCTCGAACCGGCGAGCGCGCGTCGCCCCCAAAGCCAGCAGCCGCTCGCACTCGGCCTCGAGCTCCGCCATCCGCTCCTCACCTTCCAGCCCGGGCGCGGCTCGCACATCCAGGTGGACCCGATTCTTGGCCCCCTTCGACTCCGGCACCTGTTGAAAGAAGATGCGCGGTCCATCCGCTTCTTCGGCCGGGACGATCGCCGCCCGAGAGTTGCGCTGCGACTGAGGCACTCCCCAGGCCTCGAGCGCCTCGTCCCACGAGTCGAAAGGCGCTGGCGGAGGCTGAACGCGGTAGCCGAGGGCCGCGGCCCAGAACTCGGCCAACGACCCGGGGTCGGCGCAGTCGAAGGTGATCTGGACCTGTCGGATCATTTGGTGGCTTCCATCATCTGGCGCAGTTCCTTCTTGAGGTCGTTGATCTCGTCACGCAGCCGCGCGGCGACCTCGAAGTGGAGCTCGGCAGCCGCGGTTTTCATCTGGTCGCTCAACTCCTGGATGAGCACCGCGAGGTCGCTGGAGGGAATGCCCGCAGTGTCGGGCGCCTCGGCGCGGATGCGCGACAGCGCTGGTGTCGGCGACTTGCCGGCCTTGACCCCGCCGGCGCGACCCTTCTGGCCGACGTCGGCCCAGGTCTTGAGCAACTCCTGGGTCGTCTCGTCTTCGCGCGCCAGCATCTCGGTGATGTCGGCGATCTTCTTGCGCAGCGGTTGGGGATCGAGACCGCGCTCCTTGTTGTAGGCCACCTGGATCTCGCGCCGACGGTTGGTCTCGTCGATCGCGGCCTCCATCGATCTGGTGATCTTGTCG
>JBBSSH010000024.1:0-63936 GCA_038242265.1 Propionibacteriales bacterium
TCGGTCGATGCGGTGTGCCAGCGCCCAGCGGCGTAGCTCTCGAGCAGACGGGTCACGGATGATCCCCTTCGGTCGTTGCGTGCCTAGGTGACAGGTGCCACACTAATACCAGACCGATCGGTCAGTAAATGTGTGCTGCCCTGATCAGGTCGACCCAGACCGGGGCTGTAGCAGTTCAGCACCCCACGATCAGCGGAGGACCGATGACTCTCATCGACAGCCCACTCGAGGCACAGCTTGAGGCAGAGCTCGAGACAGACTTCGACCAGACCATTGCGCGCAACGACCGGATCGAGCCGCGCGACTGGATGCCCACCGGCTATCGCAAGACCCTGGTCCGCCAGATTGCGCAGCATGCCCACAGCGAGATCATCGGCATGCAGCCAGAGGGCAACTGGATCAGCCGTGCCCCCAGCCTGCGCCGCAAGGCGATCCTCATCGCCAAGGTCCAGGACGAGGCAGGGCATGGCCTGTACCTCTACTCGGCCGCGGAGACCTTGGGGGTTTCTCGCCTCGAGCTGACCGAACTGTTGCTGGCCGGCAAGCAGAAGTACTCCTCCATCTTCAACTACCCCACGCTGTCCTATGCCGACGTGGGTTCCATCGGGTGGCTCGTCGACGGTGCGGCGATCTGCAACCAGGTGCCGCTGTGCCGCACGTCGTACGGTCCCTACGGCCGGGCGATGATCCGGGTCTGCAAGGAGGAGTCGTTCCATCAGCGTCAGGGGTATGAGCTGTTGATGACGATGATGCGCGGCACCGATGCCCAGCGCGAGATGGTGCAGGAGTCGGTCAACCGGTTCTGGTGGCCCTCCCTGATGATGTTCGGCCCGCCCGACGATGCTTCGCCCAACACCGCCCAGTCGATGGCGTGGGGGATCAAGCGCAACACCAACGACGAGTTGCGCCAGAAGTTTGTCGACATGAGCGTGCCGCAGGCCGAGGCTCTCGGCGTGACGCTGCCCGACCCGGAGTTGAAGTGGAACGAGGAGCGTGGCCACCACGACTTCGGCCAGCCGGACTGGGAAGAGTTCATGGAGGGTGTCAAGGGCAACGGCCCCTGCAATGCCCAGCGGATGGCACACCGCCGTCGTGCCCACGAGGACGGCGCCTGGGTGCGAGAAGCAGCCATGGCCCATGCCGCACGACAGAACACCCAGCAGCTGCAGAAGGGCGCCTGATGTCCGAGGCCAGGATCGAGACCGAGTGGCCCCTGTACGAGGTCTTCGTGCGCGGCAAGCGCGGCCTCAACCACGTCCACGTCGGTTCGCTGCATGCCGCCGATGACCAGATGGCGCTGCTGCACGCCCGCGACGTCTACACCCGCCGTAACGAGGGTGTCAGCATCTGGGTGGTGCGTGCCGATGCCGTCACGGCGTCGAGCCCGGACGAGAAGGACCCGATGTTTGCGCCGAGCGGAGACAAGGTCTATCGCCATCCGACCTTCTACGACATCCCCGACAACGTCCCCCACATGTGATGGGCGACCTCCACACGAGCGCTGAGGACGAGCACGACAGCGCCTACGCCGGACTGCTCGTCAATGATTCCCACTGGGCCTTCGGCACCGACTTCGAAGACCCGCTGGCGGGGGTCGACACGACCATCCCCGAGGGCACCGACGCCGAGACTCTCGCTGCCTACGCCCTGATGCTCGGTGACGACGCACTGGTCATGTCGCACCGGATCTCGGAGTGGACCAGCCATGCTCCCGACCTCGAGGACGACATCGCGCTGTCCAACATCGCCCTGGACCTGCTGGGTCAGGCGCGCTTGCTGCTGGCCCGCGCCGCCAAGGCGGACGAGTCGATCGTTCCCGTGCTCCCCGACGGGTCTCCGGTGCCTGCCGAGGACGCGCTGGCGTTCTTCCGTGAAGCTCACCAGTTCCGCAACGTGCGTTTCACCGAACTCGACAACGGCGACTTCGGCGAGGCGGTGGTCAGGGTGCTGCTGTTCTCGATCTGGCGCTTGGCGATCTGGGAACAGCTGAGGAGCAGTCGGGACAATGTGCTGGCCGCCGTCGCCCACAAGGGTGTGAAGGAGCTGGCCTACCACCGCGACTACGCGGCACGTTGGTTCGTGACCCTGGCCCAGGGCACCGAGGAGTCGCGTGCCCGCCTGCTGGCCGCGTTCGAGGCACTGTGGCCGTTGTGGCCCGAGCTCTTCGACTCCCACCCGAGCGAGTCTGCCGCGGCTGCGAGCGGCGTGGGAGTGGATCCCTCGACCGTACGCCCGTCGGCGGAGGCCACGCTGGACCTGGTGCTCGAGGCTGCGGGAGTCGATCGTCCTGACGCCCCCCGACGAGCTGGCGTGCTGGGCCGGACCGGCCGCGACGGGATGCACGGTGAGCCGTTGAGCCGGCTGCTGGCCGACATGCAGTCGGTGGCCCGCGCCCACCCCCAGGGACAGTGGTGAGACTGATGAGCCGGGTCTCGGAGCGTGCTCGCGAGGTCGCAGGCAGCGTCACCGACCCTGAGATGCCGATGCTCACCCTGCACGACCTGGGTGTGCTGCGCGAAGTGGAGGTCGTCGGTCCGCGCCACGTGGTCGTCGACATCACGCCGACCTATTCGGGTTGTCCAGCGATGGCGACGATGCGAGACGACCTGGTCCGCGTACTGCAACAGGCCGGTTTCGACGACGTTGACGTGCGCGTGCGTCTCGAGCCCGCCTGGACCACTGACTGGATCACCCCGGAGGGCCGGTCTGCGCTTGCTGCGGCCGGGATCTCGCCGCCAGGCCCGGCCCGGTCGAGCGACGGTCCGATACCGCTGACCCTGTCGCCCACAGCACGGATGATCCGATGCCCCCAGTGCGACTCATCTGCCACCGAGCTTGTCTCGGAATTCGGCTCGACGTCCTGCAAGGCGCTCTACCGGTGTGCTGCCTGTCTGGAGCCCTTCGACCACGTGAAAGAGATCTGATGGCGTTCCATGAACTGACCGTTGCCGGAGTCGAACGACTGACCGACGACTCCGCGGCAGTCACCTTCGACATCCCTGAGGACCTGCGCGAGCTCTTCGACTTCGAGCCGGGAGAGTCGCTGACACTGCGTCGGATCGTGGACGGCGTGGAGCACCGCCGCACCTATTCCATCTGCGCGCCGGCCGGTTCAGCCCCACGCATCGGGGTCCGCGAGATCCCTGGCGGCCTGTTCTCCTCCTGGCTCATCCACCAGGTGGCACCGGGGGAGAAGGTCGAGGTCGCCGAGCCCAGCGGCAGTTTCCGGGCAGACCCCACCATGGCCGGGCGACACCTGTGCATCGCGGCGGGCTCAGGCATCACCCCGATGCTCTCCATCGCCGCCTCCGTCCTGGCCAACCCCGACAGCTCGGTGACGATGCTCTACGGCAACCGGGAGACGACGTCGGTCATGTTCGCCGAGGAGCTCAGCGACCTGAAGAATGTGCACGGACCGCGCTTCGACCTGGTCCACGTGCTTTCGCGCGAACCTCGGGATGTGGAGCTCTTCTCGGGGCGACTCGACGCTGATCGTCTCCGCCGCCTGCTCCCGGTCAAGGTGGCACTCCACAGCCTGGACCACGTGTGGCTGTGCGGTCCGCTCGGCCTGATCCAGGACGCGCGCACGGTGCTGGAGGAGTTGGGTGTCGCCTCGGACAAGATCCACTTCGAGTTGTTCTTCGTCGACGAGCCGCCCCCGACGCTGCGTCACGCCGATCGTGTGGTCGAAGGCGTCACGAGTGAAGTCACCGTGGTCCTCGACGGCCGTTCCACCACCACCGCGATGCCGCGCGGCGTGACGGTGCTCGACTCCGCCCAGGCAACGCGCGGCGACATGCCTTTCGCCTGCAAGGGAGGGGTGTGCGGCACCTGCCGCGCCAAGATCACCGACGGCGAGGTCGACATGGTGCGCAACTACGCCCTGGAGCCGGCCGAGGTGGCGCAGCAGTTCGTGCTGACCTGCCAGTCGTTCCCGGTCAGCCCCCGGGTCACCGTCGACTACGACGCCTGACGTGCGTTAGCGGGCCAGTCGCGCGGTGGCGGTGGCGCCGGTCATCGCGTACTGGGCCGGTACGACGACTCGATACTTGCCGCGTGATGATCAATCGTCTGTGCCGGGGTGAGGATAGGCGACACCCCACGAGTTGATCAATGGCAATGGAGGGTTGAGGAGACGGTCAGTCCCTCCGGCGTGTCAGGCCTTCGAACGCCAGCCACGTCACGGCGTCGGCCACCTCGCTCGCGGGTGCCCCTGCCTCGGGTCGTACCCATTCGGTGAGGGAGTTGACCATGCCGAAGATCAGTCGACTGGTCACCAGGGGATCGATGTCGGAGCGGATCGCACCGCACTCGGCCGCCTCGCGCACCATGGTGGCCAGACGCTGGTCGACCTCGCGCCGACGTGCCAAGGCGTTCTGCTCGGCGGGGGTGTTGCCGTGGACCCGCAGGAGCAGGGTCACCGCGGGCAGATGTTCGACGAGCACGACGACGCTGCTCCGCACCGCCGCGCGAAGGCGCTGCTCGGGCGAGCGCGTCTGGTCTGCGCTCACTTCGTCGAGCGCGGCAGTCAGCGCATCCAGAGCCTCGTTCAGGGCGCTCTCCAACAAGTGTTCCTTGCTGGGCACGTGGTGATAGATCGCTGACTTGGTCAGACCGAGTTCGCGCGCCAGGTCACCCATGCTCGTGGCGTCATAGCCCTGCTGGTTGAACAGATCGATCGCGACGCGCAGCACGCTCCGCTGGTCGTGGCCGGGGCGGCCACGCCGCACCGCACTCTCCGTCATGGCTACACGTTCTCACGGGGCAGTCAACGCTGGACACCGTCGGGCTCGGCCGCGCCCTGTGGACGATCAGTTGCCCAGATCGGCAGCACAGGCGCTAAGGTGGTTTCAGCGTCCCGCGTCGTGCCCAGCCAAAAAGGCCCTCGCGAGCAGATGCATCGCTTTCACCGTCCACGTTCGTGGGGTGCAGCCCTCGCCGAAGTCGGCTCGCCTGCCCCACGACGCGTCGTACATCCTGCGTCCGGGAGGACCCCTTGGCCCAGCGCCAACGCCAACGAGGCAATCGACGTTCCCCTGCGCACGCTCGCCACAAGGACAACGAGGGCATCGTGCCGGTTCTCGCGCGCGCTGTTCGCGAACTCGAGTCCGCCGTGCAGCGTGGTCCGCTGCCCCCGGGTCAGCGAGTCCGTTTCCAGGTGGTGGCGCTGCTGGTGCGTGAGCACCGCGGCGACGTCAAGGAGTCTGTGGAACTCACCGACGCCCAGAAGTCTGATGAGCTCAAGCGCCTCGACGGGATCGCCACGATCCTGGCCAAGACCGCGACCCGAGATCCTTCCCTCTTCGGTCTGCTGTCCGAGGACGCCGTCATCACCACCAGTGCCCGTGACCTGCGCCTGGAGATGCTGCACAAGGCCGGTGTCGAGGTCGCCGTGCCGGATGCCGAGACCGTCGACGAGTCGACCTTGGCGGCGCTGGAGCGTCGAGTGATTCCCCAGTCGGTGGTCCAGCACCAGCTCGCGAATCCGTTCCTCGAGCCCGACTTCGACACCGGACGGCATCGCCGGACCGAGAGCCAGCGACTCGCCACCTGGGAGCTGCTGGGCCCCTTGTTCCGCTCCTTCGAGATGGGGGGCGCCTCCTCGTGCATGGATCTGCCGGAGGCCTCTTCCCTCAGCGCTCCGGGCAAGTTGGAGCTCATGCCACACCAGGCCCACCTGATCGCGTCCGCCGCGGATGGGCACCGCACCTTCCTGCTGGCTGATGAGCCTGGGCTGGGCAAGACCGCACAGGCACTCCTCGCAGCCCAGGCCGCCGATGCCTTCCCGCTGCTCGTGGTGTGTCCCAACGTCGTCAAGACCAACTGGGCGCGCGAGACGGAGCGTTGGGTCCCGCGACGCCGAGCCAGCGTCATCCACGGCGACGGCGATCAGATCGATGCCTTTGCGGACGTGATCATCGTCAACTACGAGATCCTCGACCGCCACGTCGGCTGGCTGGGCAGTTTCGGGTTCGGCGCGATGGTGGTGGACGAAGCGCACTTCATCAAGAACAAGACCTCGCAGCGCTCACGCCACGTACTTGAGCTCTCCGAGCAGTTGCGCGCGCGTACCGCGCGCCCCTTGCTGATGGCGCTGACGGGCACCCCGCTCATCAACGACATCGAAGACTTCCGCGCGATCTGGCAGTTCCTGGGCTGGATCGACGACCACCGACCGATGCCTCGTCTGATGGATGCGCTGGAGGCTGCCGAACTCACGCCGGCCGACCACGCGTTCTATCCCGCCGCGCGCAAGGCCGTGATCGACATGGGCATCGTGCGTCGTCGCAAGGTCGATGTCGCCGCCGACATCCCGGCACGCCGGATCGCCGACATCCCCGTCGAACTCGATGATGAGGACACCCGGTCGATCCGTGCTGCCGAGCAGGAACTGGCCCGCCGTCTGGTGCAGCGGTACAAGGCTGCTCTGGAGACGCGCCGTGCGGGATCAGTGGTGGACGGCATCGATCACGAGCTGGTCCGCCGCGTGGCGACGTGGGAGCGCGAGGAGATGGACTCGGGCACCAGTGGCGAGAACGTCTTCTCGATGCTTCGCCGCATCGGTCGGGCCAAGGCTGGCCTGGCGGCCGACTATTCCGCCCAGCTGGCGCGCAACGTCGGCAAGGTGGTCTTCTTCGCCCGCCACATCGACGTCATGGACATTGCCGAGGAGACCTTCACCCGCCGTGGGCTCAAACACACCTCGATCCGAGGTGACCAGTCGGCCAAGGCCCGGGAGAAGGCCATCGACTCCTTCGTCAACGATCCCGACGTGCAAGTCATCGTCTGCTCTCTCGCCGCGGCCGGCGTCGGGGTGAACCTCCAGGTGGCCTCCAACGTCGTGCTGGCGGAGTTGTCGTGGACCGACGCCGAGCAGACCCAGGCGATCGACCGCGTGCATCGCATCGGTCAGAGCGATCCGGTGACGGCCTGGCGCATCATCGCGGCGCAGACCATCGACACCCGGATCGCCGAACTCATCGACTCCAAGGCCGGGCTGGCCGCCCGAGCCTTGGACGGTTCCGACGAAGAGGTCTCTTCCTCGGCCAACATCCAGACCGAAGCGTTGGTGGCACTGCTCACCGACGCGCTCGAGCAGGAGTTGGGCTGAGGCCACGCTCGGGGCGTTACGCTCCGCCGCATCTGCGTCACGGGCACGTTTTCCCTCAGATCGTGGCGACGAAAGTGAGCGCGCTCCTGCTGGCCGGACGTGGGGCCGGACGACGTGAGTCGGAGGCAGCCCATGCAAGAGCGAGGAGACAAGGTCGATCGCGCTGATGTCGGGAGGATATGTCAAGATGCACGACCATGACCCTTGCAACCGAGCCTGCCGACTTGGACGCGGTGCGGCGAGACATCGACACGCTCGACCAGGAACTTGTCGCTGTGCTGGTGCGCCGCCAGCACCTCGTGGCCAGGGCGGCAAAGTTCAAGCGAAGCGACAGCGAGGTCCTAGCCCCAGAACGAGTTGTGGCCGTCGTGACCCGGGCGCAGTCGCTGGCTGCGGAGGCCGGCGGATCCGGTGCGTTGGTCGGCAGGATCTTCGAGTCGATGGTGGCTGAGTTCATCGCCTTCGAAGGTCACGAAAGACGTGGAGCTGGCCTGATCGCCAATGACGCTCGGGACAACTCCGGTGTTGACCAACGCGACTAGCCGACAGCGTTGTTGAGCGCGGCCACGGCCGGTTGGGACTTCATCCGCGAGTCGATGGAGTACCTGAAGACCTCGACTTCTTGTTCCAGAGTCTTGCGACGCGGACAACGTCGTCGCGGAACTCTTTGGGGTAGGGCTTATGTCACGGTGAACATTCTTCCAGCCCACCCAGCGGTGGGTCACGTCTCCCGAATCCAGTTCTCGGCGCCGCAGGAAGGACACCGCAAGTGGTACTCACCGCTGCCGCTCATCGGTCCGGGAACCCATTCGATCTCCAGAAGGTCGTCGTCATTCTCTGGGCAGCGGATCCCGTCCCACTCTCCTGCAGTAACGCGACTCGCTGCTTCGATCCATGCCGTCCGCGACATCAGGGTCTCCCCATGACGTAGGTACTGACCTGCTCGGCGAGCGTCATGCCCACTTGCGCTCATCCCGGTTCGTGGGCGATTTTCGTGCCGCCAAAAGTGACTTCCGCCGACCGCCCGGCCGCATGCGCAGCACGCATCCCGCCGAGCGCATCCGAACTGTCTCACAACAGCCACCCCCGAGATCCGCAGCCGGTCTGCGCAGCGGCAGTATGCCCGCCCTCCCGACTCGGCTGAGCTTCTGCGGCGGTGGGGGTAGGTCTAGCGATAGGTGAGTACGGCGGGGGAGAGATGGTCATGGGCGTTGAAGGAGACAAGGGTGCTGCCGCGCGAGCCGCAGACGATCGTCGAGACGCCCGTGTTGACCGAGACCGGGTTGAGGCGTAGCCACAGGGCAGTACGGAATGCCGCTGTGTCGGCCAACAGGCCGGCGTTTGCCCAGGCGATCGGGCCACCACTGGTCAGCACCACCGCCGTGCTTCCACGCGGTAGAGACCCCACCAGACGCAGCAGTGCCGCGTCCACGCGGGCCGTGAACGCGGCGAACGACTCGTCATACTCCTCGGCATGTTCGCCGGCGGTCCAGCGGGCAGCGGACTCCTCGAACCATCGTTGGAAGGCCGCCTTCTCCGACTCGCCCGCCGCGGTGGAGGGCGAGTCGTGCGCCGACAGCACCTGCTGGTGGTCGAACTCGTTCCAGCCGGCGTCGATCTCGACGTGCGCATGCCAGCCGGCCCCCTCGCACACAGCAGACGCCGTCTGGGCATGGCGCTTCATCTGGCCGGCCATCACGAGGTCTGGCTCGATGCCGCGGGCGGCCAGTGCTGCGCCGAGTTGGCGGGACTGCTCGAAGCCGGTGGAGGAGAGTTGGTCGTAGTCGGAGGCGCCGAACGATGCCTGGCCGTGGCGCACCAGCAGGATCCGGCTCACTCGATCAGCCCGTCCAACCGGTTTCCGACGATCTGCACGGCCGGTCCGAAGATGGCGTACGCCTCGTTGGTGGTCTGACCGTGGAAGTAGCGGTAGTAGATCTGCTGGGCGATCACCGCGAGACGAAACAGGCCGAAGACCTCGTAGAAGCGCCATTGCTCGGGCGTCACGATGCGACCGGTGCGGGCGCCGTAGGCAGCGACGATCTCGGAGCGTGTCAGCATGCCCGGCAGGTGAGTGGGCACCCGCCGCAACATCTGGAAGTCGTCGGGGTCATCGGCCTGGACCCAGTAGGCCATCGAGCCAGCGAGATCCATGAGGGGATCACCGAGTGTGGCCATCTCCCAGTCGAGCACCCCGACGATGCGGGTGACGTCGGCGCCATCCAGGACGAGGTTGTCGAGCTTGAAGTCGTTGTGGATCACACACGTCGCGACATCGTCGGGCTGGTGTGCGTCCAACCAGGCCATCACGGTCTCAAGGTCGGGCACGTCCTCGGTGTGAGCATGGCGGTAGCGCGCGGACCAGCCGTCGACCTGACGCCGGACGTAGCCGTGTCCCTTGCCCATCTCTGCCAGCCCGATGGCCTCCGGATCGATGTCGTGCAGTTCGGCCAGCACTTCGACGGCATTGAGGCAGAGGGTCCGGGCCTGTTCCGGTGAGAACGGCACGTCCCGGGGCCATTCGCTGCGGGGGATCACCCCAGGGATGCGCTCCATGGCATAGAAATCGGCTCCGAGGACGTCAGCGTCGTCGCAGAAGGCCACCATCGTCGCGACGTAGCCGAAGACTGGCGCCAAGGCCGTCTGGATGACGTACTCCCGGCGCATGTCGTGGGCGCCGCGCGCCTTGGTGCCGTGGGGGGCGCGGCGCACGATCACATCCCGTCCGGACCGATAGCGCAGCAGATAGGTCAGGTTGGAGGCTCCGCCGACGAACTGCCGCACGTCAGGCTCTGCGTCGAGTCCGTCGGACGAGGCGGCATGGGTGCGCAGCCAGGCTGTCACCGAGGAGACGTCGAAGGCGTCCTCTGCGCGGACCTCACGGGCTCCGGGGACGGACGTCACCGGACCTCCTCCATTCCCGCGGCCTCGAGTTTGTCGGCCTGCCCGCGCATCAGCGCGTCGTAGGCGGGACGATCGGACCACTTGAGGGAGTACGCCGCGCGGGCAGCCTCGTCCGGCACGATCACGTCCTCGCCACGGTCCATTCCCTCGAGGACTGCGCAGGCAATGTCGTCGGCAGTGACCTCCGACCGGCCGACCAGACCGGCGATCACCCGACCCACGGTCTCGTCCGAGCCCTGCATCGACTCGATCAGGTGGGACCGGAAGTAGGACGGGCAGACCACGCTGGCGCGTACGTCGAAGGGAGCCAGTTCATGACCGCAGGTCTCGGTGAAGGCCACCACGGCAGCCTTGATCGCGTTGTAGGAGCCCATCCCGGCGGGATGCACGAGGCCGGCCAAGGACGCGACGTTGACCAGATGGCCCGAGCGCTGGGCTTTGAACATGCCCACGAAGGCCCGGGTTCCGCGCACGACTCCGAAGAGGTTGATGTCGGTGATCCACTGCCACTCCTCGATCGTGCAGCGGTCGATGCGGCCGCCCCCGGCAGCACCTGCGTTGTTGACCAGCACGTCCAAGCCGCCCCAGCGCTCCTCAACGGCGGCGACCGCAGCAGTCCAGTCGGCGTCGCTGGTGATGTCGAGGACCAGATCGATGCCGGGCCCCGGCACCCGGTCGGTGGCCAGGACGTCGTCATCGCGATCGCGGAGCCGGGTCACGAGCGCCTCGCCCAGTCCCGAGCCCGCTCCGGTCACGAGGATCCGGCGACTCACGAGGCGTACTTCCCGAGCTCGACCTTCGCGATGACGTTGCGATGCACCTCGTCGGGACCGTCGGCCAACCGCAGCGAACGCGCACCGACCCAGGCGTTCGCGAGCGGGAAGTCATCGGTCATGCCAGCGCCTCCATGGAGCTGGACGGCCATGTCGATGACGTCGAGGGCCATGGCCGGGACCTCCACCTTGATCTCGCTCACCGCGGAATAGGCCTCACGGCTCATGCCCTGATCGAGGAGCCAGGCAGCGTGCAGCACCAGCAGGCGGGAGCGGTTGATGGCAATGCGGGCATCCGCGATCCGCTCACGGTTGCCGCCGAGGTGGGCCAGCGGCTTGCCGAACGCCACCCGATCGAGCGCGCGGGTGCAGGCAAGCTCGAGCGCTCGCTCCGCCAGCCCGATGGCCCGCATGCAGTGGTGCACCCGTCCGGGTCCCAACCGACCTTGAGCGATCTCGAAGGCTCGTCCGGCGCCGAGCAGGACGTTGGTGGCAGGAACCCTGACCTGGTCGAAACTGACCTCCCCGTGGCCCAGCGGCTCGTCGTAGTAGCCCATGGTGGGAAGCATCCGCTCGACCCTCACGCCAGGAGCATCACGCGGCACCAGCACCATCGTGTGACGCGAGTGTCGATCGGCGTCGGGATCGGTGAGTCCCATGAAGACGAGGATCTTGCACTCGGGGTTTCCCACGCCGGTGGAGAACCATTTCCGCCCGTTGATCACCATGTCGTCGCCGTCGAGATGGGCGGTGGCTGCCATGGTCGTGGCGTCGGAGGACGCCACATCCGGTTCGGTCATGCAGAACGCGCTACGGATCTCCGCGCGCAGCAGTGGCTCGAGCCACTGCTCCTTCTGTGCGTCGGTGCCGTAGCGCAGCAACACCTCCATGTTGCCGGTGTCCGGCGCGTTGCAGTTGAAGACCAGGGGAGCCAGGAAGGAACGACCCATCGCCTCCGCCACCGGCGCGTAGTCCAGGTTGGAAAGCCCTGCGCCGCCGTCGGTGCCGAAGTCATGTGCGTAGCGGTCGGCGTGGGGTGTCGGGAGGAACAGGTTCCACAGGCCTTGGGCGCGCGCCTTGGCCTGCAACTGCCTGATCATCGGGTCGGGGGTCCAAGGGTCGCCCCCGGATTCGCGCAACGACCGCACCCGGGCTTGTGCTGCTGCCTCGAGTGGTTCGATCTCGGCGGCAACGAACGCACCCACCCGGTCTCGAAGGTCAGCCGCGCGAGGAGAGAGGGAGAAGTCCATGACATTGACCATAACGCTCTGTTGAGCAATGCTCAATAGCATGCCAGCCGACGAGATCACGCTCCACGACCCACCCGTACGCCGTCGGCTGAGCGCCGAAGAACGGCGCCGCCAGTTGGTGAGCATCGGCCTGGCCCAGATCGTCCGGACGCCGATCCAGGATCTGGCGCTCGACGACATCGCAGCCGAGGCGGGGATCTCGCGGGGACTGCTCTTCCACTATTTTCCGACCAAGACCGACTTCTACCTCGCGTGCATTGCGGCGGCGGGACGCCGGATGCTGCGCACCACCGCGCCGGATACGTCCCTTCCGGCGCAGGAACAGGTCGAATCAGCCACGCGACTGATGATCGAGCAGATCGAGCGTCGCCGCGACTTCTACCTCGCACTGGTGCACGGGCACGGAGTCGCGGATCCGCGGGTGAGTCAGGTGATGGACTCGGTGCGTGAAGGAAGCACCGATCGGGTGGTCGCGGCGCTGGAGATCCCGGATCAGCGTCGAGAGGTGGTTCGTGCGTGGTGGGCCTACACAGAAGACCGGGCGCTCACCTGGTCGGCATTGCCGACCGGCGAACGCCCGGTCACCTTGTCAGCGTTGGTCGCCGAGTGCGTCGCCGCACTCCACGCCCTGCTGGAGATCAGCGCTTGACGACCTGACCCCGCACGGAGAATCGTGCCTTGTCATCGAGCGGCACTCCGTTGCACGCGAGAACGGTGCGTCGGTTGCACCGGTAGCGGGTGGAGCCGTTGACCAGCGTCACGGAGACCGCGGAGATGGACCTGCCACTGAACGGCACCTTGAGGGACCCTCCACCGTTGCGGCGCAGGCGAACCATCTTGGTCTTCACCTTGCCGTTGAGGTACTGGATCGTGACGGCCGCAGCCGGCGACGTGCGCTTCATCGGGCCGGACACATTGACCCTGAGCTTCCACTTCTTGGCGCTCAGACCCTGGCCCACCCGGAAGCGGTACGAAGTCGAAGACAGGTGATTGATCCTGGTCCTGAACCGCTTGCTGCGCTTGCTCTTGCTCAGCGCCTTCTGACCCTTGACCCTCGGAGCCGGATAGTCGGCGCCCTCGGGGTAGGTGGCGGCCGGAGTGAGGTTGCCTGCGGCGAACTTGGCGTAGACCTTGGTGAGGCCGCCCTTGCCCTTGAGCAACTTCTGCAGCGCAGCAATGCTGTTCTTGCCGCCGTCACCCTTGAGGGAACCGGCCTGCTTCCACGCCTTGTTGACGAACTTCACGCCGTAGTTGGTGCTGAGGTACTCCCAGAAGATCCAGTTGCCGTACTGGAAGCCACCCGACTGGCTGAACATGTCCAGGGGCATGTCGGGAAGGTAGAGCTGGCTGCGGTTCAGGTACTGACGGTTGTCGTTGACGTCGGTGGCGAAGCGCTCCTCCATCCACGTGGCCGTCGCCTCCATCATCCAGCGGTCCTCGGCATAGTCGTAGGCGTACTGGATCGCGTGGAAGAACTCGTGGGCAGCAGTGACGCGCAGGTTGCCCTCGGGAGTGCCGGTGGGGAACTGTGCGGCGGAGAAGTCGTTGTCCAGGACGCAGTAGCCGGTAGCGGTGCGGGACTTCCGCTTGGATTCACCCGAGCAGAAGCCGTAGAGGTCGCCACCGAGGTCCTTGAGGTAGACGTCGAACTGAGGTCCGCCGCCCTTGATTCCGTCCGTCAGGGGCGGGCGGTAGCCCAGTGAGTCGACCTCGGAAGCCCACACCGCGTCCATCACGGCCAGGCTCTGGGCGGCCCACTCGGCGCTGGGCGGTGCATCAATGCCCGAACCGACGTAGTGCAGGCACAGGCGCGCATTGCACAGCGGCGGCTGCTCGGGAACCGTGTAGCCGAAACCGGCGGGGTCGTTCGAGCCGTCGGAGGGACGCGCCAACATGGCTTCGGCCGCACGACGCTCGGTGCCACGCAGTTGCGACTTGCTCACCCACAGGTCGCGCAGGGCCAAGGTGGCCGAGGGGTCCTGGGGCAGTGCCTGGCCGGTGGTGACGCGTTGAGCAGTCGCGAGCTGCGCGGAGGGTGAGTCCAGGGCGGGATCTGGAAGCGCTGCTTCGGCCTGCATCTCCTCTACCGCGCCGGGAAGCAATTCTCCGGTGGTGGCGACGAGATCTGGCTGGTCCTGGTCCGCGTACGCTGCCGGCACAGTGAGCGCTCCCGCGCCCATGAGTGCCAGGGCAGCGACGGCGGTGACGATCGTGGAGCGCATGGTTCCCCTCGTGGTTGATGACGTGCAACAGCGTCGCCGACCTCGGCGCGCGCTGGCGCGAGCCTAACCCAACGGGTGGTGGCGCCCAGCCTTTCCGCGAACCCTCAGAGGTCGGCGATGTGCTCGATGATCGCCGTGGTCGAGATTGCTGGAGTGCGTTCGAGGTAGACGACCTCACAGAGGTCGTTGAATTCGTCGAACTTTCCGGCCCAGTCGTCACCCATGACCATGACGTCGGCGGAGTGCTCGCGGATGTAGTCGCCCTTGAGCTCCAGGCTCTCCTCGACGAACACGTGGTCCACGACGCGCAGGGCGCTCACGATCGCCAGGCGTTCTCGCTGGCTGAAGACAGGGACCCGGCCCTTCTTCCGCTCGTTGAGCGCATCGGCGGAGACACCCACGACCAATCGGTCCCCCAGGGCCGCCGCTCGCTCGAGAACGCGCAGGTGACCGACATGGAAGACGTCGAAGGTTCCGAAAGTGATCACGGTGCGCGGCATGTGCAGCATTCTGGCACGGCTCGGGAAGGATGGGTCCCATGGCTGCCACGTCGCCCACCCGCACCCCCACCACCCCGGATTCGGGCGCCGACGAGGCGCGCCGTCGGGGTCTCCGGCGCATGCGAACGGTGGCAGTCGGCCTGCTGGTCTTCGCTGCCTGCGTCTATGTCGCCACCATGGGGCGCGAGGGGTGGTGGGCTTTCGTGAACGCGGGGGCCGAGGCCTCGATGGTGGGTGCGATCGCGGACTGGTTCGCCGTTACGGCCTTGTTCAAGCATCCGCTCGGTCTGCCGATCCCGCACACCGCGTTGATTCCCAGACGCAAGGATGACCTCGGCCGAGGCCTGCAGGAGTTCGTGGGGGAGAACTTCCTCCAGGAGGACATCATCCGCGAGCGCGTGGCGGCGGCGGCGATCTCGGCGCGGGTGGGCGAGTGGCTCTCCGACCCGGTGAACGCACGCCGGGTGGTCGACGAGGCGTGTGAGTTGGCGGTCATCGGTCTGGGCAAGGTGCGCGATGACCATGTCGCGGACCTGGTCACCGAGGCGTTCGTGCCGCGTTTTCGCGACGAGCCCATCTCGCCCCTCCTCGGGACGACGCTGATGGAGGTGCTGCGCGACGATCTCCACCACCCGGTGATCGATCTGGCGCTCGATGAGCTGGAGCGTTGGCTAGTCGACAACCCGCAGACTTTCGTCCGGGTACTGGGGGAGCGGGCACCCTGGTGGGCGCCCCCCAGGCTCAACGACGCGGTGACACAGCGCATCCACCTCGAGGCCATCAAATGGGTCGAGGACATCCGGTCCGACCCGCAGCACCGCGCCCGGGAGGCCCTCGACTCGATGCTGGGCCAACTGGCCCACGACCTGTTGAGCGACGCCGAGACCCAGGAGCGTGCAGAGGCATTCAAGATCCGTCTGCTGGACCACCCGCAGGTCGTCGCCACGGCCATCTCCTTGTGGAAGGCACTTCGCGGGGCGCTGCTGGAGTCGATCAGCGACCGCGACGGGGCGGTCCGGTTGCGGCTGTCGTTCGAACTGGACGCCTTCGCGGGGCAGTTGCGCGCCGACGCAGAGTTGCGTGCTCGGCTCGACCGGGCTGCTCAGGACCTGACCGTCTTCGTGGTGGAGCGCTACGGCTCCGAGGTCACGACCGTCATCACGCACACCATCGAGCGGTGGGACGGCAAGGAGGCTGCGCAGCGCATCGAGTTGCACGTGGGTCGAGACCTGCAGTTCATCCGCATCAACGGGACCATCGTCGGCGGACTGGTGGGCGTGCTCATCCATGCCATCAGCCTGCTGGTTCACTGACTCCATGAGTCCGTTGACAGACCCCCCGCCCAAGCCGGTGGACGTTCCCATTCGTGACGAGATGATTCGACTGGGTCAGTTCCTCAAGTTGGCCAACCTGGTGGAGACCGGGGCGGAGGCCAAGCCCGTCATTGCCGATGGTCAGGTGCACGTCAACGGCGAGGTCGAGACGCGACGAGGCCGCCAGCTCGTCGAAGGTGACGTGGTCACGTTGGGCGCGCTGGCGGCCAAGGTCGCCACGGGAGAGGTCGAGATCGACGTTCCGTGGTGATGCGCAGGTGAGGCTCAGACGATGAGTCTCAGCTGACCTTGAGCAGGTCCACGACGAAGATCAGGGTCTCGCCGGGAGCGATCGCGCCGCCAGCACCCCGGTCGCCATAGCCCAGGTGTGGCGGGATCACGAGTCGGCGTCGCCCGCCGACCTTCATGCCCTGCACCCCGGTGTCCCATCCGGAGATGACCTGGCCGATGCCGAGGCGGAACTGCAACGGGTCGCCGCGGTTGTAGGAGGCGTCGAATTCCTCGCCGGTCGAGTGGGCCACGCCGACGTAGTGGACCGAAACGGTCGCACCGGACGTGGCCTCCGCACCGTCGCCTTCGACGAGGTCGGTGACCTCCAGGTCGGCGGGTGCGTCACCGAGGTGGGGTTCGACGTCAGGCTTCTCGCTCACAAGTGCTCCAATCAGAGGTGGGTCAGGTCTGGTGGACGTAGCTGTCGAGTTGGTCGCGCTCGAACTCGAGCTGACTGATGCGGCTCTTGACCACGTCACCGATGGAGATGATGCCGGTCAGCCGTTCATCGACCACCACCGGGACGTGACGGATGCGGTGTTCGGTCATCGCCTGCATGAGCTCGGGCAGGCCCTCGTCACCGTCGCAGGTGCGGACGTCGGTGGTCATGATCTGGCTGACGTGGCGCTCCAGCACACCGTCGTCGGAGTGCAACTTGCGGACCACGTCGCGTTCGCTCACGATTCCACTGACGTGCTCGCCGTCCTCGCTGACCACCAGCGCACCTACGTTGTGTTCGGAGAGCAGTGCGATGAGGTCACGTACGGTCGCGTCTGGCCTGATGGTCACGACCACCTGGCTGGGCTTGCTGTGGACAACGTCGTTGATCTTCATGGTCTCCACCTCTCCTGCTCGGCATCAAGGCTGCTTGTGAGTCCTCACCGTAGCCAAACCGGGCAGGCTGCAACAGCCCCGTCCACGGGTCGAAGCGCCCGATGTGCCTCGCCCAGCAGATGAGTCAGTCGGTGCCGAGGGGAGCGTGACGGTCGCGCAGGTTGCTCACCGAGCCGAGACCTCGGCGCGGCACGTCAGGGTCCTCGTCGTCGTCGGCCGAGGTGCCGAGAAATCCCAGCGCTGCCTCGTGGAGGTGACCGTTCGTCGCCAGTGCATTGCCACCCCAGGGGCCGTCCGTCCCGTCGAGGGAGGTGAAGCGTCCGCCCGCCTCCCGCACGATGACGTCCAGCGCGGCCATGTCGTAGAGCTCCAGCTCTGGCTCGGCGGCGATGTCCACGGCGCCCTCGGCAAGGAGCATGTAGGACCAGAAATCGCCATAGGCACGTGTACGCCAGCAGCGGCGGGACAGCGCGAGGAAGTCGTCGAGTCGTTCCCGTTCGTCCCAACCCGAGAGCGAGGAATAGCTCAGGGAGGCGTCTTCGAGTCCGCGCACGTCCGAGACCTCACATCTGGTCGCCTTGAGCAACGAACGACCCGTCCAGGCGCCGTGACCGGTCGAGGCCCACCAGCGGCGCTGGAGCTGCGGCGCCGAGACAACCCCCAGGACCACCTCGCCATCCACGGCCAGGGCGATCAGGGTGGCCCAGACGGGAACCCCACGCACGTAGTTCTTCGTTCCGTCGATCGGATCAACGATCCACTGCCGTTGACTGTGCCCGGTGGAGCCCTGCTCCTCGCCGAGCACGGCATCACGCGAACGCGCCCGCGAGAGGGTGCGACGGATGCCCTCCTCGACGGCAGAGTCGGCGTCGGTGACCGGTGTGAGGTCCGGTTTGCTCATCACATGCAGGTCCAGCGCCTTGAACCGTGCCTGGGTCAGGGAATCCGCGTCATCGGCCAGGACATGCGCCAGCCGTAGGTCGTCGGTGTAGTCGGTCGAGCCGGGGCCGGTGATGGGCATGGCCACAGGCTATTGCAGCCCGCCACCGCCACTCGATCGACACCCGACATCTGGCTTGGCGGCGTGCGCGGCATCGACGGGCCGGGGACGTCGGCTACCAGTCCGTGGCACCCTCGCGAGCAGCCAGCAGCCGGCGGAACGACTCGACCCGGTCCGGGTCGGCTGCGCCGCCCGTCATGGCCTCGTCGAGGCCACACTCGGGTTCACTGCCACCGTGGGTGCAGCCGCGCGGGCACTCCTCGGTCATCTCGTCAAGGTCCGGAAATGCCTCGATGAGTTGCTCCGGCTGGACGTGGGCCAGGCCGAAGGAGCGGATGCCGGGAGTGTCGATGATCCATCCGGCGCCATTCGGCAGCGGTAGGAGGTAGGCACTCGTCGAGGTGTGCCGACCGCGCCCGGTGACGGCATTCACGACCCCGACCTCACGGTGAGCCTCGGGCACCAGTGCGTTGACCAGTGTCGACTTGCCCACGCCGCTGTGGCCGATCAACACGCTCGTGCGCCCACGCAGCCGCTCTCGCAACTCGGTCAGGTCGCCGGCGCCGTCGCCCTTGAGCTGAGTGACCACCCAAGGAACGCCGAGGGATCGGTAGGTGGAGAGCAAGGTCTCGGGATCTGCGAGATCGGCCTTGGTCATGCACAGCAGCGGTGTCATGCCTGCGGCGTAGGCGGCCACGAGGGCACGGTCGATCAGGCGCGGCCGGGGTTCGGGGTCGGCCAGTGCTGTCACCACGACGAGTTGGTCGGCATTGGAGACCAGGACCCGCTCGACGGGGTCGTCATCGTCGGCGGTACGCCGCAGCGTCGTGCTGCGCTCCACGACCTCGACGATGCGGGCCAGGGAACCGTCGTTCCCGCTGGTGTCTCCGACCACCCGTACGTGGTCACCCACCACCACGCCCTTGCGGCCCAACGGTCGCGACTTCATCGCCATCACGCGGCGGCCGTCGAGGAGAAGGGTGAAACGCCCCCGGTCGACCGTCACCACCCGCCCATCGACTGCGTCGTCGTAGCTCGGTCGGTCCTTCGTTCGAGGACGAGTGTGGCGACGCGGGCGTTCGTAGTGTTCCTGATCCTGGTCGGTGTAGCGCCCGGTCATCGTTGTCCCCCCACGGCATTGGTCCACGCGGAAGCGAAGTCCGGGAAGGTCTTGGACGTGGTGGCAATGTCTTCGACCAGTACACCGTCGACCACGAGGCCGAGAATGACGGCGGCGTGGGCCATGCGGTGGTCCGAATAGGTGCGAAAGATCCCTCCGTGCAGCCGGGTGGGACGGATCGAGAGTCCGTCTTCACGCTCCTCGACCTGTGCGCCCAACCGCCCCAGTTCGGTGGACAGGGCAGTCAGCCGGTCGGTCTCGTGGCCTCGAATGTGGGCGATGCCGCGCAGGTGCGAGGGGGAGTCAGCCAGCGCGCACAGTGCGGCGATCGCCGGTGTCAGTTCGCCGACGTCGTGCAGGTCCAGGTCGACCCCGCCTAAGTGATCGGGTCCGCTGACGCGCAGGCCGGCATCGTCCAACGTGACGTCGCACCCCATCAGAGCCAGTATCTCGCGCAGCGCATCCCCCGGCTGGGTGGTGTGGGCCGGCCAGTCGGCGACCCGCACGGTGCCTCCGGTGGCCGCGGCCAGTGCCAGGAAGGGCGCGGCGTTGGAGAGATCTGGCTCGATCAGATGGTCGACCGGACGGATGGGTCCGGCTGGGACCCGCCACCGGTTGGCGTCTGCATCATCGACGTCCACGCCGTGCTGTCGCAGCATCGCCACGGTCATGTCGATGTGGGGCAGCGACGGCACTGGTTTGCCCACATGACGCACGTCGACACCGTGGTCGTAGGTCGCACCGGCCAGCAGGAGCGCGGAGACGAACTGCGAGGAGGCACTGGCATCGATCGTCACCGTGCCACCCGGCACTGCGCCACTGCCGCAGACCGAGAAGGGCAGCGCGCCCCGCCCCTCGTCCCGGATCTGCACTCCGAGCGAGGCCAGCGCGGCGAGCACCGCACCCACCGGACGCTGCCGCATGTGTGGGTCACCGTCGAAACTGATCGTGCCGGACGACAACCCCGCCGCGGGTGGCAGGAAGCGCATGACGGTGCCGGCCAGACCGCAGTCGATGCTCGCGTCCCTGTCCCACACCGCAGGGGTCACTGCCCAGTCGCCGGTGTCGTTCTCCAGGTCGTCTGTGTCAGCAACGGATGTGCCCAGGGCCCCCAGGGCACGTGCCATGAGCAGGGTGTCGCGTGAGCGCAGTGGACGTCGAACGAGGCTGGGCCCGGTGGCGAGTGATGCCAGCACGAGCGCGCGGTTGGTCAACGACTTGCTGCCGGGAAGTGTGATGTCACGATCCACCGGCCCCACCGGCTGAGGTGCTCGCCACAGATCAGCCAGGGCTGGGGGATTGGTCTCGGCGGGCTCAGTCACCCGCGGACTCTATCGAGATCAGGTGAGCTGGGATGCAGCAAGCTTCGTCTCCCGGCGAGCATCCTTGGCCAGGCGTCGGGTTTCACGACGCACGTCCTTGGCGGCGCGGCGGGCACGCCAGGCCAGACCCGGCTGTCCGTCGGTGTCGACGCCGGCGAGCAGCAGGCCACCGAAGATCGACGTGTTCTTGATGAACTGGAGTCGCTGCTGGGCCTTCGACTGGGGATCGGTCTCCGCCCAGAACGCGTGTCCGGCGAGAGTGGTCGGCACGAGGGAGGCCGCCAGGATGCCGGCGCTGAGGCGGGGTGCGCGACCGGTGGCGAGTGCTGCCGCCGCAAGGATCTGCACGCCTGCGTTGACCCGGACCAGGGTGGCGGCGTTGCTGGGGATGGGTGCGCCGGGAGCGGCCCGTCGGGCCAGCGGGACGATCTTGTCGGCAACTGGCTGGGCCTTGACTGCATGCGCTTCGGTATGACGCAGGGCATTGATGCCGCCTGCGACAAAGATCGATGCAAGAAGGGGACGAGCGATCAGGCGCGTGATGGTCATGGTTCCTTGTCTACACGATATGTCGTGAGGGTGTCGCCACGACTCTTCGCGGTGACTCAATCAAGCAATGCACGCCAGATGTTGTTGGTGAGATCGGGGTCTGTCTCGACCGTCGTGATCTCAGCCTGGAGGGTCCCCCCAGTTGGTGCGATAGCCAAGAACTCGACGGCTCTGGGATCGGGGCCCGACAGCGTGCATGTCATCGTGATGACGGTGTAGCCGCTCATCCGACAGCGGCTGTCCGTGGACACGGGCCACCACAGCTGGGGCCCAGTGACGATCAGGCTCGCGGAGCGCCCGGTCACCAGACCACCCGCACCAAGGCTCACCTGATAAAAGGTCCGCCTGGCAATGGGCTGGACCTGCCCCGTGACGGAAACATCACCGGTCTCCGGGTCTGGCGTCGGCGTCGGGGTGGGTGTCGGCGTCGGGGTCGGCGTCGGCGTCGGGGTGGGCGTGGGCGTGGGCGTCGGGGTGGGCGTCGGCGTCGGGGTCGGCGTCGGGGTGGGCGTGGGCGTCGGGGTGGGCGTGGGCGTCGGGGTGGGCGTCGGCGTCGGGGTGGGGGTCGGCGTCGGGGTGGGGGTCGGCGTCGGGGTGGGCGTCGGCGTCGAGGTCGGGGTCGGCGTCGGCGTCGGCGTCGAGGTCGGCGTGGGACTCGGGGTCGGCGACGGCGACGGGGTGGGACTCGGCGACGGGGTGGGCGTCGGCGTGGGCGACGCGGTGGGAGTGGGGCTCGGCCCCGGGGTAGCGGTGGGGCTGGCTGTGGGGCTGGCTGTGGGGCTGGCTGTGGGGGTCGCGGTGGGGCTCGGGCTCGGCGTAGGAGTCGGGCTCGGCGTGGGAGTCGGGCTCGGGCTCGGAGTGCCGGACGGGTCCTCGGTGGGTGCCTCGGTGGGCACCGGGGTGGGGGAGTCGGTCGGCGTATCCGTCGGTTCCGGCGTGGGCGCGGGCAGCAGTCCATCAGGAGGGGTGGGCATCAGGAGAGGTGTCGGCACCACCACGGCGTTGTCCGGGGTCACTTCGGTGGGGAGCTTCGAACCTCGTCCTCGACTGTTCGGCGCGGGAACAGCATCCTCGCTGCCAGCCGGTGAGACAGGGAGCTCTGAGGCCACCGCGGCAGGCTCGGCCTGAACCCGGTCCGGGTTGTTGAGGGTCACGACGGCTGCTCCTGCAATGACAGTGACCGTGGCTGCGACACCGGCGACCGCGGCAGCCGCGGAATTTCCCGCGAGCATGTCCCGCACGCGACCGACCGCAAGGCCGATGCCAGCCGGGATCGAGAAGCCGACTGCGCCCAGATAGGCAGTGGCGGCGCTTCCCAGCACGAGAGGTGCCAACAGCGCGCCCAGGCTCGAATTGATCTCGGTGAGCTCCAGATAGATCGCCATACAAGCTCGGCAGTCGCCCAGGTGCTCCTCGACCTTGGCGGCGTCGCGACGCGAGACCCCACTGCGGATATAGGCACCGACGTGCTGGTGCGTCCAGCGGCAGGTGTCCTCCTCGAGCTCGCCGGCGTGTTCGTTGAGGAAGGCCTGGCGCAGTCCCTCCCGAGCCCGATAGGCGAGCGCCGAGACTGAATTGGGGGTCATCCCCAACAGTTCGGCGATGTCTGCGGGCTTGTCGCCCTCCACTTCGGTGTGCCAGAGGACCAACTGCCAGCGTTCGGGCAACGAGGCGAAGGCCTTTGCCGCCGCTCCGCTCTCGAATCCCTCGACCGCGGTGTCGCGGAACGGCACGCCCGGGTCGAAGGCGTCCATGTCGTCGGTGGTGTGCAGACGTGCACCTGACCGGAATCGGTCGACGCGCAGACTGCGTACCGACGTCAGCAGGTAGGCACGGAAAGCGAGGTCCGGACCACCGCCTCGCTGCAGGATGCCGAGGACCTTGAGAAAGGCTTCGGAGACGAGATCCTCGACGTCGCCGGGGGCGACCAGTTGACGAGCCAGGCGACGCGCGGCCTCCACGTGTCGCTCGAAGAGATCGCCGTAGGCGTCGACGTCGCCTCCCCGCACCGCCGAAATGAGTTCGGCGTCTCCGGGGGAGTCGAGACTTGTCGTGCTGGTCATGGGATCAATGCTCCGGTGCGCAGTCGAATGCCGGGTCTGCTGACTCGACTGTAGTGCCCTCAGTGGCCCTTGCTTCAGGGCGGGCGAAAGTTTTTTTGCGAAGTCGCGTCATAGGAGCCCGGGACGGGCGTCCCACCTACGAGAAGCACACACCTAGGGGGCAGTCCGTGAACATCTTCGCCACACGTGGGCGACGTGTCTCGGCTGCAGGTCCAGGGGCGAGCAGACCACTGTCTCCCGATGAACGGTCGGGGTTGCCGTATCGGTTTGAGGCGGTGGGTGAGGCGCTCGCCTCTGGATCGGACGGGTGTGATGCCTGCGCCGTCGCGGGTCAGGAACTGGCCCGCGACGGCGGTTCGATGCAAGAGGCTCTGGAGGGCCTGCGCCAGACGTGGCAGCACCTGCGTGGCAGTGATCCGTCCTACGAGGCGCTCACTGCGCTCCTCACTGCATGGAGCGAGACCACGTTGGGTTATCTCCACCAGCTTTCCTGTGACGACCCCCTGACCGGCCTCTCCAGTCAGGCGCACCTTCGTAGCCGTCTTTCCGAGCTCTACCGAGCAGTCAGGGAGGAGGACCACTCAGTCACTCATGCCCTGGTGATGTGTGCGCTCCCCACTGGCGACCACCCCTCGGACGAGCCGGGTGACCATTTCACCCGCGCGATGCGACTCGCGCGGATGGGCGAGATGGCTCGCACCGTGTTCGTCCGTGACGAGACGATCGCACGCCTGGGCACCCGCCGGGTGGCCATCCTCGCGCCTCGCGACGAACGGCTGGGCCGTCGCGTGCGCCTGTTGCGCACGCTTCTGGACGGACTGGCGCCGGACTCGCCCCCCGTACGGGTGTGGATCGAAGGTCTGCCCGGGACCGACGCCATCGCCGTCATGCTGCTCGACGAGCTGGCTCGCAGCTGATCGCGTCCCGCCCTAGGGTGGGGGCATGTGTGGCCGTTATGCCTCGTCCCGACGCCCGGAGGACCTCATCGAGGAGTTCGAGGTCGACGAGAGCCGTGTCCCGACGCCGCTGGAGCCGGACTTCAATGTGGCTCCCACCAAGCAGGTCTACGCCATCCTCGAGCGCCCGGCCTCGCACGAGGCGCTCGCGCCCGGCCCGCGACAGCTTCGCGTTCTCACGTGGGGTCTGGTGCCGTCGTGGGCCAAGGACGCCTCGATCGGCAACCGGATGATCAATGCCCGGATGGAGACGGTCGCGGAGAAGCCTGCCTATCGCAAGGCGTTTGCGTCGCGGCGCGCGCTGCTGCCTGCCGATGGCTATTTCGAGTGGTATCCGACCGAGCGCACGGGCGCTCGTGGCAAGCCGGTGAAGCAGCCCTTCTTCATCCGTCCCCGCGACGGTGGGGTGTTGGCGATGGCAGGGCTCTACGAGATCTGGCGAGATCCGGATCGTGCGGAGGACGACCCGGATCGCTTCCGATGGACCTGCACGGTGCTGACTACGCAGGCCGAGGATTCGCTGGGTCACATCCATGACCGCATGCCATTACTGGTCGAACGTGAGCGGTGGGCGCAGTGGCTCGATCCCCAGGTCCCGGGGGACCCAGGTCTGCTCGTCCCGGCCGCGCCGGGCAGACTTGAGGCGTACGCCGTGCCCACGCTGGTCAGCAACGTCAAGAACAACGGCCCTGAGCTCATCGAGCCGTTGGCCGTGGAGGATCCGTCGTGAAGAAGGCCCTGGTCCGCACGGTCCCGACTCCGCACGGAGCGGGCCGTCTGCACACCCGACGAGCGACCAGCCCGATGGCGACGTTGCTCCTGAGCCATGGCGCCGGTGGTGGGGTGGAGAGCGCTGACCTCTGGGCGCTGGCTGATGCGCTCCCGGCCCAAGGCATCACCGTGGTGCTCTTCGAGCAGCCGTGGCGGGTGGCCGGGCGCAAGATTGCCACCGCGCCGCCCACCCTGGACGTGGCGCTAAGATGCGCGGCCGACCTGATGCGCGTGCGAACACCCCTCGTGGTGGGCGGACGCTCGGCCGGGGCCAGATCTGCCGCGCGGATGGCCAGGTCACTGGGTGCAGCCGGTTGTCTGGCCATGTCGTTCCCTCTGCACCCCGCTGGCCGCACCGGGCCCAGCAGGATCGACGAGTTGCGCAACGCCGGGCTGCCGACGCTGCTGGTGCAGGGAGAGCGCGATGCCTCGGGGCGTCCCGAGGAGTTCCCCGCGGATCTGCCTGGTCTCGACGTCGTCGTCGTCCCCGGAGCCGACCACAGCATGAAGGTGCCTGCTCGGGGAGCGATCACGCAGGACGAGGCCTTGGGAATCATCGTGGAAGCGAGCCTTGAGTGGCTCGTACGCGAGGTGGTCGGGAATCCGCCGACCCCCTGAGGTGTTGTGCCGGTGTGCTCGCATCAACTCTGTCTCGACCACCGTCCAGCGAGGAACGCGTCCCTGCAGACCCCACAACGGTACTGTGGGCGGCGATGACTGACTCGCTCAAGGACACCATGTCCGACCCCGAGACTCTGCTCCGGGACGAAACCACTGAAGAGCGCTCGACGCGCTTCGAGCGCGACGCGCTGCCTTTTCTGGACCAGCTCTACGGCGCAGCGATGCGGATGACCCGCAATCCCGCCGACGCCGAGGACCTGGTGCAGGAGACCTTCGCCAAGGCCTACAGCGCCTTCCACCAGTTCAAGCCCGGCACCAACCTCAAGGCCTGGCTCTACCGGATCCTCACCAACACCTACATCAACTCCTATCGCAAGAAGCAGCGTCAGCCGCTGCAGTCGATGTCGGAGGATGTGGAGGACTGGCAGCTGGCCCGAGCCGAGTCACATTCCTCGACCGGGCTCCGGTCCGCCGAGATGGAGGCGTTGGAGCACCTTCCGGACTCGGAGGTCAAGGATGCCCTGCAGCGATTGCCCGAAGAGTTCCGTCTGGCTGTCTATCTCGCCGACGTGGAAGGATTCCCCTACAAGGAGATCGCCGAAATAATGGAGACCCCCATCGGCACGGTGATGTCGAGGTTGCATCGGGGGCGGCGGCAGCTGCGCGACATGCTGTCCGACTACGTACGCGTCAATGACCTGCTGCCGGCATCGGTGACAGAGGGGGAGAGCGGATCGTGACAATCCACGAACCCAGCCGCGAGGATTGCGTCGACTACATCGAACGCATCGTCTATCTCCTCGACAACGAACTCGATCAGGCAGACTGCGCCGTGGTGGAACTCCATCTCCGTGAGTGTGGCCCGTGCCTGGAGAGGCACGACCTGCAACGTGCCATGAAGGCGCTGATTGCTCGCTCCTGCACCGAGGCGGCACCGGACTCCCTGCGCGAGCGGGTCAAGGTCCAGTTGCGTGAAGTTCAAATCCGCTTCACCGAGGGTGCCGGGTGACCCGATTCGCTCCGACCGGGCTGGTTTGAGAGAATGCGCGAAGCATCGATTCCAGGAGGACGATATGAGCAAGACCGGACGTAAGCGCCGAGCTCGCAAGAAGAAGAAGGCGAACCACGGCAAGCGCCCCAACGCCGGATGATTGTCTGACACCGAACCCCCGTGCCAACAGGTCCGGGGGTTCGCTGCATCCGGGACGCTCAGAGCCGCGCCAGGAACCGCTCGGTCTCCACGACCACCCTGGTGATCTCGCCCGAGCCGATCACCTTGCCGCTGTCCAGGTCGCGGCCAGCGACAGCGAAACGGTGCAACCGGCCGTCGAGGTGCATCCGCGACGCGGTGACCTCGATCCGAGCCCCGACCACGCTGGCGTAGAGATGTTCGACCTGGACGCGCGTGCCCACGCTGGTCGATCCCTCGGTCAGCGTCGGCTCCAGCGCGGCGCAGGTGGCCGCCTCGAACCAGGCCAACAGGCGGGGAGTCCCGAGCACGGACAGTGATCCGCTGCCCACCGCACGGGCCGTGTCGTCGTCGCCGACAGTGAAGCTCAGGACGGCGGTGGGGGACTCGCTCGCAACGGTCATGAGGTGGCCTTTCAGAATGACTTGGTGAAGGCGATCAGGTGCACTCCGGGTATCGGCTCCCAGTCCCGCCGCGGCGCGCGGGTATAGCCCATTCGATGGTAGATCCGGTGGGCGTCGGCCATCTCGGCCAGGGAGGAGATCGCCATGCCGGTGGCCTGGTGCTCGCGGGCGCGGCGTTCGCAGAGCGCGACGAGCGCCACACCTGCACCTCGGCCACGCGCCATCGGGTGGACCGCCAGCATGCGGAACTCCCCCTCGTGCACCGTGCTGATCTCGCGCCAGGGCGAGTCCGGCGGGCAGTAGGTGACCGTGCCGAGCAGTTGCTCACCGTCCGCTGCCACCCACAGTTCGCCGTCGCGGTCGCGCCCGCCCGCGTCCTTCAGACGCGCGACGTACGGGTCATCGGGGCCCAGGGTGAAAGCGGCATAGGCCGCGGCCGTGAGCGCGCCGATCTCCTCCAGTTCCTCGCTCCTGGCCCGGCGAACCTCGATCTCGTACTCGAGCGGCACCGTCAGATGCCGAAGGTGTTGCGCGGGTAGGCCGCCTCGACGTCGGTGATGATGTTGACGAGGTAGGGCACGCCGGAGGCGTAGGCCCGGTCCAGGGCCGGACCGATCTGGCGGGGATCGGTGACCATCTCTCCGGCGCCACCCAGTGCGGTGACGACCTGGTCATAGGGGGTGCGCTGCGCCAGATCGGCGATGACGTCATAGCCGTAGAGCATCTGCATCGGGCCCTTCTCCAGACCCCATGCGGAGTTGTTGCCCATCACCATCACGACCGGGAGGTCGTGGCGGACCAGGGTGTCGACGTCCATCAACGAGAAGCCTGCGGCGCCGTCTCCCAGCAGCAGGGTCACCTGGGCACTGGGTCGGGCGATGCGCGCTGCGATGGCGGCACCGAGGCCAGCCCCCAGACAGCCGTACGGTCCCGGGTCGAGCCAACCGCCGGGATGCTTGGGCTCGACGTACTTGCCGGCGAAGGACACGAAGTCACCGCCGTCGCCGATGACGACCGAGTCGTCGGCCAGACGCGGCACCAGCTCGCCGTAGATGCGTGCAGGGTGGATCGGGTCTGCTTCCGCAGTGAGCAGTGCGGCATCCCGGGCCACCCCGGCTGCGACCAGGTCGACCAGGTGGTCGGACCAGGAACTCCAGTCGGGCTTGCTGCCTCGCTCGATCGAAGCCTGGAGACCGTCGAGGACCGCAGTGAGGTCGCCGGCTGCTGAGGCAGCGAGATCGGCGTGCCCCGAGACCTGGCCGGGGGAGTCGGCGATGTGGACGACCCGCGCCGGGGTTGCGCCGTCAGCCCCGCCGAAGATGCCGTAGCCGAGTCGGAAGTCCAGAGGGGTGCCGACGACGACGACCAGGTCGGCGCCGGACAGGGCGGCACTGCGCGCCTTGGTGACCAGGCAGCGGTGACCGCCGGGGATGACGCCGCGACCCATGCCGTTGGTGAGGGTGGGGATGCCCAGGTCCTGCACGAATCGGAGCGCGGCCTCCTCGGCGTGATCGGCCCAGACGTCGGTGCCCAGGATCAGCACCGGACGGCGTGCCTGTGCGAGCAGCCCGGCAATGACGGTGATCGCGTCACTGTCCGGCTCGATCCGGTGACCGGTCCCGCTGCCCATGGTGCCGGTGGAGGAGTTGAAGAATTCATCCATGGGGACGTCGACGAAGACCGGTCCCCGGTGACTGGATCGGGCCAGGGTGAAGGCCTCGTCCATGCCGGCGGTGACCTCGGCGGCAGTCATCAGGGTGCGGGCGTCCTTGGCCACCGACGCGATGATCGGCGGCTGGTCAAGCTCCTGGAGGGATCCGCTTCCCCAGCGATTCTGGGGTGCGCGCCCACCCACGACCACCATCGGCGACCCGGCAAACTGTGCCTGCGCGATGGCGCTGATGCCGTTGGTCACCCCGGGGCCGGCGGTGAGCACGGCCAGTCCGGGGACGCGGGTGAGCTTGCCGGTCGCCTCGGCGGCGAACGCGGCGGTCTGTTCGTGGCGTACGTCGAGCAGGCGCATCGGTGGCTCGGCCTTCACCGCACCGTCGTACATCGGGAATACATGTGCACCGGACAGGGTGAACATCGTCTCCACCCCGTGCTGGCGGGCGACCTGGACGGCCAGTTCGCCGCTGTGACCGGAGATATCACTGCTCATGGCTGGCAGGTTAGTCGGTGCGTGTGCGGAGGAAGGGTGCGTTCGACATTCGGAGCGCGTCGATCACGATCAGCAGCAGGTCCGGCCGCACGTGTGGGGGGTCGGCAGCGAGGGAGAGCTGGACGAACAAGGCCCGCAGAAATCCCTGTGGCCCGGCAGTGGGGGCGAACGGATCGCTCTGCACCACGGTCCGGAAGGGGTCTGCCTCCACCCCGATGCGATGCACCCAGGGTTCGAGGACGTCGGTGCCGATGGCGTTGCGGCGCAGGATGCGCATGACGGCGGCGGCGATCCGGTCGCTCTCCCCGGACGCGAGGGGCGTGGGGTTCGGCTGCACCAGCCGTTCGCTCAGGATGTCCAACAGCACGGCCAACTCGGGGCCGGCGAGATGAGGTGATTCGCCCAGCGCCGCGATCGTGTCGGCCCCGTGGGCGATGGCATGGGCCCAACCCTTGCCCCTCACGAAGCCTCGGGTGTCCTTCTCGGTGAGGAACCAGGTTGCGATGTGATCACCCCACTCGAGGATCTTCGGTCCCGGCAGCAGGTGCTCGGCGTTGTTGCGTTCGAGACACTCGGCCAGGATCAGGGCGCTGAAGCTGCGACGGAACACACTGTCGGTGTCGGTTTCACCGAGTCCGGCGGACAGCCCGGCCACCATTCCGTCACCAAGTCCCGAGAGCAGGTCGTCATAGACACCACGCTCGATCCAGGTGGAGAGGGCCGGGAAAGCAGTGCCGTCACGGACCTCAGGCTGGGTGGATCCGAGCATCGTGGTGAGCTCGGCCGTCAGATCGTCCAGGGGCCGGTCCGAGGGAACCTCGAACCCGGTGGCTTGCACCTGATTCCAGTATCCCAGCGGCATGCCGCCATCCTGCCAGCCCAGCGGTCGTGGCGGTGTGCCTAGGCTGGAGGGATGCCGTCCCTGCAGGAGCTTGTACGCGCCCACACCGACCTTGACGAGGTCGACGTGGGGTGGCTGCAGCTACTGATGGCCGACTGGCAGATCCTGGCCGACCTTTCCTTCGCCGACCTGGTGCTCTGGCTCCCTGACCAGGAAGGCTCCGGGTACTGGGCGGGTGCTCAGATGAGACCCACGACTGGTCCGACTGCTCTTGTCGATGACGTCGTGGGCACCTTCATCCCCGTCGGCCGTCGTCGCATGCTCGACGAAGCCTTCCAGTCGGGGCGACTGGTGCGCGAGGGTGATCCCGAGTGGCGCGACGAGGTACCGGTGCGCGTCGAGGTGATTCCCGTACGACGGGCCGGGCGGGTGATTGCACTGGTCGCCCGCAACACCAACCTTCTGGGGGTGCGGACCCCCAGCCGCCTGGAGCTGACCTATCTGCAGACGGCCAGTGACCTGACGCAGATGATCGCGGCCGGGCAGTTCCCGCAGGAGACTCAACGCAGCGACCACGCAGACTCCCCGCGGGTGGGGGACGGCTTCCTCCGGCTCGATCCGGCAGGCAAGGTGGTCTACGCCAGTCCGAACGGGCTGTCCGCCTACCGTCGGCTGGGGCTTCAGGGGGACCTGACCGGCGTGGTCCTGACCGACCTCACCCGAGACCTCGTGCCGCCGCGGCGGCGTCTGGACGAGGAGACGCTCAGTGCGGTGCTGGGTGGGCGCGACGGGCGTGAGATCGAAGTGGGCACCGACGAGGTCACCCTGATCGTGCGCAGCATTCCCCTCCGCACCCACGGTGATCGCAGCGGGGCGTTGTTGCTGGTGCGTGACGTGTCCGACCTGCGTAGGCGCGATCGTGAACTGGTGACCAAGGACGTCACCATCCGCGAGATCCATCATCGGGTGAAGAACAACCTGCAAACCGTCGCTGCGCTGCTGCGCCTGCAGGCGAGGCGCACCCACGCGGAGGACGCGCGGGCGGCGCTCGAGGAAGCGGTCCGTCGGGTGGGTTCGATCGCCATCGTGCACGAGACCCTGAGCCAGGCAGGAGAGGGGACCGTCGACTTCGATCAGATCGCGGATCGTCTGGGCGTGATGGTCGCCGACGTCAGCGGCGTCGAGGTTCCGGTCCGGGTCGTCCGCGAGGGATCCTTCGGCGCGCTGCCCTCAGAAGCGGCCACACCCTTGGCCATGGTGCTGACCGAGGTCCTGCAGAACGCCGTCGAACACGGCTTCGCCGCCCGTGAGCCGGGGCTCGAGGGACACATCACCATCACCGCTCGACGGGTGCCCGGCCGGTTGCACCTGGTCGTCGAGGACGACGGAGCGGGTCTGCCCGACGGATTCGACATCGAGGCGTCGACGCAACTGGGTCTGTCGATCGTCCGGACGCTGGTCGAGTCGGAACTCGGCGGTGAGCTCGAGATCGGCCCGGGCCTGCACGGCACGCGAGTGCGCGCCGACGTGCCGCTGGGCTGAGCTCCCTCAGGCGGTGCGGATGCGTGCTCGCGCGTTACGACGCTTCAGCGCGCGGCGCTCGTCCTCGCTGAGGCCACCCCAGACGCCGTGGTCCTGCCCGGCCTCCAGCGCCCATTCCAGGCACTGTTCACGGACCTCGCATCGCCGGCACACCTGCTTGGCCTCCTCGATCTGGAGGATCGCGGGACCAGTGTTGCCGATGGGGAAGAAGAGCTCGGGGTCCTCGTCGAGACATGCAGAGCGGCTGCGCCAATCCATGAGTGAGTGTTTCTCTCTTTCTTGCACGCTCAAGTTGCTGTTGCGGACAGTCAGCGGAGCCCGGGCGCGTAGGCGCAGCGCCAATAGTCACAAGACTTGTTCATTCACACAACCCCCTAACCCAGTCGCACACATCACAAGTAGGGTTCGAAAGTGATTCATCCTGCTCCCGGAGCCCACGGCTTCGTGCCGGTACCGCTCCGGGTGGCGGCCTGTCTGACAGCTCTGGAGGCCTTCGTACTGCTGTCCCTGGGCGCACTCGAGATCCTCTCCTTGAACTTGTCACGACTCACCATGGGCGCCACCACCGCCGTGTTCTTCCTCGCCGCCGCTGCGGGCCTGGCCTGGTGCGCCTGGTCCCTGTGGGGCATCCATCGGTGGGCGCGAGGGCCGGTGGTGATGGCACAACTCATCCAGCTCGGTCTGGCGTGGAACCTGCGCGGAGAGCCCACCCGGCTCCTCGCACTCGTCCTGGCCACTGTGGCCGTGGTCGTGATCGTCTCGCTGGTGCACCCGAGGAGCACTGCCGCGCTGGAGGAGGATGCCCGCAGCGGCGGTTAGTCCTGTTCGAGCGAGGTACGCAACTGGGCGAGCGTGCGGGTGAGAATCCGGGAGACATGCATCTGGGACACGCCGATCTCCTCGGCGATCTGCGACTGGGTCATGTTCTTGAAGAACCTCAACAACAAGATGCGCTTCTCGCGCTCACCCAGCCCGTCGAGCAGCGGCTTGAGTGATTCGCGGACCTCTACGTGCTCGATGTTGGCATCGGCCACCCCGAGCGTGGCGAGCATCGCCGGGGGACCGTCGTCGGAATCATCAGAGGCATCCAGGGAGAGCGTGGCGTAGGCATGGCTGGACTCGATGGCCTCCATCACCTCCTCCACCGTGCAACCGATGACCTCGGACAGCTCGCGTGGTGTGGGTGAACGGCCCAGCTTCTGGGTCAGGTCGCCGGTGGCGCCGCCGATCTGCATGCGGAGTTCCTGCAATCTCCGCGGGACCCGGATCGCCCATCCCTTGTCCCGGAAGTGCCTCTTGATCTCACCGATGACGGTCGGGGTGGCATAGGTGGAGAACTCCACGCCACGATCGGTCTCGAAACGGTCCACGGCCTTGATCAGCCCGATCGTGCCGACCTGGACCAGGTCCTCCAACGGCTCGCCGCGATTGCGGAAACGCCGAGCACAGTGCTCGACCAGAGAGAGATGGAGATGCACCAGATCGTCCCTCGCCACCGCCCGGGATGCCGGTGACTCCTCCTCGCCCCGGAGCACCGCGAACAGGTCGGCACTGCGGGCGCGCACCTGTTCCAGGCCCGTCAGCGCGGCTTCGTCGAAAGCCACCTCCGTGACGGTCACGACCGTCTCACCCCCCGTGTTGTCGACGCTCATGTCAGAGCTCGACACCCGTCGTTCTTCCGGCCGCCTGGGACTTGACCGTGAACGACACGCTGAAGCGTCCCGACGCAGGTCCGGCCGAGACCTCTTGCGCCATCGTGTCGAGCACCTGCCAGGCGAAGCTCTCGGTGTCGAGCGGCGGGTCGTCCATGGCTTGGGTCTCCAGAGAGATCCGCAACGTGGCGCGGCCGAAGAAGAAGCAGGCCGTGAGGTCGGTTCCGGGATCGGCGACGGGGATCACCAGGGCGGTGGCCTCGCCTATCGCGATGCGCAGGTCCTCGATGTCGTCGATGGTGAAGTCCAGACGTGCAGCGAGGCCCGTTGCGGTGGTACGCACCACGCTGGCGTAGGCACCCTCGGCCGGGAGTCTGAGCTCGACATCGGCGCGTACGCCGGCGGTGTCCTCGACCATCTGCGTCAACGTCTCCGTCCTAGAGCCTGATGTGCTGGGGGACACACTAACCACGAGCTGGATCAGAAAGGTCCCGAGGCCACGGCGTCGGGCGGAAGGATGACCATTCCTGCGATCTTGCCCCGTCGGTTGTAGGCGATCCGCCCGACGTATTCTCCGGCCTCGAATGACAGCGGTGTCTCCACGACCGTTGTCGCTCCCGAGGGTCGAGCGAAGGACGTCCCCAGTGACTCGAGCCGGCCGCATTGTGTGGTGGTCTTCGACCAGACGCCCAGGACCTTCTTCTCGGTCAGCAGTCGCTGGACCACAAAGGTCATCTGGTCAGCGACCGGGCGGTAGTCGCCGGATTCGAGGTGGTGGTAGGCCGCTTCGGCTCGGGGGATGAGTGCGCTGGCGTGGTCGATCTTCATGGGAGCTCCATCTCTGTCGTGGTCCGGGGTTCCGAACCTTTGGAAAGCGGCTTGTCTACTCGTGCCCAGGACGTTGCCGATTGCCTGCCAGGAGGTACCGGCGGTCCTGGCGGCCGTCACCGCCTCGCGCAGTGCGTCATCGGCGAGGGTGCTGAGCTCCAGGGCGATGTCGACGCGACGTATGGGCTGGGCCGGGTCGTTGTTCTGGTCCGCGACGGCCTCAGCAAGCGCGTGGGTCAGGGTCAGCAGGTCTCGGGCAGTCGATCCCCCTTGTGCTGAGCTGAGGGGTTCGAACATGTCGTCAAGGTAATCTTTACAGATTCCTCTGTCAAGGCCGACTTGACGTTTCCGATCTGTCGAGTGCAGGACGTCGAAACGCCCCCTGCTCCGGACCGGAGCAGGGGGCGTTTCGGTGGTCGTGTCAGGCCTTCTTGGTCTCCCAGAAGATCTCGGCGATCTCATCGATCTTCGCGAGCAGCTCGTCGGCCCGCGCAGCGTCCAGCTCACCCTTGGTTCCGGAAGCGCCGGCCAACTTGGTCGCTTCGTTGACGAGGGTGTGGAGCTGGGGGTACTTCTCGAAGTGCGGCGGCTTGAAGTAGTCGGTCCACAGCACCCACAGGTGGTGCTTGACCAACTCGGAGCGCTGCTCCTTGATCAAGATCGCGCGCGTACGGAAGTCGGGGTCGTCATTGTCGGCGACCTTGGCAATGATGCCCTTGATCGACTCGGCCTCGATGCGGGCCTGGGCGGGGTCGTAGACACCGCACGGCAGGTCGCAGTGGGCCGAGACGGCGAGGGTCGGGGCGAAGAAGTGGCTAAGCATGGGTTCCTCTCGATCGGGGGATCTGCTCTGACTGCGACACTACTCCGCGTGATGAGTCGACGGCAGAAGGGCCTGCGCCGCACGGCAGGTCGGATCGGCCTGGCGCGAGTCACCGGCGATTCCATGCTGCCGACCCTGCGCGGGGGCGACCTGCTCCTGGTGAGGCACGGCGCACCGGTGAAGGCGGGGGATCTGGTGCTGGCGCGATTCGCCGATCAGACTCTGACGGTCAAACGAGCCATGGAGCGGCGCTCGACCCACTCAGGTGGCGCGGGCTGGTGGTTGGTGAGCGACAACGCCGAGGTCGGCGTGGACTCCCGCCACCGGGGGCCGGTCCCCGACGAGCACGTGTTCGCCGTCGTACGGTTGCGTGTGTGGCCTTCGCCACGGCTGGGACCGGGGTTGTCGGCACCCTGAGCTGTGGGAGAATTCCACCCATGTCTGTGCCGCACCCGCACGCGGGAGATCCTGTCTTCGACCTCCATGTCGGGGGCAAGATGGAGATCGTCGCCACGGTCGCCCTCCATGGTCCTGAAGAGCTGTCGCTGGCCTACACGCCCGGCGTGGCCAGGGTGTGCGAAGCAATCGCTGCGGACCCCTCGATGACCCAGCACTACACGTGGGTGCCCAACACGGTGGCTGTCGTCAGCGACGGTACGGCCGTCCTGGGACTGGGCGATATCGGTCCGGCCGCGGCGATGCCCGTGATGGAGGGCAAGGCCGTGCTCTTCAAGCAGTTCGGCGGCGTGGACGCGGTGCCGATCTGTCTCGACACCACGGACGTGGAGGAGATCATCGAGACCGTGGTGCGCCTCGCGCCCAGCTTCGGCGGCATCAACCTCGAGGACATCTCTGCCCCTCGCTGCTTCGAGATCGAGGCGCGACTCAAGGAACGCCTCGACATTCCTGTCTTTCACGACGACCAGCACGGGACGGCCGTCGTGGTGCTGGCGGCCCTCACCAATGCCCTGCGCCTCACCGGGCGTGCGCCGGGGACGGCCCGGGTCGTCATCCAGGGTGCCGGTGCGGCAGGTGTGGCGGTGGCACGCATCCTGCTCGCGGCCGGACTGGTCGACGTCGTCGTCCTCGACCGACAGGGTGTCCTCAACTCTGAGCGTCCCGACCTGACACCGGTCAAGGCTGCGTTGGCCCGAGAGACCGCCGACCGGTGCGACCGCCGCGGCTCACTGGCCGACGTGATGGCCGGCGCGGACGTCTACATCGGCGTCTCCGGCGGTTCGGTGGCCGAAGAGATCGTTGCCTCGATGGCACCCGAGGCCATCATCTTCGCTCTGGCCAACCCGACACCGGAGGTGCATCCGGACCTGGCCCGCAGGTACGCCCGGGTCGTGGCCACCGGCCGCTCCGACTTTCCCAACCAGATCAACAACGTGTTGGCCTTCCCGGGGATCTTCCGGGGCGCTTTCGATGTGCACGCCTCCGCGATCACCGAAGCCATGAAGGTCGCCGCGGCCACCGCACTGGCCGAGCTCGTCGGCGATGAACTGCACGAGGACATGATCATTCCCTCGCCCTTCGACACGCGGGTCCCGGACGCAGTCCGAACGGCCGTGGCTCGGGCTGCGCGTCGTGACGGCGTGGCGCGCCGCTGAGCCGTCAGAACCCCATCGACGGCTCCGGGTCCACCGCAGCGCGCATGGATCGAGCAAGCTCGAGGAACGCGCCTGTCGTGTGCTCCTGCACCACGCCGGCACGTGCCAGTGCCGCCACGTTGCGGCCCAGGTAGCCGAGACCCAGCACGTTGGTGTCCAGGGTGACATCGGCAGCTTCTTCGGTGCGGACGGCTGTCCCGGAACCGTCCACGGCGCTCAGACGCCAGCGACCGGCATTCCAGGGGGCGTAGCGGTCGGTGACCTCGACCACGACGGAGCAGTCGCTCTCGTAGGTGCGCAGCGACCACGCGGCCCCGAGGTCGGTCAGGCGGATCCACGTGCTGTCCCACGTCTTGAGGTCACCAGTGGCCCGGGGACCACCGACCCAGCTCAGTACCGGGTCGTCCACTCCGATGCTCTCGAGTTTCGTCGTTCCCATGAGATCCAGATCGAGCACGCGACGCATGAGGGCCAGGCGGGCAGCCGGCGGACCCGTCGGCAGTCCGACGGTGACGGTTCCGGAGGGACGTTCGTTGTCCCACTTGTGCGCACGGCGCAGGCCGACGAACCCGATGTCCTGGCCCGCCCGCCGGGCGAAGAGGAGGCGCCGGGGTTCCTTGTCGCGCAGTTCCTCGGGCAACTCCGGGCCCCACAGCCGATCCATGAATGCCTTGGTCCCCACCATCGTTCCGGGCGCGGCGGGCGCTTGACGCAGCACGCACTCCCGGACCCGGTCGGGGAGACCCGCCCGGGTCCCGCTCACGAGATGGGTGGTGATGGCGCGAGCATCCTCTTCAAGGTGCGGGGCGTGCAGGACAGTTCCGCGGCCCAGTTCCACCTGCAACTGCAGGGCCGCCGTGCCATACCCGAACCGACCGTAGATCCCGGGCTCGCTGGCATGCAGGGCAGAGATGGCGAGGCCAGCCTCGTGGGTCTGCGCAAGATGATGGGTCATCATCGCGGTCAGGACGCCGCGCCGACGCGAATCAGGATGGACGCCCACCAGCGTGAGGCCAGCGACGGGGACCAGAGCACCGCCGGGCAACGACAGTTCCATGGGTCGTACGCCATAGAGGCCGCTGTGCGTGTCCTCGGGGCCCTCAGGCAGATCGACGACGAAGCGCTGGTCGGCCGGGACGCCGCTCAGCATGTCGGCAGCGTGGGGTGTCTCCTCGCCGGGCCACACCATCTGGTCCGTGGCGAGATAGCGGGCAGGGTCGTCAGAAAGGCGTACGTCGATGCTCACGTGTCCAGCCAAGCGGTCTGTGGGGTGCTGGGGCAACACGTTTCGCTAGCGTGGGGTCATGTTCGCTGTCTATGCCGAGTCCTTTTCCTCCGACGACCCGCTGAGCGGCCTGGTGGTGGGAGAACGTCCCGCGCCGCAGGCCCCGGACGGGTGGGCCACCGTGACCGTCAAGGCCGCCAGCCTCAACCACCACGACCTGTGGTCGCTGCGGGGCGTGGGGCTGCGGGACGAGGCTCTGCCGATGATCTTGGGCTGCGACGCCGCCGGTCTCGACGAGGACGGCAACGAGGTCGTGGTCCATGCAGTGGTGAGCGACCCTTCGTGGAGCGGTGACGAGACCCTCGACCCCAGGCGCTCCCTGCTCTCGGAGAGGCACCAGGGGACCTTCGCCGAGCAGGTGATCGTGCCGCGCGGAAATCTGGTGCCCAAACCGGCTTCGCTGTCCTTCGCCGAAGCCGCCTGTCTCCCCACGGCCTGGCTGACGGCCTTCCGGATGTTGTTCACCCAGGGCGACCTCAAGCCGGGGGAGACCGTTCTCGTCCAGGGGGCCGGGGGAGGAGTCGCGACAGCACTCATCACTCTGGGGCGAGCCGCCGGACTGCGCGTGCTGGCCACCAGTCGCGACGAGAGCAAGCGGGCCCGGGCCCTGGAGATCGGCGCCCATGAGGTCTTCGAGTCCGGTGCGCGGCTGCCCGTCAAGGTCGACGCGGTGATGGAGACCGTCGGTCGGGCCACGTGGAGCCACTCGATCCGGGCGTTGCGTCCCGGGGGCCGCATCGTCATCAGCGGTACGACGAGCGGGCCGAAGCTCGACGACGCCGAGCTCACCCGCATCTTCTTCCTCCAACTCTCGGTGATCGGTTCCACCATGGGCACCCGCGCCGAGCTGGAGGGGCTGGTCACGTTCCTCGACGCGACTGGCGCCCGTCCACTGCTCGACCGCACGATTGCGATGGACCAGGCGCGCGAAGGGTTCGCCGCGATGGCCCAGGGCGACGTGTTCGGCAAGATCGTCTTCACCCGATGAGCACCCACGTCATCACCGGAGCCACCTCCGGCATTGGAGCGGCGCTGGCCCGACGGCTCGGCGCGCGAGGCGAACAGCTCGTGCTGCTGGCGCGCAGCGAGGCACGCGCCGACCAGTTGCGGAGTGCCTTCGCCCAGGCCCAGGTGCTGGTGGCGGACCTTGCAGATCCGGGGACGTTGAACGGCTTGGGTCGTCAGATTGACGGCCCGGTGAGCTCGCTGGTCCACGTGGCAGGGGTGGTCGAACTCGGACCTGTTGAACGCCTTCGCCTGGCCGACTGGGAGTCGCAACTTGCGGTCAACCTCACATCCCCGGCGATCCTCACGCGCGAACTCCTTCCACACCTGCGCGCCGGCGCGGGGACAGTGGTATTCGTGAACTCCGGGGCGGGGCTCTCCGCACATGCGCAGTGGTCGGCGTACGCCGCCTCCAAGTTCGGGCTCCGCGGATTCGCCGATGCTTTGCGCGCCGAGGAGACCGAACATGGGGTCCGCGTCAGCTCGATCTACCCGGGCCGCACTGCCACGCCCATGCAGGAGAAGGTCCACCACCAGGAGGACCGCGCCTACGACGCCTCGCAGTGGATCGACGTCGAGACGGTGGTCGACATGATCGTGCACGTGCTGGACCTGCCGCAAGACGCAACGATCCCGGACGTGAGCGTACGTCCGGGACCGTCGTGAGGCGACAGCCGAGAGTCAGTCCTCGGGATCGTCGAGGCGCGCCAACCAGGTCGCGAGGCGCTCGACCGGCACCTCGAACTCCGGATGTGCATCGACGAACAACTGCAAGTGCTCAGCCATCCACGCCAGGGTGACCTCTTCGTCACCCCGACGCTTCTCCAACTCTTCGATCCCTCGATCAGTGAAGTACATGGCCGCGGCTCAGTAGTCCTCGCCCCGCGAACGAGGCGTCTCGAACGCAGCCTCGAGGAGCGTCTTCTGCTCCTCCAGGTGGCGCTTGTGGACGCCCACCGACGGTGCGGCGGAGGCTGGACGCGTGACCGGCTCGACCGTGATGTCCAGCTGCGGCCACACGTTGAGCTGGAAGTGCGGCCACGGGCCCATGTTGCGAGGCTCGTCCTGCACCCAGCGCACTGCCTTGAGGTGGGGGTACTTCGCCACCTCTGCCTTGATCTCCTCGATGGGACTGGGGTAGAGGCGCTCGACCCTTGCGATGGCGAACTTCGCAGGGTCCTCGCGTTTGGTCCGGTCGACCATGAGGTCCCAGGTGACCCGACCCGAGCACATGATGAGTGTCTCGACCTGGGCCGGGTCAGCCTCGTCGTCCCCGATGAAGGGACGGAACGTGGTGTCGCCGACGAAGTCCTCCGGCTGTGAGGCCGCTTCCTTGCGCTTGAGCATCGACTTGGGGGTGATGACGATCAACGGACGGTGCTGCTCACCGAGTGAATGGCGGCGCAGCAGGTGGAAGTAGGAGGCCGGCGTGGAGGGCTGGGCCACCACCATCGCGTCCTCTGCACACATGGTGAGGAAGCGCTCGATGCGCGCCGAACTGTGGTCCGGTCCCTGGCCCTCGTAGCCGTGGGGGAGCAACAGAACGACGCCGGACTGCTGGCGCCACTTGGTCTCACCGGCGGAGATGAACTCGTCGATGACCGTCTGTGCACCGTTGACGAAGTCGCCGAACTGAGCCTCCCACAGCACCAGTGCCTCGGGTCGGGCCACGGAGTAGCCGTATTCGAAGCCCAGTGCTGCGTACTCGGAGAGCAGGGAATCGTAGACGTGGAACTTCGCCTGGTCATCGGTGAGGTGGGTGAGCGGGGTCCACTCGTCGGCGTTCGTCCGGTCGATGATCGTGGCGAAGCGCGAGACGAAGGTGCCGCGACGAGAGTCCTGGCCGGCCAACCTGACGGGACGACCGTCCATGAGCAGTGATCCGAACGCAAGGATCTCGCCCGTGCCCCAGTCGATGGGGCCGTTGCTGATCGCTGTGGCGCGTCGCTGCAACTGCGGCATCACCTTGGGGTGGACGGTGAAGTTCTCCGGTGGGGTGACGTAACTGTCCGCGATCCGCTTGAGGACTTCCGGCGTCACCGCGGTGGAGAACTCTGCGACGGGCTTGTCGGGATAGTCCGGCACCGTCGTCCACTCGATCGGCGCCTCCGAGTTGGCTTCGCGCACCTCGGTGAACACCCGCTCGAGCTGCTGCTGGTAGTCCCTGAGGACCTGCTCGGCTTCCTCGATGGTGATGTCGCCACGACCGATGAGCGATTCGGTGTAGAGCTTGCGCACCGAACGCTTCTGCTCGATCAGGTCATACATGAGGGGCTGGGTGTACGACGGGTCGTCGCCCTCGTTGTGACCGCGGCGGCGGTAACAGACCAGGTCGATGACGACGTCCTTGTTGAAGACTTGGCGGTAGTCGAACGCCAGTCGCGCTGCCCGGATGCAGGCCTCGGGGTCGTCGCCGTTCACGTGGAAGATCGGGGCCTGGACCATCCGGGCCACGTCGGTGGCGTAGAGGGAGGACCGTGAGGAACCCGGGGAGGTGGTGAACCCGACCTGGTTGTTGATGACGACGTGCACGGTTCCACCGGTGCGGTAGCCCCGCAACTGGGAGAGGTTGAGCGTTTCGGCCACCACTCCCTGGCCGGCGAAGGCGGCATCGCCGTGCACCAGCAGGGGGAGCACCGGATACTTGGCGCCCTGGTCGAGGATGTCCTGCTTGGCGCGTGCGATGCCCTCCAGAACGGGGTTGACCGCCTCGAGGTGCGAGGGGTTGGCAGCCACCGACACCTTGATCTGGTCACCGGATCCCGCCACGAATTCACCCTCGGCGCCGAGGTGATACTTGACGTCGCCGGATCCCTGGACCGTACGAGGGTCGATGTTGCCCTCGAACTCACGGAAGATCTGGCTGTACTTCTTGCCCACGATGTTGGCCAGCATGTTGAGCCGGCCACGGTGGGCCATGCCGATGGTGACCTCGTCCAGACCCGCTTCTGCGGCGGCCTCGCAGATCTCATCGACCAACGCAATGGTGGTCTCTCCGCCTTCCAGACTGAACCGCTTCTGACCCACGAACTTGGTCTGCAGGAATGTCTCGAACGCCTCGGCCTGGTTGAGCTTGAGCAGAATCCGCAGTTGCTCTTGGCGCGGCGGCTTCACGTGCGGCTGCTCGACCCGTTCCTGGATCCAGCGGCGCTGCTCGGGATCCATGATGTGCATGTATTCGATGCCGGTGGTGCGGCAGTAGGAGTCGCGCAGGATGCCCAGGATCTTGCGGAGCTTCATGAACGGCTTGTCGCCACCGAACGAGCCGGTCGGGAACTCGCGGTCGAGGTCCCACAGCGTCAACCCGTGCGACTCCACCTCGAGGTCGGGGTGGCTGCGCTGGCGGTATTCGAGCGGATCGGTGTCCGCCATGAGGTGACCACGAACACGATAGGCGTGGATGAGTTCGAGGATCCGGGCCTGCTTGACGATGTCCTCGTCGTGGGAGGCCACGACGTCGCGCGACCAGCGGATCGGCTCGTAGGGAATACGCAGGGAGCGGAAGATCTCGTCGTAGAAGTCCTGCTCGCCCAACAGCAGGGCGTGCACCCGCTTGAGGAACTCACCCGACTGCGCGCCCTGGATGACCCGGTGGTCATAGGTCGAGGTCAGCGTCATGGTCTTGCTGATGGCATTGCGGGTGAGGGCCTCGTCGGAGGCGCCCTGCCAGTCGGCGGGGTATTCCATGGCCCCGACACCGATGATGGCGCCCTGACCGGCCATCAGACGTGGCACGGAGTGAACGGTGCCGATGCCGCCGGGGTTGGTCAGCGACATCGTGGTGCCCTGGAAGTCGGTGACGGCGAGTTTGCCGTCGCGAGCCTTCCTGACCAGCTCCTCGTAGGCAGTCCAGAAGGACGCGAAGTCCATCGACTCTGCGCCCTTGATGCTCGGTACGACGAGTTGGCGGGTGCCGTCGCTCTTCTTCATGTCGATCGCCAGGCCCAGATTGATGTGGGCTGGGGTGACGAGGTTGGGTTTGCCGTCGACGACCTGGAAGCCGACGTTCATCTCCGGCATCTGTGTCAACGCCCGCACCAAGGCATAGCCGATCAGGTGGGTGAAGGAGACCTTGCCACCTCGAGCCCGAGCGAGGTGGTTGTTGATGACGGTGCGGTTGTCCCACAGGAGCTTGACCGGCACCGAGCGCACGGATGTCGCGGTGGGCACCGTCAGCGAGGCGTCCATGTTGGCGACCGTGCGCGCAGGGGCGCCTCTCAGGACCGTCAGGCGCGGCTCGCCGCTGTCCTTGCCTTGGGCCTTGTCCGCTGGCTTGGCCGCAGACTTGTCCGCCGGCTTGGCCGCAGACTTGGCGTCCTTGGCCACGGGGTTCGAAGTGCCACTGGCTGGCTCCGCCGCAGTTGCTGGTGGTCGCGGAGTGGAGGTCGGAGCCGGGTTCTTCGCAGGCGCTGCCTGTGGAGCCGCTGTCTGGGGAGCCGCGGTTTGCGGGGCCGCGGTTTGGGGGGCCGCCGCCTTGGGGGCTGCCGCGGCACGAGCGGGTGTGGTGCTCGTGCCGAAGTAGGTGGCCCATTCTGGCGCCACACTCCCGGGGTCCTTGTCGTACTGCTCCTTCATCTCCGCCACGAGCCATTCATTGGCTCCCATGTCGGAGGACGGAGCAACCGACGACGGGTTGCTGGTCTGCCCGTTGGGGGACTGCGCCACTCTTGTTTCGCCTCTTCCAGGTGTGTCCGCGCGACGTGTACGCGAAGGTCACCTCAAGGCTAGTCGCACCTTGCTGCAAATGCAGGTGGAGGGAGGGCTATTGGGGCAGGCTGTCGTCAGCGCCGCACATCACCCCCTGCTTCACGTGTCTGGAGTCCCATGCCAAGCCCCGCACCGGGCCGTACCTCCTGGAGTCGGATCTGTCTCCTCCTGGTCCTGTTCTTGCCCCTCGCCGCCTGCGGTGCCGGCGCCAAGCCTGCGCAGCCTTCCCCCGAACCCCCGGCGAGCGCTGAGCAACCTGTGGAGCCGGTCGTCGTACCCCTCGAGACCGCCACCAAGATCCGCCGGGTGTACGGCCGGTTGCCTGACGTACGCCGCAAGAGGGTGCGGCATCAGATCGAGAAGGTGGTGGACAAGTGGTGGGAGGCGTCCTACGTCGGTGGCACCTATCCGCGCGACGACTTCCGGGCCGCGTTCCCCGGCTTCACCTCAGGGTCTGAAAAACGCGCGCGCGAGGACAAGGACCTCCTGACCAACCAGGTCGCGGGCCCGCTCATCGAATCGGTGACACCCAAGCACCGATCGGTGTCCCTCGACATCCTCGCGGTCGACGGTCACGCCCGATCCGTGACGGCCCGCTTCGTGCTCCGATTTCGCACCACCGGAGCACGAGAGGGCATCACTGTCGTGCGTGGACGATTGCTCCTGACCCGCCGCAACGGCGCGTGGCGGATCTTCGGCTACGACGTGGCCAAGGGGAACCGATCATGAGCAGGTGGCGACGTGGGGGCCGACTCGTCCGGATGGCGGTGCTCGGCGGCGTGCTGGCGGTGACGGGACTCATGATCCCCGACGCTGCGGTGCGACCGACCGAGGTGAGCCTGGTCAAGATACGTCACGCCGAGGGAGTGTCGCTGGGAGATGACGTGGTCTGGATCCTGGGGGTGGGCTCCGATGCGCGCCCCGGCGAGAACATGGTCCGCGCGCGCGGTGATGCCCTGCAACTGGTCGGCATCAACACGCGTACGGGCGCCGCCACTGCCATCGGCGTGCCTCGGGACGCGTGGGTGTCCATCCCCGGACATGGTCGGGAGAAGATCAATGCGGCGCTCTACTTCGCGGGCCCTCGCGGGATGGCCGGTGCGATCCGCAACCTGATCGGGATCGAACCCGACTATGTGGTGGTCACCCGCTTCCCCTTCTTCGAGGACATGATCGATGAGATCGGCGGAATCACGGTGGCCAACCCTCGTCGCTTCGCCGATCCCAACCTGAAGAGGGAAGGTTTCCGGACGGGTCGGATCCACCTGGGTGGCTACGACGCGTTGGCGTTCTCGCGGATCCGCAAGGGGCTCGCCGGCGGAGACTTCGACAGATCAGCCAACCAGCAACGGACGCTGCGCGGCATCCAGGCACGCGTCCGTTCCCAGGCCGATCGGCCGGGCTTCATCGAACGCGGCGTGATGAGCGTGCTGGCGCACACCAGCACCAATGCCTCACCCGGTGAACTCTTCGAACTGGCCCAGGCCATCGCACAGGTCAGACCGGACCGGATCACCACCTGTGTGGTGCGCGGCCGAATCGGCTATGTGGGCGCAGCAAGCGTGGTCTTCCCCGACGTGGCCCAGGCGCGGCGCTGGGGCAACGCGGCCCGCTCGGATGCCACTCTGCGCCACTGCTGAGAAGAGGCGCGAAGCGGAAACGAACGTGGCGGCGGGGGGGGCCCCAAGGGCGACCCGACGCCACGGGCGTCACTCTAGTCAGAGCCCGTGCAATGAGCACAGCGGTGATGCTCTGGTGAGCATCACCGCTGGATCTGGCGCCTCCGGCAGGATTCGAACCTGCGGCACCTGGTACCGGAAACCAGTGCTCTATCCCCTGAGCTACGGAGGCATTTCGATGGGGCTGGATTGACCCTACAGCCCGAGTGGCATGCTCAGGAAACTGGTCAGGCAACCGGGTCCGCCGGGTGGGGAAGGACTGCCTCAGCGCAGTACGAGACAGCCCGACACAGACACTTCGAGCGGCAGATCGGCGTGCTCGGTGATGCGCCGGTCGAGCGCGGCGGCGAGATCGGCCGGCCACGGAGCCGTACGGCGATCGGTCAGGTCGATGTGCAGGAAGATTTCTTCCATCACGAAACTCAACCGCTGGTGGGTGTCGTCGAGGAGGTAGACCAACGCGTGGGCAGCGCGCTCGGAGCGGCCGAGCAGTCGCACGCGCACCGAGAGTTGGTCGCCGGTGCGCAACTCATGGAGGTAGGTGCCGTGGTGCTCGGCGCTGAAGCAGGCATGTCCTTCGGCGAGGGGCCAGTTCATCGGAATGCCGACGTCGACCAGGGACTCGTCCAGGCCTTCGCTGGCCAGGCCGATGTAGTGGCGCACGTTGAGGTGCCCGTTGATGTCCTCGAACGGCATCGGCACGGGTTGGGACAAGAACGCGGGGAGGTCGACCAGTTGGTCGTACGTGGGGTGGCTCGTCACGCCGTGAGACCTTACGCGGTCCCTGTGGTGAAACCGGTTCGGGTGGGACCGTCCGCGCCGATAAGGTTGGTGCGTGACTCCTGACCAGCTCTCCTCCACCATCGTCGGCGTGCTCGAAGCACTCGTGGCCGACCACTCCGTGACGCTGCCCGACGGCGTCCCGACAGCCGTCACGGTGGAGCGACCGCGGCAGAAGGGTCACGGCGACTACGCCACCAATGTTGCTCTGCAGCTGGCCAAGAAGGCCGGTACCAACCCCCGTGCCTTTGCCGAGCTGGTGAGCGCCCGGCTCGCCGAGGCCGAGGGGATCTCGGAGGTCGAGATCGCCGGACCCGGCTTCCTCAACATCACCGTGGAGGCGGGAGCGCAGGGGCAGGTGGCGGCCGACATCGTCGCGTCCGGCGACTCCTACGGCTCCTCCGACGCGTTCGCCGGGGAGAAGATCAACCTCGAGTTCGTCTCGGCCAACCCCACCGGCCCGCTCCACATCGGTGCAGTGCGTTGGGCCGCGGTGGGTGACGCGCTGGGGCGCATCTTCACCATGACCGGGGCGGACGTCACCCGGGAGTACTACTTCAACGACCACGGCTCCCAGCTCGACCGCTACAGCGGTTCACTACTGGCCAGCGCCCAGGGGAGGTCGGCCCCCGAGGACGGGTACGGCGGGCAGTACATCCACGACATCGCTGCCGCCATCCTCGCGCAGCATCCCGACGTCCTCGACCTTCCGGAGGCCGAGGCCCAGGAGGTGTTCCGCGGGGTCGGCGTCGACATGATGTTCGAGGAGATCAAGCAGTCCCTGAGTGACTTCGGGGTCGACTTCGACGTTTATTTCCACGAAGACGACCTGCACAGGAGCGGTGCGGTGCAGAGGGCCGTGGATCGGCTCACCGAGCTCGGCAACACCTACGACCTCGACGGGGCGGTGTGGCTGAAGACCGAGCAGTTCGGCGACGACAAGGACCGCGTGATCATCAAGTCCGACGGGAACGGCGCCTACCTGTCGGGTGACCTGGCCTACTACCTCGACAAGCGCGAGCGCGGTTTCGACCGGTGCTTCATCATGCTCGGCGCCGACCACCACGGCTACGTCGGGCGGATGAATGCCATGTGCGAGGCGTTCGGCGACGAACCGGGCAAGAACCTCGAGATCCTCATCGGACAGATGGTCAACCTGGTCAGGGACGGCGAGCCACTGCGGATGTCCAAGCGAGCCGGCACCGGCGTCACCATCGACGACCTGGTCGATGCGATCGGCGTGGACGCCAGTCGCTATGTGCTCGCCCGCTACACCAGTGACAGCCCCATCGACATCGACTTGGACCTCTGGGCGAAGGCCAGCAACGAGAACCCGGTCTACACCGTCCAGTACGCCCACGCGCGCGTCGCCAGCCTGCTGCGCAACGCGGCCGAGTTGGGAGTCGAGCCCCAGTCCCACCCGGAGCTGTTGACCCACGAGAAGGAGGGCCTGCTGCTGCGCGCACTCGCGGAGTTCCCGCGGGTCGTCAAGGCGTCCGCCGAACTGCGTGAGCCGCACCGGGTGGCGCGCTATCTCGAGGAGTTGGCCGGCACCTATCACCGGTTCTACGACAGTTGTCGCGTCCTCCCACGCGGCGACGAGGAGACCACTGACCTGCACCGGGCCCGCCTGCTGTTGATCGATGCCACGCGGGTCGTGCTCGCCAACGGACTTCGCCTGCTCGGGGTCTCCGCGCCAGAGCGGATGTGAGTCGTGGCCACCGCACATCCCTCCGGTTGGGCGCACGCCGACGGCGCACTGAGCAACAACCGGCCAGTCGGCCCCTCATGGCTGAGCGAGCCGACCGACCCCAACGAACTGGTCACCTCTCTCTGGTCGCAGACGGCCGTCAAGACCGACGGTGTCCTCGCCGTCGGGGGAGTGGAGCTGACCGAGCTGGTTCGCGAACACGGCTCACCGGCGTACGTCTTCGACGAGGTCGACTTCCGCGCCCGGGCGCGGGCGTTCCGCGACGCCTTCTCGAGTTATGACGTGTTCTATGCCGGCAAGGCGTTCCTCTGCACGACCGTGGCGCGCTGGCTCGCCGAGGAGGGGCTCTGCCTCGACGTGTGCTCGGGCGGGGAGTTGCTGGTCGCCGAACGTGCCGGCTTTGCCATGGAGCGCGTCGGCTTCCACGGCAACAACAAGAGTGAGCGAGAACTGGTGCACGCCGTGGAGTTGGGAGTCGGACGCATCATCGTCGACTCCTTCCACGAGATCGATCGACTGGCGAGCCTGTGTCGCGAGCTCGGACGCACCATCAACGTGATGGTCCGTGTGACGGCGGGGGTGGAGGCGCACACCCACGAATACATCGCCACGGCCCATGAGGACCAGAAGTTCGGCTTCTCCATCTCCAGCGGTGACGCGCTCGAAGCCACCCGTCGCGTGCACGAGGCCCCCGGCCTGAGGCTGCTCGGACTCCACTCGCACATCGGCAGCCAGATCTTCGACACCTCCGGTTTTGAAGTGGCCGCTCGTCGCGTGCTGGCCCTGCATGCCCGCGTGCACGAGGATCTCGGTGTCGAAATGCCCGAGATGGATCTGGGCGGTGGCTTCGGCATCGCCTACACGACCCAGGATGACCCGTCCGATCCGGCGCAGTTGGCGCGCGGCATGAGCGACATCGTTGCGCACGAGTGCCGCGCCCTGGGCATCACCGAGCCTCGGCTCTCCATCGAGCCGGGTCGGGCCATCGTGGGACCGTCGATGTGCACGGTGTACGAGGTGGGCACCGTCAAGGAGGTGGCCCTCGACGGTGGGACGCGGCGGACCTACGTCTCGGTCGATGGCGGGATGAGCGACAACATCCGGACCGCTCTCTACGACGCCGACTACTCAGCGACCCTCGCCTCGCGGGCCTCTTCGGCCCCACCGGTTCTCGCCAGGATCGTCGGGAAGCACTGTGAGGCCGGCGACATCGTGGTCAAGGACGAGTTCCTGCCCGGCGACCTGCGTCCGGGAGATCTCGTCGCGGTGCCCGGCACCGGCGCCTACTGCAGGTCGATGTCATCCAACTACAACCACGCGCTTCGTCCTGCTGTGATCGGAGTGCGGGACGGGAAAACCTTCACCGTGTTGCGGCGAGAGACTGAGGATGACCTGTTGGCGACCGATGTAGGTGTCTCATGAGCGAAGAAGACGTGCGCACACTCAAGGTGGCGGTGCTCGGCTGCGGTGCCGTCGGCTCGCAAGTGGTGAGACTGCTGCTCGAGCAGCACCATGACCTTGCCGCCCGGGTGGGAGTTCCCTTCGAACTCGTGGGCGTCGCAGTCCGGCGACTGGACGCACCCCGCGAGGTCCAGGTGCCGGCCGGATTGTTGACCACCGACGCGACGGGACTGGTCTCGCGCCCGGACGTCGACCTGGTCGTGGAGGTCATCGGTGGCATCGAGCCGGCGCGTTCGCTGATTCTGGCTGCGCTTGCAAATGGCGCCAGCGTCGTCACTGCCAACAAGGCACTGCTCGCCGAGGACGGACCTACCCTGTTCGAAGCAGCCGACAAGGCTGGACGTGACCTCTACTACGAGGCCGCCGTAGCTGGCGCGATCCCCATCCTGCGTCCGCTTCGGGAATCGCTCGCCGGGGACACCGTCACTCGCGTCCTCGGCATCGTCAACGGCACGACCAACTTCATCCTCGACAAGATGGACACCGCCGGCGCGGGATTCTCCGATGCGCTCCAGGAAGCCCAGGAGTTGGGCTTCGCGGAGGCCGATCCCACCGCCGATGTGGAGGGGTTCGATGCCGCTGCCAAGGCAGCGATCCTGGCGAGCCTGGCCTTCCATTCCCGGGTCACCGCCGCAGACGTCTACCGCGAGGGCATCTCCGAGGTGACCGCGGCCGACGTGGCGAGCGCTCGCGACATGGACTCCGTGGTCAAACTGCTCGCGATCTGCGAGTTGCGCGACGGACGGGTGTCTGCGCGTGTCCACCCCGCGATGATTCCGCGCTCCCACCCGCTGGCCAGCGTGCGCGGTGCCTTCAACGCCGTCTTCGTCGAGTCGGAGGCCGCGGGTCAGCTGATGTTCTACGGACCCGGTGCAGGCGGTGCGCCCACCGCGAGTGCGGTGCTCGGTGATCTCGTGACGATTGCGCGAAACCGACTCGCCCAGACCTGCGGACCGGGAGAATCGGCCTATGCCGATCACGTCATCCAGCCGATGGGGGAGACCCGTACCCGCTACCACGTGGCGATCGACGTCGATGACAAGGCCGGGGTCCTGGCAGCAGTTGCCAACGCCTTTGCCGATCACGATGTGTCGATCCAGACGGTCCGCCAGGAGGGCCGTGGCGCCGATGCGCAGCTCGTCGTGGTCTCCCATGCCGCCTCGGATTCGGCCTTGAGCGCCACGGTCGAGCAGTTGCGCACCATGGAGATCGTCCGTCAGGTCACCTCGGTGATGAGGGTGGAAGGAGGAGTGGAATGACCGCAAATGGTCAGTGGCGGGGGGTCATCGAGGAGTATCGCGAGCTGATCGACCTGTTGCCGGAGTCCATGGAGGCGATCACCCTGCGCGAGGGGGGCACGCCTCTCGTCCACTCGCAATGGCTCTCATCTCTCACCGGCGGCAAGGTCTGGCTCAAGGTCGAGGGCAACAACCCCACGGGCTCCTTCAAGGACCGTGGCATGACGACCGCGATCTCGGTGGCCAAGCACGAGGGCGCCCAGGCGGTGGTGTGCGCCTCGACGGGCAACACCTCCGCGTCGATGGCGGCCTATGCCGCCAAGGCGGGGCTCAAGCCGCTGGTGCTCGTGCCCGCGGGCAAGATCGCAGCCGGCAAGATGGCCCAGGCGATCGTGCACGGAGCTCAGATCATCAAGGTGCGCGGCAACTTCGACCACTGCCTGCAGATGGCCAAGGGTCTCGCCTGGAACTATCCCGTCGCGCTGGTCAACTCGGTCAATCCCGTCCGCCTGCAGGGGCAGAAGACGGCCGCGTTCGAGATCTGTGACTTCCTCGGTGACGCGCCCGACTTCCACCTGCTGCCGGTCGGCAATGCAGGCAACATCTCCGCCTACTGGATGGGCTACGAGCAGTACGTCGATCTGGACCGAGCATCCAAACGGCCCGTGATGAGAGGCTTCCAGGCCGAGGGGGCTGCTCCTCTGGTCACCGGCGAGCCGTTCCCCGACCCGGAGACCAAGGCCACAGCAATCCGCATCGGCAACCCTGCGTCCTGGAAGTTGGCCGAGGCAGCTGCCACCGAGTCCGGAGGACGTTTTGCGTCCCTGTCCGACGCCCAGATCCTGGCTGCGCAGGTCGAGCTGGCCCAGCACGACGGCGTGTTCGTGGAGCCAGCCTCCGCCGCCGGTGTGGCCGGACTGCTCAGTGAGCTCGCTGCCGGTGAGAACTATGTGGGCAGGACTGTGGTGATCACGGTGACCGGGCACGGTCTCAAGGACACGGCCACGGCACTGGAATCCTTCACCGACGTCATCGACACCGTCATCGAGGCCGACGTCGAGGCAGCGGCTGCCGCGGCGGGTCTCGCCTGAGCATGGCCACCTTCGTCGACGGGCCTGTGAGCGTGAGCGTGCCAGCCACCTCGGCCAACCTCGGCCCGGGTTTCGACTGCTTGGGGCTCGCGCTGTCCCTGCGCGACGAACTCACCGCAGAGATCCGGCCAGCCGGCCTGGAGATCGAGGTGGTGGGCGAGGGTGCCGACGGGGTGCCGCGTGACGAGTCGCATCTGGTGATGCGCGCGATGCGGGCGGTCTTCGACCTGATGGAGACACAGCCGCCAGGGCTTCGTCTGCGGTGCCACAACGCGATCCCACACAGTCGCGGACTCGGATCCTCCTCGGCAGCGATCGTCGCAGGAGTGGCCCTGGCTCGTGCGCTGGTGGCTGGCGGTCGCCTGCTCGTCCGGGACGAGAGACTCTTCGAACTGGCTGCCGACCTCGAGGGACATCCCGACAACGTGGCGCCCGCTTTCTACGGCGGTTTCGTCATCTCCGGACGCGAGGGCGGAAAGTGGTATGCCGTACGCGCCGACGTCGATCCGCGTATCGCGGCCGTCGTGTTCGTGCCGCCGGCCGGTGTCGAGACGGCGACTGCCCGAGCGCTGTTGCCGGACCAGGTGTCACACGCCGATGCTGCTGCCAACGGTGGGCGCGCGGCCCTGCTGGTCGCCGCCCTGGCCGGACAGCCCGAACACCTGTGGACCGCCACCCGTGACTGGCTCCACCAGGACCAACGCGAGCCCGCGATGCCGCAGACGCTGGCGCTGGTGCGCGCGTTGCGCGCGGACGGGATTCCTGCGGTGGTGTCCGGTGCCGGGCCGACGGTCCTGGCCTTCGACACCGTCGACGCGAGTGACCTGCTTCGACGCGTTCCGCCCGGTTGGGCATGTCACGCCCTGTCGGTCGAGTCGTCGGGCGTACGCCTGCTAGCCTGACGTCGCGCCGATCGGCGCACCTGCCCGTCCTGTCCCGGCCCGTCGGCCGAGAGCGCGGGCGCCCCCCATCCGCCTCGCGGATCGCTAGTTCGGTCCAACGGGGCGACGCAACGTGCGAAGGACCCACGTGACCGAGACCCCTGCTGTTGCCCCTGTGAGCGAAGCTGGCCCCACCGCCAAGAAGCGGGGCGGAGGATTGAGCTCCATGCTTCTTGCTGACCTCAAGTCGATGGCCTCGGGTCTCGGGATTGCCGGCGCCGGTTCGATGAAGAAGGCGCAGCTGGTCGATGCCATCAAGACGTCCCAGGCGGGCGGAGGCAGCTCGGTCGAGAAGGCTCCGCGGGCCACTCGGGAAGAGCCCGTGCCTGCCGTGGTGACCGAGCCGACCACCACGCGTGATCCGGCTCTCCAGGAAGCAGCACCCCGGGCCAGGCCTGCCCCAGAAGCATCTGGCCAGGACCTGCCCGGCGCGGACCAGCAGCCGTCAGCCCAGGACAAGCCCGTTCAGGACAGTCCCGTCCAGGAAAGGCCCGCCCACGAAAGGCCCGCTCGCCAGCGGACGAATCGTGAAAGGCCGGCCCGCGAAAGGCAGGCCGTCGACAAGCCGGCCCAAGACAAGCCCGCCCAGGACAAGCTCGCGCAGGACCAGTCCGCCCAGGACAAGTCCTCGCGCGACCAGCAGGGGCAGAAGCAGGATCACAAGCCCAGCCAGAAGCAGGGCCAGCCCAAGCAACAGGACCGTCAGCAGGACAAGCAGCAGGACAAGCAGCAGGACCGTCAGCAGGACAAGCAGTCGCAGGCGCGTCTCAACCAGAATCAGAACCTCAACGACGACGACGGCGATGACGACGGCGAGGGCGGCAGCCGCCGCAATCGTCGCCGCCGTGGCCGTGAACGGACGGCGACCGTACGCACGGGCGGGCGCAACGAGCCGGACACGACGATTCTCGAGGACGACATCCTGGTGCCGGCTGCGGGGATTCTCGACGTCCTGGACAACTGTGCCTTCGTCCGCACGTCGGGCTATCTGCCCGGCACCGAGGACGTCTATCTCTCCTTGTCCATGGTGCGGAAGTACCACCTACGCCGCGGAGACGCCGTCGTGGGTCAGGTCCGCCAGCCGCGTGAGGGAGAGCGTCGGGAGAAGTTCAACCCGATGGTCCGCATCGACAGCATCAACGGCACCGAAGCCGAAGGTGCCAAGGACCGGGTGGACTTCTTCGACGCCGTCCCGGTGCACCCGCACCAGCGACTACGCATGACCACCGACGAGACCAACCTGACGGGCCGCATCATCGATGTCGCCGCTCCGGTCGGCAAGGGCCAGCGGGGCTTGATCCTCGCTCCGCCGCGTACCGGCGCCACCTCGCTGCTCCAGTCCATCGCGACCTCGGTGACCACGAACAACCCCGAATGCCACGTGATGGTGGTGCTGGTGGACACCCGACCCGAGGAGGTCACCGACTACCAGCGTGCGGTGAAGGGCGAGGTCATTGCCTCGACCTTCGACCGACAGCCGGCAGATCACACCCTGGTCGCCGAACTTGCCATCGAGCGGGCCAAGCGTCTGGTCGAGCTGGGCCACGACGTCGTGGTGCTGCTCGATTCCCTCACGCGGCTGGGTCGCGCCTACAACCTGGCGGCACCGGCCAATGGTCGAGTCCTCGGTGGAGTGGTCGATGCCTCTGCCGTCCACCCGACGAAAGAGTTCTTCGGCGCGGCACGCACCATCGAGGATGGCGGCTCCCTGACCATCCTGGCGGCGGTCACCGTCGGCACCGGCTCCGCGACGGACGAGTTCTTCCTCGAGGAGCTGGCGGGCACCGCCAACCTCGAGTTGCGGCTGAGCGTGGAGAGAGCAAACCAGGGCACGCTTCCGGCGATCGACGTGGCTCAGTCGGGCACTCGTCACGAGGAATTGTTGCTCGCTCCGGCAGAGGGTGCCGTGGTCGGCAACCTACGCAAGCAACTCGCGAAAGCCAGCTCCACCGCAGAGCTCAAGAAGTTGGTCGGCAGTCGTACGTCGGCAGGCTGAAGCACCGCTGCCGGACGGCGGGAATCTCCGGATTCGCGCCGAGGTTGTACCCGGTGGCAAGATTCATCGTCGGTTCCGGTTCACGTTCTACGCATCCGCGCTGCACGACCCGGAACAATTGAGAGGAAACCCATGAAGAAGGACACTCATCCCGAGTACGTCGAAACCCAGGTCACCTGCACCTGTGGCGCCGCGTTCACGACGCGCAGCACGGCGACCGGCGGCACCATGAAGGCCGACGTCTGCTCGCAGTGCCACCCGTTCTACACCGGTAAGCAGAAGATCCTCGACACCGGCGGCCGCGTGGCTCGCTTCGAGGCCCGTTACGCGAAGAAGACCGAGAGCAAGTAGCTCGACGAACGGCGCCGGTCGCCCGCTCATGCGGGTGGCCGGCGTCTTGTCGTCTGCCGACCTCACCGCTCGAGGAAGGCCGCGCAGGAACGCCCAACAGGAGGAGTTCGATGTTCGAGGCCGTCGAAGGCATGCGCGACGAGCACGCCGCGCTCGAGATGCGTCTGGCACTGCCGGAGACACACGCCGACCAGCGTCTGGCCAAGCAACTCAACCAGCGCTACGCGGAGTTGTCCGCCGTGGTGACCACCTGGCGGGCATGGCAGCAACTGGGTGATGATCTGGAAGCGGCCCGTGAACTGGTTGCGGACGACCCCTCGTTCGCCGAGGAGGAGGCGGCTCTCCAGGTCCAGCGCGCGGCGCTCGAGCAACGGTTGCGCCGCCTGCTCGTTCCGCGTGATCCCGCTGACGGCAAGGATGCCCTGCTGGAGATCAAGTCCGGCGAGGGGGGCGAGGAGTCGGCGCTGTTCGCCGGCGACCTGCTCCGGATGTACACCCGCTACGCAGAGACGCGGGGCTGGTCGGTGGAAATCCTCGACGCGACCGAGTCCGACCTCGGGGGTTTCAAGTCTGTCACCGCCGCTGTGAAGGCGCGCGGAACCGTCGAGCCGGGGGCGGCCCCCTACGCCGTGCTGAAGTTCGAGGGCGGGGTGCATCGGGTGCAACGCGTCCCGGTCACCGAATCGCAGGGACGGGTGCACACCTCTGCCGCAGGCGTGCTGGTGATGCCGGAGGCAGAACCGGTCGACGTCACCATCGACGACAACGACCTGAGAATCGATGTGTTCCGCAGCAGCGGGCCCGGTGGACAGAGCGTCAACACCACCGATTCAGCCGTGCGGATCACTCACGGTCCCACTGGCATCGTGGTCAGTTGTCAGAACGAGAAGAGCCAGTTGCAGAACAAGGAGCAGGCGATGCGCATCCTGCGGGCCAGGATGCTGCAGGCGGCCCAGGATGCTGCCGAGGTACAGGCCAGTCAGGCGCGCAAGTCCCAGATCCGCACGGTCGATCGCTCCGAGCGGATCCGCACCTACAACTACGCCGAGAACCGCATCTCCGACCATCGCACCGGCTACAAGTCCTACAACCTCGACCACGTCCTCGACGGCGATCTCCAGGCCGTCCTCGACTCCTGCATGGAGACCGACTTCGCCGCTCGACTCCAGGCTCTGGAGTCGTGACGCGCGCCAGCGAGGCTCGTCGTGGCGCCTCGGCGCGGTTGCGCGAGGCAGGCGTTGCCTCCCCCGAGCGCGATGCCGAGCTGCTCCTGGCCCATGTCCTGGGCATCGGTCTTGGCCAGTTGGCGCTCGTCGACGAGCTCACCGGGCCGCAGCAGGAGTCCTACGATGCACTGCTGGCGAGGCGAGCCACCCGCGAGCCCTTGCAGCACCTGACCGGCAGTGCAGCGTTCCGACACATCGAACTGGCGGTCGGACCGGGAGTCTTCGTGCCCCGACCCGAGACGGAGCTGCTGGCCGGTTGGGCGATCGAGCAGGCGATGGATCTCGCGAGCCCTGTCGTCGTCGACCTGTGCACGGGCTCGGGTGCGATAGCCAAGGCGGTGGCTGACGAGGTGCCCCATGCGCAGGTCCATGCGGTGGAGCTCGATGAGCAGGCACTGGTCTGGGCCGAGCGCAATCTGCGCGGCACCGGAGTCGACCTGCGCCACGGAGACCTCGCAACGGCGTTCGACGACTTGATCGCGATGGTGGACATCGTCGTCTGCAACCCGCCCTACATTCCCTTGGAGGCCTGGGAGTCGGTGGCAGCGGAGGCTCGCGACCATGACCCCCATCTGGCTCTGTTCTCCGGCCAGGACGGGCTCGGGGTGATGCGCGTCCTCGAGCAGCGCGCAACGGTGCTCCTGAAGACCGGGGGAGTGGTCGGTGCGGAGCACGCCGACGTCCAGGGAGAGTCGGCGCCCGGCGTATTCGTGAGGACCGGTCGCTGGCACGACGTCGCCGACCACCTCGATCTTGCGGGTCGCCCCCGCTATCTCACCGCCCGACTGGCACGATGAGCGACGTGGACAGGCGGACGACCTCGACCGACGAGGAACGAGAAGCAGCCGTTGATGCGGCGGCGAATGCGGTGCGTCGTGGCCAGTTGGTGGTCATCCCCACCGACACGGTCTACGGGTTGGCTGCCGATGCGTTCTCCCACGATGCCGTTCGAGCGTTGCTGGAGGCCAAGGGTCGGGGCCGGGAGATGCCACCGCCGGTGCTCATCTCCGCCGTCACCACCCTCGATGCGCTGGCTGATGGCATCCCGGAGTGGGCCAGGACGTTGGTGGAATCGTTCTGGCCGGGCCCGCTGACGCTGGTCCTTCGACAGCAGGGGTCCCTCATGTGGGACCTGGGGGAGACCCGAGGCACGGTCGCGGTGCGGATGCCTGACCACGAGATCGCGTTGGCCGTCCTCGAACGTACGGGTCCGCTCGCGGTCAGCTCGGCCAACACCACCGGCCGGCCCGCAGCCACTGATGCCGATGCCGTCGAGGAGATGTTGGGGGACGCGGTCGCGGTCGTCATCGACGCCGGGAAATCACCCGGGGGAGAGCCCTCGACCATCATCGATGCCACCCTTCCCGAGGGACGCGTCCTGCGGGTCGGGGCGCTGAGCCTGGACGTTCTCAATGCCGCGATCGAGGCACACGACGTCGTCCTGGTGGACGAGGGCTGATGCGCGAATACCTCCTCGTCTTCCTGGTCGCTCTGTCGGTGACCTACCTCCTCACCGTGGTGGCGCGCGAGATCGCGCTCCGCACCGGTGCGGTGGCCGCGGTCCGTGACCGCGACGTCCATTCCGAGCCGATCCCCTATCTGGGCGGGATTGCGATGTTCGGCGGGCTCTGTGCCGCCTATCTCGTGGCGCGGGAACTCCCGTTCCTCTCCCGGAGCGAGGATTCGGTGTTCTCCCAGACGGAGGCGGTGCTCCTGGCAGGAGCCGTGGTGTGCGCCCTCGGTGTCCTCGATGACATCTTCGACATCGACGCGCTCGCCAAGCTCGGTGGCCAGGTGTTCGCAGCCGGACTTCTCATCGCCCTCCAGGTGCAATTCTTCTACTTCCCCGGCGCCGACGGCACGCTGTTCGCCCTCGATGACGCCCAGGGTGTGCTCCTGACGCTGGTCGTGGTGATCGGCACGATGAATGCGGTGAACTTCGTCGACGGGCTCGACGGGCTGGCCGCTGGCGTGGTGGGGATCGGCGCGTTGGCGTTCTTCGTCTACTGCTACACCCTCTCTGCGCAGCACGATCTCAACCTCGCCACGACCGGCGCTCTGCTGAGCGCAGCCCTGGCCGGCGCGTGCGCGGGGTTCCTGCCCCACAACTTCCACCCGGCGCGCCTGTTCATGGGCGACTCGGGTTCGATGCTGATCGGCCTGGTGCTTTCCGCGGGTGCGCTGACGCTCACGGGTCAGTTCCTCGGGATGCCCGACTCGAGCGGCAACAGCCTGTTCATCACGGTGCTCCCCGTCCTCCTGCCGGTCTCCCTGCTCATGGTCCCGATGGTGGACATGGTGCTCGCCGTGGTCCGCCGGACCAGGGCGGGTCGATCCCCGTTCAGTGCCGACAAGCAGCATCTGCACCACCGACTTCTGGAGATCGGCCACTCCCAGCGGCGAGCGGTCTTCATCATGTGGTTGTGGGCAGCGATCCTGGCTTCCGGCGCGGTGATGATCAGCCTTTTCGAGGAGGCGTGGGTGTGGTGGGGACTGGGCGCCATGCTCCTCGCTGCCGTGGCCATGACCTTCGTGCTCCCCAAGATGCATCGCCCGCGCAAGAGCGGGCTGCTGGACACCGGGCTGCCGGAGAACGACCTCGCCTGATCTCGGCGTGGCTGGATATCGAGCGGATCTGATTTCTGCCCGCGCCTGACTTTGTGATACTTTTCACGAGCCCTGAGACCTCCACCAGAACGGCCGCCACCCATGACGACCGAGTCGACGCAGGACAGCCACCACGGTGTTTCTCCGCTCCTCGGTGCTGCGGCGGCAGGCGCGTTCAGCACGGCCCTGCTCAGTCTGGCCGGCTGGTTCGGTGGTCAGTCCGCCGGGTTGTGGGGCGCGTTGTCAGGCGGGTCGCTCGCTCTCGTGGTGCTGTTGGCCAGCACCACCGTGGTCAATGCCGCCGCCGGCATCATGCCGGGTGCTTCTCTCATGGTCGCTCTGCTCACCTTCTTCCTCCAGGTCATGCTGCTCGCGGTGATCGCGGCGGCGCTGTCCGGGTCCGCCATCGGAGACGACCAGACAGGCCGCGGCTGGTTCGCCGCTGGCCTGATGACGGTCACTCTGGTCTGGTTGGGAGCCCATACGTGGCTCTACACGCGCCTGCGCATCCCGGCCTATGACCTGCAGGCTGCGGGTCGACCCGGAAGTGAGTCATGACCTCCGCAACTGCTAGTGTGCGCACCGCGATGCCCGTCCACGACACACCTTCGGTCGAGCCCACCGGAGACCCCTGGCAGGCGGTCGGATACCTCACGGCCGGCGTCATGTTCTACGGTTTCCTCGGATGGGCTGCGGACCGCTGGCTCGGGACATCGTGGTTGGTGGCTGTCGGAATTGTCGGCGGCGCCGCGCTAGGGATCTACTTGACGTGGGTCCGTTTCAACAAACCTGCCGAGCACGGCCCGAAAAGACCCGGCCAGAACGACACAGGAGATCTCAGTTGAGCATCATCGCGAGCGTCGCGATCCGCACGGAGGGTTTCACGCCTCCCGGTCCGGGAGACTTCAACCTCCCCCCGATCGGTCCGGACAAGACTTTCGAGTTCCTGGGCCAGACGATGTACGCCGGCGTCACCAAGCCGATGTTGCTTCTGGCGCTGTCCGTGGTGCTGGTCTTCGGCTTCCTCTACTCCTCCATCCGCCGCCAGGAGATGGTGCCGGGTCGCTTCCAGTTCGTGGGTGAAGCCAGTTACAGCTTCGTCCGCAACGGTCTGGGCCGCGACATCATCGGCAGCAAAGACTTCCTGCGCTTCGTCCCCTATCTGGTGGCGCTGTTCTTCTTCATCCTCTTCAACAACTTCTTCGGTCTGCTGCCCTTCGTGCAGTTCCCGACGTTCTCGAGGGTGGGCATTGCCTACTCGCTCGCCATCGTGAGCTGGCTGGTCTACAACGGCGTGGGAGTCCAGCGCCACGGCTTCTTCGCCTACCTCAAGCTCCAGACCGTCCCCGGCGGCGTCAAGGGGCCCATTCTGGCCCTGCTGATCCCGCTGGAGTTCTTCTCCAACATCATCGTGCGGCCGGTCACGCTGGCCCTGCGTCTGTTCGCCAACATGTTCGCCGGCCACATGCTGCTCCTGTTGTTCGCCCTCGGTGGCGAGTACCTGCTGCTGCACACCGACTTCCCGACCATGCTCGTCGGTCCGGTCTCGTGGCTGATGTTCTTCCTGATCTGCTTCCTGGAGCTCTTGGTCCAGGCGTTGCAGGCCTACGTCTTCACCCTGCTGACCGCGATGTACATCTCCGGCGCACTGCTCGACGAGCACTAAAAGCCACACACTGAGTTTTCCGGGGCTCCCGGGTCCCGGCGCATGACGCACCACCAGACAAGTACTGACACTCCCCTTCTGGGAACTACGAAAGGAAGAAGCCATGACTGGCTCCCTCAACATGCTCGGTTACGGTCTCGCGACTGTGGGTCCGGGTCTGGCCATCGGCCTCATCTTCGCCGCCTACATCAACGGGGTGGCTCGCCAGCCCGAGGCACAGGGGCGCCTGCAGCCGATCGCCATCCTCGGCTTCGCGCTCGCCGAGGCACTCGCGATCATCGGCATCGCGCTCGCATTCGTCATCGGCGCTTGATCCTCGTCGGCCTCCGCTGACCTCGTAGAAGGACATTCCATGCAGAGTTTGACCATCCGTGCCTCAGAGGGCCTCAACCCTCTGATCCCGCACCCGGTCGAGATGGCGCTGGCGCTCGTCTTCTTCGGTATTCTCGTTCTCCTGGTGAAGAAGTTCGTCGCACCACAGTTCGAGGAGACCTTCGCCGAGCGAACGGCTGCCATCGAAGGCGGGCTCGCTGCCGCCGAGACCAAGCAGGCCGAGGCTGACGCCAAGCTTGCCGATCTCGAGAAGCAGTTGGCCGACGCTCGCCACGAAGCCGCACGCATCCGCGAGGAAGCGCGTGAGCAGGGAGCACAGATCGTCGCGGAGATGCGCGGACAGGCCCAGGCCGAGTCCACCCGCATCGTCGAGACCGGCAAGACCCAGATCGAGGCCGAGCGCCAGCAGGCGGTCATCTCACTGCGTGCCGAGGTCGGAGCACTAGCGACCGGTCTCGCCGGCCGTATCGTGGGCGAGAGCCTGGACGACGAGGCTCGTCAGAGCCGGGTCGTCGAGCGTTTCCTGGCCGAGCTCGAGGCGCAGCCGACCGCGTCGAACGGTAGCGGGGTCAACTGATGTTCCGAGGTGCCTCCGCCCAGGCCTATGCCGCTGCCTCCCAGGTCCTCACGGACACGGGGGAGCTGGACCGGGCCGCCTCCGACCTGTTCGCGGTCGCAGACCTGTTCCGATCGGAGCCGGCCCTGCGTCGGGTCGCCACCGATGTGTCGATCCCAGGTGAAGCCAAGTCGCAGTTGTTGCACACTGTGCTCGACGGCAAGGCCTCGGCGTTGGCACTCGGGGTCGTCACTGCTGCAGTCTCGCAGCGGTGGACGGCTGGTCGTGACCTGGCTGACGCCCTTGAGCAGCTCGGAGTGGTGGCCGCGGTGCGGTCCACCGGCAACGACGCCGAGCGACTCGAGGACGAGCTCTTCGCGGTGGACCAGCTGATCCAGACCCACCCGGACCTGCGCGATGCGCTCTCCAATCCCGCACGCAGCCGCGACGACAAGACGGCACTGGTCAGCGGTCTGTTGGCGGGCAAGGTGCTCCCAGCGACCACCCAACTCGTGCAGCAGTCCCTGTCGGGCAGTCACCGCACGGTCAGTGTTGCGCTGGAGTCCTTCCAGAAGGTGGCCTCGCAGGTCCGAGGCCAGGGAGTCGCCACCGTGCGCGTCGCCCGCCCACTCGCCGACACCGATCGTGCACGGCTGGCCCAGGTGTTGTCGCGCAGTTACGGCCGTGAGGTCCACCTCAACGTCCTCGTCGACCCGCAGGTCATCGGCGGCATCCGCATCGAGATCGGTGACGACGTCATCGACGGGACGGTCGTCAGCCGTCTCGATGACGCCGGGCGTCGACTCGCCGGCTGAAGGTCCCTGACATCCAAGAACTTTTCGAGCCCACTCCCATCGAGTACAGCCAGAGAACAGGTGAGATGAAATGACGGAGCTTTCCATCCGTCCGGACGAGGTCCGGGACGCGCTCCAGCGCTTCGTGTCCGACTACAAGCCCGAGTCGGCGTCCAAGGAAGAAGTGGGCACCGTCACGGCTGCTGCCGACGGAATTGCACGCGTGAGCGGGCTGCCGTCGGTCATGGCCAACGAGCTGCTCAAGTTCGAGGACGGGACCCTCGGCATCGCCCTCAACCTCGACACCCGCGAGGTCGGTGTCGTGGTCCTGGGTGACTTCGACAAGATCGAAGAGGGCCAGGTCGTGCGCCGTACCGGCGAGATCCTGTCCGTGCCCGTCGGCGAGAACTACCTCGGCCGCGTGGTCGACCCCCTCGGCACGCCCATCGACGGTCTCGGTGAGATCGCCTCGGACGAGCGCCGTGCACTGGAGCTCCAGGCCCCGGGTGTCATGGTCCGCAAGTCGGTGCACGAGCCTCTCGCCACCGGCATCAAGGCGATTGACGCCCTGACGCCGATCGGCCGTGGTCAGCGTCAGCTCATCATCGGTGACCGCGCGACCGGCAAGACGACCATCGCCATCGACACGATCATCAACCAGAAGGCCAACTGGGAGTCCGGTGACCCGGACAAGCAGGTGCGCTGCATCTACGTCGCGATCGGTCAAAAGGGCTCGACCATCGCCTCCGTGCGTGGCGCGCTCGAAGAGGCCGGCGCCCTGGAGTACACGACGATCGTGGCCTCCCCGGCCTCCGACTCCGCCGGCTTCAAGTACCTCGCCCCCTACACCGGTTCGGCCATCGGCCAGCACTGGATGTATGCCGGCAAGCACGTCCTCATCGTCTTCGACGACCTCACCAAGCAGGCCGAGGCCTACCGCGCCGTGTCGCTCCTGCTGCGCCGCCCGCCGGGCCGAGAGGCGTACCCCGGCGACGTGTTCTACCTGCACAGCCGTCTCCTCGAGCGGTGCGCCAAGCTGTCGGACGAGATGGGCAAGGGCTCGATGACGGGTCTGCCGATCATCGAGACCAAGGCCAACGACGTCTCGGCCTTCATCCCGACCAACGTCATCTCGATCACCGACGGTCAGATCTTCCTGCAGTCCGACCTCTTCGCGGCCAACCAGCGTCCCGCCATCGATGTGGGTGTGTCGGTCTCGCGCGTGGGTGGTTCGGCGATGACGAAGGCGATGAAGAAGGTCACCGGCTCGCTGAAGGTCGACCTGGCGCAGTTCCGCGCCATGGAAGCGTTCGCGATGTTCGCCTCCGACCTCGACGCTGCCTCACGTCAGCAGCTCGATCGAGGTCAGCGTCTGATGGCCCTGCTCAAGCAGCCGCAGTACTCGCCCTACCCGGTCGAGGAAATGACGGTCTCGCTGTGGCTGGGCACCAGCGGTCGCCTGGACAAGGTCCCCACCGAAGATGTGCTGCGTTTCGAGGGTGAGTTCCTCGACTTCCTGCGCCTCTCGCACGAGGGCATCCTGGCTGGCATCCGCGAGACGTTGAAGTTCGAGGACTCCACTGCCTCCATGCTCTCCGACGCCTACGACTCCTTCCTCGACCAGTTCGAGACCTCTGACGGGAACTCCGTCAAGGCGGGTCGCGAGGAGCACGAGGCCCTCGAGGATGAGGACGTCGAGCAGGAGCAGATCGTCAAGCAGAAGCGAGGCTGACGATGGCTCTCTCGGTACGCGAGTACCGCGCGCGCATCAAGTCGACGGAGTCGATGAAGAAGATCACGCGTGCGATGGAGCTCATTGCTGCCTCTCGCATCATCAAGGCGCAGCAGCGGGCCCA
>JBBSSH010000025.1:0-63871 GCA_038242265.1 Propionibacteriales bacterium
CATGCACATCTCGAGGAAGTCTCGCACCCTGTGCGGGATGGTGCTGAGCGCCGCTGTTGCTACGGCACTGGGCGTGACACCGGTCACGGCGTCGTCGGCCCACGAGTCCGGCAAGCACCGCAGCAAGGTGACGGACACGACAAAGCTGGCCCGTGAACTGGTCAAGAAGGCGGACGGTCCGGGCGCGAACCGGCACCTTGTCGCACTCCAGCGGATCGCGGAGCGCAACGGCGGCAACCGCGCGTCCGGGACGCCGGGCTATGACGCCAGCGTCGACTACGTGGCAGGCAAGCTCCGCAGCTCGGGCTACATCGTCACCACGCCCGAGTACACCTACGACCAGCGCGTCGGCGCCAACGGCACCCTGGAGGTCGGCGGTCAGACGTTCGCGCTCGGACTGCTCCAGGAGAGCGACCCCGCACCAGTTGGCGGCGTGAGCGCCCCGATGGTGGTGCTTGCGGAGGACGCCACGACCGGGTGCGAGGCCAGCGACTTCGAGGGCACCGACGTCACCGGCAAGATCGTGGTGATTCGGCGCGGTAGTTGCACGTTCCTCCTCAAGTCCCAGAACGCCGCTGCGGCGGGCGCCGTGCACGTCATCATCTCCAACTCGGCGACCGGCGCCGACCTGCTCACCGGCACCCTCGGTGAGCCCGGCCCCGTCCCGGTGGGTTTCACCGACTTCGAGACCGGCAACGCCCTGGTGCCTCTGTCGGGCCAGGCAGCCGTGGCCAAGCCGAGCGTCGAGATCAAGACCACGACCAGCCGCAATATCCTCGCGCAGACCCGTAAGGGGCGCACCGACAACGTCGTGATGGCTGGCGCGCACCTCGACAGCGTCGAGGTCGGTCCCGGCATCAACGACAACGGCAGCGGCTCGGCCGGCCTGCTCGAGGTCGCCCTCGAGCTCGGTGGCGGTGCCAAGGTGAAGAACGCGGTCCGCTTCGCCTGGTGGGGCACCGAGGAACTCGGCCTGATCGGCTCGCAGGCCTACGTCGACTCGCTGAGCTTCGAGCAGCAGCTCGACATTGCGCTCTACCTCAACTTCGACATGATCGGCTCGCCCAACGCCGCCTACTTCGTCTACGACGGCGACGACTCCGACGAGGAGGGCGCCGGTCCCGGCCCCTACGGATCCGCGCAGATCGAGCAGACCTTCACCTCCTTCCTCGACGACAAGCTCGGCGTCCCCTCGCAGGGCACCGACTTCAGCGGGCGCTCCGACTACGGCGGGTTCATCGCCGTGGGCATCCCGTCCGGTGGGCTCTTCACCGGCGCCGAGGGCATCAAGACGGCCGAGCAGGCCGCGCTCTGGGGTGGCACGGCTGGGGTGGCCTACGACCCCTGCTACCACGCCGCCTGCGACAACCTGGGCAACATCGACCGCAAGGCCTTCGACCGCAACATCGACGCCGTCGCGTGGGGAGTGGGCATCTACGCCACCTCCACCGCGGACGTCAACGGCAACCTGTCGGCCAAGCAGCAGGTCGCGCTGCGGTCCAGAGGAGCTCGGCTCGCACCGACGCCGAACCTGACCGGGGTGCTGCGCTGACCCAGCATCTCTCCTGATCGTCGCGAGCCGGCGCATCCGCCACTGTCATGGCGCGGATGCGTCGGCTCCGACGGCCTTCGTCGAACTCCTGCGCCCAGCCAGGAAAAGAGAGAAGGATCGACGCGCACCCTTGACTAGAGCAATACTCTAGAGTGACACTCTAGCCATGACGTTCTCTCGCACTCGAGTCCTCGCTGCCGCTGGTGAGTTGCTCCTTGAGCAGGGGCGTGCCACCTCGATGAGCGAGGTATGCCGTCGCGCAGGTGTCAGCAACGGCAGCCTCTTCCACCATTTTCCGACCCGCGATGCCCTCGTCACGGCGGTCTACGTGCACGTGGTCGAGGAATATCAGGCGCACCTGCTGGCAGCCATCGGCACCGACGTCACGGCCGCACATGGAATCCGCGCCATCGTGCGCACTCACTATGACTGGGTGAGTGCCCACCCCGATGATGCCCGCCTCCTCGTCGAGTTGCGCGGTGAAGTCAAGGACACCAGCCACTCCGACGATGAAGAGCCGTGGGCGGCCGCCAATCGGCGCACCTTCGCGACGCTCGCCTCGTGGGTGAAAGAACGAGTCGATGCCGGCGACATGGCACCGATGCCATTCCAGGTGTGGGCGACGCTGGTGCTCACCCCGTTGCTTGCCCTACCGAACGACGATCACACCATCGCTACCCTCAGCGAGGCTCTCGTTCGCGCGGTGACCGTCCCATGAGCGCCGTCGACCGCCTGTACGACGGACTTGCCGGCTCCGACATCGCAGGGATCCTCAGCGCCCTGCATCCCGATTTCGTCGGCACCGTGTCAGCCGGAATGCCGTGCGGCGTGGGTGGTGTCCACCACGGACCAGAAGCGATGTTGCGCGACTGCTGGGGCACCGTCTTCGGTGAGTACGCCATAGCGCCTCGTGCCGACGAGGTGCTTGCCTGCGCCGACGGTAGCGTTCTGGTGCGCGGTCGATACGTCGGCACAGTGCGCGACACCGGTCGAAAGATCGACGCCGTGTTCACCCATGTGCTCACACTTCGCGACGGTCTCGTCGCGGCGCTCGATCAGGTGACCGACACGGCGTCGTGGTGACGGGTGCTTATGCGCGCCACTCCTCGGCAAGGACCGCATAGGTGTAGCCGTCGAGCCATCCGAGGTCGGCGTGGAACGAGTCCTTCACGCCGTGCTGCTCACGCCGCATCCCCAGCTTCTCCAAGACCCGCCACGACGCAATATTGTCAGCGAAGCAGCCGGCCTGGACGCGGCGCAGCGACAGTCGGCCGAAAGCGTGAGCGAGCGCCTCGCGCGCCAGCGTCGTTGCGATACCCCGACCCGCGTAGTCAGGGTGCACGAAGTACGAGAGCCGCCCCTCACGGGCGACGAACTCCGCCTCGCTGCCCGACTGGCCCATCCCGTCAACGACCCCCACTACCGCCTGACCGACCATCACGCCGTCCAGCACCGCCACGACCCGGTGGTGGTCGTGGTCATGGTCGTCGTCGTCGTCGTACGCCGCCCAGTCGGCGACGTACTCCTCGGTGTCCTCGACACGCTGCTGCAAGTACCAGCAGGTCACGTCGGGCCGGTGGCGCCAGGTCAGGAACTGCTCGGCGAGCTCGGCCGTAGGAGAGGTAAGGCGAAGCCCGGGAATCATCACGTCGAACGACTCTAATTCGCCACATCGACAGTGGCCACTTCATTCTGAGCAGTCGATCGAGTCGAGGTTCACCACCGAACGAAGTGGCACGGGGTCGTCACCGGGAGGTCGTTGCGGTCAGTCCTGGGTCTCGAACGATTGCAGCGCTTGGTCGAGTGCGTCGCTGGGTTCGCAGTTCACGTCCGGGACGACGCCGACCTGTTCCCAGTTCGTGCCCGTGACGGCGTTGACCGAACGTGCCACCGGTATTGCCACTTCCAGCGTTTCGGTCAGGTCGAAGATCTCGGTGGGGTGAGCCCCGCCCCTTGTTGGCCGGCCGAAGATCGTCGCGCGTTGGAGTGCCTGCAGGTTGTAGGCCAGTTCCTCGGCGGCGGAGAACGTACGCTCGCTGGTCAGGACGGCAATGCGTGTCTCGACGGGTAGGCGCCCAGCAGTCGGACTCGTCCAGAACTGGCGTACGGCGCCGTCCCGATCAAGAACGTCGTGCAAATGAACTGGCTCGTCGCCCAGGAGATGTCCGCAGATGAACGCGACGGTTTCTGGTGTGCCACCCAGCGCATCCCGTACGTCGATCACCAGTCGGTCAACCCCGTTCAGCAGGGCGAACGCCGCGATCAGGTACGGCTCGGCCATATGCATCGGGGACAGATAGGGGGCAATGGTGAGCAGTCCGGTCCGGGCATCGAGTCGCGACACACCTTGCACGCCGCCTGCGTTGCGGATGGCATCGGCCGCATAGTGCGCCTTCATATCCGACTCACCGGCCGGTTGGACTGCCCGTCGGCGCCGCACCCGCAGATGCCGATCCTGGTTCACTGACTGGAGTTGGGACGTCCACGCTGCCGCGATGTCATCGGGCGAGCCGTCCGCCACCGAGTCGTCGAGGCCCGCAACGATCTCCTCCGCCACGTCGGGAAAGACGTAGTGACTGCGTACGAGATCGATGAGGCGAACACGAGCCGCTGAGACGGATGTCATGGGGAGGTCGGTAGGCATGCGCCGAGGCTAGAGAGTTGTTTGTTTGGGCGCCTCCGCTTTTTGTCTCGGCGGGCTGTCACCGATTGTTTGCTGACGGATCGAGTGCCGGATCTGTCCCAGTCGACTTGCTCGTCAGAACCCGTTGTTGCATGCGAGGCTCGGAACATGGCTAACGAGCCGGTGGACATCACCGAGAAGCTGTCGTTGTTCTCCGAGCACTGGTCGCCGAAGGTGGTAGCTCGACTCAACGACTACGAGATCAAGGTCGTGAAGGTCCAGGGTGAATTCGTCTGGCACACCCACGACGACACCGACGAACTGTTCCTAGTGATTGCCGGTGAGTTGACCATCCAGTTGCGTGACGGCAACGTGAGGCTCAGTCCTGGGCAGTTGTTCGTCGTCCCGCGGGGTGTGGAGCACTGCCCGGTCGCGGCGGGGGAAGTCCACGCACTGCTCATCGAGCCCACGGGCGTCATCAACACCGGCGACGCTGGTGGCACCTTGACTGCCGCCTTTGACGACTCACTGGCATAGCTCACGGCAGCGTTCGTCGCCCCACAGACCGATTGGCCACCAAGAGGGCGGCCGCTGGGTGTGGGGAACGTCGCGACCCCCAAGGTGGCGAACCTTCTGATGAACAAGGTCGGCACAGTCCCGCCGAACGCGCAGAGCTCGGCGTCCCGGCTGGCGCCCGCAGAGCTGGAACCAATTCCGGCGTAGCACCGCATCGTCAGGCCCGGACGTAGGCGCGGTAGTCAGCCAGGCCTTCCAGGTAGGCCCTCTTCTTGGTTGTCCGGATCGCGGGGTCGGCATTCTCAACCCAGTCGGCAGCGCCATCGACCGCGACATTGAGCATCAGAGCCCGCCGTGCGACGTCCCAACGCTCACCCGCTGGCCAGTCGGCACCCGCACCTCGGGTGTCCATCAGAAGGATCGCATTGTCGATGACCGGGTCTCCGACCGAGAGCTTCTCCCAGTCGAGGAGCCACACCCGCTCGGGCCCGAGCAGCACATTCTCGTGCCAGGGATCGCCGTGCATGGCGCCGTGAACCTCGCTCTCGAGCGAGTCGACCAGGCCGGAGAGCACTTGGACCTCGGACATCAAGAATTCGTGGACGTCGGGAGTCACGTGAGTGGCGATGATGTCGAGGTCCGCCTCGAACCTCGACACCCAGAGATCTCGAAACACCGCCGCGCTGGTCGTTGGGACACCCAGACGGTCCACGAGGTCACGGTCCGCATGAAGCCCGTCCAGCACTACCTGCACCTCGTCGTACCTGTCACCCAGAGTGATGCGGTCCGACACGGCGTCGCCAAGGAAAGGGAAGAGCAACCCCGTCCGACCGTCGACCTCGAGGACCTCCAGGACGGGCGGCGCTCCGTGGCGCTCTGAGAGGTGGTCGGCAACCGATGCCCACGTCCTCAGACCCGCGTCCTCCTTGTCATTGGCAGCAACCTTCGCCCACAAACGCCTTCCGCCCGCGAGCACCGCGAACGAGAGCTTCTCGGTGCCGGTGTGGTTGTGACGGTGAGTGGCGACCGCCCCTGGTCCGAGCACGTCCTCGAGCGCCTCGCGTACGTGCCCAGCACTCGTCATGAACCCGAGTCTGCCGTCTTGAATCCCTCAACCGCCTCCCGGTCCCCTGAGCGGATGTCGGCTACGCCGTGTGGTCCTCGAACTCCCAGTGCCCCAAGCGGCCGAGTCTCTCGCCGATCTCCGCCCACGTGTCGGCCGTGACCTCCTGCACCCTTGCCGAGAGCCAGGCTCGGAGCGCGCGCTGATCGAACTCGTCAAAGCCGACGACCAGGTGGTGACGAGCGTTGTATATGCCGCCAGCCCGGCCACACGCCTTGGCCAGCCACTCCGGCGTACATACTGTGACATCGAACGACTCCTCACCAGGCGCGTCCGGAGGGCCCACGATCATCCGAGCGAACAGCGAAAACTCGGCGGGATCGGCAGGAAGCGTCGAGGGGTCTGGCTCAAGGTTGAGGCTCTTCAACACGGCGCGCATGCGCCGATCCTGCCTCACCCAACGCACTCATCTGCCGCGATCCGCGCACGTCCCGCGTGCCGATCCGCTCGTGGAACGCGACGAGTCCAGGAATGTTCTGCCGGCTGCTGCTTTACCCGGGGGGAGAGAGAATCAGTCGAAGTCGAAGATGGATCGCCCCTGGGAGAAGTGCAGCACGTACCGGCACCGCCGGCAGATCATCAGCGTCATCTTGTGGGAGGTGATTCCCCACTTGGAGTCCTGTCGCGACGACTCTCGGTCGAATTCGGTGCCTTGGCACAGCGGGCACTCCAACTGCTGTTCAGCCATCAACTTCCCCTGAGTAATCGCGCTGCTGTCCCGGAAGCACGGGCTATCTGGTGACGCGATGTTGCGAGTACGGTCGCCCGATCAGCACGGACGAGCTGGCCGGTGATCGGACTCAGTTCATGCGGGCGGCCAGGCCCAGCCAGGAGAATCCAAGATCGATGTCGGGTTCCTGGTTGGGATCAGTCCAAGGGACCTCGGTCTTCTTCTGCAGGTAGTGGTTCGCCACCGGGGTGGCAGGTGCGGGCGCCGTACCGTCGAGAGCGCCTTGCACTGCCGCGAGGAACCGGTTCGCCGACTTCTCGTTTAACCTGCCGTCCAGCAAGGCTGAGCGGGTGCGCGGGTCCGTCCCAACGGCAATGCCGATCATCGGCTCCGGTCCTTGGTCGTCAACACTGATCACGCAGATCTTCTGGTTCGTCAGCTTCGAACTCTCGTAAGCGACGAGCTTGCGAGCATCGTTGTGGACCGCCAAGATCTTGAGGTTCTTGGTGTTCTGTACGACACCGAGAGCCGCCTCGAACGTTTGGGCAGCAGACCCGGAAGTCGGCATGGTCTTGTGACGGGTTGATTTCATCAATAGTCTCCTGAGCTGGACGAACGACTCCACGCAGCCCCTCTGGCCACGGACCGGTGCAAGTTACCAGTCGTCTTGGCGCGAGCTTGAGCTCCTGCGGTCGACCCCGTGTGAGGCGTTCGGGGGGGGTGGTCGTCGTGCCGGTGTCGGCTACGCCGGGCACGGGTGATCTCCCTCAGCATGAGCGCGTGCATCAGTCCGAATCGGTCGAAAAGCGCTCCCAGGCTGACTGCCGTGTCATCCCCAGGCTCTCGCCGATGCGTGCCCAGGCCACGCCCCGACCCCGGAGCCGCTGAACACGGTCCATGACGGCCTCTTCAACCTGATCGCGAGACCCCGCGATGCGGGCCATGTCGAGGAGGAGTTCGTCGTCACTCTTGTCGTCGAGCGAGGGGAACGGTGGCGTCGGCTTCTTCGCGAGAATGAGGTCGCAGATCCCGACGCACTCGTTGCAGATGTACACACCGGGCCCGGCGATGATGTGCTCGACCTCAGTCGCGATCTTGCCGCAGAACGAGCAGTGGTACGTGTCGTGGCTGTCCTTGGACATAGTGCCCCTCCTTCACAATCTGTCAGGCATCTCCTGACACATCCGTCAGGCTAACCTGACAGTCGCGGCTAGGCAATCACCTTGCCGCTGCACCTCACTTCGACCGCGCAGCGGCTGATCCGGTAGTTCGACAGCCGAACCTGCTCCGGTGACGGATCGGCTTGTGGGGATCGCTGTGGGTGGAGGGCACCGTGCCGGGAGGGCGGCATGATGTGGCAATGACCACGCGTATCGGATTTCTTGAGACGGGTCGATTGTGAGGCGAGCCCGAACAGGCCAGCAGCGTCGCTGGCGGTGGCAGGTGTCGGTCCTTGCGGTGCTTCTCTGGCTGAGTGTGGGCGGTCTGGTGCCTGGCTACGCCGCCGCTCGAGACGACGTGGAGGTGGAGGCTGCGGCTGCGATACAGACGCAACTGGACGCAGATCGGGTGCCGGCCGCCGCCTACGCGGTCCTGGGGCCGAACGGGGTGACTGTGGGATCGCGTGGTGCGGGCATCGGTTCGCAGACACCATTCGTTCTTGGGTCGATCAGTAAGTCCTTCACGGCGCTGGCCGTGCTTCAACTGGTCGACGCCGGAAAGGTCGAGCTGCAAGCACCGGTGCAGCGGTATCTTCCAGATTTTCGCTCCTCGGATGCCGAGACCGCTATCACCGTTGAGCAGTTGCTCACCCAGACCAGTGGGCTGCCCACCTCCGCGGGTCTGCGGATCGTCGAGCATCCCGAGGAGTCGCTTGAGCAGCGAGTCGCAGCTGTGGACGATGTAGATCTGCAATCGGTGCCAGACTCTACCTTCAACTACAGCAACATCAACTACGCGATCCTCGGCAGCGTGGTCGAGCAGGTGACAGGCCAAGGTTTCGCCGACTACGTGCAACAGAGCATCTTCGGGCCGCTGGGCATGAACGACAGCTTCACATCCATGGATGAGGCCCGGCGACACGGTCTGGTTCCCGGGTCGACCGTGTGGTTCGGAAACTCCGTACACCAGTCGATGCCGGACTACCCCGGCGGTCTCCCCGACGGGTTCTTGGTCTCCACCGCTCGCGACATGGGCAGGTATCTGCAGTTTCAACTGGGCGACGGCAGGTGGCAAGGCACGCGCATCATCTCTGAGGAGAACCTGTTGCTGATGCACACCACGGCAACCAAGACGGAGCCCGACACTGCCGCGGCGGGCACCGACGGGTACGGCATGGGGTGGGCCACCGGACGCATCGAAGGACAAGAGCTCCTCGCACACGACGGTGACACCGTCGGGTATCACGACACCATGGCCCTGCTCCCCCAGGCCAACAGCGGGCTCGTCGTCCTCACCGCCCGAAACGGAGCACTCACGAGTCCGGGAGCGGCCTACAACGCTGGATTGGTCGTACTGGCCGGTGGTCCACCCCCACCAACGAGCCACGCCTTCTTGATCACCTACGGCATCGTTGACCTCCTCTGCGGCGGTCTTGTCGTGCTGTTGGTGACTTCGCTCATCCGACGACGGTGGACAGCGCGCCAACGGGCAAGAATCGAACGCTACGGACCCGTACGAGGCATCACCGTCCCGGTGCTCCGCAACCTGCTGCTCGCCGGTCTCGTGTGGGGTGCGGTGTTCTACGCCGTGGGGTTCATGCTGCTCGGCGTCCCTCTGAGTGTGCGGTTCGCGTTCGGATTCATCGCCCCCGACCTGACTCTCATCGTCCTCCTCCTCGTGGTGTATTTCCTGATCCGCGCCACGATCAGCGCGCTTGCAGGAATACGGATCCTCCGCACTCAAAAACCCGACGAAGGCGCCTCGAACTGAATCTCGGTTGTCGCCCCCGTCCCGGAAGGCTCCTCCGGACGAGCCCTACGGGACGCTTGATCGGCGCCGCACGGTCTGAGCTGCGGTGTCACCGCTGGGGGTTCCTTGGGTTCTTGCGGTGGTCGCAACACCCCAAGATATGAGGGTGTCGATGACAGTGCGTTTCTCTAACCAGCTGGTGGCCGAGTTGATTCAGCCGTTCTGGGCCGCATGGCAGGCCGGTGAGTTCATGACCGATGCCTCGGCTGTCGCTGGCACCTACCGTCAACGCGGTCTGGCTTGGGTGCGTCAGGCCGGTGGCGTGCGCCCGCGCCGCGGGCGTGACCTGCAGGGGCGTTACCTCTCGTTCGGTGAGCGAGAAGAGATCGCGCTGGGTCGCGCGGGCGGCGAGTCGATCCGCGCGATCGCCGAGCGTCTGGGACGGTCGCCGTCGACGATCAGCCGGGAGTTGGCACGTAACAGTGACGGCAAGGGCGCCTACCGGGCCACGACCGCGCACCCGCTGGCCTATGAGCGGGCGAGCCGGCCCAAGACGGCCAAGCTCGTCACGAACCTGGTCCTTCGGGCGCGCGTCGAGTTGGACCTGGAGAAGAAGTACTCGCCCGAACAGATCGCTGGCAGACTTCGAGATGATTACCCCGACGACCCGGAGATGTGGGTGTCCACCGAGACCATCTACCAGTCCCTGTACGTGCAGTCGCGTGGTGCGCTGCGCCGTGACCTGGCCAAATGCCTGCGCACCGGGCGCGGGTTGCGCCAACCCAACCGCCAAGGCACCCAGCGTAAGAGCCGTGTCCTGCCGGACATGATCAACATCGCCGAGCGTCCGGCTGAGGCCGATGACCGTGCCGTTCCTGGGCATTGGGAGGGGGATCTCATCATCGGTAAGGCCAACGCCAGCGCGATCGGCACCCTGGTGGAACGCACCACGGGTTACACGATGTTGGTGCACCTGCCCGAGGGCTACAAACCTGTGCAGGTCGCGCCCGCCCTGGCCGCGAAGATCCAGACGTTGCCCGCGTCGCTGCGCGGGTCGCTGACCTGGGATCAGGGTGTGGAGATGCGCGACTGGAAGCAGGTCCAGATGGCCACCGACCTGGCGATCTTCTTTTGCGACCCACACGCCCCGTGGCAGCGAGCGACCAACGAAAACACCAATGGGCTGCTGCGGCAGTATTTCCCCAAGGGCACCGATCTGTCGGTGCACAGCGAAGCCGACCTGGACTGGGTCGCCGCCGAATTGAACGACAGACCCCGAAAACGACTAGCGTTCAAGAAGCCGATCGAACAGATCGGACCACTCCTGTTGCGTTGACCGCTTGGATCCGCCGTTCGGCTTGCGGGACGGCCGGCGAGACAACCCATGCATGCCGAGGAGCGGATAGGTTCATGTCGTGCTGGTGCAACTGTCTGGTGTTCCCGGTGCAGGCAAGTCCACTCTCGCGAGGGGCCTCGCCGATGCCACTGGGTCTGTGGTGGTGGACACCGACGTCCTCAAGAGCGCGATCATTGCTTCCGGTGTGTCCGTAGCAGCGGCTGGTCCCGCCACCTACGCAACAGCCTTGGCCCTCGCCAGAGACATCCTCGAGCAAGGCAGAAGCGTGGTCCTGGACTCGCCCTGTCGCTACGCCGATCTTCTCGACGCGGGCATCCGCATCGCCAGCGAGGCCGGAGTCCGCTACGGGTTCATCGAGTTGCGCGTTCAGGACTGGTCGGTGGTCCGCGCTCGTCTCGACGCGCGTTCCCCCCGGGCCTCGCAGGTGACGTCAGGGAGCGAACCCGCTCCGGGCACGGAGTGGGAGTTCGGGACACCCGAGGCGACGCTTCTGGCTTGGCAAGAACAACTCGTGCGCCCAAGAGCCGACTGGTTGATGCTCACAGCGGAAGCTCCGACGACAAACAACCTCAAAGCAGCCCTCTGCTACCTCGACGTCGAGCACGCACCTAGTCGCATCAGCTGAGGCGGCGTCCTCACACTTGGCTTTGACGCTAAAGGGATCGGCCTATGGCGCGAGTGTGAGGTCGCGTCGCCGAGCGACGTGGAGGACTGCGCCCCAGCCGCGGCGGAGCAGGCCGTCTGGGCGTTCTGCCAGCCTGCGGCGGATCTCTGAGTACAGGCGATGGCGTTGCCCCGGCTGCATCGCGATGTGTCCGGAAAAGGTGTCGAGTAGCCGGAGGTAGCCGTCAGCGTCGTAGGTGACCTCCCAGTCGAAGTGGCGCACCAGGGCAGGTTCGAACAGCCCGCTGGCCTCGATTTCCTCGCGCTGGTCGGGCAGCTCACCCGGCCGGAAGTACGTGCCCTCGGGCCGGCCCTCACCGATCTCGTCGTAGACGTCCTGCAGGTCGGTGAAGAACGGGTCCCCGCCCTCCGGAAAGACGTGCGTGGCGCTCCAGAACGCCACGTGGCCTCCCGGCCTCAGCAGCTCCCACGTGCGTCTGTAGCGAACCGCTGGATCGAGCCAGTGCCAGGCAGTGGCCGCGAGCACCAGATCGAACGGCGCGTGTCCCGAAGGGTCGACGTCTTCGAACGTGCTCTGGACGACGTCGATCTCGGGGAAGCTGGCCAAATTGTGGCGTGCCTCAGCGACCAGCGCCGACCCAGGCTCCACACACGTGATGCGAAAGCCGCGGCGGGCCAGCGGCAGCGTCGCCTTGCCCGAGGCGCACCCGATCTCCAACAGTCGATCACCTGCACCGAGTCCAGCGGCGGCAATCATCGCCTCGTACAGCTGCTCGGGATACTCGGGGCGCGCCTGCTGGTAGAGATGAGCGGCCGAATCGAAGGTCATCCGCAGCACGCGCTGATCAGCCATGGCGCCATCATCTCGCTTCTGGGCGGCGCCGGACAGGGATGCCGTTGTGGCACGCTCCCGCATGCCGATCGCCATACGGCGATCGGCAACCGGTCACGACTCGGCCCGCGTCAGCAGCGAGGTGAGGGCTCGCTCCAGGCCATCCACCTCAGCGAGCGCAGCCCGACACAACGTCGGCTTGTAGCAAGGACGACCTGTTTTGAAGACTGGGCTGCATCTCGACAAACAAGCTGTCGAGATGCAGAGAGGTCTGACAGAGCTCGAGCGTGCCACTCTGACGGAACGGTGCTCCTCAGACGGGTTGCGCAACGTACGTGTAGTCGGCGTGCTAAGCACTCGTGTCCCATCCCTGCGACCAACGTGCTCGACGCGGCTTTGGTGGCGGTAAAACGCACGGGTGCGTGCAGCGGAGGTTGACTCTCGACGTTCCAGCGTACTGTGAAACTCTTTGCAGACTGGGTTCAACCGGTCAAGCCGGTGCCCACACATGAAACATTGGCAACAAGAGGGCCCGACCCGCGGAGGCACCTGCATGAACGTTGAACGACTACATCTGATTGCCCAAGAACTTCACGATGATCTCGAACGGTCGACGCTGGTCCAACAACTCAACTCACTTGCTGATGCACTTCAGAATCTTGCTACCCAGCCTGGCGAGCCCTCCTATCAGCAGCAAGTGACGACCGCACGCGAAGCCGTCGGAGCAGCTGCCACCTCGTCAGCCGTCGACGACTGGCCAGCAGCTTGGCGAGCGACACTTGAGGAACTCGATGTAGACGACCTCGTCGGCTCCCATCTAACCCAACGCGTAGAAGGCGCAATCACGTCGAATGAAGTTACCCCTGCCACCGCGTCCGCGGCAGTCCGAGAGCTTAGCGACGAGTTGGCTTCGATCGACAAGTCGCTAAACGAGATGCTTGCTGTCTTCGACCGCTTCAACATCGCTGCCGAGGATATTGAGATCGGAGAAGCGGAGGTCGCTGTCACCATCCCTCGTGGCGAAGTGAGTGAACGGCTCGTTGACCTGGGTCGCGAGTTTGAGAAGCTCAACAAGATTCTAGGCGTTTTTGTCGAGATCGAAACTGGCAGCCGTGAGCCAATGCGGGTACGCACGATCGCGTCGTCTGACTACGGCGTGTACTTGGAGACGTCGGTGCAGGTCGGTGCGTTCATCGCCGTCTCGATCGAGCGGCTCCTCGCGGGTTACAAGACCCTCCTCGAAATCAGGGGCCTGCGACAGGGCCTGGCCGATCATGGTCTGGAGGATGATCTTGGAGCCATAGACGAGCGGGTCAACACGATAATGGACGAGAAGATTCGGGACTATGTCGAAGAAGTGGTCGCGAGCCGGTATGGAGACGGCGACCGCTCTGGCCGCAGTAACGAACTCGAATTGGAACTACTGCGTTCGCTTCGAATGATGGCGAACCGGATAGATCACGGTTTCAACTTCGATGTCCGCGCGCCAGAGCCGGAACCCGAAACCGACGAATCTGACATCGATGCAGAGGTTCGAACCGCCACACAGCGTATCGTCGCAGCCGCGCCCAACTTGAAATACATCAACAGGACCGGCCAGGCAATCCTCAGTTTGCCTGAAGGGAGAGAGCCCCCAGGCTCTTCGTAGGGTGACAGCGCCTAGGTCGAATTGAACGAGGTTTGGCGTACGCCCGGGTCTGCTGCACGCCTCGCTCACGCTCAAGTCCTGCTCGGGACAATGGGGTGTGGAAACACCTCGACGCGCGAGTCCGGCTGTGGATTGGTGGTAGCGGAACAGGTTTCGTCGCTAAAGGTCTCGCCGGGTGTGAGCGCCGGTCAGGTGCCACCTAACGGCATGTCTGGTGGCATCTCCGTCCTTATCTCCATCAGCGGCGCGCGCATCGCCTCACCCATTCGCACGAGATCGCCTCTGAGCGGAACGATCTCCATCGCGGCTGGCTCGTGAAGATCCGTCGGGACCAGCCGAGCGTCGTCAGGGTGGTGGTAGATGAATCGCCGCGCGTTGCGAACTGTAAGCGCTCGAAGTGCCCTCGCCCATGCTGCACTCGGAGTTTCGATGTCGTCTAGTGCTCCCGAAGCGACGAAGTCCCGCGTGACATGCTCTGCGAGCCGCGACGGGTCAGTCATAAGAAGTGCAGTGTCCCTAGAGAGCGGGATAGCTAGCGCCCACGCGGTAAGCAAACCGACTCCCTCCCACGCCGACTTGTTCGCCCGAGGCACTAGCACCACTGGCGTGTCGCAGGTGAGCAGCTTTTGCCGCTCGAAGCGGATGAGCGACCACGGCCTAGCAGCGAAGTACCAGTACACGTCAGGCAGTGAGTCCACTATCAACTCGATGTGCTGCCCGGGGTCTACCGTCAACGGCGGCCCTTCAACGCGGGTGGCCTGCTCCCAAAGTTGATCGATCAGCTCGTCGGTTAGCTCCGCGCCGGTGTACTCGGCTAACTCATGTGCCATGCGCTGCTTGCCGTTCAGCGAGATATCCATACGGGCGATCTGCGCCGCTGTATTCTGCATGTGGATCCGACGGTCCGGCCCTCGCAAGTACTGGACCGCCACGAATTCCGCGAGCACCGCTCGGTGTTCAGCCTTCAGTGGCCACTCGCCCTTGAGGACTCGGCCAACTGCAGGAGCCGCTTGGCTCTCCAGCGTCGACAAGATCTTCTCGAACTCGTCAGACCCTTTGGTGTTGGGCTGACCCAATGCGTAAAAATCCGTCATCGTCGAAGCGTTGTTCAACGACTGCGAAAAACGTTTCCCTCCAGGCAAGATGACAGTACCGACTTGGCCGGACGAGGCGAAGTTTTGAAGGTAGAACCGTGGAACCGTGTGATGTCGCCGAGCCACCTGTGCCATGAGCCGACAATATGCGGTGATACCGACAACGATCGCTCGCCTTGATGATCCGGGCAAAACCCGTTCCGCATCGCCAACAGGGGACAACTTGGGGCAGCGCCACCAGCTCGGGGCGAAACCGGCGGCCATTTGTCTCGGAGCGACGGAGACACATGCCGGCTCGGCGCGCGCTGATTTCCAATCACCAAGTAGCCCACCAAAAGCTCGGGACCTGGCATTTCCACACCTCATCGCCCTGCTCGCGACACCGCCTTCGCGCAGTGCGCCGTCGATGTCGTCGGACACTTCGCCATCGACGTCTCCTCGGCGTAATCGACTTGGCCGATGTTCCGATCGCGACAAAAAGTCGGCTGGTCTCCCTCATGATTGGAGGACGGCCGACTAAGGGAGTCATCGTGATCAGCGCACATGCAGCGAAGAAGTACGCAAACGTGCACCTGCGTGACGGCGGGTCGAATCTGGTGGCTCTCTACGCCTCCAGGGACAAGGCGTATGGCGTCTGGGTCGTCGCGTATCGGGACCCAGACCACCCGGACGAGATGCTCTGCGGAGGCGGACTGGTCGTGACCGACGAGGGAGAGGTGCACGGTTACGGCTCGATGCCCGATGCGGTGCACGCCCTGATGGGGTCGCTGGGGCGTCGCCCGGTCGGGATGGCGGAAGGCGTGTGGTTCCGAGAGGGTGAGGGCCTGGCGCTGTTGGCCGACGAAGATCCCGATGAAGCGGCGGGACTCGCAGCACTGGCAGCTTCGCGACGTCCGTGGCCAAACGTACTGGACGAGGAACTCACCAAGAGGTACTTCCGGGATCTGATGCGTTTCGTCGACCACGAGCGACGTACAGGCGCGGTATACCCGTCAGTGGGCGATCTCTTCGCAGCGTTTCACCTGACCCCGTACGAGAACGTCAAGGTTGTCATCCTCGGACAGGATCCCTACCACCAGCCAGATCAAGCGAATGGACTGTGCTTCTCGGTCCCGCGAGACGTGGACAAGCTCCCGCCATCACTGCGCAACATCCACGCGGCGATGGAGCAGGACGGCTTCCCGCGACCGCCCCACGGAGACCTCACCTCATGGGCCCAGCAGGGCGTTCTACTTCTCAACACCGCGCTCACGGTGCGCGACTCCGAACCCAACTCGCACGCGTTGGCGTGGCGTGAGTTCACCGATGCGGTGCTCACCAAGCTCAGCGACCGCCCGCGTCCCATCGTTTTCGTGCTATGGGGCAAGTCGGCCCAACGCAAGCGCGATCTCATCGACGAGAGCCGGCATGAAGTCGTCACCGCACCGCACCCAGCCGCCCGAGGACGCTTCCAGGCAGAGTTCCGCAACGCAGGGACATTCACCGAGGTCAACCGCTGCCTAGAGGCCCTTGAACTCGCGCCCATCGAATGGGCCATCACCTGAGCGTGCTGCTCGACGTACCGTCCTCAGAAAGCAAGGATCTGGGCCTATGGAGGCTCGCGGCGGCGTGACTAAACAATATCAACTAATCGTGCAGCAGACCCATCCCTTCAGTGCCGCGGCGCTGACTGGCCAGGACTGTCTTGTCAATGCATTGGCTCTTGAGTTGGGCGAGCCATCGGGAGCACGGCTGTGTGCAAGTGGGTGGTTGGCGCTCGTGAGGCGTTCGGGGTACAAGGCCAGCGCCTCGCTTAATGTCGGTTCAGGGCGCGGTGACATCGTGGGCGTGCGCGGGTAGGCGCGCCGCGGCGAAAGCGCTACTTCCGTGATGTCACTTGAGCCGTCGGTTGGTTTCGTACAGGTAGAACAGTTCGTTGCGCTCGACCTCGCGTCGTCCGCGTCGAGAGGTTGCCAGCCCAGAGACGGTCGCCTGCCCTGCTGCAGCCGTCGCGGCGATAAGGCCGTTCTGAATCTCTGGGCCCGACATGCCGACGTAAACGCTCGCCGCTGTCATGACGGTCTTGACATCTTGAGATGCGCTGCGGGCGATTTCTCGTACGAGTCCGTGGTCGGCCATACGCTCGCGGATCTCCAATACGGCGGGCTGGACCTCGCCCTCCCAAAGCGCGTCAACGAAGGCCTCGACGTCTTCCCCTCCAGTAGGTACGTCACGAGCCAGCCGATAGACCGCTCCGCGATACCTCACTAGGGCGTCCAGTAGGTCGCGTCGCAGATCCAGCAACTCGTCCATCGGTGCGTTCGGAAACACCGGTAGGCGAGCTATTAGGCCCGCACCAACGGCTGCCTGACCCGCCCTCTTGATACCCGAGGGAGCCGGCTCGATGTGGCCATCGCGCAGCATTGAAGAGACGAGGTCTCCGGCTTGGGCATCGAAGAGCAGTTTAGTGCGACGGTCACGCAGCCGGGTCTGCAAAAGTTCCGTCCACCTAGGTAAGAATGCGTCAAAATCGGACAGAGCCTCAAGGCCAGCGTTTGAAAGCGTCAGCGTGCCGTCCTCGACACAGGGGATCAGTTCATCAGCACCGGAACTGACCACTAGTTCCTCGGCCATCGTTGACAGTTGCGCGCTGATGTCTGCCAAGCCCTCTTCGGCGTCAGCGATGCCAAACTCTTCTCCTACCGATTTCCCAGATAGGCCGACCAGTTGGGGAATGATTTGGCGCCATCCGGCAGGGAGGGCTCGGCCTCCGCGTATCTGCGTGAGAACCTCGTCGTCCAAGGACGTCAACATCGCCAGAAGCGAAGGAGTGCCGCCCTGGGCCAAGGCAGCTACCGACCCGATCACGCCAGCACCGATGCTGATCAGCTCGACCTTGTCTCCGTAGAGCAGAGCGGCCTTGACCAACTCGACGTCGCCGCGCACTGACACTCCGTCGGCGGTGGATCGCGGCATTGTCACGATCGAGACCGTGAGCGGTGGCGGGGGTGCCTCCTTCAGCGTCGCAACCGTCCGTCGATGAGCCTGGAGAGGGGGCTTGCGGTTCTTCCTTGACATTCTGTCCTGCTCCCTTTGATGGGCCTGCTGCTACAACAAGCTCAGCCCTGCGCCATGTCCACGAACCTCGAGTAGTGGCCCTGGAAAGCGACGGTGAGATCTCGGGTCGGACCGTTGCGGTGCTTTGCCACGATCAGGTCGGCCTCGCCGGGTCGGGTTGACTCTTTCTCGTAGGCGTCGTCGCGGTGGAGCAGGATCACCATGTCGGCGTCCTGCTCGAGACTGTTGTGAGCTGCGATTCCTTCGACCACGAAGTTGTGGGTTCCCATCACTGTCGCGTCGTAGACGGCCTGCTCACCGACTGGCTCGATCGAGGCGACCGCATCCCAGTAGACGTCGTTGGTCGCCAGGACCTCAAGGTCGGCGTCGCCCAGCACGTCGGCGACACGGGCCATCCGCTCTCGGCTGGGTGAGTGCTTCCATATCGTGGACCCGCAGAACTGGGTCCCCGTGGCGGACGCGAGCTGACGGTGGCTCATGCCCTGCTCGGCCAACACTTCGCGTACTCGACCCCAGACCTCCCTGGGCACGGTGTCGAGGTTGGTGTTGGAGCGCACGTCGCGCAGCTTCTCTGCGAGCGCCTCGGCCTTGATCCCCCGTTCGCCGTGCACGCCGATCTCGTCACAGAAGCGGAGCTGGTTCTCCGCGCCATAGACATCAAGGTGCCAACCGTCGTGGTAGCCCGCCTTGCGCACTCGCTTGATGCGCGTGAAGACGTTGAAGCGCAGCAGGAGGCGGGCGAGGTCGTTGACCAACCGCCGGCTGGTCGAGGCGTAGTAGACCCGGCCCATGCTGCGCTGCTCGTCATAGCCGATCGATCCGTCGGTCGCCCAGATGTGACGGACGAACAGGCCCACCTGGGCCTTGGACAGACCGAACACCCAGTCGGGGACAGAATCTTCCGAGCCGAGCATGTGGGCCAGAGTCACGATCTCGTCGTCGTCGCGCACGGAGACGGTGAGGGGCGGCGGCACGTGACGCACCGACCCAAGGCGGGAACCTGGCGTCAGCTCCGAGAGCGGCATCCACCCGTCGTAGGTCAGGAACTTGTGATTGCCGGTCGCGCGGATCCGACGCCCCGAGGTCAGCGTCAACTCAAACACCGGCTTCACACCACTGGGGAAGGCATGGGTCAGCGTGCGCGGCACCAGCTTGAGTCGATCATCGAGTGACCACACCGGGATGTCGCGCGCTCCGGACTCCATCAGCTCACCGAGAGTGATCTCGGCGTTGGTGTCGGCGCGCATCAGCCGGGTATCAGCGGTGAGACACCCGGACTCACGTAGGTCGCTCATCATCGGGCGCTTGTCGCCACGCTGCTCAGGGCCACGGTTGAGCTGGGACAGGGCGATGATCGGCAGCTCGAGCTCCTTGGCGAGGAGCTTGATGTTTCGGGAGAACTCCGAGACTTCCAGCTGGCGGGACTCGACCTTCTTGCCCGAGCTCATCAGCTGCATGTAGTCGATGACGATGAGTTTGAGGTCGTGGCGCTGCTTGAGCCTCCGGGCCTTGGCCCGGATCTCCATCATCGTCATGTTGGGGCTGTCGTCGATGAACATCGGAGCACCCGAAACCTGGCCCATCTTGCGAGCCAACTTCTCCCAGTCGTCGTCGCGCATCGTGCCGTTACGGATATGACCCAGTGGCACCTTCGCCTCCGCCGAGAGCAGACGCATCATGATCTCCGAGCGCGTCATTTCCAGGCTGAAGAAGCAACTGGTGAGGTTGTTGTGGATGGAGGCCGCGCGGCAGAAATCGAGAGCCAAGGTCGAGTTGTGGGTGGGGATCGCAGTGGGACCGGCGAGGTAGAGGTGCTGGTCGTTGTCGACCTGCACGCATCGCACCGGCACCGACTTCACCGACACCACTGACTCGACCTTCACGAGCGACTCGTCAGGCATGGCCACGCAGTGGATCCAGTCGAGCGTTCCAGCCAGGTCGGCCGTCGTACGCACGCAGTGGGCAGCGGAAGAGTCGGCTGAGCGTGACGCGGCAGCTGTCGTCAGCCATTGATGCTCGCCGTCGGCGACGATGACCGATCCGTCGCTGAACGTGACCTCGAAGCAGGGCCGGTCGTCCATCACCTCGGTGGCCGCCACCACGCTCGTCGGTCGACCCTGAGCGTCATAGAGAAGGTCACCGACCTGGACCTCGCCCATCGTGGTCCACCCCGAAGGTGTGGGTAGAGGCGTGTCGAGGGCGAGCGCCTTCCCCATGGCGGGTCGCGCCGCCACGATGATCATCTGACCGGCGTGGAGACCGTTGGTGAGGTCGTCGAGGTCGGCGAAGCCGGTGGGCACGCCGTAGAGCCCGGCCTCCCGGTTGCCGATCATCTCAATCTCGTCGAGGACGCCGCTCATGATGTCGCTCAGCGGTGCGTAGTCCTCGGTGGTGCGGCGGTCGGTGACCTTGTAGACCTCGGCTTGGGCGTTGTCGACGACCGAGTCGACGTCACCCTCACCGGCGTAGCCCATGGCGGCGATGCGGGTGCCAGCCTCGACCAGGCGCCGCATGATCGCCTTCTCGCGCACGATCTCGGCGTAGTAGCCCGCGTTGGCAGCGATCGGCACGTTGGCGGACAACGTGTGGAGATAGGGGGCGCCACCGACGCGCTGAAGCTCGCCTCGGCGCTGCAGTTCGGCGGCGACCGTGATCGGGTCGGCCGGCTCGCCGCGACCATAGAGGTCGATGATCACGTCGTGGATGATCTCGTGGGCGGGGCGGTAGTAGTCAGGCGCCTGAATCGTCTCGATGACGTCGGCGATCGCATCCTTCGACAACAGCATCGAGCCGAGCACGCTCTGCTCGGCGGCGTTGTCCTGAGGAGGTGTGCGGTCGCCTGCCGCGCGCGGGGCCTGACCTGGCTCGTAGGCAGCCGGGCCGTCTCCCCACTGCTGGTCAGAATCCTGCTCGTAGGTGGTGCTCAACGCTGCTCCCCGCTATAAATACCGCCATTGGTACTGCCATTCGTACTGAAATCGCGCTGCCGGACCCTGCCCACCTGGCGGTCTCGTCGCCACCACCGATCAGCACGCTAGACACAGCCACCGACACCGGTGGTGACCCACATGAACGAGACCACTTCCGCGCGAGAACCTAGTGCCTCTTCGCGGCGTACTGACAGTCTGTAAAGCCCAGTTGTCCACAGGCCCTGTGGAAAAGTGCCGTCTTGACGTGGACGACACGCGGTGAGGTGTGCACTGCCGGTGGAGAGGGCTGTGGACAAACATGGGGATTGAGTGGACACAAGCCGCTGACCTGCGCAAACGTGCTGCACACCCTGTGGAAGAAAATGATTTCTCGCGTCAGAGAAGATTCTGTCCATCATCTGGAAATCGTCTGTTGCTTTATCGACACAGCCGTCCTTCTGTGCTTACCCGTCTGAAATCCACATGATCATGCACAGGTAGCCCGCACAGACCCTAAAGAAGGACCGAAGCGATGAGCCGGGCCCGCCACGTGCTATGCCCGCCTGCTTCCTAGGCTGATCCCGTGAAGGCCGTCGACCGCGAAATCCTACGTCTGGCGGTCCCGGCCTTCCTCGCCCTGGTCGCCGAACCGCTCTTCCTGCTCTCCGATGCCGCCATCGTGGGTCACCTCGGCACTGCCGAGCTCGCCGGTCTCGGCGTCGCCGCGGTGGTCCTGCAGACGGCCGTCGGCCTCTGCGTCTTCCTCGCCTACGGCACCACCGCGAGCGTGGCACGCCACCTCGGCGCGGGGGACGTACGCCGCGCGCTGGCCCAGGGAGTCGGCGGTCTGTGGCTCGCCGTCATCATCGGCACCCTCACCACCCTCGCGGGCGTCGCGCTGACGCCGCGACTCGTGGGCGCGTTCTCCGTCGGGCCTGCCATTGCCGCCCACGCAGAGACCTATCTCCGCATCGCTTTCCTCGGCACCACTCCACTGCTGATCATGCTCGCCGCCACCGGTGTGTTGCGCGGCCTGCAGGACACCCGTACGCCGCTGGCCGTCGCGGTGCTCGGCAACCTGCTCAACATCGTCCTGAATGTCGTGCTGGTCTACGGCCTCGGGATGGGCATCGCCGGTGCCGCGCTGGGCTCGGTCATCGCGCAGGTGCTCTCCGCGGTCGCGCTGCTGGTGGTGGTGGTCCGCGCGGCCCGCGCCCACGGCTCCCCGCTCACCCCCGACGCCGCCGGCATCTGGACCGCCGCCCATGGAGCCATCGCCCTGGTGATCCGTACGGTGGCACTGCGCGCCTGCCTGCTGGTGGGCACGTTTGCCGTGACTCGTGTCGGCGCCGACCACACGGGCCTGAATCTGGCCACCCACCAGATCGCGGTCACCTTCTGGTCCGTCCTGGCCTTCGCCCTCGACGCGATCGCGATCGCCGCACAAGCGCTCACCGGTCGCGCGCTGGGCCGTGGAGACGTCGAGGACGTACGCCGCCTCACCTCCCGAATGCTGCGTTGGGGGGTGATCAGCGGGTTGGTGGGTGGGCTCCTGCTCGCTGCGGTCGCGCCGTTTGTCGGCATCCTCTTCACCACCGATCCCGAGGTGCGCGCCTTGCTCGTGCCCGTCCTGCTGGTGGCCGCCCTCGGCCAACCCTTGGCGGGTCTCGTCTACGTCCTCGACGGAGTACTGATCGGCGCCGGGGATGGCACGTTCCTGGCGTGGGCGGGACTCGTGGTGCTCGCGGTCTACGCTCCTGCCGCGCTGTGGGCCGCCACTCTCCCGCACGGACTCATCGCCATCTGGGTGGCGATGACGTTCGTCTTCATGGGAGCCCGGGGCCTACTGCTCCATGCGCGCGCCCGCGGGGACCGCTGGTTGGTGACCGGGCCGGGGCCGGCTCGTTGATCCCCACCTGACCGGCCAGTAGCATCACGAAACGGTCACCTCTGGCATTGTCCATTGACTATCGCGACCGGCATCACTTAGGTAGCACTCGACACTTCCTTCGCTCCTTCTCATTCGCCGTCGTGCCTCGGGTTCTCGATTTCTCGTGTTCTTGCTGGTGTGCGGTCGCGGGGTCGGACTCATTCTCGGGAGATCTACGTGATCCGTCGTACTCTCGCGGCCGGCGCTGCCACCAGCCTCGCCGCTGCACTTCTCGCCCCGTGGGCGCCTGCTGCCTATTCAGCAGCCGATCCCACGGTGGACCTCACATCAGCCACCGCCACACCGGCACAGGCCCTGGACAAGGGCACGGTGCTCGACCTCGGCGACGCCAAGGGCCCTGAGACCTACATCGTCCAGTTGGAATCGCCAGCGATTCCGACCCGTGCGCTGGCCACCGAGGCCGGCGCCAGCAAGCAGAGCGTTCCGAGCGCCGCCGCCTACGGCAAGCAGTTGCTGGCCGAGCAGGGCGACCTCGAGAGCGAGATCGCCAAGATCACCAACAGCGCCCCGAAGGTGCTGGACTCCTTCACCCACGCCCTCAACGGCATCGCCGTGCGGCTGACCCGGGCCGAAGCCCAGAGCGTCGCCCGCATCGACGGTGTCTCGGCCGTCCAGGTCGACTTCACCCGCGAGCTCACCACCGACCGGGGCCCTGCGTGGATCGGCGCCCCCACCATCTGGGACGGCACCAATGTCCCCGGCGGCGTCGGCAGCCAGGGTGAGGGTGTCATCGTCGGCGTCCTCGACACCGGCATCAACCCCGCCAACCCCTCCTTCGCCGACACCGTGGCGAAGGCCGACGGTGGCGACGGCTACGACCACACCAACCCGTTGGGCAAGGACGTCTACAAGGGCGTCTGTGCGACCAACCCCGCGTGGGGCTGCAACGACAAGCTCATCGGCTACTGGAACATGGCCGGCACCGACACCTATGACGACGACGGGCACGGCAGCCACACCGCCAGCACCTCCGCCGGCAACCAGGTCAAGGCCACCGTCTTCAGCGCCAAGGGCACTCCGCAGGAGTTCTCGGTCGTCTCCACGATCAGGGGCGTCGCCCCCCACGCCAACATCATCGGCTACGACGTCTGCGACGGCACCGGCTGCCAGGGCAGCTCCATCGTCGGAGCGATCGAGCAGGCGATCAAGGACAAGATCGACGTCATCAACTACTCCATCGGTGCGGCCTCGCCGTCCAACCCTTGGACCGACCCCGATGCGCTGGCCTTCCTCAACGCCCGTGCCGCAGGCATCAACGTCGCCACGTCGGCCGGCAACGCCGGTCCCGGCCCTTCGACCGTCGGTGGCCCGGCAGACACGCCGTGGATGACCGCAGTGGGTGCGACCACGCACGACCGCAAGTACATCGCCTCGGTCACCGACCTGACGTCCGAAGCGGGTGCCGGTCCGGCAAACATCGCTGGCACCGGTCTCTCCGGTCCCACCCCGGGATCCTTCCCGCTGGTCTACGCCGGTGACGCGCCCTACGACAACAAGCTCTGCAAGGCGTTTGCCCCGGGCACCGACCTCAAGGGCAAGATCATCGTGTGTGAACGCGGTGACAACGGTCGCGTCGAGAAGGGCCAGATCGTGGCCGCACTCGGCGCCGAAGGCATGATCCTCGTCAACGACGCCGCCAGCGGCGACTCGCTCAACGGCGACGCCCACGCGCTGCCGTCCGCGCAGATCTCCTACGCCAACGGCGTGATCCTGAAGACCTGGATGACCCAGGTCACGGGTGAGAAGGCGGCGCTCTCGGGCGCAGTCGCCGACATCAAGGACTCCAACGGCGATGTCATGGGCGCGTTCTCCAGCCGCGGCCCGAACCGCGCGGTGTCCATGATGAGCCCCTCGGTCTCGGCTCCCGGCGTGGACATCCTCGCCGCGGCCGGCAAGGACAACAACGTCGAGTGGCAGTTCATCTCCGGTACGTCGATGGCCAGCCCCCACACGGCTGGCGCGCTGGCGCTCCTCAAGGGCGTTCGCCCCTCGTGGACCCCGGCCCAGCGGCAGTCGGCACTGATGACGACCGCCGAGCGCAACATCACCGACTCCGACGGCACCAAGGCCGACTGGTTCGACATGGGCTCGGGTCGGATCGAACTCCGCCGTGCTGCCAAGGCTGGCCTCGTCCTCGACGAGACCCTCGCCGACTACCTGGCGGCCAACCCCGCCGAGGGTGGCGACGTCCGGACCCTCAACACCGCCAGCATGGCCGACAACCAGTGCCTGCAGTCCTGCAGCTGGACGCGCAGCCTCACGGGCACCTCGACCGGTGTCGGCACCTGGACCGTGTCGGTGGAGAACCTGTCCGCCGGTCTCAAGCTGACCACCGACGTCTCCTCGATCGCCGTCACCGACGGTGGCAACACGGACGTCAAGGTCACCGCCCAGATCAGCCCGGACGCGGCAGCCGGCAAGTGGCTCTTCGGCACATTGGTCCTGACCCCGCCCGCGGGCTCCACGGCTCCGGTCGCGCACCTGCCTGTCGGCGTCTCGCCGTCAGCCGGTGTGCTCCCCAAGGCCATCGACATCACCACTCGTCGCGACGCCGGCTCCCAGGTGCAGGCGGGTCTCGAAGCCATCGAGATCTCCGCACTCAAGATCGACGCCAGTGGCCTCGTACCCGAGCAGAGCAAGAAGCTGACCATCCCCGCGGACGGCACCAACAGCGATCCGTTCAACGGTGACGGCAGCCATGTCGAGAAGATCGAGGTGCCGCAGGGCGCCACGAGCCTGATCGCGAAGCTGTCCGACCCCACCGCAACCGACTTCGACATGTATGTCGGCAAGGGCGAGGTCAGCAAGGCCAACGTGGTCTGCACCAGCGCCACCGGCGGATCTGCCGAGTCCTGCACGGTCGCCAAGCCCGGGGCCGGCACCTGGTGGGTCCTCGTCCAGAACTGGGAGGCCAGCACCGAGGGCGGCAGTGACACCACCGACCTCTTGACCGCCGTCGTCACGGGCGACAAGGGCAACCTGCGGGCCACCGGCCCCCAGGGCAACGTCCCCGCAGGCACGCCGTTCGACATCCGCACCTTCTGGAACGAGCCCGCGATGGAGGCCGGCCAGACCTGGTACGGCGCCCTGACCCTGGGCACGTCAGCCAAGCGGCCCGGCAACATCGGCATCATCCCGGTCACCGTGCGTCGCATCGACGACGACGTGACCAAGACGTCGGACGTGAAGGAGGCGGCTCCCGGTGAGGTCATCACCTACACCGTCGATGTCGCACCCAACGTCTCCAACGAAGACCTCAACTACACCATCACCGACACCCTGCCGGCAGGCACGACCTACGTCGACGGTTCAGCCACCGACGGGGCCAGCTTCACCGACGGTGTCGTGGCATGGACTGGCACGTTGAGGTCCGCGGGAGGGCAGGACGCCGCCTACAAGGTGACCAGCAGCCTCACCGACACGACCTGCATCAACCCCTTCACGGGCAAGGCGAGTTACCTCGACCTGGCCGGGTTGGGCATCGAGCCGCAGGCCGCCGTCACCGGTGACGGCGTGGCATTCACGACGGCCACGGCGTTCAACTACGGCCTCTACGGCCAGTACGGCAAGGGCCTGACCTTCACCGACGACGGATTCCTCGTCTTCGGCAACGGCTACGGCGGTACACCTGGTGTCACGCAGTCGATCCCGAATGCGGCGCTGCCCAACAACGTCGCAGCCGCGCTGTGGCAGGACATGGTGATGACCTACGACGCTGCCTCCGGAGCGGGTGTCTCCCTCGCCAGCGATGGCAAGGGCGGCTTCATCGTCGAATACGACAACATGCGCAAGAAGGGCGACCCGACGGGTGCCCAGGGCACCTATGACTTCCAGGTCATCGCGCTTCCCGACACCAACGACTACGTCGTCGCCTACGACAATCTGACGGGTCCCCTGACCGGGGTCACGATCGGTACGGAGAACGCTGACGGCAGCGAAGCCGACGCCTTGGTGAACAAGGGTGACGCAGCCGGCAAGATCGCCAACGGCTCCGTGGTCTGCATGAAGTCCACCCAGCGCGAGGTCAAGGGCACCTCCTTCAGCTACCAGGTGAAGGTCGACGCCACCGTCGGGGACAAGGACCTCACCAACAAGGTCGTCCACATCACCGACGACCCGGGCGCCAAGCCTGCGTCGTCGAGCCACACCGTGGCGATCAAGGGTTCGGCGCAGCGCACGGACGTGAGCGTGGCGATCAACCCGAACCGGATCACGACCGGAGGTACCACCGCTGCCACAGCTTCGGTGTTCACCACCGGCGCGACCCCGGCCACCGGCCAGGTGCAGTTCCTGGCGGGCACCCGGGTGGCCGGCACCGGCACCCTGGATGCCGCAGGGCGTACCACGGTCACGCTGTCCGGATTCACCGAGGCCGGGACTGTCCCGGTCACGGCGAAGTATGTCGGTGACGCAGCGAACGCGGCTGCCACCTCCACACCGGTCAACCTCGTGGTGACTGCTCCGGACCAGCCGATGCCGCAGGTCAGGTCCAAGATCCTGATCAGCGCCCCTCATGCTGTCAGGAAGGGCCACCGGGCCAAGCTCAAGATCGTCGTCACTGCCCCGAAGGTCACCCCCACGGGCACGGTCACCGTCAAGGTCCGGGGCGCGGTCAAGACCAAGACCTACACGCTGACGCTCAACCAGTTCGGCATTGCCAAGCTCAAGCTCGGCAAGGTCCAGCGGGTCGGCAAGATCAAGGTCAAGGTCCTCTACACCGGAGACGCCGCGGTGAAGGGGAGCCACAAGGAGATCAAGATCCGCGCCGTCAGGCACTGATCGTCTGATTCGAACGAAGGGGCCAACGGTGGCAACACCGTCGGCCCCTTCTTCGTGTCCCGACCCGACGCGGCATCATGGCCCCATGAATGCCGTACGTCGTCTTGTCCCAGCCGTTCTCGCCACTGTCGTGTCTGCGTCGCTGCTCGCCGGATGTGGGGACTCCACCACCCCACCCGAACCCCAGGAGTCCGCCATGGAATCGACACCCCCCGAATCTCCGACCCCCGAGGCACCGCCGACGCTTCCATCACCGCAAGGCCTGGCAGCCACCGCGGATCTCGCCGATTTTCTCGGCGTGAAGGAGAACGAGATCGAGGTGGTCTCGGCCGAGGAGGTCACGTGGAGCGACGGGAGCCGCGGCTGTGCCGAGGAGGGGATGATGTACACCCAGGCGCAGATCGAAGGATCGCGCATGATGTTGCGCCATGACGGCACCGACTACGAATACCACTCCGGCGGCTCGGAGCCGCCCGTCCGGTGCGAGAAGCCGACCGAGTGAGACATGACTCGCTGCTGAAATGACTTCGGCCCGCCGCCCCGAGGGGGCGACGGGCCGAAGTGATGATTCAGTTGGTGATCAGGCTGTGACGATGTTGAGGGCCACCGAAGCGGACACCCCGTCGTGCAGCTTGACCGACACCTGGTGTGCCCCGAGGGCCTTGATCGGGTTGACCAACACCAGGGTGCGGCGGTCGACCTTCTCTCCCGAGACCTCGGTGATGGCGTCAGCGATCTCGGCGGTGGTGACGGAGCCGAACAGGCGACCGTTCTCACCGGCACGGACCTTCACGTTGACCGGGTTGGCCTCGAGCTTGGTCTTGATCTCTTGGGCGTGGCCCTCGTCGCGCGCAGCACGGGTGGCCCGCGCGGACTTGATCGACTCGATGGTCTTTTCGCCACCACGGGTCCAGCGCATGCCGAGGCTGCGCGGGATGAGGTAGTTACGGCCGTAGCCGTCCTTGACCTCGACCACGTCGCCGGGGGCGCCGAGTCCGTCAACTTCCTGGGTCAGGATGAGCTTCATTTCTCGTGCTCCTCTCAGCGACCGGTGGACGTATAGGGCAGCAGAGCAACCTCGCGGGCGTTCTTGACCGCGATGGCGACGTCACGCTGGTGCTGGACGCAGTTGCCGGTCACACGCCGCGCACGGATCTTGCCGCGGTCGGAGATGAACTTCCGGAGAAGGGTGGTGTCCTTGTAATCGGCACCGGTCGCCTTCTCCTTGCAGAACTGGCAGACCTTCTTCTTGGGCTTGCGCAGAATTGCCTTGGCCATTGTGGTGCTCCCTTTCAGTGAGCCCGGCCCTGAAGGCAATCAGGGACGGAATGGTGGGTGTGGAGCAGGATCGGATCAGAAGGGCGGTTCGTCGGAGCCGGAGCCACCGGACACCCCGGGCGTGGCCCAAGGATCCTGTGGAGCGCCACCGGAGGGCTGTCCGCCCTGGGGCTGACCCTGGGGCTGGCCGCCCCAGTTTCCGCCGCCTTGCGCGGGAGCGGGACTGGCCCACGGGTCGTTCGGGGCGGACTGGCCGCCACCGCCCGAGTATCCGCCGCTGTTGCCGCCACCGCCGCCGGAATAGCCGCCACCGCCACCGGACCGGGTCGTCTTGGTGACCTTGGCCGATGCACTGCGCAACGACGGGCCCACCTCCTCGACATCGATCTCGAAAACGGTGCGCTTCTCGCCCTCGCGGGTTTCGTACTGACGTGACTTCAGGCGACCCTGAACGATCACGCGCATGCCCCTCTGGAGGGACTCGGCAACGTTTTCAGCGGCCTGTCGCCACACAGCACACGAGAGAAACAGCGTGTCGCCGTCTTTCCACTCGTTGGTCTGCTTGTCGAAGGTCCGCGGCGTCGACGCGATCCGGAAATTGGCCACGGGTGCCCCCGAGGGGGTGAACCGAAGCTCCGGGTCGTCGACGAGGTTGCCGACCACGGTGATGGTGGTTTCGCCTGCCATGTCAGGTCTCCTCAGAATGCTCTGCTGATCCGGGTTGCTTGCTGGTGGTGCCCATCTAAGTGCAGACCACCCACAAGCGGTCGAACTTCATCCACAGGCGCCTCAGTGGGCGTCGGGGCGAAGCACCTTCGTACGCAGGATCGACTCGTTCAGCGTGAGCTGACGATCGAATTCCTTCACCGTCGCAGGCTCGGCCGTCAAGGTGACGACGGCGTAGATGCCTTCGGCGTTCTTCTGGATCTCGTACGCCATCCGGCGCCGGCCCCACACGTCGACGGACTCGACTGAGCCACCGTCTTTGCGGATCACGTTGAGGTACTTGTCGAGCGAAGGCTCGATCGTACGCTCGTCGAGACTGGGGTCGAGGATGACCATCACTTCATAGTTACGCATAGCGGTCTCCACCTCCTCTGGACTAGAGCGGCCACGGACTTTCCGTGGCAGGAGGACTGTGCGTTCGCAGCCTCGGACGCGGGTCCGACTCTGCGGTCACCCGAGGGCAACCGGGGAATCCTAGCAGCGCCCCGGTCGGCCCTCGGAATCGTTGGGCAAGAACTGTTCAGTCCGACTTGAGTCGCATGGCGGCGAGTGCAGTGCCACCGATGCTGATGAGCAGTATGAGCCAATAACCAAAGCCGTGCCGCTCGTTGCAACTGAACCCGCCGCCGAGGCCGTCCATGAAGACAGCGCTGCCGCACCCTTCGTTTGCGGTGACGAAAAGCGCAAGGACGGTGAGGAGTGCAGCTACGCCGAAGAGCCCCAGGACGACCGTGCGCACCGGGACGGGGATCGGGAGCGCGATGTCGAGCAGCCTGACGATCAACAGCGCCACGGCAATCAGGACGCACAGCACGGCGAACCACCCGAAGAAGTAGTTCCACGCGTTTTCGGAATTTGAATCCCTGTTGCCGAGGTATTTGACAGACACGGTGGTGTACGGCATCAAGGACGCGAGGAACGCCAGCAGGCCGAGACCGATCATCGCCAGATCGAGGGGGTTGGCCGACTTGAGCGTCGCAATCGCGTCATTCGCGGCGGAAGTGCCGGAACCAGACGTTCCGGAACCAGACGTGCCGGAACCAGACGTAGACGCTGGATTGCTGGCCGGCTGGGGAGTCGGCTGGGGTGGCGTGGGCTCGGGGGCCGGGGTGGGCTCGGGGGCCGGGGTGGGCTCGGGGGCCGGGGTGGGCTCGGGGGCCGGGGTGGGCTCAGGAGCCGGGATGGGGTCAGGAGCCGGGATGGGGTCAGGCGTCGGCTCCGGTGTGGGACCGCCGGGAGGAATGGGATCAGACATGGGCGTTGCCTTTCATGAGGTTCTGCACCCTCGGGACTGGGGCAGACTTCTCGCGAGGATGACCTACCTGCCGACGGGTAGCAACCAACTGGTCCAGACCAGGGCACCTCACCCCTATGGGCGGGGCAAACGTCAGGTCGGGCGACGGTCCCACATCGGCGGGCTACGGTGGTGGGGTGACCGACCCGACGTTCACCCCGCGTCGTCGCGCCATCATGCGAGGCGCAGCGTGGACCGCGCCTGTCATCACCACCGCCGTGGCAGCGCCGGCGTTTGCCGCCAGTCCCTGCAAGACCACGCTCTGTCCCGACCTCAGCTTCGGGACGGTGACGGTCAAGGAGTCGACGAATGGCGGGAACGGCTGGAGCTACGCCCCGACCACGGGGGGCTGGAGCAGAGACCGCACGGCGAACCCCGTCGGCTTCATGCCTGCCGTCGCTGCCGGCTCTGACCCGGTCGGCGGTAAGGGCACCTGGTTCGCCGCCACCAACGAGCCCACCACCAACGCTCGCGTACTCACCCTCAGCCAGTCTGGGCAGCCGGCGCTGAACTCGGGCTGCAGCTACACCCTCAACTTCGGTGTCGTCACCTACACCGACGCCGGGACGCCGCTCATCCTCAGAGCCTTTGCCGGCGCCACCCAGATCGCGCAGTACACCACGTCCGGAGCCTCGAATGCCTATGTCGACCAAGGCATCCAATCCTTCGTGCTCCCAGTCGGAACGGCCGGCCTGGTCACGTTCCGCTTCGTTTTCGGCAACGCGGGCGCCCACGAGGACATCAAGCTGTACAGCCCGTCCGTCACCTGCGAAACGCCGTGATCTCCACCCACCAACCGACACCCCTGACCTCCCGGCCCCACATTGCACTCTGTGGAGGGAGCCAGCACCGGCACGCGCGAAGCGCTAGCGTCCCCGGGTGCCAGCTTTCGTCCCTCCTCGCTCCCCGACCGTGATCGCGGGGCGGTATGTCCTGCTCGACCAGATCGGGTCGGGTGGCATGGGTTCGGTCTGGCGTGCCTTCGACGAGACGACCGGCACCCACGTCGCAGTCAAGGTGCTGGGTCAGCACAGTGCCGCGCTGCTGGCGCGCTTCGTCCGTGAGCAGGCGATCCGGGTGCGGCACCCCCACGTCGTGGCACCGACGGGGTGGGCCGCCGAGGACGACCTGGTGATCCTGGCGATGGATCTCGTCGCCGGCGGCACGGTCGCCGACCTGCTCCGTGAGAACGGACCGCTGCCGGCCGGCTGGGTGGCCCAGGTGTTGGAGCAGCTCCTTCTCGGCCTCGGCGCCACGCACGGGACCGGGTTGGTGCACCGCGACGTCAAGCCGGCCAACCTCCTGCTCGAAGCCACCGGCGCGGGTGAGCCGCACCTGCGACTGGGGGACTTCGGCGTGGCCGCACCCATCGCGGATCGTCGCTTCACCACCGTTCCCGGCGCTATCGGCACCGACGGATACATGGCACCCGAACAGGCACGCGGAGCCCCGCCCGACCCGACCCAGGACCTCTACGCCGTGGGCCGGGTGGGGCTCGAGCTCATCACCGGGCTCCCCCCGTCGCGTCAGTCGGAGATCCCTTCGCACCCCTTGCGACCCCTGATCGAACGGCTGCTGGTGCGTGACCCCGAACAGCGGCTCGCGAGTGCGGACGCCGCGTTGCAGCTTCTTCGTCGACTCGATGTGCCACCCCAGCCGGGACCCGAGATCCGGGACCGGCTGGGCCCCGCACCCAGCCACCGGGGCGGCAGGGCGCCCCGGGGCCGACCCGCGTTCGACTGGGTGGGCTGGGCCGCAGTCCTCGTTCTTCTCGGTGTCGTCCTCGCCTGTCTGCCCGTCCTCCTAGGCTGGTGGCCATGACGACTTCTCCCCCGCCCGGCATCGGAGCCCACGTCGACCAGACGGATCCGGTGGCCGAGGCCAAGGCTCGCCAGGCGTCGCTCGTGCAGATCTTCCTGGGAGACCCGCAGAGCTACAAGGGGCCCGAGGTGCGTTTCGAGGGCGGCGCACCGGCGCTCCGGGAAGCCGCCACGGCCGCCGGCGTCGACATCTACGTCCACGCGCCGTACATCATCAATGTCGCCACCACCAACAACCGCATCCGCATTCCCAGCCGCAAACTGCTCCAGCAGCACATGGACGCGGCGGCGGAGATCGGCGCCAAGGGTCTGGTGGTCCACGGTGGACACGTCAACAAGGCCGACGACCCGTCGGTCGGCTTCGACAACTGGCGCAAGGCCATCGAGGCCACCGACCTCAAGATCCCGCTGCTGATCGAGAACACCGCCGGAGGGGACAACGCCATGGCGCGCCGTCTCGATCGCATTGCCGGGGTGTGGGAGGCCATCAGCGCAGCGGAGGGCAGCGAACACGTCGGCTTCTGCCTCGACACCTGCCACGCATGGGCCGGCGGCATCGAACTGGGCGACGCAGTGGACCGGATCCGGGCCATCACCGGCCGGATCGACCTGGTGCACGCCAACGATTCGCGCGACGACTTCGACTCCGGTGCCGATCGCCACACCAACTTCGGGCACGGCCGGCTCCCGGCTGACGAGTTCGCAGCGGTCGTTCGCGAGGCGCAGGCGCCGATCATCTGCGAGACCCCGGGTTCCGCCGAGGATCATCTCGCCGACTTCGCCTGGTTACGCGAACGATTCTGAGCGCGGATCGCCCGCCAGCTGCCAGGGTGCCGAAAATAGATGCGGCTGACGTGCAACCAAACACCACCCGCACGACGTCTACTGGGGTGAGGGGACCAGACACGTACGGGGGTGGTGTCTGGTCCCTTGTAGCCTCTTGAGGTGACTCCGTCCCTGACCCTCCGCCCTGTCTCCGCGGCCGAACACCGCGACTTCATCGCGGATCGGCCCTCGGCGAGCTTCTTGCAGACACCCGCCTGGGCCAAGGTGAAGTCGGAGTGGCGTGCCGAGTCCCTCGGTTGGTTCCGTGGGACAGATCTGGTCGGCGTCGCTCTGGTGCTCTTCCGCCAACTGCCGAAGCTCAAGCGATTCCTCGCCTACCTGCCCGAGGGTCCGGTGATCGACTGGAGTGGCGACGACCTCGAGGAGTGGCTGGCCCCACTGACTGCCCATCTGAAGAAGCAGGGCGCCTTTGCCGTCCGGATGGGTCCGCCAGTCGTGATGCGTCGGTGGTCCGCGGACCAGATCAAGGCCGGGATCGCCGACGAGTCGACGCACCGTCTCAGCGAGGTTGCTCCCCTGGAGCGTTCCCAGCATGGCGCGGGCGTCGTGTCCCAACTCCACGAGCTCGGATGGAAGCCGCAATCTGTCGACGGTGGCTTCGCGGCCGGTCAGCCGCAGTTCAACTTCCAGATCCCGCTCGCCACCCACGACCCAGAACCCCGTCCACGCACCGAGGACGAGTTGCTCAAGGGAATGAACCAGCAGTGGCGGCGCAACATCAAGAAGGCCGACAAGGTCGGGGTGGAGTGCATGCTCGGCGGCCGTGACGATCTCCGGGCCTTTCACGACCTCTATGTCCTCACGGCCGAGCGCGATCACTTCACGCCGCGTCCCTTGTCCTACTTCCACACGATGTACGACGCTCTCGGCGCTGAGCACGACGACCGGATCCAGGTCTGGCTGGCACGTCATGAGGGCGACCTGGTGGCGGCCACGATCGCTATCCGCGTCGGCACCCATGCGTGGTACTCCTACGGCGCCTCATCGACAGACAAACGCGAGGTCCGCGGCTCGAACGCCGTGCAGTGGGCCATGATCCGCCATGCCCTGGCCGCTGGCGCGGAGGTGTACGACATGCGTGGCATCACCGAGACGCTCGAGGTTGACGACCCGCACGTGGGCCTGATCCAGTTCAAGGTCGGCACTGGCGGTGAGGCCGTCGAATATGCCGGCGAGTGGGACCTGCCGCTCAACAAGGCTCTCTACAAGGCGTTCCAACTTTATCTTGCGAGGCGCGGATGAGCCTCACTCTGAACGTCGACGGCGACCGCTGGCGCCAGCACCTGCTCGCCACGGCGACCAACAACCCTGGCCTCGTGCCGGTCGTCAAGGGCAATGGCTACGGCTTCACGCTGGCGCGGCTGGCCCGGCGTGCCCAGTGGTTGCAGGAGCATGAGGCGCAGACCGGCACCGCCCTCGATCTGATCGCGGTCGGCACCTACGCGGAGGTCCCCGAGGTCTGCACGCGTTTCAGTGGCGACATCCTCGTCCTGACTCCGTGGCGGCCCTTCGGACCGGGCCTCGAGATCGATCCGGCGCTGACACCGCGGGTGGTGCACACCGTGAGCCGCCTTGAGGACCTGACCGGACTGAGGTCGCACGACCCGAAGGCCCGGTTCGTCCTCGAACAACTGACGTCGATGCGCCGACACGGCATGCGCCGGCGTGACCTCACCGCAGCAGCACGGACGTTGGCCAAGGAGGGTCGTACGGGCCTGGCCGGTGTGGCCATGCACCTGCCCCTCAACGTGACCTCACATCTCAGTGAAGTCACCCGGCTCCTCAACGACGTCGTGGCCTCCGGCCTGCCGACCCGGACGGTCTATGTCAGTCACCTCACCCGCGTCGAGCACACGAAGCTCAGGAGCAGTTACCCCGACTTCACCATCCGTCCCCGCATAGGGACCGATCTCTGGCTCGGCGAACGGCGCGCGCTCACGGTGAGCGCCACCGTGCTCGACGTCCACGCAGTCGAGCGTGGCGATACGTTCGGCTATCGCGGCCGATCTGCACCCAGGAACGGCCACATCATCGTCGTGAGCGGCGGGACCGCCCACGGCATCGGGCTGGAGGCACCGACCGGTGACCAGTCGCTCAGGGCGCGCGCCGCCACTCTGGCCCGTGGCGGTCTCGACGCCGTCGGCTTCGTCCGTTCGCCCTTCTCCATCGACGGCAAGCAACGTCTCTTCGCCGAGCCGCCGCACATGCAGGCATCGATGCTGTTCGTGCCTTCAGGCGCGCGCGTGCCCGCCATCGGCGAGGACGTCGAGGTCCGCGTCCGGTTCACCGCCACTGACTTCGACCGTGTCCTGGTCTCCTGAGAGGACCGGACGGACGGCCGCGACCACGAGCCACGTCATCCCCACGACGCGCAGAGCAATCGCGAGCCAGTAGACCCGGGTGTCGCCACTGACCGTCGGCACCAGGGCATTGCCGAAGTACCAGCCCGTGATCATCCAACTCACCAACTCGCAGCCCTGCCACACGAGCAGGTCCCGCCACCGCGGGACGGCGATGGCGGCCAGCGGCAACAGCAGCAGCGCCGACTCCGGCGGAGCCGAAGGCGTCACCAGCAATGCGGCAGCCAGCAGCACCAGCCCGGCACGAGCAGCGGAACGCGGTGATGCCACCCGCTCGCGCGAGATCAACCACCCGACCAGTGCCGCGGCCGCTGCCAACACGAGCAGCGCAACCACGAGTCGTACGGTGCGCCCGGGCAGTCCGTCGCCAGCCTCCTGCACCACCACCCAGATCGAACCGACATCGGCCTGCTCGATCCGCGCCCGGCCAGGGATCGTGATGAGCACGTAGGCCGCCACTGCGGCGACGACGGCATCGATCCGGTCCCGGGTACGCCCGCCGATCAGCAGCACACCGACGAAGGCGGCCGCCACCGGGAGCGCGAAAGCGGCGCCGATGCCCGTGCCGATGCCGGCCAGCCAGTGTCGACCCGACGTCCAGCCCCAGAGCAGCACAGCTATCGACACTCCCGCGACCAGATCCCAGGAGAGCCAGTGGAGAAGCAGCACGGGGGACAGCGCCCAGCCAGCAGCAGCCCAGGGACGACTTCGGTCGACACGCGACAGCGCGAAGGTGGCGAGGAGCGCGAGCGCCGCCAGCAGTACGGCCAGCGCAGCGACGGTGCCGACAGCGCCCTGACCCGGGAGCGTTGCGGCGAACTTCTCCAGGGTCGTCGTGATGTGCGGCGGTGTGCTCTTCTCGATACTCGTCCCAGACAGTTCGGTCCAACACAACTGGGCGAAGGGCTGGGTGTCCTTCGACCATCCCGAGGGCACACACGCACTCTTGCCGACCATGCCTGCGGCCAGCACGAGCGAGGTCACCGCGACCAGAGCGCGCGAGGCACTCCACCACGGGTGACCGCTGGAGTGTTCGCCCATCGGCCCGCCGATCACCTCCGACATCGCTGCCGCGACCGGATCCTCCCGAGAAGGGTGTTCGATTCTCATGACCTGACTCAGGGTCGGGCGTCGAGGAGACGCGCTCGCGGATGGATCATTCCTGCCGGCGTGGTGGGCGGCGCAGTGGGCGCCGGCACCGTGGGCACCACCGTCGGTGGGGACGTCGGCGGGGGCGTCGGTGGAGGTGTCGCAGTAGGTGTCGGAGTGGGCGTGGGTGTCGGAGTCGGTGTCGCCGTCGGAACCGGCGGCGGTTCGGTCGTCGGCGGAGGCACCGTGGGCGTCGGCGTCACCGTCGGGTCCTCGGTCGGGTCCTCGGTCGGAACCTCGGTCGGGATCACCGTCGGAATCACCGTGGGGGTCACGGTCGGGTTCTTCGTCGGCTTCGGCGGCGCCCGCGTGGGCGACGGCGGAGCCGGGGTGTAGTCGGTGTCACCTCCGTCGGCGGCATCCCCATCGAGATAGACGGGTTCGGGGAACTCCTCGACGTCCTTGCCCTCCATGACGCGCTGCATGATCGCGGTCCACGTCTTGGAGGGATAGTTGCCGCCGTAATAACCGGCCTTGCCGTCGGAACTGCTGGGCAGCCACGTGCTGGTGGTGCCGCCGGGCGGCATCGCCTCGTCGAGGGCGCCACGTCCCTTGCCACGCACGTACATCACGGCGGTGGAGATCTGGGGCGTGTAGCCCACGAACCAGGTCGAGGAGACATTGCCGTCGTCGTCGGTCGCGGTGCCGGTCTTGCCGGCCACCGGGCGCTCGAGGTCGAGGGCTTCGGTGCCCGAACCTTCTTCGACCACCTGCTGCAGCGCGTAGGTCACATCGGAGGTGATGTCCTCGTCGATGGTCTGCTTGCTCTGCTCCTCGGCCTCGTAGAGAACCTCACCCTGCCGGTCGACGACCTTCTCCACGACGTGGATGTCGTGACGCTCGCCGCCGTTGGCCAAGGTGGCATAGGCGTTGGCCATGTTGATCGGGCTGACCTGCGCAGTGCCGAGCGTGACGCCGACATTGGGCTGGAAGTCGATGGACTTGCGGGGGAACCCCCACGACTCTTCGCCCTCCGAGCCGGGGATCCCCATGTCGGCGGCGGCCTGGATGACCTTCTTGGGCCCGTCGTCCATGGCGTCGACCATGTCGATGAAAGCGGTGTTGATCGAGTCCTGGGTCGCTCTGATCATCGACACCGGGCCATAGGAATCATCGAACTGATTCTCGAACTCGATGTCGGCGACCTCGATCGGACTGTTGCCGTCGAAGGTGTCGTTGAGAGAGAAGCCGTCGCGGATCGCAGCCACGTCGGTGGCTGCCTTCATCGTCGATCCAGCCATGCCGCCGGCCACCGCCCAGTTGATCTGCGACTCCAAGTAGTCCTGGCCACCGTAGAAGCCCAGCAGTGCGCCAGTGCCGACCTCCACCGTGGCGGCACCGACATGGAGATCCTTGTTGCCGGGAGGGCCGGGCAGCCCGGGGTCCGGCTTCTGCTCCTGCACGGCCTGCTCGACGTCGCTCATCACCTGCGGATCGAAGGTCGTGGTGATCCGTAGCCCTCCGCCGTCGATCACCTCTTCGTCGGCAATCCCGCGGGCCAGGAGTTCCTGCTTGACCAGCGACAGCATGTGGCCCTTCTGGCCGCCGTACTGGCTCTGCGCAGCGACCTTGGGGAACTTCGGCAGACGCTTGAGGGCCTGGTCGCGCTCTTCCTCGGTGATGGCGTCGAGCTTGGCCATCGAGTTGAGGACGTAGGCGTAGCGGACCTTGAGCGCCTCGCGCGACTCCTTGCCGTTGGCGGGGTCGAACTGGGTCGGATTGTTGAGCACCGTGGCCAGCACGGCCGACTCGCGCAGCGACAACTTGGACGCAGGGTGGCCGAAGTACGCTTTGGAAGCCGCCTGGATGCCGTAGGCGCCGCGCCCGAAATAGATGGTGTTGAGGTAGCCGGCCAGCACCTCGTACTTGCTCTTGTCCTTCTGGATCTTGAGCGAGACGACCGCTTCCTTGATCTTGCGCTTGTAGCTGCGCTCGCTCGTGAGATAGAGGATCTTGACGTACTGCTGGGTGATCGTCGAGGCACCCTGTCGCGACTGACCACTGGCGTTGGAGAAGAACGCGCGGGCGATGCCCTTCGGATCGAGTCCCTTGTCGCTCCAGAAGGACTGGTTCTCAGCTGCCACGACCGCGTCCTTGATGCTGTCCGGCATCTCATCCAGCGGGATCGACTCGCGGTTCTGGTCCTCGTAGAAGGTGCCGAGCTGAGCCTTGCCGTCGCCGTAGTAGACGAAGGTGGTCTGCGCCTCGAAGGAGGAGTTGGCATCAGGAATCTCGATCGCCTTGTAGAGCACGATCGCGGCGCCCACCAGGATCAGTGCGCCGACGACTCCCATGATGGTCAGCACCTTCAGAACCTTCGCGATCCGCTGTCGAGGCGTCCGTCGCGGGCTGGGCTTACGGGTCTCGGCAGGACCGTCAGCCCTCCGCTTGTTCACTCTCACGGGCGCAAGAGTACGGGAGCGGCGAGACCGGGCCGGCCCGTCTCCGGTCCGGTGTCGCGTCGTAGGTCCGCCACAGCAGTGTCCGGGTGGTCGCCCAGAGCGAGCACCCTGGCTTGCAGGACTCGGTGGATATATCGCTACGATAGGTCGCGTGGCACGTCGTGGAGAGACCATCGAGCTCGCAGTCCTCGGACTGCTGCACGAGCGACCCATGCACGGCTACGAGCTCCGCAAGCGGCTGAACCTCATGCTCGGGTGGGGTCGGGTGCTGTCCTACGGCTCCCTCTATCCCGCGTTGAAGAAGATGCTCAAGGCAAATCTGCTGCGCGAAACTGCCGACAAGACACACACCAGTCGGCGTCCCCGCATCGTCTACGAGGTGACGCAGGCCGGTCATGAGGAGTTCCATCACCTCATGACGGAGGTGGGACCCACCGCCTGGGAGGACGACAACTTCGACATCAGGTTCGCGTTCTTCTCCTCCACCGACATGGAGATACGACTCCGTGTCCTCGAAGGTCGTCGCTCTCGGCTCCAGGAGCGTCTAGCGCGCGTCCAGGCTGAACTCGAACGGACGCAGGCCGAGGTCAACCGTTATGCCGCCGAGCTCCAACGTCACGGCGTGGAGTCGGTGGAACGTGAAGTGCGTTGGCTCTCCGACCTGATCCAGGCCGAGCGCGTCGGCGAAGGCACCACCAGCGACACCGTCCAGAGCGTCGATCCCAGCAGCACCGGGACCTCACCCCGGCGCCCCACCACCCCCTGACTGTTCAGATGAAGACGAAACAAGACAAGGAGAGCCCCATGGGTTCGGTACGAGTAGGCATCGTGGGAGTGGGCAACTGCGCCACCTCCCTGATCCAAGGCGTGGAGTACTACAAGGACGCGGACGCCACCGCGACCGTCCCCGGGCTCATGCACGTCGCGTTCGGCGACTATCACGTGAGCGACATCAAGTTCGTCGCCGCGTTCGACGTCGACGACAAGAAGGTCGGCAAGGACCTCTCGGAGGCGATCAACGCCTCGGAGAACAACACGATCAAGATCTGTGATGTCCCGACCATGGGTCTGGAGGTGCTGCGCGGTCCCACGATGGATGGCCTCGGCAAGTACTACCGGATGACCATCGAGGAGTCCGCCGCCGAGCCGGTCGACGTCGTCCAGACGCTCAAGGACGCCGAGGTCGACGTCCTCGTCTCCTATCTCCCGGTGGGTTCGGAAGAGGCCGACAAGTTCTACGCCCAGTGCGCGATCGACGCCGGAGTGGCCTTCGTCAACGCTCTCCCCGTCTTCATCGCCTCCGACCCGGTCTGGGCCAAGAAGTTCGAGGACGCCGGTGTCCCGATCGTCGGCGACGACATCAAGAGCCAGGTCGGCGCCACCATCACCCACCGTGTCATGGCGCGTCTGTTCGAGGACCGCGGCGTCACGCTCGACCGGACGTACCAGCTCAACGTCGGCGGCAACATGGACTTCAAGAACATGCTCGAGCGTGAGCGTCTGGAGTCGAAGAAGGTCTCCAAGACCCAGGCCGTTACGTCCAACCTCACCGGCGAGCTTGCCGGGCTGAAGGACAGCCGCAACGTGCACATCGGCCCGTCCGACTACGTCGCGTGGCTCGACGACCGCAAGTGGGCCTACGTCCGCCTCGAGGGACGCGCCTTCGGAGATGTTCCCCTCAACCTCGAGTACAAGCTCGAGGTCTGGGACTCCCCCAACTCTGCCGGCATCATCATCGACGCGGTGCGTGCCGCGAAGATCGCCTTGGACCGCGGCATCGGTGGCCCGATCCTGCCCGCCTCGGCCTACCTGATGAAGTCCCCGCCGGTGCAGATGCCCGACGACATGGGTCGTCTCGAGCTGGAGAAGTTCATCCGCGGCGAGTGATCACCCTGCACAACTGCTTCACCTGCCTGACCCGCCTCACCCGCGGCCCCTTGTCACGCGCTGTCCAGCGCGCTTCCGCCCCGTAGCAACGGCGCAGAAGCGCAGCGGGCAGCGCGTGACAAGCGTTGGGTCGCGCGGGACACGACGAGACGCACAGTGACTCAAGGGAAGTGGCGATGGTGCCGACGGGACCAGAGGCGATCCATGCCGACATGACGTCCGGCCACATCGGCGCCGTCCGGGGCCTCGGCACTGACGTGCAGAACGCTCTCGATCTCGTGGCCGTAGCCATAGATTTCATCGTCATGGCCGAGGGCAAGCCGAACTGGAGCAGCCCCGACGCCGCCACCCGCTTCAATGTGCGCGCGTGGGCGACTCGGGCCTCCTCGGACGCGTGTCTGGTGCGACTCAATCGTCTGGAGTTGGCGCTCGAACACGCTGCCTGCAGTTATCAGGTGATGGAGCAGAACGCGGATGCCCAGATCAGCTACTACCGACAGACCAAACCTCAGGTCACCGATGTGTTCGGCATGGTCCTGCTCCTCATGCAGACGATCAGCAACCTCGCCGCGATCCGCACCGACTACACCGAGGCTCTGGACAAGGCCCGCGACTTCGTCGAGACGGACCCGTTCTCCGACGAGGAGAGCCGGTGGCTCGCCAACGGCCTGATCCGATCGATGATCAGTGACGTCGAGAAGGGCAGGCTGCCCGGAATACCGATCCCCGATTCGCGCACCACCGGGGATGACGACGGGCGCTACGCAGCTCAAGGTCTGGGCTACGACCCGGAGACCGGCAATCTCCTCCAGACCAGCTACAACAGCGACGGTGAGGCCGTCCTCAGCATCATCGACCCCGACACGGGTCAGGTCCTCAACACCGTCAGTCTCGGGAAGTTTCGCGACCCGGACGACAGCGATGGCGTTGAAAAACCACCCAACCACGCTGGCGGCGTGTCAGTCCGCGATGGCGTGGTCTATGTCAGCTCGAGCGACGCGCCGCCGCGCCTGTTCGCCTACAGCATGCAGGACCTGATGGGTGCCACACCGATCAGCACCGTGTCGCCCCTCGGCGCACCGCAAGAGGTGATGGCGGGTGCTTTCAGCACGATCGACGGCGACACCCTCTACGTAGGCACCCACGAGGACGGTCGGGACGGGACTCTCTACACCTACACGTGGGATCCGGATACCCAGCAGTGGGGCAACCGCAGCGCCGGCGTACCCATCCCGGAGAGGGCGCAGGGCATGGCAGTGCGCGGGGACACCGTCATCTTCAGTGCCTCCCTAGGCCGTCACAATGCGGGCGAGCTCGTGCGGCACAACCTGGCCGACCTACTGAGCGGCATCCGTGGTGGAGGTATCGCCCTCGCGACGCCCAACATGGGCGAAGGGGTGGTGATGATGCCCGAAGGAATCATCACCACGTTCGAGTCGGGCAGCGCCAGTTACTCGGACCCACGCGACCACGATCCGGGAGACCTGTGGGCAGCCACCAACATGGGAATCACCCCCTACCGAGACCTGGGGCTCGACGGACTCGAAGGCACGATCGAGATCGAGACGGAGACGCTGCGCGAGGCAAGCTCAGACTTTGCCCGGGCCGAGGCCACGCTCGACCGGGCCGAGATTCGACTCCGCGGGCTCACACTGCCACCGCGTACGCTCGGGCGGGTGCCAGGAGCAGCCGGATTCGCAACGGCCGTTGATCTGCATCTGAGCACCACCCAGACCTGGCTCGGGGAGTCACGTATCTCGGCCGGGCAGACCGCTGACGGCCTGGTGGACACTGCCCTCGACCACTCCCGGACCGACGCCCTGCTCGAGGCCGTGTTCAAAGGACTCCTCCGATGACGTGGTCCTCGCTCGCCGCCAGCGCTCTCCTGCTGACTGCTCTCACCGCGTGCGCCGACAACGGGCCGGACGGTGGATGGCCCACCGCCGATCCCCCGGTCGACACGGCTGGGCTGGTGTGGGCCAGTGGCGAAACCGTGCATCTGGCGGACGGCTCCACGATCGACACGGATTCCCCGATCCTGCAGTACGTCGTGGGCGGCGCCGGCGTGTGGTTCACCCCTGACGACGCCACCCCCGACGACGAACTGCCCGAACTCATGCTTGCCACCGCCGCATCGGTCACAGGAACCGGCGCTCACCCTGTGCAGGACTCGCTCACGACGTCTGCCGACGGACGCTGGCTCGCCTTTCTCGACCGCGCCGAGCAGGGAACCGGCCCCGCCGAAACCGTCGTCGTCGACCTCACCACCGGCGAGGAACTCGTCCGAAGCAGCGAGGGTGTCGTCACCGAATCCGACGAGGACTGGGCCGATCTGTACGGCGACGAGCCCATCTCGGTGGCGGGCATCCTCGACGACACGCTCTACGTCTTCGGACTCAGCGAGGCAATCTCATTCCGTCTCCCCTCCGGGGCCTCCCGCTTGATCTCGAAGGAGACCGCCTACGAGAGCGCGTGGCTGCAAGCACTCCGGCCCGGCTTCCCCCGGTGGAACCGCTCGCACTCCTGGTCCATCGCGGACCAGGGATCGGACCAACCCCACCTGGTCTCCGAAGGTGGTGAGAAGGTCACCAGCACCCGCCCCGAGGAGTCGGATCTCGCGTGGCAGTCCTGGACCCTCGATGCGTGGCTCGATGAGGAGACCGCTGTGGGCTTCACCGCATCGACCGATGCGGATCAGGAGGCGGGCCGCCCGTCGCTGATCGTCTGCAAGTTGCCGACGGGCGACTGCGACGAGGTCGAGGGGACCGAAGCCGGCGTACAACTACCCCGGGACCGCAGGGGTGACGCGTTGTCGGTGCCCGTCCCGTCGGAGGACTGAGGCGTTACGAGCGTTCGGCGTCGGTCTTGATCCGCGCCAGGGTCTGCCGCATCCCGGCACGCAGTTCGGCCTGGAAGGGGCCGACCCCACCGAGGACCCGGGTGGTGAGCGTGCGGCTGATGTCGGAGACCCCGTCCGGTGCTTCGCGACGCTGGATGATCCGAGTGCCCCCGTCCTCGAGCGGCTCGAGGGTGAAGGACCAGATGGTGAGGTTGTCCTTGATGCGGATCGCGAAGTCGCGGTGCGGTTCGAAGCGCACCACCTTGCTCCGCGTCGGCCAGACCAACGCACCGCGGCGGTTGATGTTGAGTGCCTTGGTCCCCAGGTGCACCGGCCCACCGCGCACGATGGTCTTCATCACCTGAGGGCTCCATCGCGCCATCCGGGTGAGGTCGGAGACGAGGGACCACACCTTGACCGGAGGCGCGGTCGTCTCGATAGTCTCTTCGATCAGGTCTTCCAGCTTGTCGGTCATGCCCGCACCGTACGACGTGGGCGGCGGTCCTGGGGAAGGCATCCACAGAACGGGTTCCGCTCTGACACTCAGGAGACTCTCCGGCCATGGACTTCCACCAGACTGGGACGGCGACCGCGCCTCGCCAGAGTTCGTTCACCGTGCTCTACGTCGCAGGCATGGGCGCTCTTGTGCTGCTTGCCGCAGTAGCGGGACTCACGCTCACCGGAGAGCGGCGTGCGGACTTCGTCGGCACCGTCGAGATCGCCGCGCTGGTCGTCGGTGCAGTGCTGTTGGTGGCCGCAGGACTGGGCGCTCGCTCGACCCCGGACGCGTCCTGGCCGCGGCTGGTGGCCGCTGCAGCCGCGATCCTTGTGGCAGTGCAGGTCTTCTTGACACTGACCGCATCCGACCCCAGCTCGGCCGTCTTCCTGGAGCTCGGCGGTGTGGTGAGCGGCCTGCTGCTCTTTGCGATGCTCCGCCGGCGCTGACAGCTCAGCTCTCGGGGTGCTCTGCGGCCCAGGCAAGCAGCGCAGTGCGGGCCTCGTCAGCGCCCATCGGGCCGAGGTCCATCCGCAGTTCGAGCAGGAACTTGTAGGCGGCGCCCACCCGTCGGCCTGGTGAGATGTCGAGAATCTCCATGATCTGGGCGCCGTCGAGGTCCGGCCGGATGGAGTCCAGCTCCTCCTGCTCGGAGAGTCGCGCGATGCGTTCCTCGAGCGAGTCGTAGGTCCGGCGCAACCGATCGGCCTTGCGCTGGTTGCGGGTGGTGCAGTCGGCACGGGTCAGGATGTGCAGTCGCTCGAGCTCGTCACCGGCGTCGCGCACGTAGCGACGGACCGCGGAATCGGTCCACTCACCGGATCCGTAGCCGTGGAAGCGCAGGTGCAGCTCGACCAGCGTGCAGACCGCTTCTGTCTCGGCATTGGCGAAACGCAACGCCTTCATCCGCTTACGGGTGAGTTTGGCGCCGACCACGTCATGGTGATGGAAGGTGACCACTCCACCGCTCTCGAACCGTCGTGTGCGAGGTTTTCCGACGTCGTGCATCAGCGCCGCGAACCGGGCCACGAAGTCGGGCTTGCCTCCGAGTCGGTGCTCGAGCTCGATCGTCTGCTCCAGCACGGTGAGGGTGTGCTCGTAGACGTCCTTGTGGCGGTGGTGCTCGTCGCGCTCGAGCGCGAGTGCCGGAAGTTCGGGCAGCACGTGCGACGCCAACCCGGTCTCGACCAGCAGGCTCAGACCCAGCCGTGGATAGGGGGCGCAGATCAGTTTGACCAGTTCGTCGCGCACCCGTTCGGCGGAGATGATCTCGATCCGACCGGCCATGGACGTCATGGCCGCGACGACCTCCGGCGCGACCGTGAAGCCGAGCTGGGCGACGAATCGGGCCGCGCGCATCATCCGCAGCGGGTCGTCGGAGAACGAGTCCTCCGGCGTCCCGGGCGTACGCAGCACCTGCTGCGCCAGGTCGAGCACGCCACCGAAGGGGTCTTCGAAGATGCGCCCCGGCACACTCACCGCCATCGCGTTGACCGTGAAGTCGCGTCGACCCAGGTCGCCCTCCAGCGAGTCGCCGAAGTCGACATCGGGCTTGCGGGAATCGGGGTCGTAGGTCTCTGAGCGGTAGGTGGTGATCTCGACCTGCCACGGACCCTTGCGGCACCCGATCGTGCCGAAGGAACGCCCCATGTCCCAGATCGCGTCGGCCCACCCGGAGAGGAGCTTCTCCGTGGCGTCCGGGCGTGCGCTGGTGGCGAAGTCGAGATCGTTCTGCAGCCGGCCGAGCATCGCGTCGCGCACCGGTCCACCGACCAGGGACAGCTCGTGCCCCGCCTCGGCGAAGCGAGCGCCGAGTTCGTCGATGATGGAGCCGATACGGTCCAGTTCAGCGCCGACACGACGCTGGATCTCGACAATCGGGAGCGGGGGCACAGCAGCGTCGGACACGACCGACCACTCTACGTGTCGGAGTGTCCCCGGTCAGCAACTAGAGTCGGCCCGTGTCCCGTCCCACCGCGCTCCGTGCTGCGATGGGTCGACTCGTGACACTCTCGCTGGGTTGCCTCCTGGCACTGAGCCCCTCCGTCGGAATCGCACAGGCTCATTCCGCTGGACCCTTGGCCGAGGCCGACCCGCTGCTGGTCCACATCGACAAGATCAGCCCGGTCCTTCCGCGACGCGGCAACGTCAAGATCAGCGGCACCGTCACCAACCTCAGCGACGACACCTTCACGCGGATCAACCTGCACGCCTTCGCCTCCGCCACTCCCATCATCGACGCGACCGCGCTTGCAGCGTCCGCGGCTGTCGATCCGAATGAATTCGTCGGTGAACGCGTCACCGAGCCCGGCACCTTCGACACCGTCGACATCCTCGAGCCCGGCGACACCGCCACCTTCAGCGACTCCGTCCCGGTCGACCTCTTCGGCATCCTCGACCAGCCCGGCATCTACTGGATCGGCATCCACGCCTTCGGCGACGGAGCCGTGGAGCGTGACCAGGTGGCCGACGGACGGGCGCGCACCTTCATTCCCCTCCTGCCGCGCAACGACCCGCCGCGCAGGAGTCGGAAGCAGGAGGCCGCGGTCATCATCGCGTTGCGTGGGCGGGTGTCCTACGACGAGGACGGACGGGTCGGGGGAGCCGACCGTTGGGCGCGCTGGTTGCAGGACGAGGGCAGGCTCGGAGCCTCGTTGGACATCGCCGAATCGGCCGGTTCCACGCCGTACAGTTGGCTCGTCGACCCGGCGATCCTCCTCGCCCTGCTACGGCTGTCCGATGGAAATCCCCCGCGCAGCCTGGCTGCAGACCCCTCGGTGCCCGGTCAGGAATCCACCGACGAGCCGAAGCCGGTCGATTCACTGACGGACGGGATGCAGGCCCTCCTGCCTCGCGCGCCGGCCACTGCGATGAAGACGACCAAGGGCGATCGAGCCCTCGCTGAGGCAGCGTCGTCCTGGCTCGGCCGTTTTCTGGACATGACCCTCGACAGCACCGTGCTGTCGCTCCCCTACGGAGACCTCGACGTTTCTGCCGCGGCACGCCACTCGCCCCAGCGTTACGCCGAGGCCAGCGCGCGCAGTGCCAAGGTGATGGCCGAGATGGGCCTCGTAGCCCAACCAGCACTAGCTCCCGAGAGCGGTGCGGTGAGCCCCGAAGCACTCGAGATGGCCGACTCCGACGCCGTCATCGTGCTCAGCGACAGCGCCTTCGCGAGCCCCCCGAAGACTGCCCATTCCGTCGTCCGGGTGCTGGGTCACAAGATCGTCGTCACCAGCACGGGTGCTGAGTCAGGAGGGCCGGGGCCGACTCCGTCCGAGGATCCCCTCGCGCTACGCCAGCGGCTTCTCAGTGAGGCAGCCATCCGCCTCATCGCCCGCGACACAGCTCCCATCGTGGTCACCGTGCCGAACCCGTGGCCGCCCGGCGGTGCGGCCTCGTTCTTCGCCGGCCTCGACCAACCGTGGCTCGATGTGGTGTCGGTGACCGACCTCGCCGAGAGATCGGCCGCAGGTGTCAGCGCCGACGCCCTGACCTACTCCGACACTGACGAGAAGGCCGAGATCGACGTCAGGATCTTCGAGGCCGCCGACCGGGCCGCGGAACGCGCCGTCCTCCTCGAGGACGTGCTCACCCGTCAGACAATGGTCGAGAGCCAGACCCTCGATGAAGTGCTCGTCACGCTGTCCCAACAACTGCGCCGCCGACCCCGCCTCGCCCTCAGGATGACTGATCTCGTCACCGATTCGCTCCAGAGCGAACTCGACAAGGTCCGGGTGGAGGGGGTCGCGGTGACGCTCTCCGGCGAATCCGGTGAGTTCGGCGCGACGGTGATCAACGGGCTCAGGGAGCCGGTCACCGTCCGGCTCGAGGCCACCACCGATGCTGACCTCACCCTCGGCGGACCCGTGGAACGGCGACTGGGTCCCGGGTCGCGCAGCGTGGTCAGGTTCGAGGCCAGCACGAAGCAGCGTGGCATCCACACCGTGCGTCTCGCCGTCACCACCGTGGACGGAACGCCCACAGGGTCAGTCGCAGAGGTTCCCCTCCGAGCTGCCCAGGTGAGCGCCCTGATCTGGATCATTCTCGCCGGCAGCGCCCTGGTGCTGCTGGGTGCGCTCGGTTTCCGTCTGCCGCGGCAGATCCGCGTACGCCGTGCCGAACAGGCAGCCTCGGCAGCGGCGGCCGCCGCCGAGAGCTCCAGCGACGCCGACTCCGACGACAAGGCCACACGTGCCGCCACGGATGCCAAGCAGGAGAACGCGTGAGCGACCAGCGAATTCTGTCCTCGTCGGCCGTCATGGCGGCAGGCACGACGGTGTCGCGACTGTCGGGCTTCATCCGCAGTGCACTGCTGGCCGCTGCGCTCGGGGGCTTTCTGCGCGCTGACCTCTTCACGATCGCCAACACGATCCCCAACATGCTCTACATCTTGCTGGCGGGCGGCATCTTCAATGCCGTGCTGGTGCCGCAACTGGTGCGGCGGATCAAGCTCGACGCCGATGGTGGAGACGCCTATGCGAGCCGGGTCATCACCCTCTTCGCCCTGTTCCTCGGCAGCGTGACGCTGCTGCTCATCGTCTTCGCCCCAGATCTACTACGGCTGTACCTCTCCGATCGCTACTTCGACGCGGACCGCGCGGCACACCTCCAGTCCGTCATCAACCTGACCCGTTGGTGCCTGCCGCAGGTCTTCTTCTACGGCATGTTCGTCCTGGTGGGCCAGATCCTCAACGCTCGCCAGAACTTCGGGCCGATGATGTGGGCACCGATCGCCAACAACGTCGTGGCGGTGGCGATGCTGGTGTCCTACCTCTTCATCTGGGGACCGGTGGGCGACGGCGCGGCCCGCTACGCAGCGCTCACCACGGGTCAGGAGATGTTGCTCGGGATCGGCTCGACCCTGGGCATCGCGATCCAGCTGCTCGTCCTGATCCCCTATTTGCGCCGGGTGGGCTTCACCTATCGTCCGCGTTTCGACTTCCGCGACCCCGAGCTCAAGCACACCCTCGCGCTGGGCGTATGGACCGTGCTGTTCGTCATCGCCACCCAGCTCGCCTACCTGGTCGTCGTCAAGCTGGCTTCGGGCGGCACCGCCGACGGTGGCAAGGGCACCGGTCTGTTCATCTACTCCGCCGGTGTGCTCATCATGATGGTTCCCCACTCGGTGATCACGGTGTCCCTGGCCACCGCCATCCTTCCCCGGATCTCGGCCTACGCCCATGAGGAACGCCTCGAGGAGCTGGGCCGCACCGTGGGCTCCACGATGCGCACCGCGCTGGCCTTCGTGCTGCCCTTCGCGGTCCTGCTGCCGATCCTGGCCAGCGACGTGGCCACCACGATGTTCGGCTGGGTCGGTGAGGACGAGCAGGCCTACGTCCCGACCCTGATGCTCTTCGGACCGGCCCTGATCTTCTTCACGGTGCACTACTTCATGCTGCGTGGGTTCTATGCCCTCGAGCAGACCCGCACGGTCTTCTTCATCCAGTGCGCAGTGGCCCTCACCAACGTCGTGGTCGCCATCACCCTCGTCACGAACACCTCCCCCGCCCAGACCGCGCCGATGCTCGTCGTCGCCTACCTGAGCTCCTACGTCGTCGGCTCCCTCATCAGCTTCGCCGTCCTGCAACGCACCGTCGGCAGCCTCGAGACACCGCAACTACTGCAGTTCCTGGGACGAATGGCGATCGTGCTTGCTGTCGCTGCCCTGGCGACGTGGCTCGTGACGCTGGCCCTGTCCGGCCTCGGCACTCACCCACACCCGGTAGTGGCGCTGCTGCGCGGCGGGCTCGCCGGGCTCGCCGGGGGCGTCGTCGTCCTCATCGGGGCCCGACTGCTCCAGATCCGCGAAGTGACCTCACTCGTCGACACCGTCGCGGCGCGGCTCCGACGTGGCTGAGATTCTCTACGATGGCTACAACGTCCACGATCAGCAACGAGACGAGGTGAGCGGTGCCCGATTCCATGCAGGCTGGTGACGTCCTTGCCGACCGCTACCGCCTCGAGGACCTGTTGGCCGAGACGGGCACCGGGCGATTCTGGCGCGCCCACGACCTGGTCCTGCACCGGCCGGTCGCCGTGCACATCATCACGGTCGACGATGCGCGTTCGGAGCCCATGCTGGAGGCCGCCCGACGCGTCGGACCTCTCGCGGATCGGCGACTCCTGCGGGTGCTCGACGCCGAGGTCAAGGACGGCCGCTGCTACGTCGTCAACGAGTGGGGCCAGGGCGACTCACTCGACAACGTCCTGGTGCGTGAGGGTCCGTTGTCCCCACGCCGGGCTGCCTGGCTGGTGGCCGAGGTGGCCGAAAGCATCGCCGGGGCCCATGACGTCGGGCTGGCCCATGGCCGGCTGGTCCCCGAGAACGTGCTGATCGACCAGCACGGGCAGGTGCGCATCATCGGGTTCGGCGTCGATGCCGCACTGCGTGGGCTCGCGCCGGGCCGTTTCGACGTCGACATCACGGACCTGGCCGCCCTGCTCTACGCCGCGCTCACGGGCAAGTGGCCGGGTGCCTCCCAGTCCCTCCTCCCGGACGCTCCGCTCGAGCACGGGACATTTCTGCGACCTCGTCGGGTTCGCGCCGGCATTCCGCGCGTGCTCGATGCGATCTGCGACCAGGCGCTCGACCCCACTGGCGCGGGCGCAGTGTCCGGTGAGTGGTCGGCACGGACCATTGCCGACCATCTCCAGGAATACGTCGGCGAGTTGACGGGCACCCAACTGGCGGTCCCCGCCATGACACCGACCACCTCCGCGACGCCCACCGAAACGACGTCCACCGAAAACACCGACATCCCCGACGCCGCGGTGGCCCCACCCGTCCCGGCCGCCCCACCCGGTCCGCCTGGTCGGGCCGCTGACGACACCCCGGCCGTACCCACCTCATCGATCGACCTGCCGACTCAGGCAGGCATGCCGGTGTTCCACGACGATGACGAGGTGGATTGGCTGCGGGCTCGCTCCGAGCCGGTCACCCCTCCGCCGCCCCTCGACGACGTACCCCCCAAGCCTCTCTTCGCACCGGACCCACCCGAGGGCGAGCCCGTACGTCGACCGCGCCCCGGCAGCCAGGCCGCAGCCACTCCCAGCGACTTCTGGCCCTGGGGCTCGCCCAAGGAGACCGGAGCCCCGCCGCCGCCCCCACCGCACACCCCCGACACGGGGTCATGGGCCACGGGCTCCTCGATGCACGACTCCTGGGGCACCGGCGAAGGCTTCGACGACACCGGCGAGCAGGTGCCGGGTCGCAACTGGATCCGACTGGCCATGATCCTCGCGGTGGGTCTGCTGATCATGGTGGTCGCCGTCTCGGTCTATCAGCTCGGTCTGAAGACCTCCCCCGGAGATCCTCCTCCCGACGACGAGCCGAGTGCCGCGCCAGTGGTGGCGGAGCCGACACCCTTCACCGACGTGAGCGCGGTCGACTTCGACCCGCAGGGGGTCGAGCCGCGCGAGGAATACCCCGAACTCGTGCCCAACGTGCTCGACGGCGATTCCGCCACGTCGTGGCACACCGCGACCTACAAGCAGAACTTCGGCCCCGGTGGCCTCAAGACTGGCGTCGGGTTGATCGTTGATCTGGGAACGACCAAAGGCGTGCGACAGGTGGTCGTCGGCACGTCGGGAGGGGCCACGTCGCTCGCCGCGTACGTCACCACGACCGCACCCACCGGGATCGCCGACCTCACCCCCGTCGGCACCGCGTCAGGCACTGACGACCTCACCATCACCCTGGACGAGCCCGTGTCGGGCCAGTACGTCACGATCTGGCTCACCTTGTTGCCCTCGGTCAGCGACGGTTTCCGCGGCACCGTGACCAGCGTCCAGGTGTTGGGTTGAACGACCAGGGCGCCCGTACGGACCACGCACTGCTCCAGGCGCACGTGGACGGAGACGTCGAAGCCTTCGGCGAACTCTTCGGGCGGCACCGCGACCGGCTGTGGGCCGTGGCCCTGCGGACGATGGGCAACCCCGACGACGCCGCCGACGGACTCCAGGACGGCATGATCGCAGCGTTCCGCAGAGCCGGTTCCTTCCGCGGCGAGGCTGCGGTCACCACATGGCTCCACCGGGTCGTCGTCAACGCATGTCTCGACCGGCTCCGCGCCGCCAAGATCCGACGCTTCGACAGTCTCCCCGACGACGTGGAGGATCGCGGAACGCTCGTGGCCACCGCCGCGCACGACGACGATCCCGAAGCTGCGCTCGCGGGCGCCGAACGCCGACGTCGCGTCCTCGACGCACTCGCCACCCTCCCCCATGAACAACGGGCGGCGCTCATCCTGCTCGACATGGAGGGCTACTCCGTGGCGGAGGTCGCCGAGATGCTCGGGTGCGCCGAAGGCACGGTGAAGTCACGCTGCTCGCGCGGGCGGACGAAGCTGGCCGGCCTGCTGGGTGACCTGCACGCCCCGGTCAGTGACATCGCTCACGGGAACCCTCCTGCGCAGGGTCCCGTCCAAGGAGTCGTACGGCCCCGAGGACCACCGACCACCTGAGTTGCGCCTTGCACGAGGAAACGCCCCGCCATCAGCCCGCAGTGCACCAAGGAGGTGAACCGATGACCGATGCTCCAGATCTCGATGGATCGCAGGAGGCAGTCAGACGCCTCCTCGCAGAGGCACGTCACGACGCTCCCCTGCCTGCGGCTGTCTCGGCTCGCCTCGACGACACCCTCGCCCGTCTCCACGCCGAAGCTGCTGCAGAGCAGTCGCCGGCCCCGGTCATCGACCTGGCGTCGCGCCGTCGGCGCCGGGCCGCGACGGGCCTGCTCGCTGCTGCTGCGGTCGTGGTCGGTGGCGTCGCGCTCGGACAGGTGCTTCCCGGCTCCTCCGATGACGCCAGGACCACCGCCGACAGTTTCGCCTCGCCGCTCCGGAGCGCGGACGCGGACGCGTTGGCAGGCGACGCCGAGGAGGGTGCTGGTCTCGCCGACCGCGATCTGCTGAAGTCGTCCGTCCCGGAAGCATCCGGTGTGCCCGTCATCGAACTGGACGGGGATCTCACGCAGACGCTCACGCAGTTGCGCATCCAGTCCGACTACGCGGCCCTCACCCGCCCGCCAGCGGACCGCGCACGCTGCGTCGGCGGTCCGATCGGGCCGGGGCGGCGGGTCGACGTACAGGTGGATCAGGAACCCGGGTTGGTCCTCTACCGACCACGCCGGGGCAGCGAGCAGGTGGTCGAGATCTTCGTCTGCGGCAATCCGTCCCCGGTTCGCACGCTCACGCTGCCTGCACCCTGAGCGCAGGGAAGAACGCTGGCCTACGATCGGTTGGGCTGGGCGTAGCAATCACCAGCCCCACAGCAGACCAGTCAGCAGACCAGTCACAAGCACCGTCGACCCAGGAGCCAGCACGCACATGAGCGAGACCACCGCCCCGAACACCTCGACGCCGCGCAACGTCATCGTCATCGGCTCAGGACCCTCCGGATACACCGCCGCCGTCTACGCGGCCCGCGCGGCCCTGGAGCCGCTGGTGTTCGAGGGATCCGTCACCGCTGGTGGCGCCCTGATGAACACCACCGAGGTGGAGAACTTCCCCGGCTTCCGCGACGGCATCATGGGCCCGGCGCTCATGGACGAGATGCGCGCCCAGGCAGAGCGCTTCGGTGCCGAAATGATCGCCGACGACATCGTGGAGGTCGACCTCACCGGTGAGATCAAGGTCGTCAAGACCGCCACCGACACCTACACCGCGCGCTCCATCATCTTGGCGACCGGATCCGGCTACCGCAAGCTCGGCATCCCCCGCGAGGACGAGCTTTCCGGGCGCGGCGTCTCGTGGTGTGCCACCTGCGACGGCTTCTTCTTCCGCGAGAAGGCCATCGCCGTCGTCGGCGGGGGTGACTCCGCGATCGAGGAGGCCACCTTCCTGACCCGTTTCGGCTCGCGGGTCTATCTCATCCACCGTCGCGAGGAACTACGCGCCTCCAAGATCATGCAGGAGCGCGCCTTCGCCGACCCCAAGCTCGAGATGGTCTGGAACTCCGAGGTCGCTGCACTCAACGGCGCCGACCGGTTGGAGTCGATCACCCTGCGCGACACCACGAACGGCGACGAGCGTCAGCTCGACGTCACCGGCCTGTTCATCGCGATCGGCCACGACCCCCGTTCCGAACTGCTTGCCGGCCAGGTGGATCTCGACGACGACGGTTATGTCCTCGTCGACCACCCCACGACCGCGACCAACATCGCCGGGGTCTTTGCCGCCGGTGACCTGGTCGATCACCAGTACCGTCAGGCGATCACTGCGGCGGGCACCGGCTGCGCAGCCGCGTTGGATGCCGAGCGCTACGTCGCAGCCCTCGACCACGCCGCGTCGACCGCCGGCAACGCCGAAGCCACGGCCGAGATCGTCACCGAGACGGTGCAGGCCGCGGGAGCCTGAGAGGCGTCAGCGGGTGCACTCCGTGGTGCCGGACGACACCTGGCCGTTGCTCCGGCGGAGCACCACTTCCACACAGGTGCGACCAGGTTCCTTGGGGAGAGTGACCGAAGCCGACTCGACCGGTCCCTCGAAAGGCCTCTCCGACTGGGGGTCTGCAATGCGGTAAAGGAAGGAGTCTCCCTTCTGGGGAGACGGGTTGCGCCACGTGACCTCGACGCGCTTGCCGCGGACTTCCAGGACAAGGTCTCGGGGAGCGGGGATGGTGTCACCGATGGCGTCGGCCGGCTCCGAGGACTCTCTCACCGCGACGTCGACGGTGGTGCCCGACGGCGACCCCCCCATCAGTCGCCACCCGAGGATGCTGGCGAGTGCCACGACCACCATCCCTCCGACGACCAGCGGGAGGGCCCTGCGAGATCGGGGCGGCTGGTCCGTGGGCGCCGCCTTGCCGGAGGTGGGTACGACGCTGTGGTGGGCGTCCGCGCCGAGCACGGTCTCTTCCGCGACCACACTCGCGATCGCAGGCCCGGCGACGTGGTCACGAGCGCGCGGGACTGTGTGGCCCGCGTCGGGCCACGGAGGGCTCACGAATCCGCGGGGTGCGGGCACCGGTGCTGAGGCATCCGGGTCGATCACATGGAACGATGAGATCCGCGTGGAGCCGAGACCGCCGGTCGTCTCGTCGACCCACGCACCGTCGTCAGGGTCGTCCTCGCCCACCTCGATCGGGGTGACCGGCAGGTGGAGTGTGGTCTGGATGGCCTGCAGCGCGCGGCCGAACTCCAGCGCGGAGGAATATCGCTGGTCCGGTGATTTGGCCAGCGCAGTCCTCAGGACGCGTTCCAGTGCTTCGGGGACGTCCTCACGGCGTAACGGGGGGATCGCTCCGTTACGGGTGCGCGCCATCAGGGCCAAGGTCGAGTTGTCGCCACCCGGCACGATCATGGGGCTGCGGCCGGCCAACATCGCCCAGCAGGTGGCTGCCAGGGAGTAGACGTCGCTGTAGGGACCCATCGGCTGACCCGTGGTGACCTGCTCCGGCGGCGCCCAGGCGGGAGACACGCCAACCCCGCCACCCTGCTCACCCTCCTGAGTCGACACCGAAATGCCGAAGTCCGTCAGTGCCGCCCTGCCGAACTCGGTGAAGAGGATGTTGGCGGGCTTGATGTCTCGGTGGAGGACGCCCACCCGGTGCGCCGACTCGACGGCACCAGCGATCTGCACGGTGATCTCCAGCGCCTTGGCCGGGGCGTACGGCCTGCTCTTGAATCGGTCGTCGAGGGTGCGGGCCTGACAGACCTCCATCACCAGGTAGGACCGCCCGTCCGGGGCCGCTCCGGCGTGGTAGATGCTGACGATCGAGGGGTGGTTGGACAACCGGGCCATCTGGTTGGCCTCGGCCTCGAACGCCTGCTGGGTGTTGTACGAGAGATCGGCCGTCAACACCTTGACCGCCACACTCCGACCGAGCTGCTCATAGCGATAGACGTCGGCGAAACCGCCCATCCCAAGGGTTTCGATGAAGCGCAGCCCCGGTATCTCCGGCGGGGTGGCGTGTTGACGACGCATCAGGGCAACTCCTCGAATCGCAGATCCACACCATGCCCGAGTTGGACCACATCGCCCGATACCAACAGTTGCGGGGTGGCGGAGATGCGGAGTACGGGTTGTCCGGCACGTTGCAGGAACGTGCCGTTGGTCGACCGGAGATCTGCGACCAGGACGCTCCAGCCCTCCAGCCGAATCTCCACGTGAGTGCCGGAGACATGACTGTGCGGCAGCGGAAGAAGGCGTGGCATGGCGGCGCCTTCGATCCGTGAGGCACGCGGATCGCGGCCGGCCACGACATTCTGGACGAGCTCGATCGATTCACCTGCCGACGTGTGCAACCACCCCAGCGGAGGGATCGGCATCCGTACCCCCTCGCCCGACAGGGACAGGCCGCAGACCCGGCAGTCGGTCCGATGGGTCGGGTTGGCGTGACCTGACCCGCAGAGCAGCCCCAGCACCAGGGGTCCGTCCTGACCAGATCCAGGAGAGCCCCCAGCCACGTGGGCGTCAAGCCCGGTGCTGTCGGGAAGTTGCATCTGCGTGTGACCGTCGTGGTGCACGAGGGCACCGTCGGACTGCTGCGTCGTGAGCACCGGTCCAGCTGACGGCCTCGAGCCGGCGCTGGGGACGCCGCTGATGAAGTGCGGCGCGCTGGCCACAGGCACGGCAGGGCCCGATGGCTCCTGCACCCGCACCGGTGGCGCAGTGGGCATGTCGTCGAACCGCCCTTCCTCGGACAGGACCAGCCGAAGATCCTGGACGGGGAACACACCTCCTATCGCTGGCAACCGGGGCACGACGACAGAACCGGTGCCAGCTCCGCCCAGTCGCACCGTAGAAACCAGCGTCGCCACGAAGTTCCGCTCGGCCCAGGTGGACACCTCCGAGCCCCGCATGGTTGTGGTGCTCGCGTCGGCGAGGGTGATCTCCGCGTCGAAACAGCCTCGAACTGCCAGGTGCAGACCCTGCTCGTCGAGCAGTGCCATGGCGAAGTCGGGAAGCGCTCGCACCGCCCGACCTGTCACCTCCGCCAGCACGTCGAGCAGACCCCCCAACCCGTCGGGAGCAACCACGTCGAGCCGCTCCCACATCTGAAGGATCTCAGTGATCGCGACGTCTGCCGACACCACCACCACTACCTGGGGGCGCACCAGCGCGTAGTGCTCACCCACGACCCAGGTCTTCTTCATCAGGCACCTCTCCCAGCCAGTGCGGCGTCAGGAAGCGTCCCGATGTCCCCTGCCGAACCAAAGACCTCGAGAGAGGGCGCGGTGCTGTCGGCGTCAGCCTCCAGCACCGTGCTGACCAACTCGACTACGTCCACCACGACGGCAGTCACGTTGTCCCTGCCACCCGCCGCGACGGCATCGTGGACCAACGCCTCAGCAGCCGCCTGCGGATCTGCGACGTCGAGCAGCAACGTCGCAATGAACTGTTCGGTGAGCTCACCGGTGAGTCCGTCCGAGCAGATGAGCAGCCTGTCGTGGCGTCCGGCGACCATCATCGACAGGTCCAACCGCGGCGGGCCAGCGGTGCCTGCGCCGATGGCGCGGGTGATCACGTTGCGTGCACGGTGCGTGCGAGCTTCTTCCTCGGTCAGCCTGCCGCCGTCGACCAGTTCCTGCACCTTGGTGTGATCCACCGTGACCTGCTCGAAGCGACCATTCGACAGGCGGTAGGTGCGGGAGTCACCGATGTTGAACACCAACCAACACGCCATCCCATCCTGCTCGGCAAGAGCCACGCCGCTCAGCGTCGAGCCGGGTGCCCCGGGCGAACCGTCGGCCAGGGTGGCGACGCGTTCGGCCGCCCGCTGCACTGCCGCCAGCAGCATCTCGGGCCTGAGCCATGTCTGTGTGCCGAGACCCGCCAACTCCCCCACCACGATCGCGGCGGCCTCGGCTCCCCCGCTATGGCCTCCCATGCCGTCGGCGACCGCGAAGACCGGGCTGGTTGTCACGAAGGCGTCCTCGTTGTGCTCACGACATGGACCTGCATCCGTGGCCGCCCCCGCTCGTACGCGCAACACTGGATCGGCTGGGGCACTCACGCGACATCCACCGAGAAGCTCCGCTGCCCCATCCGCACCAGCGCGCCGGGCGAGAGGGGGACCCTGACCAGCGGGTTGAGAATGGTCGTCGGGCCACCGTCCTGTTGCACCGAGGAACCATTCGTCGAGTCGAGATCCATCGCCCACGGCCCCGCCGGGCCGAGTCCCACCGCCAGATGGTTCGCAGACACCGACGGATCGGCGACGATGATCAGGCGTGCCTGCTCGAGACCGTCGTCCGGGCGTGGTGCCCGGCCCAGGATGATGGTCCGGTCCACGGGCATCACCTCGCCACTGTCCAGGGTGAGGACCGGGAACGGCACCGGCTGGTTCATCGCGGAGGACGTCGGCGTCACCCCCGCATGTTCGCGCGCTGTCCTCAGTTGGGTGGGATGCGATTCCTCACCCTCCCATCCGGCCGGGGGTGCAGCGATCTCAACCGAGCCGGGCACGACGGGATCAGGCTCCCTCGGATCGACCAACGTCACGCCCGCCACCCGGTCGAACCAGGACCGGTTGGGCTCCTGGATCGTCACGAGGGTGATCAGCAGGGAAGCCCCGAGAGTGACGCTCTCGATGACGTACTTGAGGAACGTCCGTGGACCGGCGCGCAGGCCCGTGACCTGGTCCACGTGGTGGAGACCGAGCATGAACTGTCCGGGGGTGGCCGCGCGTGCGAACAGCGTCCACATCCCGAAGAACGTCCACACAGCGAGCACTGCCAGGACGAGGAACCCCACGGCTGTGGAAGTGCCCCTCACCGCGATGTGGAGGCCCACTTGTGCCGCCGCGATGACAGCAACGCTCAGCACCACGTCGATTGCTCTCGCACCGACTCGACGGCCCATTCGAGCAGGATTACCGGTGGGGTAGAGGCTCATGCGGCGCTCCTTCGCGGGCGGCGGGTCCAGAGGGACCGCAGGGAGAAGTAGGCCCTGAGGCGCCGCACCGGGTGGACGGAGCGGCGCATGGCGGTGCGGAGTCGGTCGACGTGCACCCACGTCTCGTCCACGTCTGCCGACTCGGGGTCGCATTCGCCGAAGACGTGGGAATCGACTCTTTCGGCCACCAGCACGGGACCTGCAGCAGGGAACGGCCCTTCCAGGGCCCTGGCTGTCTCGAGTCGCGTCAGCCCGGGCGTCGTGCGGACTCCCAGATCGTCCGCGGTGTCCAGAATCTCCGCCCAGCCTCCGCTGATGCGGTCAGCCGTACGTCCCGTGCGGCGCCGGCGGGACCGACGTCGCGTCTTGAGCAGGGCAATCAGCACGAAAGGCGTGGCGACAAGACCGCCCCCCGCCACGGCGAGCAGGGCCACCCGGACCGGTCGGGGCAGGGTGAGGTCGCGCTTCTCCTTCTCCGTGGTCCGGGCCTCATCGGTGCGGTCGTCGGGCGCCTCGACGGGCTCCTCCGGCGGCTCCGGCGGCGGAAGCACCTGGGGTTGGGGAACCTCATCGGGCTTGGGCACCTTCGTGTCCGGTGTCTTGTCGCGATCCGGAGTGGGGTCGAACACGACCCAGCCGGCGTCCTCGAAGAGCACCTCGACCCAGACGTGCGCATCGTTTCCGGTCAGTGCCACGGTGGCGGCCGTGCTCGGCTCCTCGGGGTAGAACCCGAGAACGACCCGGGACGGGTAGCCGAGTTGGCGCAGCATCAGGGCCATCGCTGCTGCGTACTGTTCGTCGTCTCCCACCATCTTGGATTCGCTGAAAAGCTTGGTCAGACGACCGGCGAAGTGGCCTGGGAGGGAGACCGAGCTCTCGCTGGAGTAGAAGCCCACCTCGCGGAACTTCGACTCCAACTTTCGGAGTTGGTCGATCTGGCTCTCGCCGGCCTCGACGAAGTCGGAGGTGATGCCCGCCACCGAGTCCGGGACCGTGACGCTGCCCACCGGGTGCTCCACGGCGACGGAGTCCTTGGCCAACCTCTCATCCGAAGCAGGGGTGGGCATCGTGAGGAGCACGTCGTAGGCGTCCCCACGGCTGAGACCCGCCGTGGTCAGCAGCGTTCCCGAATCTGCGTTGTAGTGCAGACCGGCGGCCAGATTGTCGGCCGCGGGTCCGTCGAAGTCGACCCCGCCGACTGCACCACCACCGGGGAGCCAGACTCCGGAGTAGTCGCCGATCTCGAATCGCACCTGACGCGACCTGCTCGGCTCCTCGACACCGATCCGGTCGCCGACCCGGAGAAACATCGCGGTGGCGGAGTCGACGCTGAAGACGTGGCCGTCGTAGGCGTCCATCGCCGCCAACCGCACCCGTCCACCCTCGGGGAGTCCGCTGACGGTGAAGAGCGTCTTCTCCTTGAGGTTGCGCTCGTAGTAGCGGTATCGCGTCAGCGGACTGGGGTAGGTCCGCAGGTCGAGAGGTGGCACGACGTCATCGCGGAGCACGTATCGATCGGTGGCATTGGCGAAGCCACCGCCCACAACCATGGCCACGCCGCTGGCGAGGACCAGGATCGCCAGGGCCGCGCCGGCCCGCTGTCGCTGGGCAGCAGTGTTGGTGCGGACGCTGGTGAGCAGGTGCGCGTTGTCGCGGTGCTGACGCAGCGAGACCCGCCAGGCCGACCAGCCGAGCGCTGTCAGACAGAAGATGCCGCCCTGGACCGCAGCCGATGGCGCCGACTTGGTGCCCCACAGGATCCCGATCAGGAGCAGGAGCAGCGTGGGCACCAGCGCCCACAGATGCCGCTGGACGCGCAGAGCGATCGTGATCGCGACCAGGGAGCAGAGCAGGCCGGAGAGATAGGGGACCACGGCCGGACCGGTGAAGGACGACGCGGGGACGCTCACCGTCAGCAGGTCGCGCCAGGCCTGATAGGTCAGCGTGACGAGCCTGTTGACCGTCTCAAGAGTCGGCAGGACGCCGCCGACCGTGGTCGACGGCAGCGCCAGCGGCCCACCGAAGACGATGAACACGACCACGGCCACCGTGGCCACCGCAGACCCTGACCACCGCCGCCACGCCCCGAGGACGGCCACCACGGCGCCGAGGAGCACACCCCCCGCGGCTGCGACGTAGCCTGAAACGTCGGAGAAGACCGGGCCGAAGGCGACCACACCGGTGGACAGCAGGAGGAGCATGGCGAGGACGTCCATCACCGCGCTCCACGCGATGCGGGGCTGAACGCCTCGGGTGGTCGATCCGGTCGCCGTGACCGGCCTGGTGGTGCCGGTCGACGTCTCGCCCCTCATCGCAGCGACCTCAATGCACGCGGCAGATCATCGAGTCGGGCCAGGTCAAGGACGGTCAGTCGTCCGATCTGTCGTCGTGCGACGGGCGCACCGTCGGCGCAGCGGATGGCGAACGTGAAGGCATCCAACGGAGCCGAGCGATCCGACGCGCGCAGTTCGGCGGCGTCCGGTTCCCCGCCAGCCACCAGGGCAACGATCGATGCCGTCGGAACCAGAGCGATGCCATCAGCAGCAAGACTGGCCAGTGGCACGGCCCCCGGGACGAGCTCGATGCGGCACAGTGCGTCGAGGAGTCCCCGCCCGCTCGGGAAGCGGATCCGACCGGCCTGGGTGACGAGGGAGACGTCGCGATCCTCGCGCAGCGCCTGGAGTCCGAGCGATCCGGCACTGGAGACAGCCGTCTCGAAGTCGTCCGGCGTGGCGTAGTCGTCCGGCCTGACCGAGAGCAGCAGCAGCAGGTGGGAGCGGCGGGTCTCTTCGAAGACCCGCACCATGAATCGGCCCGTCCGAGCGGTGGTCTTCCAGTGGATCGCCCGGCGGTCATCACCAGCGACATAGTCGCGCAGAGCATGGAAGGAGACATCGGAACTGGACAGGTTCTGGTGACGACACCTTCGACATCCTTGAGGAAGCCGGCATGTCCGGAGTTGATCACCACGATGCGCGGGTGGACGAACAACTCGACCTGCTCGGTCCAGCGTTGCTCACGGCGCAGCAGATGCAGCGGGTCGGCGCGCACCGAGGCCACCGGACCGACCGCGATGACTCCACGACGCCGGGTGGGGACGGCAAAGAACTCCTCGTGCTCGTCCCCTCGTCCCAACGCTGGCAGATCGAAGGCAGCCACTGCTCGGGAGACCGGCAACTCGATCCGGGTGGGCAACAGGGACCGTTTGCCCTCGTTGCGGATCAGCAGTCGGCCGAGCGCGTCGTCCCCGACCTGGACCCGTGCGTTGTCAAGGTGGATGTCCACCTCATAGGTCGTCTTGCCCAGCACCCACGCCACCGCGACGGCGAGGGTGATCGCCAAGAAGGTGGCCACGACCGTGAGCTCTGCCCACCCACGGTTGATGCCGAGCGCCATGGCAACGACCAGGCTCGCCACTGCTGTCCAGCCGAGCGTGGTGACGAAAGCGCCGACGCCGACCAGGCGAGCTCGTGCCGGGGCCAGTCGCGCCCAGGACGACACCCCCAGCGCCCGTACGTCGCCCGCCCAGGATCGCACGTCACGTCCGGCAGGGGCAGAAGTCGCGCTCATCGTTGGGCCCTGCCCCGCATCAGACGCCGGCCCCGCGCATCATCGGCGCCTCCACCTGGTCCAGCATCCGTGCGATCACGACGCTCGGCGACGACCCGGTGAACTCGGCCTCAGGCGACATGATCATGCGGTGACCCCAGACGGGGAGTGCCAACTGCTTGATGTCGTCAGGCACCACATAGTTGCGCCCACGAGCCGCCGCCCAGACGCGGGCGGCGCGCACCATGGAGATCGACCCGCGCGTGGACACGCCGAGCCTGGTGTCGGCATCCTCACGGCTGGTCTCGGTCAGTCGCTGCACGTATTCGAGGACCGCGTCATCGACATGGTTCGACTTGACCAGGTCGGCCATCTCCGCGACAGCCGTCATCGAGATCATCGGCTTCAGCAGACGCGTACGGTCGGGGTCGGCGGAGCCGGCGAGCACCCGGAGCGCGGCTGCGCGGTCGGGATAGCCGACCGAGGTCTTCATGAGGAAGCGGTCCAACTGGGCTTCGGGCAACCGGTAGGTGCCGGCCTGTTCGATGGGGTTCTGGGTCGCGATCACCATGAAAGGGCGGCCGGCGTCGTAGGACGTTCCGTCGACGGTGACGTGCCCCTCCTCCATCACCTCCAGCAGTGCCGACTGGGTCTTGGGTGAGGCGCGGTTGATCTCGTCGGCCAGCACCACCGAGGCGAAGATCGGGCCCTTGTGGAACTCCCAACTGTTCTTCGACTGG
>JBBSSH010000026.1:0-62317 GCA_038242265.1 Propionibacteriales bacterium
CAAAGACCCGGACGACCTGGTCCGCGTCATGGAGTCACCAAATCAGGCCGGAACATCGCCCCTGGTGTCGTCGTGGGCGTCTGGACGGCCTTCATCGAACTCCTCCCCGTGGTACAACCTGCCGTGGCACTGTACTGCCTGATCACGGCCCAGGTTTCGCCAGCCTTCCCTGCTGTCCCTCCGTACGCTGGGAGCATGCGCGCAGCCCAGGTCATCACCCTCACCGGTCCGGCCGACATCGAGGTCCGTGACGTCCCCGACCCGGTGCCCGGACCGAACGACGTGCTCGTGGAGGTGCACCGCACCGGGGTCTCCTTCCCCGACCTCCTGCTGAGTCGCGGCGAATACCAGTTCAGGCCGGAGCCGCCGTTCACCCTCGGGGTCGACTTCGCCGGGGTCGTGCTCGACGCCGGCTCGTCGTCGAGCAGTTTCCGGGTCGGCCAGCGGGTGGCGGGGGTCAATCTCCACGGCGGTGCCGCCGAGCAGATCGCCAACCCGTCGTCCTTCACCTTCGCGCTCCCCGACTCCCTGTCGTACGACGAGGGCGCGGCGCTGCCGATGAACTACCTGACCGCGCTCTTCGCCCTCGACGAGCGTGGGGGTGTCCAGCCCGGCGAGACAGTGCTGGTCCACGGAGCGGCCGGCGGAGTCGGCACGGCCACGATCCAGGTCGCGAAGGGGTTGGGGGCGCGCACCATTGCCGTGGTCAGCACCGAGGAGAAGGCTGACTTCGCGCGGGCCGCTGGCGCCGACGAGGTGGTGATCGGCCCCGACTTCCGGCAGGCCGTCAAGGACCTCACCGCAGGCAGGGGCGTCGACCTCGTGATGGACGTGGTCGGGGGCGAGGCGTTCACCGATTCCCTGCGCTGCCTGGCCGAGCAGGGCCGCGTCCTGGTCGTCGGGTTTGCCAGCGGTCAGGGCATCCCCGAGGTCCGGGTCAACCGGTTGCTCCTCGACAACGTCGACGTCCGCGGGGTGGGCTGGGGAGCGTTCGCGATGGCGAAGCCGGGCTACATGCAGCAGCAGTGGGCCCAACTCGTCCCGATGATCGACTCCGGGGTGCTTAGGCCACCCGTCGGTGCGACGTACGACCTCGTCGACCTCGGGCAGGCGCTCGCCGACATGGAGGCCCGCCGCACCCTCGGCAAATCGGTCGTGCGGGTGCGCTGAGCCTCAGCCGGCCCTCGTACAGGCGGTCATCTCCTGACGCGGAGGGTCCGCGTTGCCGCGCCGTAGCCGGAGCGCTTGGCGTTGACGACGATCCGGCCGGGACGGTTGGGCCGCACCCGGGTGGCGCAGGTGCCCGACGAGTTCGTGGTGCAGGCCGTGCCGCCGCCCCTGACCCGTACGCCGGCGACGGCTTCGCCAGCGTCGGTGACAGTGAAGGTGAGCTTCTTCTTCTTGCCGACCTTCAGCGAGCCCGGCCTGACCTTGAGGGTGAGCCCGGGGTTGACGGACCGCGCGAAGACCGATTGCGAGGTCGTGTCGTTGACGAGCACGGTCCCCTGGTTGAGCGACGCATCGACGGCGACGCTGCGAAGATCAGAGGAACCCGCCGGGCTGGACAGGGTCTGGGTGGCACCAAGGCCAAAGCCCTGGGGGGAGGTACGCAGGGCGTAGGCGTCGTTGTCGTCGTCGGACCACGCCAGCCACATCCGTCCGGTGACGCCGCTGGACAGCGCGACGTGAGCGGCGTCCATGCTGCCGGGCACCTTGGTCGCTGATGGCGAGCCCACCTGCCACAGCCCGATGGCCTTCGTCGTGGGATAGCCCATCGTGTAGGCGAGGACAACACTCCCACCCGGTCGGGCCACCATCGCGACGGACTGGGCAGGATCGAGCGAGTCGACGCCGACGCTGGAACCCGGTGCCTTCAGCACCGCGCCCAGGGAGGGGTAGATCTGCTGCACGAAGGTGCCATTGGTGGCGTCGCTGCCTCCGTTGGCGTACCACGCCATCCAGACGTTGTCGCCCGAGTTGACCAACTGGGTGGCGGACAGGCAGCACGAGGTCGTGGTGTAGCGGCCGTCCTCGGGAGCGCTGGCGACCGTGAGACTGTCGGTGGTCGCGATGTCTCCGACGCGGTAGTAGATCGTGTCGTTGAGGGTGGCGGCTGTCACCGGTACGCCGCTGGACAGCGTCGTCGCACCCACGCCGTAGCCGGTGTAGGCGGTGCCTGACCTGGTGAGTGCGTGGGGTTGCAGGGCCCACGTCGACCCGCTTGCATCACTGGTCGTGTCGTAGCCGAAACCTGCGGTGTAGAAGTTGTTGGAGTCGACGTCCTGATTGCCGCTGAAGACCAGCCGCAACCCGCCGGTGGGTGGCGCCAACAGTTTGGGGTTCTCGACCAGCGTGGCCCAGGTGCCGAGCACGTCGCTGTGGCCGGTGACCGACCCTCCGCTCGACAGCGTGCTGTGCTCGTAGGAGGACGACGACCCGACCTCCTGTGCGTAGACCGCATGGAGCACTCCGTCAGAGGTGCGCTGCACCGTGATCTCCGAGAGTGAGTTGACGCGTCCGGTGGAGATCTGGGTCCAGCCGCCGGCGCGCTGGAGCGAGTCGCGACCGGAGTTGGCCCCCGATCCGGGTGGTGCGGCGTGTGCAGACTGTGTCGCAGCCGCGGTGGCCAGCACGAGAGCGGTGGTGGCCATGATGGACAAACTGGTGTTGGTGCGCATGTCGGATCCCCCCGTGGTGTCTGGAAGACACCTCATCTGCACTGTGAACCCATCTCGCGTGCGCGGACAGGTGGGCTGGACCAGTTGTCGCCCGACGAGCGTGCCAAATAGGTGAATCGGGCTAGGGTCTCACCGTGACGATTCTTGATGCCGCGCGCGACGGCATGGACCCTGATACCCGACCCCAGGACGACCTCTTCGGGCACGTGAACGGCCGATGGCTCGACGAAGCCGAGATCCCGGCCGACAAGTCCGGATGGGGTGCCTTCATCGCCCTCGCCGACTCCGCCGAGGAACAGGTGCGCGAGATCATCACCGAACTGGCCGAGAGACCGGCGAACGAACTGGACGACGACGAACGCAAGATCGGCGAGCTCTACTCCTGCTTCATGGATCTGGACACCATCGAGTCGTTGGGCCTGAGCCCGATCGAGGGGCTGATCGACGGCGCCCGGGCGATCGGCGACCTCGGCGAACTCGCCACCTTCCTCGGCTCCCTCGAGCGCGCCGGCGGTCCCGGACTGTTCTCCTCCTACATCACCCCCGACCGTGCCGATGCCTCCTGCAACATCGTCTACCTCGCCCAGGGTGGCCTCGGGCTTCCCGACGAGTCCTACTACCGCGAGGAGAAGTTCGCCGAGATCCGCGAGAAGTACGTCGCCTATCTCGTGTCCCTCCTGACCCTGGGTGAGCACCCCGACCCGGCGGGTGCCGCGGAGCGGTTGATGGCGTACGAGACCCGCCTGGCCGAGGGTCACTGGGAGGCGTCGGCCACACGCGACGTGCAGCGCACGACCAACCACAAGAGCCTTGCCGAGCTGCAGGAACTCTGCCCGGCCTTCGACTGGGTCGCCCACATCACCGCCCTCGGCGGCACGGCGGAGACCCTGGCCTCCTCGATCGTGATGCAGCCGGACTTCTTCGAGCACCTCTCCGCCGTCCTCGACGAGACGCCCATCGAGACGTGGCGCGACATCCTGCACGCCAAGATCCTGCGTAGTTCTGCCCCATATTTGCCGCAGGCGTTCGTGGAGACCAACTTCGACTTCTACGGCCGCACCCTCAACGGAACGCCTGAGGTTCGCGAGCGCTGGAAGCGCGGGGTCGCCTTCGTCGAAGGCGTGATCGGTGAAGCCGTGGGCAAGGTCTACGTCTCGCGCCACTTCCCGCCCCGGTCGAAGCAGATGATGGACGCCCTGGTCGACAATCTCGTCGCCGCCTACCACTCCTCCATCGAGCATCTGGACTGGATGGGCGAGGACACCAAGCAGCGGGCCTTCGACAAGCTGGAGAAGTTCTACCCCAAGATCGGTTACCCCTCGGAGTTTCGCGACTACTCCGCCCTGCACGTCAGCGCCACCGACCTGATGGCCAACGTCGCTGCATCGGCAGCCTTCGACACCGACCGCGAACTGGCCAAGGTCGGACAGCCGGTGGACCGGGACGAGTGGCTGATGCTCCCCCAGACGGTCAACGCCTACTACCACCCAGGCACCAACGAGATCTGCTTCCCTGCCGCGATCCTGCAGCCGCCCTTCTTCAGCCCCGATGCACTCGAGGCCGAGAACTACGGTGGCATCGGCTCGGTCATCGGCCACGAGGTCGGTCACGGCTTCGACGACCAGGGCGCGCAGTACGACGGTGACGGCAATCTGCAGGACTGGTGGACCAGCGACGACAAGTCCGCCTTCGAGTCCAAGTCGAAGGCCCTCATCGAGCAGTACGACGCCTTCGAGCCGCGCAACCTGCCCGGCGAGAACGTCAACGGCAGCCTCACGGTCGGTGAGAACATCGGCGACCTCGGCGGGCTGACCATCGCCCACAAGGCGTACGTCATGAGCAAGGGCGGCGAGGCCCCCTTGGAGGAGCGCCGCACCCTGTTCCTCAACTGGGCCCACGTGTGGCGCACCAAGCGTCGCAAGGAGCAGGAGCTCCAGTACCTCACCGTCGATCCCCACAGCCCGGCGGAGTTCCGCGCCAACATCGTGCGCAACCTCGACGAGTTCCATGAGGTGTTCGAGACGAAGCCCGGCGACGGTCTGTGGCTCGAGCCGGAGGACCGCGTCCGCATCTGGTGAGGGCGTTGGCCCGCTGGTGGCAGTCACCGGGTACCCGGTGATCGCGCGGGTTATCGACCGTTGCAACGGTCGATAACCTCGGCAGTCACCGGGTACCCGGTGATCGCTACCTCTGGGCGGTTCCCGGCGCACGGAATGCTGGCGTGCGGTTGAATGATCACCGTGATCAAGCTTGGGCACGACCAATCGCGTTATCGCGTCCGCATGGAGTGGGGCCCGACAGGTGCCGCCTCGGTGCCGGCGGACTATGCCGTCATCGTGGACGTCCTGTCCTTCACCACGACGTTGACCATCGCTCTCGAGCAGGGGATCGAGGTCTTCCCCTACCGGTGGAAGGACGCCCGGGCCGCCGAACATGCCGTACGCCACGGCGCGACGCTGGCCGTGGGTCGCTTCGAGGTCGTCTCGCGAGGTGGGCCGCGCCACGTGTCGCTGTCCCCCGCCAGCATGGCCGAGGTCACCGGTCTCGAACGACTGGTGCTGCCCTCGCCCAACGGGTCCACGATTGCCTTCGGCATGGCCGAATCCGGAGCTCAGGTCGTCGGCGCGTGCCTGCGCAATGCCAGCGCGGTCGCCCGGTGGCTCACGCCCAAGATCGCTGGTGGCGCCAGTGTCGTGATCGTCCCCGCCGGCGAACGCTGGGACGACGACACCCTGCGGCCGGCGGTCGAGGATCTGTGGGGCGCCGGTGCCGTCCTGTCCGCCCTCATCGGAGATGGCGACAACGGTGTCGACAGAAGTGTGGTCAGCCCCGAGGCAGCCATGTCAGTGGCGGCCTGGCAAGGTGCCACGCTCCCGGACGACCTGATGGGCTGCGCGAGTGGGCTTGAGTTGGTCGAATGGGGTTTCGCCTCCGACGTCGAGATCTCGTCCCGTCACGACGTCAGCAGCGTCGTACCCGTCCTGGTCGGCGAGTCGTTCCTCGACAGCGAAAGCATCGAGGAGCGACCACCTCTCCCGAGGTTGCGTCCGGTCGAGTCCTGAGGACAACCGAACTTCGTTCTGACACGTCGAGGGAGTATGAGCCCCGAGACAGACCTGCGTCAGAGCCTCGATCGTTCGCTCGACCAGCTGCCGTCGATCCCTGCGGCGGAGTATCTGTTGGAGGGTCGGCGCGTACGGCGTCGGCGCCGGGTGCTGACCGGCCTGGTGGCCGCTCCTGCGCTGTCGCTCGTGGTGGGCCTCGTGGTGGGCCAGTTGGCGGCGCGTGATCACGACGCCACGACCTCGGTGACGAAAGAAATGGACCGAAGGGCCGCAGTGGGACCGGCCGATCCGGAGCGGGATCCCGACTACGCCGCACCCCACATACCTCTCAAAGCGGTCGAGGGGCTTCAGGGGGTCGATCACTTCACCACCGATGACACGCCCACGTGGGCCAAGGACTTTGCCTTGCACATGCCCGTCGTGCTGAACCCTGACGGACGGCTGTGGTTGGCTCCGGGCACCGTGGTGCGTCGAACGGTCATCAACCCCTACCAGCCCGGTGACGGCGGGAAGGCCCCCATCACCTCGTCGTATGCCGTCGAAGCGAAGTTTCCGCGTGCGCCACGAAATATGCCGTGAGACCTCGTGTGGGTGATTTTGTCCACCGACGGCACCCGTCCCAGCGGTGGAGCGATGGATCGGCCCGGCAGATGGACTGACGACTTCGAGCTCTGGGTGGACGACATGACCGCAGAGGAGCAGGGGCGTCCCAATTTCGCTGAGCGGTTGGTGCAGTTCGCTCCTGACGGCTCGAGCAGCCTGGTGCCGGGGACAGAAGGTGTGGAGATCCTGCACCAAGTGTCGGATCCGGAGTTCCGTCCCGGTTGGCCCCCGACCACCCGCGCGGCCGCGGCCGAGGTCAGATGGGGAGGTATGACCTGGTTCGTCGAAGCAAGCAACTACCCACAGGACCCACCGTGGTTTCAGGCCCTTGCGGGTGCCTCCCAGCCTGACTTCGCATCGTTCCTCGTCTGGCTTCGGCGCGGCGCGTGAATTCCCATGACGCCACTTACGTCGAGTTCGTGAGCGCCCATCAGGAGCGGCTGCGCCGGATCGCGTACGCCGTGTGCCGCGATGATTCCCGGGCCGAAGACGTACTGCAGGAGGCGCTGGTCAAGCTCTACCTGTCGTGGGGGAAGGTGCGTGAGATCGGCCGTGAGGAGGCCTACACGCGGCGGATCATCGTCAACGCCGATCTCGACCAGCGGCGTCGGCCCTGGCACCAGCGCCGATCTCGGCTCCCGGTCGAACACTTCGACCGGGAGACATCCACCGGCCTGGGCGTGGCCGAGCGCACCGACGTGCTTGCCGCGCTGCGGCAGTTGCCGGCAATGCAGCAGCGCACCGTGGTGTTGCGCTACTGGCTGGGCCTCTCGGTGGAGGAGACAGCCGACGAGTTGGGTATCCGCGAGGGCACCGTGAAGAGCCATGCCTCGCGCGGTCTTGCTGCTCTGCGGGCCGGTCTCGGGGAGAGAGTGTTGACCAACTGAATCAACTACATCCAGCTGCTCGCGGACGTGTAGCACCTTGCCGAAAACGGGCTCAGCCACGTTCTGCGCCGACACATGCAGTCCGCGTCGCCGTTCCCGGAACGTCCGCAACTCTCGCTCACCACCGACCACTGCAAAAATCCCCTGCCCGTCTGAGCAGCGAAGGCACTGGGCTCTGGGGCCCGTCGTCGGTGCCGGTTGGTAGACATCACCCATGACCACTCCCGTCACTGACGACGCCCGACGCTCCACGCGCGATGACGCGGAACGCCACCTGCGCGCGCTGGTGGGGCCGCGCGACGGGCAGGGTGAGGCGGTCCTCCGTGAGGACCAGTGGGCGGCGATCGAAGCGCTAGCGCTCGATCGTCGGCGCGCGCTCGTGGTCCAACGCACCGGGTGGGGCAAGTCGGCTGTCTACTTCGTCGCCACCCTCCTCCTGCGCGAACGCGGCGCCGGTCCGACCGTGATCGTCTCCCCGCTGCTGGCCCTGATGCGCAACCAGATCGCCGCCGCGGAGCGTGCCGGCATCCGGGCGGTCACGATCAACTCCACCAACATCGACCAGTGGAAGCCGATCAACGACCAGATCCAGGCCGGCGAGGTTGACGTACTGCTGGTCAGCCCCGAGCGACTCAACAACCCCGGCTTCCGCGATGAGGTACTGCCGCGGCTCGCTGCGACGTGCGGCCTGCTGGTGGTGGATGAGGCGCACTGCATCTCCGACTGGGGCCACGACTTCCGTCCCGACTATCGCCGCTTGCGGACCCTCCTTGCCGAGTTGCCCAGCGGCATCCCCGTGCTTGCCACCACGGCCACCGCCAACTCCCGGGTGACTGCCGACGTCGCGGAGCAGTTGGGGGTGCGCGCCGACGGCGTCACCACCGACGATGTGCTGGTCCAGCGCGGCACCCTCGACCGCGACTCGCTGCGGTTGGGCGTCGTACGCCTCAAGACTGCCGAGCAGCGGTTGGCCTGGCTGGCTGATCACCTTGCCGAACAACCCGGGTCGGGCATTGTCTACTGCCTCACGGTGGCTGCGACCCAGGAGGTTGCTGGTTATCTACGCGATCGTGGGTTGAAGGTGGCGGCCTATTCGGGCCAGACCGAGCCGGGGGAGCGACAGGCACTCGAACAAGATCTGGTCGACGGCAACGTCAAGGCCCTCATCGCGACCAGCGCGCTCGGGATGGGCTTCGACGCGACCCTGGGCTTCGTGATCAACCTCGGGGCCCCCCAGTCGCCGGTCGCCTACTACCAGCAGGTGGGTCGTGCTGGGCGCGGCACGGACGAGGCGACCGTCGTGCTCCTCCCGCAGATCGAGGACCGGGACATCTGGGCCTATTTCTCCTCCCTCGGCTTCCCCCGTGAAGAGCAGGTGCGCGAGACCCTGGCGGTGTTGGCCGAGTCTGATCGACCGCTGTCGACGGCGACCCTGGAGACCCGCGTAGAACTCGGCCGCAACCGACTCGAGTCGATGCTCAAGGTCCTCGACGTCGACGGAGCAGCTCGCCGGGTCCAGGGAGGATGGGTGTCCACGGGCCAGCCCTGGGCCTACGACGCTGCACGCTATGCGCGAGTCGCAGAGGCGCGCGAGCGCGAGCAGCAGGCCATGTTGGCCTATCTCGATACCGACCAGTGTCGGATGCGCTACCTGCGCGAGCAGCTCGACGATGCGGGTGCGGTGGACTGCGGTCGTTGCGACAACTGCGGTGGGTTGAGTCTCTCAACTTCGGTCAGTCAGGCGTCGATGGCCCAGGCCGAGGAGCGGTTGTCCCGCCCCGGTGTGGCCATCGAGCCGCGCCGGATGTGGCCCTCCGCCCTGACCAACCTCGGTCTCGACCTCAAGGGCAAGATCACCCAGGGCGCCCAGAGTGGGCGGGCCGTGGCCAGACTCACCGATCTCGGACACGGCCAGGCCCTGCGGGCGCTGTTCCGCGAGGACACCCCGGACGGACCGGTCCCTCCGGGGTTGGCACAGGCCGTCCTGGAGGTCATGAAGGATTGGGCGCCGGAGTGGTCGTCGCGGCCCACGGCGATCGTGGTGGTCGAGTCGGTCACTCGGCCGAGCCTGACCCGGGACCTGGCGGACGGCATCTCTCGGGTGATGCAGATCCCGCTGGTCGGCACCTGGGCGATCGTGGATGACTCGGTGCCACCTCGCGCAGGCCAGGCCAACTCCGCGCAGCGGGTCTCTGCGATACGTCGTCGCTCCGGGTTGGAGGCCGAGGTCCCTGCCGGTGCCACGATCCTGTTGCTCGACGACCTGGTCGTGACGGGATGGACGCTGACGGTGGCATCGGTCGCGTTGCGCGAGGCGGGCGCGAGCGCCGTACTGCCGATGGCGTTGGCGACCCAGGCCTGAGCTGGCGCCCTCTCACCAATGGCTCGGCGAACGATCCGCAGGCCGGGGGGTCGTATCAGTGACCCACGAGAACGGCCGGATCGACCGGGGCGACCTTCTTGCGGGGCAGGAAGGCAGCCGGGATGAGACAGCAGGCCACCAACACCGTGGCCACGATGAAGACTGTGGCGAAGGCCGAGGCCATGTCTTCGGTGGCCTGGGCGAACAGCGTCTGGAGTGAGGCTGGGTCGATGCCCAGCGCCTGCGCCGCCTGGGCCAGGGCGGAGGGGTCCTGACTGCCGTCGGTGGCCTGGGTGATCGCTTGGGCCTGGCCGACGCTGTCGCTCTTCTTCAGCTCGTTGGTGAGGATCACCGAGAACAGTGCCGTGCCCATTGATGCGGCGACCTGCTGAGAGATGTTGAGCAGCGTTGAGCCCCGGGCCACGTTGTGGGTGGTCAACGTCGCCAACGCAGCGGTCATGATCGGCATCATCGTGGCGCCCATGCCGAGGCCCATCACGAAGAGTGCACCGAGGATGTAGGTGTATGAGGTGTCCACACCGATCCGGGTGAACATCGCCATGCCGACGGTAATCACCGAAACGCCCGCGAGCACGATCTTTCCGGGACCGATCCGGTCGGCCAGGATGCCGGCGATCGGCATGGTGATCATCGCGCCCACGCCCTGGGGGGCGAGAAGGAGGCCAGCACCGAGAGCATCCTCACCACGGACCTGGATGAAGTAGAGCGGGAACAGCAGTGAGGCGCCGAAGAAGGCGATCGCGAACAGCATCATGGCGAGGATCGCCACGGTCATGTCCTTGTTCTTGAACAGGCGCAACTCGACCAGCGGGTGAATGTTGCGACGTGCCAGGGCCCACGGCACGAACGCGATGATGAGCAGGATGCCGCCAATCATCGGGACCAGGACCTTGGTGGCCATGAACGTGCCCTGCTCGGGGATCGAACTGATGCCGAAGAGGAACGCCGCCAGACCGGGGGAGAGCAGCAGCATGCCCACCCAGTCGAAGGTCTCCGAGGGCTCCACCTCGTCCTTGGGAAGCACGATCCAGGCGTAGACGAGGGCGGCGATGCCGATCGGCAGGTTGATCAGGAAGATCCAGTGCCACGACGCGTTGTCGATCAGTGCGCCACCGACGATCGGGCCGAAGATCGGACCCAGCAGCATGGGGATGCCCAGGACGGCCATGACGCGGCCGATGCGCTCGGGCCCGGCGGCCCGCGTCAGGATCGTCATGCCGAGCGGCATGAGCATGCCGCCACCGAGACCCTGCAGGACGCGGAAGGCGACGAGCGTCCAGAGCCCGTCGGCGGTGGCGCACAGCACCGAGCCGGCGGTGAAGAGCAGGACGGCAAGCAGGTAGAGACGCTTGGTGCCGAAGCGGTCGGCGGCCCAGCCGGTCAGCGGGATGACGCTGGCCAGGGCGAGGGTGTAGCCGGTCATCGTCCATGCGACGTCGGCCGCGGTGGCGTTGAACTCCTGTTGGAAGGTGTTGAGCGCCACCGACACGACCGTGATGTCCAGGATGGACATGATGGCGCCGAGAACGACGACGCCCGCGACCATCAGGACGCTCTTGTCGAGCTTGCCGGAGTTGTCCGGCGCGGTGTCGGGTGTCTTCGTCTGGGTCACCGATCGAGCGTATTGGTCGCCTGTGACAACCAGCCAATCTTTATCGGTGTGCGCCTGGCCACATCCCCCTGGTCGGTTGTCGCCTGCTCGGTAGTCCACAACCCTGCTGTCGTGGATGCGGTCTCTCAGGGACCAAAAAGTTGTGGACTACCGAGGGTCGCCATTGAGGGCAGAGTCGAGGTCGTCAATCCGGGCCAGGCTCGGACCACGCTGCTGCTGGATCTCGTGCGCCCCGACCTCCACCTCGCCCATGACGCGCAGGATGTTTCGACAGGTGAGCTTGGCCAGGTCGGCGTCGCTCCAGCCCCGCTCGCTCAGCGCCTCGAGCAGAGCCGGATAACGGGTCACGTCCTCGAGGCCGCGGGGCAGGCACTCGACGCCGTCGTAGTCACCGCCGAGGCCGACATGGTCGATGCCAGCCACCTCACGTACGTGCTCGCAGTGGGCCACGACATCGCTGAGGTCGGCCGCCGGTTCGGGATGGCGCGCGCGGTAGTCGGCGTAGAAGGGAGAGAACCGGGCGCCGTCCGCCTCGGCGATTCCCTCGGCGGCGGCAGTTTCGACAGCCTTGCGGTGCCAGTCGGCGCAGGCCGCGTTGACGAACTTGGGCACGAACGTGACCATGCAGACCCCGCGCACGGCGGCGAGTCTTTCGAGTACGTCGTCGGGGGCGTTGCGCGGGCTGTCGGTGACACCTCGGGCCGAGCTGTGGCTGAAGATCGGCGGCACTTCGGCCACGGCCAGGGCGCCGCGCATGGTGTCGGCCGAGACGTGCGACAGGTCGACCATCATCCCGAGCCGATTCATCTCGCGGACGACCTCACGACCGAAGTCGGTGAGCCCGCCGGCGACCGCCTCGTCGGTCGCGGAGTCGGCCCAGTCGGTGTTGGCGTTGTGGGTGAGGGTCATATATCGCACGCCCAGTGCGTGCAGTTGGCGCAGCGTGCCCAACGAATTGTTGATCGAGTGCCCGCCCTCGGCTCCCATGAGGGAGGCCATCCGCCCCGACGCCCAGGCCTGCTCCACGCCCGCAGCCGTCGTCGCCAGCGCCAACTGGTCGGCGTAGCGCTCGGTCAGCAGATGCACTCCGTCGATCTGCTCGAGGGTGGCACTGACGGCGTCGTCCCCGGTGAAACGCGTGGGAACGTAGACCGACCAGAACTGAGCGCCCATCCCACCAGCACGCATCCGGGGCAGGTCGGTGTGGGTGGGGGTGCCACCGGCACCGACGTCGAGCCGGTCGAAGTCGTACGCCGCGACCTCACGTGCCTCCCAGAGCAGGTCGTTGTGTCCGTCGATCACGGGATGGGCTGCCAGCAGGCTGCGTACGGTCATGGGCCTCGAGGTTAGTGGTTCAGGTGCTGCGCACGGGCGCGCCCGTACGGTCACTTGGCGACGGGAACTCGCAGGCGGAGCGCGCCGCAGTCCCGTGCGGGGCGTGGTGAGACGCGGAGCAACTTGTTGGAACTATTGATTATCGATAGATAAACAGCGATAGTCGATCCATGACGAACCTGTTGCCCATCGCTACGCTTCGGATCGTTCTGGGCATAGGGCTGACCACATCGCTCTTGATGCAGGTGGTGGTCTTGCCGTGGATGTCGGGGTTCATGGCTGAGGAGTACCCGGAAGTGGCGTTCATGCGCTGGCCCATGCTTGCGTTGGCGGTCCTCGGCCTGATGTGCGTCGAGGTGGTACTGGTCTGCATCTGGCATCTCCTGGGTGCGGTTCAGGCATCCCGAATCTTTGGCCCGAGGTCATTCGGATGGGTCGACGCGATCGTCTGGGCGCTGGGCGTCGCGGCAGGTGTGTCGTTGGCGTCGCTCGCATACCTTCTGAAGATCGGCATAGGGCCGATCACTGTGCCGGCCATGGCCTTGTTGGCCACCGTCGCTGCTGTGGGCATGATGTCGCTCATGCTGGTCATGCGTGCACTCCTGCATCAGGCCACGACGCTGCAGGCCGAGATGGACGCGGTCATCTGATGGCGATCATCGTGCGCATTGACGTCGAGCTCGCCCGACGCAAGATGCCGGTCGCTGAGTTCGCCTCCCGGGTCGGCATCACGCCGGCGAACGTGGCAGTGCTCAAGAATGGCCGCGCCAAAGCTGTGCGCCTGTCCACACTCGAGGCCATGTGCCAGGTCCTCGACTGTCAACCGGGCGACCTGCTCGAATGGGTACCCGACACCGACCAGACACACATTATCGAGTGAGTCACCTACGGCTGCGTCACGATGCCCCTCATGGATCTGACCCTTGGTCCAGCTTCGTCGAGGCACTGCTCCGCCATCTCAATGCAGTTCGAGCACACTGGCCACCGTGCGCCTCAACCATCCCAGGTGCCGTTCCCGGCGCGGGCGGCCACGTCTTGACGGTTCTACTTTCACAGGTATCCAGAGCCCGGTCCTGACCAGGGCTCCGCGAGGGTCCGTACGTGGGCACGGGCGCGGGACAGTCGTGACCGCACCGTGTCGACCGGCTTTCGCGCGAGGGAGTTGCCATCGCCACGTGGAGTCTCCGGCGGTCATCTCCTACGAACTCTACGATCAGTCCGGGGCAAGCTGACGGCGTTTCGATGGAGCCGTCTGTGGTCCCGGCTAGGTTCGCCCCATGAGTTTCGTTCCGGTCACCGGTCCCGCCAGACTGGTGGCGGGAGAGCTGCCTCGGGACTGCTCGATCGAGTTCAGCGACGAGCGACGCACGATCGTGATGCCGATCCGCGGTGCGCTGCCGATCCTGGCCAAGGTGCGCGACCAGCCCGACATCCACCCGTCCGTCGCGCTGCTCGCAGGAGCCGCCCTGTTGGGACTGCAGCTGGTCGCCGCCGGGCGGTTTGCCCCCGATCCGGAGGAACGGCACTGGCAGATCGCGGGGCTGGACGCGGCTGACGAGCGCCGCATCCTCGACCTGGCGCACGCCCGCGCCCACGACGGCTTCGACGAGGCCACGGCAGAGGGGGCCGTACGCGGGCTGATCGATGCGATCGCCGACACCATGCCGCGCACTGCCCCGGGAGCTTCGCGCAGGGTTGCATCGACACCCCAACGGGGAGGTCCGACACGAGCGTCGACCTCGCCCGACGAGTTCAGTGACCACCTCCAGCAGCGCATCGCCCGACTGCGCGCCCGGGGCGGGGACGACGGCCCTCATCTGGTGTCCATCTCGTTCCGCGTGGAGGCCGACGAGGAGGAGTTGGTGGCGGGGACGCTGCGGCTGCTGATGCAGGTGCACGCCGTCGACAACGCCGCCCACGTGGCCGATGCGGGGGTCCTGTGGGCAGAGGCCGGGCCGGGCGCGAGCCACGGCTTCGGCGAGCGGGCCCGGATGCATGCAGCGATCGCCCTGCGGTCGGCGGCGGACGCCTGGCCCGCCCTCGAGCGACTTCTCGACCTGCGGGTCCCCGACGAGATCACCCTCGACTCCGACGAGATCCTCTCGCTCCTGGACAGCGGGGCGAACGCCTTGGCCGACGCCGGCCATCCCGTCCTGTGGCCGAAGTATCTCGACCGCGAGGTCACCCAGCGCGTCGAACTGGGTGCGCGGAGCGCGAGCGGTGGTCGCGCTGAGCCACTGCACGACGGACTCTTCGGCCCGGCGGCGCTCTTCGGCTTCGAGTGGCAGCTCTCGCTGCACGGCGACGAGCTCACGGTCGAGGAGATGGACGACCTGGCTCGCACCACCAGTCCCATCATCCGCCTTCGCGACAACTGGGTCGCGGTCGATTCAGGCGTGATCAAGCGGGCCCGCAAACGCCTGATCCGCACCGTCACCCCGGTGCAGGCACTGGCCGCCACGCTGACCGGCGTGGTCGATGTCGAGGACGTTCCCTATGAAGCCGTCGTCGGCGCCAGCCTGCTGGGCGTGCGCGAACGCCTACTCACGGTCGCGACCGGCGAGCCGGTCCCGGTCCCGGCGGGGCTGCGTGCCGAATTGCGCGACTACCAACGCCAGGGGCTGACCTGGCTGGCCGGGATCACCTCGCTGGGACTGGGGGCCTGCCTGGCCGACGACATGGGCCTGGGCAAGACGGTGACCCTCATCGCGCTCCACCTCCACCGCGGCTCCGGTCCGACCCTGGTCGTGTGCCCCGCCTCCCTGCTGGGCAACTGGGAGGCAGAGATCGCCAAGTTCGCCCCCGGAGTCGTCGTACGTCGTCATCACGGCAGCGGGCGAGACCTCGAGGGCGTCTCCGAGGGTTTCGTGCTCACGACCTACGGCACGATGCGCAACGACGCCGACCTGCTGGCCCGGGTGCCGTGGGACCTGGTGGTCGCCGACGAGGCCCAGCACGTCAAGAACTCGCGCGCGTCCGCGGCCCGAGCGCTGCGCACGATCCCGAGCACGGCCCGGGTGGCCCTGACCGGCACGCCGGTGGAGAACGACCTCACCGAGCTCTGGTCGATCCTCGACTGGGCCATCCCGGGCCTGCTGGGGAGCCGCAACGCCTTCCGCAAGGTGTGGGCGGGGCCGATCGAGTCGGGCCTGGAGCCCACCAAGGCGCGGCAGTTCGCCGACCTGATCGGCCCCTTCCTGCTGCGCCGGCGCAAGTCCGACCCCGGCATCGCTCCCGAGCTTCCACCCAAGACCGAGACCGACCATCTGCTCGGTCTCACGCGTGAGCAGGTGGTCCTCTACGAGACCTATGTCCGTGACTGCATGCGACGTATCGAGGAGGCCGACGAGGAGACCCGGCGTGGTCTGGTCCTGGCGCTGCTGACCGGGCTCAAGCAGATCTGCAACCACCCGGCCCACTTCCTCAAGCAGGCCAACCCCAAGTTGTGTGGCCGCTCGGAGAAGCTCGAACTCCTCGACGAACTGATCGGCACGGTCCTGTCCGAGGACGGCGCCGTGCTCGTCTTCACCCAGTACGTCGCGATGGCGCGTCTGCTCGAGCGCCACCTCACCGCTGCCGGCGTACCCCACCAGTTCCTGCACGGCGGCACGCCGGTGCGCGAACGCGACGCTCTGGTGCGGCGCTTCCAGGACGGCGAGGTTCCCGTCTTCCTCCTCTCCCTCAAAGCAGGGGGCACCGGACTCAACCTCACCCGCGCCGACCACGTCATCCATGTCGACCGCTGGTGGAATCCGGCCGTGGAGGACCAGGCGACCGACCGGGCCTACCGCATCGGTCAGACCCGACCCGTGCAGGTGCACCGCTTCGTCACCCAGGGCACGATCGAGGAGAAGGTTGCCGAGCTGTTGGCGCGCAAACGTTCGCTGGCCGACTCGGTGCTGGCAGCGGGGGAGGCCAGCCTCACCGAGCTGTCCAATGCCGAACTGCGTGATCTGGTGGAGCTGCGTCGATGAGCACCGTCACGCACCCGCGTCTGCCGCCCCGACGAGGCAGCCGGGCGGGCACCTGGTGGAGCAAGGCGGTGCTGCGTGCGGTCGAGGAGGCAGCCTTCAGCGAAGGTGATCTCAAGGCCGGACGAGCGCTCGCACGAGCCGGCGCCGTGGGTGCCATCGGCGTGGGCGAGGGCTCCGCGGTGGCGGCGGTGGCTGAGGGGCACGATGCATTCACGGTCGAGGTGGCCGTGCCGGTGCTCGACGAGGTCGCTGCGGCGACGCTGGTGGAGGTCGTCGGAGCGCAGTCGGGCCGGATCGCTTCGCTGTTGGGTGGCCAGTTGCCCCACCAGCTCGTCGAGGCGCTGGAGGAGGCAGGCGTCGAACTCCTGCCCTACGGTGGCGAGCTGGGAACGGGGTGCACCTGCGAGACCTGGCTCGATCCGTGTCGCCACGCCTTGGCAGTGCTGACACAACTGGCGTGGCTGATCCAGGCCGATCCCTTCGTCCTGACCCACCTGCGTGGGCTGCCCAAGGACCGGGTGCTGCGCGACCTGCACCAGCTCAGGGCACCGAGACAGCCAGAGCGAAGGCTGTCTCCTGTTGGCCCGGCGGACGGGCAGGAGGACGTCCCGGACGACTTCGCCGTCGCCCAGGACGCGGCGGAGCGAGCACTTCGGGCCGTCGACCTGCTGCAGCAGGGGCGGTGGCCGGACGAAGTGTGAGGCCCGCCCGGTGCCGTCAGCGCGGCTCGGTGCTGGCCACGGGGCGCTGGCCGAGTTCCTCGTCCAGGCGCAGCAGGCCCGGTCCGTCGTCGTTGATCATGCGGACTCGACCGATGATCTCGTTGACGGTGGATTCCTCCTCGACCTGCTCCTCGAGGAACCAGTTGAGCAGTGGACGCGAGTCGAGGTCGCCCTCGGCCTCGGCGAGACGGTAGAGCCCGCGGATCGACTCCGACACCTTCTGCTCGTGTGCCAACGCGGCCTCGAAGGCGTGGAGCACTGATTCGACCTGGACGTCCGGCATGGCACAGGCACCGATGAGCGGGTGGTTGTCCCGGTCGGCGACATGGTCGATGAACTTGTTGGCGTGGACGATTTCCTCGTCCGCCTGGTGGCGCAGCCAGGTCGACATCCCGGGCAGGTCCATCCGCTCCAGCTCGATCGCGAGCTGGCGGTAGACCAGCGATGCCTTGAACTCCAAAGTGATCTGCGCGTTGAATGCCGTCTCGAGCGTGTCACTGAGTTTCATGCTCCCAGCCTAGCGGCGTGGGTCAGCCTCACCGCGTGGGTCAGCCTCACCGCGCGGATCAGGGGATCGACAGAGCGCCGAGCGTCATCTGCCGCAGCACGTCGCGCATCTGGTCATCCGGCAACAACGCGCTGTGCGGTGTGGAGTTGATCAACCCGAAGACCACGTGAGCCTGCGCTCGCGCCGTGTCCGGCGCGAGGGCGTCGTCCACCCGGCGCAGTTGGTCGGCCCAGAGGTCGACGTAGTCCCGCTGCAGGGAGCGGACCCGCTCACGGGCCTGGTCGGGCAGGGAGGACCAGTCGCGATCCTGGACCACGATCAGTGCGGGGTGCGAGAGGGCGAACTCGATGTGCCACTCCACCAGACCCGCGACGGCGGCTGCGGGTGAGTCGGCCAGACCCACCCGGTCGCGCCCTTCGTCCAGCAACGTCTGGCTGATCGAGATCAGCATTTCGGCGAGCAGGGCGTCCTTGGCCGGGAAGTGCTTGTAGAGGGCGGGCCCGGAAATGCCGCAGGCAGCGCCCAGGTCAGCCACCGAGACTCCGTGGAAACCACGCGCCGCGAACAGCTCCGCAGCGATGTCGAGGATCTGCTGCCGACGGGGGGTCACGGGATCGAGGTTAGTGGTTGCTAACCCTCTGTGCGACGAACGCGGTCCGGGCGAGATGCCCGGTCAAATTTGCAGCAGTGGGCCGCACCCCCCGGTGGCGGCCCACTGCTCCCCCATGACGCATACATCACGTCAGGAGAATCCTCGGTCGGGGAGCGCGGTCGTGTCACTCGTGCCAGCACCACTCTCTCCTCGCGCGCCACATCCCTGACCCTGGTGATGCGGATGCGCATTCAGTGGTGCCTGCTTTACCGATCGCCCGCCCGAACGTGGCTACGCTGCCACCATGCCGTACCTCCGACTCGTGCTGGCCGAGGACGGTGACCTCCTCCGGGCCGGGGTGCTCGCCCTGCTGGAGGCGTACGACGACATCGACGTCGTGGCCACCGCAACCAGCCTGCCCGAGCTGCTGGCGGCGGTGGACCAGCACCGTCCCGACATCGTCCTCACCGACATCCGGATGCCACCCGACTTCACCGACGAAGGCATCCGTGCCGCGGCCCAACTCCGCCTGACGCATCCGGACATTGCCGTGGTGGCGCTCACGCAGTATTCCGACGTCGAATACGCCCTGGACCTGGTGCACGAGGGCAGCGAAGGCCGTGGCTACCTCCTCAAGGAGCGGGTGGCCGACATCGACGAGTTGGTCGAGGCGCTGCACATCGTGGCGGCCGGGGGTTCGGTGATCGACCAGCTCGTGGTGGACGCGCTGGTTGCCACCGGCACCCGCCGCAGTGACTCGACGCTGGACCGGTTGACTCCTCGAGAGCTACAGGTCCTCGCGATGGTGGCGCGCGGGATGACCAATGGTGCGATCGCTGCCGAACTCTTCGTGACCGCCCGCGCCGTCGAGAAGCACATCAACTCGATCTTCACCAAGCTCGACCTGCCGGTGGATGCACCCTTCCACCGACGGGTTGCTGCCACGTTGGTCTTCCTCAGCGAAGCCGGTGTGGGCGGGCTCGCCCAACGTCGTCCATGACCGCGCTCGCGCCAGCGCTGGCAGGTCGACTGATCCCCACGTGGGAGGGAGCCGCTCCCGACCTGTCGCGGTTGATGCGCCTCAACTTCGTCCTGTTGACGGCCGGCTTCGTAGGCCTGGGCACTGCCTATGCCTTGGGGTTCCGCCACCACGCGGTCGTGGTCGACCTGATCGCCATGGCGATCTCACTTGCCGTCCTCTTCGTCGCGGCCCCTCTGACGCGAAGGTTCGGCAACGCGGCCTGCATCCTGGCGCTCACCGCGTCGGCCGTGGCGTTCGCCGTGGGCGCGACCTGGAGCACGCCCAACCTCATTGCCCTGACCGCCATCGTGATGCTCATTCCGCTCCTGGTGGGCTTCCCCTACCTCACCCGGCCGTGGCTCTATGCGTTGATGCTCAACGCCGTGCTCGGGAGTGCTGCCTTGGCGGCGCTGTCGGAATGGCGTCGCGTCAACGAGGTCAACGTCTCGTGGCAGATCAATGCCGTGGTGATCGCGACGTCACTGCCGGCCGGTTTCCTGGTGCTCATCTTCCTGGTGAGCGACGCCAACAGGCGCCTGCTTGCCCAGTCGGAGCAACTGCGGGAATCACGCACGCGCGTCGTGGCCGTGGCCGACGCGGCACGCCGCAGCCTCGAGCGCGACCTCCACGACGGTGCCCAGCAACGATTGCTGGCGATGAGCGTCACGATCGAGCGGGCCCGCAAGGAGATCATCGCGGGACGAGCCGAGAACGCCAGCGTCCTGATGAGCCAACTGGCCGAGGACAACCGTGCGGTGCTGACGGAGTTGCGCGAGCTGGCCCGCGGGATCTATCCGCCGTTGCTCACCGAACGCGGCCTGGTGGCTGCTCTCCAGTCCGCCTCCCGACGCTCGGCGGTGCCGGTGACCCTGGACACCGAGGAGTTCGACCGGCCCTGTCAGCAGGTGGAGGTGGCGGCGTACTTCTGCATCCTGGAGGCGCTCACCAACGCTGCCAAGCACTCCGGGTGCACGGAGGTGCGGATCACCGTGCGCGGCAACTCACTGCTTTCCTTCACCGTCAGCGACAACGGGCACGGTTTCCAGCCAGGACGGTTGAAGGCAGGAGGCCTGCCGGGAGGGCTGCCGGGAACGCTCCCAGGAGGGCTGCTCGGCATGGAGGCGCGCGCGGCGGCGGCAGGTGGAACGATCTCGCTCGACTCGGCACCGGGCCGTGGCACGACGTTGACCGGCGCCTTCCCACTGGACGGGCGAGGTTAACGATCGCTAACCTGAGGGAGTGTCCGAGATGAGTTCGTCCCTGCCCACCATGCGTGACCTCGTCGACGATCTGCGGGCCAGGCTCGCCCGGGCTCGTCAAGGTGGGTCGGAGAGTGCCCGTGCCAAGCACACCGGTCGCGGCAAGTTGCTGGTGCGCGACCGGGTCGACCGGCTGCTCGACCCCGGCAGCCCGTTCCTGGAGTTGAGCCCACTGGCCGCCTTGGGGATGTACGCGGGCAGCAAGGAGGACGGCAGCCAGGGTGGGAATGACTACGCCGTCCCCTCGGCCGGTGTCGTGACCGGCATCGGGCGCGTCGCGGGCCGGGAGTGCGTGATCGTCGCCAACGACGCCACCGTCAAGGGCGGCACCTACTACCCCATGACGGTCAAGAAGCACCTGCGCGCCCAGAGCATCGCGGCGGAGAACAACCTGCCCTGCATCTACCTCGTCGACTCCGGCGGCGCGTTCCTGCCGCTGCAGGACGAGGTCTTCCCCGACCGTGAGCACTTCGGCCGGATCTTCTTCAACCAGGCCAACCTCTCCGCGCGGGGGATCCCCCAGATCGCCAGCGTGATGGGCTCCTGCACGGCCGGTGGCGCGTACGTCCCGGCGATGTCGGACGAGACCGTCATCGTGCGCGACCAGGGCACCATCTTCCTCGGCGGACCGCCGCTGGTGAAGGCCGCGACCGGCGAGATCGTCACGGCCGAGGACCTGGGCGGCGGCGACGTCCATGCCCGTACGTCGGGGGTGGTCGACCACCTCGCCGATGACGACGCGCACGCGCTGGCCATCGTGCGCAGCGTGATCGAGACGCTGCCCCCGCAGGTCTCGGCACGCCCTGCACCGGTGGGTGAGATTGAAGAGCCGCACGAGTCGGCCGAGTCGCTCTACGACGTGGTGCCCACCGACACCCGCACTCCCTACGACGTGCGTGAGGTCATCCGCCGGGTCGTGGACGGCAGCCGCTTCCACGAGTTCAAGCGGCTCTACGGCGACACCCTGGTGTGCGGATTCGCGCGCATCTTCGGCCACGAGGTCGGCATCGTGGCCAACAACGGCATCCTGTTCAGCGAGTCGGCGCTCAAGGGAGCGCACTTCATCGAGTTGTGCAACCAGCGCAAGATCCCGCTGGTCTTCCTGCAGAACATCACCGGCTTCATGGTCGGTCGCGAATACGAGAACAAGGGCATTGCCCGCGACGGCGCCAAGCTGGTCACCGCGGTCGCCTGCAGCGTGGTGCCCAAGTTCACCGTCGTGATCGGTGGCTCGTTCGGTGCCGGCAACTACGGCATGTGCGGTCGGGCCTACGACCCGCGTTTCATGTGGATGTGGCCCAACGCCCGCATCTCGGTGATGGGCGGCGAGCAGGCCGCCGGCGTGTTGGCCACGGTGAAGCGCGACGGCATCGAGGCCAAGGGCGGCGAGTGGTCGGCCGAGGACGAGGAGTCGTTCAAGGCGCCGCTCCGCGACCAGTACGAGACCCAGGGCTCGCCCTACTACGCCACTGCGCGGCTGTGGGACGACGGGATCATCGACCCGGCCGACACCCGCCGCGTCCTCGGCATGGCGCTGGCGGCGACGTCGCACGTGCCGATCCCCGAGCCCTCCTACGGAATCTTCAGGATGTGATGGACGTGCAGACTCTTCTGATTGCCAACCGTGGCGAGATCGCCCTGCGCGTGATGCGTACGGCCCGACGTCTGGGGTGGCGCACCGTCGCCATCCATACCGACCTCGACGCTGACGCCCAGCACGTACGGCAGGCCGACCGGGCCGTGCAGGTCGCCTCCTATCTCGACATCGACGCAGTCGTGGCTGCGGCGCTCGAGTCGGGTGCGGGCTACGTCCACCCCGGCTATGGCTTCCTGTCCGAGCGCGCGCCGTTCGCGCGGGCCCTCGCCGAGGCTGGCGTGGTGCTGGTGGGCCCGAGCGCCGACGTGATGGACGCGATGGGCCGCAAGGATGCCGCGCGTGAGATCGCCGTGGCGGCTGGTGTGCCGGTGGTGCCGTCGTACGGCCTCGACGACGACCCTGCGTCGTTCACCTATCCCGTGCTCGTCAAGGCCGCCGCCGGTGGTGGGGGCAAGGGCATGCGGGTGGTGCACGCCGCCGCTGACCTGGCCGAGGCCAAGGCCGCAGCTGCGCGTGAGGCCGCCAGCGCGTTCGGCGACGACACCCTCCTGATCGAGAAGTACGTCGAGTCCGGGCGTCACATCGAGGTGCAGGTGATGGGCGATGCCCACGGCCACGTGCTCCACTTCTTCGAACGCGACTGCTCCACCCAGCGCCGCCACCAGAAGGTGTTGGAGGAGGCGCCCGCGCCCACCATCAGCCACGAGCAGCGCGACGCCATCACTGCCTCCGCCGTGGCGCTGGCCGCGCAGGTGTCCTACACCAACGCCGGCACGGTGGAGTTCCTGCTCGACAACGCGACCGGTGAATTCTATTTCCTGGAGATGAACACCCGCCTGCAGGTCGAGCACCCGGTGACCGAGGAGGTCGTTCGGGTGCACGGCGAGCGCGTCGACCTCGTCGAGATCCAGTTGCTGGTGGCCGCCGGTGAGTCGTTGCCCTTCGAGCAGGCTGCCGTGACGTTGGAAGGCCACGCGATCGAGGCGCGGGTCTACGCCGAGGACTCCTTCCACGGCTTCCTCCCGCAGGCGGGCACGACGTCCGTGGTGCGGTGGCCGCAGTCGAGCAACGACGGCGCAGTGCGGGTGCGCGTCGACCACGCCCTGCAATCCGGACAAGAGGTCAGCACGTCCTACGACCCGATGCTCGGCAAGGTCATCGTGTGGGGCTCGGACCGGGAGGCCGCCCGCGTCGGCCTGGTCGCTGCGCTGGATGCCACTGCGATCCTCGGGCTCACCACCAACACCGGCTTCCTGCGTACGTTGGTCGCGTCGCAGGAGTTCCGCGACACCACGATCAACACCTCCTGGCTCGACCACCACGAGGTGCCCATGCCGAGTGGAGAGCTCGCCGAACTGTTCGGTGCGTGGACCCAGGTGCTGCTGGACACCAGCAACACCTCGGGACCCTGGCAGTCCGACGGCTGGCGGTCGGGCGGCGACCCGGCCCCCGACACCGTCACCCTGGGTGAGGACCTCATCGTCGTCGACCGGCACCGCGCCCGGGTGGGTGAGCACGAGGTGCGGATGGCCTCGGTCGAAGACCACACCGTCCATCTCATCGTTGACGGACACGCCGAGCATGCCGTGGTCAACGTGCAGGCGGGCTTCGTCGACGTCTCCCATCGCGGACAACGATGGATGTGGCGGCGTTCGGACCCGTTCGCCGACCAGGGCGCGGTCGCGGGCGACGGCACCCTGCTGGCGCCGATGCCCGGCACCGTCCTGGCCGTCAACGTCACCGAGGGCCAGCGCGTGGTCGAGGGTGAGACGCTGGGGATCATGGAGGCGATGAAGATGGAGCTCGCGCTCAAGGCGCCCTTCGCCGGCACGGTGACCACCGTGGGTGCCGCCGCCGGCGACCTCGTCAAGCTCGGCGCCGCCGTCTTCGTGGTGGAGCCGGCGGACGGAGCAGAAGATGCCTGAAATCTCGCTCCCCATGGTCGCGCCCGCCGACGGCCTGCCGGCGCAGGTGACGATCTACGAGGTGGGTCCGCGCGACGGACTGCAGAACGAGAAGTCGATCGTCCCGGTCGAGGTCAAGGCTGCCTTCATCCGGCGACTCGTCGCCGCCGGGCTCCCGATTGTGGAGGCCACCAGCTTCGTCCACCCGAAATGGGTTCCCCAACTGGCTGACGCCGCCGAGTTGATGGCCGACCTGGGTGCGGAGGGACGCCACCTGCCGGTGCTCGTGCCCAACGAGCGCGGCCTGGATCGGGCGCTGGAGCTGGGCCTCGAGCACATCGCCATCTTCGGCAGCGCCACCGAGACCTTTGCGAGCAAGAACCTCAACCGCACCTTCGACGAGCAGTTCGCGATGTTCGAGCCGACCGTGACCCGGGCCCGCGCGGCGGGCATGGACGTCCGCGCCTATGTCTCCATGTGCTTCGGCGACCCCTGGGAGGGCGCCGTGCCGATCGAACAGGTCGTCACCGCGGGCGTACGCCTGCTCGAGATGGGTGCCGGCCAGCTATCGCTGGGCGACACCATCGGCGTCGCGACGCCCGGCCATGTCAAGGACCTGGTGGCTGCCTTCGTCGCCGCCGGGATCGGCACCGACCGGCTCGCGATGCACTTCCATGACACCTACGGCCAGGCGCTGGCCAATACGTTCTCCGCGCTGCAGGAGGGCATCACGACCTTCGATGCCAGCGCTGGCGGTCTCGGCGGCTGTCCCTATGCCAGGAGCGCCACCGGCAACCTCGCCACCGAGGACCTGGTGTGGATGCTGACCGGGCTGGGCATCGACCACGGCGTCGACCTGGACGCTGTGGTGGCGACCAGCGTGTGGATGGCCGAGCAGCTGGGGCGACCCAGCCCCAGCGCGGTCGTACGCGCCCTCGGCGGCTCCATGTCAGGCTCCGTCCCCGGCTCTGTGCAGGACAAGCTCTAGACTCCGCCCATGAGCCGCGTCGTCCATCTCCACATCGGCGCCCCCAAGACCGGGACGACCTACCTCCAGGACCGGTTGATGCTCAACGCGGCGTCGCTGGCCCGCCATGGCGTCGTGATCCCCTCGCAGAACCGGTTCGTCGACACGGACGTCTTCCACTTCCGCGCCGCGCTCGACCTGCTCGACCAGGACTGGGGCGGGGCTTCCGGACACGCGCACGGTGCCTGGGACGCGATGGTCAAACGCGTCCGCCGTGGCGACGGCAATGCCGTGATCAGCCACGAGATCCTCGCCGCGGCCAAGCCCGACAAGATCGCGCGCGCGCTCAACGACCTCGCGGACAGCGAGATCCACATCGTCTATTCCGCCCGGGATCTGGGGCGTCAGCTCCCCGCCGCGTGGCAGGAGTCGATCAAGCAGGGCCGCAAGTGGCCCTTTGCGCGGTTCCTCACCAAGGTGGAGCGTGGACAGACCTGGTTCTACCACGCGATGGATCTGCCCTCCGTCCTGCACAACTGGGGCGCCAAGCTGCCTCCTGAGCGGATCCATGTCGTCACCGTGCCGCACGACCGGGGTCCGACCGGCAACGAGCTCTGGCTGCGTTTCTGCCGGGCGTTCGGGATCGACCCGGAGTGGGCCCCTCTCGACTCCGAACGGGACAACCGCTCGCTCGGCCTCGCCGAGACGTCCATGCTGCGCAAGCTCAACCGTCGCCTCGAGCTCGGGGTGTGGCGCGAGCCGGTCTATGACGGGCTGGTCCGCGAACTCCTCGCCCAGGAGGTGCTGGTCTCGCGCAAGTCGTCGCCCGTACGGCTCCCTCCTGACCGCTATGACTGGGCCGAGCAGCAGTCCGACCGGTGGATCGACTGGATCAAGGAGCACGGCGTCGATGTGATCGGCGACGTGGAAGACCTGCGTCCGCGCCGTCCGGCCGAGGGCGAGGACTGGCGCGACCCGGACCGGGTGCGCGCCAAGCTCGAGCTGGGCGCGGCCCTGGACGCCCTGACGGTCATGACGCGCGAGGCAGCGAGTCGCGCGAGCGACGAGAGTCTGGCCCATCGGGTGCGGAGCACGGCTCGTCGGTTGCGAGAGCGTTGAGTTCGACCGACGCGCCGGGTCGCGCGTGGGGATGGGTCGCCCACCTGCGCGCCGGCGGTACGACCCCGTGGCTGGAGTGGACCGCTGCGGCAGCGCCGTCCGCACGGGTGCTCCCCGGCGCGCAGCAGCTCGAGTTGCTGCGACGGATCAATCTTGCGGCGCCCCCACGCGGCGTCGACACCGAACTGGCCGACCGGGTCGTACGGGCCGCTGCGGCCGGTCGCGGCAAGGCCGACCTCCCTCTCCTCGGCGTCACCGAACACGTCTACGGCCCCGCACCGGTCGACCCGGCGACCCTTCGACCGTACGAACTGGTGCGGGTGGCCAGCGTGCTGCTGGCCGAGGACCTGGTCGCCCTCGGTCCCGATCTGTTGCGCACCAGCGCGCCGCGTCGGTGGCGTCGTCGCTACCGGCTGGTCGGTGACCCGCTCGTGGTGGCCCCCATCCGCGAGGACCTCGCGGCGCGTGGTCGACCGCAGGGCGGCAGACGTCCGCTCATCGTGGTCGCGGCAGGTCCTCTCGACGAACTACTGGCGCACACGTGGACGCAGCGGTGCTTCGAACACGGCACCAAGCCGTGGGCCCAGTGGTTGCGCTACTGGCACGAGCGGGACCAGCTGCCCGCCCGGGCCGATCTCGGCGAGTGCGCCCGGCGCTGGGGTGGTCGGGGGCCGTTCGTCCGCATCGTGACCGACCTCGACCGCCTGCCGCGGCAACTCGGCGTACGTCGGCTCCCGGCCCTGCACGTCCCCGGCGCCGACCAGGCCGAGCTCGCCCGACGAATCGCTGCTGTGGTCGGGCTCAAGGTGCCTGCCCACGAACGCCCCGACCTGATGCGTACGCTCCAGGCCCGGATGCCGGTCGGCACTGCCGCGCCGGTGGCCGTACCGCCGGACGAGCAGGCGTGGGTGGAGGCATCGGCTACTCGCCTGTCCCGAGACCTGAGCCGCGCTGGATACTCTGTCGTCGGCGACCTCGCCGACCTTGCGCCGCGGCACCTCCGCCCGGTCCCGGTCGGCGGTCCGGGCACCGGCGACGAGCAGGTGCTCGATCTGGCCGTCGCAATGCTGGTCGACCCGAACTGGCGCACGAGTGAGAGGCGGACCGAGCGGTGAGTACGAAGGTCCTGCTGCACGTGGGGTGCCCCAAGACCGGCACGTCCTATCTCCAGGACGTGCTCTTCCGCAACCAGCGGGTGCTCCGCCGCCACGATATCCTCTATGCCGCTGACCGGTTCGACGCCCACTTCCTTGCCGCTCTCGACCTGATGACGCTGCCGTGGGGCGGGCTGGAGATCGAAGCCGTCGGTGCGTGGGACCGCCTCGCGGAGCAGGTGCGTGCTTGGCACGGCACCTCGGTCATCAGTCACGAGATCCTTGCCCGAGCCACTCCGAGCCAGGTCGAGCGGGCACTGGCCTCGCTGGGCGACGCAGAGATCCATCTGGTCGTGTCGGCGCGCGACCTGGTCCGACAGATCCCGGCCGAGTGGCAGGAGAACGTCAAGCACCGGAGCCACATCACCTACGCCCGCTTCCTCGACACCATCCGTGACGAGGGCCGCGACTCCAAGATCGGCTCCTGGTTCTGGGCCGTGCAGGAGATCCCCGACATCCTCGACCGGTGGGGATCGGCCCTGCCACCCGAGCACGTCCACCTCGTCACCGTGCCGCCGCCGGGCTCGGACCGGGGTGAGTTGTGGAGCCGCTTCTCCAGCACCTTCGGTCTCGACGGACTGCCCCTCGACCTGACGGCCGAGCGGGAGAACCCGTCCCTGGGGGTGTCGGAGACCTCGCTGCTGCGCACCGTCAACGAGCGCGTCACCTCGATCATGGCGCCGCCCGACTACCGCCCCCTGGTGCGGGAGGTCCTGGCGCACCAGACCCTGTCCCACCGGGCCGCGTCGGCCCGCCTGGGACTCTCACCCGACGACCACAGATGGGCCCAGGACCTGACCCGGGCGTGGGGGAGCGAACTCCGCGCTCGCGGCTATGACGTGGTGGGCGACCTGGACGATCTCGTGGGCACTGATCCTGGGGCGTTCGTCGATCCGGACACCGTGACGGCGAAGCAACTGCTGCCGCCGGCCCTCGACGCGATCAGCGCGCTGCTGGTCGAGGCGGCCCGGTTGCGTGCAGTGGAGGAGAGCCTCCATGCCGAGTTGCGGGAGGCGCACGCAGAGCGTGACCGGGTGCGGGAGACGACTGCGTCCAGGCTTCGCCGCAGGGCGGTCACCGCTCTCGAGGAAGGCGCTGTCGGCCGCCTGGCGTTGAGCGCCTATCGACGCGGGCGGGGCAGCAACTCCCGGTCGGCATAACGCCCGACCTTCCACGTCGCGAAACCGTCGGCACCGGCGCCCACCACGCCGCCCACCACAGGCACCCGGCGACCGACCGTGGTGGCAAGACGTTTGCCGGCCACCTTGGCGAGCATGTCGTTGGCCACGACACTGGAGATGGCCGCTGCCAGTTGCGGGTCGTTGGCCGGTGCGGTGGCCAGGGCCATGGGCGTGGCCGCCAGCGTGCGTTTCCTGATCAGGGTGTCGACCTGTTCCTCGCCCAGGAGGACCGCCATGATCGCGTTGCGCACCCTGGGGTCAGTGAGGTCGTAGCCACGCAGGTGCGCGATCCCGGCGACCATCCGGCACTGGATGAGCGCCAGCCCGGTGACGTTCGCAGGGATCATGACGGCCATCGTGACCAGCCCGCCGACGTTGGTGACGAAGCCCTGTGCGCCGGCCAGTCGGACGTTGTTCTCGATGACCTCGTGGATCGCCCGTTCGGTGTCGCCGCGCTGCTCGGCGAGTTGTTCGTCGGCCGCACGCGCGGCAGGCGCCAGGGGTCCGACCCCTTCGATCGCGCGTCGGAGCGCCTCACGGACGAACTGTGAGGTCAGTCCGGGCGCCAGTTGCGCGAGCTTCGGGGCCAGTTGCAGCCCGACCGTGCGCTTGATCCCCATATTTGAACTGTACGGGAGCCTCAGCGACGCCGTTCACAGGATTTGAGCTTCTCACCATTGAGACACCGGTCGCGCCCACCCCGTGCCTTGAGGGTGTCGCGGCCCGGGCCGCCGTCGAGGAGATCGTTGCCGCTGCTGGTGACGATGATGTCGTCACCGCCACGGCCGTAGGCACGCACCGGGCCCTCGAACGAGTCCACGTGCAAGCTGTCTGCGGCGGCGGTGCCGTACCAGGTGAGCGACTCGTGCTCGCCGTATCCGTACCCGAAGACCGCGTGGCGCTCGACGTCGGAGAAGAGCACCAGACGGCGTCCTGCGGCTCGGAAGGTGCCGGCCGGTGCGTCGATCACCACACCGCTCCTGGCGGGTGCGACCCGGCTGTACAACGTGTAGTCCACCAGGTCACTGCCTTCGCCGCCCTTGACCGTGACACGGTCGCGGGCGGACTTCATCCTCATGGAGAACGTGTCATCGCCCTGGCCTCCGTCGAACGTCGTTCTCCCGAGGGGGACGCGGAAGCCGGTCAACCCGCCCACGTAGTCCTCACCGGCATCTCCGAACGCCTGGGCCCGGTGTCCGCGCAGCACCGAGATGATGTCGTCGCCGTCATCGCCGTGGATGACGTCGGCCCCGAACCCTGCATGGATCTCGTCGTCACCGGCGCCGCCGTTGACGATGTCGTTGCCCGGGCTCTCGTCGCGCCAGCGCGCGTAGTTGCTCTCACGGTCGGCGTCGATGAGGTCGTCTCCGCCGAGGCCCTCGATGACGTCGTCCCCACCGCCGCCGGCGATCCAGTCCTCCTTGTCGGTGCCGGTGAGGTGGTCCGCGAAAGCCGAACCCTCGATGCCGCCGCCGAAGACGATCGGGGCGATGGTGTCGGTGCCGTCCCCCGTGGCGGTGCCGAACGTGGTGTCGGTCCCCAGCGTCACCGTGACCGGTCCGGCCGCGTCACGGTAGGAGACCTGGTCCCAGAAGTTCCGGTCGTAGTACCCCACGTCCTCGCCCTCCGGGTCGTGGCCGAGGTCGATGTAGTCGTCGCCCGGGCCGGGCTCGATGCGGTCACCGAAGAAGTCGTCGGTGGGCGTGCCGTCCAGTCCGCCGAAGAGCCGGTCGTTGCCGGCGCCCCCGCGAATCACGTCCCTCCCGAGCAGGGCACAGATGATGTCGTTGCCGTCGCCCCCGTCGATGATGTCGTCGCCCTCGGTGCCGACGATGACGTCGTCGCCGGGGGTACCGATGGTGGTCGACAGCTTGTACTTCGAGGTGGACGGCTGAGCGACGATGGTCGCGGGGTGACCGTCGCAGGTCTCACCGGACAGCGCGGTCTGGGTCACTGTCTGGGTCACCGTCTGGGCCCCGGTGGGGGTGCTGATCAGCAGTGACAGGGCGAGGCCGATCGCGGCTGCGAGTGCGGTCCGGTACATGGGGTGTCCTCCTGGACGGTGGTGATGCTGCTCGATGTCGAGTCAGACGCGACCAGATGGACAAAAGTTGTCTTGGGGTGCGACTAGCGTGGGCGCGTGTCGCCTCCCCCGATTGTGCCTGATCCCACGCCGTGGGGTTTTCCCTCACCGCACACCTGGGACCCCGAGGACGACCTGGTGGCGCTGGGCGCGGACCTCGAGCCCGGCACGTTGCTCGCGGCCTACCGGGCGGGGCTCTTTCCGATGCCGATCATGATGGAGTCGGAGGAACTGGGCTGGTTCTCGCCGGTGGAGCGGGGGGTCCTCCCGCTGGACGGGCTGCGCGTCTCGCGGTCGCTGCGCCGCTCGGCGCGGGACTTCGAGATCCGGGTCGACACCGCGTTCGACGAGGTCGTCGCCGAATGTGGGCGCAGCGACCGTCCCGACGGTTGGATCACGCCCGCCATCGCTCGCGCCTATTCCCGGCTGCATCGCCTCGGATGGGCCCACTCGGTGGAGGTCTACCGCGACGGTGTGCTCGCCGGCGGGCTGTACGGCGTCAGCATCGGTGGGCTGTTCGCGGGCGAGTCGATGTTCCACCGCGTCACCGACGCCTCCAAGGTCGCGCTCATGGGACTGGTGGAGATCCTTCGCGACGAACATGCCGACTCCCGCGTGCTCGACGTGCAGTGGCAGACGCCCCACCTGGCCTCGCTGGGAGTGGTCCGGTTGCCCCGCGCCAACTACCTCGGTGCGCTGGCGCACTGCCGCGGGACCCCGGCGCCAGAGCGGTGGATTTTGGACGATTAGCGTGCCGTCCAGCAGGGTATGCAGGGCTCGGGCCGTATGCCTGCACACGCCAAGACGTTTTCGTCCGTCGAAAGGGACCACTCATGAACACTCGAACCCGCCTCAGCCTTGCCAGCGTCACGCTGCTCGTCGGTGCCATGACGGCAGCCTGCGGTGGCGCCAGTGGTGCCCCCGCCGACGCCAGCGAGAAGGACTACTGCAAGGCGCAGAACAGCCTGATGGACGACATCAAGGTCGACGTCAACAACCCCTCGGCCGCGGTGCCGAACGAGAAGGACATGGCCGACGCCATGCACTCGTGGGGCAAGCGGATGGAGAAGGTCGGCACCCCGAAGGGCATCTCCAAGGACGCGCGCGCCGGATTCGAGACGATGCTCGAGCAGGCTGCCGACGTCACGGAGAAGGACCTCAAGTCGCCGGACATGAGCGCACTGGAGGAGGACATGTCCAAGGACGACGAGAAGAACGCCCAGGCCTACGCCGAGTACGCCACCGAGACCTGTGGCTCGATGATGGGCGACCCCGAGGCGCCTGACCTGTCCGAGGTCCCGCCGGCGGAAGCCCCGGAGTCCGAGACTCCCGAGGACGACGACTCGCGCTGATCGTTCTCGATCTGGTTGTCGGACGTTGACCTATTTCAGCAGCTTCGACATCCGCCGGTCTGCCAGCGTCTTGCCCCCGGTCTGACACGTCGGGCAGTACTGCAGACTCGAATCAGCAAAGGACACCTCGCGGACCACGTCACCGCACACCGGGCACTGTTGCCCGGCGCGGCCGTGGACCGCGAGGTTGTTCTTCTTCTCGCCCTTGAGCTCGCTGGCGGCCATGCCGCGTGAGCGCTCCACCGCATCGGCGAGGGTCGTACGGATCGCAGTGTGGAGGATCGTCACCTCTTCGTCGGCCAGAGCGTTGGCCGGCCTGTAGGGAGACATCCGCGCCGCGTGCAGGATCTCGTCCGAATAGGCGTTGCCGATCCCGGCAACAGTGCCCTGGTGGCGGAGCACTCCCTTGATCTGCTTGCGCCCCTCGCTCTGAAGGATGTCGTGGAGGGCCTCGATGGTGAACCCGTCCGCCAACGGATCGGGTCCTAGCCGGGCAATGCCCTCGACCTCCTGGGGGTCGCGGACCACATGGATGGCCAGGCTCTTCTTGGTCCCGGCCTCGGTGATGTCGAGACAGGACTCGTCGTCGATCACGACCCGGGCCGCCAAGGGGTTCTTGCTGTTCGGCCGGGCCGGCAACTCCGGAGCCTCCTCACGCCAGCGCACCCACCCAGCACGGGCCAGGTGCAGGACGAGATGGACGCCGCTCGCGTCGATGTCGAGCCACTTGCCGTGACGGCGTACGTCTTCGACCAAGGTGCCGTGCAGCGCGGCCAGCGGCGGATCGAAGGTCTTGAGCGCGTTGAAGGCGGCGAGATCGACGCGGGTGATGGCCCGCCCGGTCAGGCGGGCGCGCAGGTCCTGGACGAGGGCTTCGACCTCCGGCAACTCGGGCACGATCCGAGTCTAGGCATCTGGTGGCCCCTGCGGTGTCGGTGGCAATTACCGGGTACCCGGTGATCGCGCGGGTTATCGACCGTTGCAACGGTCGATAACCTCATCAGTCACCGGGTAACCGGTGATTGCGACTCGCGGACTATCCGGTAATCTAAGGCAAACCCTAGACACGCCGATATCCTCCGATCGTGGATCCGATACGCAACCCGTACGCCCCCGGCGCCGGCCAGCGCCCTCCCGAGCTCGCCGGTCGTGACGAGCAGCTCGCGGCGTTCGACGTCGTACTCGAACGCGTCGCGAAGGCTCGCCCCGAGCGCAGCCTCGTCCTCACCGGACTCCGTGGCGTCGGCAAGACGGTGCTGCTGAACGCCCTGCGCGGTGCGGCCGTACGCAAGGGGTGGGGCACCGGAAAGCTCGAGGCCCGCCCGGGCCTGGGTCTGCGCCGACCGTTGAGCAGCGCCCTGCACCAGGCCGTACGCGAGCTCGGGCACGGCGACGAGGACTCGGTGGACCATGTGCTCGGCGTCATCAAGTCCTTCGCCCACCGCGACGCGGGGGTCGGCGCCAAGATGAAGGACCAGTGGAACCCTGGGATCGACGCCGCTGCCGTCCGGGGTCGGGCCGACTCCGGTGACATCGAGATCGACCTGGTGGAGCTCTTCACCGACCTCGGTGGGCTGGCCGCCGACGTCGGCAAGGGCATCGGCATCTTCATCGACGAGATGCAGGACCTCGGCCCCGACGACATCTCCGCGCTGTGCGCGGCCTGTCACGAGCTGAGCCAGTCTGGGTTGCCGGTAATCGTCGTCGGTGCCGGACTGCCCCACCTGCCGGCCGTGCTCTCGGCCAGCAAGTCCTACAGCGAGCGGCTCTTCCGCTACCAGCGCATCGACCGCCTGACCCGCGACGCCGCCGACCGCGCGCTGGAGGCGCCCGCCGCGGACGAGGACACCTCCTTCGAGCCCGCGGCTCTGGCGTTGATGTACGACGCCACCGGTGGTTACCCCTATTTCATTCAGGCCTACGGCAAGGCCGTGTGGGACCTCGCACCCCGCTCACCCATCACCGCCGCCGATGTCGCGGTCGCAGCTCCCGAGGCACAGTCGGAGTTGGCGGTCGGCTTCTTCGGCTCGCGCTACGAGCGGGCGACGCCGGGGGAGCGCGACTACCTGATGGCCATGGCTGACGTCGCCGCCGGCCAGGACGAAGCAGAGGGCGACGCCGTCCTGAGCTCTGACGTAGCGGAGCGACTGGGCAAGAAGCCGCAGTCGTTGTCCCCGGCGCGCGACTCCCTGCTCAAGAAGGGGCTCGTCTACTCCGGTGAGCGCGGTCGGATCGCATTCACAGTGCCGCACTTCGGGCGGTATCTGCGCGAACGGGGCTGACGTGTTGTTGGCTGGAACGCCCGAATTTGAGGAGTACTGGTGAAGCGGAGAATGGGGTGTTGATACACGGCCCAGCGCGAATCCGGTGGTGCTCTCAAACAAGTACTCTCGCTGCGTGCTTCATGAACTGTGGGACGATCCCGACTCGCACGAATGCGCGTACCTCACGTTCTGTTTGGTGGGTCCCGAGGGCGACGGCGCACGGAGCTACCTCACGAAGAACGCACGGTTGACCTGGACGATCGAGGCGGACAGTCACTTCGAGGCGATGACCCTGTACTACGCACACCAGGGGTGGGGTCTGTACACCACTGAGTTCCCTGAGATTGACAAGGAGACGTACGCCCAGCGGGGTTGGGACTCCCCGCAAGGTTGAGACCCGATGTGTTGAACGAGCCGCATTCGCGCCGGCCGCCTTTGGTCCTAGGGTCTGGGACGTGAGCGAGCGCTTCGCAGAGCAGCCTGATAACGCCTGGACCGAACCGACCCGGAGTGAGTATCCACGCGTACTCGAATCAGCAGCCGAGGATGCGTGACCATCTGATCGCCGGCGATGTCGGTGGATCGACTTACGCTGCCCGTCGTGACGTGGTCCGACCTTTATCCGTCTGCGAAGCTCGTATCAGCTCACCTCGAGTGGAGCCACCAATACGATGCGCTCGCCGCTGATCTCGGTGGGAGGCTCGGGCCGGACTGGTTGATCGAGCACGTCGGATCCACTTCGGTCCCCGGGCTGGCCGCCAAGCCGGTGATCGATATGGCCATCAGGATCCCAGCAGGCGTGCGCCTTACCGATGCGGTCGACTCGTTCACCATGGCGGGGTGGACGGTGCCACGAGAGTTGGGGGACCATGCGGCCAGTTTCCCTCTCGTCGACGGCAGACGCGCGGCAATCGCTCATATCTTCGCCGCGGACCAGTGGACGGAGGCTCACGTTCGACTGTTCTCCGCCTGGCTCCGTGCGCACCTGGTCGACCGCGACCGCTATGGGATCCTCAAGACCGACCTGGTGCTCGCTGGGGCCTGGGAGGACGGCCGGTACACCGCCGCCAAGGGTCAGTTCGTGCTCGAGATCGTCAACTGCGCCAGAGAGACGATGGGGCTGCCACCTCTCACGCGGCCGCTATAGCCAGAAATCGGCCAACGACCTGGCAGCGAGGCCAGCCGAACAATCACGCCCACACGCCCGAGAAACCGTAGTCAGCGACCGAGACCGTTCAGCCCGTGCTCATCGGTGGATCGAGGCTTAGGCAGCATCACGCTGGGGCGCCGCCCTGACGGGGCCCGACGCGAGAGGTGGGGTTCTCGCGCCGGGCCGTCCGAGGTGTTGGGTCAGGTCAGAGATCGGTCGGGCGCAGGACGTACGTGATCCCGTGCGCGATCTGGGCGTTTCCGCGGTTGATGTCGAAGGCGAAGGGGTTGATGAAGGGGTCGACGTCGTCGGGGTCCTGATCGTTCAGCTGGATGATCGGCAACCACCGGTTGGGCACCCGGACGCCGATGGTGGGTCCGAGGGCCGTCGTGAGCTGAGCGCCGTTGGCCTTGACTGCGTCACGCGAGGTGATGGTGGCCCCGGGGACGACGTGGTAGAGCAGCACGTTCTCCACCGTGTCGATCCCGAGCCCGGCTACGGCGGAGAACACGTCGGCTTCGTCGCGCACCCGCTTTCCGGTGAGGTCCTTGACGAGCGCCTGGAACGCACGGTCGTTGGGGAGGAAGGCGGTGAGCGGCACGCTTCCGTCGGCCAGCAGGCGGACCGGGCTGTTGCCGTCCGTGTCCGCAGCGATGACGGCCAGAACAGCCTCGGTCACGATGTCGTAGTCGTACCAGTCGTGGTCGAACTGGTTGCCATCAGCCGTCAGGACCTCCGCCAGGCTGCGGGTGCCCGATGGCTCGCTGGCGGATGCCGAGGCGGCAGCGGTGGGCGCGACCACCGCGAGCGGGAGGGTCAGGGTGAGTGCCAGACGTTGGAACATTCTCATGGGTTTTTCCTCTCCGAGTAAATCGCAAGCTGCGATCATTAGGTTCTCTGTCCGGGGCCGACCGTTGGATGCAGCGCAGGCGAAAATTTTCGTCAGCGGGCGCGACGCGACACTGCAACGGCCCCGCGCAAGTGAGGGCCACTCAGCTTCGTCGGGGCCTGTTCGTCCGAGCAGTGGCGGGTGCGTTGCGGGGATCCTCGGGCCAGGCGTGCTTGGGATAGCGCCCGCGCAGGTCAGCTCGCACGCCGGGGTAGCCGTTGTCCCAGAAGGAGTCCAGGTCTGCGGTGATGGCGGCCGGGCGTCTCGCGGGGGAGAGCAGGTGCAGCAGGAGCGGGACCCGGCCGTCGGCCAGGACCGGCGCTGCGGTCCAGCCGAAGACCTCCTGCAGTCGCACGGCGAGCACCGGCTGATCGTGGGAGTAGTCGACTCGTACGCTTGACCCGCTGGGTACTTCCACGCGCTCGGGTGCCAAGTCGTTGAGCCTGCCCGCCTGCGACCACGGCACCATCGCTCGCAGAGCGGCAGTCACGTCGATACGACGAAGGTCCGCCGCCGTGCGGACCCGCGCCAACTGCTGCCCGAGCCAGGAGTCGAGGTTCTGCGTCAGTGCTGCGTCGCTCACGTCGGGCCACGGGTCACCGAGCGCGCGGTGGAGGAAGTCGAGGCGGGCGCGCAGCGCCGTGGCCGCCTCCGTCCACGCGAGAAGAGCGATCCCCTCGCTCGCAATCGCGTCTCGGATCGCGTCGCTCACGGCCTGCGCGGGTGGATCGCTGAGCCGGGTCGAGCTGAGCTCGATCGCGCCCAGCAACGTCCGTCGGCGAGCCAGCACCCGCCCGCTGGTCCAGGTGACCTCATCCACTTCGGTCCACAGTGGCCCCGCTGCCTCCAGCGCGAGGTCCTCGGTGAGGGGGGCCGCCGCGCGGATCCGGGCCTCACGTTGCCCGGGCCGCCGCTCCGCGTCACCGACTGCGAGCCACTCCAGTCCGGCCAGCGGCCCCGGGTTGCGCGAGTCGAGCGCCGCGCCTGTCCCGGACGCCATCAGGTAGCTCGACGTGTCGGAGCGCTTGCGTGCAATCCGATCCGGATGCGCCAGGGCCACCACCAGACCCACCGCCACGTCATCGGTGAGTGCTCGGGCGTGCCCCGACGCCCCTCTCCGGTCGCCGGCGGTGCCCTGCTTCGCGGCACCGTGCTTCTGGACGACCTCCTCCAGTCGGGTGACCTGTTGGCGCCACGATCCTGCCCGCTGGTCAGCGCGCAGCGAGCGGAGAGCAGCAACCAGGTCCCCGCCGGGAGCACGTACGTACTCACTCAGTATTGCGACCACCTCTGCGGCCCGCTTGGCCCCGACGAGACCAGCTCCGTCGATGAGGGCACGCGCCAGCCTGGGATCGGTCGGCACGCCAGCGATCGCGCGGCCTCGCGGGGTGGCTCTCCCGTCCTCGGTCATCGCGCCCAGACCCGCCAGCACCTCCTTGGCCGCCGACAGTGCGTGCTCCGGTGGCTGGTCGAGCAGCGCCAGGTCGTGGACGTCGTGGCTGCCCCAGCAGGCCACCTCCAGGGCGAAGGCGGTGAGGTCGGCGGTGGCGATCTCGGGCTCCGGGTGAGCGGCCAGATGCGCGTGATCCGCCTCGGACCAACAACGCAGTACGGTGCCCGGCCCCAGCCGCCCTGCTCGTCCCGCCCGCTGCTCGGCCGCTGCTCGGCTCACCGCGACGGTGACCAGAGAAGCCAGTCCGCGACGGTGATCGGTGCGCGGCTCGCGTGAGAAACCGGCATCCACCACGATTCGTACCCCGGGGACCGTCAGCGACGACTCGGCGACCGCGGTGGCGACGATCACGCGTCGACGCGGGCCCTCGCTGAGCGCACGATCCTGCTCGGCGCCGGACAACCGTCCGTGCAGGGCGTGCACGGCTGCGTCCACGCCGGCCAGGCGACGTACGGTTGCCTCGACCTCCGCGACACCCGGCACGAAGACCAGAACGTCCCCCTCGTGCCCGGCCAGCGCACGACGTACGGTCGCTGCGACATGGTCGTGAAACGCCGGGGTGATCCCCCGGTCGTCGGTACGGCGCATCCCCGCAGGCAGCGGGCACCAGAGCGTCTGGACCGGGTGCAGGGCACCCGGAACGCGGATCACCGGAGCGGCCCGCAGCTCGTCGGGGTCATCGGGACTGTCGAGATCGGCACCTCGCCCGAGCAGGGCGGCCGTCCGTTCGGCCTCGACGGTGGCCGACATCGCCACCAGGGACAGGTCCTCGCGCAGGTTGGCTCGTACGTCGATGAGCAGCGCCAGGGTCAGATCGGCGTCGAGGTGCCGCTCGTGCACCTCGTCGAGTACGACGGCCCCGACGCCGACCAGTTCAGGGTCGTGCTGGATCCGCCGGAGCAGCAGACCGGTCGTGACGATCTCGACACGGGTACGTCGACCGGTGCGCCGGTCTCCGCGTACGGAGTATCCGACCGTCTCGCCCACCGGTTCGCCCAGCAGATGCGCCAGCCGACGGGCAGCAGCGCGGGCTGCGATACGGCTGGGCTGCGTCACGACAACGCGTCCGGTGACGACCCCGGCGACCGCGGGTGGGACCAAGGTCGTCTTGCCGGTGCCCGGCGGTGCCTGGACGACCGCGACTCCGCGTGTGCGAAGCGCCGCGACGAGAGCGGGCAGACCCGCGGCGACCGGGAGGTCGGGCGGCGCGGCGAGCAGGTTGCGCAGCGGGTCGGACACTCGTGCAGTGTGCCTGACGCGCAGCTGCGGACGCCGATGGAGGACTATCGCCATGTGGCCCTCATCTTGGACACAGCCTGCGAAGCCGGCCAGACCACCTCAGCGGCGTCAGACACGACGTGCACGGTCTCCCCAAAAGGCAGCGCCTCACGCGAGGTCAGTGAACAGCGCAACTGAATCGCTCGGGCTCAAGGCCACCTCATCGTCTTCGAGGTACGACCAGATGTAGTCAGCCAAGGTTTTGGACATGGCAAGCGTCACTTCCTCTGGTCGAGCTCACGAGACATCCGTGGCGGCTATGGCGGGGTTCCGCCCGACCTGCCAAGTCGCCTGCACCTACCTCGGATGCTTGCATTGCTGCCGGCCGCCCATGACGCGTTCTGTAAGTCGCTGTACCGCATCGCAGAGCACATGGTCGTCGTCGAATTGTCGTTTAATGTGGATTGCTGGCAAGCCCAAGGCCGTAGCACCTTCGAAATCTGCAACCAGGCTGTCACCAATCATGGCCAACTGGAGTGGGGATCCGAGCTCGGTACGAGCGTGCTCAAACGCTCTTCGATTCGGCTTCTCCCACCCGACCACCGCAGAAGTAAAGATTCGTTCGAAAAGACCGGCGATGTCGAGTTCGTCAATGATGTCCTGCAATTCGGGGACATGATTACTCAAAATCGCATTGCGCCATCCAAGGTCTTCCGCCAGTGAGAGCGCGCTGATGGAATCGTCGTACAGTCGCCATGTGGAGGGATCAAGAAAGTGGTGACGAGTTACTCTCGCCACGGTGTGCACGTCCGCAGCGCGAACTCCAGCCCCCAGCGCTGCTGACTCGATCACTGGGTACAAGTCATGCCACCAATCGTCGGCACTCTGATAGGTGTGGCCAACCTCGGGGGTATGCCATGGGAATCCGCTTTTCAGTCCTGAACGAATCCTCTCCAACGAGATGTCGGGATATCCCGCTTCCGACGCTGCAGCCTGAATTGCTGTGCTCCATCTGCCGTTCCGGGCACCTAACGTACCGTCGAAGTCCCACAATAGAACCGGACCGTCAGCCACAAGAACTCCTATCCCCGCACAACGACATACTGCCGTGGGCCTTCATTGGATCAGGGCCCGTCCGCTGGGTTGAGCCAGTCAAGTGCGATTTCGGCGACCTCGGCGGCAGCAAGACTGGTGGTGTCCAGGCGGAGAAGCAGATGACAGTTCAGGAAGCCGTCGGCCGGAGTCGGTTCGGATCCATTCGGATCAGTGTTCAATTGATGGACCTCCATGTCGCGGACGTTGCCATCCGACCATTCCAGATCTCGCTTGGTCGGCTTGGCCGCCAACCGACTCTCACCCCGGTTGCGCCCTAGCCGCGTCTCGAGGTCAGCGATCAGTTCAAGCACCCAAATCTCGCCGTCATCCTCATGATAAGGCGCAACCAGCTGCTCAACGTAAGCCGTGTCAGCAGGGTCTTGGAGATCCCATACAAGTGTGAAGATCAAGTCCAGACTGTTGCGAGCGGCCTCTTCTATCACTCGCCGCCGAAATTCCTTGTTCAAGACATTGAATGGCGCAGTGCCATAGCCGAAGACCTCAACCAGGGGCTCGATGGTGTGGTGGTTGTGGAACAGCCCGAAGTCACTGCGTGCGGCGATCTCTCGGCCCACGGACATTTTGCCGACAGCCGGTGGTCCGATGATCAGGAGCAGTCTCATGATCGGCCACAGTCCCAGATGCTCCCACTGGCGCGCAACCGAGTTCGGACTCATCGGGAATGGCACGGCCGCGCGGACCTTCCGGGCGGTCCCGTCACTCAGTGGTGCTCCTCATTGGCGTGTTTCGCTGACCAGCTCTGTCCCGTACGACGTCGAAGTGGCGGTCCGAGTGCCCTGAAAGGATCGGCTCGTGCCTGCTGAGCCCAGGAGTTCGACCGCGGCTGCAATCACGACTCGCACAGGACTAGTCCCCACGCACTTGCACGAGGCCGGTGAGGCACGGATTGGCAGAGGCGTTCTCTATCGCGCATCAATGTGGGGTCTGTCCACCGAGCACCTGGGGGAGGGACTGCTCCGGACCATCTCTCCGCCCTGCTCGACGCCGTCGAGGCGAAGCGCGAGGTGATGGAGGCACTCGCAAGCGAGGGCTTCGACATGGACTGGTTCTGCTACGTCCACGTGCCTTTCAACGGTGGTCTGACCTTCCCTAGGACAGTGAGCGACCCGGCATGCGAAGGTGCGAAGCAAGCAACTTCCGCTAGATGGACCTCAAGATGGCGACACCTTCAACATCTGAGAATCCCCACGTGAAAATGCTGTCGAGCCCAGGCCCGAGACGTCGCTCGCCCAAACGAACTCAGTAGCATCGAAGGCTCGTCTTCGCTCAAGTCAACCGTCAACACGTCATACATGTCGGGACTTTATGAGCCCTGGCCAATGCGAGACTCGGCGGCATGTCCGACCTTGACCACACAGCGGCCTTGGGTCTGGGTGGGTGGGACCCTCGGTATGCGGTGGTGCTGGCAGCGGCTTCGCGCGACGGAGTTGCTGCGGCCTTGGTCGACACGAACGGCGACGGCGCTGATATCGATCTCGACCAGTACGAGCAGCGATTGGATGGGCGCTGGGTTGAGGTGAGCAGCGGGAACTGCGATGACACGGGATCGTTCTGGACGGGGTTCATGGGCGTGGCCTGGGGTCGCGCTGACCCGATGACCACGATCAGAGTCGACTATCAAGGAGCCCGATACGCCGTTCAGTCTTCCGATCGAGGATGGTGGATGTTCGTGGCCCCGAGCCACTCCAACGATGTTCCGCACGTCGCCGTCCCCGGCGAACATGCGCTATGACCATCCTTCGTCGATCTACTGATGTCGGTCAATCGAACCGAACGGCCACCCGCGGGTGGGTGGCTCTCGCCACACCCCAGTCGTCTTCCAGCACCCAGGAAGCGCTCTCGACGAGCCAGACGCGTGGGACGAATCCGCAAGTGCGGTGCGAAGATCAGACCATGACGATCGTTCGCTCGCTCATTCTCTTCGCGGCTGCAGCCCTGGCCGAGATCGGGGGAGCGTGGCTGGTCTGGCAGGGCATCCGTGAACATCGGGGGTGGCTGTGGATCGGTGCCGGGGTGATCGCACTCGGGGTCTACGGGTTCGTCGCCACTCTTCAGACCGACGCGAACTTCGGACGTATCCTCGCCGCCTATGGCGGGGTCTTCGTCGCCGGATCCTTGGTGTGGGGGACGCTGGTCGACGGGTTTCGCCCCGATCGCTACGACGTCGGTGGAGCGCTCGTCTGCCTCGTCGGGGTCGCGGTCATCATGTACGCACCGAGAAGCGCCTGACTGGCCGCCCGTGCGGTCCCACGACGGTAAACCGATCTGATCGAGAGGACGGGATCATGAGTGAGGAGCAGGTGGGGCCGGAGACGAGGGGCGTCGTGGTGGAGCTGCTGTCGACGGTGGCTCTCGGCCCTGAGATGCCGGGCATGGACGGGTGGCAACTGCGTACACGAATGGTGACCATGGAGCCGGGCGGTGTTTTCGGCCCGATACATGACCACAAGGGCAGACCCGGGACGGTCTACGTGCTCCGGGGAACGATCACCGACCATCGCGACGGGGTTGCCACGGAGTACGGGCCGGGCATGGGTTGGCCCGAAGACCGGAACACGCTCCACTGGCTGGAGAACAGGGGAGACGATGTCGCGGTGGAGATCTCGGTCGATGTCGTCAGGAGCGATTAGGCGGGGTCGCCGGGCGACTCAGCCTTGCTCGATCAGGACGATTCGCCACTCGGCGTCGAGGAGCACCATCAGCACGTTCAGGTCACTTCCATCCTGGAGTGCCTTGGGCGCAACCGTCGAACGGACGTCGTTCTCCTGGACGTCTTCTGCGACAGCGTCGCTCAGGGAGTCAAGAAGGTCAGTCACCTGACCATCAAGCTCAGACCCGCTGAACTGCTGGCCCAGACCGTCTCGAATGGTCATGGTCCATTCCGGCTCGGGAGCCAGTTTGAGTTCCCCGGACTCGGACGCGGCACTCAAACACGCGAAGACAGTGTCGGCATCAGGCTCGCCGTACTCACACGAACCGACCCCCTCAGCCTCGAGACCGGCAAAACCCGGAGCCAACATCGACGTGAACGACGCGAGGTCGTCGTCCTCGACGGCAGCCACAAAGTCCTGGTAGGCATCCGCCGGCTCGCGCGGCTCCTCGCTGGACTCTGCGGGTGGCACCTCGCTGGACTCTGCGGGTGGCACCTCGCTGGAACTCTGCTCCTTCTTCGCGTCAGGGTCACTTGCGCAGGCAGTGAACCCAAGAAAAACGACCAGAAGAATCGACAGAAGACGAACGGGGATTCCCACGCGAATGGACATGAGCACAATATATCGCGATTGGTCGGCTGGCACGGTGGTATCGGGTGTGATGTTTCGCCTGTGGAGAAACCATCACCCCAACCCGCCAGGTGCGCTATGATTGAGGGGTAAGGCCCTTTTTGGGAGGAGTAGCCGTGCGCAAGCAATTCACACTGATTCTGTTGGTTGCGGTCATGCTGTTCAGCATTGCTGGTTGTAGCTCTTCGGACGATGCCGGCACTGCTGGCACGACGACGCCGTCGACTCAAGGCGCGACCACGCCTTCGACTCAAACTGAGCCTGCTGAGCCCTCTGGAGATGGCACCAGAGAGGATCCGTTCTCGCTGGGTCAAGCAGTTCCTGTCGGACCGTGGGAGATCGCCGTTGTCGAGGTCAATACGGACGCGAACGATCTGATTGCACAGGCCGATGCCGCCAATGAGCCTCCCAAAGATGGACATCAGTATGTGCTCGTTTCAGTCAACGCGAAATACCTTGGCAGCGGAACGGGCAGGTTCTGGACGGATATGGCATATAGGTTCTACGGATCTCTCGACAACACCTTCATGAATGGCGGCACGAGCGATGCTGTTCCGCCGACGCCTATCGCGGAGGCGCCGGAGGTTCTTGAAGGAGAGTCTGTGAGTGGCAACCTTGTGTCTGAGGTTCTTTCCGATCAGATCGATGGCGGCGCGGTGATGATGGAATACATGTCTGATGACGTGCAGGTTTTCTTTGCAGTGAAGTAGCGGGCCCGACACGCGGAAACCGAGTAGCCATGAAAGAGTCAACTCATGCTCCGGGCAGTTCTCTTCGACCTCGACGACACCTTGATGGACCAGGCATCCGCGGCTGGCGCCGCCGTCGAAGCCTGGGCAGCCGAGCACGGCATCGCCGACGCGGACGTCAGAGAGCGGTGGACTTCGGTCTCCGAAGCAAATTTCGTACTTTACTCGCGCCGCGAACTGACCTTTGCGCAGCAGCGACGACAGCGGGTGCGAGAGTTCTTGGCCGTCCAGATCGATGACCAAGAGGCCGATGAACTGTTCGCCGGCTACCTGGTTCGTTACGAAGCTGGTTGGGCCACGTTCGACGACGCGGTGCCTGCGCTGCGCCGAGCACGTGCGGCAGGACTCATCGTGGGTGTGCTGACCAACGGCGCCGAGGAACAGCAACGCTCGAAGCTTCAGAAGCTCGGTCTCGAAGACGAGATCGACCACCTGATCGCATCCTCGATGCTCCCTGCAGGCAAGCCCGACCTACGGGCGTTCCAACATGCCGTGCACCAAGTCGGAGTCGATGCTCGCGAGGTGCTCATGGTCGGAGACTCCCTCGAGAACGACGTCCGCGGGGCACTCTCCGCCGGCCTCGAGGCCACGCTTCTCGATCGCTACGACGTGCACCGTGACGTCGATGTGCCACGGGTGAGGTCCCTCGACCACCTCACCTACACCTCGTCGCTCACTGCGTGAGTCGATCGACCAGTTCCCGGTAGCGCTCAGCTGTCGCGCTGACCACGGCAGGCTCGAGTTCGGGCGGTTCGCCCTCGCCGTTCCAATTCGCCTCGAGCCAGTCGCGTACGGGCTGCTTGTCGAAGCTCTGGCAACGGTCGCCGCCACCGTCTCCATAGGCACCGTCTCCATAGGCACCGGCTTCGTAGGCAGCGGAGTCCCAGTAGCGGCTCGAGTCGGAGGTCAGCACCTCATCGCCCAGAGTGATGACGCCGTCGTGGACCCCGAACTCGAACTTGGTGTCGGCGAGGATGAGGCCCTTGGTCCTCGCAATCTCCGAGGCTCGTTCGAACGCGCGGAGCGACAGGTCGCGCAGCACGGTCGCATTCTTGAGTCCCACGAGCTCGGTCATGCGCTCGAACGTGATGTTCTCGTCGTGCTGGCCCAGCGGGGCCTTGAATGCCGGGGTGAAGATCGGCTCGGGCAGCCTGTCCCCATCCTGTAGCCCCGCGGGAAGCCCGACACCGCACACGCTCTGGCTCTGCTGATATTCGACCCAGCCGCTGCCCGTGAGGTAGCCGCGTACGACGCACTCGATGGGGAACATCGCGAGCTGTGTCACGAGCATCGAGCGGTCGGCGACAGACTCCGGGATGGCGGCCCACTCCTCGCGAGGCGCCAGATGGTTGATCGTGTCCTTCAGCTGGTCGAACCACCACAGGCTGAGTTCGGTGAGCAGAACTCCCTTCCCGGGAATCGCGGGGGAGAGGACGCGGTCCGCCGCGCTGACGCGGTCGCTCGCGACGATGAGGACGCGGTCGGGGTGCCCGGGCGAGGAGTAGAGGTCGCGGACCTTGCCCGAGTAGTCGTGGTCGAATCCGTCGAACATTTGCTCTGCCATGATCTTTTCGCCTTCTTCCAGCGATCGAATGGTGAGTGCAACACTGGCTATCTGCCGGTCGAGTCGTGACTTCTCCTCCTCGAGCCAGCGCAGGTGTGAGCCGAGCGCGTCTGCATCCGAGGTCCCGTCCTGGAGCGTCTCCGCGATGGCCGGGATGCCGAGGCCAAGACCTCGCAACAGCAGGATCCGCTGGAGTCGTACCAGGGCAGCGGCGTCGTACTGGCGGTAGCCGTTCGAGCCGATCCGGCTGGGTGAGAGCAGCCCGACCTGGTCGTAGTGGCGCAGGGTGCGAGATGTCGTGCCGGCAAGCCGCACGACCTCCTGGATGGAGTACTCACTCGACGTCATGCGCCGAACGTACAAGTTGACGCTGCGTCAAGGTCAAGAGTCACCATGAGCGCGGCCGATCACGGCCCCGGGACTTCTGCTCCCTGCGGGTGGCGCTTCAGTTCGTAGCCGAGAACGGTGATCCACGGTGTCAGTGAGACGACTGCAAGGCACCACACGAGGGACACCCCGGTGGCTGCCATGAGCAGCGCCACTCCGAGCACCGCAGCAGTGGGGATGAGGAGCATGGTGTGGAAGGTGTCCCACGAGCGGGTCAGCGCCGCGTAGAGCGCGTAGAGCAGTCCGAGGTAGAGCCCCACGGGGATCACGACGGCGAGCGTGGTCCCGACGGCGGTGAGAGTGGAGGAGCCTTCAATTGCGAATGCGGCGGCGTGCAGCCCGGCGCCGGTGGCCACCAGTCCACCGAACAGCACGATGTGCCCGTAGCCCCACCCGAAGGACCGCTCCGGGTGGGCGTGGAGTGCCGCCCCCCACGGGAGGACGAAGTAGGTCCACCAGAGACCGAAGGTGAGCGCCACGCCAGCGAGCCCGAGGGCGGCGACTTCATCGGACCAGCCTGGTCCCGTCGGCGAGATCAGCGCCGAGAGGGTGGCCATGGTGCCCAGCAGTCCCTCGCCCAGGGTGACGATGACGAGCAATCCGTAGCGCTCAGCTATGTGGTGTGGGTGCCACGGCGTCCCGCCACCGATACGTTCAGCGCGTAACGGCCCGGCCAGTTCGACCAGGATGAGCACAGCAGCCAGCGCGAAGGTCGGTCCCACCGACAGGCTGCTCAGAGCCAGACCCACCCAACCGGCCTGAGCAATGGCGAGGCTGAGGATCATCGCCTTGGCGACGGGGGCCCGGTCGGCGTCCTGGCGAGCCACGCGGGCCCATTGCAGCAGCATCGGCACCCGCATGACCACGTACCCGAGCACCATCACTCGGTTGTCCAGGTGCTCGCCGCGCGAGATCGAGGCGAACAGGTCGGGCAGGCCGAGGGCGAGCACGAGCACTCCGACCATCTGCACCATCGTGGTGATGCGGAAGAGCCAGTCGTCGGTGTCATAGGCGGAGGCGAACCACGAGAAATTGATCCAGGCCCACGACACTGCGAACACCGCGAATCCGAACCCGAGCAGGCCGGCGCGGACATCGCCGGCTCCTAGAGCGCGCGCCAATTCGGCGGAAGCGGTGCTGAAGGCGATCACGAACGTCAGGTCGAAGAGCAACTCGAGCGGGCTGGAGACCCGTCCGCCCTCGTTCGGGTTGCGGCCCACCATGCGCAGAGCGCTGCGTGGAGCCGGTTCTGTCATGCGAATCAGGCTAGTGCGAGTGTCGACCCTGGCACCTGCAGCCGGACAACCTCGGAGATGCGTCATACTACGTCCGTGTCAGGCTCGTCAGAGGCTGGCTTCGCGGACGTGGTGTAGTTGCAGCACGCTCCCCTTCCAGGGGAGGGGTCGAGGTTCAAATCCTCGCGTCCGCTCCATAGTCCGCTGATCGGTCCACCACGCCCGAACAGACATGATGGCGCGGTGATGACTCGCAGGTCCGACCTCGGTGGCCGGCTGTGGTCCCTCTCACCAGCCCGCCTGCTCCAGGTCTTTGCCGGCAGCCTGGTGCTCGGTGTCGGTGTGGCGATGGTGCTCGTTGCCGAGTTGGGCGCAGACGGATACACCACCTTGGTCAACGGTGTGGCGCGCTCGGTGGGCGTCTCGTTCTGGCTCGCCAACCTGGGGATGGGCGTGCTCCTGCTGCTGTTGGCGGCGGCCCGGCGTGTCTATCCCGGACCCGGGACCGTGGTACAGGTCGCTGTCGTCGGAGTCACCGTCTCCGTGCTGCTCGAGATCATGGTGACCCCGTCCGCTTTTCTCGGCCAGGCTGCGCTGCTCGTCGCCGCACTGCCCGTGCTCGCCGTCGGCATCGCGGCCTACCTGGGCAGTCACACCGGCGCCGGCCCGGCCGAGGCGGCGGCGCTGGCATGGGATCCACCGATGCCGTTCCGCTGGAGTTACGGCCTCGTTCAGGGTGGTGGCGCTCTCGGGGGTTGGCTGTTGGGTGCCACCCTGGGCGTAGGAACGCTCGTGGTCGTCGTCCTCCTCGGACCCTCGATCGCACTCGCCAGCCGCCTGTTACGCCTGGACGTTCACCAACGCCCCACGGCCGATGATCGATCAGAGTGAGGCGCGCGGTGTCCGAGTGAGCGGGCGGCACACGGGCGAGCGGGGTGACGACCGATCCCGAGGGATGTCGTTCCGTGGAAAATATGCATTCGCTTGTTAGCGTCCGTGACGACTTCCCACACGCCAACATCTCGGAGACGAAGCCACCATGCCTGCCAACACCGTCCCTGCCAACACCGTGCCTGCCAACACTGTTGCCCCCGACCAACTCGCCGCCCAACACACCTCCGGCCCACCACCACTGGTCCTGGACGTGCGGTCACCGGCCGAGTTCGAGACGGCCCACATCGCGGGCTCCTACAACGTCCCGTTCAACACCCTCACCGAGCACCGCGACGAGGTCTGCGCCCGCCTGGACCGTGACGTCGTGCTGGTCTGCCGCTCCGGCAGTCGGGCCCAGCAGGCCGAAGCGGCACTGACCGCCTCGACGCCGGTCAACGTGCACGTGCTGATGGGCGGGATCTCGGCGTGGAAGGTTGCCGGCCACCCGGTGGTCGAGGGAGTGGCTCGCTGGGATCTGGAGCGGCAGGTACGTCTGGTGGCCGGTTCGATCGTCCTGTCGAGCGTGGTGACCAGCACGGTCGTCCCGCGTGCCAAGTGGCTGGCCGCCGGAGTGGGCGGCGGTCTGACCTTCGCTGCGCTGAGCAACAGTTGCCTGATGGGAAGGATGCTCTCGAAGCTCCCCTACAACCGCACGTCCGAATCAGAGCCGCGCGAACTCATCAAACTCATCGGGGATTCGGCTGCTTGACCACCTACCATTGTGGTGTCTCCAAAATTTGGAGATGGTAGATTCAATTGGATCAACGCCTTAGTCTCGAATTCTCGCCACACCTGAGTGGGTAGGGGGCCGTCGTATGACATCGATGAACGCGACTGTCTTGTCTCGAGAACGTTGATGTCTGAGCTCATGTCTGAGGCCACGGGTCGCATGGGAGCCGCCAGGATTCTGGGGGAGTCCGAACCTGCTCGCGAGCGCAGTGACGACAGCTTGGTCGCGGTGCTCAGTGAGTTCGCCCGCACTCTCGTGACCGATTTCCCGATCGAAGGGATTTTGGACCATCTGGTGCTGCGCATCGTGGACCTTCTCCCGATTGACGCCGCGGGCGTGTCCTTGATTACCCCCACGACGCGACCGCGAATCATTGCCGGTTCCAACGAGTCGGCCAAGCGATACGAGTTGCTGCAAGGCGAAATCGGGGAGGGCCCCTGCATTGCCGCCTACGAGACCGAGGGGCCCATCTCGATTCCGGACCTGGCCGACGACGACCGTTTCCCGGTGTACGCCAAGCACGCCCTCGCGGAGGGGATCCGGGCCGTGTTCACGTTCCCGCTGCGCAATGGAGGTCGATGCTTGGGAGCCCTTGACCTGTACCGCACCACGACCGGCGATCTCGACGCCGATGAAATGGCGACGGCGCAGACGCTCGCGGACGTGACTACGGCGTATCTCCTCAACGCTGAGGCGAAGGCTGCCAACGCTGAACTGGTGACCATGGTGAGCCATGAGCTGCGCACTCCCGTGACCAATATCACGGCGTTCGTCGAACTGTTCCAGGACCTGGAAGGAGTGTCTCTGACCAACAAGCAAGAGAAATTCATCGAAGCCATCGCCCGCAACAGCAAGCGTCTGGAGGTCCTGGCTGACAAGTTGCTCGTCTCGTCGCGCCTAGAAGTAGGGGAAGTCGCTCACGAGCACGTGGAGCTGGATCTTGGTGCCGTGATTTCGGCAGCCCGAGTCAGTTTGGCGACGATGATGAAGGGGCGGGATATAGATGTGGTGTTCACCACCCCGCCCGACCCGGTCATGGTGTTCGGTGATCCCATCGATCTGGAGACCCTGGTGGTCAATCTGGTCAGTAATGCGCTCAAATTCACCGAGGACGGAGGCTGGGTCCACTGCACTCTTGAGGAGACCTCTGCCGGCGCACGCATCGAGGTGAGCGACAACGGCTTAGGAATACGCGAGGACGAAAAAGCCGATGTTTTCAACCGCTTCTTCCGTTCCACCACAGCACGTGAGAACGCCATCCAGGGCACCGGTCTGGGTCTCGCCATCGTCGCGGCGGTCGCACGGAACCATGGTGGTGACGTGTCACTCGTCTCACGACACTTGCGCGGATCGACATTCACCGTCCGACTGCCCTTGGCACTGGTCCCGGCCTGACACCACCACGCTGGCTCAACACCAGCGTCGTACTCCCTCGGGCGTGAGGTTTCGATCGCGGAGCACCACGGCCAGGCGGTCGCCGTACGCAGTGCAGGTCGCGGCGAAGTCGTGCCTGCTGTACTCGATGGCCAGTACCTGGTCACCGAAGTGACGGACGTAGCGGTCGCACTCGTCGTAGTGCCCGCACGACTCGGCCACGGCGAAGTCGAAACCGACGCGGGTGCCGTTCCAGCCGGCCCGATTCTTCTGGCCGGCGGCGAGCGCCCGGTCGTGTGCTGACTCCACCAGGCGGCGGGCGAACCGGGTGGCCTGGCGGGGCCGGATCAGGCCGTGGCTGCGGGAGAAGGAATCCAGGTTGTCGAACTCGACCGCCTGGAAGCCGTCCGATGCGCAGCCGCTGATCCAGCGGGCGACGATGCGCGCGAGCCGGTCCCGCTTGCGAGGCGTACGGATGTCGAGCAGCTGCTCGCCCCAGGCCTCGTCGATGACCGGGCCGTCGGCGTCACGGAGCAGCAGTCCGCGGTGGCGTCGCCAGAAGCCGCGCTCGTCGGGCTGGGTCTGGAAGCCATTGACGTAACAGATGTTGTATCGCCCGGCGACCGGCTCCTCGGAGCGGTCACGGACCACGATGCCGACGTTCGCCGCCGGCTCGATCACCCCACCCAGCTGGTAGTCGACATCGGTGTTCAGCGGCAGTCCCGTGAGCAGCGCCGCGGACAACAGCCAGACCAGGATGTGCATGGCTCAACACTGACAGAGCAGCGTCACCAGCGATGCAGCATCCGGAGAGACCCTCCAGATCGAGTACGTTCCGGTCATGACCTTTTTGTTCCTGCTCGCGGCGGGGGTGGGATTCGGCGTGCTGGCCCTGTGCGTGTGGCTCGTCCTCTTCCGGCCGCTCGGACTTCCCCGCAGACGCTGATCGAAGTCTGAGCAGAGCTCAGGCCGACTGCTCCCGAGCCGCCACCAGGTCCAGGGCGATGTCGACGAGCATGTCCTCCTGCCCGCCGACGAGTCGCCGCTTGCCGACCTCGACGAGCAGATCGCGGGTGTCGACGCCGTACTCCTGGGCGGCGTTCTCCGCATGGCGCAGGAACGAGGAGTAGACCCCGGCGTAGCCCAGGGTGAGCGTCTCGCGATCCACGCGGACGGGGCGGTCCTGCAACGGTCGCACGATGTCGTCGGCGGCGTCCTGGAGCGCGAAGACGTCGCAGCGGTGCGTCCAGCCCAGCAGGTCGGCGACGGCAATGAACGGCTCGATCGGACAGTTGCCCGCGCCGGCCCCCTGACCGGCGAGCGAGGCGTCGACGCGGTAGACGCCCTCCTCGACCGCGACCACGGAGTTCGCCACCGACAGCGAGAGGTTCTCGTGGGCATGGATGCCGAGTTGGGTCGCGGGGTCGAGCACGTCGCGGTAGGCGCGGATCCGGTCGCGGACCGCGTCCATCGTCAGTCGCCCGCCGGAGTCGGTGACATAGACGCAGTGCACGCCGTAGGACTCCATCAGCTTGGCCTGCTGCGCGAGCTCGGCAGGCGGCGACATGTGCGACATCATCAGGAAGCCGGAGACGTCCATGCCAATCTCACGGGCGGTCTTGATGTGCTGCTTGGCGACGTCGGCCTCGGTGCAGTGCGTGGCGATCCGCACCGACCGTACGCCCAGGGAGTAGGCCGTCCTGAGGTGTTCGGCGGTGCCGATGCCGGGCACCAGCAGGGACGTGAGCGTGGCGTGCTGGATGACTGAAGCCGCGGCCTCGATCCACTCCCAGTCGGTGTGCGAGCCGGGACCGTAGTTGAGCGAACCGCCGCCCAGCCCGTCGCCGTGGGTGACCTCGATCGCGTCGACACCGGCCTCGTCGAGCGCGACCACGATGCGCTTGACGTCCACGGGGTCGATCCGGTGCCGGATCGCGTGCATGCCGTCACGCAGCGTGACGTCCTGGATGTAGAGGTCAGTCATCGGAGACTCCTTCAGTGACGCCGGTCGAGGTGGCCTGCAGCCGCTCGGCGATCTTCTCGCCCGTACGCAGCGCAGCGGCGGTCATGATGTCGAGGTTGCCGGCGTAGGCGGGGAGGTAGTGGGCCGCGCCCTCGACCTCGAGGAACACCGACACCTTGTGGGTCACGGTGACTTCGCCGACGCCCTTGCCGAGCAGCGTGTGGACGGGCTCGTCGTCGGGGAGCCGGGTGAACTGGACGGCCTGCTTGAGGCGGTAGCCGGGGACGTACTCCGCGACGGAGGCGACCATCTCCTCCACCGAGGCCCGGATCGCGGCCTGCTGGGTGCCATCAGGATCGTTGATCAGGCACAACACGGTGTCGCGCATGATCAGCGGTGGCTCGGCGGGGTTGAGGATGATGATCGCCTTGCCGGTCCAGGCGCCGCCGACAGCCTCGACCGCGTGTGCCGTGGTCTCAGTGAACTCGTCGATGTTGGCGCGGGTGCCCGGCCCCGCAGACTTGCTCGCGACCGAGGCGATGATCTCGGCATAGGGCACCTCGGTGATGCGCGAGACGGCCGCCACGATCGGGATGGTGGCCTGGCCGCCACACGTCACCATGTTCACGTTGTCGAGGCCGATGTGTTCCTCGAGGTTGACCGGCGGCACCACGAAGGGGCCGATGGCGGCCGGGGTCAGGTCCACGATCTTCTTGCCGTACGCCGCCAGCTTGGCGGCGTTGGTCTGGTGCGCGCCGGCCGAGGTGGCGTCGAAGACGATGGCGATGTCGTCGAAACCCTCCATCGCGATCAGTCCGTCGACCCCCTCTGCGGTGGTCGGGACCTTGAATCGTGCTGCGCGGGCGAGCCCGTCGGAGTCCGGGTCGATGCCGACCATCGCGCCCATCTCCAGGGTCTGGGAGATGCGCAGCACCTTGATCATCAGGTCCGTGCCGATGTTGCCCGAGCCGATGATGGCGACCTTGGTCTTCGTCATGCCTGGTCCTCTCTGGGTCATGCCTGGTCCCCTCCGGAGAAGCGTGCGGTGACCGGGCCGAGCCCGGTGATCTCGGCGCGGACGACCGCACCGGGCGGAACGGGGTGGACGGGTCCGAGAGCGCCCGACAGGATCACCTGTCCGGCACGCAGCGGATCGCCGTGCTCGAGGGCTGCCGTGGCCAGCCACGCGAGGGCGTTGAGCGGGTCGCCAAGGCAGGCGGCGCCCGTACCGGTCGAGACCTCGACGCCGTCGCACGTCATCGTCATCTCGACCTTGATCGGGTCGAACTCGGCCAACGTGAGGCTCCTCTCGCCAAGGACGTAGCGCCCGCTGGAGGCGTTGTCGGCGATCGTGTCGCCGAGTTGGATGTCCCAGTCGGCGATGCGGGAATCGACGATCTCGATGGCCGCGCGGGCGTGATCGACGGCCGCGCGCACCGACTCGGCGGTGAACGGAGGATCGGTGAGGTCGGCTCCGAGGACGAAGGCGACCTCGGCCTCGGCGCGCGGCTGGATCAGCTCGTTCATCGCGACGACCTTGTCCTCGGTGCACTTCATGTCGTCGAGCAGGACGCCGAAGTCGGGGGTGTCGACGCCGAGCCACTGCTGCACCGCCGGCGAGGTCAGGCCGATCTTGCGCCCCACCACGGTGGCACCCGCCGCGATGCGGTCACCGATGATCAGGGACTGGACCGCGTAGGCCGTAGCCACGTCGTCGGCGCCGATCAGGTCGCGGACCGGGGCACAGGGGACGCCGGTGGCGGCTGCTTCCTGCAGGCGCACAGCGGCAGCAGCAGTGGTGGTGGTCGCCGCGGCAGTGGGAGTGGTCATGGATCGATGGTGGCGCTGATCGCGCCCACCCTCCACCAAGTTGTTCGGCTGAACGGAACTTCTGCGGCAGGATGGCCTGGTGGGCACCCTCGATCCGGCCAGCGTGCTGGCCAAGGTGATGGAGGTGCTGCATGCCTTCACCGCCGAGGACCAGGGCCTCACGTTCGCCGAGTTGCAGCGACGGACGGGGCTGCCGAAGGCGACATTGCACCGGGTGGCGGGCCAACTCCTCGACGCCGCGCTGCTCGACCGGCGCGACGGCGCCTTCCATCTCGGGTCGCACCTCTTCGAACTCGGCATGCTGGCCTCCCTCGAACGCACCCTGATCGAGGTCGCGTCGCCCTTCCTCGAGGAGCTCCACGGGCGCACCCACGAGATCGTGCACCTTGCCATCCGCGAAGGACCCGATGTCGTCTACGTCGCCAAGGTCGCCGGCCACCGCGGCGCGCGCAGCCCCAGCCGGATCGGCGGCCGAATGCCGGTCCATGCCACCGCGCTCGGCAAGGCCCTGCTGGCCCACGCCCCGCAGGAGGACTGGATCAGGGTGCTCAGCGGCCCGCTCGCGCGCCGTACGCCCCGCACGATCACTGCGCCGGGGCGACTGCGCCAGCAACTCGACGGCGTCGTGAAGTCGGGCGTGGCCTATGAGTACGAGGAGGCCGCGGTCGGGATCGTCTGCGTCGCCGCGCCGGTGCTCGATGCCGACGACCACGCGGTCGCTGCGATCAGCGTGGCCGGTGACGTGACCCGATTCCGCCCTCCGCAGCACGCGGCTGCCGTGAGCGCCGCCGCGCACGGGATCGCTGCGACCCTGGCCAGGCGGGCCGCACTGGGTCGTTGACCGTCCTCGACGCGACGAGGGCGTCACTGCCCACGCGAGCGGGGCTTTTCGTGCCATGCTCCTCCCATGCGTACGCGCCCGCGCTCTTCGCGCGCCAGTCGTGGACCCGGCGTCCGACCGCAGGTGGTGGCCCACCGCGGCAGCAGCCACGACGCGGCCGAGCACACCCTGACTGCCTACCTGCGGGCGCTCGACGACGGTGCCGAGGCACTCGAGTGCGACGTACGACTCACCGCTGACGGGCACCTGGTCTGCGTGCACGACCGCAACCTGCGGCGTACGGCAGCCAACGATGGTGTCGTGTCGCGGATGAATCTCGCCGAGCTGGACGAGCTCGACTTCTCCGCGTGGAAGAACCCCTGGGCCGAGCTCGACGACGACGCGCCCATCCCCGATCCGGACTCTGGCAAGGTGTTGACCCTGCGGAAGTTGCTGGAGACCGTGGCCGACTGCACGCGTCCCGTCGAACTGGCCATCGAGACCAAGCACCCCACCAGATTCGGCGGGCTGGTCGAGCAACGGCTGGTGGAGGCGCTCAGCGACTTCGGTTGGGCGGGGGCGGGGTCACCGGCGCGCGTGATGAGCTTCTCCTTCAATGCCCTTTCGCGCGTGCGCAGGCTCGCGCCGGAGCTCGACGTGGTGATGCTGTTCAGGGAAGCCCACCGATGGCCGATGCTGCGAACGATCGTCGGGGACGACTGGATCATGGGCCCGGGCATCAAGGAACTGCGCGACCACCCCGGGCTGGGCCGTCATCTGGTCAAGGCCGGACGGGAGATCCAGGTGTGGACGGTCAACACCGAGGCCGACCTGGAGATCTGCCTCGATCTGGGGGTGACAGCGGTCATCACGGACAGTCCTGCCCACATGCTGGAGTTGCTCGCGGCGAGGGCCTTGTAGGTTCTGGTCCATGGCGAAGAAGTCCCGCAACCGCAATATGTCCACCACACCGACCGACCCCGGATCCCATGCTCCTGGTGAGGTCGCACCCCGACAGCCCTGCCCGTGTGGCTCCGGCAAGCGCTACAAGGCCTGCCACGGAGCGGCCGGCGGCGCAGCCCGCACGTTCGTGGCCCGACCCTTCGAGGGGATGCCCGACGAATGTGACGTGATCGCACTGCGCGAACTCGTCCCGGCCGCGACCGCACCGCTGACAGCGAAGGGCTCCGAACGCACCGTCCGGCTCGCGTCCCTGCTGCCCGGCGCCGCCCCCGCAATGGTCCGTGACTCCGGGGATGTGTGGCTCGGTCTGCAGGTGCAGCACTCCTACGGCAACCCGGCCCGCGATCTCGGTGCCGTCCTCGAGGCCGCCCTGGCGATCGAGGAACCCGGCATCGTCGGGCTGCCGAGTGATCCCGGAGAGGGTCCGATCCTGCAGGACCTGATCACCGACACGAGCCTCGACATCACCATCCACGACGGCTTCGGCTACTGGATCGACGACATCCCCGAGCGTGACGCTGCCCTGGAGGCTGCCCTCGAGCAGGCCAACGCGGCGGCGATGCCGACCGTACGACTCGAGTCGGTGTCTGCGGCCTACTGGACCAACGTCGGCACCAAGGAACACCTGCGGTGGGTCATGCCCCACCCCGAGGACCAACTCCTCGACGCGCTCGCGCGCCTGCACGCGGCCGGTCAGGACTCCGTCGCCGACGGGTCGCGGCTGGTCGGAATGTTCCGGGCCCATGGGCTCCTCGCCCCCGTGTGGGACCTGCCACTCGAGACAGGTGCAGCGGTGCTGGAGAAGCCGGCCGCCCGCTTCGCCGCCGACCTCGAGGAAGCACTCAAGGCGACCGACCTAAGTGCCGCAGAACGCGCTGCCCGTGCGGGTTTGGCCAATCGACAGGTCACTATTCGGTGACCGGATAAAACATCCGATCCGCCAGTTGTGCAGGGACGCTGGGTGAGAGTAGGTTATCGAAGCCCGGTCGTTGTTGTTTCCCCCGTCAACAGCGGCCGGGCTTTCCAATCTCTTTGTGAGGCTGTTTTCTTTTGCCCCACATGACTGCGGCCCACCCGAAGCATCGGGTGGGCCGCAGTGTGCGTCGTGAAGCTGGTGGGTCAGTCGACCGGCAGCGGCTCACGGGAGATCGGGCAGCTCATGCAGCGCGGTCCGCCGCGACCCGAGCCGAGCTCGGACCCAGCGATGCGGACGACCTCGATGCCCGCCTCCTCGAGGCGGTCGTTGGTGCCGTCGTTGCGCTCGTACGCCACCGCGACGCGGGGTGCCAGCGCCAAGGTGTTGTTGCCGTCGTCCCACTGCTCGCGTTCGGCGGCGATGGGGTCCAGGCCGGTGTCGATCTGGTGCAGGGTGTCGATCTGCATGGCCTTGGCCGCCGCCACGAAGAACGGCTCGGAGTCGGTGACATCCAGAGTCAGGTTGCTCTCGTCGGTGCCACGCTCGTCGAGGGTGACGGTGACAGCGCGCAGGGTGTCGGCGATGTTGGGATACATCACGACCTTGTCGACATCAACCATCGTGCAGATCGTGTCCAGGTGCATGGTGGCACGCTCCTGGGCGATCGGCACGGCGAGGACCGTGTGAGCCAGCCCGGCGTGGAAGACCTGCCGCGCCAGCCGCTCCACGCCTGCCGGGGTGGTCCGTTCGCCGACGCCCACAGCGATGACGCCGGGGGCCAGCAGCAGGACGTCGCCGCCCTCGACGTGCTCGTTCTGCCAGCCGTGGATCGTGCTGGTCCCGGCGAAGCGCGGGTGCTCGGTGTAGATCAGTTCGGTCAGCTGGGTCTCGCGCTTGCGCGCGGGCATCGCCAGGCTGGTCACCGCGACCCGGTCCCGGATCCACACGCTGGAGTCACGGGTGAAGAGGAGGTTGGGCAGCGGGTCGATCAGGAAGTCGTGGGGGTCCATCAGACTGGAGACCAGTCCCTGGCCGCCACGCACCTCGTCGTTGCGGATGCCGCCGGTGAGGACGCCGGTGAGGTCCGCCGGGCTGAGGTCGGCGAGTGCCTTGGCGAGGTAGGACCGCATCGTGTCGCCGAGGTGCAGGCTGCTGAGGGCGCTGGTGATCGCATGCCCGCGGGCGACGTCGTTCTCCATCGTCTCGGTGAGCAGTTCGGTGAGGTAGAGCACCTCGACGTCGCGGTTGCGCAGGGTCTCGGCGAAGGCGTCGTGCTCCTCCTGCGCCCGCCCGACCCACGGAATGCCGTCGAACAACAGCCGATCGCTGTTGCGGGGAGTGAGTCGCTTGAGCTCATTTCCGGGACGGTGGAGCATGACTGTGGTCAGCCGGCCGACTTCGCTGTCGGCGCCGTGTGGGGTCGAAACCATGCCGCGAACTCTAGTGCTGGCCCGTCCGGACGCCGATTCAGCACTCGTGCACGCTTCGTCACATGCCTGGTCGTTACATGCCTGTTGGCTACGGGGCGGTTCGTGATGAAGCGGTGGCTCGCCACTCGTCGACGAGGATCGAGTAGTGCGGCGTGTCGGTCCACTCGCCTTTTGACCAGGAATCCTGGCGCAGGTGCGCCTCCTTGGTCATGCCCAGCCTTTCGGCGAGGGCTGCCGACCTGGTGTTTCGTGCGTCGAGTTCGGCTCGTACGCGGTGGAGTCCGTAGTGCTCGAAGGCCAGATCCAGCAGGGCCCGGGCAGCCTCCGTGGCGATGCCCCTGCCGGCGTGGGCGGGGTTCAGCACCCACCCCAACTCTCCGGTGTCGTAGGACGGACCCTCGAGCATGAGCACCACGTCGCCGACGACCTTGCCGTGCAGCTCGATCACCAGTTGAAGGGCCTCCGCAGTCTCAGGCCGTCGCAGCCGGTCCTCGAGTTCGCGGCGGGTGAACGGTGGGTGCAGGAGGTGTTCGGCGACCCCTGCGTCGCCGTAGTAGGCGAGCATCTCGTCGAGGTCATTCCCGGTGGCTCGACGCAGGACGAGGCGTTCGGTGCGCAGCGGCAGGTCCGGTGGGGAGGGACTGAGATGCGCGGCCTTCGCCTGCTGAACCGTGTCCCACAGACTCTGGGCGGTGTCGAAGCGACGTCTGTCGTAGGCGGTTTCCGGCAGCAGTACCTTCTCCAGCATCGCGGTGGCCTCGCCCAGCGACCCTCGACCGACATGGTGGCCGGGCCGCTCGGCCAGCACTGCCAGCGCCGCGTCGAACTGCGCCGACCACTTGCTCTTTTGGCGGATTGCATCGGGACCGGGGACCCTCAGGCCGGCGTACTGCCCCGCAAGAAACGTGCGCCACTCCTGCTCCGCCAGGGTCTGTTCGGCGGCCGTCCACCAGCTCAGGAACCAGGCGTGGGGATCCGCTCCACCATCGTCGAGGATCTTGTCGTGATCGCGGGGCACCATCGGGGTGCCGTCGCCCAGGACGTACGACGGCAGGGGCAGGCGGTCTTCGAGCATCAGGCTCAGCGCCGTCGACGTGGCCGCCACGAAGTGCGCACGGACGTAGGCCTCGTCCGCCTCGCTCATCGGGTGTTTACCGTTCACCGCGACATATCGCTCGAGGACAGTGCGTTCACGAGCGGACCGGGTCAGCGCGTCGTCTCCCACACCAGCAACCCTGCCATCAGGACGCACACGGCCGCACCTGCGTAATGCAGGAGGGAGAGCTTGACGTGGTTCAGCAGTACGCGACCCACGACGACGGCCAGCCCCGAAACGGCAAGCAGCGCCCCCCATGCCCCGATGAAGACCGAGACGGGGTCGTCGTACTTGGCGACGAGGGAGATGGTCAACAGCTGGGAGAGGTCACCCCACTCGGCCGCGAAGAGGACCACGAAGGAGGTCGTGATGACGCGGAAGCCGTGGGAGGCGGCACCGGATCTGTCGGCGTACTCATGCTCCTGATCGCTCTGGTCCTCGTCGGCCGTCCGCGCTTGGCGGAACAGGATGACCGCGCCGGTGAGGAACATCAGCACAGCCACGACGTGCACCAACTGCTCGGGAAGGAACGCTGCGGCCTTGCCCAGCCCGACGGCGATGCCCGTCTGGACCAGGAAGGCGAGGGCCACGCCGATCCAGACGAAGAGCGGGCGCATCTTGGTCGACATGACCAAGGTGGCGAGGAAGGTCTTGTCGGGGAGTTCGACGACGAAGATGGCACCGAAGGCCAGGGCCACCACCGCGAGATCGATCACGCAGGCGAGTGTGTCACCCAGACAGGGATCAGTCGGCGCGGGATGGATCGTTGCGGGATGGATGGGTGCGGAACGGGTCGGCGGGGTAGACGCCGAGGATCTTCACCTCGGTGGTGAAGAACGCCAGTTCCTCGAGCGCGTTGCGCACCGAGCGATCCTGGGGGTGTCCATCGACCTCGGCCAGGAACTGGGTGGCGGTGAAGTGACCACCCACCATGTAGCTCTCCAGCTTGGTCATGTTGACGCCGTTGGTAGCGAAGCCACCGAGCGCCTTGAAGAGCGCCGCCGGCAGGTTGCGGACGTTGAAGATGAACGAGGTGACGACCGGGCCATTGTCGCGGGGAGCCTGGTCGAAGTCGCGGGAGAGCACCACGAAACGGGTGGTGTTGTGATCCGCATCCTCGATCTCGTTGCGCAGGACCTCGAGCCCGTAGATCTCAGCCGCCAGCGGCGGTGCGATTGCGGCCTGGGTCGGATCTCCCGACTCGGCCACCTCGCGCGCCGCGCCGGCGGTGTCACCGGCGACGACCGGTGTCAGACCGAGTTCGCGGATCACCCCGCGACACTGGCCCAGCGCATGGACGTGACTGTGCACGGTGCGCAGCGTGGAGATGTCGGTGCCCGGCCGCGCCATCAGGGAGAACTGGATCCGCAGGAAACGCTCGCCCACGATGTGCAGGCTCGAGGCCGGCAGGAAATGGTGGATGTCGGCCACCCGCCCAGCGAGAGAGTTGTCGATCGGGATCATCGCGAGGTCGGCGTCACCGTTCTCGACGGCGGCGAAGGCATGCTCGAAGGAGGCGCACGCCAACGGCTCCCAACCGGGGTACGCCTGCTGGCAGACCAGGTGCGAATTGGCTCCCGGCTCGCCCTGGTAGGCGATCGCTCTCTTGGTCTCACTCACGCCTGCGAGTTTGGCACGACCGGCCGGGTCGCCCCGGCTGTGTCCATCTCACCGTGTCCACCCAGTCGTGTCCACCCAGTCGTGTCCACCGGCTCGTGACCGGACGGCGGTCATAAGGTCGAGGGGTGCTGGTCCTTGCCGCTCTCGCCCTGCTGCTCGCTGCTCTCGCCTGCGTCCTGGCAGGTCTGTCTCTGCGACGTACGCAGACGCCGCCCCGCCGCGTGGGAGTCGATGCGCTCCCCGAGGACGTGCACGGTCTGCGGCAGGAGGTGGCGGCCCTCCAGGCGGAGAACGCGGACGCGCTGCGCCACCTTTCCGTGGTCCGCTACGACGCGTTCGGCGACGTCGGCGGGCACCTGAGTTGGAGCCTCGCGCTTCTCGACGACGCGGGTCACGGCGTCGTCCTCACCTCCATCCATGGCCGCAGCGAAGCGCGTACGTACGCCAAGTCGATTGCTGCCTGGTCGTGCGAGCAACAGATCTCGCCGGAGGAGTCCGAGGCGATCGACCACGCCCGGCCATGAATCACGCTCCGTGAATGACGCGCCGTGACGAGTACTCATGGACCCTGTCGTGAGTCGGTCAGGCTCTTGGTCATCGACGGAGACGGCGCGCTGCTGCTATTCCTCGATGCCGGACGGCGTGGAGCCGGGAGCGAGTGGTGGATCACGCCCGGAGGCGGTGTCGAGGCTGGGAGTGCACCGCTACGGCGACTTCGATCGCCCCTTGCGAGAGTCGTATTTCCCGGTGATCTGGGCCGATCCTCACGAGATCTCCTTCGACGGCTTCACAGCTGAGGAGAGGTCGGTCATCCGAGCCTTCACGTGGTGCACTCGCGATGAGTTGGACGCCACCTGCGACACGGTGTGGCCAAGTGACCTGGGTGCGATCTGGGATCACTGGTTGGGCACCGAAGTGGTGGGCGCCGGGTCCGGGCTCGCTGGTGAGCCACTCACCCTGCATGGCCGGATCGACTATGTCGGGCCCGGTGGGCCAAGACCTTGCGCCTTGGGGGCATCCGCAGTCCTCACGCACCGCCCTATCGACTGACCACTGCTGGTAGGGGTCTCCTAGGTCCGACGGTTGAAGCGAACGTCGCCGTTGGGCATTCGGTCGCTGGTGAAGGCGGGGTCGTGGGCTCGGTGGTGATGGTGGCTGCAGAGCAGGACGGCGTTGTCGAGGTCCGTCTTTCCGGCGGTGTGCCAGGGGATCCAGTGGTGGGCTTCGGCCCAGGTGCCGGGGGTGTCGCAGTGTTCGGCTCGGCAGGTGTCGTCGCGGATGAGGAGGGCTTTGCGCTGTGCTTTGCTGAAGAGGCGTTTGGCGCGGCCGAGGTCGAGGAC
>JBBSSH010000027.1:0-59356 GCA_038242265.1 Propionibacteriales bacterium
CAGCGGCACACGCGTCGTCGACACCACCGACGGCATGGGCAACCCTCGCAAGGACGACCTGGCACACGACTACCCCGAGATCTACCTCAGCGTCCGCTTCCTCGACAACACCTCTGCCTTCGTCGAGGGCCTGGGCGACGACTTCCGCTATGCCTTGCCGGGCGGCGAGGGCGAGCCGGTCGACGCCATCGACTCGGGTATGCCCATACCGCGGGACAAGACCAACATCGACGGCACCTGGACGATCGATGAGCGGGGCGAGGTCGAGGTTCTGCTGTCGGCCGATGGGGAGCGGCTCCGTCCGCGCACCGGCACGCCTCGGTGGGACCTGGCCTGGTGGCTCGACAACGAGACGGTGCTCGCCGTCGCGATCTCCGGCACCGGGTCGGGTGAAGGAGTCGGCCCGGACGGCACCGCGAACCTCATCACCTGTCGCGTTCCCAGCGGCGACTGCGAGGACGTGGCAGGTACGAGTGGGCAGCTCATTCGTTTTCCCTCCGAGGACTCATTGAACGGATACATCGACCTGCGGGGAGGCGAAACTCCGTGATCGACCCCGAGATCGACTACCGTCGCACCGTCTCCGGCAACGCCGCCGTGCTCACCGGAGCGGCAGACACATTGGCCGATATCGGACACGACCTTGACGACGCTCGCGGTCGCATCCATGACGCAGCAGCGACGACGGACTGGAGCGGGCCCGCTGCCATCGGGTTCCAGACCCGTATTACCCAACTCGCCGAAGGCGTCTCCGTCAACCGGACCGCTGTCGCGCGGGCGCGCGAAGCATTCGACGTCGCAGTGACGGCGCCCGCCACCGCCATGCAGCACGCCGATCACTACATCTCCTTCTGGCGCAACCGCCCCGGCGACCTCATCGAGGTCTTCGAAATCATCCTGGCCATGGTCGTGCGCGCCCGCTTAGTCGAGGTGGCCACGACCTATAGCCAGCAATTGACCGCCGTCGCAGCGGTCCTCAAGGGTGAGCACATCGACCTCGACTCCCTCGACGAAGAGACCCGCGCATGGGTCAAGCGGGGACTGGAGAAGAACGAGGAGTGGACCGGAGAGAGCGGTAGCACCTTCGGTCCGCTCATTCCCCACACGGCTGCGACCGGCGACGACCGGGGCCTCACTCCGCAGGGTCTGGCCTACGACCCCAGTACCGGCACCTACCTGATGAGCTACTACCCCGACGACACCCCCGATAGCCCGGCCACACTGGCGCTGGTCGACGGTCTGACAGGCCAGGAGATCGCCGACGTGAACCTCGGCGGCAGCGCCGACTCCGACAATCCGCTCGGCCCATCGCACGCGGGCGGAGTCAGTGTGCAGGGCGACCACGTGATCGTGGTCGACAAGGGCCGCATTTACACCTACTCGATGTCCGATATCCGCGACCAGCAGGCCGGCGCCACGGTTCATCCCACCTCGGTCCAAGATGTCCCCGGCGGCGGCTCCTACTGCGCCTTACAGGACGACAAGCTCTACCTAGGTGACTTTGACGACAAGTTGCTCTACGTCTACGAGAAGGACACCTTCGGCAACTGGGGACTGGTGCGTGACAACGCGGGCAACGCTGAGATCTACGAGGCGCCGTCCAAGGTGCAGGGCGTGGTCGTACGAGATGGACAGTTCGTCTTCAGCACGTCGCCAAACCGATTTGACGAGGGCTCGCTCATCGCGCAGGACCGGACGACCGGCGAGCGCAGCGACCCCTACACGCTGCCCAACATGGCCGAGGGCGTGGTCGAGGTCGACGGCCAACTCGTCACGACCTACGAGTCGACCGCCCAAAAATACGACAACGACGGCAGCGATTTCGGCTGGGTGCCGGGCGTGCCGGATGACGACAATCTGTGGGCCAACCCCTACCTGACGATGACCCCGCTGGCTGCTCTCGGCCTCGGTGCGGACTTCGACGTCCAGTCCGGCACCCTGCGGCAGGCCTCACACGCGCTCGACCGACCCAGCCTCCAACTCTCGAGCGCTTCCTCGACGGTGGGCGGAGTGCGCGTCCGCGCCGACGACCTGGGTGAGGTGCCGGGCGCTGGCGTTTTCGCCAGCGCGGTCACCACGCTGCTCGACGCGGCCTCCGACAGCCTGCGCTCGGGGTCGAAGGCGGTGGCACTCGTCTCCGAGCATCTGACGGATTCGGCGCGCGACTACTCGCGCACCGACGAGGTGGTCGGCAGCGCGTTCAGCGGCCTCGCGCCGTGACCGACCCTGCCCAGCAGCTCTCCTTGTAACGCGCTGTCCACTGCTCTTCCGCGCCGTAGCAACCGCGCGGGAGTGCACTTAACTGCGCGTTACAAGGAGCGGCCCGCCGCGTCAGAGCCGCAGGACCAGCCCGTCCTCGCCAACGTCCACGGTGACGGTGCCACCGTCGCCCAGTTCGCCACCGATCAGCATCCGCGCGAGCGGGTCTCCGATCGCGGACTGGATGAGGCGGCGCAGCGGGCGGGCGCCGTACGCCGGGTCGTAGCCGGTGTCGGCGAGCCAGGCACGCGCGGCATCGGTCACCGCGATCGTGATGCGGCGGACCGCAAGACGCTTCTCCAGCAGAGCCAACTGGAGGTCGACGATATGGGCCAGGTCGTCCTTGCCGAGCGCCTCGAACATCACGACTTCGTCGAGACGGTTGAGGAACTCGGGCTTGAAGTGGCCGCGGACGACGCCCATCACTCGTTCGTGCTTGACCGACGTCTCCAGGTCGGGGTCGACCAGGAAGTTCGAGCCGAGGTTGGAGGTCAGGATGAGCAACGTGTTGCGGAAGTCGACCGTACGGCCCTGGCCGTCGGTGAGGCGTCCGTCGTCGAGCACCTGCAACAAGATGTCGAAGACCTCGGGGTGGGCCTTTTCGACCTCGTCGAGCAGCACCACGCTGTAGGGGCGACGGCGGACGGCCTCGGTGAGCTGACCGCCTTCGTCATAGCCGACGTAGCCCGGAGGTGCACCGACCAGGCGGGAGACCGAGTGCTTCTCGGAGTATTCGCTCATGTCGATGCGGACGATCGCGCGCTCGTCGTCGAAGAGGAAGTCGGCCAGCGACTTCGCGAGCTCGGTCTTGCCGGTGCCGGTGGGCCCGAGGAAGAGGAACGATCCGGTGGGCCGGTCGGGGTCGGCGATCCCGGCGCGGGAGCGGCGTACGGCATCACTGACGGCCTGCACCGCTTGGCGCTGACCGATCAGGCGTTCACCGATCACGGCCTCCATCTCGAGGAGTTTGGCGGTCTCGCCCTGCAACATCTTGCCGGTGGGGATCCCGGTCCAGGCCTCGACGACATCGGCGATCTGTTGGGCGCCGACCTCTTCACCGACCAACGGGTCGAGATCAGCAACCTCAGCCTCCTGCACCTCGGCGATCTGCTTCTCCAGCTCAGGGATCTGGCCGTACCGGATCTCGCTCGCACCGGCGAGGTCACCGTCGCGCATCCGCTTGTCCGCCTCGATCTTGAGCTGGTCGAGCTGGCGACGCAGCTCGCCCTCGCCCTGGAGTTGGTCCTTCTCACGCTCCCAGCGGGCCTCGAGACCACGCAACTCTTCCTCGTCGTCGGCGAGCTCCCTACGCAGGATGTCGAGCCGATCACGCGAGGCAGCGTCGCTCTCCTTCTCGAGGGCGAACTGCTCCATCTTCAGCCGCTCGACGTGACGGCGGAGCTGGTCGATCTCCTCGGGCGAGGACTCGTGCTCCATCCGCAGGCGACTGGAGGCCTCATCGATCAGGTCGATGGCCTTGTCGGGCAGTTGGCGCCCGGTGATGTAGCGATGACTGAGGGTGGCGGCGGCAACGAGCGCGGAGTCGGTGATGCGGACGCCGTGGTGGGCTTCGTACTTCTCCTGGATGCCGCGCAGGATCTGGATGGTGTCCTCGACGCTGGGCTCGCCGACGAAGACCTGCTGGAAGCGGCGCTCCAGGGCGGGGTCCTTCTCGATCCGCTCGCGGTACTCATCCAACGTGGTTGCGCCGATCATGTGGAGCTCACCGCGCGCCAGCATCGGCTTGAGCATGTTGCCGGCGTCCATGGCGGAGTCGCCTCCCGCACCGGCGCCGACGACGGTGTGCAGCTCATCGATGAAGGTGATGATCTGGCCGCCGGCGTCCTTGATCTCCTCGAGGACGGACTTGAGCCGCTCCTCGAACTCGCCGCGATACTTCGCGCCCGCGACCATCGCCGCGAGGTCGAGGCTGAGCACCCGTCGACCCTTCAGTGAATCGGGGACGTCACCGGCGACCACGCGCTGGGCGAGGCCTTCGACGACGGCGGTCTTGCCGACACCGGGCTCGCCGATGAGGACGGGGTTGTTCTTCGTACGCCGCGACAGCACCTGGATGACGCGACGGATCTCCGCGTCGCGACCGATCACGGGGTCGAGGAGACCCTCCTCGGCCATCTTGGTCAGGTCGACGGAGAACTTCTCCAGCGATTCGTACGACGCCTCGGCGTTCTCACTGGTCACTCTGCGGCTGCCACGCACGGCGCTGATGGCCTCGCGCAACCCGTCAGCCGTGAGGCTGGCGCTGTTCAGCACCTTCTGGGCCGGCGACTCCACCGTCGCGATGGCGACGAGCAGGTGGTCGGTGGCGACGTAGTCGTCCTTCATGGAGCCGGCCAACTCCAGCGCGGAGGCCAACACTCGGGTCAGCGCAGCCGACGCGGTGGGCTGTTGCACGGTCGACCCGGACGCACGAGGAAGGGCCTGCATCACCGCTTCGGCCTGGGCAGTGAGCAGTGCCGCATCGACGCCTGCCTTGGTGACCAGGTTGCGGCTGGTGCCGTCTTCCTGTCGCAGCAGCGTCACGAGTAGGTGCGCGGGCTCGATATGGGTGTTGCCGGCCGTGGTGGCAGCAAGTTGCGCTGCTTCGATGACCTCACGACTGCGGCTGGTGAATTTCTCGCCGAACTGACTCACAGCGACCTCCTCGGGGCTGGCTTCTCAGCATCGCGTCTCTACTGGGGACCACTGTGGTCCCATCTGTCACAACGCACAAGAAGTTGAGTCGATTCCCCTCAAGTCTAGTTATTTGCTGCGGCGCAGGAGATAGGTCTCCATGACCCAGCCATCGCCATCGCGCGCACGCTCCCGGCCCTCCCGGATCGGCTCACCCATCTCGCCCAGCGGCCCACGAACGAGTTGCTCGTGGGGGCTGCCCAGATTGGCGCCCCACCAGATGTCCCACTCGCCGGGCAGCGTCGTGGCCTGGAGACGTCCGTCCAGCATCACGACCAGGTTGTCGTGACCCTGCGCCACGTCCTCCACCAACCGGCGACCCGTCGTCACCACCACTGGCCGACCGATCTCGTGGAGCACGATGCGATGACGCGCCGCGAGCAGGGAGAGCGCCGAGATGCCCGGCACCACGTCGAAGGGCTGACCCAGTCGCTCGACGACGCGGATGGTGGAGTCGTAGAACGCCGGATCGCCCCACACGAGAAAGCCCACCTCACCGGGACGTTGCGCGATGACGGCTGCGTACGCCGCGGCTCGCGCGTCGTGCCAGTCGAGCACGGCTGCGTCGTAGTCCGCCGGATCCTGCCGGTCCCGCTCCGGATCGGGCACCACCACCAGCGGCACCCCCGCGTCAGCACAGATCGCCCTGCGCAACTCCAGGAGCGGGTCGTCGCCCCTCTTCTCTGCAGCGATCACATAGGCACAGCTCGCCAAGGCAACGCGGGCCTCGTCGGTGAGTTGGTCGGGGCGACACCCGATCCCGATGACCCGGATCAACGGTCCTCCAGCTCTCCCTCGACGTCGAGGTAGACCTGCTGCATGGCGGCCAGGGTGTCGGCGTTCGGGTCGGCCCACAAGCCGCGCTCAGCCGCTTCGTGCAGACGTTCGACGATGCCGCGCAAGGCCCACGGGTTGGACTTGCGCAGGAAGGCCTGGTTGGTCTCGTCGAGGACGTATTCCTTGGCCAGGCTCTCGTACATCCAGTCGTGCACCACGCCGGCGGTGGCGTCGAACCCGAAGAGATAGTCGACGGTCGCGGCCAGCTCGAAGGCACCCTTGTAGCCGTGGCGCTGCATCGCCGAGATCCAGCGCGGGTTGATCACCCGGGCCCGGAAGACCCGGTTGGTCTCCTCCTGCAGGGTGCGGGTGCGTACGGCGTCGGGTGTCGTCGAGTCACCGACATAGGCCTTGGGGTCGGTGCCGGTCAGCGCCCGGACCGTGGCCACCATGCCGCCGTGATACTGGAAATAGTCGTCCGAGTCGGCGATGTCGTGCTCGCGGGTATCGACGTTCTTGGCCGCCACCTTGATCCGTCGATAGTTGGCCCGCATGTCGTCCGCAGCCGGTGCGCCGTCGAGGCCCCGGCCATAGGCGAAGCCGCCCCACGCGGTGTAGACCTCGGCCAGGTCCTGGTCGTCGCGCCAGCTGCCCGACTCGACGACCTGGAGGATGCCCGCACCGTAGGAGCCCGGCTTGGAGCCGAAGATGCGGGTCGTCGCGCGGCGCTCGTCGCCGTGCTCGGCCAGGTCGGCCTGCGCGTGCGCCCGGACGTAGTTGTCCTCGTCGCTCTCCTCGAGCTCGGCCACCAGACGGACGGCGTCGTCGAGCATCGCCACCACGTGCGGGAACGCGTCACGGAAGAAGCCCGAGATCCGCACGGTCACGTCGATGCGGGGCCGTCCGAGCTCGTCGAGCGGGACCGCCTGCAGGTCGCTGAGGCGGCGTGATGCCTCGTCCCACACGGGCCGGACCCCCATCAGGGCGAGCACCTCGGCGATGTCGTCACCGCTGGTGCGCATCGCGCTGGTCCCCCACACCGAGAGGCCCACGGAGCGTGGGTAGGTCCCCGTCTCGTCGAGGTATTTCGCCACCAATGACTCGGCCATCGCCTGGCCGGTCTGCCACGCCAGCCGCGAGGGCACCGCACGCGGGTCGACGGTGTAGAAGTTGCGACCGGTCGGCAGCACGTTGACCAACCCGCGCAGGGGCGAGCCCGACGGGCCGGCGGCGATGAAGCCGCCGTCGAGCGCGTGCAGCACCGCATCCAGTTCGTCGGTGGTGCGCCCCAGTCGCGGCACGACCTGGGTCGCGGCGAACTCCAGGACTCGCTGCACCTCCGGATCGGCGTGCAGAAGGGTCGCCGCCGCGACGTCCCAGCCAGCCTCGTCCATACCCTCCACGAGGGCTCGCGCCTTCTCCTCGATGGCATCGACAGCGCTGCTGGACTCGGCATTCTCCTTGAGTCCGAGAGCCGCGCGCAGCCCCGGCACCGCCTGCGACTGACCGCCGAAGACCTGGGTGGCCCGAAGGATCGCCAGCACCAGGTTGACGCGGGCAACGCCGCTGGGTGCCTGACCCAGGACGTGCAGTCCGTCACGGATCTGCGCGTCCTTGATCTCACACAGCCAGCCGTCGACGTTCATGATGAAATCGTCGAAGGTCTCCGCGTCCGGCTGCTCCTCCAGCCCGAGGTCGCGGTGCATCTCGGCGGCCGTCATCAGCTGCCAGATCTCACCCCGGATGGCCGGCAGCTTGGCGGGGTCCATGGCCGCGATGTTGGCGTGCTCGTCGAGCAGCTGCTCGAGGCGCGCGATGTCGCCGTACGACTCGGCACGGGCCATCGGGGGCACCAGGTGGTCGATGATCGTCGCGTGGGCACGTCGCTTGGCCTGCGCACCCTCGCCCGGGTCGTTGACGAGGAACGGGTAGATGAGCGGCAGGCTGCCCAGCGCAGCATCGGTTCCGCAGGACGCGGACAGCGCGGCGTTCTTGCCCGGCAACCACTCGAGTGACCCGTGCTTGCCGAGGTGGACGACGGCGTCGGCCTTGAAGCCGTGCTCGAGCCAGCGATAGGCGCCGATGTAGTGGTGGCTGGGGGCCAGATCCGGGGAGTGATAGATCGCGACGGGGTTCTGCCCGAAGCCACGCGGCGGCTGGATCAGCACCACGATGTTGCCCGCACGCACGGTGGCAAGCACCAGCTCGTTGTCGTCGTTGACGAAGAGCGAGCCGGGCGCGGGTCCCCACGCCTCCACCATCGCGGTGCGCAGGTCTGCGGGCAGGTCGCTGGTCCACTCGTCGTACGACGCCGCGGCGATCCGCACATGGGACTCGGTGAGCTGAGCGTTGGTCAGCCACTCCTCGTCCTGGCCGCCGGCCGCGATGAGGGAGTGGATCAGCGCGTCGCCGGCCTCGGTGTCGGTGCACTGCTCCGACTCGTTGCGATCGAGGATGTCGACGACGATGTTGTCGGTGCCGAGGTCATAGCCCGCGTCGCGCAGGCGTTGCAGCATCCGGATCGTCGAGACCGGGGTGTCGAGGCCGACGGCGTTGCCGATGCGCGCGTGCTTGGTCGGGTAGGCGGAGAGGACCAGGGCGAGTTTCTTGTCCGCGTTGGGCAGCGAGCGGAGCCGGGCGTGGCGGACCGCGATCTCCGCGACGCGTCGGCAGCGCTCGGGGTCGGCGACGTAGCGCGGGAGGCCGTCGGCGTCGACCTCCTTGAAGGAGAAGGGCGCGGTGATGATGCGCCCGTCGAACTCGGGGATCGCGATCTGGGTGGCCGAGTCCATCGGGCTCACGCCGTCGTCGGACTCCTCCCACTCGGCGCGGCTCAAGGTCAGGCAGAGGCCCTGGAGGATGGGGATGTCGAGGGCAGACATCCGCGCCACGTCCCAGGCCTCGTCGTCGCCACCGGCGCTCGCCGTCGCGGGCGCACTGCCGCCGGCCGCGAGCACGGTGACGATCAGGGCGTCGAGGCTGCCGAAGGCCTCGAAGAGATCATCCGGTGCCGAGCGCAACGATCCCGCGAAGATGGGTACGCCGACAGCCGAGCCGGTCGCGTCGACGGCGTCGGCGAGGGTGTGCGCGAAGGCGGTGTTGCCGCTCGCTTCGTGGGCGCGGTAGTAGAGCACGCCGATGCGTGGCAGGTCGCTCGACTGCTCCGGCCGGTCGGCGTACCCCCACTGCGGGAGTACGGCCGGCGCCTCGAAGCCCTCGCCGGTCAGCAGGACCGTGTCGGAGAGGAACGCGTGGAGTTGGCGCAGGTTCTCCGGCCCGCCCTCGGCGAGATAGCGGTGCGCCTCGGCCGCGACACCTGTCGGCACCGAGGACCGTTCCATCAGCTCAGCGCTCGGCTGCTGCTCCCCACCGAGGACGACGACCGGCATGCCGGTCGCGGCGATCCGGGTGAAGCCGGAGCAGAGATCCTGCGGCGAGCCGAGCAGCCGGCCGACGACGAGGTCACAGCCCTCGATCACCTCGGCCATCGACTGGTGGGCCGGGCGCGCCGGGTTGGCAAGGACGTAGTCAGCGCCCGAGGTTCGGGCGCTCAACAGGTCGGTGTCAGATGTGGACAGCAGCGCAATGCGCACGGTTTCCTCCAGGGGGTTCTCGCCCCTCAATCGTCGGATCCCGCGTGGATCAGTGTCTGGCTCGGGCTTCCCGTCGGGGGCCCTCACAGTGGCGGAACCGCCCCGGTCTTGCACCGGGTTCCTGGGTTCCACGCGGGTGGCGGGGGCAGCCTAGCGGTCGGTCGCCTCCCCCGCCGCTCGTCCTCCATGTAACGCGCTGTTAGGTGCGCTCCTGCGCCGTAGCAACCGCGCGCAAGTGCACCTAACAGCGCGTTACAAGGGGCGGCGGGGACGAAGGTTGGACATCTGCGAGGATCCGAGCCGTGACTTCCCGGATGCGACGCGACCTCTGCCCCGGCGTGTTCCGTCCCTGGCGTGCCGAGGACGGCGCCCTTGTCCGACTGCGCATTCCAGGAGGAAACGTCAGCCGCTCGACGCTGGCGGAGCTGCTCGGCGTCGCGGAGACGTACGGCGACGGGCAGGTGCACCTCACCAGCCGGGCCAACCTCCAGCTGCGTGCCCTGCCCGGCGGTGACGAGCTGCCGGCCGAGGTGGTCGAGGCGATCCGCGACACCGGCCTGCTCCCCCACCCGGCCCACGAACTCGTGCGCAACGTGATGACCTCACCGCTGACCGGCCTGCACGGCGGACGCGCTGACCTGCGCGAGGTCACCACCGAGCTCGATCGCCGCATCTGTGCGACGCCGAGTCTGGCGGGGCTGCCCGGCCGCTTCCTCTTCGTGCTCGACGACGGGCGCGGTGACGTGACCGGACGGTCCATGGACCTGGGTCTGGTGGCCCTGGACGCCGAGACCGCACAACTGCGGATCGGCAGTACGCACTGGGGTCCCGTCGTGCCGCTGATCGAGGCCGCCGCCCGCCTGACCGGTCTGGCCCGCGCCTTCCAGCAGGTGCGGGGGGAGGGCCCCGAGGCTGCGTGGCACATCGACGAACTGCCGGTGCTGCCCGCGGATCACGAGGCCGACCCACTCACCGACGTGCACAGCGAGCCGCCGGCGTACGGCGTGGTGGCGGAGGGTCTCGCGCACCTCGCCGTGGTCGACGGTCTGCTCAGTCGCGACTTCGTCGAGACCCTCACCGAGCAGGTCGTCGTCACGCCGTGGCGGTCCGTGATCGCCGTGGAACCCACCTCGGTCTAGGCTGCGCCCGTCACGCGATGCAGGAACCCGGTGCGAGTCCGGGGCGGTTCCGCCACTGTCAGGCCCGCTTTTCATGGGGCCGAGCCAGACACTTCGCGCGCGACATCCGCCGACCAGGGGCGAGAACCCCGAGGAGCCCGATGAGCCTGCTTGCGCGCCCCACCCATCCTGCCCGTCCCAGCCGCCGCTACGACTACGTCGACGACGGCGCCGCCATCTATGACGAGTCGTTCGCGACCATCCGCCGCGAGGCGACGTTCAACCACCTGCCGCTCGATGCCGAGCGGGTGGCCGTACGCATGGTGCACGGCACTGGTCAGGTCGATCTGACGCGTGACCTGGTGATCCACCCGCGACTCGTTGCCAGCGCGCGCTCGGCTCTGGAGGCCGGGGCTCCGATCATCACCGACGCCCACATGGTCGTCAGCGGTGTCACCCGGGCCCGGCTCCCCCGCGACAACGAGGTGCTCTGCGCGTTGCGCGACCCTCGCGTGCACGCGCTGGCCGCGTCGATGGGGACCACCCGTTCGGCCGCCGCGCTGTCGCTGCTCACCGAACGTCTCGACGGCGCCGTCGTGGCCATCGGCAACGCCCCCACTGCGCTGTTCCATCTGCTCGAGATGCTGCTGGACGGAGCGCCCCGGCCGGCCGCCATTATCGGCGTACCGGTCGGCTTCATCGGAGCCGCAGAGTCGAAGCAGGCCCTCGAGGAGGTCGCGCTCGACGTGCCGTTCCTGACGGTGCGAGGTCGACGCGGCGGCTCGGCGATCGCCGCGTCGGCCCTCAACGCGCTGGCCCAGGAACGCGAATGAGCGCCCAGTTCTACGGCGTCGGTGTGGGTCCGGGCGACCCCGAACTGATCACCCTCAAGGCCGCACGACTCATCGCGTCCGCCGACGTCATCGCCTTCCATGCTGGTGTCGGCAAGTCCTCCAATGCGCGTCGGATCGCGGCCGATCTCATTCCGGCCGACGCGATCGAGGAAGAGCTGCGCTACCCCGTCACCACCGGCGCCACTGCCCACCCGGGCGGCTATGCCGGCGCGATGGCGCAGTTCTACGAGGAGTGCGCCGACCGTCTCGCGGTGCATCTGGAGGCGGGTCGTACGGTCGTCGTGCTGGCCGAGGGCGACCCGTTGTTCTACGGCTCCTTCATGTATCTCCACGACCGGCTCTCCCCGCGCTTCGCGACCGAGGTCGTGCCCGGCGTACCTGCCTTCGCCGCCGCCACCGCCACACTCGCGTTGCCGCTGGTGCGCCAGACCGACGTGTTGACGGTGCTGCCCGGCACCCTCCCGGTGCCCGAACTCGCACGCCGGCTGGCCGACACCGACGGCGCGATCATCATGAAGCTGGGTCGTACGTTCGTCGGAATCGTGGAGGCACTGCGCCAAGCAGGTCGTCTCGAACACGCGATGTACGTCGAGCGGGCGTCCATGGCGAATGAGCGCTGGCTGCGCGTGGTCGACGTCGACCCGGCCTCGGTCCCCTACTTCTCGCTGATCGTGGTGCCGGGTGACTCTCTCGCCGAAGACCCGGGCGGTCGGCGCCTCGAGTCGAGCGCAGAGCCTGCCCTCGAGCCCACCGCTCCCTCCGCGGCTGACCCGCACCTCTTCGTGGTGGGTCTCGGGCCCGGACCGGACGACTGGCTCACCCCCGAGGCCAGCCGCGTGCTCGCCGAGGTGGACCACGTCATCGGATATGCGCCGTACGTCAACCGGGTGCCGCAGCGCGAGGGCCTGACCCGACACGCCTCCGGCAACACCGTCGAGGTCGATCGCGCCCGACTCGCGCTCGAGCTGGCCAGTCGCGGCGAACGGGTCGCGGTCGTCTCCGGTGGCGACGCCGGGGTGTACGGGATGGCGAGCGCGGTCTTCGAAGCGGCGGCCGAGTATCCGGACGTACGCATCGAGGTGCTGCCCGGCGTCAGCGCCGTGCAGGCCGTCGCTGCTCGTGCCGGGGCCCCGATCGGTGCCGACTTCGCCGTGGTCTCACTCTCGGACCGGCTCAAGCCGTGGCCGGTCGTCGAGCGACGATTGCACGCGATCGCGGATGCCGATCTGGTGCTCGCGGTCTACAACCCCGCGTCGCGCAGCCGCACCACCCAGGTCGCCCAGTTGCAACAGATCTTCCTCGAGCACCGCGCCGCCGAGACGGTCGTCGTGGTCGGTCGCGACATCGGACGCGACGAGGAGTCGTTGACCGTGACGACCCTGGGCGAGCTCGACATCGACAGCGTGGACATGAAGTGCCTGCTGATCATCGGCGCTTCGTCCACGACCGTGACCCCGGCCGGTCGGGTGTGGACGCCGAGGTTCGTGCAGTGACCGTGCACTTCGTCGGCGCCGGACCGGGTGCTGCCGACCTGATCACGCTGCGCGCTGCTGCGCTGCTGGCGGCTGCGGACGTGGTGCTCTATCCCGGCACCTACCTCGACGCCGAGGTCCTGTCCCACTGTCCTGCTGCACGGGTGGTGGACACCCAGCACCTCGACCTCGACGACATCACCGCGGTCGTCGTGACGGCGGCCCGCGACGGGCTCGACGTCGTACGCCTCGCCTCCGGCGACCCGTCGCTCTACTCCGCGCTGGCCGAGCAGACCGCTCGTCTGGATGCGGCTGGTGTGGCGTGGGATGTCACGCCCGGAGTCCCCGCGTACGCCGCTGCCGCTGCGGTCGTCGGGCGCGAACTGACCGTGCCGCTGGTGGCCCAGAGTGTCGTCCTCACTCGCGTCCAGGCCCGCTCCACCGCCATGCCGGAGACCGAAACCTTGGCAGCGTTCGCGAGCACCCGGGCCACGCTGTGCCTGCACCTCGCGATCACCCGGACCCGCCAACTGGCCGACTCACTGGTCCAGGACTACGGCCTGGACTGCCCGGTGATCGTGGTGTCCCGCGCCAGTCAGCCGGACCAACTCGTGCTCCGCGGGACGTTGGCAGACATCGCCGACCAGGTGGAGGCTGCCGAGCTCAAGCAGGCCGCAGTAATCCTGGTGGGCTGGGCGCTGGCCGGGCGTGGTGGGGAGTCGTGGCTCTACACGCCTGATCGGACGCGCGCTGTGCCGGAGGTTGTGGCACCGCGTCATTAGGGTCTCTCGCGTGCGCGTTGATGACGTAACGACGACCAAGGACAGGAGCCAGCCCACGCTGCTGGTGTCGATCCAGGACATCAGCCAGTTCCATGCCGCTGTCGGCAACTCCCAGGTCGTACTCGACGTGGAGGAGGCTGTGAGGCACGTGCCGGACTTCATCGCGAGGAGCGGTCGTATCTCTTCTCGCAGGATCGCGGAGTGTGGAACCGGATCGGGGACGCGATCTCCACGGCGGAGCCGGGCGATTGGTGTCAGCTCACCGAAGCCAAACTAGAGGCCGCCGCCGAGGACCCAGGGCTCGACCAGCAAGCTGAGGAGAACACCCGGGCGATGCTGATCGGCCTGTTCAACTCGCTCGACATCGAGGTCGCTTTTACCGACGGGCCCCCGGGGCAATCGGAGTAGCAGCGCCGAAAGCGACAGCCTCGACCGCTGCTGCGCAGGTGAGGTCCGAGCGGAGATCAGGGTGCTCTGTGTAGTGCTCGATCACTTTGGTCAGGGTGGTCGGGCTCCATCCCTGCGCCAACAGCTTCACCCGTCCAGGTGCCACCTTGCCCTCCTTGAGTTTCACCACCAGAACGGGTTGCCACCGCGGCAACGCCTGAGCCCTTTTGATCTGGTCCCACGGAAGAACGCAGTGCATGCCGCAAGGAAGAGGCCACACCAGCCCGGCGGGGGTCAGCTTGATCCGGAGGAGGTCCGCACCCCGGAACAGGAACCAGAGGGCCCTGAGCACCAAAGCTATGACCAGCACTGGACCGCCAATCATTAAAAAGCCCTGGTGATCGTGAAGCACGATCGAGGGAAGTAGTGCCAAGCCCGTCGACACGGCCAACAGCGCCTGCCTCCGCGCATAGCCGCGTCGCAGGGGTAGCGCCACTCCCCCGTCAATCTCCACGGCTGGCCCGGGAGGATGACGGGTGGGAAGCATTGCGGTCACGCTCACCACGCCAATGACCATGCAGATCAGCCCGATCGCGATCATGATCCAACTTTCGACGAAGCCGATGGCAGCGAGCGCCGCGCCCACCACGAGGATGAGCACGCCCATAATCACCATCAAGGACAACAGCGCAGCTACCAGCAGCCTGGATGGCGCGGCAAATGCCGGGTCTTTGGCCTTCACCGACGACGCTCCGGGGCTGTCGAGATGGCGGTGCCGAACGCGACGGCCTCGACTGCTGCGGCGGAGGTGAGGTCCGAGCGTCGAGCGGGGTGCTTGGCGTAGTACTCGATCACCCGCGTCAGCGCATCGGGGCTCCACCCCTGGGTCAGCAGCTTGACTATCCCCATGTCCGCCTCATCATCCTTCGGGAGAATCACCAGAGGCGGCTGCCATCTCGGCACTGGCTGAGCTCCTTCGATCTCGTCCCACGAGAAACGGTCGACCGGGCCCCACCCACTGGGAAGCACCAGTTCGTCCGGGGTCAACCTCATCCGGAAACTGTCCGCTCCTCCGAACCACACCCAAAGGGCCACAGTGAAGGCGACAACCAGAGTCGCGCCGCCAACGGCGATCATGCGACCGTTGTGGGTGTACAGAGCCGTGGGCAGCAGCAGCGTGCCGGATGTGACTGCCATGAGTGTCTGTCGCCCTGCATAGCCGTGCCGCAGCGGCAGCGCCACTCCGTCGTCGACCTCCTCAGCCGGCTTGGGTGTATGACGACTGGGCAGCATCGCAGTCACGCTCAGCACTCCTAAGACAGTGAACTGCAGTCCGCCCAGAGTCATTAACCAACTATCGGTGTGCCCGCCCGCGAAGGAGACCAGACCAAGAACGAGGAACAACAGACCAACGATCACCATCAAGGCGGTGACAGCGGCAAGCAGCAATCGGCCCCGTGAGGCGTAGGCCGGGTCATTGCTCATCAGAACCATCCCTTAACTGTGTTCCAACCATCTGAGGCGACGTCCTTGGTGTCGTCCCACTGACCGGCCACCCAGTCGTCGACCGGTTCGGTCAAGTCGTCCGGCGCGGCTTCCCAAGACTCGGTCACCAGCCAACTCGCCCCAGCTCCAACGAACACTGACCCAACCAAGACCGCTATCGTCGGAACACTCACAGGTGCGGTGAAGATCACCACTGCGGTGGCCACTGCGCCGAGCCCGACACCAACGAGTGCCCCACCCGGCGACTCATCCTCGAGCGCCTGGTAGGTGTCCCAAGTCGCGCCAGCAGGGCCAAGAACTTTACCGCCCCTCCCAGCCCAGTCGGCATACTTGTTGAGATCCCTGATCCGACTCGGGGTGTCCGGGGCGGTGCCCCTTGCGCGCCGCGAAGGGTCACCCGACCGCCTGGCGGCCTGGAGCTCTTTGACCTGGGCACGCATAGCGTCACTCTTCTTCTCAAGGTGTCGCTCCCCCAGCGTCAGGCCGAGGGCAATGCCCAGGTTGCCGACGGTTTCAAGAGCCAGATTCGCTGCCGCATCGACCTCCGGCGCCTCAAGGGTCTCGGGCACCGACTTGAGGTGGGAGTCGATCCACGCCACGAACCCCGACCACTCGCGCTCGACATCTTCGAGGATCCGGTTGTATAGCTCGACCTTGTCGACCTGTGCCTGGAAAGCCCCCATGTCGTGGGCGAAGCGTTGCGTCTCCCGATCGGTTGCGTCCAGGGCTGGCGGCGTGGGCGCCAATGCGGCGGACGGCACCTGAATCACCGTGTCGACGACGTCGAGGCCACCTTGGCGGGCCTCGTCCCGGAGTGCCTTCATCTGCTCCTTCGCCTGTCTCAGGCGAACGCTGTAGGCCTCGACCTTGCCGGCCGCTGTCTCGATCCGGTCCACGTGCGCGTCAGTGACCGTGATGATCTCCTTGGCGTAGCCGACGTACGCCGTTCCTGAGCGTCCCTCCCAGTGTCGCTCGGCCATGCGCTTGGCCGCGATGACGTCCTCACTGGCGTCGTCGACTCGTACCTTGAGCGAGTCACGCAGCCACGAGGCAGCACTGTCGACGCTCGCAGTGCTCCCCTTCACCCGGGTCTCGATCACCTGCGCGCCATTTCCATGCCATCGACATTGCCATCGGACATGCCATCGAATAGAGCGTCGAAGCCGCTGGACACGTCACCGTCGGTGGCGCCGAACTCTTGGCCCACGGCACGCACCTGCGCTGCCGCCACCTCGTTGATCAGCGCGAGGTCGTCGGCAGTGGCGACGACGGCAGCGATGATCGCCAGGACGTCAGCGGTGCCGTACCCGCCCTTCACGCTGGTGGGCATGCTGCTGGCCAGTCCGGTGATGCCCGTCGCCGCGTCGTCGTGCAGCTGCGCGAGTTGTGCCTCGGTCTCTTCGCTGAGCTGGATCGTCACGAGGCCGTTGCCTCGATGCGCAGCCCGACGGGCATCAGAATGTCGAGGTAGGCCACATCGAAGGGTTTGAGCGCCCGGAGCGACTCGAGCTCCTCGGTCTTCCACAACACCCATGGGTGTTCCTGGCCGCAAGCCGCGAGGAAGCGATCGAGAGCCGTGTAGCCCATCAGCGCGATCCTGCCGTCCTGGAGTTCGGCCATCATCACTTCCGTCACCTGCCCGGACGAGTCGAGACGGCAAGGGAGATAGGCCACCGGTGGCTGGAGTGGGGCCGAAGCGTGCCCCGAGTTGGCATCGGTCATGGAGCAGTTCTACCGCACCGGACTGCCCCCGAAACCCCTGTGCACAGGCCAATTCGTCAAGGGGTTCGGCTGGGCGCGCAGGCTGACCCCCGTAGGGCTCGGTGCTGCGCAGGTCATAAGGTCGCGGTCTGCCAGTTGCCGTCAAGTGAGGGAAATTTATGTGCCGCGTACTCGCCTACATCGGGCCGGATATCCCCTTGGAGAGCCTTCTCCTCAAGCCGGAGAACAGCCTCATCAACCAGACCCTCGACCCTGAGCGTCACCCTCTGCTCCAACTCGCAGGATGGGGCTTCGGGGCGTGGAGTGAGCACCTGCTGAAACCAGAGGAGCCATTCCTTTACCACCGACCGATGGCGGCCTTCTACGACGACAACGCCGACAGCATGATCCCGAGCCTGCAGGCCAGCACGATGCTTGCGCACGTGCGAGCAGCCGGCTACAACTCGACCACGGTGCTGTCCGATGAGAACTGCCACCCCTTCTCCTTCAAGAAGACTCCGTGGATCGTTGCTCAGAACGGCGACCTGCCGGGCTGGATACTTCTGCAACGTGAACTGCTGCAGCACTGCTCAGACGAATACTTGACACAGATGCGTGGCAACACCGACACGGAGTTCATCTACGTCCTGCTCCTCTCGCTGCTCGAGAGTGACAGCAACGAGGACGTCCAACGCGCCTTCGAAAAGATGCTGGAGCTCATCGTCGCGGCAATGAAGAAGCTCGATCTCATCGATCTGGTCAAGCTGAAGATGGCGCTGGTGGCACCGAACCGCATCATCGGGGTGAACTTCGGCGCTGGCTACAAGGGCGAGACCGAGCCGGCCGGAGACTGGAAAGAGTTGAGGAAGTCCGGTCCGGGCACCGATGATTTCTCCCTCTCCATGCTCCTGGAGCCGATGTACATGATGATCGGGCGCAACTTCCAGGACTACGAGACGTCGTACGAGGTCGAGGTGTGCCCCGTCGAGGAGGCCACGTCCGTCATCTTCGCCTCCGAGCCGTTGACGGAGTCGTACGACGACTGGTCGAACCTGGAGTTCGGCGAGATCGTGTTTTTCGAGAGGACCGGCGAGAACATCACGAGGACCGTCAACAAGCTGAAGGTGTAGGCGGGAGTCAGACCGGGGCGCAGACCCGCCCGAGGAACTCCTGCAGGTGCATGGACAGTCGGGCGGCGCGGTCCTCCACACTGAGCGTCTCGGGGATTCCTGGACCGCCGACCTGGCGCTTCCCGCGGATGGAGAGCGAGCACTGCAGATCCGTGCAGATGTAGGTGCCGACGGTGTTGCCGTGCTGGCCGCGACGGCCGGCCCTCGGCGCCACCATCAAGCTCACCCCTCCGGATCGCATGGTCATGCACAGCGAGCACATGCTCTTGCGTCCGGCGCCGACGACGGAGTGCGGTGCGTGCAGGGCGATCCCCTTCAGGTCTGCGTCGATCTCGGCGACGAGGTAGGCGCGAGCCGAGGACTGCGGGTCGCGCCACCCGAAGTATTCGAGTTGCTCCCACGGACGGGAGTCGAGGTCGTACGGGACGTGCATCCGAGTGGCCTCACCCTTGGTGCAATTCACGAAGGACGTGCGGATGTCACGCTGCGTCAGAGACCTCATGTCACCGACCGTACGTCTGCCTGCCGAGGGGTTTGCAGCAGTGACGATGTCGGCACCGGCGCGGACCTATGAGGTGAAGACCGCGAGCCGGAGGTCGGGATCCGATGCGCTGCTCGCCTTCGCGAGCGCCTACCGCGACTACGCCCACCAGCATCCGGGCCGATACGCGGCCACCCGCCATCCGCTGCCACCACACCTGATGGCAGCCGGTCGAGCGCACGCAGAACTGACCTTCGCGGTCCTGCGGGGCTACGGCCTGAGCGGAGACGACGCGATCCACGCCGCACGCCTGATCGGCAGCGTCCTGCACGGCTTCGCCGACCTCGAACTCAGCGGCAGCTTCTCGCACAGCGACCCCCCGAGCGAGGAAAGTTGGCAACGGGTCATCCACGCCCTCGACGCCACTTTGACCCGGTGGGAGCGCGAGTGAAGGGTCGGCGACCTGAGCGCGCTCAGCCCGGGTCGATGCTGCTCTCCCGCGGCAGTCCGAAGTGTCGGCCCGTCGGGAGGTTGACGCCTTCCTCGGTGCCTTCCAGCACGGCGCAGTCGCCTGAAGGGACGGTGCAGGTGAGGAGCACCGGGGTCCTCCAGTCGACGTCGAAACCGTCGCGCGACGGGGTGATTCCCACGACCGTCGTCTCGTCGATCCAGCCACCCAAGCTCCACTCCTCCAGCGGCGGACCGGACACGTCGGGCGACCCAGGTGGACCTGTCGTGTCCGGGACGGTCGTGGTGACGCGTACGCCATCGGCTGACTCCAGCACCGGAACCGCCCCGAACTCCTGGGTCGGGATCTGCCACGAGCGGTCGGCGTTCCACAGCGGCGCCGCGAGGTGCGTCGAGCGCCACCACTGGGTCGCGCGGATAGCGGACCAGTCGAGGTCGTCGGTCGTCGCCTCACCAGTCGTCAGGTCGTGGCTGACCAGCGTGGTCAGCCCCCGGACGTACGCCGTGCCGTCCACGACCCCGAGCAGGCCCACCGGGGCATCCTCGTAGAGGTCGGTCCAGTCGGCGCCCTCCGACTCGGACGGAACGAGCCCTGCGCTGCTGCGTAGGACCTCCGCGCCAGACCTCAGGTCGACCACCACGGCTTCGGCCGGTCCAGCGCCCTCGTCGAGACGGTCGATGAAGGCGAGCCAGCGGCCGTCGGCAGACGTGGTGAGGCTGCCCACGGCGGGGTGCGCCTCCAGGTCTTGGACCCCGTCGGCCATGGCCACCCGCAGCGCGGGCAATCTGTTGTCGTCGAAGTCGCCGGGCTCGGCGGAGGCGAACCACACACCCACACCGGCAACGACGTAGGACCCGGCAGGCACTTCGGTGTCGATCATCGAACCGTCAGGCAGATGCACCTCGGAGCCGCTCGCCCACACCAGACCGTCCGCGTCGACCGGCGAGGACGTGCTGGGCCAACGCTCCCCCGACGAGCCAGGGCCATCGTCACTCGCACAGGCAGCGGTCGACAGGACGAGCGCCACGGCGACGGCCGTGCCGAGGGAAGGACGGATCCGAGACATCACGAGACGAATCGTTGCAGGAAGCCAAAGAGCCCGTCACTACGCGAGTCGGCGTCCTCGTAGTCGTTGGCCGCTGCAATCAGCCCCGACGCCGTGGTGTCGGAGGAGAGGCGCGACTCCTCGATCCACGTGGCGGTCGTGTCGATGTAGGTGTCGACCGTGGTGACCAGGGCACCGGCGCCGGGAGCGGTGCCGAGGCTCGACGGCGGCAGGTTGAGCCGCGACACCCGCTGCTTGGCGCGGTCGAGCTCGCCCTCCGCGTCGGCGAACCATGCGCTGGCGGCCTGCAAGGTCGCGGGCATCACCTCGACTTGGCCGGACAACCCGAGTTCGTCAAAGGGGGTGAGCGTCATGAACGTCCCCGCCCACAGGTCATGGGGGTCCTTGCCGCTGGGAGAGGCGTACGGCGACGCGCCGGACTCATGAGTCGTCACGATCCCGCCGGGGAGCATCGCCAGACCCTCGGACATATTGGGCAGGTCGACGGTGCGAATCGGATCTGGCAGTCGGCCGCCTCCGGTGACGTCGCCGAGGTTGTAGCTCTGCAACTGGCTGCCGGCGTCACGACCCCACGAGGTGCTGAAGACGATCTCGTTGCCGCGCACCGCGATGCCCTGGGTCTTGGGAGGAATCTCGACGGGACCCTGCTCGTTGCCCCAACTCTTCGTCGCGGGGTCCCACGTGTAGGTGAACATCTCTCCAGGACCGTGCTTGTCGAAGCTACCGACGTACATCGTGTCGCCGCTGATGGTGCCGGACGCACCGGCGCCGACGTGGACCGGAGGTCCGCTCGGGTGGACCGTGTCAGTGGGCGTTGCCCCGTTGAGCTGGGCGAGCGGGTAGGGGACCATCGACGGGTCGTCGGCGTCGCTCGAGGCAACCCACACGATGCCGTCGTGAACCACCACACCGCCGGCGTGATTGGGCGGCAGCCCGTTGCCGCCACCAAGCTCGACGGTGTTGAGCACCTGCCCAGTGTCGGGGTCGATGATGGTGAGGTTGGCCAGGTAGACCGTCTTTCCTGTCTCAGGATCGACCGTCTCCTCGTAGCCGGTCTGGATCAGGTGGCCCGTCTCCGGATCGAGCCCTAGACCCTGCGGCGTCCAGGCTCGGTCGTCCTGACCGGTGGCGAAAGTGTCGGGGATGGTCAGCCCGGGCATGGTGCCGTGCTCGAGATCGCGCAGCATCGACTTGACCAGGCCCAGCTCAACCCAATCTTCCTCGTCAGTGCTGAAGGGGTCGGTGGCCAGGAAATCGCGGGCCTTCGCCAGTTCGTCGGAGTAGTAGCCGCGCACGACGCGCAGGTTGTTGACTGCGGTGAACATCAGCAGGAACATCCCGAGAGCGTCGACGATCTGAGGCTTCTGTTTGCGATACCAGCTGATGACGTCGTAGGCCTGCTGCTCCATGTGGTCATAGCCATCGGCAGCGACCTCCAGTGCGAGCGTCACCCGGTTGAGTCGGTTGAAACAGATCTCCGACGACGCGCGCGTCGCCCAAGCGCGCATGTTGTACGCCTGCCGCGCCCCGTCGCTGTCCCACGACGGCCGATCCTGGGCGTAGCGGATCAGCTCGATGCTCTCTCGGACCTTCGCCATCGCGTCGGTCGTGTCGGACGCAACCGCGCGGATCGTACCCGAACTGCCCGACGTCATCTCTGCATACACCGGCTCCGGGCCGATCCCCACGCCCATACCCGTCCCCTTGGTCCACGGCCGGCGTCACCGGCACAGACAAGTGATGCCCCGGAGAGTGGCGCGTCAAACCTCACGTTCGCCATGCTGGTTCATCCGAACATCTGTCGCTCCCCGCCCGCGTCCTACACTCACGCTCGTGCTTTCTCGGGGACGCCCATGGACCGCCGCGTTGCTGATGCTCGGCGTGCTTGCGCTGGCTGGATGCAGCGAAGAGCAATCGACTGACTTGCTGTCGTACGCCACCATCTCCGAAGTCCCACCTTCGGGCGAGAGCGAGACCCCGACACAGCAGCCGCGACCGGACATCGGACCACCGAGCCTCGAGCGCACCGAGCTGGCCACCAGGCTGGCGAAATTGTCACGGTCCGACAAGGCCCTCTACCACCACTACACGCACGCCAAAGGCCAGGAACGGCTGGGCAAGGGCACCTGGATCCTCGCAGCGCCGATGACGGTGGACGAGGCGCGGATGCGTCTCCTCGGGCCGACCCCCCAGCCAGTCACCGACGCCGACCCGGCCACCATGAACGGGGAGACGTCGGCGTACTACTTCCTCCAGATCGGTGATGGCGTGATCGCGTGGGAGAGTGTCGGATTCTCGGACCCCCCGGGGAGACTGCTCGCCGAGCTCTCCCGCGAAGGGGCGGTCAGCGCGGTCGTCACACAAAATGACCTGGGCATCACTCGCTTCGGTTATGCCCGCGACGGGGCGGTCATCGTCGACGGTTTCGACTATGTCTTCATCGGCGACGCAATCAGGATGCCTGCCGAGGTACGCGACTTGGCTGCTCTTGCCTGGGACGACGTCGATGGTCCGGACGACGAGAGGGCCGACTGGTTCGATGTCGCCATGGCGATGAGTGAGAAGGTCACCGGCGTCCGCGCGACTCGTGCGGTCAAAGAAGTCATTGACGGGTACGTCGTGCCGATGCCGTGGGGAGCAGCCGAGGACGGCTGAGCTGAAGCGCCGGTCTGATGTGTTGCGTGGAGGCGTTGAGCTTCCGCGGTGTGCGCAGCGTGGTCAAGCGAGCCGGTTCGCGGTCGCCACGTCAGTGCGGGCGCAGACCCTGCGGGAGTTGGCCAAACGAGCCGGGGCGGAGGCGGTGCAGGCGTCGACCTGCGGCGGGCTTCCTCTTGGCATAGAGCGCGTCAAGCACGTCCTGGTGGCGCTTCAAGACGCCTCGCTCCACCAGCATGTCAATGTGTCGATGCTCGTTCTTTTCGATCCCCAACAGTAGGAGGGGTTGGCCCTCCTCGGGCTCGCGTTCGGCTCCAGGATTCAGTTCTTGCGCCACTAGCTCGGGTGTCGAGCCGCCTTCCGTGCTCGCAAGGTCTGCGTCTACTTCGGCGCGCTCAGTTAGGCATTGAGTGAGGGTATGGGACGGTTTCCTACTCGACGTTCCCGAGTGAGCCGATCTCGTGCATTGGCGCGCGGGCTTGTGTCGTCGCCGCAGTCACGGCCGTCCTCTCGCTACGAACTGGGCCGGGACCTATGGTTTGCCCAAGGTGAACGTGCAGAGGCGGTGCATTCCCGCGCCGCTGATGGTCGGGGAGAACTCAGCAAGGACCAGCTCCTTGACCCACTCGTCTCCGAGGTCTGTTTCGCGGAGGTCGTCCAACAGTGCGGCGACCTCCGGCTCTGCAATTGCCTGATCTCGGAAGACCATCAGGGAGGCGTGCGCGGTGTCCCGAACGCGAGACGCATCGGGGCTGACGGGGCCCGTTCCGCCGATCAGGTCTCTGTGCCGATGGAGAGTGTTTCTCAGTAGGGCCAGCTCCGGGCTCGGGTATCCGCAGGCGAACACGGTGTCGCCACCGCCCGCGAGCCCATTCATGCGGAGCGTGAATGGCGACGCCCCGACCAGAGAGGCTTCGACGTACGCGCACAGCTCGTCACGTCGCGCCTGACTCAGCGGAGTTCCTCTGAACCCTTCGAGGCTCCGAACGGTGATGTGGACGTCATCGGAGCCGTACGCCAACACCCGCCCCCGGGCTAGGCGGCGACATCTCTCCGCGAGCTGAGCGAGGCTCTGGGACATCCGGGTACCGAGGCTGATGAGGAGGCTCGCGCCCCACGGCGGCTCGCCGGCGCATGGTGGCATGCTCGCCCGATGAGTCCCGGTGCGCAGGGCGCTGCCGAAGGTGCCGCGCATGCCCGCGTACTTGCTCTCGAGACTTGGCAACCCCGTCGAACTCGCGTCCATCTCAGATCCCTCCGTCGCACGGCCCACTGATGTCCCTGCTCCCGTCCACTGGTGCAGCCGATTGCAGCACACGCAGCCCCCAGCCAGGTGCCCAACCCCCGCCGAGGGCGAAACGCTCCAGCTCGACCAGAGCATCAGCGTCGGCGAGTCCGTCCGCCAGGACCTGAGCGGCCAGGGGGCAAGGGGGCCGTCGGACAGTGGCTGACGGTCCCCACTCAGATGCCTGGGTACCACCCAAGTAGAACCAGAAAGCCCGCCCTCATCTGAGGGACGGGCTTTCGTGTGGGATCTGACTATCTGGTCGCCAGTTTCTCCGATCGAGGATCGAAGACCGCGGCCGTGACGGCGAACGCGAGCATTCCCGCGACCACGACGCCCAGGTCCAACACCGCGAGCGACGACAACCCGACGATGACAAGGGCGGCGATCAACACGTTTCCTCCCATGCCGAACCTCCTGCTAGCACTTCCTGGAGCCGACAGCGAAGATCCTGCCCCAGTACGCAGCGTATATGGCGAGCGCTCCTAGCCAGAGGGATCTGCTGCTCTATGACGCGCACCCAGCCTGAGCACTCAACCCAGCGGCAATCAGAGCCAATGGTCAAATCTCCTACACGCTTCTGACTGAGTCAGTCCTATCTGCTTTGCCGAGCATCTGTTGTCCTCACTCGCCTCCTACACTCGCACTCATGCATTCTCGGGGGCGGCGATGGGCCGCCGCATTGCTAATGCTCGGCGTGCTGGCGCTGGTTGTCCGCGGCGGGGAGCCATCACCCGAATCCGGACCGTTTTATGTCGACGGCCTCCGCACCGGAATCGAGCTCCCGGGCGTAGTCGTGGCTCCGACACAGCCAGCGACCCAGAGACCGCGCCCGGTCGAGACACCGGTCTCCCCATCGCCGGGCATCTACCGCACACCACTGGAGGCGGAAATGGCGGCACTGTCACCGTCCGACAAGGACCTTTTTGATCACTACCCGCATGCCGAAGACCAGGACCGGCTCGGCGAGGGCACCTGGATCGTCGCCGCGCCGATGACGGTGGAGCAAGCGCGGACGCGTCTGCTCGGGCCGAACCCGCGAAAAGGGACCGCCGCCGACCTCGACGCCATGAACGGCGACACCTCGGGGTACACCTTCCTCCAGGTCGGCGACGGCGTGGTCGCGTGGGAGAGCTACGGGTTCGCGGACCCCCCGCGAAGACTTCTAGCCGAGCTCTCCCGCGACGGGGCCGTCAGCGCAGTCGCCACACAGAACGATGGGGATATGGTGCGCTTCGGTTACGCCCGAGATGGCGAGACCGTCTTCGACGTCCCCGAGTACGCCCTCGTCGACAACCTCAACGAGATCCCTGCCGAGGTGCGCGACCTGGCTGCACTTGCCTGGGAAGATCTCGAGGGTCCGACCGCTGAGACCGCAGCCTATTTCGACGTCGCGATGTCGATGTGCGAGAAGGTCACCGGAGTCCGAGCGACCAATGCAGTCGAGGACGTCTCAGACTGGTACGTCGTCCCGATGCCGTGGGGAGCGGTCGAAGACGGCTGAGCAGGAGGACGGCGGACCGTCAATCGTGAAGGTCGTCAAGGCGGATCAGCAATCGCTGCGCGAACTAGACCTCCTCATGGCGACCGCGGACTCGGTCATCATCGTGGAAGGCAAGAAGCAGACCAAGGTCAGTGGCAAGCCGTTCCGGACGATCAAGCATGTCGTCCACACCCTCGGGTCCACCGACGAGGACACCGCCAGCGAGCTGACCAGTCAAGAGACTGCCGACCTGCTCAATGTCTCCCGACCGCACGTGATCAAGCTGGCGCGGGACAAGGTGCTCCCGCACCGTTTGGTCGGCAACCGGCACAAGTTCTTGCTCGCCGATGTGCTCGCCTACCAGGAGAAGCAAGCCGCGGAGCGTGAAGAGTCGCTGAGTGCCCTGGCTCCGAAGGGCGGCTACACCGCCGAGGACTTCTGAGCGGGGACACCCCGAGCACCGGCCTGATCGGGCCGGTGGCGGTCCTCGACGCGTGCGTGCTGGTTCCCTCCGGCTTGAGGGATCTCTTGCTGTCCTGCGCAGCCACCGGCCTCCTTCGGCCTGTATGGCAGTCAGAGATCCTGGACGAGGTGCGCCGCAACGGCTCTCGGCTTCTGGTCAAGCGCAGGGACCTGTCTCAAGAGGACGCGGACGCTGCGCTCGACCACACGCTGACGCATATGCGCCGCGCCTTCTTCGACGCCGAGGTCGACTCCATACTCTGGGTGCCTCTGGTGCCGTCGATGACGAATGACATCAAGGATCGACATGTCTTGGCCGTCGGCGTCGGAGCCAGTTGTGTCGTGACCTCGAACCTCAGCGACTTCCCCGAGTCCAGCTGGCCGCCCTGCCTGGTGGGCCTTTCCCCCGATGAGTTTCTACTCGGCCTGATCGAGGAGCACCCCAAGAAGGTCCGTCAGGCAGTCGAGTCGATGTCGGCACGGCTCTCGCGCCCTGCCCAATCCCCGACCGACCTGGCGAAGCTGTTCGAAAACGGTCAACACACCGTCAGGAACCTCGCTCCAAGCATTGTGGATCTTAGAGATCGCCCGACCCACTTGCAATTGATCCTCGGAGTAGTCGCGGTGCTGCTTGGTCTGTGCGGCTGAGGTCAGCGACATGCCCACGAGAGCTGCCAGCGCCTTCTCCAACGCGTCTACGTCGGCCTCTGTTGCTCGAGGCTGGCCGCGATGTGTTCTCATGAGCACGCCCACCACCACCCAATGAGAAGCGGCAATCTCGGGCTTGTAGACCGACGACTCCGCCAGGCCCAGCCCCTTCTCGAAGTATCCGAGCGCCCCTTCGAGCGCAGCGTGTGCACGCCCGGCCGCGGCCTTCGCTGTTCCCCAGCAGTCATCGCACGTGTCGGAACCCTAGCGACCTTCGTCGTGCAGGCCCTGCACGACGGAGCAACTCGTAGGCGCCGCACTACAGCTTCCGTCCGCTTCCCGTTCCACAGACTCCCGGACAGGGGTGGGGTGGAAGTGGCACTCCTCATCGGGTGCGGGAGGCTGTACCCGTGAGTGGTGGTCTTGACATCAGGTTCTTTGGCCGAGAGTCGCGAAAACGCGGAGTCGATGAAGATCGGCTCGCGATGTCCTGCCATGAGCTCGCCGAGCCTGTGCTCGACGTGATGCTCAGCAACCCCGACACCGTCGAAATAGCCTTCGGCAACTCGCCGCACATCGACGACGTCGTGATGCAGGCGCTCGATGAGGCGCTCCAAGTCGTAGCGCTCGAGCACAAGCCCTGCGGCTGGACAGCCCGCGGGCACATCAAGTGCCCCGTGCCGGACATCAGCGAAGGATCCGCTGCCGACAACTACCGGACGCTCGTCCGCGAGTGGGCAGTGACGACCGAGGTCTTCATGGACACGCTCTGTGCCCACCTGCAGACGCGTGACCTCACGGACCGCTCCCCCCTGCACGACGGCGCGCCTGAGGGATGGGCAGACAACCGCAAGCGACGCGACCGGCTCGTTACGCTCCTCGATGAGGCACTCGCGCCGCACGGTTTCCGCGTCACCGACAGCGGAGAGGTCGTGCTCACCGAGCACGCAGGCACCAACGTCTACATCGAGGGTCCATCGCTCGACGTGCTCGACAAGGTCGGCTGGGGCGACGTGTCCGCCAAGATGCGCGACGCTGCCCGCGAGATCGATGACGGAAACTACGGCGATGCCCTCACGGACATCGGAACCGGCCTCCAGGCTGCGCTCAGACAGGCTGGCTTCCCCGGGAAGACTCTTGGCGAGCAGTTCAAGACAGCCCGAGCAAAGCCGTCCGGCGACGCCGCCGCACCCCTCCGCCAGCCCTTCGCAGGCGTCCACACCAAGCTCGGTCAAGCCGCCGACAACCTCAGCGAATGGCTCGCGACCATCCGAAACCAGATCAGCGACGCCCACGATGGTGAGGAAGCCACCCACGCAGAGGCGGACCTCGCGCTTCGCACCGGGCTGGCGCTCTCCGCCTGGCTAGCCGACCTCCACGCGGCGGAATGAATTACCAGCAGCGGTTGCTGGCGACCGCTGATTTCGCGGGAGGGCGCGAGCGACTGTCGTCGGACGGCGTCGGTACCGTAACCGTCACGTCCTCCTACGACTCGACGCGCACTTACCTCGTTGCTCATTGTGGGATGATCTCCGGGTCGGACTCGGCTGCGGATGAATGAGCGGGGCATGTGGGAATACGACGCTGGCGATGGTCGATGCAAGCATCTGTGGCACAACGACCACGCCGGCTACGTGGTCGAAGGCCGCCGGCGCGTCTACAAGTGCCCGAAGTCGCTGCATTCAGCCAAAGCAGAGGCGGCGCTCAACAAGGGCCACGAATACCACGACGAACGTGGCGGAGACGACCATCCGAGCCGAATTTTCGCCGTGATTGACGGAGTGGTTTATCGGGCAATGCCGACCAGACCCGGCATCTCGTATCACGGGTTTCCTGAGCGGGCACGCGAACTACCCCCGGACGAGAAGCTCCGGACAGCCATACTCGACCTTGCCGAGGCTGATGGATCTAGGAAGGAGGTCGAGAAATGGTTCAAGGAGAACGACTAGACCTCGGCCTTACGACGTTCCGATGGGCGCTGAGTTGGTCGCCCACCGCTTCCCCCCACTTCGCTTCCACCGCGACATCTGGAGTCCTCACGATCTCCGTGGGGGATGACGAAATATGGGGACGAGAGGATGGAGAATGGCTCTGGATTGACTTGCTTCAGTGGCTAGTGAAGTCCTGGCCTTGGCTTAGAAGTGAGGACGGGCTGCCGACCGTGCTCGAAAGCAGCGCTGATTCGCTTCGAACTCTGGTCGAAGCACTGGAGAAGAAGAGCCGTAACCTCCCACCTGCGAGCCGCGAACGCGCCGCCATGTCGCTCTGGAATTTTCGAGAGACTCACGATCTCAGCCGAGCTCTAAACGGCGCCGATGCGCCGGCGCTCATGGTGTGGCGGGAGGGGCTCCTTGCTCACGTCCTGACTGGAGAGCGTCGATACAAGTTGCGGTGGTCCCACGTCCTTGAATGTCTGGACGGACTCGGGGATGCGATATCGCTACGCCTCGATGACGTCTCCCCCGCGGATGACCGCAGTGCGTCTTTAGTCGCCAAGTGGCGCGCACGCAACTCTGCAAAGCCGGGCCAAATCTTGGCGATTGCGCGCGAACAAGATGCCTCAAACGTCGTTCCACTTCCAGCGTACTGGGACAACGTCGACCTCGGAGAAATCGAGACAAGCCCCGTGCTAGCGGCGGCGCGAATGACTGGCAGGTTCTCAGTTGCGCTTGCCGACAGAATCCTTCGAGAGATCAACGAGCTTCCTTCGCGCACGTCGTCGATCGCAACTGTCGCTGAAGCCGTCCTCGAGCTCGTCCACGTCGATGAGACCGACGCTCCTTATGAGCAGGCGTACTTGTACGCCAACGCCTTTAGAGGTCATATCGGTCTAAGTGAAAGTGCCCCGTTCTTGGCTGACTCGTGGCTAAGGGAGATCGGCGTCCTGGTGCGAGACATCCGATTGCATGATCGAGGAGTAGAGGCACTCGCAGCATGGGGCCCTCGGAACGGACCCGCGATCTTGATCAACCTCGACGGCAACGCTTCACGCACAGTCGGCGGGCGCAACGCGACCCTGGCGCACGAAATCGGTCACCTCGTTATGGATCGAACAAGCGCCTTGCCTGCTGCTGAGGTGCTAGCAGGACGGATCGACAGTCATGTCGAGAGCCGGGCCCGCGCATTCGCGGCCGAGACCCTGCTCCCAAGAGCGGTCGCCCGGGAGCGACTTTCCCAAGTCGCCTCAGAAGCGGAAGCGCGCGTAGCCGTCAACTCCTTAACCCGGCGATACGGCGTCAGTCGGGAACTTGCCGCCCGCCAAATCGAGAATGCTGGCGTCTACCTTCACGCGGAGGTCTTCGAATATCTAAGAACCTTGGTTCGGCGTCGCTGAAACGTCGGCGACGTCGATCGAACGGCTGAGGAAACGCGCGCACTAGCCCGTACGGACCGATATCGCCTTTTAACATTCAGGCGCAGCCATCTGCGAGTTGGTCGGACTGGGGTTCCGGCCTATTAGAGGGTCCATCCGTCTTCCACGTCCACCAGAGAATCCGAAAGAACTGCAGCTTCAGTTGCCTTCGTCACTCTATGAGCTGAGTAGTTGAGTCCGAACCTTCGGATCCGCCGCTCGGGATACAACGATTCGACCTGGGGCACATCGTCGTATGTGAGAAGCCAGTGACCGTTGGCCTTGGAGTTGAGTTCCTTCGCCAGACCCTCATGGTCCTCGCTGCGGAACGAGTGCATGTACAGCGAGCCGGCCTTCTCGAAGTAGGGCGGGTCAACGTAGGTGAACGAGCGCGGCCTCGATGCGTACTTCTTGATGACGGCCCTGCCATCAAGGCTTGTTACCAGGATGTTCGCCTTGAGTAACCCGAGTGTCCGGATGCGCTCTGCGAGCCCTTCACGGTTGAAGCGAGCATCGATCAGATAGTTTCCAGTCTGCTCCAGCCCGCCGATTGGGCCGCCGTTGAGGACTCCCGACCGATTCGTACGGTTTAGGAAGAACGTCGCGAAGCCGAGGGCGTGCAGATCCGCTTCGGATCCGGCGGTGTAGATTTCCTTCTGCCTTCGCCATTCCTTGACTGTCACCGGCACTTTCCGAATCCGAGCAATCATCTCGTCAGGCTCGGCAGTCAACGATTTCCAGAACGCGTGGATAGCTGGGTCTAAATCATTGATGACCACCCTCGAGACTTGCCCGGTCACCAAGAGAGCGAGGCCAGCGCCAGCACCACCCGCGAAAGGTTCAACGTAAGTACAGCCAGCTAGGCCGTTTTCGCGAATTACCTTCCTCAAGCGGGAGTACAGGGCGCCCTTGCCGCCCGGATACCGAAGCGGCGATGCCATTATCCGTTGATTTCTGGCTCGAGAGTCCACGGTCATGGCTTCATTAACTCACGCATTAGGGGGTCGATCGAGTTCCAAAGGTTCATGACTTCGTCGCCATCGACGTGGAAGTGGTGATTGTGGTTTATGGCGTTTAGCGCGTCGTTGGAGGCCGTGTAGTTCGGGATCTTCCCGCCTTGAACGCGTTGGGCAGGCTGGATCAAAGCGGTCTTGCCATTAGCCTTGAAATGCGCAACCAGCCACGATAGACAGTTGTGCAGTTGGACGCGTCCGTTCGTGTTGAAATTCGACTTGATGTCGTCGTTCTTGGCGTCGGCGTACGCCTTGATCGATTTTTCCAAAATCGCACGCAGTAGCAAAAACGCCGAGTTGGGCATCGTTTGAATGTTCACGGTTGATAGTTCTTCAAGGTGCAGGCGGACTGCCACCGGATAGACATCAGGGGAGACAATCGGTCCCAGAGGGAGCACGGTCGGTTTCTTCTTGGCCGTCGGCTTCTTCTTCGTGCTTTCCGTCGATCCTTCGCCGGGCCCTGCCGACCCCGCTCCTGACTTTCCGGAACCCTTGCCTCCACCCGCGCCGTTCGTAGCTCCCTGCCCGTCAGTTGCGCCCCCAGCCCCTGCGCCAGAAGCAGCTCCCGCGCCGCCGTCAGCTTCGGACGTCGAGTCATTGTCGATCGCTGCCCGGATGTCACTCATCAACCGAGTGAAGCGGGGGCTCTTGACCGTGTTGATCGTTCGGGTGTTGATGCTTCGGTCCTGCATACCTTGCACGACCAGGCGCCCGGCGGCGTCGAAGTGGTCATCAGATATGGCCGTGACTAGATTCCCATCCGCGTCAAGCCCGATACCCGTGATGTCTCGGAAATCTTTTGACTCAAGTACTCGCGTGAGCGCAGAGAAGCCGGTTTTCCATTCCTTGCTCCCAACGAACGCCGCTAATTCGGGCACTCCCAAGACAGCTACCTTGAACCTGTTCACGAGGCGTGCCCGCAGAACGAAGTCTGGGACATCAATCGTGGGGTACCGCGCGACAAGTAGTTTGAACTTCTTGCCCGCGTCGATCTGGGCTTGGAAGAACGCAGCCTGCCGGGCGGGTGACCATGCTTTTCGAGGATTCGACGTGTGCAAGGCAGCAATTAACTCATCGGCTTGCGCCCGACTAGGAGCCACAAGCACTTCAATGCTCGTCAGCGCATCGCGCCGCTTGCCCATTGTCTTCACATACGCTGCCACGGTCGCTCGGTGTCGCGGAACAATCTGGGGGTTCTGGATGGCCTTGAGCGCCGCAAGGCGGCGGTTGCCTTCAACGACGATGTACTTGCCCCGTTGGAGGATCACCACTGGGATCTCGTGGGTCAAGTAGCCAATCTTCGCAATCGCGTCCACCAGATCTAGTGCGCCTTCATTGTCGAAGAGGTCCTCAACAATGTCGGCTTCAACAGCTGCTGAGGCGCTCTCGAGTCGCACGTTTTTCGGATCCAGGTGCAACTCGTCGACGACCCGCAGGGTCTTTCGTGGCCAGGACGCAGTATCCAGCACAGGCTTCCCCCGAAATGTTGTGTTCTAGCAGCGGGTTGACCTTACAGGGGCAGGGCGGGCGGGGTGCCCGTTCCGGCGAGAGTCGGACCCCGACGGGGTCCTCTCCCGCGATTGCTGTGGCTTCCGCCCGGCTCGTGAGGCGCTCCTTCTCAGCGTGGGGCCGGACAGGCCACATGGACGGTGCGCAGCCCTTTGGGACACGCCCTATCTGGGCGGAGTGACGCGGCTCAGAAGTTCCGCAGACGGGGCGCCCGTCAGGACTCAATCCTTCACCCGCGCCCACTGCGTAACGACCCGCGCCGGTGTCCAACCAGTGAGGGCGCCGATTGGGGCCGCGGTCTCGACCCCGATGCGAGTGAGCTCGCCACCATGCTCGGCGTACACCTGCGCCAACAGCACCTCGGTCTCCAGCGTGACGCCGTGGACGACGAGACGTCCGCCCGGCTTCAATGCCGCGAGGCATGAGTCGAGAACGCCTTCCCGGGTGGCGCCGCCGCCGATGAAGACGGCGTCCGGGGCTTCGAGGCCAGCAAGCGCTGACGGCGCTCGACCATCGACGACCTGAAGATCGGGCACACCCAAGGCTGACGCGTTACAGGCAATACGCGCAGCCCGATCAGGATCCGACTCAATGGCGACCGTGCGGCAGGTGGGATGCGCCCGCATCCACTCGATCCCCACCGACCCAGCGCCAGCACCGACGTCCCACAAGAGTTGCCCAGGAGCAGGCATAAGCCGAGCAAGAGCCGAGGCGCGGAGATCGCGCTTGGTGAGCTGGCCATCGTTCTCGAAGGCGTCATCGGGCAGGCCGGGCGCCCAGGACACGAGGCCAGCACCAGACACCTCCAGTGCAATCACATGGAGATCGGACACCGCTTTAGACCAGGACGAAGCGATGCCAGAAACACACGACTCCTGCGCAGCCCCCAGGTCACCGAGCACCGTCATCCGGCTCGCTCCAAACCCACACCCGGACACGAGTTCGGCCACCTCGGCAGGGGTCAAGGCGTCACTCGACAACACCAGGATCCGCCGACCCGGAGCCAATTCACGCGCCACCCGCGCCACCGACCGGCCCACCACCGTGACCACGACGCACGACTCCGCCGACCACCCCATCCGGGCCCGGGCCAGCGCCACCGACGAGACCGCTGGGACGACCTCGACCGAGACCCCGAGGTCGATCAGCGTGGTCGCGATCCCCGACACCAGCGGGTCACCCGACGCGAGCGCGACGACCGTACGACCGGCGTACGAAGCAAGCAGCGAGGGCAATCCAGCACGCAGCGGCGAGGGCCACGCCTGCCGCGACTGCCCAGGGACAGCAGGCACCAGATCAAGGTGCCGAGCCCCACCCAACAGCACGTCAGCAGCGAGCACCCGGTCGCGAAGCGACGCGGCGAGACCGTCCCAACCATCCGCGCCGATGCCCACGACGACGACCTGCGACGCGCTGGGGACCGGGGGGCTGGAGGGCATGGGCTCAGAGGCTATCGTGGCGCTCGACAGGCGAGAGGTGCCCCACTTGGGGAGAATCTGGGAAGCCGGTGAAAATCCGGCACAGGGCCCGCTGCGGTGACCGAGGCATGACCTCGGAAGTCCGAAGACCGGCCTCCCGCCACCCATGAAATGGCAACGAGAGCGGGAGCCCCCATGCCACTGCAGTACCCCCTGTGCGCCGTCGTCGCCCCCAAGAGCGGGCAGAGCGACGCCATGACGCTCGCCCTGATCCTCACCACCATCTCCCCCGCAGTCGGGGGCGTCCTGGTGCGCGGCGAGAAGGGCACAGCCAAGTCCACGACCGTACGAGCCCTGGCTGGCGTGCTGCCACCGATCGAGGTGGTGACCGGAGACCGGTTTGCCAGTGCTCCCGGCGACACCTCCCCCGACGGGACGTACGCCCTCGACGCTCCGACCGAGATCCGACCGGTGCAGCTGGTCGAGCTCCCGGTGGGCGCCACCGAGGACCGGGTGCTGGGTTCGCTGCACCTCTCGAAGGTGCTCTCTGACGGCGTCGCCGAATACGAACCCGGGCTACTCGCTCGCGCCCACCGCGGCATCCTCTACGTCGACGAGGTCAACCTGCTCCACGACCACCTCGTCGACCTGCTGCTCGACGCGGCCGCGATGGGCCGCTCGACCGTCGAACGCGACGGAGTCTCCGTCGTCCACGCCGCCCGCTTCGTGCTCGTCGGCACGATGAACCCCGAAGAGGGCGAGCTACGTCCCCAGCTGCTCGACCGCTTCGGTCTCACCGTCGAGATCGCCGCCCCGCGCGACCCCCAGTTGCGCGCCGAGGTGGTCCGTCGCCGGCTCGCCTTCGACGCCGACCCGGAGGCGTTCGTCGCCTCCTACGCCGATGCCGAACGCACCCTGACCGAGCGCATCGTGATGGCTCGCGAACTGCTCCCCCGCGTCGTGCTCACCGACGCCGTCCTCATCAAGGTCGCCGAGGTCTGCGCCGCCTTCGAGGTCGACGGGATGCGCGCCGACATCGTCACCACTCGTACGGCCATGGCGCACGCCGCCTGGCACGGGCGTATGCACATCACCCGCGCCGACATCCGCGTCGCTGCACTGCTCGCTCTGCCGCACCGCCGCCGCCGCAACCCCTTCGATGCCCCCGGCCTCGACGAGGACCTGCTCGACGCGATCCTGGGCGACGAGGAACCCGATCCCGAGCCCCCAAAGGACCCATGGGAATCCCCCGACGACGACTCGGAGGACGGGGAGGGCCAGCAGGACGACTCCGAGAACAACTCGGACAGCGACGAGGATCCTTCGGACGCGTCGGGCGAAGACCCCGGGCCGTCGGTGGGCCAGTCCGACGAGTCGCCCACCACCGACGACGAGATCGACGTCGAGCAGCCGTCCAACCCGACCGGCCCCGAGTCGACCGGATCTGACTCCCCCAGATCTGACTCGCCCGGCTCCACCGCCACGACCACCGTCGGCACCACCGAGCCCTACCGCGTACGCCGCTTCGAGGTCGCGGGCACCGGCGCGGGTGAGTCCGGGAGCCGGAGCCGCGCCATCACCAGCAACGGTCGGCGCATCGGCGCCGAGCAGCCCGGCGAACACCGGGGCAGCCTGCACCTGGTGGAGACGATCCGCGCGGCCGCACCCCACCAGTTCGCCCGCGGTCGCACCGAGGGTCGGCTGCGCTTCCAGCCCCAAGACCTCCGCATCGCCCGACGCGAGGGACGCGAGGCCAACCTGGTCCTCTTCTGCGTCGATGCCTCCGGTTCGATGTCCGCACGCAAGCGAATGGAGCAGGTCAAGACCGCGATCCTGAGCCTGCTGCTCGATGCCTACCAACGCCGCGACAAGGTCGGTCTGGTCACCTTCCGCGCCGACGGCGCCGCGGTCGCGCTGCCGCCCACCCACTCGGTCGACATCGCCGCCACCCGCCTCGCCGACCTCCCCGCCGGTGGCCGTACGCCGCTGGCCGAGGGTCTGCTGACCGCGGCCGACGTGCTGCGCGTCGAACGGGTCCGTGACCCGCGGCGCCGACCGCTCCTGGTCGTCGTCACCGACGGCCGGGCCACCTACGGCCCCGATGCCGTCCGCCGCTCGCGTGCCGCCGCCGGTTGGATCGCCGAACAGGGCACCAGCGCCGTGGTCGTGGACTGCGAGCAGGGCCCGATGCGGCTCGGCCTCGCCGCCCATCTGGCGACCGCGATGGGTGCCGCGCACCTGCCGATCGCCGAGATCAGCGCGCAGGCGTTGACCGGCATCGCCCGCGTCGCATGAGCACCCCCCACGTCGTCAGCCCCAACCCAAGCAGCGACCTCTACGACGTCATCGCCCGTCGCCGCGACGTACGAGCGGAGTTCAGCGGCGAGCCGATCGACCAGGACGCACTACGTCGCGTGCTCGGCGCCGCGCACGCTGCTCCCAGCGTCGGCCACAGCCAGCCGTGGGACTTCGTCCTGGTCGCCGACCCCGACACGCGTGGCCGGTTCGCCGAACACGTCGAGACCGAGCGTGTCGTCTTCGCCGAGTCGTTGCCGCCCGAACGCCGGGAGAAGTTCGCGGGCATCAAGGTCGAGGGCATCCGCGAGTCCGGCCTCGGCATCGTCATCACCCACGACCAGTCCCGCGGTGGCCAACACGTCCTCGGTCGCCACGCGATCGCCGACGCCGGCCTCTACTCCACCTGCCTGGCCATCCAGAATCTTTGGCTGGCCGCGACCGCCGAGGACCTCGGGGTCGGTTGGGTGTCGTTCTACCGCGAGGAGTTCCTCGCCGACCTCGTCGGGCTGCCGGAGGGCGTACGTCCGATCGCGTGGCTGTGCGTCGGCCCGGTCACCCACCTGCAGGACGTCCCCGACCTCGTCCGCCACCAGTGGCGCGCGGGCCGGTCGCTGGACGAGGCCATCCACTTCGAAAGTTTCAGGAGCTAGCCATGCCCAAGGGAGTCCCCACCACCATCCCCGACGACGGGCTGACCACGCGCCAGCGCCGCAACCGCCCCCTCGTGATGGTCCACACCGGCAGCGGCAAGGGGAAGTCCACCGCTGCCTTCGGTCTGGCCCTGCGCGGCTGGAACCAGGGTTTCAACATCGGTGTCTTCCAGTTCGTGAAGTCCGCCAAGTGGCGCATCGGCGAACAGACCGTGCTCGAACGTCTCGGAGAACTGCACAACGAGACCGGCGAGGGCGGGCCGGTGACCTGGCACAAGATGGGCTCGGGCTGGTCCTGGTCGCGCAAGGACGGCACGGACGACGACCACTCCCAGGCCGCGGCCGAGGGCTGGACCGAGATCAAGAAGGCGCTGCTCGAGGAACGCCACGACCTCTATGTCCTCGACGAGTTCACCTACCCGATGAAGTGGGGCTGGGTCGACGTCGACGACGTCGTCACCGCCCTGCGCGAGCGTCCCGGGCGCCAGCACGTCGTCATCACCGGACGCCATGCCGACCCGCGCCTGGTCGAAGCAGCCGATCTGGTCACCGACATGGGGATGGTCAAGCACCCGATGGACGTGGGCCAGAAGGGCCAACGGGGTATCGAATGGTGAGGCTCCCGCGCCTCATGATCGCGGCTCCGGCGTCCGGTCATGGCAAGACGACCGTGGCGATCGGGCTGATGGCAGCGCTGGCTCGCGCCGGTCACACGGTCAGCGGCCACAAGGTCGGGCCCGACTACATCGACCCCGGCTATCACGCGCTCGCCACCGGCCGTCCGGGTCGCAACCTCGACCCCCACATGGTCGGCGAGGACCGTCTCGTGCCGCTGCTGCTGCACGGTGCCGCGGGCGCCGACATGGCGATCATCGAGGGCGTGATGGGACTCTACGACGGCCAGATCGGTGGCGGCGGGTTCTCCTCCACCGCTCACGTGGCGGCAGTGACGCGTACGCCGGTGGTGCTGGTCGTCGACATCTCGTCCGCCTCGCGGACCATCGCCGCTGTCGTGCACGGGCTCTGCAGTTGGGCCTCACCGCCGGTCGACGTGGTCGGCGTCATCCTCAACAAGGCCGGCTCTGCGCGCCACGCGCAGGAGGTCGTCGACTCCATCGGGGACCAGCTCCCCGTGCTCGGCATCCTCCAGCGCGACGACGGCATCGAGGCCCCCTCGCGCCATCTCGGGCTCGTTCCCGCCGCCGAACGCTCCGATGCCGCCACCGCACTCGACCGGCTGGCCGGGCAGATCGGCACGGCCATCGACCTCGAGCGGGTCGTACGCCTCGCCAACGCTGCCCCCGACCTGCACGACCAGCCGTGGGACCCCGCCGCCGAGATGACTCCGGTGACCGGAGCCCGGATCGCCGTCGCCGGTGGGCGGGCGTTCACCTTCCGCTATGCCGAGACCGTCGAACTGATGCGCGCTGCTGGCGCGGAGGTCATCGAGTTCGACCCGCTCGGCGACACCCGCCTGCCCGAGGGCACCACCGGGCTCTATCTCGGCGGCGGTTTCCCGGAGATGCACGCCACCGATCTCGGGGCCAACGAGCAGTTGCGGCGCGACATCCACACCGCCATCAGCCGCGGGCTGCCGACGGTGGCCGAGTGTGCCGGTCTGCTCTATCTCTGCGAGTCGGTGCAGGGACCCGAAGGTCCCGCCGTCCCGATGGTGGGCGCCCTGCACGTCGCTGCGGTGATGGGTCCGCGGCTGACGCTGTCCTACCGCACCGCCACCGCGCCGGGCGACAACCTGCTCGCCCGGGCCGGCGAGAAGGTCACCGGTCACGAGTTCCACCGCACGATGCTCACCGGCGTGCCTGAGGGACAGCCCGCCTGGCTGCTTCCCGACCCGGTCGGCGTGGCCAGCGCGACGCTGCACGCGACCTACCTCCACACCCACTGGGCCGGACACCCGCAGTTGGCCCAGCGATTCGTCGCAGCCGCCGGGGCGTACGCCGGCCCCGACCTGCGCCACCACGGCGACCGCGAAACCGGCCCCGGTCTGGTCGATCTGGCCGTCAACGTCTTCGACGGGCCACGCCCTGCCTGGCTCGACCGTGCGTTGGCCGAGTCCCTGCTCGCCGCCGACACCTATCCCGATCCCGCCGACGCCGAAGCCGCCGTGGCGCGACGTCACGACCGAACGCCCGAGGACGTACTGGCGACTGCCGGCGCGGCCGAGGCCTTCACCCTGCTGGCTCGGCTGCGTCCGTGGCGACACCCGGTGGTGGTGCATCCGCAGTTCACCGAGCCCGAGGTCGCGCTGCGCGCAGCGGGTCACAGCCCGGGGCAGGTGCTCCTCGACCTCGAGCACGGCTTCCGTCTCGACCCCGCTGCCGTCCCCGCCGATGCCGACCTGGTGATCATCGGCAACCCCACCAACCCCACCGGCGTACGCCACCGCGCCGCCGACCTGTGCTCGCTGACCCGCGAGGGCCGATTGGTCGTGGTGGACGAGGCCTTCCTCGACGACGACGTCGAGTCGCTGGCTGCCGTACGTCACCCGGGACTGGTGATCCTGCGCAGCCTCACCAAGCTCTGGTCGATCCCCGGCATCCGCGCGGGCTACCTGCTCGCCGAGCCCCACGTGGTGCGAGATCTGCGGTTGTTGCAGACACCCTGGTCGGTCTCCGCGCCGGCCATCGCCGCGCTGATCGCGTGCAGTACCGAGACCGCCGTGGCCGAAGGCCATGAACGGGCCGCGGAGCTCGACCGACGCCGGGCCCACCTCGCCGACGGGCTGTCTGCCCTCGGCATCGACACCGTCCCGAGCACAGCACCCTTCGTGCTGGCCCGGACCGGCCGCGGGAGTCGGGAAGTCCTACGCCAGGCGGGTTACGCCGTCCGTCGCGCCGACACGTTCCCCGGGCTGGACGACACGTGGATACGGATCAGCGCGCGGGACACTGCGGTGACCGATCGCTTCCTCGACGTGCTGGCGAGCGTGGTCACGGAGCGTCGTAGAGCGTGATCTCGATCTTGCGGTGGACCACGTCCCAGGTCGCGAGATGCCGGCCGGACGCCGTGAGATCCCTCCACCCACCGGGCACCTTGGTCGTTGTGGCAGTGGTGGTGGCAGTGGTTGTGGATCGCATGAGGTAATTCGTCCCCTTGGTCCCCCACGCCACGAACCCGTCACCCGCGACGGGGAACAAACCACTCTGGACGCCCCGATAGATCTTGGTCGGGGTGGTGTCGGGGTCTGCAAGGTCCAAGGTCCAGGTGGTGTACGGGGCGTCACCCACCCTTCCGATCCCCGCTCGACGCGGATCGCTGAACGGCAGGCGTTGGGTCCAGACGAAAGTGTCGTCGGAGGCAGCGCAGCCCGCAGCGAGGGACGTGTGGGTCAGTGCGGTCGGCGCGCCGCCGTCCAGCCCGATGTGCCAGCACTCACCACCCCCTGCTTTGTTTCCGCCCTTGCTGGGCGGGCCCAGATAGACGATCCCATCGCGACCGAAGGTCTCGTCTCCCTGCAGGCCGGGCGTGCGGGCCAGCACTCGTGGCTCCGGCCACCCCGGCTTCCAGGCGTACTCGCGACACCCCCGGGAGAACCACCCACAGGGCTCGGACCCGCTCGGGGTGTCCATGTCCACCTGCGACCAGAAGAAGTAGCCACCGCCGGTGTTGACGCCTTGCGGAGCGAAATCATCGGAGGTCTGGCCGTTGGAGGCAAGGAGGACTCGAGAGTCGCCCGTCAGGTCGACGGCCCACACGCGCCACAACGCCCCATGCTCCGCCCCCTGGTTCATGAGCTTGTCGACATAGGTAAGCCAGTGACCCTGGATGGCCACCCCACCGACGCGCCCCCGACTCCCCCATTCGCTACGGGCCACTCTCGTGGAAGCGCCCCCGAGACTGGTCCCCACCGCGGTCCAGGCATCCGACCTGCCCTCCGCGTAGGGGTAGGCCACCGTGGTGCCAGACATGGCGAGGAAGCCCATGGAGCGGTACGGGACACTCGCGATGACACGGCTCGGTGCATCTTCGATGGCCGTCGGCGACGCCTCGGAGGACGGCGCAGATGACTGCGACGCGGTCGGGGACCCGGCAGAGCTGGGCGCACGGGTCGACGCGCCCCTCGCCGGGGAACCGTCGGCTCCGGGCTGTGCCGAACAGGCTGCCAGCGCCAGGGTGAGCGCCCCCACGATGGGCGCCCACTTCTTCATGCGTTGCACCGGTCGATGTCTGAGTCCACCGCGCGAGAGTCCATGACCCGCGACGCTATACCCACTCGCGAGCACCGATCGCGGCGACGTCAGGGTGCGTCGTACACCGTGATTCTTGCGAAGTCACGGCCGAAGTCGGCCGGTCGCCGTCGATTGCATGAGGTACGACCTCCCCGAGGTCGCCCATGCGATGAATCCGTCCCGGCGACAGGGGACAGCCCGCTCTGGCTGCCTTCGTAGATGGTGGTCGGGACCGCGTCGGGATCCTTGAGATCCGGCGTCCAGGTGGTGAAGGGGTCATCGCCGACATCGACTCTGCGCGGATCACCCTGGGGAAGCAGTTCTGTCCAGATCAGCGTGTCGTCGGACGCTGCACAGCCGAGGGCGAGCCCGGTGTGGGTCAACGCGGCCGGGGGCCGCCGTCCATGTCGACGCGCCAGCATTCCCCACCTGTGGACCTGTCCTTGTCGGTGAGCGACCAGAAGAAGTAGCCGCCACAGCACCTCCATGGGTCCGTTGCCCTGCGTGTGGTCCTGGTCGACGTGGGCCAGCCTGTCACCGCTCAGTGCGGAGCCAGTTGATCAGTCCCGTGTCCACCCGCTGCGGGCGGCGGTGGCGGAGACGCCGCCGTGAGTGGTGCGCACGGTGTTCCACGCATTCGACCGGTCCGCGAACGGAAAGACCACGGTGTCGCCGGGCTGTGGGGTGGACTCTCCACTGGGCTCTTCGCTGGGGGTGGCCGAACTCGGTGGCGCGCTACTCGCGGGGACGACCTGGGCCCCCGGCTACGACGAACAGGCCGTCAACGCGAGAACAAGAGACCCGAGCAAAGGGGCCCTCCTTTTCACGCGACGATCGCGTGCATGCTCGTCCGAATCAATCACAGTCCGTGCTCCTTCGAAAGCAGTTCGTTGGGGGCCTTGTCGCGCGCTGTCGAAAGCCCATGCGCGCCGGACATCGTCAGCCTCTACGGATGAGTTCCTGCACGTCATTGGGCAACGAGTCGAACGTGACTTCGGGTCCGTACCCGGGTACGTACACCTCGTTGTCCCCCCTCTGGCCAAGCATGTAGAGGACGTTCTTCGGCGAGAAGCCCTTGCTGGCTTGCAGTGTCACCGAGGTGCTCTGCCCGGGCGACATCGCTTCTCCCGCCGTGCCCACGTCGTCACAGCTGGTGAGCGTGCCCTGCACCTCAGGGCCAAGAGTCTCTCGCGTCAGGTCCTCATGCAGCGGCCACCCAGTCCAGTCCTCACCATCCACCGAGACAACCCACTCACAGCTGGCGTGCGGGGTCCCCGCTGGCGCATCCAGCCGTACGTCCGAGTTCTCCGCTGCCCCGGAGCAGCTTGTGAGAAGCAGAATCAGGGCCGCACACGAGATCGCAACTGAACGCACGTTCATCACCCCCATCTTTCCGTACAGGGTTCGAAGACCGCGAGTCCCCGATTCGCCCACCGAGTCACCACCCAATACGCATGCCGCTATGGTGAGCCCACCCAGTCCTGAGGAAGCCGGTGAGAGTCCGGCACAGTGGCGCTACTGTGACATCGCTTCGGCGATGGAGTCAGACCCGACGGACTGGACGTCAATCCCCACTATCCGGGACGCTTTCATCCCGAAGGAGGACTCAATGGCGCACGCCATCTCCAGTTCGATCACCGCTGGCTCAACCCCCACCGACCTCGTCACCATCCCGCTGCGCGAGGTGACTCCCTGGCTGATCTTCGGTGCACTTCTCGCACTGTCGGTCGTCGTGCTGATCAGTTCGGTGCAGGGCGCGATCACCATTCCTGCGGGCGTAGCGATCCACGAATGGGTGCACGACGGGCGGCACCTGCTCGGCTTCCCGTGCCACTGATGGCCCCCCTGAACACCCGTACGTTCCTGGTCCACGGCCTCATCGCCGGTCTACTCGCCGGCATCGCTTCCTTCGTCGTCGCGTTCACGATCGGTGAGCCGTCGATCGATGCCGCGATCGCGCGCGAAGAAATGGCCGCGGCACACGCCGCCGACCATGCGGCTGAGGGCGGAACAGCTCAGGCCGAGCCGGGCCACTCCCACGACGACGAGGACGCTGTCGTGTCCCGGGCCACCCAGTCCACCTGGGGCCTGGCCACCGGCGTCGTCTCCATCGGCGTCGTCCTCGGTGGTCTGACCGGGATCCTCAGCGCCCTGGCGCTGGGGCGGCTCGGCAGACTTCGTCCGGTGGGCAGTACGGCCGTGGTCGCGCTGCTCGGCTACGTGTCCTTCAGCCTGGTCCCGGCACTCAAATATCCCGCAACTCCCCCAGCCGTGGGAGCAGCCGACACGATCGACTTCCGTACCTGGACGTTCTTCGGTTTCCTCCTGGTCTCGCTCGTGGCGGTGGTCGCAGCCACGCAGGTGGCTCGGCTGATGTCGCGCAGCCGGCCGGGTCCGATCGGCGTGATCGCGGGAGCCGCGACCTATGTCGTCATCGTGGCGGTGGCAGCGTTCGTCTTCCCGAAGGTCGACGAGCTCGGGTCCTTCCCGGCCAGCGTCCTGTGGGACTTCCGCATCGCCTCGCTGCTGACGGTGGCGACGACGTGGGCGGTCATCGGCGCGGTCCTGGCCTTCCTGGTCGACCGCACCTGGCGCCAGCACGAGGCTGACCAGGCGCGGCGCGAACTGGCCGCTTCCCTCTGATTCACACGTCTGGAACGAACATCATGTCGTCGGTCGGGGTGAGTCGAGCGCTGGGTCTGGCGCTCGGTCACCTCGCCGACCGACTGTGTGGCGATCCCCGCCGCGGCCATCCGGTGGCGGGGTTCGGACAGCTCGCGAGCGCCCTCGAGCGACACACGTACGCCGACTCCCGCGTCCGCGGCACCCTGCACACCGTGATCCTGGTGGGTGCCGCGGTCGCGGTGGGCGCCGGCGCCGAGCGGCTGACCCGCGACCGTCCAGTGACCCACACCCTCGTCAGTGCTGCTGCCACCTGGGCCGTCCTCGGCGGCACCTCGCTGGGTCGTGAAGCCAGCGCGGTCCACGATTTGCTGGTCTCCGACGATCTCCCCGGGGCCCGGCAGCGCCTGACCCACCTCGTCGGGCGCGACACCAGCGTGCTCGATGCCGACGAGATCAGCCGCGCGTGCGTGGAGTCGGTCGCGGAGAACACCTCGGACGCCGTCGTTGCTCCCCTCGTATGGGGAGCGCTCGTGGGGGTGCCCGGCCTGCTCGCCTACCGCGCCGCCAACACCCTCGACGCGATGGTGGGTCACCGCGGCGATCGCTACGGACGCTTCGGCTGGGCCTCGGCCCGGCTCGACGACCTGCTCAACCTCCCCGGGGCCCGGCTCAGCGGGCTGCTCGCGGCCGGTTTGGCGCCGATGGTCGGCGGGCGCCCGAGTGAGGCTTTGCGCGCCTGGGCCCGTGACGCGCGCCGCCACCCGAGTCCCAACGCGGGGCTGGTAGAGGCCTCCTTCGCCGGGGCCCTGGGGGTGCAGCTCGGCGGCCGCAACCACTACGCCCACGGCATCGAGGATCGCGTACTGCTCGGTGCGGGTCCGTCGCCGACCTCGATCGACATCGAACGGGCCGTACGTCTGGCGAGCGCCGTCGGCACCGGTGCGGTCGTCCTGTCATCAGGAGTGGCGGCGGGAGCCGCGGCGGGGACAGCAGCAGGAGTCGCACTCAGCCGCAGGCGGTGACCCAACGGACGGCGTCGATCGGCTCGGCGACGGTCTCGACGCCAGCCGTCACTGCGCCACGGCGCACGATCACGACCGGCACCCCGCGCTGCATGGCGGCTTCGATCTTGGGCCAGGTGTAGTCGCCACCGGAGTCCTTGGTGACCAGGACGTCGCTGTCGTGCTCGTCCAGCAACAGGGTCTCGCTGGCGAGATCGTAGGGGCCTCGATCCAGCACCACCTTCCAGGGCTCAGGCACCTCGATGGTGGGCGGATCCACCACGCGGGCGACCACGGCCCGCCGTGCCAGCGGCCCGACGAATCGGTCGAGCGCCTGCCTGCCGACAGTCAGGAGCGGACGCTGTCCCAGCTCGGCGGCACAAGTTGCCGCCTCGTCATGGTCCGAGACCCAGTGCCAACTCTCCGCACCAGGCATCATCGACCAGCCCGGACGTTCGAGGCGCAGCAACGGCACGCCATCGGCGCGGCAGGCAGCGACCGCGTTCGCCGACATCGTCGCCGCGAACGGGTGCGTCGCGTCGACCACCGCCCTGATCCGGTGCTCACGCAGCCAGGCGCGCAGACCCTCGACGCCACCGAAACCACCGATCCTGGCCGGACCGACCGGTAGTCGTGGTCGCTGCACCCGACCGGCCAGCGACGACACGAAATCCGTGTCGGTGTCCGCGAGCAGCACGGCGAGCTCACGAGCCTCGCTCGTCCCGCCCAGCACCAACACCCTCATCGCGCAACTCCCCCCATCACGCCCGACGTCAGCCCCGACATCAGCGCAGGCAGCCCGGCAGGGGCACCCGAGGTGGCGAGGTCGAGCAGTGCATCGACGTCGAGATGCTCCTCGGCCAGGTCGCCGAGCAGGTCGAGCCGCCGCTCACGCAGCGCGGCAAAGCTGACCGCACCCGGCTCGTACGACGCACCGGCCGCAGCAGAGATCTCGCCCACCAGGGCCCGGCGGAACTCGTCACCCTCCAGACTGCCGTGCCACATGGTCCCGAAGACAGCACCCGAACGGGCACCACCGAGGAACTCCTCGTCGGCACCCCGCGTGATGCGCCCGTGGTGGATCTCGTAGCCGTGCGCAGGAGCCCCGAGTGCCGCACCCTCGGGCAGGCGCAGCACCTTGTCGACACCGAAGGTCGTGGTGACATCGAGCAGTCCGAGCCCGGCCTCGTCTGCCCCGGGCACTCCTTCGACCCCATCGGGGTCGTGAATGCGACGACCCAGCATCTGGAAGCCGCCACAGATGCCGAGCACAGGTTTGCCAGCCGCCGCATGGGCCACGATCGCGCGGTCCAGCCCGCGCTCGCGCAACCAGGCGAGATCATCGAGGGTGGCGCGGGTGCCCGGCAGAACGATCAGGTCGGCACCGGTCAGGGCTCTGGCCTCGGAGGCGAACGAGACGTCGACCCCGGGCTCGATGCCGAGCGCGTCGACGTCGGTGAAGTTGGAGATCCGCGGCAGCCGGACGACCGCGACACGAAGCCGGGTCTCGCCCTCGTCCGCGCGTCGTCCGGCGAGGTCAAGGGCATCCTCGGAGTCGAGCCACAGGTCGGGGTGCCACGGCAACACACCGTGGACCGTGCGCCCGGTGAGGGCCTGGATCTGGTCGAGGCCGGGGCGCAGCAGGTCGAGATCGCCACGGAACTTGTTGATGACAAAACCCGCGACCAACGCCTGGTCCTGCGCCGAGAGCAGCGCGACGGTCCCGAAAAGGGCGGCGAACACTCCGCCCCGGTCGATGTCGCCCACCACGACGGTCGGGATCGAGCCGTGCTGGGCCAGACCCATGTTGACGTAGTCACCGGCACGCAGGTTGATCTCCGCCGGGCTGCCGGCGCCTTCGGCCACGATCACGTCGAAGCGTGAGGTCAGGTCGTCCCAGGCTGCGTACGCCGCATCGCGCAGGTGGGTGCGTCCGTCCACGAAGTCGCGGGAGTCCAACGTCCCCGCTGGTTGTCCCATCACCACGACGTGGCTGCGTCGGTCACCGCCGGGCTTGAGCAGCACCGGATTCATGGCCGCCTCGGGGGTCACCTGGGCGGCGAGGGCCTGGATCCACTGGGCCCGGCCGATCTCGGCACCGTCTGCGCAGACCATCGAGTTGTTGGACATGTTCTGCGCCTTGAAGGGTGCGACCTTGATGCCGCGGCGGGAGAAGGCTCGGCACAGGGCTGTGGTGACGACGGTCTTCCCGGCGTCCGACGTCGTCCCCGCGACCAGCAACCCACCCACGCATTCAGCCTAGAGGGCGACGGCACCGTGACACCATCCTTGGATGACGACACCTGAGTTGGCCGCCGACTGCTCGCAGTGCTTCGCCCTGTGTTGCGTGGTGCTGCCCTTCTCGGCGGTCTCGGGTTTCGGGGTGGACAAGCCGGGCGGTACGCCGTGCCTCAATCTTGCCGACGACGACCGGTGCTCCATCCACAGCACGCTGCGCGCCGACGGCTGGCCGGGTTGCACGGTGTTCGAATGCTTCGGCGCCGGACAACAGGTCTCGCAAGTCACCTACGAGGGGGTCTCCTGGCGCGAGCGCGACAATCTTGCGGAGATGGGCGCCGTGCTGTCGGTCATGCGCCAACTGCACGAGATGCTCCTCCACCTGGGTGAGGTTGCGCGCCGCTCGCCCGACCCGGCAGCCGCCACGGTCGAGTCGGACATCGTGGCATTCACGGCTGAAGGTCCCGACGCGCTGTTGGCGCTGGATCTCGACGATCTCCACCGACGCGTCGGCACCCTGCTCGAGGTCGCAAGCACGCGGCTGCGCAGTGCGTGGTCGGACAGTGCCGACCTGTCGCGCAGGGACCTGGCCGGCGCTGATCTCCGTGGCCATGATCTGCGCGGCGCTCGCCTGCGTGGTGCCCTCCTGATCAAGGCGGATCTGCGGGCCTGTGACCTGACCGACGCCGAGCTGCTCGGCGCGGACCTACGCGATGGCGACGTACGAGGGGCCGACCTGAGCCGAGCCCTCTTCCTGAGCCAGGCTCAGACCAACGCGATGCGCGGCGACAGCGCCACCCGATTGCCGGACCGCATCAACCGGCCGCCGTACTGGCCGGCCGCTGGCGCGGACCAGTGACTCAGGAGTAGCGGTGGTTCTTGGCCGAGTGTCCGCTCTCGCGGGTGCACGTGCGCCCGCTCATGTTGCGGTGACCGCACAACTCCGGGGCAGCCTCGACTTCTTCGGCCTCCGGCGCGGATCCATCGCTGACCACTCTTGAGGGCGCTGCCTTCGAGGACGCTGCCTTGGGGGACGCCTTTGCAGACGCCGCCTTCTTCGGCTTCGTGGCGCCCTTGGCGGCCGCCTGGGCTCGCTCGTAGCGCGCCTCGCGCATGGCGCGCAGACCATCCACCTTGCTCATCGGCTCTTCACGGCCCGAACCTTACTTTGCATCGGGGACATCCCAGCCGCAGCACCCCAAGCGCGGAACTGAATGCGCGTGCTGGGACCGCTCACAGCCGCTCGGCCAACGGTGACGTGCGCGCGCCCCCACCCGCATCGACGTGCTCGGCCTGCGCCCGGAACTCTCCAGCGAGAGCAGAGTGTGCTGGCGCCCAGCGCTCGATCTCTTCGGCGAGCAGCCGCAACTGGTCGGACTGCATGGCTCGCTCACCACCGGCATCAAGGGCCAGGACCGAAGCCAGGATCGTTCCGGAGGACCCCTTCACCCGCAGGTTGAGTTGTCCACCGTGGTTGCGCTGCAGGTCCACCACCTCGGCCTCCGACCACGACACGGTGCGGGTCGGCCACGCGAAGATCCGGCGCGAGATGGTCCCAGCGTCGGTGTCCACCCACGTCCGGCGCACCACGATCATCGCCAGACCGAGCAGGAGCAACGGACCCAGGATGAAGGTGGCCGGGCCCCGGCCGGTGATCACGGCAGCGCCGATGATCGCGACCACTGACACCCCGATCATGGTGGGGCTCCTGGTGACCAGGCGTCGGATGGTGACCTGAGCGTCCTCCTCAGCCACGGAGTGCCTCCATCTCGGCACGCACGCCGTCGACCGCGTCGGTGACGCGATCGCGAGCCTCCTGCGCGGAGACCGGCTCCGCGACTACGGGTGCTGCCGCATTGCCGGGGTCGGGACTCACCAGCCAACAGCCTTCCGGACCCGAGAACACGGTGAAGGCCGGCGGAGCATGGTCACGGACACGCCGCACGATCAGGTCGGCCCGGACGAACGCTGCCCCCAGGGCCTCGAGCACCACGTCGGGGGGTGTCGGGTCACCGGCCTCACCGGTCACCGGCACCGGCTCACCCACCGCGTCCCCGGAGTCGGGATGGACGGCCGCAGCCAGCACCGCATCGACCAGATCCTCGCCACGTTGCAGGGCAAAACGATGCAGACCGTCCTTGCTGACCTCTTCGATCAGGACGACATCCTGCACGAGGTGGGCGTACCAGAAGTCCTGCGTCGTGGCGGTCGTACGGGCGATCGCGACGATGACCTCGGCCCCTTCGCGCAGCGCAATGAGGGCGCTGACGTCCTGGCGGACCATCAGGTCCACCGATCCGTCCCGCACCGCAGTCGCCTGGGAGATGGACTCCGGCGTCGGTGGGTCGACGATGCCGCGGGCAAGCAGCGAACGGTAGGCGGAGCGTCGGGCCACCTCACGGTCGTGCTCGCCGAGCTCGTCGAGGAAGGGCATCACTGCCATGGCACCCGGGCGCTCGAGGACGGAGAGTTCCTCGTCGGTGAGCACCTCCACGAAGACCGCCTCGTCCGGCACGGCTTGGTCAGGCACGTCTTGGTCCGGCACGTCTTGGTCCGGCACAGCTTCGTCAGGCACAGCTTCGTCACTGGCAGGTGCGGGGGTCGAGGTCACCGGCTCAGCCTAGGAGGCCGAAGCTCAACGTGTGCACGGTGGACTTCCCCGCCTCAGAGATGGCGCTGCCGGCATCGGAGAGCCGGTCGCCCGCCCAACTCGTCGCGTTGCCGACCGCTTCGGTGGTGTCGTTCCAGCGGTCGCCGGTCCAGTCCATTGCCTTGCCACCGAAGTCCTTGATGTCGTCCCAGTGGTCATAGACATAGTTGCCACCGGCCCACAGCCCGTAGCCCACCACCGCGACACCGGCGATGCCCAGCCCGACGGGGCCGAGTGCGATGAGACCGGCGGACGAGGCGATCAGGGTGCCGGCCCCGACAGCTCCGGCGAGTCCGAATCCTCGGGTGGCCCAGCCACGGGCACCCTCATAGCCGCCGCCGGTGATGGCGTCGGCGGCGCCGGTGATCACGGTCAGCGGCAGGAACGCCTTGCCCGCGAACTTTGCCACCTTGCTGCCCATCAGGAAACGGGCGAAGCCACCGTTGGCCTGGCCCCGCATGAAGGTGGCCAGGGCATCGTCGGCCGCTCCCATGTTCTTGAGGAAGGTGGCGTAGTCGGTGATCGGCGCTGCGGAGGCCGCGAAGAACTTCACCAGCGCCGACGATTTCCCGAACAGCTTGACGGCATTCTTCAGCGTCAGGGCCAGGGCAGCAGCGCCGAGGCCTGCCTTGCCGAGCGAGCCCAGCAGGTCGTGGCTGCTCATCACCCGCTTGATGTAGGCGTCGACGGCGGACTCGAGGCTCTCGGGGATCGCGATGTCACCCAGACCACGGGCCGTCACCCCGTCGGCGCTGCTGACCGCCTGCAAGGCAGTCCCCAGATCGGTGGCGATCACGCCGGCCCGGTCGTTGAGGACGCGTTGGCGAGCGTTGCGGGCCGCGCTCGCGGCGGAAGCATCCTCGGGCGAGGACATCACCGGCGGCTCGGTGGGTGGGGTGACCATGCCGTCGTCGGTCACCGCGAAACCCTCGGCCCGCGCGGCCTCGATGCGGTCGAGCAACGCCGTGCGGGCAGTGCCGATGTCGACGGCTCCGGACTGCAGCACCGTGCGTGCGGTCTCAAGTGCATCGGAGAGCTGCACGCCGGTCCGGGCCTCGTCCGCAGCCCGTTCTGCCGCTGAGGTGGCCCACGCACCACCGGCACCGTCCAGCGCCCGCTCGAGGGCGGTGCGCATCACCGACACCTGCTCCTCGACGGCGCTGGAGGCGGTCCCCAGCTTTGCCGCAGCACTGTCGAGCACCGCGGGCTGCCAGGCTCGCACCTGCGGGATCGTCAACGTCGTCATCGCCGGCCACCGCCCGAGATCATCGTCGACACCGATTCGTCGGTCCCGGCGAAGTCGGCTGCAGTCTCCTGGACGTTGGTGGCAAGGATGCCGAGGTCCTCGGCAAACACCTGGACCGCAGCCCCGAGCCGGGTGGAGACCCACAGGCAGGACTGAGCCACCTGCGATCCCACCAACGCATCGGACACCTCAGCGAACGGCCCCGCCACGTCGATGTCGGCCAGGGCGGACCCGGCAGTCTGGACCTGCCCTGCTGCGGAGACCGCAGCGGGTGCGTCGAAGTTCAACATGAGGGGACCATGCCCCTCATCGAGGTGCGGCAAACCTCGGCACTCAGGACTGGCGGCGCCACACCACCACGGCTTGCCCAGCTCCCGAGTGGAGGACGGGCAGCCGACTGGGCGCCACCTGCTGGAGGCGTCCAGCGGCCAGCGCCCGTCGCGCTGAGGCGCGGCTACGGTCCAACTGCCTGGCAAGCTCCTCGTTACGGGCCTGCAGCACCTCGACCTCGAGTTCGAGCGCCATGATCCGGCGTACGCCCTCGATGCCGATGCCTGCACTGGTGAGCCCCGCGATCTGGCGCAGCCGCTCCAGATCGCGGTGCGAATAGCGGCGTCCCCCGCCCCCGGTGCGACCGGGCACGATCAGGCCCATACGTTCATAGGCCCGCAGCGTCTGCGGGTGCAGCCCGGTCAACTCGGCAGCGACGCTGATGACGTAGACCGCCGCATCGGGTGCGGGGGCGCCGAACAGGTTGGTCATGACTCGAACAGCCCGTTGCGCAGGGGTTTGCCTGCCATCGCAGCCCGGTAGGCCTCCACTGCCTCCCGCGCGGTCTCATCGAGGGAGGCCGGCACCTGCACCTCGACCGTGGCGAGCAGGTCACCCTTGCTGCCGTCGCGGCGAGGCGCTCCCTTTCCGCGGATGCGGAAGGTGCGACCGTTGGGGGTTCCGGCGGGGATCTTGAGCGTCACGGGCGGACCGGCGAGCGTCGGGATCTTCACGTCGGCGCCGAGTGCTGCTTCGTCGAAGGAGACCGGCACGTCCATGGTCAGATGGTCGCCCTTACGTCCGAAGACCCGGTGGGGTGCGACCTTCACGGTGACGAACAGGTCGCCCGCCGTGCCACCGTTCTCACCCGGGGCGCCCTTGCCCTTGAGCCGGATCTTCGCGCCGTCCTTGACCCCGGCCGGTATCCGGGCCTGGATGGACCGTGCGGAGGTTCCGCGGCCGCTTCCGTGGCACGTCGGGCACGCCTGGTCATAGACCAGTTGTCGACCGCCACAGGCAGGACAGGTCTCGTTGATCGAGAAGGCCCCGCCACTGCCGGAGACGACGAATCCCGCACCCTCGCACTCGGGACAGACGTGGGGTCGGGTGCCGGGCTTGCCCCCGCTCCCCTGACATGTCGCACAGGCCGCGTCCGAGGTGAGCCGGAGCGAGATGGTCACGCCGTCGATGGCATCGGTGAAGCCGATCGTGGCGGTGCTCTCCACGTCGGCGCCACGGCGTGGGCGCGCCTGGGTACGAGTCCGCTGCCCACCCCCGAAGAGATCGCCGAACATGTCGCCCAGTCCGCCACCGGCCCCGGCGCGATCCCTCATCAGGTCGTCGAGGTTGAAGCCACCCCCACCCTGACCACCGCCCGGACCACCGCGCTGTCCGCCACCGAAGCCGGGGCCGAAGCCCCCGGTGGACTGCAGCGCGCGGAACTCGTCGTACTTGGCGCGTTTGTCACCATCACCCACCACGTCGTACGCCTCGGCCACGGCCTTGAACACCTCGTGCTTGGCGTCGTTGCCCGGGTTGGAGTCGGGGTGGTTGGCTCTCGCCAGCTTGCGATAGGCCTTCTTGATGTCAGCCGCGTCCGCGTCCTTGGCAACCCCCAAGGTCTTGTAGAAGTCCTTGGTGGCCCAGTCATTGCGGAAACCGTCCTTCTCAGCCATTCCCCTGCCTCCTCTCCTTCGTCGCGGTCAATCAGTCCTCGACGGGGTCCACGACCAGCACCTGGGCTGCGCGCACCACGCGGTCACCGATCTTGTAGCCCGCCTTGGCAATGTGCTTGCACGTGATGACCTCGACGTCCGGGTCGGTGCCCAGGTGGCTGAGTGCCTCGTGCAGGTTGGGATCGAACGCGTCGCCGGGGGTGCCGAAACGGATCAGGCCAAGATTGGCCACGGTGCCCACCAACTGATCGGCGACCGCCTTGAACCCGCCCTCGAGCTCGCCATGCTCACGGGCCAGGTCGATGGTGTCGAGCACCTCGGTGATGGGAGCAAGCGCACGATAGGTCGCATTTTCGACGATGAGCTGCCGGTCACGCTCGACGCGCTTGCGGTAGTTGACGTATTCGGCCTGCAGACGCTGCAGGTCGGCCGTACGTTCGACGAGCTGGGCCTCGACCGACGGGGTCTGGTCCACGATCTCTTCCACTTCTTCCATGTCTGCCACCTCCCTCTCGTCGACGGGCTCGATCGGTGCGCCTTCTTCGACCATGTCAGCAACCCCACTCGTGTCGACCGGTACATGTGCGTTGGCGGTGGGGGGCCGGTGGCCGGCCGAGGCCGAGGCACCCTGGACGGGTGCCTCGACCTCGGTCTCGTTGGCCATTTCGCCGGCCGCGTCACCGAAGGATTCGCTGCCGGGCTGGGTCACTTGGAGTCACCCTCCGGGGCAGCAGCCTCGCCGGACTCGTTGGTCTCGTCGACGATCTCTGCGTCGACGACGTCGTCGTCCGCCTCGCCGGTGGCTCCGGTGGCACCGCCCGCAGCGGCCTGGTCGGCCTCGGCAGCGGCGTACATCGCAGCGCCCATCTTCTGGCTGGACTCACCGAGCTTGGTGACGCACGCGGTGATGTCCTCGGCGCTGGTGTCCTCCTTGGCAAGGACCTCCTTGAGCGAGTCGAGGTCGGTGGTGACCTCGGCCTTGACGTCGTCGGGGAGCTTCTCGTCGTTGTCGGCGAGGAACTTGTCGGTCGTGTAGACCAACTGGTCACCCTGGTTGCGGGCCTCGACCGACTCACGACGCTTGGCGTCCTCGTCGGCGTACTGCTCGGCTTCCTTGACCATGCGGTCGATCTCGTCCTTCGACAGCGCACTGCCACCGGAGATCGTCATCGACTGCTCGCGACCGGAGGCCTGGTCCTTGGCCGAGACGTGGACGATGCCGTTCGCGTCGATGTCGAAGATGACCTCGATCTTGGGCACGCCACGCGGGGCCGGCGGGAGGCCGGTCAGCTCGAAGTTGCCGAGGGGCTGGTTCTGCGACCACATCTGGCGCTCACCCTGGGCGACCTTGATCTCGACCGACGGCTGGTTGTCGTCCGCCGTGGTGAAGATCTCCGACCGCTTGGTCGGGATCGTGGTGTTGCGTTCGATGAGGGTGGTCATGACGCCACCCTTGGTCTCGATGCCGAGCGAGAGGGGCGTGACGTCGAGGAGCAGCACGTCCTTGACCTCGCCCTTGAGGACACCGGCCTGGAGTGCGGCGCCCACGGCGACGACCTCGTCGGGGTTGACGCCCTTGTTGGGCTCCTTGCCACCGAGCAGTCCCTTGACCACCTCGGTGACGGCAGGCATACGGGTCGAACCGCCGACGAGCACCACGTGGTCGATGTCGGCAATGGCGACGCCGCCGTCCTTGAGGACCGACAGGAAGGGCGTCTTGCAGCGGTCGAGGAGGTCGGCCGTCAGCTTCTGGAACTCGCTGCGCGTCATCTTCTCCTCAAAGTGCAGCGGACCGCCCTCGCCGTGAGTGATGTAGGGCAGGTGGATCGTGGTCTCGCTGGAGGAGGAGAGCTCGACCTTCGCCTTCTCCGCGGCTTCCTGGAGACGCTGCTTGGCGATCTTGTCGGCACCCAGGTCCACACCGAAGTTGGACTTGAAGGTCTTGATCATCCACTCGACGACCCGGTTGTCCCAGTCGTCACCACCGAGCAGGTTGTCACCGGAGGTGGCCTTGACCTCGACGACGCCTTCGCCGATCTCGAGCAGGGACACGTCGAACGTGCCGCCACCGAGGTCGAAGACGAGGATCGTCTGGTCGTCGCCCTTGTCGAGGCCGTAGGCCAGCGCTGCGGCGGTGGGCTCGTTGACGATACGGCTGACGTTGAGGCCCGCGATCTCGCCGGCCTCCTTGGTCGCCTGACGCTGGGCGTCGGAGAAGTAGGCGGGGACCGTGATGACTGCGTCGGTCACCGTCTCACCGAGGTAGGCCTCGGCGTCGCGCTTGAGCTTCTGCAGCACGAACGCGCTGATCTGCTGGGGGTTGAACGACTTGCCGTCGATGTCGACCGACCAGCCCTCACCCATGTGACGCTTCACCGAGCGAATGGTGCGGTCGACGTTGGTGACCGCCTGACGCTTGGCGACCTCGCCGACGAGCACCTCGCCGGACTTGGTGAAGGCGACGACGGACGGGGTGGTCCGGGCGCCTTCGGCGTTGGTGATGACGGTGGGTTCGCCACCCTCGAGGACCGAGACGACGGAGTTGGTGGTGCCGAGGTCAATGCCGACCGCTCGTGCCATGTGTGTCTACCTCCTGCTGCGCCCCGGGACTCCGGGGAGATGTGGATTGGGCCTGACTTGCAGATCACCATCCTGACGCGTTGCGCCCGGTCTGGCAAAACAGTTGAGTCGCTTTCACTCAACTGTGTCTACATGGCTCAACGCAACTCATCGCCAAACATTCCCGCCCGGCAAGACTTTCTCAGCGCGACCAGACGTAGGGCTGCGTGGTCGTCACGGCCACCAGTCCCGAGCGTTCCAGGATCGGGCGCGACATGTCGGTGCAGTCCGAGTGGATCAGGCGTACGCCTCGTTCGATCGCGGCCTTCGCCCTGGCCGCCACGAGCGCCCGGTAGATGCCACGGCCGCGCCACTGCGGCAACGTCGCCCCTCCCCAGATGCCCGCACACTCGGTGCCGGGTACGACGATCAGTCGACCTGCCGCCACCACCTCCCCGTCAGCCTCGACGAGCCAGAACTCCGAGTCACCGCCCTCGAGATCGGCCAGGGAGGACTCCAGACTCGGCCCCCGACCGTTGCCGAAAATGGCCTCCTGGGTGGCGAGCATCCGGGAGACATCATCGATCGGATCCGTGCCCTCGCCGGCACGACGTACGACGATGCCGTCCGCCAGCGGCACGTCGACGGCCAGCAACGAGGCCTCGCCGATCATGACGGTCTCCACCGATTCGACGACGAACCCGTGCGCGAGCAACCGCTCGCCGAGGTCGGCAGGGAGGTCGTGGCCGCGGGACTTCCACTCGAAGGAGGACACCGGGGTGTCATCGCGGAAGTGGGCCACCGTGGCCTCGATCAGTTCGTCGAGCGCATCGCCCTCGACCCCACCGAGATCGCGGTAGCTCACGAAGCCACCATGGTCGAACACGGCCCACAACAACGGCCCGTGTCGCTCGCAGGACTCCGCCTGACCCACCTCCGCCTCTTCGCGCAGCTGCGCGTCGTAGGCGGCGAGAAGCTGGCTGGCCGAGTCTGCGGGCGTTCCCGGAGCGATGGTGCTGGAGTTCACGTGTGTCCTCTGCTGGGTAGGAGGCATGCTGGGCCCGATCGGGCGGAGCACAGTGTGTCCCAATTCGGTCACAACGTGGCGAATCGCGCTCGCACACACCCCCGGAGAAGCCGTCGAGCCGCACAATGACCGAGTGGCGGCCGGGGGAGCGTTGCGACGCCCTGTCGCGGTGATGGTGTTGGTCGCTGTCGTGAGCGCACTTGCCGCCTTCCACCTCGCCGATCGGGCCGGAGCAGAGCAGACCCGTTGCGAGCGACACCGCAGCGATTCGCGTGAGCGCTCCGTCATCGTCACGGGACAGGGAACGGGGCCCAGGACACTCGTGATCGGCGACTCCTGGTCGGTCGGGTTGCGACTCGACGACCTCGCGCGCTCGTGGCCCTCCCGACTGCCTCAAGAGGTGCGCGTCGCCGGCTTTTCCGGCTCCGGATTCAGCAGCCGGGCCAGTGGCTGCGGCCGGGTCTCCTTCGCCGATCGGGCACCGTCCGCACTCATTTCACGGCCAGCGGTGGTCCTGGCCGCGGGTGGGCTCAACGATCATGACCAACCGAGCGCGGCGATCGAGAACGGTTTCCGCACCCTCATGCAGGACCTCGGAGGACAACGCGTCGTCGTCATCGGGCCGGCCTCAGCGCCCGCCCGCGCCCACGCCGTACCCCGTCTGGATGCACTTCTCTCCGCCCTGTGCGAGGAGTACGCCGTCCCTTATGTGGCGACCTCCGACCTTGACCTGCCCTTCCTGCCGGACGGCCTGCATCTCACCGAAGCGGGTCACGACTCCTTCGGAGCAACGGTCGCCAGCCGGCTGCTCGACGTGACAGCAGCACGTCCGCGGGTCCTGACGAACTTGACGACCTGACGAACTTGACAAACCGACTGCCACTGCGTTCTCACGCTCAGGGTCGTTTTCGCTGAGCGTGAATCTCAGATGTTGGGACGCCCCAGAAGATGGTTGCCAAAGTGTGCAGGTTTTCGCGTTGCAAAGACTTGCAGTTCCCGGTGCATTGACCGCTACCCCAATCAATTGCCAACTTGTGCACGGGTCAGTTCCATCCAGACCCACCACGAGTCATTCCGACGACTCGATTCCCTGATTGGATCTCCAGTGAAAAGAAATCGCCTGGCCGCTCTGGCCGGTCTCGCAGCGACAGCCGTTGCAGCGTCCTTCCTCTCGCCGACCGCTACGCCGGCTGGCGCCGCCACGTCGGCGGACACTCCCCGCGCCGAGGCCCAGCAGGCAGCCGCCGCTTGGGTCCGGGGCCACAGCACCCAGCTCGAGCGTTCCTCGCAGGACGCCTTCCAGCTCGACGCCACCTACGACGGCGCCAACGACATCTTCTCCATGGCCTACGAGCGCACCTACGAGGGCCTGCGGGTCGTCGGCGGTGACTTCGTGGTCCTGGCCAACGGCGAAGGAGAGGTCATCGACTCTTCCGTCGCACAGGAGGCCCCGGTCTCGCTCGCCAGCACCAAGGCAACGATCGCGGTGCGCCGCGCCCTCGTGGCCGCCCGCAACCAGGTCGACCAGGTCGACAGCACCAACACCCCCGAGCTGGTCGTCTGGCACCGTGACGCCGGCACCAAGCTGGCCTACGAGGTCCAGGTCCGCGGCACCGACGAGGGTCAGGCTTCCTGGCAGTACGTCTACGTCGACGCCACCAGCGGCACCGTGCTCGAGGCCAGCGAGCAGATCGCCCACGGATCGGGCACCGCGGCATACTCCGGCCCGAACCCGCTCGCCTTCGGCACCAGCCGCTCGGGCAGCAACTACTCCATGACCGACCCGAACTCCCCCACGCTCAAGTGCCAGGACGCCGCCAACAACACGACGTTCACCGGCACCGACGACAACTGGGGCAACGGCAACGCCACCAGCCGCGAGACCGGCTGCGTCGACGCTCTCTACGCCGCCCAGCAGATGAAGGGCATGATGTCGTCGTGGCTCGGCCGCAGCGGCATGACCGCCTCCGGCGGCTGGGTTCCGATCCGTGTCGGCCTCAACCAGGTCAACGCCTACTACGACGGCAGCCAGGTCCAGATCGGCAAGAACAACAAGAACGAGTGGATCTCGGCCATGGACGTCGTGGCCCACGAGTTCGGCCACGGTGTGGACGACAACACCCCCGGCGGCATCTCCAAGAGCGGCACCCAGGAGTTCGTCGGTGACGCCTTCGCTGCGTCCACCGAGTACTTCGACAACCAGTCGGCTCCCTACGACTCCCCCGACCACACCGTCGGTGAGGAGATCAACCTTGTCGGCAACGGCCCGATCCGCGACGGCTCGAACCCCAAGAACGTCGGCGACCCGGCCTGCTACACCAGCTCCATCCCCAACGCCGAGGTCCACGCGGCTGCCGGTCCCGGCGACCACTGGTTCTTCCTCCTCTCGCGCGGTGGCACCTCCAAGTGCGACGGCACCCAGGTCAGCGGCATCGGCGAGCAGGCTGCGATGAAGATCCTCTACAACGGGATGCTCATGAAGACGAGCTCCTCGTCCTACCTCAAGTACCGCACCTGGACGCTCTCGGCGGCCAAGAACCTGGACTCGACCTGTGCCCAGTACAACGCGGTCAAGAAGGCCTGGGACGCGGTGGACGTGACGGCCCAGAGCGCCGACCCGACCTGCACCGGTGGCCCCACCACCACGCCCCCCACCACCACGCCCCCGACGACCACGCCTCCCACCACCACGCCTCCCACCACGACGCCCCCGAACAGTGGCAACCTGCTGCTCAACCCGGGCTTCGAGTCCGGCGCGACCAACTGGACCGGTAGCGACGGCCCCATCACCACCAACGCCGACCGCCCCGCG
>JBBSSH010000028.1:0-49846 GCA_038242265.1 Propionibacteriales bacterium
GCGAGCTATGTCTGCGACCGGGCGGTGCAGCTCTTCGGCGGCACCGGCTACATGCACGGCACCGAGGTCGAGCGGCACTACCGCGACGCCCGGATCCTGCCGATCGGGGGCGGCGCCGACGAGGTGCTGCGAGACCTGACGGCGAAGCTGCTCGGCTACAGCGAAAGGGCACCACGATGAGTGACTCGAAAACCCTCGGCGGCGAGGTCTCGGTCCACATGGACGCGACCCCCGATGTCGTCTGGGACCTGGTCAGCGACGTCACCCGGATCGGGGAGTTCAGCCCCGAGACGTACGAGGCGCGTTGGACCCGTGGTGCGACCGGACCCGCGGTGGGAGCGACGTTCAAGGGTCACGTGAAGCGCAACGGCGTCGGCCCGACGTACTGGACCGGCTGCAAGGTCACCGCGTGCGAGCCCGAGAAGCTCTTCGAGTTCGCCGTCGGCACCGATGCGGTGACGATCAACAACTGGGGCTACCGCCTCGAACCGAAGGACGGGGGCACCCTCGTCACGGAGTATTTCCGCCTCGAGCCGGCGTGGTACGTCCGCGGCTACTGGATGGTGCTCGGCGCGCTGCGAGGTCGTACGAACGAGAAGGGCATGCGCACGACGCTGGAGCGGATGAAGAAGGTGGTCGAGCGTGTCGAACCGTGACGCCATGCTCACCAAACTGGCCGACCTCGACGAGCAGCACGCCGTCGCGGTCGCCGGTGGCGGTGAGAAATATGTCGCGCGCCACCACGGCCGCGGCAAACTGACCGCCCGCGAGCGCATCGAGTTGCTGCTCGATCCCGGCTCGGCCTTCCTCGAGCTCTCCCCGCTCGCCGGGTGGGGCTCCGACTTCACCGTCGGCGCCTCGGTCGTCACCGGCATCGGCGTCGTCGAAGGCACCGAGTGCGTGATCAGCGCCAACGACCCCACCGTGAAGGGCGGCTCGAGCAACCCGTGGACGGTGAAGAAGATCTTCCGGGCGTCGGAGATCGCGCAGCAGAACAATCTCCCGATGATCTCGCTGGTCGAGTCGGGCGGTGCGGACCTCCCGACGCAGAAGGAGATCTTCATCCCCGGCGGCCGGCTCTTCCGCGACCTGACCCGCGCCTCTGCGCGCAAGCAGCCCACGATCGCGCTGGTCTTCGGCAACTCGACCGCCGGTGGGGCCTACGTCCCGGGCATGAGTGACTACACCGTCTTCGTCCGCGGTGCTGCGAAGGTGTTCCTCGGCGGCCCGCCCCTGGTCAAGATGGCCACCGGTGAGGAGTCCGACGACGAGTCGCTCGGTGGCGCAGAGATGCACGCCAAGATATCCGGGCTGGCCGACTACCTTGCCGAGGACGAGCACGACGCGATCCGGATCGGACGGCGGATCGTGGCTCGGCTGAACCGGCAGCGAGCACGCGGAGTGAAGCTTCCAGCCCTTTCGCCACGCTTATCGACCGTTGCAACAGGCGATAACCTCGGCGATCACCGGGTACCCGGTGATTGCAACCCTCGGGCCTACGCAGCCCCCGACGCCGATCCCGACGAACTCCTCGACCTCATCCCGGCCGACCTCAGGGAGCCGTTCGATCCCCGCGAGGTCATCGCCCGCATCGTCGATGGTGTCAGCGCCGTCAACGGTCGCGCGTTCGACGAGTTCAAGCCGCTGTACGGCACCTCACTCGTCACCGGCTGGGCGCAACTGCACGGCCACCCGATCGGCATCCTCGCCAACGCCCAGGGCGTGCTCTTCTCCGAGGAGGCGCAGAAGGCAACGCAGTTCATCCAGCTCGCCAACCAGAGCGACACCCCGCTCCTCTTCCTGCACAACACCACCGGCTACATGGTCGGCAAGGAGTACGAGCAGGGCGGGATCATCAAGCACGGCGCCCAGATGGTCAACGCCGTCTCCAACTCCACGGTCCCGCACCTCAGCGTGATCATGGGGGCGTCCTACGGCGCCGGAAACTACGGCATGAACGGGCGCGCCTTCGACCCGCGTTTCCTCTTTACCTGGCCCAGCGCCAAGAGCGCCGTGATGGGCCCGGCCCAACTCGCCGGTGTGATGGAGATCGTCGCCCAGCAGTCCGCGGAGTCGAAGGGACAGCCCTTCGATGCTGAAGGTTTCAAGGGCGTCAAGGAGTTCGTCGAGGCCTCCGTCGAGGAGCAGTCCCTGCCCTACTTCCTCTCCGGGATGCTCTACGACGACGGCGTCATCGACCCACGCGACACCCGCACGGTGCTGGCGATCTGTCTCTCGGTCATCGAGAACTCGTCGTGGACCGGCGGCGGGGGATACGGAGTGTTCCGCCCATGACTGAAAAAGCGATGACGAAGACGATCACCAGACTGCTCGTCGCGAACCGCGGCGAGATCGCGAGCCGAGTCTTCGCGACCTGTCGACGCCTCGGCATCGAGACCGTCGCGGTGCATTCCGACGCCGATGCCGACCTGCCCTACGTGGCCGAGGCGGACTACGCCGTACGCCTGCCTGGCAGCGCCCCGGCAGACACCTACCTGCGCATCGACCTGATCGTCGTGGAGGCCCGGAAGTTCGGTGCCGACGCGATCCATCCCGGCTACGGCTTCCTGTCCGAGAATGCCGACTTCGCCCGCGCGGTCATCGACGCGGGCCTGATCTGGGTCGGACCACCGCCCGAGGCGATCGAGGCGATGGGCGACAAGGTCCGCGCCAAGGAGATCGCCGAGAAGGCAGGCGTCCCGGTCCTCGCCGCGCCGCACCCGCCGACCGAGGCGGACCTGCCCCTGATCGTGAAGGCCTCGGCCGGCGGCGGTGGGCGAGGCATGCGCGTCGTACGAGCTCTCGACCGGCTCGAATCCGAGGTCGCGGCGGCTCGTGCAGAGGCCGAGAGCGCCTTCGGTGACGGCACGGTCTTCGTCGAGCCCTACGTCGAGGCCGGACGCCACGTCGAGGTGCAGATCTTCGGCGACGTGAGCGGCGCCGTGGCCCTCGGCACCCGCGACTGCTCGGTCCAGCGCCGTCACCAGAAGGTGGTCGAGGAGGCCCCGGCGCCCGGGCTCCCGGCCGAGACGGAAACCGCCATGCGTGAGGCGGCGACGCGTCTTGCCAGCGGCATCGGCTACCTCGGCGCCGGCACGGTCGAGTTCCTCTACGACCCGGCAGTGGAGCGGTTCTTCTTCCTCGAGATGAACACCCGCCTCCAGGTCGAGCACCCCGTCACCGAGTGCGTCACCGGGCTTGATCTGGTGGAGCTGCAGATCGCTGTCGCAGAGGGTCGCTCACCCGACATGACGCAACAGGGGAGAGGCCATGCGGTCGAGGTCCGGCTCTACGCCGAGGACGCGGCCTACGTCCCCCAGAGTGGGCGGCTGGTCACGTTCGAGGTGCCGTCGGACGTCGAGTTCGGACCGCTGCGTGCCTCGGGAGTCCGGGTGGACAGCGGCTTCTCTTCCGGTGACGAGGTCTCCACCTTCTACGACGCCATGCTCGCGAAGGTCATGGCTTGGGCGCCGACGCGTGAGCAGGCGATCCGGATGCTCGTCGCGGCGCTGCGCCGCGCCCGCATCCACGGCGTCACCACCAACCGGGACCAGCTCGTCGAGATCCTCACCGACCCGGTCCTCGTGGCGGGCGAGATGACGACGACCTGGCTCGAGTCGCGCGAACACACGCCCCAATCGGGAGACGACGTGGGAGCCGCTTCCCTCAGTGCGACGACCGCAGTGGTGCTGGACCGCGACGAGCGACGCACCGTCCAACGTGGCCTTCCGGTGGGATGGCGCAACGTACGGAGCCAGTGGCAGGTGGAGCGATTCACCGGGCCCGGTTGCGACTATCCGGACGAGAACGCGTGGGTCAGCGACGGTGACGGCATCAGCTTCCCCCACGCGGACTTCCACGTGGAGCGCACGACGCGGCTCGAGCACGGCTGGCGCATCGACTGGTCCGGTGAAGGTGAGAGTGGCTGGTGCGAGGTGCGCTTCGGCCCCGGGCTGCCCGGTGAGCGCGAGGTCTATGTCGACAGTCCGCGATCGTCGAGGACCCTCCGTGAAGTGCCCCGCTTCACCGACCCTGCGGACGCCGTCGCGAGCGGATCCTTGCTTGCGCCGATGCCCGGCACGGTCGTACGAGTCGCGGTCGAGGCCGGTGCCGAGGTCGCTGCAGGCGAAGTCGTGCTCGTGCTTGAGGCCATGAAGATGCAGCACACCGTCACCGCGCCGCACGCCGGCACGGTCGGCGAGATCCGGGTCGAGCCCGGCACCCAGGTCGCCGCCGGAGAAGTGCTGGCTGTGGTGACAGAGCTGGCTGAGGAAATCACCGAAGAAGCAGCAGAGGGAGAGTCATGACCAACTTCACCGAGCCCGAAGAGCGACTTGCCCTGCGTGAGGCGGTGGCCAAGCTGTGCGGGAAGTACGGCGCCGAATACATCGAGAAGCAGGCCGCCGAGGGTGGCAAGACGACCGAGCTGTGGCTCGAGATGGGCCGCAACGGCTTCCTGGGCGTCAACCTTCCCGAGGAGTACGGCGGTGGTGGCGGTGGGATGTCCGACCTCGCCGCGATCCTCGAGGAGGCCGGCACCGCCGGGGCTCCACTGCTGATGATGGTCGTCAGCCCGGCCATCTGCGGCTCGATCATCGCGCGCTACGGCACCGAGGAGCAGAAGCAGCGTTGGCTGCCCGGAATCGCTTCCGGTGAGTTGACGATGGCCTTCGGCATCACCGAGGCCGACGCCGGCTCCAACTCCCACAACATCACCACCACCGGACGGCGCGATGGCGACGAATGGGTGCTGAGCGGGCAGAAGACCTACATCTCCGGGGTCGACGAGGCCCAGGCCGTACTCATCGTGGGTCGCACCGAGGACGCGAAGACCGGCAAGCTGAGGCCGGCGCTCTTCGTGGTGCCCACCGACGCCGAGGGCTTCTCCCAGCAGGTGATCCCGATGGGGTGGTCGGCGCCGGAGAAGCAGTTCACCCTCTTCCTCGACGACGTCCGGCTGCCGATCGACGCGCTCGTGGGCGACGAGGACGCCGGGCTGGTGCAACTCTTCGCCGGGCTCAACCCCGAACGGATCATGGGCGCTGCCCTCTCCTGCGGCATGGCTCGCTACGCCCTCGATCGGGCCGTCGAATATGCCAAGACCCGCACCGTCTGGAAGGCCCCGATCGGGGCCCACCAGGGGATCGCGCACCCGTTGGCGAAGATCAAGATCGAGCTCGAGCAGGCGACGTTGTTGTGGCAGAAGGCCGCGGCCCTCTATGACGCCGGCGACGACATGGGGGCAGGCGAATACGCCAATATGGCCAAGTACGCCGGGGGCGAGGTCGCCTGCAACGCGACCGACGTGGCCGTCCACACCCACGGTGGCAACGGCCTCACCGTGGAATACGGCCTGGCCAACATGCTCGTCGCCGCGCGCCTCGGCCGGATCGCTCCGGTGAGTCGCGAGATGATCCTGAACTTCGTGGCGATGCACAGCCTGGGCCTGCCCAAGTCGTACTGACCGCTGCTCCACGCCCGGGGGCCCTGAAAATGCTTGGCTGGGTCACAGACACTATGGGGCCACGGAGGCGGCGGCGACGAGGGGACAGCGATGCGCAGGATCGTAGGACTGGTAGTCGTGGTGTTGGCGAGCCCGGTGCTGATGGCCGGCTGCGGTGGGGACGATGAACTAAGCATCGTGGAGGTCAGCGAGAAGTCGCGCCATGAAGACGCCGACCCCAACGCCTACATCGACTCCGACGTGCGTGGCCTCACGTTCGAATTCGAGGACGGCACCACCGTTATCAGTGGTTCGATCCAACTGCCCGACCACTTCCGCGACGACCTGCCGCTGCCCAGCGGTGACTACACGGTCGTGTCAACGACCTCGCAGGGCGACACCTTCCATGTCGTGATGACCACCGAGGACGCCGACATGGTGGCCGAGGGCGACTCGATGGTCGCTGCGCTCGCGAGTGCCGGCTACACGATGGACGAGGATCCGAGGAAGGCGTCGAGTTTCGGCACCGACACGATGATGTTCACTGCTGAGCGTGACGAGCTGGCAGTGGTAATCAGCCTGTCATCCACCGAGGGCGAGTCCACGGGGACGCTCATGTACGTCGGCAAGAAGTTGGCCGGCTGATTTTCGCCAGGGCCCTTCTTACACACCCCCGTGGGGTAGTTCAGGGGAAGTCGGTCATCCCAGGGCCTTGAGGTGACGGTCTTCCCCTGAACTACCGAGGGGTTGTCCACAGGGTCGCGGTCCGGAGCCGTGATTGGCACGAGGTGGTCCGCCTGACGCCGTTCCGCCGGTGCAGTGATCGTGCGAGGTGGCGGCGTTCGACCACATGGGCGCGCCCTATTTCCGCTCCGCCTGGGGCGGCAATGTGATCGGGATGGTCCTCGGCGACGACACCGACTGGGACGAGTTGGCCGAACTCCTTACTGACTCCTACTGCCTCCAGACGCCCACGGGGCTGGCCGAGCAGGTCGTCCGGCCGTAGACGCGCAGCGTCGTGGCAAGATGCGCCCAGTCGCCCATCACTCCCGGGGAAAATTATGCTGCGTCAGCGAACGCTCTTCACCTCTTTGGCTCTGATCGTCTCTGCCACCACGCTCGTGGTCGCGCCTGCCAGCTCGTCCGACCTGGGCACCTGCCTGGGCAAGACGGTGACCATCCTCGCCACCGAGGAAGTCACCATGGGGACCGAGGGAGATGACGTGGTGGCCACGTCAGCGGCGGCTGACGGTGGGCAAAGCATCCGCACTCTCGGCGGCAACGACACGATCTGTTTCTCTACGGAGTATTCGGGTTATGTGGATGCTGGAGCGGGTGACGACGTGGTCGTCAACGTGAGAGCGCCCGGCGTGTCTACCTACTCCACCACGGTCTATCTCGGCAGTGGCAGCGACACGTTCACCGGCGCGGACAACGGAGAGGTGGTCTACGCGGACGAGTTGGCCTCCATCGACACCAACTGGGGTCGGCTGACCGGATCTCAGCAGGACACGATCACCGGCGCCGCGACGGTTTACAGCTTCGGCCCCTCCGACGGTCCCAACCAGGACCGGATCGCGTTCGGGTCGACCGGTGCGACGGCCATCGTGGATGGACCGATGGGCGCGGACGGCTCCTTGAGTTTCTCCGCGGGGGGACAGGGCGGGAACTCTGTCGTCGTGGTGCACCCCGGTCACTTCGCGGCTCCTGGATTCGGAGATCTGCTGGTCGACAACGTCAATAGTCGTATGACCGTGGCAGGCGCCTCGGTGGTGGCGTGGAGTGGCCCTGTCCGACATTTTTCCCTCGGCAGTGACTTGTTCCCCACCCAAGCAGATCAGGCACGACCCATTTCGTTCATCGGGTCCGATGATCCTGAGACTGTGTCGCTCACAAGGCTTCCGGTCGGTGATGTGTCTCTGGGTGGTGGGAACGACACGTTGACAGTGGAAGGGCGCGGGGGCTTCCTCCCGTCCTTCATCCCGCGATCGATGGACGCAGGAGCAGGCGAGGATCGGCTCACCCTGGAGACCCAATGTCGGTCCCTCACCGTGCGCATGGGCAAGGTCGCGCGATGCGATGGCCGCTCCAGTCGCTTTGTTGGATTCGAGTCGACGAAGGCGACAGCGCGAATAAGGTCAGCGCGAATAAGCGAGAAGATCTCGCACGTCACTCTGGTAGGAACCAACGTCGGGGAAACCCTGTGGGCCGAAGGCGGAGACGTCGTCGTGCGTGGACGTGGGGGGAACGACGCTCTGACTGCCTATGGATTCAAGACTCGCGTCTTCGGCGAGGCGGGTCGCGACACCGTCTTCACCGGAGGCGGCGATGTCGTGGCGCGCGGTGGGGTGGGGTCGGACAGGATCTGGCTCTTGGGGCCTCCCCCGGGCCGCCAAGATGGCGACACTCCCTCTGGGCCGCGGATCATCCGACACGTGGCGTTCGGTGGTCCTGGCGCAGACCGACTGTACGGCACTAGCCCGTACAGCGCCGACAGGAAGAAGTGGAGCCACCCGGACCGGTTGATCGGTGGCCCAGGCCACGACCACGCGAACGGCCGTGACGGCAACCACGACTACTGCGTCGCCGAGGTCACCAAGAACTGCGAACGACCGAGGCCCCCACAGTCTTCTTGAGGATCGGCCGGCTCAGGCCTGTCCGGATGGCGTGGCGGTGACGATGGTGTGGTGCTGACTGTCGGGGGCTTGCTCGAGCGAGCACCAGGCACGAGGGATGTCACCTTCGAGCCAACTGACACAACCGAGCAGCGCAGCGGCGGGCGAATAGGCCAACATGGCCAAGTACGCCGGCGGTGAGGTGGCCTGCAATGCCACCGACGTGGCCGTGCACACCCACGGAGGAAACGGGCTCACCGTGGAGTACGGCCTGGCCAACATGCTCGTCGCCGCGCGTCTCGGCCGGATCGCTCCGGTGAGCCGGGAGATGATCCTCAACTTCGTCGCGATGCACAGCCTGGGCCTGCCCAAGTCCTACTGACCAGGATGCTCGAGCCTGGGCCAGCGTAGGTCCGATTCAGCTGCACTGGTCTGGACCGCTGGCGCGAATCTGAGACCTGTTCCGGTTCGCCGACGACAATGTCGAGGGGCCGCACGCGCGGCAGGACGAGGGGACAGCAATGCGCAGGATCGTAGGACTGGCAGTGGTGGTGTTGGCGAGCACGGTGTTGTTGGCCGGCTGTGGGGGCGACGACGACGATTCGTCTTCGGCCAACGACAAGATCATGGAGAAGATGATCGAAGGGTCGAGCGATGAAGAGGTGGAGGTCGACCTCGACTCCGACGACGGTGGCGTCAAGATCGAGACCGAGGACGGCACCACCGTCATCGGTGGGTCGGGCGACCTGCCCGACAACTTCCCCGATGACCTGCCGCTGCCCAGCGGCGATTACACCGTCGCGTCCACGACCTCGCAGGGCGACACCTTCTATGTCGTGATGAGCACCGAGCCTGGTGTCGTCGCAGAGGGCGACGCGATGGTTGCCGCGCTGGCGAGTGCCGGATTCACGATGGAGGAGGAGCCGACCAAGGTGTCGGGTGGTGGGAGCGACACGATGATGGTCTCCGCGACACGCGACGGACTGACCGTGATGATCACCCTGTCCTCGACCGAGGGCGAGACGAATGGGACGGCGATGTACATCGGCGAGAAGTCGGACAGCTGATCCCCCTGGCCTATCGAGCGCTGTCCAGTGAGGAACCAGAGGCAATTTCGCGGAGCGCCGCGAGGTGCGCCTCGAAGGCACGGCGACCGGCAGAGGTCAGGGACAGCCACGTCCGCGGGCGCTTGCCGACGTACCCCTTGCGGATCTTGACGTAGCCCGCCTCTTCGAGGGCCGCGGCCTGGCGACTCAACACGGAGTCGGAGATATCGATCGCGTCGCGGACGGCCCCGAATTCTGCGCTCTCGACACCCGCGAGGGCGGCGACGATGCTGAATCGCACCGGTGAATGAATCACCTGATCGAGCCGGTGTCGCGCGTGTGCCTTCTGGGTGCTCATCGCGGTGTGACTTTGCCGATCCGGTGAGCGAACAGCAACGCCGGTGCGGCCGTCGCCAGGGCCAGCGCCGTCACCACGAGCCAGGGCCGCGGCTGCGTGGTGCCCGCCGTGGTGATGACAACGAGGCTGAGAACGTAGACGGCGCTCGTGGCGCCGATCCCCCAGAGGTAGAGGCGGGCATAGCCACGGGGAGCGGCTCTGACCTTCGTTGTGAGAACCAGCACAAAAGCGAGCGCGAGGGCATAGACGATCATCCCGGCCATCAGAACGAAGAGATCATCTCCTGCCGCGCGGATGACGAGCAGGAGCGAGGCCATCGCCAGGCCGACCCCGGCCAGGGTCCGCTTGAGGGTCTCGACGTCCTTGGTGGAGGCGACCGAGAGATCTTCGGCGGAGCGCAGTGTTGCCGCCGCTTCGTGAGCAGTCGGTTCATCGGAAGAAGCGTGGGCGCTCTGGTGGGTGCTGTGAAATTCGGTCATCGAGGTCTCTCTTTCCTGTGGATGCCGAACCTAACAAGTACTTTCCAATGTGACAAGTGAAAATTTACCGAGTGCTGTCCACCGAGATCGCTCCGTGCAGAATGCTGACTGACCCGGTGGCTGTCGTGAGTAGCCGGATCCGTGAGCCTGGGAGTGTCGGTCCGCAGTGGCAGGGTGTACGCCGTGGCCCTCGCTGACCGTCCGATCGTGCCCGAGAAGTGGGTGCTCCGCATCGACGCGACCCTGGGAAAGTTGCCGCGTTGTTGTCAGGAGTCGGCCTGGACCGGCACTCGTTGGCGGGTCAATGGGGCGACCGTCGCGCACGTCTTCGGTGGCGAGGACCAGGTCCTCCGGATCACCTTGCGCGGTGAGCCCGACGAAGTGGCCGCCTTCGAGCACATGGGGGCGCCCTACTTCCGCTCGGGGTGGGGCAGCAACGTGATCGGCATGGTCCTCGACGACGACACCGACTGGGACGAACTGGTCGAGCTGCTCACTGACTCCTACTGCATCCAGGCGCCGGCTGGATTGGCTGAGCAGGTCTCGCGACCCCAGGCGTGATCCGGAGGCGTGGTCCGGTGGCTCAGGTCTGCGCGCACGCCTCAACGTCTCGCGGCGAGTCGAAGAGGTGGGGGTCCGGGGACGACGAATCCGCGGCGGTGGTGCGTGGCCTCGGGATCGACGGCTCATCGACGCCCGGAGTGTTGATGAGTTCGCGGATCTGCTCCCACTGGCTGGGGCGGGTCGCGGTCTCCAGGGCGGTCGCGAGAGTGAGGGCCATGGTGGACTGCTGGCCATCGGGTGCCTGCTCGAGTGCGCACCATGCGCGCGCATTCTCGCCCAGGAACCAGCTGGCGAACCCGAGCATCGAGGCGGCCGGGGTGCGGACCGCATCAGGTGCACGGCGGGTCAGGTCGAGCCAGAACGCGCCGAGTGACGCGGCGTTGTCGAGGTTCAGGTCCTCCCACAACGCGTCCCTCGTGTCGAGGCTCTCCAACGCGATGAGCAGCCGTGCCCCCTCGGCGTCGGAGAGCAGGATGGCATCGCTGTGAAACTGCTCGAGACGCGCCAACGCCCACGCGTGCTCGGCGCTCGGAGTGCTCTGCTCAACGGCAGCCCGCGCGGCCGGCAGCGCAGCCGCGACCGGCCCCCGATCACCGACCATCGATGCCCGGATCGCCTCGTGCGTACCGGTGGACTGGGATCGTTCAGCCAATGTCATTTCCGACCACGACCGCGACGATGCTGTCACCTTGGCGTTCTCCGGTTCCGTCTCGGGCGTCTACTGAAAAATACAACACTGCGTCGCCCGAAAACCCTCAGCAGTGGGGTATGTCTACACGCGCAACCCGTTGGGGGCCACCACCGGCACAGCTTCTTGTCGCGTTGCAGCCGAGACGCGAACGGTGCCGCGATCGCTTCTTCCGAGATCAGGCGAGGCTGGCCAGCCATTCGTCCACAGACGAAAGCCGGCGGACCGCCGGGTGGTAGTAGAAAGCGCTGTCGTGTCGAATCTCGCCAATGACAATGAGGTGCTCGAGCTCGCCTCGGTGTGAGCGGGCGAGTGCTGCGCCGAGTTCGACGAACATCCCGCGCCCGTCGTACTCGGAGGCGACGATCAGAACGGCGTCGGCGGCGAGCACGGCGTCCAAGTCATCGCTGGCGATCCGGGCTGACACGATCGGCAGGGATGCGTAGTCGTCGATGAACGCATCCGCGCCGTTGCTCCAGTCGAGAGTGAGTTCGTGCCCGGCCGCCACGACGGCCGATTGCACGGCTCGGACTCGCTCGACGTCGGCAATCGGCCCCGCCACATAAATCCGCACGCCAGCGAGGATCTCACAGCACCTCACTTTCGCGCCTGCCCCGAAGAAACTCGTTCGCCGCTCGGGGGGATGAACGGCACGATGGCTACATGCCACCGCCCACAATCACTCTCCCCGACGGACGGAGCATCGCCTATCTCGACGGTGGAGACCCTGCTGGCTACCCGGTGATCGGACTGCACGGAACACCCGGCTGTCGGCTGAACCGCCTGCCGGACGACGAGGTGTATGCGCGCACCGGCGTTCGCTACATCACGACTGACCGTGCCGGCTACGGGCAGTCCTCACGCCATCGGGGACGATCGGTGGCGGACGAGGCCGAGGACGTACGCGGGGTGGCTGATGCTCTCGGTCTCGAACGGTTCTCCGTAGTCGGAGGATCCGGGGGTGGGCCTCACGCTCTGGCATGCGCTGCCCTGCTGGGCGACCGGGTCGAGCGGGTGGCCTGTCAGTCCAGTCTGGCCCCACTCGGCGAGGGCGGGATGTCGAGGGCCGAGTGGCTCGACGAGATGGCGGAGTCCGCAGAGGCGCTGGAGTGGGTCGAGGCCGGCGAGGCCGTCGTCGAAGCCCAAATCGAGTCGGCGCAGGCGCGGATGGAACAGGCCTTGGTCTCCGACCCGTCGTCGTTCCTCGGGGAGGGGACGAGCGAGGCGGATCAGGAGGTACTCACCCGACCGGACGTAGTGGCCGCCTTCGCCCGGATCATGGCCGAGCAGGCCGCGCACGGCGTCGGTGGCGGAGTCGACGACACCCTGGCATTCGCGCGGCCCTGGGGATTCGACCTAGGCGGCATCACGGTTCCGGTGCTCCTCACCTACGGCCTCCAGGACTTCTCCTGCCCGCCCGGTCACGGTAGGTGGCTGGCCCGGCACCTCCCGACGGCCCTGGTCTTCGTGGACGAGACCGGCGGACACCTACCGCAGGATCTTGAGACTGAGATCGCCAGCACCTTCCACTGGCTCCGGACCGGTGAACGCGCGCTCAGCCCTTCCTGAACACCCGGATGGTCTTGTAGGTCTCGCCACGTCGCAGACCCCAGAACCAGTCCATCGGCGGCGATCCGTCCTTACGTTTTCCCCCGACCCAGCCCGTCATGACCCGAGTGCCTTTCGCACTGCGCAGCACGGCCTTGTACCGGATGGGCTTCCTGGAGCGCGAGGTGATGAACAGCGCCCGGCCCATCTTGGTCATGTCGTCGTTGGGCACGCGGTCGATCTGGTAGCGCAAAAGTCCGCCGGCGGAGGTTCGGCCGCCCAACCAGCCGCCATATCCCTGACTGGGATGGAGACGGACTGTCGCGGGATTCGCCCGACTGAAGGCGGAGCTCGCGGTGACCGGAGAGTCACCGAGCGAGACACGGTTTTCGTCGCCGGCCGAGGCAGGCGAAGCTCCGACGAGCGTGGTGACCAGGGCGACAGCCATCGTTGCGGTGATGTACTTCAAGTGTCTACTCGCCTTCGGTGGATTCTGGTCCGCAAAGACTAATCGTCGGCCCCTCGATGCGCGCTGTCCCTGCCCGCGGGCCTCTCGGACTCCGTCCTCGATCTGGCTCAGGAGGCCGGCCGGGTGATCAGGGCGCGCACTCGTCCGAGCACCACCTGGTGCTCGGGCAGGGCCAGCTCGCCCAGGTCGTCGAACATCTCCTCCAGACGACGCGGCACCTGCACCGATTCGGTGCCGTAGTGGGCAATCTCCTCGACGCCGAGGAGTAGGAGCTCAGCGACGCGCTGTGGCTGGTGGACCAGACGGGCGCGGTCCTCACCGATGACGGACGGTGGGTCTCGTCGACTGAGCAGTTCGCGGAGGATCCGATGGAGCTGGTCCAGGGCCTGCACGGCGGTCGTCGGGTCGTTGACGCCGGGGGAGAGCGCGCGCTCGGCAATGTCGACGAGCTGCCGCAGGCCGAAAGCGACGTCCTGCTGCAGGGTCCGGGCGCGACCGATCCACACCGCCGAGCGCACCGTGTCCCGGATTGCGTCCTCGTCGACCTCCTCGCCGGTGCCGGTGGTCCGATGGACGGTTGCCAGCGGCTGCCCCTCGGTCCGAAAGACACCCACTGCGACGAGCACGTTGATCACGACGTCGTGCTTCTCGGCGAGGGAGACCAGCCGCCGGTGGTCGACGGTCGTGACGTGACCGGCCTGCTTGCCCGTGTCGATGTGCATGAGGACGTCGCCAGCTGTGGGATGCCAGTCGAGCTCGGAGGGCTCGGAGTCGGCATCGGGGAAGGTGCGTCGCGCAAGGTCCGTGGTCTTGTTGCCGAGACCCGCCACGACGTTGGTGAGCTGGATGGTGGTGGTGATGTGGTTGATGAAGGCGAGGAACATGGCCACCGCGGCAGCCACCAGGATGAAAGCGACCGTCACCGCGATCTGCGGCACGAACTCATCCAGGTTGTCGGAACCGTCCTTGACCGCTCGCATCACGGTCAGGGCGTAGACGAACGAAGCGGTGAACACCCCGAGAGTGACCTGCACGGTCCTGCTCTGCAGGAAGCCACCCAGGATGCGCGGGGTGAACTGGCTGCTGGCCAACTGCAGCACTACGAGGGTGATGGAGAAGACCAGGCCCGTCACCGAGATCATCGCGCTGGCGATGGTGCCCAGCAGGCTCCGGGCCCCGCCGGGTCCTCCTTCGAACACGAAGGGGAACCAGCCGGCCACCACACCGTCCAGTTCGGGCAGAGCCAGTCCGGCCAGGAAGGCAGCGACGATGATCGCCGTCGGCAGGGTCCAGAACGGCTCCCACAATCGGGTCCAGAACGTGCTGCGGGGCAGGTCGGGGACCGCATGGTGCAAACCGCGGTGACCATTGCCGGAGGTGTCGTCGGACGGGCTCATTCGGCCATCTTGGCACGGTGCGTCGCCCCCTCACGCCAACAGGAACCCCGTACCTGGGTGCGTGGCGAAGGCAGCCCGGATGGCGGTCATCTCCCGACGGGGCGTTCGGTCGGCAGGGCCTTCAACGCCCGGAAGAGGTCCATCGGCACCGGCACATAGGTTGCTCCGGCCGCCACTGAGCCACCGCCCAGCCACAGACACGAGCCACTCAGGGAGGCATCGACGCTGTCTCCCCAGGTGCTCCACCCGACCAACTCGCCGGTGAAACGCCCTTGGTGCGAGGCCAGGCAGTGGTCGGACTCGTCGGGAGGTGTGTAGGGGTTGCCCTCGGCCTCGGCGAAGAGGGCCGACAACTCCTCCGTCAGGTCGGTCGGGATGACCGTGCGCGTCACGCGGCCGTGATCGACCCGGCAGAGCGAGATCACGGCGAGCTCGAGTCGGTTCGTCGGCAACATGGACCGTCGCCCGGTGCTGGGGTCGCAGGAGGGGGTGGTGGGGGACTGCGTGGGCAGGGAGGACCTCAGCGCGCGCTGTGCCAGCAGCTGGTCGACGAACGTGTCGATGATGACGGCTCCGCCCTCCTTCAGGAGGGTGCCCTCCACGGGGTCGGCGTGTCCGGGATCTTCGAGTTCCAGGAGGGCACATTTGCCGTAGCCGTAGGTCACCGAGCGGCTGACCCCACCGGGGTAGTGGAAGACCATGTGGAGTTGCGGATGAGGAAACGGAGAACAGGAAAACTCTCGTTCGAGATCGAGAGAGCGGTCGAAGCTGGGCAGCGCGTTCACCTCGGCAGCGACCTGGTCGGCCCCCAGTGACAACGGCTCGGGGAGCTCATCGATCGTCCACACGTGCTCGGATCGCCGGTGAGGCGGCTCTCCCGGGCACATCCGCACGCTGATGGCACCGTCGGGCAAGGGGCCGTCGGGGTAGGCAGGCGCCGCGTCCGGAGCAGGGCACGGCGGGATCGATGCCGGATCGAGCAGGGGAGCGCCAGTGGCGACCGTCGGTGTCGGGGCTTCTGTCTCGACCGGGGACACCGACGGCGTGGAGCCGGTCGAGCAACCAGTGCAGAGCAGGACAACAACGACCCAGACCCGAATCCCCATCGGGTCATCGTGGCGGTCAGCTGTCGCGCTGACGAATCCAGGTGTCGGAGCAGCGCGTGGTCGGGCGTGATCAGCCGCGAGGCGGGCGCGGGAAGAACAACGGCACCCGCTCGGCGTACGCCGCCCAGCCGGGACGCTGCGACATGGTGCGCTCGAGGAGCTTGGCCCCGGTGACGTTGCGGATGAAGAAGGTCATGGCGGCAGGGGCCACGATGCTCAGCAGACCGGGCAGCCAGCCGGTCGCGAGAGCGCCGGCGAGCCACAGGCCCCACCACACGCTGGCGTCACCGAAGTAGTTCGGATGGCGGGTCCAACCCCACAGCCCGGTGTCGAGGATCTGTGGACGGGACTCCTTGGGCTTCGCCTTGTAGGCGGCCAACTGGGCATCGCCCACCACCTCGAAACCGAAGCCGACCAGCCACACGGCAGCGCCGACCCAGACCAGCCAGGACCAGCGTAGGTCGTATGCGCCCGCGACCATGATCGGCAACGAGATGACGAACGCGACGCCTGCCTGGACCACGAAGACCCGGCGTACGGCCTCGCCGAACCCGCCCGCACCGAGCATCTCCGCATAGCGTGGGTCCTCGCCGTGTCCGCGCGAGCGGCGAGCGATGTGCCAGGCCAGCCGCCCGCCCCAGATCGTGACGAGTCCGGCGAGCAGGAGTGAGTGCCAGTCGGGCGACCACACCGCTATGGCGATCGCCACGGCCACGAACATCAGCCCCCAGGTGACATCCACGACCGAGACCCGTCCGACCGCGCGACTGATCGCCACCGTGATGCCCATGACCACGGTGATCGTGGCCAGACCGATGAGGAGGGCGGTCACCATGAGCGCACCGCCGGGAGGGTGTGGGCTGCACCGGGACGCACCGACAGGATCTGGTCGACGCCCATCCGTTCGTCGCGGAAGGCCAGCGCACCACCGACGAGGTAGAGCCGCCACACCCGGACGACCTCCTCACCGACCAGCTCGGTCAGCCGGTCGACGTTGGCTTCGAAGCGTGCGAGCCAGCCGGCGACGGTGAGGACATAGTGCTCGCGCAGGGCGTGCACATCGCGCACCTCGAGGCCGCCGCCCTCGATCAGCGCGACGGTCTCGCCCACCGGCCGCATGGTCATGTCGGGGGCGATGAACGATTCGATGAACGGCCCACCACCGGGGTGCTTGCCGCCACCAGCTCCCTGACGCGACATCTGCTGGACCAGCACCCGACCGCCGGGACGGACCGAGCGGCGCAGCACCTCGACGTAGGTGGCGTAGTTCTTGGCGCCGACGTGCTCGCCCATCTCGATCGAGCCGACGGCGTCGAAATGATCGCGCTCAGGCACCTGGCGGTAGTCCTGCAACCGGATCTCGACCCGATCACCCAGGCCACGCTCGGCGATGCGGGCATCGATGAATCTCTTCTGCTCCTTCGAGATGGTCACTCCGGTGACGTGGGCGCCGAAGTGCTCGGCCGCGTGCAGGGACAGCGAGCCCCAGCCGCAGCCCACGTCGAGCATCGACATGCCCGGCTCCAGCCCGAGTTTGGTGCAGACGAGGTCGAGCTTGGCTCGTTGTGCCTCCTCGAGCGGGGTGTCCGGCGTGGCGTGGTAGCCGCAGCTGTAGGCCATCTGCGGCTCGAGGATCAGCGCGTAGAATTCGTTGGAGAGGTCGTAGTGATGGCTGATGGCCGATCGGTCGCGACCCAGGGTGTGCAGTCGTCCCTTGATCTGCGCCTGTGACGCGGGCGGCGGAGGTGGTCGCCCGAGGACACCGAGACCGGCGGCCGTGTGCAGGGCGTCGATCAGCGCACGCGGGGAGAGACGTACGCCGGACAGGCCGCGTCGGGCCCCGGTGTTGAACGCGTGGGTCAGCGCCGACCCGAGATCCCAACCGTCCTGCTCGGGAAGGTCGAGGTCACCGGTGACGTAGGCCTGCGCAGCCCCGAGTTCACCCGGGTGCCACAGCAGGCGACGCAAGGCGTCGGGGGAGCGCAACTCCACCAGGGGAGCGTCCTCGGGACCGGCGATCGAGCCGTCCCACGCGCGCAGCCGCACAGGGAGTTCGCCACCGATGAACGGCCGTACGGCCTCCGCGAGCCGGGCAGCGACACCGGGCTCGCTCGGGGGTTTGCCAGGAGTGCGGCTCGGGGTCCGAGATGTCGTCGCGGTCAACGGTCCTCCCGGGTGAAGGTGAGTTGCTGGACGTCGATGTAGCCGGCAGCGAAACCAGCCTGCGAGTACGCGAGATAGAAGTGCCACATGCGCATGAAGGTGTCGTCGAAGCCCAGCGCCAGGACGGCGTCGCGCTGAGCGAGGAAGTGTTGGTCCCAGCGGCGCAGGGTCTCGGCATAGTGGCTGCCGAAGTCGAGCCTCCCGACGAGACGCAGGCTGGTCTCCTCGCGGGTGATCTGGTCGATGACCTCCACGCTGGGCAGGAAGCCGCCGGGGAAGATGTACTTGTTGATCCAGGTGTGCGTCCCGCGGGTGGCGAGCATCCGGTCGTGCGGCATCGTGATCGCCTGGATGGCGACCTTGCCGCCGGGAGCGAGCACGTGGTCGATCGTGCGGAAGTAGGTGTCCCAGAACTCGTGGCCGACGGCCTCGATCATCTCCACCGACACCACTGCGTCGTACGTCTTCGAACTCGTCGCCAGCGCGCGGTAGTCCATCAGCTCGACGGTGACCTGGTCGGCGTGACCGGCCGCCGCGATCCGCTGCTCGGCGAGCTCGATCTGCTCGACCGACAAGGTGATGGAGTGGACGCTCGCGCCGCGTCGCGCGGCCCGGATGGCGAGCTCTCCCCACCCGGTGCCGATCTCCAGCACGCGGCTGCCACGGGTGACGCCTGCCTGGTCGAGGAGGCGCTCGATCTTGCGGCCCTGGGCCTGGGCGAAGTCGGGCCGATGGACCGATACGTCCGCGACTCCCGGAGCCGCTGGCGCCGCGGCCACCAGGTGCCGGCCCGGCCGGCCGGCCTCGGTGAGAGGGGTGTCGAAGAGTGCGGAGGAATAGCTCAGCGTGTCGTCGAGGAACAGCTCGAAGAGCGCATTGGACAGGTCGTAGTGGTGGGAGATGTTGGCCTGACTGTTGGCCTCGGTGCTCCGCTGGTGCGTGGGAGTGTGGTGGACCACCCACGAGCGCGCACGCTGCAGCGGCTTCGGGACCAGGGTGGCCATCCTGGCGGCCGGCACGGTGAGGAACCCGGCCAGGTCGTCGGTGTCCCAGGCGCCGGTGAGGTAGGCCTCGCCGAAACCGATCAGCCCGTCACGGCCCACCCGGGCATAGAACTCGTCCGGCCGATGCAGCCGCATGGTGGGCCCCCCGCGACCGAACGTCCGCCCCTGCGGACCCTCGACGACCGTGATCGCCAGGCGGGAGACGGCAGCGCGGAAGAGCTGGCGGGCGACTGCCGAGGAGACGATCGTGCGTGGACTGCTGACGAGCGGCTCCAGTGCGGGGAGTCCCGCCACCGAGAGCTCTCTGGGTCGGCTGCGCTGCAGGGTCATCGGACCCCCTCCTGGTGATGGGTCGGGCGCGGCCGGATCGGCAGGCGGCGAGCCCAGAGCCAGATCCCGTGGACACGGATCAGGGCGCTGTCGCGCAGCGCTGACCCGAGGGTGCGGCGCAACGACAGATCGCTGCGAGCCCCGGTCAGTGACGCACTGAAAGCGGCGGAGCGACCCGGTTCGTCGGGGGAGTCATCCTCCGCGTCGTGCTCACGCAGCGTGACCGCGATGTGCAGGCGGTCGGTGGGCAGTGGGACCGCGATGTCGTAGTAGCCGTCGACGGCATGGAAGGGCGAGACGTACATCGCCTTGTCGGTGCGGGCCCGACCCTGTGCGTCTGGGTGCACGACATAGGCATGGCGATCGCCGTAGGTGTTGTGCACCTCGATCACCACTGCTGCCTGGGCGCCGGCGTCGTCGAAGCACCAGAAGACGCTGATCGGGTTGAAGCAGTGCCCGATGGCGCGCGGGTGCGCTGCCAGCAGGATCCAACCGGGAGCCTGACCCGCGCCCAGGACGACGCCGTGGTCGGCGAGCAGCGCCTCCACGTTGGCTCGGATGGTCCGGGTCGGCGAGCCCAGGTGATCGCGCGCCTCGAATCGAGCCAGGACGCCGTGGTCGGGGAGTTCGTCGAGATCGACCAGCCAGAACGTGGAGGAATGCTCGAACGTGCGCCGCATCGGTGCTCGCCGCGTGTGACGGATGGTGGTCTCGAAACGTCCCGGCTGGGGGACCACGTGCGCGGTCTGCTCCCACGGCAGTCCCAGATGGGTGGCGGCTGCGAGCCCCGAACGTGCGCCGTCCTCGTGGAAGCCCCACCCGTGGTACGCCCCGGCGAAGGCGATCCGGTCGGTGTTGATCTCGGGCAGTCGCTGCCCGGCGGCCACGGACTCAGGGGTGTAGAGCGGGTGCTCGTAGTCCATCCGGTCGATGACACTGGCCGGATCGACGAGGTGCTCGCCACCGAGCGTGACGAGATAGTGGGTATCGGTGGGCAGGCGCTGGAGCCGGGTGAGGTCGTAGGTCACGGTCACCGCGCCCGTCGAGGCCCGCGGGCGATGGAAGTTCCACGACGCACGCGCCGCCTTGGCCGCTGGCAGCAGCGACACGTCGGTGTGCAGGAGCGCCACGTTGGGGGAGTAGGGCATCGCCGAGAGCAACTGGTGCTGGAGAGGTGACGGTGATTCGAGGAGCGACAACGCCTGGGCGGGATGGGTGGCGATCACGATCGAGTCGAAGGAGTCGACGACGCCGTTGCCGTCGGTGACCTCGACGCCGCCGGGCAGTTCACGGACCGAGGTGACCTTGGTGTCCGGTCGGATCTCCTGGAGACCAGCGGCCACCGCGGCGACATAGGTGGTGGAGCCTCCGGTGACGGTGCGCCACTGCGGCGAACCGAAGACGCCGAGCATCCCGTGATGATCGAGGAAGGTGAAGAGGAAACGGGCGGGGTAGTCGAGAGACGTGCCCGGATCGCAGGACCACACGGCCGCGACGAGAGGTTGCATGAAGTGCCGTACGAAGTGGGCGGAGAAGCCACCCTCGTCGAGGAACTCGCGCAAGGTCTGGTCACTCTGCGAAGCGTCGTAGGTGGCTGCGCCCACTGGCGCTGCCGACGACGGGGCGACACGTGCGGAGGTGGCCAGTACGGCGCGTGCTCGACGGTGGAAGCGCGGGATCTCGGCCATCATGCGCCAGTGCGTCGGCGAGGTGAGCGCGGCGCGAGTGGCGAACAACCCGCGGGCACCCAGCGCCCCGGCATACTCCACGCCGGTCTCGGCGTCGCTGACCGAGAGCGACATCTCCGAAGGCTGGGTCGCAATACCCAGCTCGGCGAAGAGACGCAGCAGCGTCGGGTACGTGCGACGGTTGTGGACGATGAAGCCGGTGTCGATGGCCCACTCGCCCTCAGGGCTGGACACCCGGTGGGTGTCAGCGTGACCGCCCAGTCGGTCGTCGGCCTCGTAGAGAGTCACCCGGGCTGTGCGCGAGGCGATCCAGGCTGCTGTCAGACCAGCAACACCGGAGCCGACTACGGCGACCCGGCGTTGCTGGCCGGAGCTCATGTGGCTTGGGAGAAGTCAAAGACAGCGATCGGATCCGACGTCGGCTCGACCGATCCGCCGGCCGGTTCGACCGTGATGCCGGCGCCGGTCGCGGTGGCGGCATCCCCGGTGAGCATGACCTGGTTGTTTGCTCCCGCAGGCATCAGGCCGGCGGCCAACATCTGGCCCTCCGGAGACTGCAGCCACAGGGCGAAGACCTTGCCGGAGGGAGCATCGACCATGTCCTCGGTCGTGATGACAGCCTTGCCCAAGGACACCGAGCGGGTGATGACTGCCCGGCCGGATTCGCCCAGGTCGACCTCGACCGAGACAGCGTCGTTGGCCCCCATGACCTGGTCGGCCGCGCTCAGTGAGGCTTCCTGGGTGGGAGCCCACGGCTGCCAGACGGTGGCGCCCACTCCGAGGATCGCAGCCAGTGCGGCGGCGACCAGAAGTGGAAACCAACGCCGCTGCACCACCGGCGTACGGGTGACGATGGGTGGCAGCGGGCGCACCTTGGTGATGTCTCGCAGCACTGCACTGCGCAGGGATGGCGGGGGCAGACTCACGGAGGTCTCGGAGAGCAGGAAGGCCGCCTCGCGCAGGGAGAGGACCTCGGTGCTGCAGTCGTCACAGTCGGCCAGGTGCAGCTCGAAGCGTGCACGCTCGATGTCGTCGACCGCATCCAGCGCATAGGCGCCGGTCAAGTGGTGGATGTCGTTCATGACCCAACTCCCATCGCGTCGCGCAACCGGATGAGTCCGTCCCGGATGCGGGTTTTGGCCGTGCCGACAGGAACGTCGAGCAGATTGGCCACTTCTGTGTGTGTGTAGCCGCCGAAGAAGGCTAGCTCGACCGCTTCGCGTTGCACCACGGTCAGGGTGGCGACGGCGCCGCGGACCCGCTGGGCCTCCAAGGAGGACTGCGCGGTCTCTGCCGTCTGGTCGTGATCGAAAGGTCGAGTCTCACGCTCGTAGGTGACGTCTCGCTGGGTGGCGGCCTCGGCCGAGCGAACCCGGTCCACGGCCTTGCGGTGCACGATCGTCAGGAGCCATCCCATGGCGCTTCCGCGAGCCGGATCGAACCGACTGCTGTTGCGCCAGGCGTCGAGGTACGCCTCCTGGACGATCTCTTCGGCGTGCGCCGGATTGCGCACCACCCGAAGAGCCAGGCCGTAGGCCCGGGACGAGGTGGCGTCGTAGATCCGGGCAAAAGCACCCTCGTCGCCCCGACTGCAGAGCTGGAACAACTGCGACAACTCTGCGTTGAGGGACTGCGAGGACGTGCTCGCCCTCGCTGGTGCCCCGGACGGGGTGTCCGCGTCGGACACCCCGTCAGGTACGGCTCTGATGTGCTCCACGTCACTGATCCTTGCGTGCTTGCGGCGGAAGGACAATCAGATCAGGGCATCAACACGGTGTCGATGACGTAGACCTTCGCGTTCGCGGTCTCGATGTTGCCGCAGATCACGTTGGCCTGCTCCTCGGAGTCAACGGTGAACATGTCGTCCGAGCCCTCGATGACGAGCTCGTCGTTGTTGAGCGTGGTGAAGGTGCCGGCCAGCATGTTGGGGCTCAGCGATTCGCCGACGACGTGGTGGGTCAGAACAGCCGTGAGGGCCTTCTTGTCGGCGAGGAGGGCGTTGAGGTCCTTCTCGGGGATCTTGGCGAAGGCGTCGTCGGTCGGGGCGAAGACGGTGATGTTCTCGGCCGAGTTCAGGGTGTCACCAAGGCCAGCCTCGCCCACTGCGGCGACGAGGGTGGTCAGCAACGGGTTGGCCGACGCGGCGGTGGCGACCGGCTCGGTGGCCATGCCCTTGAGCGATCCTGCGCCATCGGTGGGGATCGCGGCGCAGCCGTCACCGAAGGTGCCGTCAGCAGCCGGCATGGAGTCGTCGGAGCCTTCCATGGAGTCATCCATGGGGGAGTCGGAGGCGCTGGGGGTGGCGCTGGTGTCCATGTCGTCGTTCGCGGTGCTGTCGTTGTCCTCGGAGCCACAAGCGGCCATCCCGAGGGTCATGGTCAGCGCGAGAGCGGCCAGGCCGGAGGTGCGGGCAATGCGGTTCATGAGAACTGCCTTTCAGTGAGTGGTCCGGAACTGTTGGTGTGTCCCGGTGCTTGCACGGTGAGTTCGGGGCGGTGGTCCGAGCGGATTGGTGGAACGGGAAGAAACTTGAAGAAAATCGGCTCACCGGTGAGGGGGCGGCCCCGGAAAGACCGCCCGAAATGGCCGCCCCGAAATGACAGCTGGGACCCGGGCACCCCATGGGCCCGGGTCCCGGCAGTCATACGGGGACGTGGAGACGGCTCAGCCGACGTTGACAGCGACCTCCTGCAGTCCGCTGGAGCCCTCGGGGAACGGAGCCATGCGGGCCGCGGTCTGCACTTCGCCGTCCTTGTTGGTGGCCCGGCAGGCCAGGAAGTGCTGGCCCGGCTCGGCGTCCCACTCGAAATACCACTGACGCCAGTAGTCGTCGCTCACCGCAGGCCCGAGCTTGGCCTCCTGCCAGTTCTGACCGTCGATACGGATCTCGACCTTCTCGATCCCGACATTCTGGGCCCAGGCGATACCGCCGACGACGATCCGACCCGCGTCGGAGTTGGACAGCGGACGAGGAGTGTCGATACGGCTGGAGAGTTTGATGGGCGCATCGATCGACCACTCTCGTTCGGTCCAGTACGCCTCCTCCTTGTCGTAGGTCGTCAGCGTCATCTTGGTGATCCACTTGCAGGCGCTGACGAAGCCGTAGAGCCCGGGCACGACCATCCGCGCCGGGAAGCCGTTCGCCCGCGGCAAGGAGCGGCCATTCATGCCGATGGCGATGATGGCCTCACGTCCGTCGAGTACAGCGGAGAGAGGTGTGGAGATGGTCATGCCGTCCACGTCGGTGGACAGGATCTGATCGGCCTTGGTCGAGTCGATGCCGGCCTTGGCCAGGACGTCCGCGAGCGGCACCCCGAGCCAGCGGGCGCTGCCGACATAGGGACCCCCGACATCGTTGGACACACACGTCAGGGTGATGTCACGTTCGACGGTGTCCATCGCGGCCAGGTCCTCGAAGGTCAGGGTGACTTCCTGGTCCACGTCACCGTCGATGGTCAGGGTCCAGTTGTCGACGTCGACAGTGGGCAGGGTCAGGCGGGTGTCGACGCGGTAGAAGTCGGCGGTGGGGGTGCGCAGCGGCGAAATGCCCGGGAACTTCTCCTCCAGTCCACGCGGGAAGGCCGGAGCGGGGTCGGTGGGCGCGGGCAGCGCCACATCGGTTCCACCGAGACGGTAGGAGGTGACCCATCGGCCCACGGCGCCCATGGCGACGGCTGCGGCAGCGAGTCCTCCTGCGGTCAGTACGACGCCGCGGCGGGTCGGTCCTCCTGCTGCGGCGGACCCTTCGGCGTAGGCCTGTTCATCGACCCGGTTGAGCCACGCCAGCGAGGCGGCGCCGATGACAGCAGCCGTCAGGGCGGGGAGCACGTCGAGCGGTCCAGCGCTGGGGCGCAGGGCAGCGAGCAGCCCCGCGAGACTGGCCAGTCCCACGATGATGAGGAGCCCGGGGACCGGGCGCTTGGCGGAAAGAATCCCGGCAAGGGCCGCGAGCAGCAGCACCACGACGAGCACCGAACCCACCAGGATCGCCTTGTCGGCCGTCCCGAACTGCTTGATCGCCCACTCCTTCAACGGCGTGGGGGTGAGGTCGATGACGGTGGAGCCGACGGCAAGGACGGGAGAGGCGGCAGGCACGGTGAATGCGGCCACCAGATGGGCCGCCGCGAGCCCCACCACCGTCGCAAGGACGCCGTAGGAAGCGTGCCTGAAGGTCGTGTGGCTGGGAGTCTTCACTCCGGTATTCGGAGTCCGCGCCCATTCGGATGGGTGCGGTCAGGGGCAGTCAGCGTGGACGACGCGCACCGAGGTGCTCGCCCGCAGGGCAGTTTCGTATTCCGAGAGGGCCGCGGAGAACTCCGGTGAATCGCAGACCAGCACCATGTCGGGGCTGTACTGGACGACCAGGGTCGCCATCAGTCGACGACGCTCGTCGTCGGTCAGCCGGTGCCAGCCCTCCAGCTCTGGCAGGTCGATCAGGGCGACCTCCTGGCCCACCCCTGCAGGCCGTACGAGGTCCTGTCCGGTGGCGAGGAGCATGACCCGGCGCCCGGATGCCACCTCGCTCAGGACGCGGGACAGGGTGCTCCAGTCGGGATCTGCGCTCAGGTGCGAGGCAAAGACCATCACGTCCGGCCGATCCGGCCCGAGAGCATCGACGACCTGCCACCACACCCGACTGCCCCGGGTCATCGATCCGTCCGACGGCGGTCCGACAGGTTGCAGCGCCCTCAGGCAATCAGTCGTCGGCTCGGGGATGTCGGGCTCGATCGCGTGCAGCGCGTGCAGTTCCTCGATCAGGTCGTCCTCGAGGGTGACGCGTCGACCCGCATCGCGCTGCTCGACCGTCATCGACGCGTCCCGCCCTTCGCCGCGACCGTGGGCGAGATAGTGGTGGAGCAGGGCGGCGTCGTCGAGGTCGGCAAGGTCGACGTGGAGTGAGCGGTAGTCGTCCAGGTCGAGCTCGCGGACGTCGCGAAGCTCCGCCTCGGACAACCGCGCGCGCATCCCGGCAGCCCTACCGATGTCGAGGTAGTGGATCGTCGCCTGCGCGTTGGTCAGTCGCAGTGCCGGCGCGTTCAGGGCCCGGTAGTGCAGCGGGTTGAACACCGGGTCTGCCAGGGCAGCCAGTTCCTCATCCGACAGGCGCCCGCGGCGGGGCTGGCTCTCGGCGGCCGAGTCGTGCACGAGACGTCGTACCTGCGGGTCGGGGAGGTCGGCGAGGTCGGGGTAGAGGAACCGGACGTGATCGAGGCAGATCTGCCTCCGGCGCCAGCCGGACGGCGCCGGCGCCGGCAGTGACCTCACTACGGCCCTTCCCCGGCTGTGGCGCACGATCGCGCGTTGGAGACCCCGCCACGCGACCTTGGCACCCCCGGGCTGATCGCTGGCGCTCGCGGCGAGGGCGGGATCGACGAGGAGTGCTGAGGGAGGAAGGAGGCTGCGTGCTGCCTCGTGCCCCCGTTGGACCGAGCCCTGCGGTTTGGATCGGTAGAGCAGTGCGGTGCCGGACGCGGCCAGGTGCGGGACGTGGGCGTGGATGGTCGCCATCCCCCAGTGCCAGTCCTCCGGCCCGAGTCCCAGGGCGGCAGTCGTGGGGGAATAGGGATGCGCGTCGAAGACGGCGCGCGAGGCCAGGCAGAACGTGTCCCAATAGGTGCGGTCGAAGAAGTTGTGTGCGTTGAAGCCAGGATGGTTGCTCGACAGCTGGGGCCACACCTGCCACCGGTCACCGAAGATCACGAGTTGCTCAGGGTGGATCACGCAGGGCGCCCCGTGCCGGTGGCCGGCGTGGAACGCGTCCCGGAGCCACGTCCGGGAGGGGAGATTGTCTGCGTCGAGCACACACACCCAGGGGGCGTGGGTGTGCCGTACGCCCTCGTTGCGGGCCGCTCCCGGGTCGCCGTGGTCGGTGGCGATGGTCCATGCCGACGCCAGTCGGCCGATGATGCCGCCCTCAGCCACCGCACTCGCGAAGATGGCCGAAGTTGCCTCGTCCGCTCGGTCCAGGACGCCCACCACCTCGACGGAGATGCCGGCCCCTGCGGCTTCCTCGATCGCCCTGGCGAGCGCCGCGAACGTCGGTGCACACAACTCGCCCTCCTGATGCCCGGTGAGGATCACCGACACGTCGGGGGGTGCTGGCGCCGTGCCTGTCGCCGGGCCTGTCTCCTGGCCTGTCAACGGGGACACCGCTCTCATCGAGATCTCATCCGCGCCCGGATCGATCCGTGATGCTGCGCGGACTGAAATCCATGATCTCGCGCAGTCGGCTGATGTCCAACTCAGCCACGGGGGCATCGGAGGAGCGCGCCGGGCGGTGGAGGATCACGGGTTCGATGCCGTGCTGCTCGGCCAGCGCGTCGATGATCTCCACCACCGAGGTGGCGTTTCCGCTCCCGGCATTGAGCACCCGTACGCCGTCGGGCTGCTCGGCCAGCCGGACGATGATCTCGGCGAGGTCATCGACATGGATGTAGTCGCGGCGGGCGCTGCCGTCACCGAAGACGGTGATGGGTCGACCGGCCAGCAGGTTGGCACGAGCGATCCCGATGAGGCCCTGGCTGCCGGTGGTGGGTTCACCCGGTCCGTACGCGTTGGCGCAGCGCAGCAGGTCGGCCGCGAATCCGACCTCGCGGGCGTACAGGGCGACATACCGCTCGGCGGCGATCTTCACGATGCCGTAGGAGCTGATCGGCCACAGTGGCGCGTCCTCGGGCGTGGGGACGGGTGCGTCGGGGCCGTAGACGGTGCCCCCGGAGGACAAGAAGGTGAACCCGTCGATCTTGTGGGACCGGGTGGCGTCGAGCACGGCGAGGAGGGGCTCGAGATTGCGCATCGCGTCGCTGGCGGGGTCGAGGTTGGAGTCGGCCGGTTTGGCCGTGCCCGCGGCGTAGACCACGTGGTGGGCTCCCCGGAGGACCTCCTCGAGGGCAGCCGTGTCCTGCGCGGACCCGAGGACCACCTCGACATGATCGTCGAGACCTTCTCGTGGGCTGAGTGCCCGGACCTGCCACCCTCGTTCGAGGGCAGTCCTCGCGATGCGGCGACCGATGAAACCGAACCCGATCACTGCCATGGTCCGGTCGACCCCAGCACCTGGCGTGGTGCTCATCGGGTGCGGGCCCTCGAGTGCCTGGTCACGGCTCTATTGTGCCGAGTCGCGCACCCACTTCGAGAGCCGCCCCTCGAAGTGGTCGACGTAGATCGCCGGATCATGCTCGCGCAGGACGTGGGCCCGGGCGGACTCCCCCCAGCGGGCCAACTCGGCGCGGTCGGTGGCAATCACGCGCTCGAGCATCTGCTGCAGGGCGCCGAGGTCGAGGGGGTCGCAGAGGAACCCGGTCTCGCCGTCGGTGACGAGCTCGCCGACGCCGAAGGCGGCCGTGGCAGCGACCGGCCTGCCCATGAGCATGGCCTCCAGCATGGTCCTGGGCACCGACTCGATGTCCGAGGCCGACAGCAGCACGTCGGCCACCAGATAGCTCGGATAGATGTCATGCGTGACGTCGTGGAGACGGACCACGTCGGTGAGGTCGGCGTCCGCCACGATCGCGCGCAACGTGTGCGCATACGGCGAATCGTTCATGCCGGTGAAGGCGAGCTGTACGCCCCAGCGACGGGCCTCGGGGATACGCGCAAAGGCTCGCAGGAGCGCGAGCTGGCCCTTGCGGGGTTCGACCGTCCCGACGCAGGCGAGGACCAGGGCGTCCGGGGCCAGGCCCAGGTCGGCGCGTGCCGCGCTGCGGCTGTGCGTGGCGACGAACTCGTCGATGGCCGACGCGTCGACCCCGTACTTCACCAGGCTGCGTCGCTCCGCGCGGACGAGGGGCGCGTACAGGGTGCTGGTCGCTTCCGCCTCGAAGACGACCTCGTCGCAGTCGGCGAGTGCTGCCTCGGCGGCGGCGCTGACCGACTTCGGCAGCTGGTGACCGTACGCCTCCACCCAGAAGACGGGGAGGTCGAAACTCTCGTGGATCGCCCAGGAGGTCGGTAGACCCATCCGTTGGGCAGCAATGACGGCGGGAAAGGACGGCAACGAATTGGCCAGACATCCGACGACGGCGTTCTCGCTGGCGAACTCGGCGACCTGGAGCACCTGCCCCTCCAGCACCTCACGGTTGCTGGGGTCCCTCCCGTAGACCAGGACGGGGATGCCGGCGGCCTCGAGGTCGGCCAGCAGCGGACCGGCAAAGCACGCGACCACGCAGAATTTCAGTCCCCGGGCCCGTAGCCCGTCCATCAGCAGGGACAGGTAGAGCTGTGCGCCGCCGAGGTCCAGCGCATGAGCGGCCACCATCACGCAGGGTGGCTCGGATGTGTCGACGGACAGTCGTGACATCCGCCGCTCGAAGCGGTCGAGAAGGGTCGCCGCACGGTCCGGAGCGCCATGCTCGGTGGACGGAGCACCGACCGCAACCGTCATGGGTGCCAATTCGTGGCGCGCGCCGTCCACTCCCACGACCACCGCGCGGATCGCCACGTCACCGGTGTCGGGGATCTCGACGTATCCCGCGAATCCGGACAGGCCCTGCTCTGCCGGTGTGACGTCGCTCGGCGACCTGCCGACCAGCGAGTGTCGGGCCCGCACCCAGGGCCCCTCGTCGCCATTCGCGGTGCTCAGTTCGACGCGCGCCAGCCCGCCAGGGGCCCACGCATTGCCGGTGACGCGGAGGACCCCAGGGGAGACCGATGCGGGCTCGTGGATGCGACCGAAGGAGTCGCCGCTGGCCACCATCGGCAGCGTGATTTCGGCGAACCGGATCCAGGGGCCCAACCGTGACGCGTCACCAGCTTCCCCCGTCTCCACGTGCGCGTAGGCGCGGATCGTCACGTCGTGTGACAGGTGGGGCGCCACGGTGAGCGCCCACCCACGGTGGGAAGCGCCGATGGCGTCCGGGTAGAGATCATGTACGTCTGGTCGGGGCGCATCCACGCCTGCGAGCCCGACGACCTCGTCGTTCACCGTGACCAGCACCCGCTCGACACCGAACCGCTCGTGGACCACCCAGCCCCCCACGACGTATTCGACGTGCGGGGCGACCGAGCCGGTGGGGATGTCGAGTCGACCGTGCAGGCCTCGGGCCGGTCGGGCAGCCTTGTCCTGACCGGCTGCATCGGGCGCGGGGGCTTTCGTCACGTCGTCTCCATCAGCTGCGTTCGGCTCGGAGCGGCATCATGCCATCACGCCTCCGCACGCACGGTGCGGCAGGATGTCGGTCATGACTGACGCGCCCTCCGAACTCGTCCACTACTCCGTCGCCGATGCTGTCGCGACCATCACCCTGGACAGCCCGGCCAACCGCAATGCGCTCAGCCGCCAACTCGTCACCGAGCTCCTTGCCCACCTCGAGCGGGCGAGCGCCGACGCGTCGGCCCGGGTGGTGCTGATCGAGAGCTCGGGCAAGGTCTTCTGCTCCGGTGCCGACCTCGGTGAGGCGAGTACCGAGGGCATGGAGGTGGGCGCGCGCCGCATCGTCGATCTGCAGCGACTCATCGTGACGCTCGACAAGCCCGTGGTGACCAAGAACCTGGGCGCGGTCCGCGCCGGCGGTATCGGCATCATCGCGGCAGCAGACATCGCGATCAGCGCCCAGGAGGCCTCCTTCGCCCTCACCGAGGTCAAGCTCGGTCTGGCCGCGGCGATCATCAGCCTCACCGTCCACCACCGGATGAACCCTCGCGCCGCGGCGCTCACCACGCTCGGTGGCGAGGTCTTCGGCGGCGCCGAGGCGGCCACGTACGGACTGGTGACGCGCGCCGTTCCCGCCGATCACCTGGATGAGGAGGTGGCGGCGGTGTGCGCCAGCCTGGCCTCCGGCGCGCCCCAGGGGCTGCGGGAGTCTAAGCGGATCCTGAACCGCGATCTGGTCGCCCGTATCGACTCGCTGGGGGACGAGATGGCCACCACGAGTGCTCGTCTCTTCGCCTCCGACGAGGCACGCGAGGCGATGACGGCCTTCCTCTCCCGCAAGAAGTGACCCCGGGGTCGGCCGAGGGATCTTCGAGAACTCGGTACCCGTGCCCTGACGGCGCTAGTCTTGTCGGTCTGCCCGACGGGGCGGGACGGGGATCACCGGGGCCAGAGGAGCAGGTGTGAGCGAGGAGCTCGAGGCGCGAGAGATCGCGGCGGAGCAGCAGTATGTCGATGAGGTCTACGTCCAGCTCGAGGCATCCACGCGCAATGCGCGCGCGCTTGCCGCTGAGGGACACAGCCGCGGCAAACTTGAGCACGAGGGAGGCCTCGTGGAGCGCGATGCGATGGTCTTCCAGGCCGCCAAACGCATCGCCCAGCTCGACGCTGCGCACGAGGGTCTGGTCTTCGGCCGCCTCGACCTCCATGCAGAGATCGACCCGCTGCCGCGCTACATCGGCAGGATCGGCGTGCGCAATGCTGAGCGCGACGTCCTGCTGATCGACTGGCGCGCCCCGGCCGCCGGGGTGTTCTACCAGTCGACCGCCGCCACTCCTCAGGGTGTCGTGCGCCGTCGAGTCCTTCGAGCGCACCACCACACCGTCATCGGGGTGGAGGACGAACTCCTCGACGACCAGGCCGAGACGGACCTGCCGATCATCGGCGAGGGCGCGCTCATGGCCCAGCTCTCCCGGGCTCGTGACCGCTCGATGCATTCGATCGTGGCCACGATCCAGGCCGAGCAGGACCAGGCGATCCGCGCCCCCGCGAAGGGTGTCGTCTCCATCTCCGGTGGGCCCGGCACCGGCAAGACCGTCGTCGCGCTGCACCGCGCGGCCTTCCTGCTCTACTCCGACCGTCGCCGCTACGAGAGCGGTGGCGTCCTCGTCGTCGGCCCGAGCGGCGTCTTCATGCGCTACATCGAACGCGTCCTTCCGAGCCTCGGCGAGACCGCCGTTGCCCTGCGCTCGCTGGGCGAGGTCGTGGGTGGTGTCCGCGCGACCCGCCACGACGAACCGGCCGTGGCCGACATCAAGGGTGCGCTGCGGATGGAGGAACTGGTGCGCCGTACGGCCCGCCAGCACGCCCCCGGTTCACCGACCGACTTCCGCATCTACTGGCGCGACGAGACCATCGTGCTCGATCCGCCGCTGCTCGGACGCCTACGCCGCCAACTCATGTCACAGGGCCGCCGCAACCGTCAGTTGCCGCGAGTGGCGCGGACGCTGCTCGACGCGATGTGGCGCCAGGTGAAGGGGGAGCGGGGTCGCGAGAGGGGTCGCGAGGCCTTCGACGACGACATGCTCTCCCACCACGGCTTCGTGGAGTTCGCCTCCGGCTGGTGGCCGCCGTTGAGCGCCATGACGGTGCTCGGGTGGTTGCGCGAGCCGGACTTCCTCTCCCGGGTCAGTGAAGGCATCCTGAACCGCGAGGAGCAGATGATGCTCGCCAAGTCGTGGTCGCGCGACGGTCTCTCGATCGAGGACGTGCCGCTGCTCGACGAACTGCGGTACGTCATCGGTGACGTGCCGCGTCGTACCGACGACGAGCGAGACCTCGACGAGACCGGCCTGCTCGAGGGCGGCGTCGACCTCCAGGAGCTCACCACGACCGCCGAACGCGACTACGCCCCCGGCGGCCTCGCCTGGGCCCCGCCCACCCACCGGATCGAGGATGACGGTTACGCGCACGTCCTCATCGACGAGGCCCAGGACCTGACGCCGATGCAGTGGCGCATGGTCGGACGGCGTGGTCGCACCGCCAGCTGGACCATCGTCGGAGACCCGGCGCAGTCGTCCTGGCCGGATGCGGACGAGGCGGCGCGCTCGCGTGCCGAGGCCCTGGAGGGCAAGGATCACCACGAGTTCCACCTCTCCACCAACTACCGCAACTCGGCCGAGATCTACGCCTTCGCTGCGGCCTACGCCGGTCGGGTCGGCCTTGACGCCGACCTCCCCGACGCCGTGCGCCGGACCGGTGAGGAACCCGTCGTCGTCGGTCCGGTCGACGACCTGGAGGAGTCCGTACGTCGGGCGTTGGCCGACACCTCGGCCCGTGTCGACGGCACCGTCGCCATCGTCGTCGCGGCGGCTCGTCGCTCCGAGGTCAACGCCTGGCTCGCCTCGTGGTCGGAGTTCGCCGAGGACGCCGCCGGCGCTCGGGCGGCCGTGGACTCGGGCGTCACTGCGAGTGGCGAGGACCGTATCGTCGTCCTTACCGGGCTCGACACCAAGGGGTTGGAGTTCGACGGCATCGTGGTGGTGAGGCCCCAGGAGATCGAGGACGAGTCAGCGACCGGTCGCTCGACGCTCTACGTCGTGCTGACGCGAGCGACCCAGTTGCTCACGACGGTGAGTTGAGCTGGCCGGAGCCGCCGATCGAGGGCTGGGGATCGGTGAGCGCTGCCGCGCCACGATCGCGTGCCTCGGCCAGTTCGCCGGTACGGGGGGCCGGTGAGGCCGGCACCGCGGCCAACATGACCAGTACGAACCACCCCAGCGGAATGGTGCCCATCGGCTCGGTCACGCCGTAGATCAGCAGAGCGAGTACGCCGAGGAGGACGACTCTCGACGCCTCGAGACCCTTCTCGCTCGGGAGCATCGACGACCGGCGCGGGCCCATGCCCCGCCGGATCGTCTCCAGGGTGACCATCGCGAAGACGAGGAATCCCACCAGACCCACCTCGGGGAGCAGGTCGAAGAAGGTGTTGTGGCCGTGTGGCTGGTACACCCCCGCGTTGCGCTGGACGATCTCGTCGTGGATCTCGTTGGCTCCGGCCGCCAACCAGGGGTGCTGCCAGACCGTTCCCCATCCTGCCCCGAACCAGAGGTCCCACCCGTCGAGCGAGTTCCAGGTGGCGGACCACAACGGGGTGCGACCGCTCATGGTCGAGGCGTCCCGACCGCTCTCGTCGAGCACCGTACGCAACACGAAGGCAGCCAGGGTCAGGATCGCGATGGGGGGGAGGGCGACCCACCAACTCAATCGGCGTGACCGTCGGCCGTTGCGAAGCGCTGAACGATCGTGCCAACCCAGGGCCGCGGCGACCCCGCACAGCAGTATCGCGGCAACCATGCCGGTGGCTGACTGGGCGATGTAGAGCCCGAGGCCGATGATCCCCATGCCGGTCGCCCACAGCCCGCGACCTTGCCAGGTGCGCGGGACGACACCGACAACGAAGGCCAGGCAGACGACGAGTGTGTACGCCATGACGTTGCGATTCGTTCCCACTCCGGCGACGAAGGGAGGCTCATTGAGGGAGGCCGGAGTCGCAGCACCGTAGAGGTCTGCCCAGAAGGCGTAGCCCGAGGCCGCGACATAGATGACACCCCCCAGCAACATGCCCTGCGCGATGGTGCGGATGTCGACCGTCGCCGCAATGGCTATACCCACGACCGCGATGGCCACGTAGATCAGATCGAACTGGACCGTCAGCGTCGACCATGTCGACCAGAACGCGGACAGGAGGCCGTAGGCGAGTACCGCGACCACGGCCCACGGCAGGGCAAGGCTGTGCCGGCGCGGAGTCAGAACCACGGCCAGGAGTGTGACGGCACATGCATTGCGTAGGGAGACGTCGAAGGTCGCGAACACCAGCGGGTTGGACATCCAGAACAGGTCCAGCGCGATGACGATCGTCCAGAGCACGCCTGCCCTGCTGTTGTGGGTGACGCGGGCGTGCTCGTTTTCACGCAACGGTTGGTTGAGTACACGTGAGATCGCCGAGCGCGTAGCGGGCAGGGAAGTCATCGGGCTCGTTCTTGGGATTTTTGCGTGCCGGAAGGGTGGGCGGCGCCATTCTCCATGAGGGGGCCCCACGACCCAAGGCGCCGCCTTTCCCGGTGTCGACGGACACGCCCCGAGTCTGTCAGCAGCCACGGGTCGGAACTGGAGGCAGCGCAGCCAGTGGTGCGTCGTAGTCTTCGCCCATGACTGAGACCCCCGCCGTCCTTGACCTCCTGGAGCAGATCCAGGGGTTCGGCGCGTGGGCCGTCATCCGGCGCAAGGCCGCCCCCACCGTGGGTCTGGTCGGTGGGACTCCGCACGAGGTCGCCTCGCTGCTCGACATCCCCCTCGAGACGGGGATCCCGGAGCCGGGACGCAGCGCCGACCGGCTGGTGGCGGTGCCGTTCCGTCAGGTCGCCGAGCGGGGCTTCGCCGCGATCGATGACGGTGCTCCGCTGACGGTGGTCGACATCGAGGTCGAGCACGAGGTCTCGGTCGAGGAACTGCTGGCGGCGCTGCCGGACGTGCCGATCGATTTCGCCGACCGTGGCGGTTTCGGCACCGATGATGGCGCCTACGAAGACATCGTCGAGGCGATCATCCGCGACGAGATCGGCCAGGGGGAGGGGGCCAACCTGGTGGTCGGTCGCCACTACCGCGCGGTCGTCGCGGACTGGGACGCTGCCCGGGCGTTGACGGTGCTGCGCCGGCTCCTCGAGCGCGAGCGAGGGGCGTACTGGACGTTCTGCTTCTTCACCGGTGAGCGGTTCCTGATCGGCGCGAGCCCTGAACGGCACGTCAGCGTCAAGTCCGGTGACGTCCGGATGAACCCCATCTCCGGCACCTTCCGGGTGGCAGGGGACGGCGACGTCAAGGAACGCCTCCTCGATTTCCTGGCCGACGAGAAGGAGGTCTTCGAGCTCTTCATGGTCGTCGACGAAGAGCTCAAGATGATGTGCGAGGTGTGTCAGGAGGGCGGCCAGGTGCTCGGCCCGTTCCTCAAGCCGATGACCCACCTCATCCACACCGAGTATCTGCTCGCCGGACGCTCCGACCGCGACCACCGCGAGATCCTGCGCGACACCATGTTCGCAGCGACTGTCACCGGCGCTCCGGTGGAGAATGCCTGTCGCCTCATTGCCGAGTACGAGCCGGAGGGTCGCGGCTACTACGGCGCTGCGCTCGCGCTCTTCGGTCGCGCCGCCGATGGCTCCCCGACGATGGACAGCCCCATCCTGATCCGGACCGCGGACGTGGATCCGGCCGGTCACCTCAAGGTCACCGCAGGTGCAACCCTCGTACGCGACTCGCAGGCGGCCCACGAGGTCGCCGAGACGAGGGCCAAGGCCGGCGGCATCCTGAGCGCTTTCGGCCTCGTCCCGCGGGCAGGGTCCGACGGGACTGACATCGCCGACCTTGCGCGGGACGAGGACGTGCTCCTGGCGCTGGGCACCCGCAACGGTCGGCTCTCGCGCTTCTGGCTCACCGACCAGGCCGGGGAGCCGGCCGATCCGGGTCTGGCCGGTCGTTCGGTCGTCATCCTGCACGGCGAGGACGACTTCGTGAACATGCTGGTCCACGTGCTGGGCGTCTTCGGCATGACCGCCAGCATCGTGCGCCACGAGGACTACGAACCCGGCGTGTTCGACGGCGCCGACCTAGTCATCGTGGGGCCGGGGCCCGGCGACCCGCGCGACGGCAATCACCCCAAGATCGCGGCTTTCCGCCGGGCCGTGGACGACCTCCTCGCCTCGGGCCAGCCGTTCCTGGCCGTCTGTCTCGGCCACCAGACGCTGTGCCAGCGCCTCGGTCTCGAGTTGGGCTACAAGGATGTCGTCTTCCAGGGCACCCAGTCGCCGGTCCTTCTCGACGGCCGGGTGGAGCGGGTGGGTTTTTACAACACCTTCGTTGCCACGGTGCCGGCGGGCAGCACGCTTCCTCCCGGCGTACGGGTCGAGGCCGACGAGTCCACCGGTGACATCCATGCGGTCGCCGGACCGCACTTCCGTGGCATTCAGTTCCATGCCGAGTCGATCCTGACCCAGAACGGCTACGACCTGCTCCACACTGTCGTGCGCGACCTGCTCGCGGGGCGCCCCACGGTCTAGGCTGGGCCGACCGGACGAGTCGTGGAGGTGCGGGACGTGGAACCGAACTGGTTGAACGCCGGGTGGAAGATCCTCTTGCTGCGCGGGGTGCTCGGCATCGTTCTGGGTGTCGTGGCCATCACGGCTCCGATCGCGACGGCGGTCGCCTTCGCGCTCCTGTGGGGGTTGTGGGCGCTGGTCGACGGTGCCGGCCTGCTCGCCCAGGCGTTCCAGCCGGGCAGCCCCCGTGGTGGTCGGCTGCTCCTGGTGATGCTCGCGGTCATCGCGCTCGTTGCGGGTGTCGTCGCGATCACGAGTCCCGGGATGACGGTGGTGGCGCTGACCTGGGTCCTCGGGCTGTGGTTGGTCCTACGTGGTCTCTTCGAGTTGGCCGGCGCCTTTGCCGCCACCGCCAGCACCCCACGCGCACTGCTGATCGGGAGTGGCCTCGTCGACCTGCTGCTGGGTGCCCTCTTCGTCTTCAATCCCGGCCGAGGCGTGGTCGGGATCGCGGTGCTGCTGGGCATCATCGCGATCGTCTGGGGAGTCGCCTTCGTCGCAATCGCCCTCGTCATCCGGCGGGTGGCCGGCGAAGTGTCCACGGCGACGCCGGCCTAGACGGATGCCTGCGGTGTCTCGGTCCGCGCGATGACGGGCGTCCTGCGGCGTGGCCTGGGCCGGCTGGCACTTCTGCTGGCCGCGGGTGGCCTGGTCGCCGTCGCGTGTCCGCTCGCCGCCAATGCCCAGGACGACAGCGAGGACGTGTCTCTCGAGGCCGAACGCGAGTTGGCGCAGCGCTACGCCCCGGTCATGATGCTGGTGAAGCAGGATGAGGCGTGCGGTCCCGGCGAGCCGTACCAGCCCAGCGACGTCGACGCCCTGTTCGACAGCACGTCCGTGGCCCTGCGCGGACCATGGACCGAACGGGACCTGATCACGGTCGGACCCGCGGCGCAGGATCTGGGTGCGGGACTGGACGGCTACGAGATCGATCTGCCGCCTGATCCTCTCGACCCCGGCTGCGACTACGAGAAGCTCGCCCGCACGCTCTGGCCCGGCGACTCACCGGCCACCATCTACTCCCACGTCGCGACCCAGATCGGTCACGAGGGTCGGATCGCCCTGCAATATTTCTTCTACTACCCCTTCAACGACTACAACAACAAGCATGAGAGCGACTGGGAGAAGATCCAGCTCGAGTTCCCGGTCGCGGACGCAGCCGCCGCGTTGGAGAGCGAACCCGATCTGGTCGTCTACGCCCAGCACTACGGCTCGGAGCGAGCCGAGTGGGACGCCGACAAGCTCGAGAAGGTCGACGACACCCATCCGGTGGTCTACGTCTCCGCCGGATCGCACTCCAGCCAGTTCGGCGAGGAGCTGACCCTGGGGCGCAACGCCCAGCAGGGCTTCGGATGTGACACCACGCTGGGGCCGTTGCGTGCCGTCGAACCGGTCGTCGCAACGATCCCCTCCGACCCTGAGGCGGCCGAGGCGGCGTACCCATGGATCGGCTATCTCGGGCACTGGGGCGAAGTGGGTCCGAAACGTTTCTACGAAGGGCCGACGGGTCCCAATCGCAAGCAGATGTGGACCAAGCCGTTCACCTTCTCCGCCAAGGCTCGCGCTTCCAGCGCGGCCGTGCCGGGGGCCGAGCTCCCCGGCGAGAGCGCGACTGAATTCTTCTGCTCCGCGGTGGCCGGCGGCTCCGACCTGTTCCTCCGCTTCACCGACAACCCGGCGCCGGTCCTGGGCCTCGGGGCGCTGGTGCTGCTGGCCATCACCTGGCTGGTGCGCCGTACCTCGTGGAGTTCTTCGACCCCGTTCCCGCTGCACCAGGATCGCAGTACCGGCGAGATCCTGGCCGCCGCCACCTCGGTGCTGAAGAGTCACCCGCTGCGCTTCCTGGCCATCGGCCTGCCACCGTTGGCCCTGGCGGCGCTCTCGGCGGTGCTGCTCAGCCCGCTGACCCTGAACGGGCCAGGGGTGCGCGTGGCGGGCACTGTTGCGGGGGTCCTGGAGGTGCTCGCCCTGGTCGCAGCACAGGCCATCGTGGCCAGGACGCTCCTGCGACTCGACAGCGACGAGCGTGTGGACCAAGATGCTCCACCCCTCGGACAGGTCCGACTCCGTCCCGGCCTGTTGCTCATGACCCTGATCGTGTGGGGAGGGCTGCTGGCGGGGCTGTCGGTGACGCTCTACCTCGCGCCGGTCGCTTTGGTGTGCCTGGTGCTGTGGCTCCTGTGGATCCCGATCGTGCAGGTCGAGGGCGTGCGACCGTTGCGAGCTCTGCTCCGCAGCGCCCACCTGGTGCGGAAGCGGTTCGTCGCGATCGCCGTCGTCACGGGTCTGTTCGTCAGTGTGGCTTCGTTGTTGGGTGGGGTGATCGCCACGCTGGCGCTGCTGTGGGTGCCAGCCCCGTTCGACGTCATCAACCTCATCCCCACCCTGGTGCCAGCCCTGGTGTGGCCGCTCGCGAGTCTGACCATCTGCTTCGCCTACTTCAGCGGCCGGCCCCGTACCTGACCTGTCCGACTCTGGGTGGGGGTCCTGCAACCGAACAGCCCCCCGATGCGTCATCATCACGAGTCACACCTCACGAGCAGGAGTCAGCATGCAGCAACTACGTCAGGCAGTCGTCGTGCTGTGCCTGCTCGCGCTCACGGCGTGCACCAGCGCGAGCGCCGACGAGTCGCTCGTGGGACCGACGACCCCGCCGCCATCTGCGCCACCGACGTCGAGCGCTCCGATGACTGACGCCGTGTCTCCCGTCCAGCAGCCCGTCAATCAGGCGGGCAAGCAGGGTCAGCAGCCCAACATCGTGGTCGTCCTGCTCGACGACTTCTCGATGGACCTGGTCCAGACGATGCGGTCCATGCAGCGGATGCGCCGCAGCGGTGCGAGCTATCCGCATTCCTTCGTCACCGACTCGCTGTGCTGTGTGTCGCGCTCCAGCTTCTTCACCGGCCAGTACCCCCACCAGACCGGCGTACGCACCAACACCTCCCACCAGGGCACGTCACAGCTAGGGGGCTGGCCCGCCTTCGAGAGCAACGGCAACCCGGCGCGTTCCTTCAACGTGCGCCTCCAGCAGGCGGGTTACACCACCGGTTTCGTGGGCAAGTTCCTCAACGAGTACGAGTGGAGCCCGGGGCGTGCGCTGCCTCCCGTCGTGCCGGGCTGGTCCACCTTCAACACGGTGTTCGGATCTGCCTACGACGGCTGGGACTTCGCCAGCACCACGGTCGCGGACGGGCGGATGGAGATCCGTCAGCATCCGGCACCTGCCAGCACGGCCAGCGCCCCGGAGAAGGATGCCGCCTATGCCGGGACGGTGATCGGTGACCTGGCCCTCGACTTCATCCGCGCCAACAAATCAGCCGCGGCGCCGTGGTTCCTCGAGGTGGCGGTCTATGCGCCGCACAACCGCACCCAACCCGAAGGCCACTACCCGGGCGACCCGATCTTTCCGCCGATGTTTCGCGACCGGGTCGGCGAACGTGGTTGTGGGCGGGTGGCGTGCAGCAAACTCAGTGCCGCAGACCTTCCCGGCTTCGGCGACCGGCGTGCGGACAACCGTCCGCGCACCCGCAACGGCAAGCCCGCGCGGGCCTGGAACACCGCAGGTGGGCTTTCTGCTGCCACCGCAGTGCGTGACCTGCGCGACCGTGCCCGGATGAGCCAGTCGGTGGACCGGTTGGTGACGCAGATCCTCGACGAGGTCGGCCCCGACACCTATGTCGTCCTCACCTCGGACAACGGCTTCCACCTCGGTCAGGTCGGCCTCGGCCGGGGCAAGGGCACGCCCTACGACACCGACGTACGTGTGCCGCTGCTGGTCACCGGCCCCGGTGTGGTGCCCGGCGCGCGACAGGAGGTCACCAACAACATCGACCTCGCCTCCACGTTCGAGGAACTCGCTGGTCTGCGACCGGCGCCCTACCGCTCCGGGGTCTCCCTGGTGCCGACCTTCACCGACAAGACTCTGGCCCGGCGGGGCTATGCGTTCCTCGAGCACACCCAGCAGACCTTGGCCACCGGCGATCCGGACGCACCCTTCACCGGCTCCGAACTGGACCGGATCCCGTCCTTCACCGCAGTCCGGAGCCGGACGTCGCTGCTGGCGCGGTTCGATCTCGACCCCAGTGCCGCAGGCACGTCGTGGGGCTATGAGTTCTATTCCTACAAGCGCCACGGCTTCGAGAAGAAGAACGTCTTCGCCAAGCGGGGCAAGCGTCTCGAGGTACTGGAGCTGATGGCCAAACTGCGGGCCTTCGACGACTGCTCCCAGCAGGGCAGCCAGCGGGTGTCACGTGCCTGCCGCGCACTCACCCGTTGATCCCACGCACTAGCCTCACCCCGTGACGCCGGACGTGATCGTGGTCGACCACCACGACTCCTACACCTGGAACCTCGTCCACCTCATCGCCCAGGTGAGTGGAGCGCTCCCGCGCGTCGTCCAGCACGACGAGGTCGAGCCCGACGACGTGCTGCGCCACTCCCACATCGTGCTCTCGCCGGGCCCGGGGCACCCGGCCATGTCCAGCGACTTCATGGTCGGGGCTGCGGTGCTGCGGGACGGGACCCGACCGGTGCTCGGGGTCTGTCTGGGCATGCAGGGGCTGGTGACGACGTACGGCGGTGGCGTGGAGCGCATCGAACCGGCGCACGGGGAGGTGACGAGTGTGTGCCACGACGGGAGCGGACTCTTTGCCGGTATCCCACAAGGTTTCGATGCGGTGCGTTACCACTCACTTGCCGCGCTCGCCCTGCCGGCAGCCTTGGACGCGACGGCATGGAGTGCGGACGGCGTGGTGATGGGCGTACGGCACCGGGTGCTGCCGCTCGTCGGGGTGCAGTTCCATCCCGAGTCGATCCTCTCCGCGCACGGCGCGCTCCTGGTCGCGAACTTCCTGTCATGACCGATCCGGTGGAGTTCTTCAGGAGCGTGGCTGCGCAGCACCCACGCTGCTTCTGGCTCGACGGCGGTGGTGCGCGGGAGTGGTCCGGTCGACGCTCGATCATCGGATGGCTGGACGAGGACGACGTCTCCCTCACCTTTGACGCTGTGCGCGGTGAGGTGCGCGAGCACCGTGGCTCGTCTGCTGGCCCGTCACCGGAAGTGGTGGGCGACGACATCTTCGAGACGCTGCAGTCACGACTGCGCTTGGGGGAGCAATGGTTCGGCTACTTCGGTTACGCCGCCCGCCCGGATCTGGCGGGGAGCCCGGACCCGACCCTTCCCGATGCGGTGTGGATGCGTCCGCGTCACGTGCGCGTCTTCGAGCACGACCACGGTGACGTCGCGGCGCGAGGACCGACCCCCGCTGCTCGCCCGATCACCGACACGAGCCCTCCTGCCGACTACGCCCACGCCTTCTCCCGGGTCCAGGAGCAACTGCGGGCCGGCAACTCCTACGAGGTCAACCTGACCTACCGGCTCACGCAGGAGTCCGCCCGCGATCCGGCTGCGGTCTATCTGCGTCTGCGTGAGCTCAACCCTGCGCCGTACGCCGGGTTCCTCCAGCACGACGTCGCCGACGCCCGCGCGTGGCTGCTGTCCAGTTCGCCGGAGCGTTATGCCCACATCGGGGCCGATCGTCATCTGGAGACGAAGCCGATCAAGGGGACCACCCCGCGTGGCGCGACACCGGCCGAGGACGAGGCATTGCGCGATCGGCTGGTGAGTGATCCCAAGACGCGAGCCGAGAACCTGATGGTGCTCGATCTGCTGCGCAACGACCTCTCCATGGTGTGTGAGGTCGGCTCGGTCGAGGTCCCGGCGCTGATGCAGGTCGAGTCGTACGAATCGGTCCACCAGCTGGTCTCCACCGTGCGTGGGCTGTTGCGCGAGGACATCTCCACCGTCGCGGCCCTGCGGGCGCTCTTCCCGGCCGGGTCGATGACTGGAGCGCCCAAGAGACGAACGATCCAGGTGATCGAGGAGGTCGAGTCGACCCCTCGGGGCGCTTACGCAGGCGCGTTCGGTTGGATCAGCGGGGACGGCCCTGCCGACCTCGGGGTGGTCATCAGGTCGTTGACGACCGACGGGTCGGGCACCTGGAGCCTCGGGACCGGGGGCGGCATCACTGTGCAGTCCGACCTGGCTGCGGAGTGGGCCGAGACCTGCTGGAAGGCCGAGCGGCTGCTCGCGGCGCTGTGACCGGTCGTGCGCCGGATCACGCACCGGCTCACGCAGGCAGTGCTGCCACGCCCGGCAGTCGTACGAGGAAGCGGGCGCCGCCCGATGGGGAGTCCTCGATGGCGATCTGTCCGCCGTGCAGGGTGATGACCTGCTGCACGATGGCCAGGCCCAGGCCCGAGCCGGGCATCGCGCGCGACTCCTCCGAGCGGTAGAAGCGCTCGAACACGTGCGGACGGTCGCTCTGATGGATGCCGGGTCCCTCGTCGTCGATGGCCAGTACGCCGTTGGCGAGATGGACCCGCACGGTGCCCTCGACGGGGCTCCACTTGGCCGCGTTGTCCAGCAGGTTGGTCACGGCCCTCTCGAGGCCGTCTGCATCACCCACCATGCGAAAGGGTTCGAGGGTGACGTCGAAGCTCACGTTCTGGACGCGCCGTCGTACCCGGGTGAGTGCTCGCTCCACGACGTCGCCGAGGTCGAGTGCACCTACCACCTGCGTGGTGGGTTCGTCGCGGGCCAATTCGACGAGATCCCCGATGAGGGCGCTGAACTCCTCGACCTGGGCGCGTACGTCGTCGAGGAGTTCGAGCCGTGCCTGCGCCGGTAGCGCGTCACTGCCCTCAGCCTGGTGAAGCAGGTCGAGGTTGGTGCGCAGTGAGGTGAGCGGCGTACGCAACTCGTGACTGGCGTCGGCCACCAGCCGCCGTTGCCGGTCGCGGGATGCTCCCAGCGCCAGCAGCATCTGGTTGAACGCAGTGGCGAGTCGGGCGATCTCGTCATCGCCCTCGATGTGCAGTGGCGTGAGGTCTTCGGTGACGGTGATCCGCTCGACCGATGAGGTGAGTCGGCGCAGCGGTCTGAGACCGTTGGCGGCGACCAGCCAGCCGGCCATCAGCGCGGCCAGGACGCCGAGCGCGCCGAAGGCGAACAGCACTCCGCCAAGCTTGTCCAGGGTGCGCTCGTTGGCGGTCAGCGGTTGGGCCAGGATTAGCGCCCGTCCGCTGTCGGACTGCACCGCGGCGACACGGTAGTTCTCGTTGGCCGTGGTGGTCAGGGTGCGCACCGAGGAGTCCCGGACACCGGACGCGACGTCGAGCTCCGGCTGGCCGAGGGTGAACTTGGGAATGTCGTCGCCGGTCATCACCCCCTTCTCGGCGGTGATGAAGATGATCCGCACGTCGGCGGCGCCGAGCATCCACGCCGGTGCGCCCTGGGCGGTGATGGTGGAGAGGGTGGTGACGGCCGTTGCCTTGTGTGCTCGGTTGAGCAGGGACTGGTCGAGGGAGTTCATCAACTGCTGACGCATCACCACGAACGACGTGAGCGCCATGAGGGCGATGGACACGCCCAGGGCAAGCGTCGTGAGGACGGCGACACGTGAGGCCAGCGACCGGCGGTAGTGCCAGCGGCGAGCGGGCTGTGCGCCGGCCCCCCCGCTCACCGGGCCTCTCACGACTCCTTCAGGACGTAACCCACGCCCCGCACGGTCTGGATCAGTCGGGTCTCGCCCTCGGTCTCGGTCTTGCGGCGGAGGTAGCCGACGTAGACCTCCAGGGAGTTGGCGCTGGTCGGGAAGTCGAAGCCCCAGACCTCCTCCAGGATGAAGGAGCGCTCCAGGACGCGGCGTGGTCGGCGCAGGAACATCTCGAGCAGGGTGAACTCGGTACGGGTGAGCCCGATGACACGTCCGGCCCGGACGACATCGCGGGTGGCGACGTCCATCGTGAGGTCGGCGAAGGCCAACACCTCGCTGCCGGCGTCCGGATCCGGCACGGCGCGGCGCAGCAGGGCCCGCAACCGGGCGAGCAGTTCTTCGAGTGCGAAGGGTTTGGTGAGGTAGTCGTCCGCGCCGGCGTCGAGTCCCTCGACCCGGTCGCCGACCGCATCGCGTGCGGTGAGCACCAGCACCGGCACGTCGTTGCCGGCGGCCCGGAGCGCGCGCGTGGTCTCCACGCCGTCGAGGCGCGGCATCATCACGTCCATCACGACCACGTCGGGATGGTGGGTGCCGAGGGTGACCAGGGCCTCCGCCCCGTCGCAGGCCAGAACCACTTCGTAGCCGTTGAACTCCAAGGAGCGGCGCAACGAGTCGCGCACCGCCTTGTCGTCGTCGACGACAAGGACGCGGGGCTTGGACTCGGGCACGTCCCAAGGATGCCAGTCCCGCCTGAGGTGAGCCTGAACGACACGATGGGCCAGCAGCACGGATGTGGACCGGGAGTGGTGCTGGCTAGGCTCGATCGCATGAACCGTCGACTTGCCCTCGTCCGTCGCCCGTCCCCACGTCTGGCCGACGGCCTGGTGACCCACATCGAGCGCAGCCCCGTCGACATCGACCTGGCGCTGCGTCAGTGGCAGGCCTACGTCGACGCGCTGACCGACAACGGCTGGGAGGTCGTCGAGGCTCCGCCAGCCGATGACCACGCCGACGGTGTCTTCATCGAGGACCCGGTCTTCGTGCACCGCGACCTTGCCGTCCTGATGCGCATCGGTGCCCCCGAGCGACGCCAGGAGACCGACGGTCTGGGCGAGGTCCTCGCTGCGCAGGGCTACCGGGTACGGGCCATCGAGGCGCCGGGGACCATCGACGGGGGCGACATCCTCAGCCACGGCGACCAGATCTGGGTGGGTCTGGGCGGGCGCAGCAACCAGGAGGGCATCGACCAGTTGTCGGCCCTGATGAGTGAGGTCGGGGCCACTGTCACCGCCGTACCGGTCACCAAGGTGCTCCACCTCAAGTCAGCGGTCACGGCACTGCCCGACGGCACCGTGATCGGCCACGAGCCCCTCGTGGATGACCCCGACGTGTGGGCCGAGTTCCTCGCGATGCCGGAGGAGCCGGGGTCACACGTGGTGATCCTCGGCAACGACACCGTGCTGATGTCTGCGGCGGCGCCCGACTCGGCCGAGATGTTGCGCGAGCGGGGGCTCGAGGTCGTCACGGTCGACATCTCCGAGTTCGAGAAGCTCGAAGGGTGCGTCACCTGCCTGTCGGTACGGCTGCGCGGCTGAGGGTTTCGACTCCTCAGGCGTAGCGGGACGCCACCAGACCGGCCCGGGCGCCATAGGTCCCGCCGAAGAGGCAGGCGTGGACCAGTAGCGGGAAGAGCTGGTGGATCCCGAGGCGGTCCTCCCAACCGTCAGCCAGCGGATGCGCCTCGTCGTAGGCAGCCATCACCCGCGGCAGATGAGTGAGACCGAAGAGGGCGAGCATGGCGAGGTCGACCTCGCGGTGTCCGCCGTACACGGCAGGGTCGATCACGTGCACGGCTGCGTCCTGTCCCCACAGACAGTTGCCGTTCCAGAGGTCGCCGTGCAGCCGGGCAGGCGCTTCCTCGGGGAGCAGCGCGGTGAGTTTGCCGACGACGGTCTCGACGGAGGCAGCCTCGGTGTCGGAGATCGCCGAGCGATCGCGCGCGAGCTTGAGATAGGGGAGCACCCGTCGTACGGCGTAGAACTCCGCCCACGAGCCGGCCGTCTTGTTGGGCATCGGCAAGGTGGCGATGAATCCGTCGCGGTCGAGCCCCCAGCCCTTCGCTCCCGCAGCATGGGTGAGCGCGAGTTGCTCGCCGAAGGTGGTGGCAGCCTCGATGGGGGTCTTCGCGCTCTGCTCGACCCAGGCAAGGATCACGCAGTCGCGGTCGGCAGCAAGGACCTCTGGCACCGGGACGCCGCCGGTGACCTCGCCCAGCCAGCGCAGGCCGGCCGTCTCGGCCTCGAAGAAGCCGGCCGGGGCGTGGGGCAGTGTTTTCATCAGCGCGGTCTGACCGCTGGAGAGTCGCAGGCGCGTGGCCGTGGCGACGTTGCCACCGGCGACCGGCGAGGTCGCGACCACTGCAGAGCCCAACAACTCCTCGGCACGCTTGGCGATCAGCGGTTGGCGAGCCATCAGAGCGGGCTCTCGGTGGGATGGGTCAACGCTGAAACGATCGCGTCGCACGTGCGCTCGACCATGGTCAGCACCTCCTGGAAGCCGTCAGCCCCACCGTAGTACGGGTCCGGAACCTCCCCACCCGGAATTGAGGAATCAAAGTCACGAAACATGGCGACGCGTTCGCTGCGTCCCCCGACGTCGGACAGGTTCGACTCGTCCATCACCAACACCAGGTCATGGTGGGTGGGCCAGGAGTCGTCGTACTGTCTGGCCCGGTGTCGGGAGGGGTCGTAGCCGGCTGCAACGAGGCACGCCGCAGCCCGGGGGTCCATCGGTTTGCCGGTGTGCCACCCAGCCGTTCCGGCGGAGGCGATCTCGACGCGGTCCGCCAGCCCGGCCTCCGCGATCCGGCTCTCGAGCACGACGTGGGCCATCGGCGAGCGGCAGATGTTGCCCAGGCACACCAGGGCGATGCGGTACTGGCCCGGAGCATGGGGTGCTGGGAGTACTGGGGGTGCCGCCATGGCAGTGACTACTCCTTCATGGGCAGCGCAGTGCGCACGCCCCAGCCGATGACCGCCACGATCAGGGTACCGACCAAGGCGTTCCAGAAGCCGTCGACGTAGAAGCCAAAGGTGTCGCCGAGGCTGCCGACCAGCAAAAACATCAGCGTATTGATGACCAGCAGCAGGAAGCCCAACGTCACGATCATGAGCGGGCGCGACGCCAGTTTCATGATCGGCGCGACCAACGTGGCCACCAGACTGAGGACCAACGAGACCCCCAGCAGCGGCACGGTCTTCTCCTTGATCTCGGCCAGTCCGTGCACCGGATCGTCGAGGTAGTCGAAGTAGACACCGTCGAGCAGCTGGGCCGCCACGGCCACACCGACGGCGTAGGTCAGCCACCAGAGAAAGGGCCTCATGAGGTCAGCCTGCTCGCCGCAAGGGTGGTCACTCCTTCAGAGGCAGGGCAGTGCGCACGCCCCACCCGATGAGCGTCACGATCAGGGCACCGACCAGCGCGTTCCAGAAGCCATCGACATGGAAGCCCAGGTCGAAGACGTCGGCGAGCTTCGCGGTCAGCATCAGCATCAGGGCGTTGATGACCAGCAGGAGGAAGCCGAGGGTCAGGATGATGAAGGGTAGCGACAGCAGTTTGAGCACCGGTTCGATGAAGGTGGAGACCAGGCCCAGGATCAGGGCGACCAGCAGGAGCGGCAGGATCTTCTCCTGGATCTCGGGCGTCCCGTGGACCGGGCCGTCGAAGTAGATGCCGTCGAGAAGTTGGGCCGCCACGGCCACACCGGCGGCGTATGTCAGCAACCACGTAAGGAACCTCATGGGGTCACCCTAGGCCGAATGGCCCACCCGCTAGCCTCGCCCGCGTGGTGAGCATCGGTGGAACGGGTGTGATGGTGCTGGGCGGGCTCGTTGCGGGCGCCCTGGCGCTGCTGTTCGTCCTCGCGACCCGGCACTGGTTGGGGACGGTCGCAGCGGTGGCCCACGCCGGGTGGATCTGGTCGATCGTCGCGATCGGACTCGTCACGCTGCTGCCTGCGCGTCCCCACACCGGCTACGTGCCCGTGCAGACCCGCTCCGAGGTGTGTTCGTGGGACTACGGCGGCCCCTCGGGTGCGGCCTTCGAGGTGTTCGGTCTGGACCAGCGTCAGCTCAACGTCGTGCTCTTCGTGCCAGCGGGAATGTTCCTCGTCCTCGCGGCGGCGCGGTGGAGCAGTGGGTGGCTGCTGGCTTCCGCCGGGCTCTTCGCGCTGGTGGCCTACAGTCTGGGGATCGAATTCGTCCAGCTCCAACTGGCCCGACTCGACCGGGCCTGCGACGTCACCGATGTAGTCGACAACGTGCTCGGCGCCGGGATCGGCTTCGGTATCGGGGTGCTCCTGCTCCCGGTGCTCAGACCGTGGCGAGGCAGACGGGCCCTTCTCTGAGGGACCTCACTAGGGTCTGGGTCATGTCCACGACCTCTCCCTCGACTCCTGACTCGACTCCAGCCTCGACTCTCCCCTCAACTCCGCAGCCCCGACCCAACGTGCTCGCCATCCCTGCGTACGTCGCCGGCAAGCCCCCCGTGGCGCGGCGCGGCCTCACCTCCTACAAGCTCTCCTCCAACGAGAACCCCTACCCGCCACTCCCCGGGGTGTTGGAGACGGCGACCAAGGCCGCCTCGGAGATGAACCGCTATCCCGACATGGGCAACACTGCCCTCTACGCAGCCCTCAGTGACGCGCTCGGCGTGCCGGTCGAGGACCTGGCGGCCGCCACGGGGTCGGTCGCCCTGATCTACCAGCTCATCAACGCCTTCTGCGAGCCGGGAGACGAAGTCATCTACGCGTGGCGCTCCTTCGAGGCCTATCCGATCGCCGTCACCGCAGGTGCCGCTACCAGCGTGCAGGTCCCGCTGACCGCGGACGGTCGCCACGACCTCGACGCGATGGCCGCAGCGGTCACCGACCGGACCCGGGTCGTCATCGTCTGCACGCCGAACAACCCGACCGGACCTGCGGTGACGCAGTCCGACCTGGATGCCTTCATCGCCAAGGTCCCCAGCCACGTGCTCGTGGTGGTCGACGAGGCCTACCTCGAGTTCGTCCGGATGGACGACGCCATCGACGGCATCGCGACCTATCGGGCCCACGACAACGTGATCCTGACCCGCACCTTCTCCAAGGCCTACGGTCTGGCCGGTTTCCGGGTCGGCTACGCCGTCGGTCCGGCGCCGTTGGCCGGTGCCCTGCGAGCAGTGTCGCTGCCCTTCGGCGTCAGCCACGTCGCCCAGGCGGCAGCCATCGCCTCGCTGGCCTCCGCCGATGCGCTCATGGAGCGGGTCGAGGACCTGGTGGCCCGTCGTACGGAACTGCTCGCGCGCGTGCGTGCGGTGGGTTGGGACCTGCCTGACGCCCAGGGCAACTTCATCTGGTTCCCCCTGGGCGAGCAGACCCCCGCGTTCGCGGCCGCCTGCGGCGAAGTGGGCGTCTCGGTGCGGCCGTACGGCACCGAGGGTCTGCGAGTCAGCATCGGTGAGCGCGAGGCGTTCGACCGGGTCGTCGAGGTCGCTGCGCGCTTCGCCCCCTGATCTTCGAGGGCCGAGCGGTGAGTTGCGAGCGGTGAGTGAGGCGGGTTCTGTGCGTACAAGAACCCGCCCTGCTCACCGACGCGTAGCCCTCAACGCTGCCAGCGGTGAGTGAGGCGGGTTCTGTGCGTACAAGAACCCGCCCTGCTCACCGACGC
>JBBSSH010000029.1:0-39767 GCA_038242265.1 Propionibacteriales bacterium
AAGGCGTGGTTCGAGGGTCCGGCACCGTCGTGGACCTCGACGTTGGGCATATTGGTGGACCAGCAGTCGGGCTGGCCCTTGCGGGGTGCGATGGAGGGTTCGTACATGATGCGCTCGGCGCCGCGGTTGAACGGGTCGTCCTCCTCGGCGAAGACGAAGTCCGGCGGGTCGCTGGGGTTGTTGGCGTAGTGCTCGGTGAGGGCACCGAAGATGTCGCCGTTCGATTCATTGAGCTGGTAGGTCTCGGTGCCGCCGTCGAAGCCGCCGGGAGTGAACTGGAAGATCGCGTGGCCGAGCTCGTGGCCCACGAGGTCGAGCGAGGTCAGTTGACGCTTGCCGTCCTTGCTCTGCCCGAAGTTGGCGGTGTGACCGTTCCAGTAGGAGTTGACCTGTGTCATCCCCACGAACAGCGGGAACGCCTTGCCCTTGCCGTCGAAGCCGCTGCGGCCCAACCAGTCGCGGAGCATGTCGTACTCCTGGCCGGCGGCGTAGTAGGCGTCGACGCAGGCCGTCTTGAGGTCGGTGCCGCTGCCGTTGCCGAAATGGTTGTCCGGGCTGGCAACGGTGGAGCCTCCGACGAGCCCGCACAACAGGTCACCGCGGGTGTTGTCCCACAGCTTCCAGACATTTCCTGACTTCGTGGTGTCGAACGTGACAGGGGAGTAGTAGGCCCCGTCGCCGGTGCCGTCCATCACCATGTCCCACGAGCCGATCACGCGTGCCGTGGCGGCGTCGACGATGACGGTGAGTTCGGTGGGTCGATTGCCCTGTTGGCCCGACACGATGGTGCGGTACGCCAGCTTCCGCTCGCCGTCGGGGGAGAACACGACGAGTTCAGGTGTGCTGGCCTTCGGTACGCGGCTCACGAGGGCGCGAGAGACAGCCTGGGCCTTCGTCGCGGTGACGCGGGGCGTCAGGGTCGCCGGGGCAACCGCCTCGACGTCGGTGAGCGGGTCGTTCGTCACCAAGCCTTGGCCGTCGACGGCGACCACGACGTCGCCGCCGAGGACCGGGAGGTTGCGATACGTCTGCTCGTAGGAGACGTACGTCGTCCCGCTCAGGCCGGTGGACGTGCTGACGCGGTTGAACGTGCCCGCGTCCGACTGCGTCGCTGCGAGGACAGCGGCAGCGGCACGCTCGGCGTCGGGGCGACGTGTCACGGCTGAGCCGGGGTCTGCTGTGCTGGCAGCGTCGGAACTCGCTGGGTCGGCACCGGATGGCGTAGTGCCGGGTGACTGGGGCGCTGCGGCAGCCATGGGGCTGGCGAACAACGCGGTGGCGGTAGCGCTCGCGAGCGCGGCTGCCAGTAGAGCGCGGGTGGGTTTCATCAGGAGTCCTCCGAGAACGACAGGGGCCGTGGTGTGCGCCTCATCGTCCGAAGACGGGCCGGCAGGAGCCACCCCTGCAGTCGCGGTGGCACAAAGTGGCATGTCCGCATCGAACGGGTCACCGTCCGGAAACGACGCCCGGGCCCGGCCGACAGTCGTTTTCGACTGCCGGCCAGGCCCGGTTCAGTGGACGCGCGTCCTGCCCGTGTGGGTCAGGGGGTGTCGTACCCGATGACCGTTCCCTTAGCGGCGGTGCCGGACACGACGAGGTAGCGGTAGCTCCCGGCCGCACCCTGGTAGGTGAGCGACATCTTCGAGGGGGAACTCATCGTTCCCACGGTGTTCCAGGAGCTGCCCTGGCGTTGCTGCAACTGGACCTCGACCTTCGCTCCTGCAGGAGTGACGAGGCAGGCGGAGTGCTCACCGGCGACCGCGGCGAATCCGGACCAACTCGGCAGCACCAGTAGTTGGTGTGCCGACAGGTCCTTGGTGACCGTGACGTCGCGGTTGCTGCAGCCGGTGTCCCCGGGGGGCGCGGTGACCGTCAGCGAGTACGACGCGGTACGCGTCGCCTTGTCGCCGGTGGCGCGCAGGGTGATGGCATAGGTCCCTGCGGGCGTGGACTTGGCGGTCGCGATGCTGACCGTCGAGGACTGACCGGCAGTGACCTTCGTCGGAGCGAACGTGACCGTGGCGCCACTCGGGGCGCCTTCGGCGGTGAGCGCGAGGGACTGGGCCTTGCCGCTCGTCACCGAGGTCGACAAGGACGCCGATGCGGAGGTACCTGCCTCGACGGTGGCGCTGCTCGGCGAGACGCTGACCGAGAAGTCACTGTCCGGGTCCCCCGGGCCGGCCTTGACCGTCAACGCGAACGGAGCCGTACGAGCGACCTTGCTGCCGGTGGCGCGCAAGGTGATGGCGTACGTGCCCGGCTTCGTGATGGTGGCGGTCGCCACGCTGACCGTGGAGGACTGACCTGCGGTGACCTTGTCCGGGGAGAACGAGACCGTGACTCCGGCGGGAGCACCCTCTGCGGTGAGGGCCAAGGACTGGGCCTTGCCGCTCGTCACTGACGTCGACAGCGTCGCCGACGCGGATGCACCGGGCTCGACCTCGGCGCTGCTGGGTGTGACCCCGACGGAGAAGTCTCCGTCCGGGACCGAGCCGCAGGTGCTGGGGCGTTGGGCCTCACCGGATTGGGCCGGCACGGCGATGCCGTCCCAGGCGCCCTTGGCGGCGTCGAACTTGGCGCAGTCGCCGGGGAAGAGGTTGGTGGTGGCCCGAAGGACCGCCTTGCGTGCGTCGGCGTAGGTCCAGAACGTGGTCTTCAGCATGAGCGCTTCCATCCACACCTGCCCGGCGGCCTGGATGCCGATGCCGGTCACGGACGCGGGACCGCCGCTGCAGATGGGGCTGGCGGGCTTGCCTCCGCCGGGGTTCGAGCCCTCGGAGAGCAGGTAGAAGGCGTGGTTCGAGGGACCGGCACCGTCGTGGACCTCGACGTTGGGCATATTGGTGGACCAGCAGTCGGGTTGGCCCTTGCGGGGCGCAATCGAGGGTTCGTACATGATGCGCTCGGCGCCGCGGTTGAACGGGTCGTCCTCCTCGGCGAAGACGAAGTCCGGCGGGTCGCTGGGGTTGTTGGCGTAGTGCTCGGTCAACGCGCCGAAGATGTCGCCGTTCGACTCGTTCAACTGGTAAGTCTCGGCGTAGCCGTCGAAGCCGCCGGGAGTGAACTGGAAGATCGCGTGACCCAACTCGTGACCGACCAGGTCGAGGGAGGTGAGTTGGCGTTTGCCGTCCTTGCTCTTGCCGAAGTTGGCCGTGTGGCCGTTCCAGTAGGAGTTGACGTCCTTGAGCCCCACGAACAGCGGGAACGACTTGCCCTTGCCGTCGAAGCCGTTGCGCCCCAGCCAGTTGCGGAGCATGTCGTACTCCTGGCCGGCGGCGTAGTAGGCGTCGACGCAGGCCGTCTTGAGGTCGGTGCCGCTGCCGTTGCCGTAGCTGTCGTTGGGGCTGGTCACCGGGCCATTGCCCTCGACACCGCAGGTCAGGCCGCCGCGAGTGCTGTCCTGCAGTTCGCCGCCTGCTCCGTTCTTCTTGGTGTCGAAGGTGACAGGGGAGTAGTAGTAGCCGTCGCCCGTTCCGTCCATCACCATGTCCCACGAGCCGATGATGCGAGCGTTCGACGCATCCACGATGACGGTGAGTTCGGTGGGACGCGAGCCCTGGCGGCCCGAGACCACGGTGCGGTACGCCAGCTTCCGCTCGCCGTCGGGGGAGAAGACGACCAGTTCGGGCGTGCTGCTCTTCTGGACGCTCGCGACGAGGCGACGAGCGGCAGTCGTGGCTCGTGCAGCGCTGATCCCCGGGCGCAGGGTCGCGGGGGCGACCGACTCGATGTCGGCCTGCGGGTCATTCGTCACGAGTCCCTGACCGTCGACGGCGACGACGAGGTCGCCGCCGATGACCGGCAGATCGCGGTAGGTCTGCTCGTAGGCGACATACGTGGTCCCGCTGAGTCCGGTGGACGTGCTGACCCGGTGAAACTCGCTCGTCTGCGATGCAGTGGCGACGAGGGCAGCAGTGGCGGCCCGTTCTGCCTCGGGGCGACGCGTGACCGCGGACCCGGGGGCCACCGCACTGGTCGAGGCTGGACTGGACGCAGCGGTGCCGGGTGACTGCGAAGACGCTGCGGCCATGGGGGGCGCGAAGAGCGCCGTGGCGGTGGCGCTGGCGAGCGCGGCAGCCAGGAGGGCGCGGGTGGGTTTCATCAGGGGGGTCTCCAACACGATGGGGGGTTCGTCGCCCCATGCTGCGGACGCCGCCCCGTAGGAGCCACCCCTGCAGGCGAAATGGCACAAAGTGGCACGCGCCGGCCGACGCCCTGTCTCTGCGCAGGCGGGTCGTTCAGCCCTCCATGACGGCAGCCACGAGATCCCTCGCACGTGACGGCTCATCGGCATGGAACGTGATCCGACGCAAGGTCCCCGCGTCGTCGACGTTCGGGTTCAGGCTGGCGAAATCGGCATCGTCCAGTTCGACGACCACACCCGACTGTCCGGTCACCACCATCACCAGTTCGTCGTCGAACAACTCGGCCACTTTTTGGGTCCGCGGCGTTCGAGACGTGGTGCCGACCGAACGAACCGCAGCCGTCGGCACGGTGATGTCGTGGAAGACGCTGAACCGCAGACGTAGCCGGTCAGCGGAGACCACGTGCGGGTAACAGATCAACGAGGCGACGAACCCGAGTAGCCACACCACCCCCAGGACGCCCAGCACCAGCGCCGCCGGACGCAACCCGGCGGGCAGCAGTCGGTGCAGCAACACTGCGGCGACTGCGTCTCCCACGGTGACTGCCATCAGAAGCACCACCAGCGAGCTTGCGTAGCGGATCGGATGTTCACCCTCGGCGACGTCACGGCGCCCGGTGAGCAGCATGAAGAGGGCGCGCACCATCATGATCTCCTGGCGCAGATAGCGCGCCACCCGCCCGGGGAAGAACGCTGCCAGCGACTCATCGAGGGCCGCCGGCAGGTCGAGGCCGCTGGCCTTCGCGCGACGGACCGCCTTGAGGACGATCACGATCTCGGCGATGGCGAAGACGCTCAGGAACAGCTCCATCGCGATGACGAGTCGAGCCGCTGAGCCGAAGTCGATCACCCCTGTCAGGACCAGGCCCACCTCGACGGCGATGACCACGAGAACGAGGGCACCCAACACCTTGCGCATCCGAGCCATGGTTCATGATCGCTTGCGTGACGGAAGCCAGACTGCGGCAGGCCGTGCGTGCGCTCGTCCTGGACGAGAACGACCACGTGCTGTTGGTCCACTTCCGCTGGCCGGAACTCGACCTCCCGGACGGGTTCTGGGCCTGTCCAGGCGGTGGGGTCGATGCAGGCGAATCGCCTGAAGTCGCTCTGCGCCGCGAACTGGCCGAAGAGTTGGGCCTGGAGAATCCGGACATCGTGGGCCCTGTCTGGCTTCTCACGAGGATGTTCGCGATGCCGGACTGGGATGGGCAGACCGACGTCACCTACCTCGTACGGGCTGCGCACTTCGAGCCTCGTCCGCAGGTGGATCTTGTCGCCGAGAACGTGCACGGCGTTCGCTGGTTCTCACCGTCCGAGGTCGCCACCGGCGTCGTGCGGTTCAGTCCGACGGACCTGGACGCGCAGGTGAACCGAGTGCTGGCTGAGGGGGTGCCGGATTCTCCGAGGGAGATCGCTGCCCTCGACTGAGGAGGTCGTGGAGCCACTCGTCCAGCCCCTGCAGTTCGGCCCTCGCCCCGAACATCGGCGGCCGCCCGGGAGTTGGCAGGAAGCCGACGGCGTCCAGGACCAGCCAGTACGGCTCCGGCGTCGTCGCCGTGACGGCTGCGTAGGAAGCCAGGAAATCGCGAGCCAGGTCTGGCCCGAACGCGACGGCGAGGTTCGTCGCGGCATGGGCGGCGTCCAGCCAGGCCGGGCCGGTCGAGGTCTCGACCCAGTCCACCACACCGGAGATCCGACCGTCGGTCCACAGCAGGTTGCGGTGGCTGTAGTCGCGATGGAGGAACGTGGGGTCGTAGTCGGGTGGTTCGTCCGCAAGCATCGTGAATGCGCGCTGCCAGGACTGGGGGTGCCTGGTCCAGGCAGGCACGACGCGCTTCGCCTGCCAGGCCCACGACTCGTACGTCCGGAACGGCTCGGTCGGGCGGACCTGGTGGATCGTGGCGAGCATCTCGGCCATCGCCGTGATGGTGCCGTGGTGGAGGCTGGCTGGCGAGGCATGGGTCGGTACGCCGGGCAGGCGCGACATCAGATGGGCCGCGACACCGAGGGTGGCTCCCTCCGCGTCCAGCCCGAGGCTGGTCGGGGCCGGGACGTCCGTGCTCACGAGTTCGAGTTGGGCCGCTCGTTCGCGTCGGGTCAGGGCTGCGCCATGCGCCCGCCACGGCTCGATCGTCATCAGGCGCAGGACGGACTCACGCCCGGACGCGGTGGTGAGAGCGAGCATGGTCGAGGTCAGGCCACTCGACAACGCGACGACATCGACGATCTGCTCGCCCAGTTCTGACTCCGCCCAAGCAATTGCGCGCTTCTCCACAGGCAACAACCTAGGTGCTTGCCGGAGTGGGACCCGGGACGCAAGGATCAGCGGATGTTGACGAGCGTCGAGTCCACCACGGTCGAACCCGCCACCGGCTGGTCTCACGAACCGCTCGGCTATGACTGTCCCTTCTGCCGGATCCAACGCGGTGTCTTCAACGAGCACAACCAGCCGGGCGACATCGTCGCCGTCACCGAGCACGCCTTCGCGCGGATCTCTCCCAAGTGGTGGCCCGGCAACCCCGGCGCGGTCCTGGTCATCCCCCGCGAGCACCACGAAAACCTGTATGAGATCCCTCCTGCGATCGGCCATGCAGTCTGGGACCTGACCCAGCAGGTCGCCCTTGCCATGCGCAGCGCCTATGAGTGCGAGGGCATCTCGACCCGGCAGCACAACGAACCGGTGGGGAACCAGGACGTGTGGCATCTCCACGTGCACGTCTTTCCCCGCCACCTCGACGACGCCCTCTACGAGCGCCACCGTGAGACCCGCTGGGTCGGACCACCGGAGCGGGCGGCGTACGCAGAGATCCTGGCCGCCCGACTCGACGCGCCACGACACTTCACCTGACCCAACACGCACCGCTGACCAACGATCAAAGGATGGGACCCGCTGTGGACTTTCAGCAGATGCAGGACAAGGCGCGCGCCGTGCGCTCGCGGTATGCCGAGGTCGAGGCGGCCCGGCACGGACGATCGTGGACGACCCAGGAGATCATGCTCGGCTTCATGGGTGATGTCGGCGACCTGGCGGCGCTGGTCCAGGGCAAGGCCGGCGTACGCCCGCGCGAAGACCTCGATGAGGCGCTGGCCCACGAGCTCGCTGACTGCCTGTGGTGCGTGCTGACCCTCGCAGATGCCTACGACGTCGACCTCGAGACGGCCTTCGACCAGACGATGGAGGGCATCACCGAGTCCCTCCGGGATGACTGAGGAGAGCCGCGCAGGTGGAGTCCTACGACATCAAGAAGGCGTTCCGGACGCTGTACGCCCCCAAGCCGGGCGACTTCCTCGAGGTGGACGTCCCCGAGATGGCCTTCCTCATGGTCGACGGCCACGGTGATCCCAACGAGTCCAGCGCCTATGTCGAGGCGGTCGAGGCGCTGTTCACCCTCTCCTACGGTGTACGCGCGCGCGCCAAGAGCGAGGTCGGGCGAGTCCACACGGTCGGGCCGCTCGAGGGGCTGTGGAGCGCCGATGATCCGACCACGTTCGTGACGCGGGACAAGAGCGCCTGGGACTGGACGATGATGATCGCCCAGCCGGGCTGGATCACCCCGGAGATCGTTGACGAGGCGATGGAGAGGACGAAGACTCGCAAAGGCGCTCAGAAGAAGCCCCTTCCGGGACTCGGACGGGTGCGCTTCGAGTCGTACGACGAAGGCAGGAGCGTGCAGATCCTGCACGTCGGGTCGTATGACGCCGAGGGACCGTTGCTGGCTCGGCTCCATGACGAGTACTTCCCCCAGCACGGACTCACCTTCAACGGCCGTCATCACGAGGTCTATCTCTCCGACCCGCGTCGCACCGAGCCGGCGAAACTGCGCACGGTGCTGCGTCAGCCAGTTCGCTCAGGCATCACTACTTCTTGTTAGTCACTAACTGTTAGTCACTAACTGTTAGTTGCTAACATAAGGATGTGAACCCTTCTTCGTCTCCCACCACCCGCTCCCGCTTGCAGTACGCGGCGCTGCGGCTGTTCCGTGAGCAGGGCTACGACGCGACCTCGGTGGCGGAGATCTCGCGCAGTGTCGGGGTTTCGCACATGACGTTCTTCCGCCACTTCCCGACCAAGGAGTCCGTCGTGGTGGGCGACCTGTTCGACCCCGTCATCGCCGACGCCGTCGCGGGGCAACCACAGGAGCACCGCCCGTTGGAACGCGCCGTTCACGGTCTGGTGTCTGCTCTTGAACAGGACGTAGCGCGCGCCGAACTCACCTCCGCCGCATTTCGCCATCGCATCGAGCTCATCTCCCGCACCCCGGCACTGCGCGGCGCGGCCTGGTCGGCGACCCATGACACCGAGACCGCCATCGCCGGGGCACTCGCCGCTGGTGGGGCTTCCCAGATGTCGGCTCGAGCAGCGGCGGCAGCCGTGCTCGGTGCGGCGACCACCGTGCTGCTGGAGTGGGCAGCCGGTCCCGGCTATGCGCACGCGGCCGATGCCCTGCGTGAAGGCCTGCTCTCACTGGTGGAGGCAGAGCCGTGACCTCGGCACTCAGGCTCGAGTCGGTGCGCTGTGTGTTGCGGGGGCAGGTGGTCCTGGACGGCTTGTCTCTCGACGTGGTACCGGGTGAGTGCCGCGCCATCGTGGGGCTCAACGGCGCCGGCAAGACGACCGCACTGCGGGTGATGCTCGAGATGTTGCGGCCGGACGCGGGCCACGTCCACGTGCTCGGTCAGCGGCTGCCCTGTGCTGATCGACGGGTGTGGCGCGGTGTGGGCCATCTCGTCGAGATGCCGTTCTCCTACCCCGAACTCACCGCGCGCCAGAACATCCGGGCGTCGTCGGCGCTGCACGCGGCGCGTCCGAAGGAGAGTGATCGTCGGATGGGCGAACTCGCCGATGCCCTGCGCTTCGCCGACCACCTCGACGTGCCCGTACGTCGTCTGTCGCTGGGCACTCGGCAGAAGGTCGGGCTCGCCGCTGCGATGGCCCACGAACCCCGCCTGCTCATCCTTGATGAGCCCACCAACGGGCTCGACCCGCTCGCCGTGGTCGGACTACGCGACCTCATCACCCAGACGACGGGGAGCGGCGCCGCGGTCGTGGTCACCAGTCATCACTTCGACGAACTCGCCCGCCTGGCCGACCAGGTCGACGTCCTGCATCACGGCACGATCATCGAGAGCCTCACTCCTGACGGCCCCGACCTGGAGCGCCGCTTCTTCGACACCATCCTCGCGGCCGACACCGTCCTGGCCGCTGGTACTGGGGAGGCGCCATGACCGCACGCCGCGCTTCGACGTTCACCTTCGAGCTGCGCAAGCTCACCCGCGCAACCGTGACCCGCGTCGCGACCCTCGCCACGGTGACGCTGGTGCTGGCCACCACCGCAGGCGGATATGCAGCCGTACGCCACGCACCCACCACCGACATGGGTCAGAAGGCTGCCGGCCTCATGATGACGACCGGATGGTCCGGCTTCACCGCTCTGGCTGCGACGAGCGTGGGCATCACCACGCTACTGGCAGTCGGCATCGTCGTTGCCTGGTCCACCGGTCGCGAATTCACCGATGGCACGGTGGTCGGACTGTTCGCCCTGCCCGCGAGTACGGCTGCCATCGCCCGTGCCAAGATCGCCGCGGCCCTGGCGTGGATGGTCCTGCTCGCGCTCACCGCGGCAGCGTGCGTCACCGCTGCGGGACTCATCCTCGGGCTGCCCTTGGACGGTGCCGTGGGTTGCTTCGCCAAGGTCGGCGTGGTCAGTCTGCTGCTGGGCGGCTCTGCTCTACCCGTCATGTGGGTGGCGACCATCGGCCGCGGCTATCTGGCCGGCATCTCGGCGGCTCTGGCTCTCGTGGTGGCCAGCAACCTCGCGGCCGGGTTCGGTCTCGGGACCTACGTCCCCTGGGTACTCCCGGTGCTGTGGGCTGCGCCCGACAGTCCGGTGGGTGACGGGCTCCTTCTTCTGCCAATTGCTGTCGCTGTCGCTGGGGCTGCCCTGACCACCCGTGCCTGGGCAAGGCTCCAACTGGGCAACCGGTGAGTGGGAGCAGCGTCGCTGCCGGCTGCCATGATGAGACGGTGGAGATCCGGCGGGCGCAGCGCGGCGATGCTGCGGGAATCGCGGTCGTCCACGTCGAGTCGTGGCGCACGGGCTATCGAGGTTTGATTCCCCAGGAGCACCTGGACGGTCTCGACCCCGAGCAGCGTCGCGGCAGGTGGGAGGAGATGCTCGACGCGCCGCCCGTGCAGGGGAGCGGCATCGTCGTCGCGCTCGAGGACGGGCACATCATCGGGTTCGCCCAGGTCTGTCCGGCCCGCGACGACGACGCAGACTCCGCCGCGATCGCGGAACTCACTGCCGTCTACGTCCGTCCGGACTGCTGGGGAAAGGGGGCCGGACGTGCGCTGCTGGTGGCCGTGCCGGAACATCTCCCCGCCAACTTCAGCGAGGTGACGCTCTGGGTGCTCGCGGCCAACTCCAGAGCCAGGCGCTTCTACGAAGCGGGCGGATGGCAGGCCGACGGGTCAGCGAAGCTCTACGAGACGGGCGGCGTGTCCTTGGCCGCGATCCGTTACCGGCGCCCCCTGTCCGACCCTCTCAGCTGAACGGGTTCGGCCCACGGCACGGTCTGCGGCGTACTCCAGATCGTCGACCCGCCTCGCCACGAACCGCTGGACTGCCTCCACGTGCTCGCGATAGAACGCCTCCAAGGCGTCGGCGTTACAGCTCCACCTCTGCCGACAGCCCCGCCGTGATCGCTTCTGCGGTGTCGCGAGCCGGCCGGCTGACGCCGATGAGGGTGGCAGAAGCCGGCCCGGTCCAGTCGCCGTAGCCGACGAACCACACGCGCGGGTCGGAGGCAGATCGCGTCGGGTGCGGTGACCCTTCCGGCGCGAGGGTGCAGGGGTGGCCGTCCCGGGTGGCCAGGCCGAGGTGGCGGAGGTGGCGCAGTGCGGGGCGGAAGCCGGTGGCCCAGACGATGGCATCGAGATCGGCCGTCGAACCGTTCGGCCAGACCGCGCCGGTGGCGGTGAGGTGCGCGAACATCGGCCGGGCCCGGAGACCGTCGCGATCGCGGGCCTGTCGTACCGCTGGTACGGCCACGATGTCGCCCAGTGATGCGACGCCCTTCGACGGTCGACCGGCAGCGCGGTCCGCGACCGCCCTGGTGGCGGTCTCGAACAGGACCCTGCCGTCGACGTCGTCGCCCAGATAACGCGGCGGCTGCGAGGTCACCCAGTGCACCCGACCCGCCACCGGAAGCAGATCGGCAGCGATCTGGGCACCCGAGTTGCCACCCCCGACGACAGCCACCTTCAGGCCCGCGAACGCCTCGGGGCCGGCGTACTGGTGGGTGTGCAGTTGGCGGCCGGTGAAGACTGCCATTCCCGGAACGGTCGGGACGAAGGGGCGGTCCCAGGTGCCGGTGGTGTTGACCACCGCGCGTGCCAGCCAGGTTCCGGCGTCGGTGTGGACCGCCAGCCGACCCGAAGCTTCTGCGTCGCTCGCGCCTGCCTCGGTGACCTTCGTGACGCGCACCGGACGGCGTACGGGCAGGTCGTAGCGCTGCTCGTACGCCGCCAGGTAGGCCACGACGTGACTCGCCGGTGGGGTGTCGGAACCGGTCCAGGCGGGCATCTGCCACCCGGGCAACGAGGAGTAGGCGGCCGGCGAGAACAGGTGCAGGCTCGGCCAGCCGTCGACCCAGGCGCCTCCCGGATTCTCCCGAGCGTCGAGCACCACCGTGCTCAGCGGTGCCAACCCGCCGCGTTCGCGCTCCCTGTTGGTGCGACGGAGGTAGAACGCCGTCGACAGGCCGGCCTGCCCGCCGCCGATGATGCACACGTCGATGTCACCCACGTCAGACGGACCGGCGTCGCTCGAGCAGCACCGTGTCGCGCCACAGGCCGTCGAGTTGGGCGATGCGGGTGCGGACCGCGAGGGTGGCGTAGCCGGCCGAGTGGTGCAGCGCGATCGAGGAGCGGTTCTCGGGAAAGATGGAGGTCTGCAGCGTCCACAGGCCACCAGCGTCGGCCTCGGTCACCTGACGCCACAACAGCGATTTCCCGACCCCGCGACCCCGGGCCGATTCGGCGACGTGGACGGACGTCTCGCCGACACCCGAGTAGCACTCGCGCGTGGAGACGGGCTGGACGACCGTCCACCCCACCACCTTCGTACGCCCCTCGACCTCGACCTCCGCGACCCAGCGGTGATCCGGGAGCCAGCCGCTGCCCAGATCTGTCAGGGCGGGGACCTGCGTCTCGAAGGTGGTGTGAGCGGTGGCGATGGCCTCGGCGTAGAGGTCTCGGACCGACGGCAGGTCGGCGTCGGTCATGGCACGCGTGGTCACATCGTCGGGCAGGTCGTCGGGGCAACAGGGCCGTACGGCCAGGGTGCCCATCACGACGTCTGCGGCGTGGGGGAGCACCGCGCAGCAGGTGGTGTCGACCGAGACGTGGGTGCTGGTGCCGACCCGCTCGAGGGTGAGGAAGCCGACCTCGGCGAGCTTCTGCACGTGGTGGGTGGCGGTGGGCTGGCTGATGCCGAGTTCTCGTGCCAGGTCGCCGACACGGACGTAGCCAGCAGGCGCCGTCGAGACGGCGTGCAGCAGTCGCACCCGGGTGGGGTCCGCCAGGGTGGCGAACCAGCCGGCGAACGTCTCGGCCTCGCCGCGATCGAGTGTCTGACTCACGGGGACCACCTTACATCGAAGTTGATCGATGAATGTCTTGTCTCCATCGATCAACATCGATACTCTGACGCTTCATCGATCAACGTCAATGCTTCAGGAGTTCGTCCGTGACCAGTCCCGCCACCCCCGCATCTCATCCCCTCGTCATCGTCGGTGCGGGGCCCATCGGTCTCGCCGCGGCTGCGCAGGCCGCAGCACGAGGCATCTCGACCATCGTCGTGGAGGCCGGTCCCGGAGCCGCCAGCTCGGTGTTGGAGTGGGGTCACGTACGCCTGTTCTCCCCGTGGGCCGAAGTCACCGACCCCATCGCGGAGAAACTGCTGGCAGGGGTGGACTGGATCGCTCCCGACCCGGCGACCTGCCCGACCGGCCGGGACTGGGTCGAGCACTACCTCGCCCCCCTCGCACTGGCCCTGGGCGAGACCGACGAGGTCGAGATCCGTTACCGCCACCGCGTGGTCGGCGTCGCGCGCCACGGCCGGGACCGGCTGGTGGCGGTGGACCGCGGAAACCTTCCCTTCACCGTGCACGTCGAGACGCCCACGGGTCGCGAGCGCATCACTGCCCGGGCAGTCATCGACGCCTCCGGCACCTGGACGAACCCCGCCCCGCTGGGTGGCGACGGCTATCTCGCCGCCGGCGAGTCGGAGGCAGCCGAGCACATCACCTACGGCATCCCCGACTTCAGCAACCGGACCGTCACCAGCAGGTACGCCGGCAAGCATGTCGCCGTCGCCGGTGCCGGAGCCTCGGCCCAGAACGTCCTCGTCGCTCTGGCCGCGCTAGCCGGCGAGCATGAAGACACCCGTGTGAGCTGGCTGGTGCGTCGCCCCGATGTCGAAGATGCCTTCGGCGGTGGGGACAACGACCAGCTCGAGGCTCGGGGGGCGCTGGGCAGCAGTGCCCGCCGAGCCGTGGAGGGCGGGGTCATCTCGACCGTGCCGTCGTTCCGCACCAACGAAGTTGTCGCTGAGCCCGACGGCCGGTTGACCCTGCACTCGTTCGACGACCTCGACGACCTCGACGGCGCTCCCGGAGCGGTGGTGGAAGGAGTCGACGAGGTCATCGTCGTCACGGGGTTCCTCCCCGACCACACCTGGCTCTCGCAGGTGCAACTCGCGTTGGATCCCGAGCTCGACTCTCCGGTGGCACTGGCCGGCGAGATCCACCCGGCCTTCCACTCCTGCGGCTCGGTCACCCCGCACGGTGCCAGCGTGCTGCTGCAACCGGAGGGCGACCTCTATCTGGCCGGGATGAAGTCCTACGGTCGCGCGCCCTCGTTCCTGGCCATGACGGGCTTCGAGCAGACCCGCAGCATCGTGGCGGCCATCGATGGCGACCACGATGCTGCGGCCAGGGTGGAACTGGTCCTGCCGGAGACAGGCGTCTGTGGGGGGCTCGGTTCCTTTGACAGCGCTGAGGAGCCTCAGACTTGCTGACTCAGACGGTGGCAACCCACTTGTCGGGCCCGAAGACCTCGTAGTGGATCTTGTCCGCAGCCACTCCTCGCTCGACCAACCCGGTGCGCACCGACTCCATGAACGGCAGCGGCCCGCAGAGGTAGACCTGCGACTGGGCGGAGAGCGTCACCGCGTCGAGGTCGACCAGACCGGCGAGTACGTCGTCCTGGGCCGATCGGGCGCCGAGGTCCTCGTACCACCGGTGGAGGGTGGCGTCGGGGAGAGCATCGACAAGTGCCTTGATCTGGCGCCGGTGGGCATGGCGGTGCGGTGACCGGTCGGCGTGCAGGACGGTGACCGGACGTGCGGAGGCGGCCCGGGTCAGATGGTGGAGCATCCCGAGCATCGGGGTGGAGCCGATGCCGGCCGACACCAGGACCAACGGGTCCTGGGTCTCGTCGAGGATCAGGTCGCCGAAGGGCGGGGTGACGGCCAGTTCATCGCCCTCGAAGAGGTTGCGGTGCATGAAGTTGGAGACCTCACCCTCCGGGATCTCCGTGCCGTCGGCGGCCAGACCCGCCGGGATCGCCTTCACGGTGATCGCCCACTCACCCTCCTCGTGGGCGCCGGTAAGGCTGTACTGACGGATCTGGCGGGCACCGTCGGGCAGAGGTATCCCCACCGATACGTACTGGCCCGGGCGACCGGCCGGCAACGCTGCGCCGCTCGGGTCGGCCAGCACGAACGAGACCGTGTCCGGGGACTCCTGCACCCGCTGGGTGACGAGCACGGTGCGCCAGATGTGGTCAGGATCGACGTCCGCTGCGGCGTAGAGACCCTTCTCCAGGGTCACCAGGTCGCGCGCCATCAACCAGTACACCTCGTCCCATGCCGCGGCCACTTCCGGGGTCACGGCCTCGCCGAGTACCTCGACTATCGCCTCGAACAGGTGCTGGTGGACGATCGCGTACTGGTCCTCGGTGATCCCCAGCGACGCGTGCTTGTGCGAGATCCGGGCCAGCAGGTCGAGCGGGGAAGTGGCGGGGTCGGTGACCAGCAGGGTCGCGTAGGTCGCGATGGAGGCGGCCAGAGCCTTCGGCTGGTCACCGGCGGCCTGGTTGCCGCGGTTGAACAGGTCACGTTCGAGATCGGGGTGTGCCTCGAACATGCGGCGGTAGAACAGGGGAGTGATCTCGCCGATTGCGGCGCCGATCGCTGGCAACGTGTCCTTGACGACCTGGGTGGAACTGGCAGACAGGATGATGTCCTCCTGGGGTGTGATGGGTGGTGGGTCTATTCGGGGGGTCGCGCGGACAGGGACAGCAGAACCTGAGCCGTACGACGGTGGGTGAGGTCGTCGATGGTGTATCGGTCGAGTTCGCGGAAGAACGCCTCCTGGGCGTCCCTGAGCAGTTCTCGCAGATGGCACACATCACGCAGCGGGCAGGGGGTGGACCCCTCGCACTCGACGACCTCGTCGTGGCCTTCGAGATCACGGGCGATACGACCGACCGTGATCGTGCGGCCGTGCTCGGTGATGGAGAGACCGCCGTGGCGGCCCCTACGTGTCTTCACGACATCGAGGCGCTGCAACCGCGTCACCACTTTGGCTGCGTGGCTGTATTTCACCGCGAGCTGGGACGCGAGCGAGCGCGTGGTCAGCACCGCATCGTCCTGATCGGCGACTGCCAGTCGCATCAGGATGCGGAACCCGAGATCGGTGAAGCGGGTGAGCTGCACAGGACGACCGTAGTAATTGGAATCCTGGATGCCAAATTAGAAGGTGCCACAACAGAACTGGCCGACGACCTCGGCCCCGCGGTGATTCCCTTGCGGGCCGCGGGGGCGAGACCACGGACGGGTCAGCCGCGTCCCTTGAGCATGACGCTCCAGTAGAGCGCCGGCAGCGCATAACGCTTGAGATACCACATGTCGCGGCGCTCCTTGGTGGTGTCAATCACCTTGAAGGACGGCGTCGGCTCCATGGTGTAGTCGAACTCCGCGAGCAGCATCTTGTTGCGCGCCGTGGTGAGGGGACACGAGGCATAGCCGCCGTACGACCCCGGCAGGTCCTTGCCGTCGCGCGCCGCGAGCATGTTCGCCACGACGACCGGTGCCTGCTTGCGCACCGCAGCCCCAGTCTTGGAGTTGGGGGTGGAGCCGGCGTCGCCGAGCGCGAAGATCTGGGGATAGCGGCGATGCTGCATGGTGTGCTTGTCGACGTCTACATAGCCACCGGGGTTGTCCGGATCGGCCAGCGGTGAGTTCTTGATCCAGTCGGGTGCCGACTGCGGCGGCACCACGTGCATGAAGTCGTAGCCGATGGTCTCCCGCTCCCCGTTGGCGTTGTCGGCAATGACGACCTGTCGGGTGGCCGCGTCGATCTCGACGGCTTCGCTGCTGGTGCGCACCTCGATGCCGTAGCCCTTCGCCACCCGCGCCAGTTCCTTGGCGAAGACCGGCACGCCGAACATGCTCGGGGTCGGCAGCACCAGGACGACGCGGATGTCGTCGAGCACCCCCTGCTGGCGCCAGTAGTCGGCGGCCAGGTAGGCGATCTTCTGCGGTGCGCCGGCGCACTTGATCGGCGCTGAGGGCATGGTGAACACTGCGGTGCCACCCTTGAGGGCCTGGATGGCGGACCAGGTCTTGGCGGTGAGGTCGAAGCGGTAGTTGCTGGAGACCGAATCGGTCAGCAGCGCCTCGGCCATCCCGGGGATGCGGTCCCAGTCGAGCTGGAGGCCGGGACACACCACGAGCTGGTCGTAGGACAGGGTGCGTCCCGACGTCGTCGTGACCGTCGAGGTCTCCGGATCGATGCCGGCGGCCGCCTCGCGGACCCACTCCACGCCGTCAGGGATGACGTCGATCATGGGTCGGTGGCTGGACGCGGCGGGCGCGCAGCCAGCGCCGATCAGGGTCCACAGGGGTTGGTAGTGGTGGATTTCGGCCGGGTCGAGGAGACCCACCGAGTTGAAGCCTGCATGTTTGAGTCGGGCCGACACGGTGATGCCTGCGGTGCCGGCGCCGATGATCAGTACGCCGAAATGCTGGGTGGTTCCCACGCTGATTGCTCCTCATTGAGTGTCCGAGTCCTGCGGAGGGTAGTGCCGTCGAGACACTCGCGGCCAGAGCTCAGGTGAGTCCGAGCTCTGTGGCCTGGGCGAAGTCGTCGTCGACGTGGGTCACATCATGCCCGGTGCGTGCCAACAGGCTGGAAGCGATCGAAGCGCGGAATCCGCTGGCGCAGTGGATCCAGACCGGACCCGCGGGCACCTCGTCGAGGCGCTGCAGGAGCGAATGGAGAGGCAGATGGACCGAACCCTTGACGGAGGCTTCGGCGCGCTCGTCATCGCGACGCGTGTCCAGGACGGTCAGGGTGGAGCGGTCCGCCTTCGCCAGATCGGCGAAGGTGGCGCGGGCGTAGGAGTGGATGTCGTCCGGCCCGGTGCTCAGCGACTCGAGATCCCCGACGGCGGCAGCATCGGGGCGATCGATGCCGATCCGGACCAGTTGCCGCTGCGCTGCGGTGACCTGATCGATGCTCTCACCGATCAGGGTCAGGGCGCTGCCCCAGGGCATCAACCAGCCGAGGTAGGTGGAGAACTGTTCACCGAGCTCGATGCCGATGCTCCCCTCGAGGTGGGAGGAGGCATAGGCGGTGCGGGTGCGGAGGTCGACCACCCAGTCGCGCGCGTCGAGGCGCTGACGCAGGGCCTGGGCGTCCAGCAGCGCCGGGGGGCTGAGGTCGATCGGTCCCGGGCCTTCGAGGTTGCCCACGCCCATGTGGGCGTAGTAGGCCGGGTAGGCGGTCAGGTTGGAGATCAGGGTCTCGACGAACGAGTCCTCATCGGCAGCGGTGAGGGCATCGTTGCGCTCGCGTTCCTCGGCGATCGTGGAGCCCTCGCCTCCCGATGCGGAGCCCGAGGAGCAGAAACTGCCGAAGCCGTGCGTGGGGAACACGCGGGTCTCTCCCGGGAGTTCGGCCAGCCGGTGTGCAGAACGGAACTGGGCGCGGGTGAGTTCGTCGGTGAGGTCGTCGGCCACGAGGTCGGTGCGTCCCACCGATCCGTAGAGCAACGAACCGCCGGTGAAGACGGCCGGCGTCGTGGCGCCTGCGACGTCCTCGACGAAATAGGCCAGGTGGGTGGTGGTGTGGCCGGGGGTCGCCATCACCGTGACGCGGATCTGGCCGAACGTCCGCTCGTCGTCGTCACTCAATGGCTCGGCGGTGAACTGGATGGGGTCGTCGCCGTTGACGAGGTAGGTGGCGCCGGTGCTCCGGGCGAGCTGGAGGCCCCCGGTGAGGTAGTCGTTGTGCATGTGGGTCTCGAACACCGCCACGCAGCGCACCGCGTGCGCAGAGAGGACTTCCTCGACCCGATCGATGTCGCGCTGCGGGTCGATCACGACGGCGACCGAGCCGTCGTGGACGACGTAGCTGCGGTCACCCAGATCGCTGGTCTCGACTACTTCGACCTCGAACATGGTCTCTCCTTGCGCAGTTGTTCGGATGTACGTACATTTCAAACCTACGTGGGGCTGCGCGGTGGGGGCAAGACCCTCCACGGAATCAACCCGCAGAATCAGCACATGGATCAGCACTGACGCCGGAGGGGGCATCGTGACCCAAGACAGATCTCGTTCCGGTGCTGCACCCGTGGACAGATCCAGCCCGTTGCCGCTGTGGAGCCAGGTCCAGCACGACATCGAGCAACGAGTCCGGCGCGGCGACTTCGCGGACTCCTTCCCCGGGGAGATGGCACTGGTCGAGGACTACGGCGTCTCCCGGCACACGGTGCGCGAAGCGCTGCGCAGCCTGCGCCAGTCCGGTCTGGTCGACGCCGCCCGCGGTCGTGCCCCCAAGGTCGCCGACAACGAGATCGCCCAACCCCAGGGCTCGCTCTACAGCCTCTTCTCGAGCGTGCAGTCTGCTGGTCGCCACCAGCGCAGCATCGTCCGTACGCTCGACGCGCGCGCCGACGCGGCAGCGGCGACACGGCTGGGACTGGAGGAGTCCACTCCACTCATCTATCTCGAGCGGATCCGCCTCGCCGACGACGAACCGCTTGCCATGGACCGGGTCTGGCTCCCCGCCCGGATCGCTGCCGCGCTGCTCGACGCCGACTTCTCCCAGACCTCCCTCTACGCCGAACTGGATCGTCGGTGCGACGTGCGCCTGACGGGCGGGCGCGAGGAGATCCGCGCCGCCATCCCGACGCCTGCTGAACGAATCCTGCTGGACCTGCCCGACGACGCTGCTGCCTTCGCGATCGACCGCACCGGAGAGTTGCGCGGGCAACTCGTGGAGTGGCGACAGACCATCGTGCGCGGTGACCGCTTCATCCTTCGCACCGATTTTGCACATCCGGATCGGCTGTCGGTGACCCTGGCCGAGAACGATCAATCCACCATCGTGAGGAACAGATGACCAGCAGTAGCGAGAATTCCACCGCACGTTCAGAGGCAGCACGTTCAGGGGCAGCACGTTCAGGGGCAGCGCCTTCAGAAGCCGAGGATTCGGCGAGAGAAGTCGACGTCCACCGCGCCGCCGAGTTGGCCGCGTCGGGCGCGCGCATGCTCGACGTACGTGAGGCCGACGAGTGGAGCGCGGGCCACATCGAAGGCGCCATGCACGTCCCCCTGGGCCAGCTCGAACCTGCAGCGATTCCGCTGGGCGTTCCCATCGTGGCCGTGTGTCGTTCCGGCAATCGCTCGGGGACCGCCACCGCGAAGCTCCGGGCGGCTGGCCACGACGTGGTCAACATGTCGGGCGGGATGCTGGCGTGGACCGAGGCCGGACTACCGGTTGCCACTGACGGCTCGGGACCCGGCACAGTCTGATGACTCTCGTCTGGATCGTCGTGCTGGGGCTGCTCATCGGAGGGGTACTCGGCGGTCTGGGCGGTGGCGGCGCGATCCTCACCGTCCCGGCGCTGGTCTACATCATCGGCCAGTCGGCCGAAGCTGCCACGACCAGCAGCCTGGTGATCGTGGGCCTCAGCGCCGCGGTCGGTGTGCTGTCCTACGTCCGGGCTGATCGGGTCAGGTGGAAGCTCGGCCTCACCTTCGGTGTCGTGGGACTGCCCGCGACCTGGCTGGGGAGTTTCCTCAACCACCGGGTGGACGGCGACCTGCTGCTGCTCGGCTTCGCCGCGGTCATGCTGCTTGCTGCGGTTGCGATGGTGTTCGACAGCTCTAAGCGTGGCGGGCGTGACGCGGACGTGACGGTCCCGGTCACCGACGGGGCGGTCACCGACGGGGCGGTCCGTGAGCCGGCGGTCTCTCGCCCGGCGGCCCCCTCTCCGGTAGCGGTCGTCGCCGTCGCGCTGGTGGTGGGGATGCTCACCGGTTTCTTCGGGGTGGGCGGGGGCTTCGTCATCGTGCCGGCCCTGGTGCTGGTGCTGCGCGTCCCGATGCACGCCGCCGTCGGCACGTCGCTCTTCATCGTGGCGCTCAATTCCGCCACCGCGCTGATGGCGCGTGCCGGGACGGCCCACTTCGACTGGATGGTGATCGTGCCGTTCACCCTGGCCGCAATGGTCGCGACACTGGCAGGCAAGCGCGTCGCCGACCGCCTCCCGGCTCGCAAGCTCCAGATCGGCTTCGCGGCGCTCCTGGTCCTGGTCGCTGTCTACACCGCTTGGCAGAGCAGCACCGGTCTGGCCTGAGCGGTGGTGGCAGGGTGGACCTCGTGAGCGACACGGGGACTCTGCTGACGGACTGCTTCGAAGCTGAGCGACCGCGACTGGTGGCCATCGCTTCACGGGTGCTGGCCGATCACGCTGGGGCGCAGGACGTGGTGCAACAGGCCTGGTTGCGCCTGCACCACAACGAGACCGAGATCGACAACCTTCCCGGCTGGCTGACCACGGTGACGACCAGGTTGTGCCTGGACCGGCTGAAAGCGCGCACGCCGGTGCCGACCGAGGACATCCAGATGGAGGTCGCTGCCGAGGCCGCCGATCCGGCGGAGCAGATGGTGCTCGCCGATTCTGTCGCCGGGGCGCTGCGGGTCGTGATCGATCGTCTGTCCCCGCGTGAGCGGGTCGCCTTCGTGCTGCACGACAGTTTCGGTCTCGACTTCGCGAAGATCGCAGAGGTCCTCGACACCACCCCTGCGGCGGCCCGCAAACTTGCCTCGCGGGCTCGATCCAAGGTCAGCGTCGAAGTCCCAGGTGCTGATCCCGCTCGCCAGGAGCAGACGGACGGAGAAGTCGTCGATGCCTTCATGGCGGCCGCTCGCGAGGGCAACCTCGGCCGTCTGATCCGCCTGCTCGCGCCGGACGCCCTCGTGGACGCCGACGCTGCCGCGGTGGCGGCAGGAACGCCCCCGCGGATCGAGGGGCGGGAGGCGGTGGCGGGTTTCTTCAACGGCGCCGCCCGCGCCGCGCTGCCGGTCTTCGTCGGCGGACGTGCCGGGAGCGCCTGGTTCCACCAGGGGCAGGCCAAGGTGGTCTTCGACTTCACCGTGGTGGACGGCTCGGTCCGCGCCATCACCTTCCGCGCCGACCCCGAGATCCTCGCCGAGGTGTCGCGCCGACACGACTCGGTGCAGCTGAGCTGAAGCAGCCGGTCACATCTCGTCCCCGCCGATCGTCAGGGAGGCGGAGGCGTATTGACGGCTCCGACCCCACCTCTGTGAAAGGCATCCACCCATGAAGACCATGACTTGCCGTCAGTTCGGCGGCCCGTGCGAGATGGCTCATCGCGAAGCGTCGGCCGACGACGCCATCAAGGCCCAGGACAAGCACCTCAAGGCCGCGGTGAAGGCGGGCGATGCCACTCATGAGGACGCGCGCGACGCGATGAAGGGTCGTTGGCGCCACCCGAAGAAGTCGATGGACTGGTACCGCGACACGAAGCAGGCCTTCGCGGACCTGCCCGAGGACTGACGCGTCGGCGCGCGCCGACTGTCTTCGGCCACCCGCGTTCCGTCTCTGGCAGGGCGCGACGTCTCAGTCCGCAGCGAGCGCAAAGGAGCCGTGCGCGAGCGCGAGCAGTTCGCGGACTGCGGCGTTCTCGTCTATCGGGGTCTTGGGGTCGGCAGTCATCAGTACCGACACGAAGGAGCGGCCCTCGGCCGTCGTGGCGCGCCAACCCAGAGTCAGTACGCCGGGCTCCGAGCCGCCCTTGAACCACACCTGCGGCCAGGTCTCCTTGTCGAGGTCCAGCCCGCCGTCGTCGGTCGACATGATCGTCTCGATCGGGTCCAGCGCGGGCTCGGCCGCCAGGAGGCCCAGCGTCGAGAAAGCGTTGCACAGATCGCTGGGTGAGGCGAACCACTCCAACGAGTCGATGTCGCGAGACTCTTGCCAAGGCGTGACCTTGCTCAGCGGCACTTCATCGATGGTGGTGTCCAAGTACGTCACGCGTGCCTCGGGGCTGAGCCGGAGGTAGGCGTCGGCGTACGCCGGGTAGTCGGCGCCCTTGAGGACGAACAGCTCCTTGGTGCGCAGGAACGGGACGTTGCGACTGGCATGGGCCGAGCCCATGGTGCGCTGCGCCGACTCGACGGCGGAGCGTCCGACCTCGAGGGCGAGCAGGTCCGCTGCCGTGTTGTCACTGATCGAGATCATCTTGGTCGCCGCATCGGTGACGCTGATCTTGGTGCCGGCGGGTTCGTCCTGGAGCACACCGGAGGGGAGGCTCTTGTTCTTCTCGGTGATCGTCAGCTGCTGGTCCCAGCTGAGCTTGCCTGCCCTGACCTGACGGGCGACGGCTCCCAGGACATACAACTTGAACATCGATCCGAGCGGTTGGGCTCGATCTGCCCCTAGCGTGTGGACCGCCTTGCAGGTGCCGCCCGCGTCGACCTCGGCGATCACCATCGCGGCGTGTGGGGCGACGGCGCCCAATCTCTGATCGATCTCGCCCCACGACGTGGGGGACGCTTCGGGAATCACGGAGAACAACAGCCCGACAATCTTCCCGTCCGCGCCGGTCGACAGACTGAGCTTCAACGGTCCCTGGCTGGTCTCGACGATGGCGACCAGCGCTGCGGGGCTGGTCGACTCCGTCGACGACATCTTCAGACCGCCGGGGGGCGTCAGTGAAGAAAATGCCTGGTTCAGTACGTCGGGGGGCGCCTGGTCGAGGGTGACAGGATCGAAGCGCTCGACGATCGTTTTCTTGTCGATCGGCAGCGTCCGCGTCGCGTCCAGGAACCACGTGAGTTGCTTTCCCGCGGCAGTATCCGGAGCCTCGGTGGAGGACGACGGGGTGGGGGTGGCGCTGGACGGAGCGCTCTTGTCTGGTCTGTCGGTGGAGGCTGTCGGGTCAGACGAACACGCCGTCAGCCCGAGGCACATGGTGAGGCCGACGGCGCTCAATCGAAGGGAGATGAATCGAATGTGGCGCGGGCGAGTGCGGCGGGTGCGCTGCTCGGTCATGAAAAAGATCTCTTCCGGTCGGCGCAGGTGACGTGTGCAGGCAACAACCTCAGTTGTGACCGACCCGGCCCTTGCTGCCCGCGGCCCAGCAGACCTTGCCGACACAGTCGATCGCGTGATAGCCCAGATCACTGACGCGCGTCCACGTCTTTCCGGCGTCCTGGGTGAGGCTCGTGCCCACGGAACCGTCGTAGTCGCCGGTGGCCAGCGCGACCTTCCAACCGCGACGCATGGTGACGTCCTCACCGATGTGGGTCAGATCGCCGCCAGCGGTCCAGGTCCGTCCGTCACGGCTGATGGCCACCGAAGCTGCGTTGTCCTTGGCGTCGGCGAAGTCACCTCCGACGACGATGCCGCGACGCCGGGAAGAGAAGGTCCCGGCAAACCCCCCGGCTGCCTCGCCGGCCGGAATGCCCGACTCGGTCGCGGTCCAGGTCACGCCGAGGTCGTCGGAGCGCAGCACTCGCGACTGGGCGCCTCCGGAGATGATGAACGCGGATCGGCCTGAGGTCGTCAAGCAGGCGCCACTCGCTGCGAAGGCACCCTCGCCCGTGGTGTCCGGCATGCCCTCGCTGGGCAGCACCGACCAGTTCCTGCCACGGTCGCTGGTGGAGAGGATGCGGAACTTGCCGTCCACGGGATCACTGACCGCCAGGCCGCGACGACCGTTGCCGTAGAACGCCATGCAGTCGTAGAAGGCCTTCTTGTCAGTGTTGCTGAAGGTTTGGGTCCAGGACTGGCCGCCGTCGGCGGACCGATAGATCCGGGAGTCCTTGCCCGGGCCGATGGCCAGGACGTGGGCGACTCCACGGTGCACCTCAACGTCGCGGAGCGAGAGCCCCTCGGTGTCGTCCGGAGTCACATCGAGCCAGGTGGTGCCGCGGTTGGTCGTACGGAACACGCGGGCGGCGCCTCCGTCGGTCAGGCTCTCTCCGGTGACCCATGCTTCGCGTCGACTGACTGCAGTCAGACCGCGGAAATTCTGATCGGCGTCGAGGCGGGTGTCGGCCCATCCGCTCGTGAACGGGTTGTCAGAGTCGGCCTTCGTGGCCTCCTGCGCGACAGCTGTCGACAGCCCGGTCAGGGGGAGAGCCAGCGAGAGCAAAAGGGCAGGGACGAGAGTGACTCCGAGTCGGCGCATGCCCGCACTGTGCTCCGCTGGGGCGTGACTTGTCCAGCGCAGGCGCACAACTGAGACGCCCTGGCACGCCCTGGCACGCCCTGTTAGGCAGCTCGGTGGACGGTCGAGTCGTGGAGCAACCGATCGCTCACTCGGACCCCCACTGATCCACTGCGATGGGTTTGGCGATGCGTACGACTGGGCACCTGTGAGGCATGTCGACCTTTGCAATGAAACCGCAGGAGCTGCGTGAGAGTGCTGGCGAACTGCGTACGGCAGCCGCACGTGCGCGGGGGGCCGATGCCACCGATGCTGTCACTACTCTCGGCGGTGCCTTGCCTGGCAGCAGTACCGCGACGGTGCTGCCCCAGTTCGCGGCCGCGTGGGACGACGGAATCGACGTCTGGGCAGACAGCGTCGACGATTTCGTTGAGGCCCTGGAGACAGCCGCGAGCGCTGCCGAGACCGCCGACGAGGTCGTTCGACGGGTGCAGGAGCAGCTCATGGGAGTCTTGGGGGGCGGATCATGAGCATCACCTACGGCGACCTGCGGTCCTGGCGATCTGCGGCAGTGACGTCGGTCAGCGAGATGTTGCGGGCCGACATTCACGCGCTGGAAAAGGCCCGCGACGCCGTCGAGACCGATGCTGTTCCTGGCGGCTGGCAGGGTTCGGGACGGTTCGTGGCCATCATCCGGCAGGGCATCCTCGTGCGCGGGATGATTCTCCGTCGATGCGGGCGGGGTGGTCTCCGACACCTCCCCCCGACAGAACTTTGACAACTCCTTCGAACGCCTCGCACATCAGGAGATTCGTCGCGCCCAACGAGATGCCCTCCTCGAACGGATGGAGAGGGTGCTCGACGCGCCGTGATCGAACACGTGGCTGAGCAGCGCGCCGAAGCAGCGGGAATCGATGAACTCGAGATTCGCGTGGAAGACCTGGAAGATCAGGATGGCGACGGGGTTGATGACGACCCCACCACCGACCTGCGCGGCAGTTGGAGTGAGGGCGACCGCGTGCTCCGCATCGATGAGGGCAACCTCGATGACCCCACCATCCTTGCCACGGTGGCCCACGAGGTACGCCATGCCCAGCAGCACAAGGCGGTTGACGACCTGCCTTGGTGGTGGTGGGAGAAGTACCACGGTCCACCCGGGGTGGGTCAGCCGGAGGTGGAGGACTGGCGGGACAATTTCGACGACTACAAGACCTCGACCGACGACGGTTTCGAGGCCTATCACAGCCAACCCATCGAGGCCGATGCGCGAGAGACTGGTGGCGGCTTCCTTGACGATCTCGGCAAGGATGATCTGGAGCGCATCCGGGAGGAAGCACGATGACGTCGATGAATGATGAACAGCCCGCCTTGGCAGATCTGGCAGTGTCCTATGCCGAGAGCGGCGACCCTGGCGATCTGGCGCGTCTGCGACAGGCGATCCGGACCTCCCCGGGCTTCGACCCTGGCCTGGATGTCGCCGGCGCCGTGGCACCACTGTTCGCGCGGGATGCTCATCAGGAGGTGGTCACGCTCGTGCACGGACTCATGCCTGGCGCCTTCTTCGGCCCATCAGCCCATGCCGCGTTGGGCGCTGCCTACGAAGGCCTCGGTGATACGACCCGCGCCCAGCGTGAACGTCGTACGCAGGCCCTGGCGCTCGACTCGATCCTCAGCACCGGCGACGGCACCCGCAACCAGCCGTGGAGCGTGCTGCGGGTCAGCGACGAGTACGACGTGTTGCGCTCACAGGAGCGCTCGTCGCGGGAACAAGCATCCGTCGTCGACGGCGGACGATCCCTCGACCGGCACGAGTGTGACGATGCTTCGCAGGCCTGGTTCGACGTGACCGGCGTGATCGCCGGCGGGGCGTTGGCGTGAGGAGGCGTTGGTCGGCAGTTGCCGGGGCGGGGCTGCTCGTGCTCGCGATGGGTGCATGCTCCGCAGACCCCGCTCCCGAGCCCGAGGGGGGTGTGGCGTCCGGCGAACTGGATCGGATCGAGGGGACCCTGGTCCATCCCGACTCGGCCGCGCTGAGCCCGGACGGCTCTCGTCTTGCGGTGCCCTGTGACGGGAGCATCTGTGTCTGGGACACCGCAGGCGGAGACCTCGTAGACACCTGGGACGGCGGCTCGGTGGTCGCCTGGAGCCCTGGCGGACGTCTGCTCGCCACCGATGATGTCGAGGGGGAGACGGTCTCGGTGGTCTTGCTCGACGACGCGACCGGTGCGGAGAAGCAGGTCTTCCCTGCGTTCGGCACGGACGTCGTGCAGGACCAACCGGGCGGCGGCGTTCTCGACCTCGCCTTCTCGCCGCAGGGCGACACCTTGGCCGGTGTTGGTCCCGACGGCACCGTGCGCGCCTGGCCGGTGAACGACCCGGGTAAGGGTCTCGAGATGGCCCTGGCCGGCCAGAAGCCCGTCGCGGTGGCGTTCTCCCCGGACGGGTCTCGTCTCGCGGTGGCGTCCGCTGACGCACCGGTCACCCTTCATGACCCCGCCACCGGCAAGCAGGTCGCCACCCTGGACGGCGAACCACAAGGCGCGGTGGCGTGGAGCGAGGACGGGGCGTCTCTCGCGACAGCGTCCTTTGCCCTGGACGACAACGCCGAAACGACCATCTGGGACGCCGTAGCGCTGACCCCCTTGGCGCGCCTGGCGCGCGCTGGCGACGAGATCGCCTTCGCGTCGTCCTCGGGCCGGCTGGCCCTTTCGGTCAAGAACGAGACCGACGTGCTGGTGTGGGACTGGGCCGATGACGATGTCTCGATCCTGACCGGGGCGACCGACGCGCCACGCGCAGTGTTCTGGGCGCCGGACGATGCCACGCTCTATGCCGTCAGCGCCCGCGACACGGTGCTGGCCTGGGACCCGACCGGTGGAGAGCCGACCCGTTTCGACAAGCCATGAGTGACTCTTCGGGGGAGGGCTGACGTGCCGGAACCAATGGGCTTCGACTACGTGGTTCGCGGGGGCGACGTGGTGATCTCCCATCACGGCAGGAGAGCCACGGTGCTGCGTGGGCAAGCGGCTGCTCGTTTCCTCGATGACGTGGAGCAGGGCGATGACCAGGAGTTGATGGCGCGGGTCACCGGCAACTATCGCCGTGGCAACGAGCGGATGGGGAAGAACCACCCTCGTAACGCGCGCTGACAGGTCGCCGACTCCGGGGTAGTCCACAACTTTTCGGTCGTGGATCGGGTGATCTCACGACATCTTCGTTGTGGACTACCGAGGGGGCAGGGGACTACCGAGGGGGGAGCAGCAGCAGAGGTCTCAGGCGCTGATCTTGCGACTGGCCCGCAGGATGAGGTCGACGGTGTGGTGAGCGCCCGGGCCGTCCGGAGCCGTGCGCTCGTGCTCGCCGGCCTCTTCGATCGTCCACTCGGCAGGGCCGAGGGCGGCAAGGATGTCCTCGTGACGAACCAGATCGTCGGGGTCGAAGCCGTGCGCACATGCCCGCTCGCGATCGATGTGCGCGTGGTGGACGACCAGCAGGGTGCCACCCTCTGCCACGGCGTCGAGGAGCGTGTCGATGATGGTGCCGTCCCCGCGGACCAATGCGGGATAGCACACCGAAACCAGGTCGTACGCCGTGTCGTTGGGGAGATCTTCCAGGCCGAGGCGACGCCATGTCACGTCCACGCCCCGTACGTCCGTGGTGAGGGCCGCGGCCGCGCGCTCGCCACGCGTCAGCGCCTTGAGGGAGACGTCGATCGCGTCGACCGACCAGCCCTGTCCGGCCAGCCAGATGGCATCGGCGCCTTCCCCGCAGCCCACATCGAGCGCCGTACCGGGAGTCTGGTCCGCCACCTCGCGGACCAACGCCTCGTTGGGCTGCCCGCTCCACATCTGGTCCTCGCCGTAGCGGTCGTCCCACGCCTGATGGTCGAGGTCAGTGGCGTGCCGGTTCGGGCCGTGGATGGGGGAGGCCGGCGTCAGCGGGGCGGACTCGGGCACCTGCCGTCCGCGCATGAAGTAGGCCAACGGGAGCAGCCCGGCCGAGTTGAGGAGGCCGAGTGCGAGCGCCCAGTGACGCTTCGGACCGCGCACCTCATCCGCGGGACGCCGAGCCAGGTCCGCCAGCGCGGCCACCTTCAGCGCCCCGTCGACCGCCCCGAGTGCGATGAGCCACCGGCGCGTGCCGGGTTGGAGTTGTTGCCACCGCCGGGTGGAGCGGTGAGTGAGAGTCATGGACCCAGCGTGCCCGGCTGGTGTGGTCGGGGCAAGCGCCGTCCCCAAGGGACCAAAGACTCTGGGCAAGGTCGATGGGGGTGGGCAGGCTGAAGGAGCACGACCACCACGAAGCTAGGAGAGATCGCCATGAGCATCGCCCCTGTTGTCGTCGGCGTCGACGGTTCGGAAGCCTCTCGCGCCGCATTGAAGTGGGCGGCTGACTACGCCCGCAAGTACGACCTGCCGCTGGAGGCAGTGATCGCCTGGGACTTCGGCCCCTACTACGGCTATCCCGTGCCGGACTTCGACCAGGAACTCCGCAGCTGGGCCACCGACTCGATCGCGGACGCGGTGCGCGAGGTGCTCGGCGAGGACGCCGAGGTCACCCAGCACGTGGTGCGTGGACAGAGCGCCCCGGCGCTGCTGGAGGCGGCCAAGTCGGCGTCGCTGCTCGTCGTCGGGACGCGCGGACGTGGCGCGTTCGCCGGGATGCTGCTCGGCTCGGTGAGCCAGCACGTCGTGTCGCACGCGTCCTGCCCGGTCGTGGTCATCCCGCACCCTGAGGACGACTGAGCGCCCGACCGGCTGAGCACGGGGAAAACCCGTTGGCGCGCGCCGGACCGGCGGCGCGCGCGTAGGGTTCTGGGCATGCACACACGCACCCTCGGACCCCACCAGGTCGGCGCGATCGGCCTGGGCCTGATGACCTTCGACCAGAGCGGCGACCAGCCGCGCGAACAACTGCTCGACACGATTCGGGCTGCGCTCGATGCCGGCGTGACGTTGTTCGACACCGCTGATGCCTACGGGCCGGGGGATGAACTCGGCGCAGATGCGCAGGGAGCCAACGAGCGACTCATCGCTTCCCTCCTCGACGAGTTGGGCGTACGCGATCGGGTGCTGCTCGCCACGAAGGGTGGCCACGTCCGCACCGATGAAGGTGGTTGGGGGACCGACAGTTCGCGCAGTCATCTCCACGCTGCCGTCGATGCGAGCCTGGCCCGGCTGGGGGTGGAGCAGATCGCGCTGTGGCAGCACCACCGTCCCAGCAGCGCCGTGCCCTACGACGAGGTGATCGCCACGATGCAGGAGATCGTCGCCAGCGGAAAAGTGGACCGCGTCGGTCTCTCCAACGCCGACCCCGACCAGATCCGGGTGGCCCATGCGGTGCTGGGGGAGGCTCTGGTGAGCGTGCAGAACCAGTTCAGCCCGGCCTTCCGCAGCAGTCGGCCCGAGATCGACGTGTGCGAAGAACTGGGCCTGACGTTCCTGGCGTGGAGCCCGCTGGGCGGTCTGGGCAGCGCGAAGTCGCTGGCGACCGATCACCCGGCCTTCGCCGAGGTGGGCCAGGCGCACGGTGTCAGTGCCCAGCAGGTGGCGCTCGCCTGGGAGCTGGCGCAGTCGCCCTGCGTCATTCCGATTCCCGGCGCCAAGCGACCCGAGTCGGTCAGTGACTCCGCATCCGCAGCCAACCTGCAACTGAGCGAGGCGGACCTCACCAGCCTCGACGGGTGAGGTCAGACCCACCGCTGCCGACGTCGCCGACCCGATACCGGATGATGGCCGTCGACGACTTCGAACGGGGTGGGGCGTGGCGCGACCGCGACTGTGGCAGAACCGGCGCGGCCTCGGTGTGGCCACACTCCTTGCGACGGGCTCCGGTGCCGGCTTCCTCGCGGTCTACCTCCTGACCGTACGCACGACACCAGGTCGCGAGGTCGGTGACGCATCGCTGCGTGGCGCACTCCTCACCCACGCTGGCGCGGCGAGCGCAGTGGACGGGGTGCTGGGCATCGTGTCCGCGGCCACCCTGCTTGCAGGCCTCGCGACCATCGCTTTGATCGCCCTGGTCAGGTTGCGCCGGGTGTCCGGTCTGGCCGCGGCCGGGCTGCTCGTGGCGGCGAACGGAGCCACCCGGCTGCTGAAGACCCACCTGCTCTCCCGGCCGGACCTGGGCTTGAGCGAGGTCACGCCCGCCACCCACAACAGCCTGCCCAGTGGGCACACCACCGCGGTCTTCTCCGTCGTGGTGGCTCTCATGATCGTCGTTCCCGTGGCGTTGCGGCTGCCTACGGCCGTCGTGGGCGGCGCCTTCGCCGTGCTGACGGCCCTGGCGACAATGTCGGCCGGGTGGCACCGGGCGGGCGATTCGATCGCCGCGTTCTTCAACGTCGGGTTCTGGGCCGGTGTTGCTGGGGTGGCGATGGTGTTGGCGGCCGGGAAGGCGCCGCCGGAGGATCCGGCACCCACCGTGGCGGGTCCGTGGCGGCGACGGCTGGGTCGGACCGTACTGGTCGCGGCGGGGGCCGGGCTGCTGCTCGTCCTCACGCTGGCCATCTCCGAACCGCTACGGAACAGCGCCGAGGGAGCCTTGGTGGCGTTCGTCGCCGGTGGCCTGCTCATCCTGGCTGCTGCGATGTCAGTACTCGTGGCCGAGCTGTTCGTCCTGGATCGCAGTACGTTCGTCTCGTGAGCCAGGACCCCACCAGCGCCTCCGACACCGCAGGACAGGATGCACCGTCGAGTCGCAGATCCGCCGCTGCGCATGCCGCAGCGTGGGCCTTCGTGTTCCTCATCCTTCGGGTCTTCGCCGTCTCCGGCTACGACTGGAGGACAGCTTTCGCGGTGAGTACGACGCTGGGTCTCGACGACGGGCTGGGGCTCGTCTTCGGCTCTCTCATGGCTGGTCACCTGCTGACGTCCCTGCTGCTCATGAGCGTGGTGCCGTTGCTGGTCGCGGCCTACCTCTGGGGTCCCTCCGAGCACCGGCCGGTGGTCATGTTGCTGTCCACCCTCGCTCTGGTGGTGCTGGCAGCGCTGACGGCCACGTTCCACACGTGGTGGCTGCCCGTGGGCACTGCCGTGCTGCTGGGGGTGTTCTGGCTGGTCCGCCGTCTGCCCGGGCAGAGCCGGCTGCGGCGCCTCTCGATGGCTGCCCTGCCGCAGGTCGGCTGGATCGCGGGTGTCGCAGTGCTGCTCGTGGCGGCGTTCGTGCAGACGCCCTGGGTGCCGATGGAGCGGATAGAGACCATCGACGGGACCTTCAACGGCTACGTGTTGAGCGTCGACTCCGGTTTCCTCAACGTCCTGACCGACGATCAGCAGTTCGTGATCGTGATCAGTGGGGACGTGCTCTCCCGCGAGTGAGACAAGCGGCGCGCGCCTCGCAGGGTCGCAAGGCGCGCGCCGGATTCACAGCATGCTGGAGCGGTGGTGTGCCGCCGGGAGATTCAGCGGATGTCGACTCGAGCCATGGCCGAGCCGTCGACGACCCGGTCGGTCGGGGGGAGCTGCTTGATGAGGTCGAAGGAGTAACCGCGCGGGCCCATGCCCGAGCCCGACGAGTCCTCGTTGGAGGGCTTGTAGTCGCCGTCCTCGCTGTACTCGTCGGAGTCGCCACCGCTCTGGCTCTGGGCTCCCCACGTGGCGAACTCGACCTGCACGGCGTCGTTGCGGACCTGTGCCTTCAAGACCTTGCGTGCTTTGGCCACTGTCGTGAAGGAGGTGTCGCTCCAGGTGTAGTTGCCACCGAGGACCTGCAGGGCAGCGCGGCTGCCGGCAGCCTTGCGCGGGACGGGGTAGGACACCGGGACCATGATGGTGCCGCCCTGACCCTTGAGGACGACGCGAGCCTTCAACGTCGTGCCGGCCTTGATCCGGGCAGGCTCCTTCTTGCTGATCTTCACCCAGTCACGCCCGCGGCGCTGCTCGATGGAACTGACCTCCCACTTGGCGGAGTCATCCACGACGGTGGAGTCGGCCTTGATCGAGGTGATGGTGACGCCGGGGATGTCGGTGAGGCCGTAGACGAACTCGGCCAGTTCCCAGGCGCCTTCCTGCGAGAGGTCGTCGCTCGACTGGTAGCGGTCCACCCACTGCAGGGTGAAACCGTTGTTGCTCGGGTTGCGTCCGGTGATGGTGTACGAGTTCAGTTCCGAGCCCTTGATCCAGCCGTCGAGGACCCGGTCGTGGCTGGTCATCTGCTGGATGAGGACCGTCATCGGACCTGCAGCAGGGAGGGTGTAGTTGGTGTATCCCGAGCGGGACCGTGCGCCGTAGGTGACGGTGGACGTGATCCGCGTCGACGCAGGGAGCGCGCCGACTGCTCCGGTGATTCCAGTCATGTGGTCGTCGGTGATGGTCCCGACGGGGGCGCCCAGGTTGCCGACCTTGAAGGGCGCACCCAGCGAGTCCTCCTGGATGTAGAGGGCTGACGCGGGGTGCAGCGAGAGGGTGGTCTTGCCGCTGAAGGTCATCGGGTGACCGAAGCCGACGACACGGCCGTTGCAGACCGACGTCGCGGTGCCGACACCGGCCTGCGTCACGTCTCCGTAGGACAGCGAGGCAGCGAGGTTGCCACCGGCAACGATCGACTCGGGGCCGGCACCGGTGCCGGCGGATGCCGAGGCGCTCATGGCGTAGTTGTCCCTGGACAGCCACTTGTGCTTGCCCTTGGTCTTCTGGATCTGGGCGAGGCGAGAATCGCTGACCCCGGAGATACCGAGCGGCATCTTCAGTTGGCGCAGGCCCTGCTGGGCCTGCTTGCGGGTCACGTCGGTCTGCTGGGTGATGGCCTTGATGGCCGGGCCGCCCAAGGACACGCGACGCGGGCTCGTGGCCGGGAGGTAGTCGTCCATGTTCTCGAACGGCGTGACGCCGGCGACCGGGGACGAACCCCAGGAGAGGCCGTAGGACACGGCTCCGATCAGGCGGCCGTCAGCGGCGTAGACCGGGGAGCCCGACATGCCCTGCCAGATGCCTCCCACGCGGTCGATCTCGGGCGAGGTGAGTCGCATGATGATCATGTCGACGTCGGCGGCGATACCGTCGTCCAGCACGCCGATCACGGTGCCGGTGAACGGCTCCGGGGTCGTACCGCTGCTGACCGTGAGGCCCTTCACGGCAGCACCGTTGACGATTTCGGCGACCGGGTACGCGGTCGCGCAGTCTCCGGACAGCGCAGCGGCCTGGACTGCCGGCGAACCGGCGCTGAGTCCGGCCAGTGCAAGAGCAGCCACAGCCGTCGAGGAGGCCAGGACACGGCCCCTCCGATGGAAGAGGGGTGGGGTCATGTCGTTTCCTCCCGAAAGGGGGCCGCTAGTCGACCCCACTCAGACATACGACGCTGGCAGAGGGTGTTCTGGTTGCGCCGCGGCCCAGACTAGGGGGTGACCCGCATCAGCCGCCGTTCAGGGATCAGCCAATACCGAGGATCACCTGCGCGGTCACGAAATAGATGATAAGGCCGGTGGCGTCCACGACCGTGCTGATGAACGGTGCACTGACCACGGCGGGATCGATGCCTGCTCGTCGGGCCAGCAGCGGGGTGACGGACCCGACTGCCGTGGCCAGCACGCAGATGGCCACCAGCGACAGGCAGACCACCGCGGCGATGGCCCATCCGGCGAACCAGGCGGCAGGCAGAATCCCGGCGACGGCCAGCGTCAACCCCAGCAGCAGTCCCGTCGAGACCTCCTTGGCGACGACTCGCGGCAGGTCGCGGGGTTGGACGTCGCCGACCGCCATGGCACGCACCACCGTGGTCGCGGACTGGGCCCCGGCGTTGCCGCCGGTGCCGATCAGCAGGGGAACGAAGAGCGCGAGGGTGACCACTTCGGCGAGAGTCCCCTCGAAGTGGTCCAGCACGTTGACGGTCAGTGTCGCGGCGACGATCAGGATCAGCAGCCAGCCGATGCGGGTGCGCATCAACTGCGGCACCGAGGCGACGAGGTAGGACCCGCGCAGCGGCTCGCTTCCCGAGCTGCGAGCAGCATCCTCCTCATCCACATCGGCCAGGATCCGCATGGCGTCGTCGACCGTCAGTACGCCGAGGAGACGAGACGACTCGTCCACGACTGGGGCAGCGATCAGTTGCGCCTCGCGCACCGTACGGGCGGCAGCCTCCTGGTCCTGGTCGGCCCGCACCACCACGGCCGGCGCCGCCATCAGCTCGACCACCGGAGTGCGCGGGTCGCTGGTGACGAGACGGCGAAGGCTGACGACCCCCACCACGACGTCTGCGTGGTCGAGCACCGGGAGCATGTAGATGGTCTCGGTGCGTGCGCTGGCCTGCCGGACCTGGGCCAGGGCGGCACTGGCGCTCTGGTCGACGTCGAGCCCGATCACGTGCGGGCTCATCGCCCGTCCGGTCGATCCGGCCGGGTAGGCCATCAGGCCGAGGGTGGCGTCTCGGGCGTCCTGGGACAGTGCGTCGACCAACGGCCGCCACACCTCATCCGGCAGACGTTGACACAGCCAGGCCCGGTCATCGGGGTCGAGGAGCTCGAACAGGGCCGAGGCGCGTTCCGGCGGCAGTTGGGTGAGCAGTTCGGCCCGCACCTCACCGTCCAGAACGGCGAAGAGCTCTGTCTCGCGGTCCTGCTCGACCTGCTCGAACAACACCAGCAGGTCGTCGCGTCCGAGCTGGCGAAGCGTACGGGCCAGGGTGCGAGTCGACGTCACGCTCACGCGCTGGGCCAGGTCCTCCAGACTGCCGCGGTCCAGCAGGTCGGTCAGCTCGTCGATCTGCTCGTGTCGTGTCGTCATGGTCGTCCTCTCGCCGTGGCCGTGGAGGGTTTGTGCCGATCCGTGCGCCCCATTCCCATGAATATTCATACACCCCGGTCATCGGTCCGGAAACGAGCCAGCGGGGTGGTGGTCGGCGTCGCGGTGGCGGGCCTGGGCAACGAGGTGCGCACGGTGGTTGCGATCACCGGGTACCCGGTGATCGCGCGGGTTATCGACCGTTGCAACGGTCGATAACCGTGGGCAAAGGACTGGGAGTTGGGCGCACTCGGCGTCTCAACACCAGTTTGCGGATCTCGTCGTACCAGAGCACGACCGAGGCCAGGGCGAAACAGGTGGCCCAGTGGGTGAGGTCCAGCGAGGCGGTGCTGAAGGCGACCTGGAGGAACGGCACCTCCACCACTGCCACTTGGAGCGCAGCGCTGAGCGCGAGAGCACCCCACAGCCACGGGTTGGAGAAGAAGCCGTGGAAGGCGCTGGTCGTCTCGGACCGTGCGTTGAGGGCGTTGAAGAGTTGGGCCAGCACCAGCGTGGTGAAGCCGACCGTACGGGCGACGGTGAGGGTGTCGTTGCCCTCGACCAGCCCGCCGGGCAGGAAAAGGTCGATGGAGAACAAGGTCACCAGTGCCATCACCAGGCCGACCGAGACGATGCCCGCCCACATCCGCTTGTCGATCGTGGGGGCGTCCATCCGGCGCGGGCGGCGTGCCATCACGTCGTCGATCTCGGGGTCCACGCCCATCGCCAGAGCCGGGGTGGAGTCGGTGACGAGGTTGACCCACAGTATCTGGGTCGCGAGCAGGGGCAGCACGAGTGCCTCGCCGCTCTCGGGGTGCAGGCCGATCACGCCGGCTCCGACGACGCCGAGGAAGACGGTGAGCACCTCGCCCATGTTGGAGGAGAGTAGATAGCGCAGGAACTTCTTGATGTTGTCGAAGATGACCCGTCCCTGACGGACCGCGGCGACGATCGTGGTGAAGTCGTCGTCACCCAGGATCATGCGTGAGGCTTCCTTGGTGACCTCGGTGCCGGTGATCCCCATCGCCACGCCGATGTCTGCCGTCTTGAGTGCCGGGGCATCGTTCACGCCGTCCCCGGTCATGGCGACGACCTGGCCGGTGGCCTGGAGGGCGTCGACCAGACGCAACTTGTGTTGGGGTGACACGCGCGCGTAGACCGAGACCTCTCCGACGATCTCGCGCAGGCGTGCCTCGTCGAAGGTGTCCAACTCAGCGCCGGTGACGGAGCGCCCGCCGGGCTCGATGATGCCGAGGTCGCTCGCGATGCGAGCGGCGGTGGTCGGGTGGTCACCGGTGATCATGACGACCCGGATGCCGGCCCGTCGGGCTTCGGTGATCGCCTCGGCCACCTCCGCGCGGGGCGGGTCGATCAGGCCGACGACACCGACATAGATGAGGTCGTGCTCGACAGAGTTGTCCAGCGGTGTGTCGTCACCGCTGTCTGGCGCACCGTCGGTCAGGCGGTAGGCCACGCCGAGCGTGCGCAGGGCCAGGCCCGACAGGGCCTCGACCTCGGCCAGTCGCTCCCTGCGTGCCTCGTCGGTCAACTCCACCGTGGAGTCGCCCACCTGGAGTTTGGTGCAGCGCTTGAGCAGCACGTCGGGGGCGCCCTTGCTGAGCAGTACGTGCTGGCCCTCCGCGCCGTCGCGGTGCACCGTCGACATCATCTTGCGCTCAGAGGTGAACGGGATCTCCGCACACCGCTCGAACCGGTCCATGCGCGTGACGGTGCCGTCCAACTTTCGTGCACCCACCAGGAACGCTGCCTCAGTGGGGTCGCCGTGGATCTCCCACGTGCCGTCCTGCTCCTGGAGTTGGGCGTCGTTGGCCAGGGCCCCGACACCCAACAGGAGTTGGATCTCGGCGTGGTGGGCACCGGTCGGCTCGTCCCCGTCGACGAGCACCGACCCGTCCGGGCGATAGCCGACTCCGGTGAGTTCGGCGCCGCCGGAGGCGGTGACGACGCGCTGGATCGTCATCTCGTTGCGCGTCAGGGTGCCGGTCTTGTCGGTGCAGATGACCGAGGCGGACCCCAGCGTCTCCACCGAACTGAGTTGCTTGACGACTGCGTTGCGTCGAGCCAAACGCTGCACGCCGATGGCGAGTACGACCGAGAGGATGGTGGGTAGCCCCTCCGGCACGGCTGCGACAGCGAGCGAGACTCCCAGCAGCAGGACGGTGACGAAGTCCGAGGGCTCGGTGATGCCGGAGACGAGGATGATGGTGACCATCACCACCACCGCAATGGCGATCACCATCAGCCCGAGCACCTTGCTGATGCGGGCGATCTCGACCTCGAGCGGCGTGGGGGCTGTCGTCGTGGCATCGAGCATCTCGGCGATGGCGCCGACCTCGGTCTCCATGGCGACGCCTGTCACGATGGCGCGGCCGACCCCCTGCACGACGCCGGTGCCCTTGAAGACGGTGTTGGTGCGGTCACCGATCGCCGCCGGTCCGGCGAGGGCGGCCGTGGTCTTGGTGACGGCCTGGCTCTCTCCGGTGAGTGAGGCCTCCTGCACGCGCAGGGAGGTCGCCTCAAGCAGGCGTGCGTCGGCTCCCACTGCGTCGCCCTCGCTCAGCACCAGGATGTCGCCACGGACGAGTTCGGTGGACGGCACGCCGTGCAGCAGACCGTCGCGCAGCACCGTGGAGGCTGCAGCGGTCATTTCACCGAGAGCGGCCACGGCATTCTCGGCCCGGGCCTCCTGCGTGTAACCCAGGATCGCGTTGAGCACGACGATCCCGGCGATCACCACGGCATCGATCGGCACCCCGGTGGCACCCTCGACGAGCCAGGCCACCAGCGAGACCACGACGGCCACGAGCAGTAGGTAGATCAGTGGGTCCTGGAACTGGGCCAGCACCTTGCGCCAGGTCGGGATCGGCGCCTTCGAACGAAGTGCGTTGGGGCCGTCGGCGGCGAGCCGGCGTGCCGCCTCCTCCTGCGACAACCCCCTGACAGGCTCGACGCCCAGACGATGCGCGATCGTCTGGGCGTCGAGGACCGAAGCGTCGACACTGGGAATGCCGCCACCCGAGGTGTCGACGAGCTGGTCCTGGTTCACATCATCCTGCTCAGGTGCTGGTGGATTCTGAGGGTCGTTGCGCTGACACGTGCAGGTCCTGGGTCCCCTCGTAACGACCGTCGGGTGTCACGATCGTGCCGGCGTCGCCGTGCAGGATGGCCTCCGCGTCCTCGAGCCGGCCGATCGCTGCCATGTTTCCGGTGACCTCGACGAAGCGGCAGACCGCCTCGACCTTCGGCCCCATCGATCCGGCAGGGAACTCCTCACGGCGCAGACCGACCGCAGAGGCCCGGTGGATCGGTTCGGCATGGTCGGTGCCGAAGTCGCGGCTCACGTGGGCCACATCGGTGAGCACCAGCAGGGCGTCGGCATCGAGCGCTTCGGCCAACACCGAGGAGGTGAGGTCCTTGTCGACCACCGCCTCCACGCCGTCGAGCAGACCTTGCTCGTTGCGTACGACCGGCACCCCGCCGCCGCCGGCGCAGACCACGATCGCGCCGCTCTCCAGGAGGAGGCGGATCAGCCGGGTCTCGACGACCCGCTTGGGGGTCGGCGAGCCGACCACCCGTCGCCAGTGGTCGCCGTCGGGTTTGACCGTCCAGCCGCGCTCGGCGGCCAACCGCTTGGCCTCGGTCTCGTCATAGACCTCACCGACGAACTTCGTCGGGTTGGCGAAGGCCGGGTCGTGCGCCTCCACCAGGGTCTGGTTGATGATCGCGGCGACCTGACGGCGGGGCAACGCGTTCTGCATCGCCTGGAGCAGCCAGTAGCCGATCATCCCCTGCGTCTGAGCGCCGAGCACGTCGAAGGGATAGGGCGTGGTCAGGTGGGGGTCGGAGGCACTCTGCAGTGCCAGGACACCCACCTGAGGACCGTTGCCGTGGGTGAGGACCAACTCGTGCTCGGCGGCGAGCGGCGCCAGGGCAGCGACGGCGGTGGCGACGTTGCGTTCCTGCACCTCCGCGTCCGGCGTCTGCCCGCGCTGCAACAACGCGTTGCCACCCAGCGCGACGACGATGCGCACCTCAGCCTCCCAGCGTGGCCACGAGGACGGCCTTGATGGTGTGCATCCGGTTCTCGGCCTGGTCGAAGACGATCGAGTGCTTCGACTCGAACACCTCGTCGGTGACCTCCAGTGCCTCCATGCCGGTGGCCTGGTAGAGGTCCTCGCCGACCTTGGTGTGGCGGTCGTGGAAGCCCGGGAGGCAGTGCATGAACTTCACGTGCGGGTTTTCGGTCAGAGCAAGGAGGTCCATGTTGACCTGGTAGGGCTTGAGCAGGTTGATCCGCTCCTCCCAGACCTCCTTGGGCTCACCCATCGAGAC
>JBBSSH010000030.1:0-38446 GCA_038242265.1 Propionibacteriales bacterium
CGCTGGAGCGTTCCTCGCTCCACGAGCCGAGACAGGCGCATGCGACTCACGCCGCCCTCTTGAGCTTGAGCAGTGGTCAGCAGACCCCACTGCGCCGACCCGAGCAACTCCAGGGTTTCAAGATCATCTACTGCTACTGCCGCCGCTCATCACCTCCCAGATACTTGGAAAGTAACGGCCCCGGCGTTACTTTCCAAGTACCCGACAAGCTCTCTCAGCGTTCACCAGCCGTGACGAGGGGCCTGGCGGCCTCTCGCATCTGACGCTGCTTGACGGTCATCGCGATGATGCCGCCGAAGAGCACGAGCGCGAGGGCTGCGGAGGCGCCGTACGTCCCGAACCCCAGACCACCCTTGGCGGTGGGCTTGGTGAAGAAGTCACCGACGGTGGCACCGAGCGGGCGGGTGAGCACGAAGGCAGCCCAGAAGAGGACGGTGTTCGACACCGACTCCACGAAGTAGAGGCCACCGATGATCGCGAGGACACCGGTGATGAGGACGGCCCCGCCGACGTAGCCCAGCCCGGAGGAGTCGGCGATGTAGTCGCCGACCGATGTGCCGAGGGTGTTCGAGACCAGGATCGCGGTCCAGAAAAGGGCCTCCGCCTTGAACGAGGAGATCCGGCCGATCGAGAACGGGTGGCCGGTGGCTCGCCAGACAGCGAAAACGATGATCAGGATCGTCGAGAGGATCGCCGCGCCCTGGGGGTATCCCATGCCCAGGCCTTGCGGACCCCAACCCAGCGAACTGGTGCCAGGAGCCAGGCTCGAAGTGTCGCGGTTCATGAAGTCACTGATCGTGGTGCCCGCCATGCTGGTGGTCAGGATGACCATCCAATAGAGCACCGGCTGGTAGTGCCTGGATCGCATCTGCGTCACGAGACTGACCAGGAAGAGTACGAACAGGGCGATGGTGGAGAGGAAGTAGCCGAGCTTCAACGTCTGGGCGAACATGTCGCCCCCGGTCTCGCCGAGGGTGGTGGCGGCGATCTTCATGACCCAGAACGCGATGGTGACGTGAGGCAATTTGTGCGTGACTGCTGAGCCGATCGCTTCCAGATCGACGTTGAGGGATGGCGTCATTGACGGGTGTTCCGGTGTGATCGTCATGGGACGAGAGTGGTGGGTTGTTCCTGTCGGGAACCTGACTGATTTCGAGCAGGATTGGTGCGGCGACAAAGGTGTGCCCGCGCGACGCGCCCCTCCACGGCCTACGAAGTCTTACTGACGTAGGAAAGGCAGATGCCCCAGCACATGCACGTCGACCGGCTTCGGATCTGGCAGGCCGCACCCGTCGCTGACGTGCCGTCCACTTTTAGGCGCGGTCACTCGCGGTGGAATGGGTTAGGTTGGGCTGTCACCGTCTGGTGCGGATTTCCCATGCGCCGAACTATGCGATGTTGGCGTGTGGCTAGATCTAGAGGTCCCCATGGCCGACGCCTAACTGCGACATGCTCGGGCCATGCGATCGCTACCTGAGAAGACCCTCGAACACTGGACTAGTCGAGAGGTAGCACGCCGCTTCCCAAGCGCAGCTCTCTGGTGGCCATCGAATGGCGAGGACGTGATGGTCGATGAGCTCGGAGGGAAGCCAGGGAAGTGGTTCATGCTGGAGGTGAAGACCACTGAATGGGACAAGAGCAACGGCTACCATCGACTCAGCATCGATCTCCAGCAGTTGCACGCCTACTTGTCTACCGGGATGCCCGTCTTCGATGTGTTCCCGGTTCCGCCCTGGGACGACGGTCTCACTGCCTCACGTCCATGGCTGGGACGATGGCGGCGGGGTGACATCGGGAACCCGTCGGCCGCCAATCAGTGGTTCGCTCACTGGACCTTCGTCCTATCGGCGGGTGAGGTAGCGGCGCTCGTTAGGCATTCTTGGCCCGGCAACAAGCATGGAACCCTCTTCACCTCGTCGGTCAGCAACAGAGCTAAGAAGATCCCGAAGGGTGCTAGAACGCTCAACCAGTTCCTGCACTTTCAGGCTCAGTGTGGAGATATCCGAGGTCAGGCTGCCTTTGTCGCTCCACGAGCAGTCGGCGCTTCGTCGCGACAGATATCACGAGCTGAGCTCGTGTCAGCGCTCAGAGCGCCAATCCTCAACGGGGATGTTGACGATCGCCCGCTGGTTCACTTCCTGCCGACGGGGCAAGAGGAGCAGTACGCCGAGGCTGACCTGCCTTCTCTGGCAGAGTCCCTGGCGTTCATCCAGCAAAGATCAGCCCGACTGGTGGCCGTTCATCTCGACGCCAACTCGCTTGCAATCTGATGGGGTAAAACACGGGCAGTCGCTCGGCGGCACCGTCCGCAAAGCCGCTGGCACGTGCGCCCACGATGCGCCTCGCGAGCTGTAATGGCGGCCACAGCGCGTGCAACAGGGTGCGTTCGCCATCTCCATGGGCGCGCTTGGTGGGAGGATCGAACGCATGAGTAAGAGCGACTCCCAAGTCGAGGTTTCGTGGTCGTCAGTCACGAACCGAAAATGGGCGCGCGCTAAGTACTGGACGGCGGAGGACTTCTCGATTGTCGAGGCTCTACTGCCCAAGGGCGCACACCTCTGGGCGTCGGAATCGGTCGCGTCTGGCCGGACCCGCGGCCCCATTACCGTGACCAACGCGGACGGTTCAGACTTCTGTTGGATCATGGCCGGCTTTGTCGGTTTCAAAGGTCACAAACCCGACGTCCCTGGGCTCGTGTGGCAAGAAGATGCACCACAGGGGTGGTGGCGATTGCCGTTGTCCAGGCGAACTGAGCGTGGCGAGTCCAGCCGCCGCCCTGAGGAGGCGCTGGAGGTCTGCCCTCGATGTTTCATAGCTCTCCCGGCCACTGGTGCCTGTGACAACTGTTAGCCGCGAACTTGTGGAGTCGGTATCGCACTGGAAATGCGCGGGGGTCTGGAGGCCCCAACGGAAGCACTGGCCTACCCAATACGGCCAGCAGACGGAGTCGGCGCCGCTCGCGGCGGAAGGACGCACGTTCCTGCAGCGCGCGGATCGCGGCATGAACGGACGTCTGTCTGGCATGATGCACGCCGTGACGGCTGGCAAACAGTTCACCTGCGCATTCTGCGCGCAGGCCACCACGGATGACCCGCGCTACATCCGGCTCGATCTGTCCTGGGCGCACAGCGTCGCGTTGCAGTCCTTCGGGGCCCACCACGCCTGCCTCGTGGCAGCTCTACCGCCGGGCTTTCCGCTGGCCGTGGAGGGACTGGACGAGTAGACCGAATGACAGGCGCTCATCGCGGCAGATGGGTGCATATCGTCGGGCATGCTTCAGACATGAATAGCAGCGAACGGCAAGACGAGGCAGACCTGTTGGCACAGATCGGCCGTCACCTGTTCGGCCAAGAACTTCGGATCCGCGTCGAGCTGCCAACGGCCCTTGCGACGGGTGCCGTCGCAGCATGGGAGCGCATCGATTCGGGCGACACCAACGCCGAGACTCTTGCGGCCCGCACGCTCAGACAGGAGGCAGGTGCACTGGCACTGATCGGTCTCGCGGTTGACGAGCGGGGTGCTACTGGCACTGTCGATCAGGTCGAGGTAGAACTCGATGCCTGGCAAATCGGGATGGCACTGGATGCAGCCGATCGGCGCGGCCTGCTCACGGAGGTGGATCCGTTGGATTGGCACGCTTGATCTAGGCATGGACCGCTCATCGACATGAGCGCAAGCGCGGCCACGTCGATAGCGGCGGAATGGGCGAGGTAGGACTGACACCGATGCGTGCAGCAGACCCCATCGGCATGATCGCTCTGCGGCATGTGAGTGCGTTTCGGCGCGACGCTCGGCCCCCGTCGGTACGGTGCGCGGGTGGCCACATGGGACGTCGATGCTGAGACAACGCACCCGGTTGACTTCCGCCTCGTGCAAAACACGTTCATCACCATGTTCTGGCTACCGTCGCTCCTCGACGAGACAGTCGGTTGGCTGCAGTCGAACGCCTACAAGGTGGTGGAGTTCGACGCGGGCTCCTGGTCCTCGGAGACCGACATGTACGACAACGTCGCCTTGGCCCTCAACTTTCCCGACCACTTCGGGCGGAATCTCGACGCACTGAATGACTGCATGAGCGACGTCGCATCGGGAGCCTATGGCTGGGATGCAAACGTCAACACCGGCGTGGTCATCGTGCTGAGGGCCTTCGACACCTTCACCGCAGTGGATCGCACGACTGCTCAGAACATGCTCGACATCTTCGCTGATCAGGCACGGTCCGCCATCCTGATCGGCCATCGGATCATCTGCCTGGTCCAGTCAGACGACCCCCGGTTGACCTTCGAGCCGGTGGGCGCAGTGCCGGTGATGTGGAACGACGCTGAATGGTTGAACTCCAAGCGCCACCTTTGAAGCGGCCTTCCGTTCATCGGCATGTGCGGGCGCACGGGTCGCGGCATGAGCGTGCGTGGCGATGGCAAGGTTGCACCATGCGTTCTTACCCGGACCCCGTGGCGCAGTTCGTCGGTGTCGCTGAGCGCTATTGCGATCTGCTCGAAACCCCCTCGGCGGCCGCGGACCGCGCTGCGTTCGTTCTTGGGGTTCGCTCCGGCCTGGCGGAGTTGTTGGCGCCGCGCTTCCATCTGCCAAACGCTGAGCCGTCCGAGATCGATCTCCACGAAGGCCCGACCCAGTCGGAGTGGACCTCCACCTTCACCTCGGCTCAGACCATCCTAGGCGACCTCCCGGGCGGTCCAGCAGCGTATCTCTCGGTGCCGGACGATCTCGCGGACATTTGGAGAAACCTCAGGCGAGGCCTGGACGCACTGACCTCAGGTACGCGCTGGGAGGACGTGGCGTGGGAGTGGAAGTTCGGCCTTCAGACGCACTGGGGTAAGCACGCAGAGGACGCCTTGGTGGCCCTTCACGACGCCTGAAGGCCCGCACGCTCATCGGCGTGACCGGATTGCCGCAGCGCACGTTTTCCGTTCAGCATGCGCGGACGGTTCTACGTCATTGCACGCGCCGCTAGGTTGCGCTCCACGTCCTCCGCTGACAGGTCGAAGCCAGTGGCTGTCTCGCCGGACCAGTTCAGGCCGACGCGGATTCCGTCGCTTTGGAGTCCTGGCAGCCACCGCGAACGCCACTCAGCCAGCGGCAGTCCGACCACCTCAAAACCCGCGTAAGCAGGGACCTTCGCCACGATCCCTTCTGCTCGACTTCGCAGTGACCAGAACGGCATGGCGCGGCCTTCGGGCGTTTCAGGGGCTGGGAATCCGTCAGCGTCTCGAACGGTCCACACAGTGGAGTGCTCGACCACTTCACCGTAGAAGGCGTCCGCTTGGACTGCGCTCGCACTCATGTCGCGATTATGGTCTATCGGGCACGCCCACACGCGGTGTAATGGGTCAGGTCAGGCTGACACCGATGAACGCGGCAGACCCTTCGGGGCGGTACCTCCGAATGGGCTCGCGGTCAACGAAACGTGACTATGGTCGGGCCATGTTGACCTCCCGCAGCCTCCTCGTCGTGTCCACGTTCCTCCTTGCTGCGCCACTGGCTGGCTGCGGTGGCAGTGATGACGGCAAGAGTGCTGGGGACGCCACCGAGAACTCCACTACCAAGGTCTCGGGGACCACCGAGCAGGGCACCGAACTTGCGGCCTCGGGTGATTCGACGCCGAGCGACTGGCCCAAGGGGCTGGCGGCGCCTGACGGAGCCACGGTCACCTCCGTCATCTCGGAAGGCGATGTCGACACGGTGAGCGGCACCGCGGCCGTGGACCCGGTAGGTTTGGCCGCCGCGTTCGCGGACTCGATGAAGACCGACGGCTGGACGAAGACGAAGCGCAGCAGCGACGAGAACTCGATCGTCGTTGAGGATTGGGAGAAGGAGGCCGCGCGCGCGCAGGTATCTACGGTTGCGGCGTCAGATGGAGCCACGTTCACGCTCATCCACAACCCCAGCTGACCCGGCCACACAGGAACTCGCAGTCTCGCAGTCTCGCAGGGACCGTCACCTCACCAAGGGTGACCTGATGGCGGCCCCGGCACTGGCGATGAACGAGGTCGACATCGAGGCGCCACCACTCGCTCCAACTTCGAGTCGTCCCGGTCGGCGATCGCCGACCGGTCATCGCGAGAACCCAACGGTCGGCATTCGGGACGTACTCGGGCGCAGAGCAGCGTCTGGTTGACAGTCATACGCGGTGGAATGGGCTAGGCGGTGCTTACAGCGGCCGGTGCAGCACACTCCTACCGTGCGTGCCCAGGTCAGCCGACGTTTACGTAGACCCGCACGATCCGCCCGTCGTGCTTTTCGCCGTAGATCGGGTAGGCGCCGTCGCCAAAAGCAGTCGTGAAGGCCACACCGGCACCGGCATGGCCCAACTTGTAGGCCAGCTCCCCGTACCCATTTGACATGGACGCGTGGCACGCCCCGTCGTATGAGTACGGGAAGGGGGGCTTGGTGTCGACGCGGTGTTCCCCGTAGGACTCTTCCACCCACTCCGAGTCGAGGTAGCAGGGGTCCGTGATGAGGAGTTGGCCGCTGTCGACACCGACCTCGCCTAACTTCACGACCTCCAAGGTCTCGGGCACCTCGTACCCACCGCCTTCCGCCTCGTCCAGCCGAAGCATCTCGCGGAAGCCCTGAGTCGCGTCGACGCTTCGCTGCAAGAGCACCTTCTCTTCCTCCAGAAGAAGAAGGGCCGCGGCGTTGCGGTCAGTGTCCTCCCCGAGGCGCTCGATCTCGGCGTCCCGGATGGCGATGCGGTCGCTCAGCCGCCTCTCCATAACTTCAGGAGAGCGCTTCTCCAATTCGGCCACCTGGTCCTTGAAGAAGTCCCGCTGCTGGTTGGCAGTGTCGACCTGCGCACTCTTAGCCGTCACCGTGGCGCGAAGGTTCTCCACATACATCTTTCAAAGTGCCGCCCCTCCAAGCACGGCTGCGCCGTTGAGGGCTAGTGGAACGCCGTCCAGAATCGTTGTGGCGTCGGACATTTCTGTTCCTCCGTACGAGAGCGGGTAGGCCCGAAAGAGGCCAGCCCGTGCGCACTCCTCGAGCGTCGGAACTGGAATGGGCCGGGGCAAGGCGCCTATTCCAAGCAGAGACCGAGGCCGTCGGAATTCACGCTGTTGCGAGCCAAGTCAATCGACGTTTGCGATCATGCGGCCCAGATGCTTGCGCATAGTGGGTGGAATGACCGCTGGCCTCGGCTGGTCGTGACGATGACTGGACGACCTCTCAAGAGGTGACAGACTTGGACAATGAAAGCGGTAGAGGTCATCGCCAACCTGCCCACCGACGACGTCGAGCGGGCACGAGAGTTCTTTCGTTTCCTCGGGCTCACCGAAGACGCCATGGATCAAGGCTGGGTGGCACGGTTCAGCTCCCCCGACTCAGCTGCGTGCGTCCAGGTCGTGACGCGAGACAAAACTGCACCAGAGGATTCCGTCTTGACCATCAAGGTCGATGACGTCGACGCCGCCTACGAGGAAGCGCACGAGCGTGGCTATGAGATCGTGCATCCGATCACGGACGAGCCGTGGGGCATTCGTCGATTCTTCGTCCGGAGCCCTGACGGAAACGTGATCAATGTGGCCCAGCACAACGCCAGGGGATGACCGTCGTCATCGACCACCTGACCCTTCCTGGCCGAAAGCCAGGCCGTGCGCGAAGCACTCAGCGACGACGTTGAAAAGCAGGTTGCGCCTGCCTGGTTCGTGGAACTGACAGCGGAGAGAGCTGTGAATCAGTACCAGTTGGTCGCGAGGGGGCACCCGTGCTTGTTCTCCACCTCACGCGACGTGCACACAGCCACTGAGGCCACCTGCTCCCAGACGTACTCGGTGCCGTCGACCTCATAGGTGACACGGACTGCGTCCCGCACGAGGTAGCCCTCGCCGGTCACTCGGATCCCGATGAGGAGCTCCCAACCCGGTGGCCCGGGTTCGATGATGGCGCCTATCGCCGGGACCACGAGGTCGCGGTCGAGCTCAGGGTCCTTCGGCGGCCACATGCGGAAATTCGATATTTAGAGCTCCCGTTCAGGGCCCGCCAGTTCGACGCCGGCCAGTTCGAGACCCTCATCGCCGATGATCTCCACGTCCAGGATCACCGCTGGCTGGTCACCGGTCAGTTCGAGGCTCTCGAACCCATCGGTGAAGGTCTTCCCCTGGTGCATGCTGATCACGTACCCGTGAGCATTGTGGGGCTTCATCGGGCCCGGATCAGGGTCGTCGGAAACGAGGGAACAGCCGGCGAGAAGCGACGCCACGACCACGCCAACGAGTAGCAGGAAGGTTCGTCTCACTCGAGCATCCAACCTCACGCAGGAAGAGCACAGCGGCGACCGTGCCTTTATTTACATACACCTTCGCCATAAAAACGTTTCTCATTATTGACGCAAAGAGCCCAATGACTAAAATGAGAAACATGCCCGCTGCGAGCCCGTACACGAGCCCCGAGCAAAAGGCGGACCTTGAGCGCCTGGGCACGCGCCTGCGCGAACGCCGAAAGGCTCTCGGTGTCACCGCAGTTGCCTGTGCCGAAGCGGCTGGCCTTTCGCGCGTCACCCTGCACAGGATCGAGCGAGGCAACCCCTCGGTCACCATCGGCGCCTACAGCAACGTCGCAGCCGCACTGGGACTCCACCTCGTCATTCCGATCCTCGACGCGCCAGCAGCAGAACCGGCGATGATCACGGTCGGCGACTACCCCGGCCTGCGCACGTTGGCCTGGCAGACCGACGCCGGCACCACCATCACCGAGACAGAGGCGCTCAATCTCTACGAACGCGGCTGGCGACACCTCGACCAGGAGACGCTCACCGACCACGAGAAGGCGTTCATCCAACACCTCGCGGACACCTACAGCCACGGAAGGCTCCTCGTTTAGGCGGTTGCACCGCCAATAGGTGGCCCTGACCTAGACACCCTGACCCCCACACCCACAGCCAGGTCAGTGCGTCCGGGTCTCCCGTACAGCAGCGACTAACGGCAGCACCAACACCGCCAGCGCAGCGACCACCCACATCGCGCTCGAGAACGACGCCTGGACGGCGATGGCGCCCACGGCCACCGAGCCGATGCCGGTCCCGAGGTCGAAGCCGATGTTCCACACGGCGCTCGCCTGGTGCTGGTGGCGCCGTCCCGCGGCGGCGAGGGAGACGACGAGGGTGAGGTTCTGCAGGGCGCCGTAGCCCAGGCCGAGCAGCAGGGCCCCGGCGAGGAAGGCGAGCGTACGAACGCTGTCGGCCTCGGCCCCGGGTCCACCAATCGACCACGCCACCAACGCCACGCCACCCGCACTGAGGACGAGCAGCGGCACGATGAACTGCCGGGCCCCACGCCGGTCAGCCATCGCTCCCACCCGCCATCGAGCAAGCGCGGCGATGAGCCCCATCGTGAACAGGCCAGCGGTGACCAGCGCGGGTTCGGTGATCATCTGCGGCGCGAAGGTGATCAGCGCGCCTCCGGCCAGGGTGACCCACAGCAGGATCAGCATCGGGGGCAGCAGCGGCAGGTAGACCGAACGCCACGTGGCCGGGGCGTCGCTCTCCGCCTCCGCGCTCACTTGTGCACTGATCATCTCGGCATGGGCATCGCCATGCAGGACCGCACTGACGCGCAGCGCTGCCGGAATGCCGAGCAGCGGGAGCGCACCGAGCAGCAACACCGGAGTGAAACCGATCTCTTGGGCCAGCCACGGGCCCAGCGGCAGCAGCAGCACGTTGGGGCCGGCGACCGCGAGGCCGTACGCCCCGATCGCCTCGCCGCGGCGGCCCGGATCGACCAGCGCCGCCACCGCTGACACGCCAGCCACGGTGAGGATGCCGAAGCCGACCCCGCGGACGGCCGAGAGCGCCAAGACAGGAACCAACTGGTCGGTGAAGATCAGCAGCGCCGCAGGCGCACCGAGCAGCACCAGCCCGATGGCGAGCACCGGCCCCCAGCCCCAGCGTTTCAAAGACGACGGGACCAGCGTCTGGGTGAGCACGGTGACCAGCAGGAGCATGCCGTTGACCAGCCCTGCCTGCCCCGAGTCGGCCCCGCCCTCCACGACCCACAGCGGCGCGACCGGCAGCAGGACGGCGTAGCCAGCGAAGCCGGCGACCGTCATCACCAGCAGCGGCATCACGCCCGGGAGTTGCCGGATCGGTGACTTCACGGGTGATCGGGGCCAGCATCGGCGGCAGCGTCCGGCCGGGTGTGCAGCAGCCAGCCGACGCCGAGGAAGGGCAGGATCAGCGGCAGCCAGCCGTAACCAGCGCCGTAGGAGGACCACACGGTCTGGTCCGCGAAGAGGCCAGCGTCGAACACGCTCAGCGTGCCGACCGTCAGCACCCCGATGAGTTCGAAACCCACGGCTCCCCACGCCAGGCGACGCGGGGACGGGCCGACCTCGGCCAGACCGAGGGTGGCGGCGATGTAGACCACTCCGGCGAGTGCGGAGAGGGCGTACGCCAGAGGGGCCTCGTCGGCCTTGGTGAGCAGTTGGACGCCCGAACGGGCGGTGGCGGCCAGGGCGAAGACGCCGTAGACCGCGATCAGCGAACGGCCAGCACCGGTGCGCGTGGAGCTCATCGCTGCCACACCTGGAGCGCGCGCACGATCAGGAACGCTTCGGTCAGGCCGACGACCACGAGCACGGCCGTCGCGCCCCGACTGCGCTCGGCGAGTGACCAGGCGAAGCCGAGCGGCAGCACCACCAGCGCGGCGAGCAGATAGCCGATGAGGGTGAGGACGCCGGCAGCGCCGAGATCCTGACCGCCGAGCTGGACCACGGCCATCGCCAGCAGGACCAGCACCCCGGCCTCGATCACCCCGGCGAAACCGAGCAACCCCCAGTCGGGCGTGCGATTGAGCGCGACGTAGACGAGCACCACGAGAGCAAAGACGAGGGACGCGCCGATCAGGACCGCCGGCAGAGCAGTGTTCACAGGCAGAAGTCTGTCACCGGCCGGGTGAGAGTGTGGTCGCGACGCGGTGAGAGGCCGAGCACCATCCGGTCAGGAGCTGGACGGCGGCAGGCTCTTCTTCAGCAGCCGCTTGACCCGCTGCTTCTGCTTGCGGTCCGGGATCATCGAGCGCATCTCCTCCAGCTTGCCGAAGCACAGCAGCCGGTCCTCGCCCTCCAGCACGGTCTTGTTGCGGGGATTGGGGATGACCTGGGTGCCGCGGTGCAGCGTCAGCACAGTGATGTCGCGCTCGTCGAGGCCCGACTCCCCCATCTTCTTGCCCACCATCTCCGAGCCGGTGTGGACATAGATCTCGGCCACTCCGTAGCCGGTGGAGACCGAGAGCCGTTGGCGCACGTCGATCTCGGGGAAGGCGACCTGGTTGTCGATGTAGTCGATGATCGCGCCGGCGACGTCGAGTTTGGTGGCGGTCTCGATGCCCTCCAGGCCGGGCGAGGAGTTCACCTCCATCACCTGCGGCCCGTTCTTGCCTTCCAGCATGTCGACGCCGGCCACCCGTAGCCCCATGATCTGCGCCGAGCGCACCGCGACACGTTCGAACTCCGGGTCGAGGTCCACCGGTTCGACACTGCCGCCGCGATGGATGTTGGAGCGGAACTCATCACCCTGCGCCACCCGTCGCATCGCCGCCACGACGCGGTCGCCCACGACCAGCGCACGGATGTCGCGGCCCTTGCTCTCCTTGACGAAGCTCTGGATGAGGACGTTCTGGCTCGTGCTCTGCAGCGTCTCGATGATCGACTCGGCGACCTTGACCGTCGGCGCCAGGATCACCCCGATCCCCTGGGTGCCCTCGATCAGCTTGATCACCACCGGTGCCCCACCGACCAGCTCGATGGCGGACACCACGTCGTGGCGGTCGCGGACGAAGGTCGTGGCGGGCATCGGGATCTTGTGGCGCGACAGGATCTGGGTGGCGCGCAGCTTGTCGCGGCTGTTGGTGATGCCGTACGACGGATTGGGCGTGTAGACATCCATCTGCTCGAACTGACGCACGACCGCGGTGCCGAAATAGGTGATCGAGTTGCCGATGCGCGGCAGCACTGCGTCGTACGTCGACAGTTGCTTGCCCCGGAACAGCAGGCTCGGCTCTTCCTTGGACAGGTCGATGCCGAAGCGCAGCGTGTTGAGCACCTTGACGTCGTGGCCGCGGTCCAGGGCCGCAGTGCGCAGGCGCTGCGTGCTGTAGGAACGCGGGGCGCGGGAGAGGATGGCGAGCTTCATTCAATGCCTAGCAGTCGGGGGCGGGGGTTCATACAAGCACGATCCGTGGGCCGTACCTGCGAAGATGGGGCAGTGCCTCACGACGACTCCTCCCCTGAGCCAGACCGGACCGTCGTCGGGTGGCGGGAGTGGGTCACCCTCCCCCTGGCCGACGTGCCCTGGCTCAAGGCCAAGATCGACACCGGCGCCCGCTCCTCGGCCATCCACGCCTTCGACCTCGAGGTGCACGACGTCGACGGGACCGAATGGGTGGCGTTCTCCATCCACCCCTGGCAGCGCTGCGACGACGACATCGCCGAACTACGCCTGCCGGTCCTCGATCGCCGTGCGGTGCGCAGCAGCAACGGTCAGGTCGAGGAGCGCTACGCCGTCGCCCTCGACGTACGCCTCGCCGGTCGCACCATCACCACCGAGATGACGCTGAGCAACCGAGACGAGATGGGTTTTCGGATGCTGATCGGTCGTGACGCACTCGCCCAGGGCTTCCTCGTCGACTCCGCCCGGTCGTATGCCGGTGGCCGCCCCAAGCGGGCCGTACGCCGCAAGAACTGGGGCAAGTAGTGGCCCGCGAATCCTTCGCCATCGGCGGGGTACGGATCCGGTCAGCCACCGCTCGCGCCCTCGAGTTGCCCATCACCCGGCTGGTCACCGGCGCCGAGGTGACCCTGCCAGTCCGGGTCGTGCACGGTCGCGAGGACGGTCCGACGATCTGGCTCAACGCCGCGATCCACGGCGACGAGGTGGTCGGCGTCGAGGTGATCCGTCAGGTGATGGCGGGCCTCGATCCCAAGACGTTCCGCGGCACGCTCGTCGCCGTGCCGATCGTCAACGTCCTCGGCTTCATGACCGGCGACCGCTACCTCCCCGACCGGCGCGACCTCAACCGTTCCTTCCCCGGCTCGGCCCGCGGGTCGCTGGCCAGTCGGATCGCCCACCTCTTCATGACCGAGGTCGTCGCCAAGTGTGAGGTCGGGATCGATCTCCACACCGGCTCCGACCGCCGCAGCAACCTCCCGCAGGTGCGCGCCGACCTCGACGACCCACGTACGCGCGCACTGGCCGAGGCGTTCGCCGCCCCGGTGATGCTGCACGCCAAGATCCGCGACGGCTCGCTGCGTCATGCCGCTCGCGAGGAGGGCGCTGCGGTGCTCCTCTACGAAGGCGGCGAGTCGCTGCGCTTCGACTCCTACGCCGTGGATGCCGGCGTGGTGGGCGTACGCCGCGTCCTCACCGCCCTGGACATGGTCGACTTCGCTGACGAATCCGCGCCCGTTGTGCCGAGTCGCGAATGCCGCTCGAGCACTTGGGTGCGTGCCCGGCGCTCAGGCATCCTGCACCTCGACGTGGCCCTGGGCCAGCAGGTCAGCGAGGGCGACCGACTCGGCACCCTCTTCGACTCCTTCGGCAAGACCCTGCGCGCGGTCTATGCCAGCCGCGACGGGATCGTCATCGGCCGCACCGAAGCGCCGCTGGTGAATTCCGGCGACGCGGTCGTCCACATCGCCAGCTGAGCCCGCACGGGACCATCTGGTTGAGTGCCCGTATGACCTCCCCTGCGACAGCCTCCGCGACCGCCTTCGACGTGGCTGGCTTCCGCGCCGCCTTCCCCTCCCTCACCTCGGGCATCGCGCACTTCGACAACCCCGGCGGCACCCAGACGCCGACCGTCGTCGCGGAGGCCGTCGCCCGCACCATGACCGGACCGCTGTCCCAGCGCGGGCGGGCGATCGTGAGTCAGCGCAACGCCGAGAACGTGGTCGTCGGCTTTCGCAGCGCCGTGGCGGACCTGCTCGCCGGCGACCCCCGTGGTGTCGTCCACGGTCGCAGTGCCACCGCGCTGACCTACGACTTCTCCCGCACCCTGGCGAAGACCTGGTCGCCCGGGGACGAGGTCGTGGTTTGCGAGCTCGACCACGACGCCAACGTCCGGCCCTGGATCCAGGCCGCCGAGAGCAGCGGTGTCACGGTGCGCTGGCTCCGTCTCGACCCGGCGACTGCCGAGCTCGACCTGTCCGACCTCGACGAGGTCATCAACGAACGGACCCGACTGGTGGCGCTGACGGCGGCCTCCAACCTGCTCGGCACCCGTCCCCCGGTGGCGCGCATCGCCCAGCGCGCCCACGAGGTCGGCGCGCTGGTCCACGTCGACGCCGTCCACCACACCGCACACGCCGCCCCCGACATCGCCGCGATGGGCGCCGACCTGGTGGTCTGCTCGCCCTACAAGTTCTTCGGACCCCACTGCGGCGCCCTCGTCGCCGACCCGGCCCTGCTGGAGACGCTGTGGCCCGACAAGTTGGTGCCATCGACCGACGCCGTCCCCGAACGATTCGAGCTGGGCACCCTGCCCTACGAACTCCTCGCCGGTACCAGCGCAGCAGTCGACTTCATCGCCTCGTGGGGTCCCAGTGCCGGGACGCGGCGTGAGCAACTCGTCGCCGCTGCCGCGCTGATCGCCGACCACGAACTCCGACTGCGCCGGCGCATCGAGGAAGGTCTCGCCGCGTTCGGTGACCGGCTCACCCTCCACTCGCGGGCAGTCGAGCGCACCGCGACCCTCTTCTACACGCTGCGCGACCGACAGCCCGAGGACGCGTACAAGTTCCTCGCGCGCCGCGACGTGTTGGTCCCTGCCGGCACGTTCTATGCCCACGAGACCTTCCGCGCTCTCCGCCTGCCCGTCGATTCGGGCCTGCGTATCGGCTTGGCGGCCTACAACGACGATGACGACGTCGACCGGCTCCTCGAAGGACTCACCGATTTCCTGAAGTCCTGAGCGCCGGCGACGCGGTCATCCACATCGCCAGCGCGTAGTCGTCACTCGAGGTGCATCGCGCCGGCCTCCGGGCCGGGCTCGTCGTCTATGACGATTGCCTCTCCCGCCTCGATGGCGGTGCCCAGGATGTCCTCATCCGCCGGGATCGCGTCGGGGTCGTCGCCGCCGGCCATCGGCCCAGCACCCGGATCGGTGTCGCCGTCGGTCGTCGGGTCTGGCTCTTCCTGACGGAGCCGGTCGTCCAGAGTCTCGTCCTCGACGTCGACCAGGGCGGCTCCTCTGGGCTCATGGTCCGGCGGGCTCCACGGCTCGTTGTCACCGGCGCTCGGGTCGTCGAGGTTGATCTTCGCCTCGGCCCGCTCGGCTGGATCGAGCTCGGTCTCGCCAAAGTCACCTTCGTTGCGATTGGTCATACCTCCACCTTGTCCGCTCCAGGTGTCGCGGACAAGGGCAGAGGCCAAGCCGGGTCAGAGCAGTGACAGTCCGGCGGCCAACGCGAACCCGGCCACCGTGGCCAGACCTGCCCAGTCACGGGCCTTGTCCTTGGCCTCGGGGACCATCGAGTCGATCAGCATCGTCAGCAGGGCGCCCGCGGCGAACCCGTCCACGAGTGCCTGGGACCGGTCCGAGACGAGGTCTGCGACCGCGGTGCCGGCCACGGTGGCAAGCGCACAGACCACCGCGACCCCCACCCAGAGCAGCAGGATCGAGCGGCGCGTACGTCCGGCGGCGCGCATGTCGGCGGCCGACCCGATTCCCTCGGGAAGGTTCGACACGAAGATCGCGACCAGCAACGCCGCGCTGACGCCATGTCCATGAGCATGCCCCTGGGCGATGCCGATGCCGAGCACCGCCTGCTCGGGGATGCCGTCGAGGACCGCCCCGACGGCCAGCGGCGCCCCCGATCCGCCAACAGACTCGCTGCCAGAACCGCCATCAGAACCGTTACCAGAACCCGCCGACCAGCGCTCCACCAGCCGGTCCGCAGCGAAGAAGCAGAGACTCCCGACCGCGAGCCCGATCGCGACGGGGTAGGCGCCACCGATGCGCAGACCCTCTTCGGCGAGCTCGAAGGACACGCTGGCGATCAGTGCACCCGCACCGAAGGCGAGGACGAGTCCGACCACCATGGCCGACCACGTACGGACCAGGGCCAGCGCAGCGCCGACGACCAGCGAACTGGCCGCCAGCGCACCCCAACCCAGACTTTCGATCATCGGCTGAGGCGTCTCAGTCGACCCCGGCCATCAGCTTGTGGATCGGCTTGGTGAAGGCCATCACCACCACGCCGGTGACCACGGAGGCTGCCCCCACCCAGAGGAAGAACGGCGCCTCGTCGGTCGGGTTGTAGTAGCCCGCCAGGCTGCCGGCGAGAGCCGTGCCGAGCGCGATGGAGAGGAAGTAGAGGGCCACCATCTGGGTGGCGTACTTGTGGGGCGCCAACTTGGTGGTCGCGCTCAGCCCCACCGGCGAGATGAACAACTCCGCCAGGGTGAAGAACAGCAAGATGGCCACCAGGCCCAGCAGCGGAGCCGTGTTCTGCCCGCCCGGCATGAGCACGAAGCCGAAGAACGCGAACCCCATCAGCGTGGTGCCGATGCCGAACTTCATCGGCGTCGGGGGCTGACGATCACCCAACTTGGTCCACACGGCCGCGAAGATCGCGGCGAAGGTGATGATGAAGACCGGGTTGATGCTCTGCACCCACGAGACCGGCATCTCCCAGCCGAACAGGTCGCGGTTGAGCCGCTTGTCGGCATAGATGGTGATGACGGTGAACTGCTGCTGGTAGAGCGACCAGAAGACCACGTTGCAGACGAACAGCGGCATGAACGCGAAGATCCGGCTGCGCTCGACCTTGGTGACTTCACGGTCCTTGAGGATCACCGTGAAGTAGGCGATGGACGCCACCAGGCTGATCCCGATCACGATGTTGGCCAACCTCGACAAGGTGATGACGCCGAGCCAGCTCAGCACCCCGACGACGACCAGGACGACGACCAGGACACCGGCGTACTTCACCAGGCTGCCCTGGGGCAACGGGTTGGCGACATGGTGGGTCTCGGCGGGGAGGTTCTTGCGGTAGATGACGTACTGCAACAGGCCCAGCGCCATGCCGATCGCGGCAGCCCCGAAGCCCCAGTGGAAGCCGGCCTCCTTCTGCAGGATCCCGGTGAGCAGGGGTCCGAGGAGGGCACCGATGTTGATGCCCATGTAGAACAGCGAGAAGCCCGCATCGCGGCGGTTGTCCTTCTCGTCGTAGAGCGAACCGACGAGGGAGGTGGCGTTCGCCTTGACCCCTCCCGATCCGAGCGCGATCAGCACCAGACCGACGCCGACACCACTGAGACCCGGCAGCACCGCCAGGGCGATGTGGCCCGCCATCACGCAGACCGCGGCATAGAACAGCGTGCGCTCGGGACCGATCACGCGGTCAGCCAGCCAGGCTCCGAGGATGGTGGAGAGATAGACCCCACCGCCGTACGCCCCGACGATGCCGGTGGCCACGGCCTCGTCGATGCCCAGTCCCCCGCGCGCTGCGGAGTAGTAGAGATAGATCAGCAGGATGCCCTGCATGCCGTAGAAGCTGAACCGCTCCCACAACTCGACGCCGAAAAGATTGGCCAGGACCCCGGGCTGGCCGAAGAACCTGGTGTCGCGGGGCTTCTCCTGCGTCTCGCTCACCCGAGTCACACTGTCATCTCCAGCCCCGCGCCGACACCTCCCTGGGGTGGTGTCGGCGAGGAACTGGTGCGACTACTCGGTGGCGATCGCGTCCAGCACCTTCATCCGTGAGGCCCGGATGGCGGGCACGATGGCCGCGATCACCCCGAACAGGACCGAGATCACCAGGAACACCAGCAGGCTCGCCCACGGGATGCTCAGGACGTTGAGGTCCTCGCGCAGCGACCGCTGCAGCAGCACTCCGATGATTAGACCGAGCACCAGGCCGAGCACCGCCCCCATCACCGAGATCGTCACGGACTCAAGGGTCACCATCAGGCGCAACCGTCGGCGCGAGAGCCCGACCGCGCGCAGCAACCCGATCTCGCGCGTGCGTTCGAGCACGCTGAGGCTGAGGGTGTTGACGATGCCGATGATGGCGATGACCACGGACAACGCGAGGAGTCCGTAGACGAGGTAGAGCAGTTGGTTGATCTGTGCCCTGAGGCTGTCGGCGAAGTCCTGTTTGTCCTGCACCGCGACGATCGGGAGATCCTCCACGATCGCGTCGAGATCCTTCCGCACCGTCGAGGGGTCCGATCCGTCGGTGAGGTTGATGCTGAGCACGTTGTCCCCCCGTTTGACTCCACCCGCCTCCAGCACCCCGAACCCGACATTGATGGCGCCAGCCACCTGGCTGTCCTCGAAGATGCCCGACACCTTCACTGCGACGTCCTTCTCCCCGGGGAAGTGGAGCGTCAGCGCAGAGCCCAACTCGAGATCCCTGTCCTTGGCCTCCGTCTCGCTGATGACGGCCTCGCCAGAAGGCTTGATCTGATCGGAGCCCGAGACCATCTTGAGGTCATAGATCGTGCTGAAGGCGTCGTCCGTGGCGATGACGTAGGTCGGTTCCTTCTCCTTGTCGATCATGGCCATCACCGCCTGCTGCCTCGAGACGGTGGCGACACCGGCGACCTCGGACATCTGGGTGCCCAGCTCGACCGGGAAGGTGCCGAAGACCGGTGACTGCACCAGGAAGTCGGACTCGAACTGCTCGTCGACCAGCTGGTCCAGCGACGCGCTCATCGACGCCGCCAGCACGCCCACGGCCGACACCAGGGTCAGGCCGATCATCAGCGCCGACGCAGTGGCGCCCGTACGCCGCGGGTTGCGGATGGCGTTGTCACCGGCCAGCCGGCCGGCCGTGCCGAACATTTTGCCGAACAGCGCCCGACACCCAGCCAGCACGGGCCGACCGAGCACGGCACTGATCGCTGCCACGGTGAGCACCCACAGGACGGAGCCGACACCGATGTAGATGGAGTCGTTGCCGGGGGCGCCGACCACACCCCACACCGCGATCACGGCCCCGATGACGAGCACGACCGCACCGATCATCGTCCGGCGACGCAGACTGCCCTCACTCATGGCAGCGTCGTCACGCATCGCCGCGACCGGCGCCGTCTTGGACGCACGATACGCAGGGAGAAACGCCGAGACGAGCGTGACGACGATGCCAACCGAATAGGCCGCAAGCACGGCGAACGGGGTCAGGTTGAGCACGGAGGCGTTGATCTCGAGCCCGAAGCTGCCGAAGAGACCCGCCAGCCCTCGAGCCAGACCCAGCCCCAGCAGAAGACCCAGGGTGGAGCCGATGAGCGCCATGAGAAAGGCCTCGACCAGCACCGACTGGAAGACTTGCCAACGGCTGGCGCCCAGGGCGCGCAACAGGGCAAGCTCACGCACCCGTTGAGCCACCAGGATCGAGAAGGTGTTGGCGATGATGAACCCACCAACGATCACCGCGATCACTGCGAAGACGCCGAGGAAGATGGTGATGAAGCCGAGGAACTCCCCGATCGCGTTCTGAGACTCCTCGACGACCTTGTCGCCTGTCACCCCTTCGAAGCCTGCGGGCAGGGCCTTGTCGGCTGCGGCCACGAGCTCCTTCTGCGAGACGCCCTCGGCAGCGCTCAGACTGACCGAGGTGAAGACGTCCTTGCCGTCGAGGAACATCTTCTGGGCGCCCGGGGTGTCGAAGATGACGAGCGTGCTGCCGGCGATGCCACCCCCGCCCTGCAGACCCGCGAACCCCACCAGCGTGAGCTGCTGGCGAATGGGGCCACCTTCGACCACGGAGGGCGGGACCACTGTGACCGAGTCACCGATCTCATAGCCCGCGGCCTCGGCCGACGAGGCATTGAGCGTGATCTCGTCGTCGGCCTCGGGCCAGCGGCCCTTTTCGAGGGTGAGGATCGGCTCACCGTCGAGGTTGAGGGTGTCGCCCTTGTTGAACGACAGGGTGGGGGCGCCACCGGTGCCGACGAGTTTGTCGTTGGTGTCGAGGATGGTGAGACCCACGCCGTCCACGGTGCCCTCGGCATCGCCGACCTGTGGCACCGCCGCAAGCTTGGCCACGTCGTCGGGGGTCAGGGTCTGGGTGGTGCCCGCCCCCATCGAGGAGAACGATTCGGTGCCGACGGGACGTACGACGGCGTCCGAGGTGGAGCCCTGGATGATGCCGTCGAAGGTCTTGGAGAGCCCGCTGCTGAAGATGAGCACACCGGCCAGGAAACCCACTCCCAGCACGATCGCGAGGGCGCTCATCAAGAGCCTGATCTTGCGAGCGAGCAGGTTTCGCCAAGTGAGGCGGAACACGACTTCAGCCGACCTTGCGCATGGCGGCGTCCTGCAGACGACCCATCCGCTCGAGGATCGCGTCACGGTCCGGGTTGCGCAGCTCGTCGACGATCTTGCCGTCGGCGAGGAACAGGATCCGGTCGGTGTAGGACGCAGCCACCGGGTCGTGGGTGACGATGACGACCGTCTGGCCGAACTCGTCGACGCTGCGGCGCAGGAAAGCCAGCACCTCCCCCGAGCTGATCGAGTCGAGGTTGCCGGTGGGCTCGTCGGCGAAGACGATCGACGGCTTGCTCACCAGCGCCCGTGCGCACGCGACACGCTGCTGCTGCCCCCCCGACATCTCGCTCGGTCGGTGACCCAGGCGCGGCCGCAGACCGACGGCGTCGATCACTGAGTCGAACCACTCCCGATCGACCTTCTTGCCGGCCAGGTCGATCGGCAGCACGATGTTTTCCTCGGCAGTCAAGGTCGGGATGAGGTTGAAGGCCTGGAAGACGAAGCCGACCTTCTCCCTTCGTAGCGTGGTCAGGGCCTTGTCCTTGAGCCCGGCCAGCGACGTGCCGTCGACGACGGCATCACCCGATGTGGGGGCGTCGAGGGCAGCCAGACAGTGCATGAGAGTGGACTTTCCGGAGCCCGAAGGTCCCATGATGGCGGTGAACTCGCCGGCGTAGAGATCGACGGTCACGCCGTCGAGCGCTTTCACCTGGGCGTCGTCGGCGCCGTACGTCTTCACCAGGTCGATGGCACTGGCGGCAATCGGGCGCGCCGATCCCCCGTGGGTCTCTTCAGTCATGGGGGAAGTCTCGCAGGCCGACGGTGACGCTCGCATCAGGAATCCCCCCTAGATTGCCCCTGTGATCCACGCCCTCGCCGGACTGCTGACCGGGCTCTCCCTCATCGTCGCGATCGGCGCCCAGAACGCCTACGTCCTGCGGCAGGGCCTGCGGCGCAGCCATGTCGGCGCGGTGGTCGCGGTGTGTGCGATCTCCGACGTCGTACTGATCGTGGCGGGCGTGGCTGGCATTGCCACAGTCCTCGACCGGGCGCCGGGCGCGATCGAGGTGGTCCGCTGGCTCGGTGTCGTCTTCCTCACCGGCTACGGCCTGGCCTCGCTGTGGCGGGCCCGCTCGCCCCAGGTCCTCACCCCGGAGGCTGTCGGGGACGAACCCCGCCGCGGCGTGGTGGGGCGCGCGCTGGCCCTGACGTGGCTCAACCCGCACGTCTACCTCGACACGGTGGTGTTGCTCGGCTCGGTCTCCGCCACCCACGGCAACCCCGGCCGCTGGTGGTTCGCCGTCGGGGCCGTGATCGCCAGCATCACCTGGTTCGCCGGGCTGGGCTACGGCGCCCGCCTGCTCGCGCCGCGGCTCGCCAGCCCCCGCTCGTGGCAGGTGCTCGACGTGGTGATCGGGGTCGTGATGCTCGCGATCGCGATGCGTCTGGCCCTGGGCTGACGGTCACTCCGTCTCAGTAGACCGACATCTGGTCCAGAACTCGCTCGGCGATATCCACGATGGCTGCGATCTTGGGGAGGTCGTCGCGGATGTCGTCAGGAAGCAGGTTGGGTGTGTCGATGTCGGGGTACTCGGCGTGATGTCGCCGGCGCCGCATACGGTCGAAGGGTCGTAACTGCTGACCCATCGGCGGGTCGAGTTGAGCCTGTACGGCGTGATAGACCGCGAGGTGTCCGCCCTTGGTGGTAGGTCTTAGCCCCTGATTGGCCAAGATCGCCCACATCGATTTCCGGCCGGCGTCGTAAAGGACCCCATCGGCACCCTCGGGGTCGGAGTCACACGTTTTCTGGGCTGATTAAAGGTGTCGTCGGGCCTGATAGATCAGCCGGTCAGCGTGCTCGCGGCTGGGGTGGACTCGCTGAAGTTCACCGGTCGAGAGCATCGCGTCGAGCCGGGCCCTTCCCTGTTCCCATTTCATGGGTTTGCTCCCTCTTCGTCTGTGGTGGCGACTGACAGCTCGACCAGGGGACGGGAGCGCACCGTGACGACGAACGGGTCGGTCTGCGCCTGCCACACGCTCCGACGGACCCGACGGATGTTGACCTCTCGGATCAGCACGTCCTCGGCCATGCGCGCACCTTCGTCCAGGTCGTCGAGGTCTGCATCCCCCACCACTACGACGTCGACGTCCGAGGGCACCGGACCCAGCTCCCCTGAATACCTTGCTGCCCAAGATCCGTGGATGAACGCCTGCTCGACGCCAGCGATGCCTTGCAAGGTTTCGGTGAGGACGGGCAGCGGGCCGTAAGTGACAGCCAACAGATCCGTGAGCGGACGAGACAACAGCGAGTCACTCACTGATCGCACCAGACGAGAGGTCCCGACCTTTCGGTCTGCCAGGAACCCGGACTCCACGAGTCGGGTCACCTCGTGGTGAACGGTTTTCACGGACGCTCGGATCCTGTTCGCGGCCTCGGTGATGCTGTATTCCTGGTCAGGATGGAGGTACGTCAGCGCGAGCAGGTCGCCCTGCACACGGGATCTCAGGAGCGGTAGCAAGACCTCAGGAGTTCTCATAACAGGTTGAGTATCGTTACTACTTATGAGAACCGCAAACCTTAGATGACGCCCATCGACACCATCGCGTCGGCGACCTTGACGTAGCCGGCCAGGTTGGCGCCGGTGACGTAGTTGCCCGGAGCGCCGAACTCGTCGGCCGTGCTCAGGCAGCGCTCATGGATCTCGCCCATGATCTCCTCGAGTCGCACCTCGGTCTCGGCGAAGCCCCACGAGTCGCGACTGGCGTTCTGCTGCATCTCCAGGGCACTGGTCGCGACGCCGCCCGCGTTGGACGCCTTGCCGGGGGCGTACTGCACGCCGGCGGCATGGAACAGCGACACCGCCGCCGGAGTGCAGGGCATGTTGGCGCCCTCGGCCACCAGCTTCAACCCGTTGGCGATGAGCGTCTTCGCGTGGCTCTCGTCGAGCTCGTTCTGGGTGGCGCAGGGCAACGCGACGTCGCACGGCACGTCCCAGATGGAGCCGTCGGCCACGTGTCGCACGCCGTTGCCACGCGCCTCGGCATAGGCAGTGAGGCGTTCGCGCCGCTGCTCCTTGATCTCCTGGAGCAGCGCGAGGTCGATGCCGGCCTCGTCGACTACATATCCGTTGGAGTCCGAACACGCGATGACACGGGCGCCGAGCTGGTGCAGCTTCTCGATGGCGTACGTCGCGACGTTGCCCGAGCCGGAGACGACCACCCGCAGGCCGTCGAAGGACTGCTTCTTCTCGGCCAGCATGCACTGGGCGAAGAAGGCCGTGCCGTAGCCGGTGGCCTCGGTACGGACCTGTGAACCGCCCCACGACAGGCCCTTGCCGGTGAGGGTGCCGGACTCGTAGCGGTTGGTGATGCGCTTGTACTGACCGAAGAGATAGCCCAGCTCGCGGGCACCGACACCGATGTCGCCGGCGGGCACGTCGGTGTATTCACCGATGTGACGGTAGAGCTCGGTCATGAAGGACTGGCAGAAGCGCATGATCTCGGCGTCCGAGCGGCCCTTCGGGTCGAAGTCGGAGCCGCCCTTTCCGCCGCCGATGGGCATGCCGGTGAGGGCGTTCTTGAAGACCTGCTCGAAGCCGAGGAACTTGATGATCGACAGATTCACGCTCGGGTGGAAGCGCAGGCCGCCCTTGTAGGGACCGAGTGCGGAGTTGAACTCGACGCGGAAGCCGCGGTTGATCTGCACCTCACCGTCGTCGGCGACCCACGGCACCCGGAAGATGATCTGACGCTCCGGCTCGCAGATCCGCTTGAGGATCGACCATTGGCTGTATTCGCCGCGGACGCCCTCCACCGGGCCCAGGCTCTGCATCACCTCGAGGACGGACTGGTGGAACTCCCGCTCGCCAGGGTTGCGGGCCACCACGGTGTCGTAGGGCCCCTGCATGTGGGCGGAGAGGGCTGTGGCGCTCGCGGTGTTCATGTCGCTGAGTTTCCCAGCAACTCGGCGTCCGTGGGTCCGCAGTCCACGACGGCGCCGATCAGCCACGCGGGCAAGGTGTCGCGAGTCACGCGAAGAGCCCCCTCCGGCACCGTCCAATCCACGTACCGGCGGTACGCTCGAGGCTCTGGGTCGGCGCCGAATAACCCCGGAGCACCCCAGGTTTGGCCAGGTCTTGGCTCAGGTTCTGGCCCAGGTTTCGCCCCAGTGAGGTGTTGGCATGACTGCTGCTCCGTTCCAGATTCCGCGCATCGGTGGGGTCCGCCCCGAGGGATACCGCTTCGAGGGATACCGCTTCGACCGTGCGCCGATGATCGTCTACTGGGAGACGACCGTGGCCTGCGGACTCGCGTGCAGCCACTGCCGGGCCACCGCGATGCCGTACGCCGCCCCTGGCCAGCTCACCACCGACGAGTGTCTGGGTCTGCTCGACCGGATCGCCGACTTCGGCACCCCGCGACCCCACGTCGTCTTCACCGGCGGCGACCCGCTGCGTCGTCCCGACCTCGAACTCCTGGTGCAGGGCGCGACCGAGAGAGGCATCGGCGCCTCGCTCGCACCCGCGGTGACGTCCGACCTGACCCGCGAACGCATGGTGACCCTGAAGGCAGCCGGTATCCAGGCCGTCTCGCTGAGCCTCGACGGCTCGGAGGCAAGTCGCCACGACACACTGCGCGGGGTCCCCGGGACGTACGACATGACGATGGCTGCCATCGACATGCTCGTCGACCTCGATCTGCCCGTGCAGATCAACACCCTGATCACCGACAAGACCCACCCCGACCTGCCAGCCATCTATGAACTGCTCGCGACCAAGAAGCTGCTGCGCTGGTCACTGTTCTTCCTCATCACCACCGGCCGCGGCAGCGGACTGCAGGAGATCACTCCGGGCCAGGCCGAGCGCCTGATGCACTGGCTCTACGACCTGGCCAAGGTCGCGCCGTTCCAGATCAAGACGACCGAGGCCACCCACTATCGCCGCGTCGCGATCCAGCGGATGGAGAAGGAAGGTCTGAGCGCCGATGAGATCGCTGCCTCCAACGTCGCTCGTGGCTTCGGCATCCGCGACGGCAACGGCATCCTCTTCATCAACCACCAGGGCGACGTCTTCCCCTCCGGTTTCCTGCCGGTCAAGGTCGGCAACGTGCGCGAGTCGGACCTCGTCGACCTCTACCGCAACCACGAGACGTTCCAGAGCCTGCGCGACGCCGAGCAACTCGGCGGACGGTGCGGAGAGTGCTCGTTCCACGACCGCTGCGGCGGATCGCGCTCGCGGGCGTACGCCCAGACCGGGGACCTGATGGCCGAAGACCCGCTGTGTCCCTATCAGCCGCGGGTCCACCACCAGCGGATCGCCCGACAGTTGGCCGAGCAACAGCCTGTCCAGTCATGAGGGGCCAGTCATGAAGGGCCAGTCATGACGGCTCTCGTGGTCGGTGGCGGGATCGCCGGACTCTCGGCTGCGCTGACGCTCGCGCGCGCCGGGTTGTCCGTCACGGTGCTGGAGCAGAGCGAACGATTCGGCGGCAAGGTCCACACGCTGTCCCACGAAGGCCACCTCCTCGAGACGGGACCGGACTCGTTCGTCAGCTACAAACCGGCCGCTCGGGCCTTGGCCGTCGAGCTGGGTCTGGCCGATGACCTGATCTCGCCGAGCGAGCCTCGGCTGGTCCACCTCAGACGCAGCGGCCCGGGAGGCGGCCAGATGGTGCCGCTGCCCCAGGCCATGGGGGTGGTGCTGCCCACCCGGCTCGGACCCTTCGTCAGGACTCGGCTGTTCACCCCCGCCCAGAAATTGCGCGCCGGACTCGACGTCGTCCTGCCCCGGACGCTGACCTCGCAGGACGTCTCCGTGGGCTCGTTCCTGACCCGTCGCCTGGGACGGGCGGTGGTGGACCAACTCGCCGACCCCCTCTTCGGCGGCATCTACGGCTCCTCGGTCGACGACCTGAGTCTCGACGCGGTGCTCCCGATGCTGCGCGCGCAGGAGTCCGAACATCGCAGCCTGGTGCTGGCCTCCCTGCGTCAGGGCCGGGCTGCCACCCGCAGCGGTGGCTCACCGTTCCTCTCGCTACGCCACGGCATGGGCTCGCTGGTCAACGTTCTTGTCGCTGAGCTCGAACGACTCGGCGTCGACCTGCGTCCGAGTACGACGGTGCGGCGGCTGAGTCGTACGGGCTCGCACACCACGGCCGTGCTCGCGGACGGCTCGCAGGTCAGCGCTGAACACGTCGTCTTCGCCACCCCCGCCCCGGTCACCGCCCGGCTGGTCGCCGACGAAGTGCCCGCAGCGGCGACGTGTCTGGAGGAGATCCCGCACGTGAGCACCGCCGTGGTGCACCTGGGCATCCCGCTCGAGTCCTTCCGCGAGGCTCCCACCGGACACGGATTCTTGGAGGCCGGGCCGGACAGGGCCGTCTTCAGCGGCTGCACCTATTCGTCCCTCAAGTGGTCGGTCGCCGAAGAGTCAGGCTCCGAAGAGTCAGGCACCGAGAGGTCTGGTGCTGGCGAAGGTGCCCGGGCGCCCGCTGGCCAGGTGCTGGTCCGGGTCTTCCTGCCACAACGCTCGGCCGCGCTGACCCACCGCCCCGATGCCGAGGTCTTCGCGGCCGTCGAGCAGCAGCTCGGCGCGATCATCGGTGGCACGCCGACGATGCGGCATCTCACCCGGTGGCGCGAGGCGATGCCGGTCTACACCGTCGGCCACCTCGACCGACTCGCTCGCCTGGACGCTGCGATCGCCACGCGAACCGGCTGGGCGCTGGCCGGGGCGTCCTACCGTGGTGTCGGCGTACCGGACTGCATCGCATCAGGCACCCGGGCCGCCGAGTCAGTCCTTGGCGTGCCGCGCCAACCCCTCGGCGTGCCGCTCGTGGAGGCGTGAGCGGACCTCGTCAGGCGTGTACTGGCGACGTACACGCTCGTTCCGCGCGATCGCGGCGCCGGTGGCAACAGCTCCCACGACGCCGGCCAGACCCACCCACTTCCACCACTTCATGGAGCAACCCTAGGCCGCTTCCGACTGGAGAGTGAGGTGGCTGTGGGGCAGACTTCCGGTCATGCCCACCATGCCCACCATGCCGAGGGCACTCTCCATCGACCAGGCGCTCGACCTCACCCGGTCCGGCGACATCTGGCTCTTCCGCGGCAGGACCGCCGCCGACCGCGCGATCCGAGCAGTGACGAATGCTCCGGTCAACCACGTCGGCATCGCCGTGGTGATCGACGACCTGCCGCCCCTGATCTTCCACGCCGAGCTGGCCAAGCAACAGGTCGATTCGTGGACCGGCGCACACCATCGCGGCGTCCAACTGCACGACCTGCGCGAGGCGGTCGGTCGCTGGCACCACGACTACGACCAGGACGCCTGGTTCCGCCAACTCAACCCGGAGATCGGCCACGTCGAGGAGGACGGGATGCTCCGGGCCATCGCTCGACTCGACGGCGCGTCGTTCCCCAACATGACCAAGCTGGGCGCGCGCTGGCTGCGCGGTCGCGATGCGTACGTCTCCCGCCGCAAGCGCGATCGCAAGGTCACGCCCGAGGCGGCGTTCTGTGCGGAGGTGGTGGCGACCTGTTACCAGGAGATGGGCATCCTGCCCACCGACCGGCGCGCGACGTGGTACGACCCCGGCACCTTCTGGAGCGGTGACTTCCTGCCGATCGTGGACGGCTGGGAGTTGGGCCGTGAGGTCGAAGTGCTGCGCGACCAGGTGCAGCGCCCCACGCACCGTTAGTCGAGCAGGCGGAGCCACACCTCGCTCGCTGTCGGATAGCTCGGCACCGCCAACCTCAGCGTGTCCAGGTCGAGGCGGCCGACGATGGCGACGGTCGCTGAGTGCAGCAACTCGGCCACGTCGGGGCCCACGAACGTCGCCCCCACCAGTACGTCGTTGGTGCGGTCCACCACCAGCCGAGCCTTGCCGGCCGCATCGTCGCGTAGCAATGCCGCGCCTGCAGCGGAGGTGTAGTCGGCGTCGCGCGTCTCCACGTCGAGTCCGGCGTCCTCGGCCTCACGCAGGGTGAGGCCGACCCAGGCGACCTGCGGGTCGGTGAAGACCACCTGCGGGACCGGCGCTTCGGGCCAGGTGGGCTCCGTCCGATTCTCTGCCCTTGCTGCGATCACCCGGCCGACGTGGCGAGCCTGATATTTGCCCCAGTGGGTGAGCGGGGCCTCGCCGTTGACGTCGCCCACGGTGTGCAGCCACTCCGGCAACGGCCCGCCACTGACCTGACCGGCCAGGTCGTCTGCCTTCAGATCGACTGCGTCCAGGCCGAGGTCGTCGGTCGCGGGCCGGCGACCGGTGGCCACGAGCACCTCGTCGACCTCCAGCATCTCCTCGCCCAGGTCGAGGGTCACGACGCCGTCCTTGCGAGTCGCGGCGGAGACGTCCACGCCGGTGCGCACCGCCACTCCGGACTCGGCCAACGACTCGGCGACCAGGTCGCTCGCGAACGGTTCGGCCCGCTGCAGCGGTCCTGAGTCCCGGATCAGCATGGTGACCTCGGCGCCCAGCGCATGCATCCAACGCGCTGCCTCGCACGCCACGACGCCACCGCCGACGATGGCGATCCGGTCGGGCACCTCGGTCAGGGACGTCACCTCCCGCGAGGTCCACGGCTCCACCTCGGCGAACATGTCCGGCACGAACGCCACGCTCCCAGTGGCCAGCACCACGGCATGCCGGGCGGTCAGCGTCCGGGTGGTGCCGTCGTCCGCGACCACCTCGACCGTACGTTCGCCGGTGAGCCGGCCGTGTCCGCGGAGCACCTCGATGCCCGCGCCCTCGGCCCACTTCACCTGGCCGGAGTCGTCATAGCCCGACACCCAGGTGTCGCGGCGCGCCAGCAGTGCCGTCGGGTCGATCTCGACCGGCTGTCGGATGCCGCCGAGGTGGTTGGCTGCGGCCGCCACGTCGAGGGGCCGCAGCAGCGCCTTGCTCGGCATGCACGCCCAGTAGGAGCACTCCCCGCCGAGCAGCTCGGCCTCCACGATCACGGCGGTGCGGTCGGACCCGCGGATGGCGTAGTCGGCCGCGTTCTCCCCGGCGGCTCCACCACCGATGACAATGACGTCGAAAGATTCGCTCATGGCTTCGACTCTAGGCTGCAAGGGACTGGGGGACGGCCCTTTGTTTCCTTGACCCCGCTCAGATCTTCGCCTCGATCTGGTCGCCTCGCATGTCACGCGCAGTGCATGTAACGCGCAGTTAAGTGCGCTTACGCGCGGTAGCAACAGGGCGCAAGCGCACCTAACCGCGCGTTACATAGCGGGGGCGCGGCGCGCTGGGGCCTGCGGCGGATCACACCGCGGACCTCAGCCGCTCCGCCAGAGCGGACACCGCTGCTCGCAACTCAGCGCCACCCTCGACGGTGAAGGGCAGCGGCACACTGGCCAGCCACTCCCCGGCGTACGACGTGGGGTTGCTGGTGGTGCCGACCAGCACGCAGCGATCCTCCCCCAAGGCTTCGAGGCGGCCCATCGCCGGTCGTACGTACGCCGCGACCTCGCCAAGCGGGGCAGCGAAGACCACCCGGGTGTCGAACTCCCACCCCTGCCCGAGGTTGGCCTCCAACTCGCGCGCCGGGTCGAGCCCGACCGGCACCTCGAAGGTTTGCTCGAGTGCGGTCACGTCAGTGATCCGGTCGACCCGGAACGTACGGATCGCGTCGGCGTGGTGGGCGAAGCAGAGCAGATACCACCGACCGAAACGGACCACCAGCGACCACGGATCGACCTCGAAGGTGCGGGCAGTCCCGGTCGCGCTGCGATAGCCGAGGCGTAGGCGTTGCTGGTCCGCCACGGCCGCCACCAAGGTGTTCGTGATCTCCGGATCGGGTCGAGCCGGAAAACGGTCCGGCACCGCGCGGGCATGTTCGCGCATGGCGGCGGCCTGCCGTCCGACATTCTCCGGAAGCACCCGCAGGATCTTGCCGAGCGCCGAGCCGACCGGATCATCGGCGTCAGCTGCGGCGTGTTGGCCGTCGAGGGCAGCCATCACCAGTCCGAGCGCCTCCGTGGCAGTGAAGACGAGGGGCGGCAGGCGCAGGCCGCGACCCAACCGGTAGCCGCCGTAGGGACCGCGGGTGGACTCCACCGGGATGTCGGCCTCGCGCAGGATCGCGACATAGCGCCGGGCGGCGCGTTCGGTGACGCCGAGTCGGGCGGCAATGTCATGGCCGGTGATCCCCGGACGCGACTGCAGCAGGTCGAGAACACGCAGCGCCCGAGCTGTCGGGCTGGTCTGGCTCATGGCGGTCAATCTAGAAGGTGGTGGCAGTTGCGGAAGCCGAGTGTCCGCAACCAGACCTAGGGTGACGTATCGGCCCCATCCACCAGCACCTTGTAGGAGAACCACCATGGACATCGTCTTGATCGCCGGACTCTGGCTCGACGGCTCTGCCTGGGACGAGGTGCTGCCAGAGTTGGAGAAGCTCGGCCATCACGGCATCGCCGTGACGCTACCCGGCCAGGGTGACGGCACCAGCTCTGCGACGTACGACCAGCAGGCTGACGCGGTCATCGCAGCCGTGGACGCCTCCGACGGCTCGCCGCTCGTGGTCGGCCATTCGGCTGCCTGCACACTGGCCTGGGTCGCTGCCGACCGACGTCCCGACGCCATCACGGGAGTCGCGCTCATCGGTGGTTTCCCCACCACCGGGGGCGGGAGCTACGCCGACTTCTTCGAGGCCGACGGCGACGCGGTGGCCTTCCCCGGCTGGGAGCCCTTCGCCGGGCCGGACTCCGACGACATGTCCGCCGAGCTCAAGGAGCGCGTGGCTGCCGAGTCCCACCCGGTGCCGGTCGGCGTCACCAAGGGCACCGTGACGTGGACCGATGACCGCCGCCACGACGTACCCCTCACGCTCGTCTGCCCCGAGTTCACCCCCGCCCAGGCTCAGGAATGGATCGACGCCGGCGACGTGCCCGAGCTCGCCGACGCCAGCAGGCTCGAACTGGTCGACATCGACTCGGGGCACTGGCCGATGTTCACCCAGCCCGCGGCCCTCGCCTCGTTGCTGGACGCTGCGACTCGCCGCTGACGCCCACTGTGGGTGCCGCCCGTCAGACTGGACCCATGCGCACTCTGGTTGTCACCGAGTTCATCACCCTCGACGGAGTCATCGACTCCCCCGGGGGCGGTGACCACCCCCATGCCGGCTGGACGTTCCAGGACGTCGAATTCGACGAGAGCGCCTACGAGATCAAGGGCCGCGAGACCGAAGCGGCGACGGCACTGCTCCTGGGCCGTCAGACCTACGACGAGTTCGCGCCGGTGTGGCCCTCGATGGAGGACTTCGCGGCCTACAACGAGATGCCCAAGTACGTCGTCTCCTCCACGCTGTCGGACCCGGAGTGGACCAACACCACGGTGCTGGGCTCGCTCGACGAGGTGGCCGCGCTCAAGCAGACCGAGGGCGGCGAGATTCACCTGCACGGCAGCGCCACTCTCGCGCAGGGTCTGGCCGCCGCCGGGCTGGTCGACCGCTATCACCTGTTGGTCTTCCCGATCATGCTCGGCAGCGGCAAACGGCTGTTCGGTGAGGGAGAAAAGACCAAGCTTCAGTTGATCGAGCAGGCCACCTACGGCAACGGTGTCTCGTTGGCTCGCTACGACGTGGTGCGCTGACATGGCCACGTTCACGACCAAGACCGAATCCACCGCCACGATCTCTGCCTCCGCGGACCAGATCTGGACGGCGCTCTCCGACCCCGACCAGATCGCCGCGATGACGCCGTTCCTGAGCGAGGTGCGCCCCCAGGGCAGCGAGCACTGGGTGTGGGAGTTGAGCAAGATCCCCGTCCTGGGCAAGAGCTTCACCTTCGTCTTCACCGAGCGGATGAGCTTCGACGAGCCGAATCGCATCGAGTTCACCCACGATCCGGCAGCCGGACTCGGTGAGGAGCAGGCCGGCGTGGAGGGGTGGTACGAGCTCACCCCCGCCGACGGCGGCACTTTCCTGGCCACGTCGCTGGAGATCTCGGTCGACCTGCCGTTCCCGGGGCTGGCTCGTCCGGCAGTGTCAGCGGCCATGAAGGGGGTCGTGGCCCTGATGGGTCAGCGGTTCTCCCACCGCCTGCTCGAGCACCTCGACGCCCGCACGCTCTGAGGCACTGGGCGACGAGGCGGCGCTCCTGGCGCCTAGGACTCGTCGCGGCTGGACTGGGTCGAGTTCGGCTCGGGAGGGACTTGGCGCAGCGGTAGGTCGACCGTGACCGTAGTACCCCGTTGTTCTGCGGAGACGATCGAAATCGTGCCCCCGTGTCGATTGACGATCGCTCGAACGATGGCCAGACCGAGCCCTGTGCCGGGGATCGCGTGGTCCAGTGCCGTGGAAGACCGGAAGAACCGGGTGAACACCAGTTGCTGCTCGGATTCGGGAATCCCGATCCCGTTGTCGCTGACCTCGAGGCGAGCCCATCGGTCCGTCTGTTGCACCGAGCAGCGGACCCATCCACCAGCGTCGGTGAACTTCACCGCGTTGGACACCAGGTTGGACACCAGACACTCCAGATCTCGAGCATCCCCGCGCACCAGCAACGGGGTGGACGGCACCTCGAAGGTGAGGTCCACGGGCTTGGCGTCGATCAGCACTTGCGACGCCGACTCGGCAGCTGTCACCGCCGCACACACATCCACGTCCGTGTAGTCGTGCTGGGCTGTAGCTTGCTCGAGGTTGAAGAGGGTCAGAAGATCATCGACCAACGCAGTCAGCCGGTGGGCGCTTCTCTCGATGGCGTCCAGATGCTTGAGTTGTTTGACGGTGACGTCACTGTCCTGCAGCAGCTCTGTGTAGGCGCTGATGCTGGTCATGGGAGTCCGAAGTTCGTGGATGACCGTGGCGAGCAACTCGCTCTTGCTCTCGTCGAGAGCCAACCTGTCAGCTGTTTCTTCCGCAGCACGATGAGCCGCGGTCGTCGCTTGCACTTCCACTGCGGCAGCGGTGTCGGCGACGTCTGCTGCGATGGTGCGCTCCAGAGCGAGACGGGTGATGGCCACCCATTCAGCAGTCGTTGCCACCGCCTGCGCGACCAGCGAGGCGAGCGCAGTCGTCTCGTCGCGGACCGCCGCCGCCGCTGCCTCGACAGTGGCTGCAGTGCGCGCGGCCCGCTCCAGCGTCCTGGGGTCGCCAGGGCTCGCGGAGCGCCGATCGTAGGCTGCTGCCTGCTCAGCAGCAGTGCGGACGAGAGCGGCCGCATCCTCGGCCAGTGACTGAGTCGCAACGGCATCCTGGACGGCAGCCTCCGCCACGAGTTTCTCGGCAGCACGTCCTGCCATCATTCGATCGTCGATGGCGTGTGCTGCGGCGTCTGCGGTGAGGGCTCGAGCAGCAGCAACCGCAGCCAGAGTCCGGTCAACTGCGACAGCAGCCTCAGCCGCCGCAACTTCGTGCTCGTGCTGGGGGCCTTCCCGCTCGGACGATGTCGGCGCCGGCATGTCGGCGGACTTCTCGGTGCGACTCATGTTCGCCATCACACACTCGACTTCCTGCGGCGAACACGCCCTTCCCCGGGATCTCGTCCACCGAGAGGGAAGGTGCGTCATGGGGGCCGCTGTCCCACCATAGCCTCGGCGCGATCCGGGGGCGTTGGCGGAGTTTTTGCGCCGGCACGCCTCGCTGCTGGCGCGAGGATGACTCCCTCACCCGTAAAGGTGTCCGATAACGGGAGTTGCCTGCGCTCAGCGTTACCTTGGAGTGACCACTTTTCTGACTGCTCCAGGAGGCTCGCCCATGTCCAGTACCGACTCCAAGTCCACCGACGCCATCGTCGTGCTCAAGGATGACCACCGCGAGATCAAGCAGGCGTTCGCCGAGTTCCAGAAACTTGGCGACAACGCCGAGAAGAGCAAGCAGCGAGTCGTCGATCGGATCATCGAACTTCTCACGATCCACACCTACATCGAGAATGAAGTGATGTATCCGCGGGTCCGTGAGCTCCTCCCGGATCTGGAGGACGACATCCTCGAATCCTACGAGGAGCACCACGTCGCCGATGTCCTGGTCGTCGAACTGGCTGCCATGTCGGCATCCGACGAGCGCTTCACCGCCAAGACCACCTTGCTCATCGAGAATGTCACCCATCACATCGATGAGGAGGAGAAGGACTGGTTCCCGCAGGTCCGCGACGGTCTTGGACGCAAGGTTCTTCAGGAGATCGGACAAGAACTGCTGGACGCGAAGGACCACGCTCCACGGCGTCCCTCCCAGCCCAGCGCACTCAAAAAGACCATCGACGCCGTCATCTCCTGATCTGACGCTCCTCGTCTGCGCTCAGGAGCCCGGCAGGATGTCCTTGACCGCGTCGACCGCCTTCGCGACAAGAGGTCGTTCGTCGCCGCCGTTGGCCCAGGCCGGGTCCTGAGGCAACGGCCCCATCGGGTCCGCACCTGAGGGCTCGGGCGAGGACGGCGCAAGGGCACGACGGAAGGCCTCGTCCAGCCCCACCAGGCGATACCCGTCAGGCAGGAGCACCTCCTGGAAGGTGTCGTCCGCCGCGATCATGTCGTGGCGCAGGCTCTCGACGAGCGCCTCGACGGTGGGACGCGGCACGTCGGTGAGGCTGCCGACCAGCGTCCCGACGAGCGCGGTCGGCAGCAGGGGGACCTGGATCTGGGGTCGGGTGAGCCCCGCGTGGGTGGTGTAGGAGTCGAGCAGTGCGCCGTAGCGCAGCCGTTCGGGCCCGCCGACGTCGAAGTGGCGTGAGGGACCGGTGTAATCCAGCGCGCCGACCAAGGCGGCCAACGCGTCGACGACCGCGATGGGCTGCACCAAGGAGTCCATCCAGGTGGGGATGGTGTGCACGGGCATCCGCTCGCTGACCTGTCGGATGATCTCGAACGACGTGGATCCGCTGCCGAGAAGCACCGCCGCGCGCAGGACGACCACGGTCGCCGGGCTCTCGCTGAGGAGCTGCTCGACCTCGCGGCGCGACCGGATGTGCTCGGAGAGGTCGTCGTCCTCGATGTCGGGCACGATCCCGGAGAGGTAGACGATCTTCTCGACGCCCTGGGCGCGCACGGCATCCGCGAGGTTCGTGGCTGCCGCGCGATCGGTCTGCGCGAAGTCGTCGCCACTCATCCCGTGGATCAGGTAGTAGACCGCCTCCACGCCCTCGCAGGCGGACGTGACCTGGTCGGCGTCGAGCGCGTCCATGATGACTGTCTCGACGCGATCACCCCACCACGGCGGTTCGCGGTCCGGGCTGCTCGTCGTCGTACGCACGTCGTGGCCGTGCTCCAGCAGCAGCGGCACCAGCCGTCCACCGACATACCCGGTCGCACCGGTCACCAAGATCTTCACGTCATCAGGGTTGCACCGGGCAACAAATCAGGAGTTTGTGGCCACGCGGCCGCCGGAACCTGCTCCGACTGGGTCGTTGTAGATTGCCGCCATGATGACTCTCGGGGCGTTGCGACGCCCGGCCTCGGTGGTGGCCACCACTCTGGCCCTCGCGATCGCGACGTTCACACCGGTAGCCGCCAGCGCGAGCACACCGGAACCGCCAGAGTTCCTCGGAAAGTCGTGGTTGACGTTCTCGCCCAACGGCGACGGCGTACGAGACCTGGCCCGTCGTCCCTTCACCCTGTCCGAGGCAAGTCGCGTGGACATCGAGGTGGTGCTCGACGAGCGCACGATGTTCACGCAGTCGCTGGGAGAGCTTCCTGCTGGACGTCACGTGTGGACGTGGGACGGCAAGCTGCCGAACGGAAAGGTGGCCCGCGAAGGGGTTTATGACATCCAGTTGGGGACAACCTCCGGAACCGCCGATACGAATGTGGAGATCGACCTCAGTTTCGATGCCTCGGTCGTCCTCCAAGACTATTTCCGAGAGCCAGCGAGCGTCTACCCACGTTCTGTGCAGGTCCACGACGCCATCGGCCTCGACGTCTTTTCCCGCTACGTCAAACGTGGCGTCCTGACGATCCGGCAGCGGCACGGGGACGTCGTCCTACGCCGCAAACTGTCGACGCTCGGCGAATCGGGCCGCTTGTCGTGGGACGCCCGCGACCAGCAAGGTCGGCCGCTGAAGCCGGGGCGATACGTCGCCATCGTGTCCGGGGCCGAGTGGATCGGCAACGTGGGGCACAGCAAGCCACTCAAGATATGGGTCTCGGCCGACCGGTTGGTGTGGCGCACCACGAAGACTGAGGTGGTTCCGGACGAAGCCCGGCGGATGCACAACTGCGATTTTGATAGCGCAAACGGTTGCGGATCGACGCGGACTTGCGGCACCGTCAAGGGCAGCAGCCAGTTCCCCGGTGGGCTGACCTTCCAATCGGGCGTGTGCGAGCCCTATCCGTGGGAAGAATCCGCACCCACTGATAAATCCGCCTCGAGCGGACATTTCCTTCCCATCCCTGACGCCATTCGCGGCGTCGACGCGATCCGCGTCGGCTTCTCCGGGGCATCGACCACCCCCGGCGAGAGCGACCCCGCGACCCTCTCGGCCAATGGTGGTGATGGGGGTAGCACGATCACCTCGAGCAGTGGTGCGCGGACCCCGTGGATCAAGAAGCCGTCCCTCGGGTTCGGGCAACTCGCCGACGATTGGGGTCTGGAGGAATTTCCCCCAGGTGCGCTCTGGTGGTTCGAGACCACGGGCGACGACTCCTTCGACGTCGACCGATTCACTGTGAGAGCGCGCTATCTGGCTCCGAAAGGCTGAACCGCCCGACGGCACCAGCACCGCTCCACTCGCTCTGTACGGTGAACTACGCCCAAGCCAACTTCCGCCCAGAGTGCTGGTGCGGACCTTCCAGTTTCGAGTAGGCCATGATGCTGCGACTCGCTGTGATCAACGACGACGAAGTGGTGATGCGTGGAGTCGCAGCGATGGTGCGGCACCACAGCAACCAGTTCGAGATCGTCGACCTGGCCGGGGCGACCGGGCGACCTGTCGATGTGGCGCTGTACGACACGTTCAGTGCGGACAACACAGACCGTCCTCTGCTCCGCCGCCTGGTCGCTGATCCCCGCATCCGCAAGGTCGTCGTCTACACCTGGAACTTCCACCCATGGGTCGCTCGCGACGTCATCGGCCAGGGAGCCGCGGGATATCTCTCCAAGAAACTGCGGGGAGACGAGTTGGTCACTGCACCGCTCAAGGTGCACGAGGATCAGGTGGTGGTCTCCCCCTTGCTCGATCCGAGCGGCGTCAAAATCGTTGACCCAGTCGAGAGCCTGACTCCACGTGAGACACAGGTGCTGACGTTGATCGCCAAGGGACTGTCGAATGACGACATCTCCCAACAACTGTGCCTCGCCAACAACTCGATCAAGTCCTACATCCGCAGTTGCTACCGCAAGATCGGTGTATCCAGCCGCAGCCAAGCCGTCCTGTGGGCGCTCGAACACGGCCTACGGACGACCCCGGTGAACAATCTGGCGACGAGAACCGATCCTCGCGAGCAAAGATTTCGATGTCCGCGTTAGCGACGGGCGAGACGCCAGAGGCCGCCCGGGCATCCCGTGGAAAACTGCTCGGACACGGTAGTCAAACAGCCCGCTGCTGATGATAATTGCCGGGTGAATGACCAACCTGCCCCCGAGCACCGCCGCCCTGACGGAGTCACCGATGCCACCGTTGAGGCCCTCGGCAAACTGTCCGCCGCGCTTGACCACATCGAGGACGCTCGTGGTCACCTCTATGCCTTTCACCGGCTGTGTGGCAGTGCCGAAACGACGTTGGAAGAAGCCACCGCCATGATCCGCGACGCGGGCCACGACGACATCGCGGATGCCTTGGACCGCGGAGTCCTGGGGCGTAACCCCCTCCCCGGCCTGTGGTCTTTTCAGATGGTCGAGGCCTACGACGACGGCTACTACGCAGAGGCCAAAGGCATCCAGCAGCGTGCGATCGACGAGCTGATCGCTGGGAAGCGTCATGTCTTCGAAGCGGAGATGAAGGAACTACGCCGCACAGTTGGACGCAAGGGCCACGAGGCGACGCCGGATGAGGCTGCCGGCAACATCTGAGTTGGCGCGACGGTCGGTGCCCGCACGCTTTGCTAAGCGTGCACTACTTGTGCTGTGGTGCCGGCGTGTGAGCGCTCGGCGTTTGCGACTCCCATACTCGTAGCGGCGCTCTGGCTTGCGGCAAAATCTTGCAACAGCGGGGTCTGCTGCACGGATAGGTGACAACCAATCGGTCTAACCCGCTGGGTTGGCTGGAAGGATGTTCACCGTGACAAAGCCCTACCCCAAAGAGTTCCGCGACGACGTGGTCCGCGTCGCCAGGAGCCGTGAGCCCGGTGTC
>JBBSSH010000031.1:0-34153 GCA_038242265.1 Propionibacteriales bacterium
CCGTCGACGGAGAGCGCACTGCCCGGACCGGCCATTCGCCGCTAGGGTCGGTGGCGTGGATCTTCCCGTGATGCCGCCGGTGCAGCCGATGCTCGCCAAGAGCGTGAGCGGCATCCCCGACCCGGAGAAGTACGGCGGGCTGATTTTCGAGCCCAAGTGGGACGGCTTTCGGTGCCTGGTCTTCAAGGACGGCGATGAGGTCGAGTTGGCCAGCCGCAACACGAAAACCCTGACCCGCTATTTCCCTGAGGTCGTGGAGGCGCTGCGTCAACGACTGCCCGAGCGCATCGTGCTGGACGGCGAACTCTTCGTCGGGCTGAAGGGTCCGGACGGCTGGCGGCTCGAGTTCGAGACGCTGCAGGAGCGCATCCATCCTGCCGCGAGCAGGATCGAGAAGCTTGCCGCGCAGACGCCAGCCGGTTTCGTCGCCTTCGACCTGTTGGCATGGGATGACATCTCCTACGTCGAGCGACCGTTCGCCGAGCGACGAGCCGCCCTCGTCGAGGCGCTCGGCGGGCTGGACGGGAGTGGGCGCTGCTATCTGACGCGCACGACCACGGACGTCGAGGAGGCCGAGCGGTGGTTCCATCAGTTCGAGGGCGCGGGCCTGGACGGCGTCGTCGCCAAACCTCTCGGCGCCCCCTACGAGCAACACAAGCGGACGATGCTCAAGATCAAGCACGAACGAACCGCCGACGTCGTGCTGGCCGGCTATCGCGAGCACAAGACCTCAACCCCGGAGGCGCCATTGCTCGGCTCCCTGCTCCTGGGCCTCTACGACGCTGACGGACACCTCCAACACATCGGTGTCTCTGCCAGTTTCACGGCCGTACGCCGTGCCGAACTGATCGAGGAACTCGCTGCGCTGGTCATCGATGCGGCCGATCACCCCTGGGCTGCCTGGACGCAGGGGGCGATCGCCAACCCCGACCGGATCCCGGGCACCCAGAGCAGGTGGAGCGCCGGCAAGGACCTCGGTTTCACCCCACTGCGACCCGACCGGGTCCTTGAGGTCAAGTACGACCACATGGAGGGTCGACGTTTCCGACACACGGCCCACTTCAAGAGGTGGCGACCCGACCGTGATCCACTCAGCTGCGGCTACGACCAGCTCGAGGAGCCTGCGGGCTATGACCTCACCAAAATCCTGAGCACCGACGGAAGAGGCGAATGATGAGCCAGACCAACGACAACATCCACGACGGCCAGGGCACCTACGACGTGGTGCTGCTGGTCGAGCAGGAGCTCACCGACGCTGATGCCCGGCAGGTGCGTTCGCTGCACGAGGCGATCACGGACCAGGTGATCTACCACGTCCTGGTGCCTCTGGAGGATGCTGCAGCACGCATCGAGGCAACGCTCGGCACCCTCGGTGCCGGCGACCTGATGGCGGCCCCGGCGTTGGCGATGAACGAGGTCGACATCGAAGCACTGCGTCGCGAGTGCCAGGAGACGTCCTCTGCCGAGCTCCACGCGAGTCTCTCGGCGCTGGAGGCCGCGGGCGGCCGGGCCGTGGGCTCGGTGACCTCCGAACCGCCGGTCGACGCGCTCGCCGCGCTGGTGGCCGAGGTGGATGCTCGTGAAGCGATCATCCTGACCCGCCCCCATGTGGTGGCGGAGTTCTTCCACGTCGACTGGAGCTCGCGCGCCCGCCGCAAGCTGGGCGTTCCCGTCCTGCATCTGATCGAGCACGAGACCTTCGACGAGCAGGCCGGCTTTGGCGAGGGCGTCACCGGACTCTGATCCCCGCGGTAGTCCACAACAATGACGTCGTGAGTTCCGTTTTTACACGACCGGATCGTTGTGGACTACCCCACAGATCAGCCTCGGCGAAGACGCCGTGAAACTGCGCCCGCGAGCAGCCGGGACGCCTCGCGCGCACCCACCTCCCGCGGAGCCTGCCCCGTGGGGTGTCGCGCCTGCTGCAGCTCACGCCGCAGTTGCACCATGTTGCCGCGCTGGGCCTCGCGCGCCTCACGTCCGGCAAGTACCGACTCGGCGCGGGTGTGGTCATAGGTGAGGGCGACCGCGTCGGCGTACCGCTCGACGTACTGCTCGTGGATCTCGTCGAGCCGCGCAATGACCGCCTCCTCGGTCGGGTCGGCCGTGAGCGCACCGAGCAGTTCCCACACCTCTTCGGCGACCTCGCGCAGCCACGCCGGCGTTCGGACGTCCTCCCAGGTGAGGTGCGACTTGCGCATGGTGGGCTCGATGAAGTCGTCGACGTCGTGGTGCTCACTCTCGGCGAGATCGGTGTTGAACGTCAGGTCCAACTGCCGCTGGACCGGCGTCAGGGCGGCTCGCCAGTCATCGAGGAGATCGACGTAACGGATGAACGCCCGCTTGTGCCCACGTCCGGCTCTCTCGGTGAGGAGCGCTGCGTGCACCCACCCGGCGACGTTGGAGGTCTCCTTGACCAGTCGCAGTTCGTCGGGCTGGCTGGAGAGATAGGCGATGTCGCGCGAGCCGACCACCTCGGCCGGGTGCCTCAGCGCGGTGAGCCAGCGCAGATCGGCACCGACATCGCGGCTCACCTCGTCCCAGACCCGGGCGAACCAGAAGGCGTGCGGGTCCTTGATGACGAGCTGATTCTGGTCGAGCTGGGTGGAGAGCCACTCGGTGAGCTCACGAGTCGGTACGCCGGAGGCGACAAGTTCTGCGACCAGGTCGACCGCGTCGGGTCGACTGTCGATGTTGTGGAGCGCGAGTTCCTTGAGGTGGCGCTTGTGGAAGTCGATCACCCACTGGGGCTCGTAGAAGCCGCGTGGATTGGTCTGCGACGGCTCCACCTCGGGCTGCGGCACGTGCAGCCCCAGGCGCTTGAGCGCACCGGCCAGCGAACTGGTGCCGCTGCGACCGGAACCGGAGACCAGGACCAGTGGAGTGCCCTGCTGCGGGGGGGACGTCGGCATGCGGATCACCCTATCGGCCCTCGCTGAGCCCTAAGATCGAGGCGACCGGAACGAACACCTTCCCAGCAGGACTGAGGCACACGTGGCACTGACCGACAAGGTGCGCAGCGCCGTGCGCCGCACCCGCCGCGACGGCCCGCTCGACATCGTCTTCGTGCTGTTCAACGCCGATGGGATGGGTGGCACCGCGCGCTCGGGGATCGCCCAGGCCAATGCCCTGCTCTCGCTGGGCGAGGGCCATCGCGTCCACATCCTCAGCGTCACCCGCAGCGGTTCGGGCACCCACTACGCCCTCGCCGAGGGTTTGGAGGTCACCTACCTCGTCGACGTACGGGGCCCCCGACCCGTCGCCGTCTCCGGACGCCACCCCGACGAGCTGGCCACGCGTGAGTCAGTCCTCATTCCGCGCAGTTGGGACGCCTCCTTCAGCGCCCTCACCGACGCCACACTGCGCGAGCACCTTGCCAGCCTCGATGCCGACGTCATCGTCACCACGACACCTGAACTCCTCGCAGTCGTCGCGCAGCTCGCTCCCCCTGACGTGGCCCTGGTGCACCAGGAGCATCGCGCCTCCTCGAGCCGGGTCAACGATCTGGGCGCGCTGCTCGAATTCGCACCCCGCGCCGACATCGTGGTCTCCCTCACCGAGTCGATGTCGCGCTGGTTGGCCGGGCGCCTCGGCGGCGCTGCCCCCGAACTTCTGGTGATACCCAACCCTCTCCCTGCCGAGCACCAGCCGCGTTCGGCGTTGGACCAGAAGACCTTCGTCACCGCCGGAAGGCTCGCCCCCGAGAAGCAGTTCGAGCACCTCGTCGACGCGTTCTGGCGGATCAAGGACGAGATTCCGGACTGGACGCTGCGCATCTGGGGCGACGGCCCCCGCGCCGACAACCTCGCTGCCCAGGTGCGCAAACTCGACCTCGCGGGTCGCGTCGAGTTGCCGGGCACCACCTCAGACATGACGACTGAGTGGGCCCGGGCCAGCGTCGCGGTGCTGGCCTCCCGCGGCGAGGGTTATCCCCTCGTGCTGCAGGAGGCCATGTCGGCGGGGGTGCCACCGCTCTCCTACGACTGCCCGTCCGGACCCCGCGAGATGATCACCCACGACGTCGACGGCCTGCTCGTGCCGCCGGGCTCCAAGGCGGCGCTGTCGGCCGCAATGCTGCGGATCGCGACCGATGACGCTCTGCGTTCCCGACTCGGCACGGGTGCATTCGCTCGCTCCTCGGCGTGGGACGCGGGCGATCTGGCTCGCCGCTGGGTCGAGGTCTTCCGCCAGGCTCGCGCGCGCCGCGCCGATCCGCTGGCTCCGCGCCGGGTGCTCCACGGTCTGCGCCCCGGCCCGCTGGGTGATCTGCCCGAGACGACCTCCGCTGCCGAGATCACACCCGCCCAGGCGCGTACGGCAGCCCTGCAGGTGGTGGCCTCCGCCGCTGCGGCCGGCGGAAACGGCTGGTTCGTGCTGCCGGCCCGGGGTGTGGACCCCCATCCGGTCGTGGTTGTCCCCGCCTCTCAACGCTCCTCGTTCCTGTCCGCCCTCGCCGTTTCGGACTCTCCCGACTGGCTCTCGGTGCGTGATCCCGCCGAGCGGGGCTGGCCAGAGCGTCGCGGCACCATCGCGGCGATGACCGACGACCTCACCCGGACCCGTACGGCCTCGCTCTTCGTCGAGCCGTGGCCCATGCGAGGGGGGCACGACGGCGTCCTCGCCGAAGACACCACGATCGGCGTGCAGTTCTGGGAGGAGTCACCCGAGGGCGATCTCCTCGCCCCGGGGCTCAACCGTTTCGGTGACCGCATTCCCGCCGGGTCAGCCCGCACCACGATTGAGGTCGCGGGAGTCAGCGCCCCGACTCTCGAGCTGATGGCGATGCCGACGGTGGACGACGTGTGCTTCGACGTCGACGTGGTCTACACCTGGGTCGACGGTGACGACGAGGACTGGCTTGCTGCCCGCGACCAGCGGATCACCGGTCTGGGCGGCACACCGAGCCAACGTGCTGCCGGCGCCGCGCGCTACCGCAGCCGCGACGAACTGCGCTACTCGATGCGCAGCCTGCACCTGTTCGCCCCGTGGGTGCGTCGCATCCACCTCGTCACCGCCGGCCAGGTGCCGGCGTGGCTCGACACCTTGCACCCATCGATCCGCGTGGTCGACCACCGCGACATCCTGCCCGCGTCCGCGCTGCCGACCTTCAACTCCCACGCGATCGAGACACGGCTGCACGCCGTGCCCGACCTCGCTGAGCACTTCGTCTATGTCAACGACGACGTCTTCCTCGGCCGGCCACGGCGCAAGGAGCACTTCTTCGCACCCGGCGGTCACTACGCCGCCTTCGTCGCCGACCACCGCGCCGTGGGCCTGCCCGGCACCGACGACCGTCCCTACCTCACCGCGGCCCAGAACAATCGTCGGGTGCTGAGCGAAGCATTCGGTGTCGCGTTGACCCAGACGATGATGCACAGCCCGCACCCCCAGCGTCGCTCGGTCCTGACACAGATCCCGCTGGCCTTTCCGGACGCGGTGGAGCGCACGACCCACGCACCGTTCCGCTCCGAGACCGATCTGTCGCTGCTCTCGTCGTTTGCCCAGACCTACGGCCTGATCACCGGGCAGGCCTTCCGCGCAAGTGCCCACCACGGCTATGTCGACCTCGGCCACCAACAGTTGCCCGCTCAGCTCAAAGCCATGATGAAACGGGACCGGGACTTCTTCTGTGTCGCGGACAACCACGTCTCAGCTTTCGACGAGGACCGTGCCGACGGGTTGCTGCTCGACTTCCTGCAGGCGTACTTCCCCATCGCTGCGCCGTGGGAGCTCCCGCTTGAGCGGTGAGTGAGGCTGTTTTGAGGGTACAGAAAATCGGCCCTGGTCACCGCCCCCACACGTGGGCGCCGGGTGGCGGTGAGTGAAGCTGTTTTCGTACGTCGGAGAACCCGCCTCACTCACCGCTCAGGCGGGACCCGATGGCCGTCGGAGTCCCAGTGGGACTCCACCTTCTTCGAGGGCTGTACGCGCGGCGGCTCACCGGGCATCTTGGGATGGTCGGGTGGGTAGTTGAGCTCGACCGGATGCTCCTCCCACAACTCGAGCAGCGGCTCCAACGAGTGCTGCACCTCGTTGATCGCTTCCCACGGGTCACCGTCGGCCAACCGTTCCGGCACGCTGAAGAGCGTGAGACCTGCCGGCGAGGTCAGGGTGGCCAGTTCGTCCCACGACACCGGCGTCGAGACCGGCGCACCCGGGAGCGGGCGCAGGGAGTAGGCCGAGGCGATGGTGCGGTCGCGGGTGTTCTGGTTGAAGTCGACGAAGATCCGTGCCCCGCGCTCCTCCTTCCACCAGGCGGTCGTGACGCCGTCGTCGCGCTTCTCCAGCTCGCGACCGAACGCGATTGCCGCGTGCCGGACATCGCTGAAATCCCACTGCGGCTCGATGCGGACGTAGAGGTGGATGCCGCGGTTGCCCGAGGTCTTCGCAAAGCCGGTCATCCCCAGATCGCCCAGCAGCTCGCGAGCCACCCCGGCCACGCGTACGGCGTCACTGAAGGTGGTGCCCGGCTGCGGGTCGAGGTCGATCCGGAGCTCGTCGGGGTGGTCCAACGAGGTGGGGTCGTCGGTGCGCCGCACCGCCCACGGGTGGAAGGTCAGGGTGCCCATCTGGGCGCACCACACCGGCACCGCGATCTCGGTCGGACAGATCTCCTCGGCAGTGCGCCCGGACGGAAAGGTGATCTCCACCGATTGCAGATAGTCGGGGGCACCCTTCGGCACCCGCTTCTGGTAGAAGGCATCGGCGTTGCGATCGCCCGGCCCTGTCGCAAGCTTCATGCCGGGGCGCACTCCTGACGTCCAGCGTTCCAACGCCGTCGGCCGCTCGCGCAGGCCCCGCATCAGCGCATCACCGACGCTGACAAAATATTGCGCCACCATCAGTTTGGTGACCTCGCCGGTGGACTCGGTCGCCTCATAGATCACCCGCTCCGGGGAGGAGATCCGGACTTCACGCTCGCCCGCTTGAATGTGAGCCTGCGACGCTTTCGCCATGCCTCGTACGCTAGCGCCATGGCTTACGAGGTGGAGAAGACCGACGAACAGTGGCGTGCCGAGCTGAGCGCGGAGGAGTACGCCGTGCTGCGCCAGGCCGGCACCGAACGCCCCTTCTCGGGCGAATACAACGAGGCCGACCCGGAGGGCACCTACTCCTGCAAGGGCTGCGGGTCGGAGTTGTTCACCAGCGGGACCAAGTTCCACTCCGGCTGTGGGTGGCCGAGCTTTTACCAGCCCATCACCGACACGGTGCAATACATCGAGGACGTCTCCCACGGCATGAAGCGGGTGGAGGTCCGGTGCGCCACGTGTGGCTCACACCTGGGTCATGTCTTCCCCGACGGAGTCGGGACGCCCACCGGTGACCGCTTCTGCATCAACTCGATCAGCCTCACGCACCACGAGAAGGTCTGAGCTCACCGTTCGGCCCGACGATGGTCGGGCCGAACGACCTTTCGGTCAGGCGGGCACCAGCGCCGAGGTGATTCTCACCAGGCCCTTGCCGTACGTCTTGTCTGCCCAGGCCTGGATCGAGCCGTCGTCGAACACGACCTCGGCCTCGATGGCGTCGGCCTGCGGTGAACTGCTGGACAGCAGCGACGGCACGCCCGCCTGCATCTCCTGGCCGATGGCGTTGAGTTCAGCCTCGGTGTGCTCGGCGGTGGTCACACACAGCGGACCGCCCCAGGTCTCCCGGAGTGTGGTTTCCGCGCCGGCCGCATCCTCGGTGACTGCGACATTGATGGTCTTGCCGGTGAGCCATACCGAGGCATAGCCCGGGAGCGCAGCCACCGCTGTCATGGTCGCGTCCAGCGCCTTCGGACTCGCCAGGTCAGGATCGGTGGAGGCGGGCGAATCACAGGCCGCTGCCAGTGGGGCCGGATCGGGCGTGGCGGCCACGTCGTAGAGCGCCGCCGGGATCGAATCAGTGACGGTGAAGATCGTTCCGTCGAAGGTCCCGGTGATGGCGTAGGACCCCCACTCCACACCTCCCGCCTGTTCCAGGTCGGCAGGACTCCAGGCGAGCCCCTCCAGCTCGATTTCGCGTCCGGTGCACTGCGGAGGGGACGACTCCGCGATCGCACCCAGACACATCTGCGGAGAAGCGCCAGCCTTCAGCACGGTCACCAGCCCGGTGGTGCTCACCGATCCGTCCGCCACCGGCGTCGGCGCAGCAGTGGCGTCGGTGCCAGCACTCGGGTCGACGGCACGTTTGTCAGTGTCGGTGTCGGCCGAGCAGGCGGACAGGGCAGCAGTCAGCGTCAGGGCAGCGAAGGCAGCAGAGATCCTCATACTGGTACGACGCCTGGGGTCGGCCCACAGTTCCGACGGTGGGCCGCAGTCACGGCAGACGAGCGATCAGATCGGCCGCCGTGACGAGGGCGCCGGTGTAGAACGGCACCTCCTCGCGCACGTGGCGGCGGGTCTCGGAACCACGCAGGTGACGCATGAGGTCGACGATGCGGGACAGGTCGTCGGCCTCGAAGGCCAGGATCCACTCGTAGTCACCCAGTGCAAAGCTCGGCACCGTGTTGGCTCGTACGTCGGGATAGTCGCGGGCCATCTTGCCGTGTTCGGCGAGCAGTCGACGGCGCTCGTTGTCCTCGAGGAGATACCACTCGTAGGACCTGATGAACGGATACACGGCCACGTGCGGGCGCACCCGCTCGTCGGCGAGGAAGGCCGGGACGTGGGACCGGTTGAACTCGGCCGGGCGGTGCAGCGCCATCTGCGACCAGACCGGCTCCAGTCGGCTACCGAACGCGGTGCGTCGCAGGGCGTTGTAGGCCGCTTGGAGCTCTTCGGAGGTTTCGGCGTGCCACCACACCATCAGGTCGGCATCGGCGCGCAGCCCGCTGACGTCGTAGAGGCCGCGGACGATGACATCCTTGGCGGCCAGGTCGTCGATGAGTGCGTCCACCCCGGCTGCCTCACCGGCGCGGTCGGCATCACCGAGCACGTCGCGCAACTTGAAGACCGACCACATCGTGTAGCGGATGGTGTCGTTGATTTCCCTGGTCCGGGCCGCCTTGCTCATGCCTGTCATTGTGCCCCTGTGATCTAGGACACCACGATCTGGGTCGCTGCCCGGCGGGCCGAGCCGATGACGGCCGGAATGCCGACTCCGTCGTACGCCGCCCCGCACAGTGCGAGCCCGGGCAGGTCGGCGGCGGCCCGGATCCGGGCAACCCGGGCGACATGGCCGACGGCGTACTGCGGCAGTCCGCCGCCCCACCGCTGGACGTGCGAGTCGACCACGGACGCCGTGATGCCGACGATGCTGCGGAGGTCGGCCAGCGACGCACGCACGAGGCCGGCATCGGGGACCTGCAGCGCCGTCACCTCACCGTGGCGCCCGATCGAGGTGCGCAGGGCGATCACGTCCGGGTCGAGGTCGCGCACCCAACCCCATTTGGCGAAGGAGAACGTCGCTGCCTTGATGGTGTGCTGTTCGATGGGCGGCACCAGGAAGCCGGAGCGCTCGAACAGCCAGTCTGCGACGTCCTGGGCACGAAAGGCCAGCGTCACCACGGCAACGCTCGCTGCCTCGATCGCGGCGAGTTCTGCAGCCGCCCGGGGTGCCACCTCGGCGAGCAGCCGTGCTGTCGGCGCCGAGGGGGTGGCCAGCACGACAGCCGCCGTGTCGATCGACTCGGGTGCGGTCGTGGGCCCCACCGTCAGCGTCCAGCCCGAGGCTGTGCGGCGCACCTCACGCACCGTGGTGCTCGTACGGACCTCGAAACCCCCGCCGTCACGGATCAGTTCGGGCAGCACGCCCATGCCACCGACGAGGCTGGCGAAGACCGGGGTGGCGGAGGTGGGCGCTGCAGCCGTCGGCAGCGCGGCCACCTGGTCGAGCAACGATCCTCGACGAGCCAGCGCCAACAGTTGGGGGACGGCCGCGGCAGCCGAGATGTCGCGGGCATGCCCGGCGTAGACGCCACCAAGCAGGGGCTCCACCAGTCGGTCGACCAGTTCGTCACCCAGCCGGGCAGCGACGAGGTCGCCCACCGAAATGTCGTCGGGCACCTCACTGGCGACTTCGACACAGGCACGGGCCAGCCCCTCTGGGCTGAGCAGGCCGGTCTCGGCGAGCCGGTCCCGGTCGAAAGGGACACCCATCAGCGAACGAGGCATCTCCCGCAATGCCCCCCGCGACCAGACACCGGAGGTGGCGCTCGTGGGGTGCACGACCTGCGCTCCCAGGCCAGCCACGAGATCGAGGCCCTCTGGACGTCGGGCCAGCATGGCCTCGGCACCCACATCGACGGTGAGGCCGGCGACCTCGGCCGTACACAACTTGCCCCCGATCTGCCCGCTGCCCTCCAGCAGCAGCACGTCACGGCCGGTCGCCGCGAGCTCTCGGGCAGCAACCAGGCCTGCCACTCCACCACCGACCACCACGACATCGCGCACCCCTCCAGCCTGCCAGAGACCCGACACCGTCAGGACACAGATCTCCGCACTGCAGCCCAGTCCTCCACGCCTTAGGCTGCCGTCGTGGACGCCAACATGAGCTCTGACCGGATCGCGGTGCTGATCGACGCCGACAACACCTCGCACCGCTACGCCGAGGCGTTGCTCGAAGAGATCGCCAAATACGGCAATGCGACGATCAAGCGCGCCTACGGCGACTGGTCGTCCCCGCACCTCAGCGGGTGGAGCAAGGAGTTGAACGCCCGTGCCATCCGCGGGATGCACCAGGCAGCCTTCACCCGGGGCAAGAACTCCACCGACTCGGCCCTCATCATCGATGCGATGGATCTGCTCTACGCCGGCAACGTCGAGGCCTTCGCCCTGGTCACCAGTGACAGTGACTTCACCAGTCTCGCGCTGCGCCTGCGCGAGTCGGGCAAGGTCGTCTACGGCCTCGGTGGAGCCAAGACTCCGGCGTCACTGCAGAACGCCTGCGACAAGTTCATCAAGCTGGAGGTGCTGGGTGAGGTGGAGCCAGAGCCGGATCCCGTCACTCCTGAGTCGAAGAGCGAGCGAGGTCCGGAGGCCGAGGCCGACGCCGTCCCCGTACCCGAGGTCAACCTGCAGAGTGCCCTCACCAAGGCCGTGAACGCGGTGGCCGGTGACGACGACTGGGCACGGTTGTCGACCATCGGTGACCATCTGCGCCGTACGCATCCGTCCTTCGACCCGCGCAACTACGGCGACAGTCGACTGGGTTCGCTGGTGGAGAAGCAGCCCTACCTGGAGACAGCCACGGTCGGCAACCATCTCAACGTGCGCGTCAAGGGCAAGAGCAAGAGCACTGCCAAGAGCACCGCCAAGGCCACCACCAAGGCCACCACCAAGGCCACCGCTGCCAAGAAGGCGGCCTCCACCAAGAAGACAGCCAAGAGGAGCATCACGATCACTGCGGGCTGACGACCACGGTCGAGTGATCTCGGATCGACAGGGAACCGCCTCGGGGGCAGGCGCCGTCCCAACGACATGACCACTCGCACCCGCTTCGCAGGAGTCCTCACCGCGATCGCCATGACGGCCGCGTTGGCGGCCTGCTCGTCGTCCTCGGACATGGGGACGATGGCCGGCACGTCCGACGCAGCAGCCGGAGACGTCGACGCACCGTCCTCAGAGGCGTCCTCCGCGCCGATGGGCTCCGACTCGACGATGTCCGATCGCTCAGCACTCAGCAGCCAGGTCTCCCCCAAGGCGACCGCATCGGACGAGGCGACCCCCGCACAGCAGCGGGCGGTGATCTCCACCGGCACCGTTTCACTGCGTAGTCCGGACGTCGCCCAGGCCCGACGCGACGTGCAACGGGTGGTCGATGCGCAGCAGGGCAGCGTGAGCGAGGAGAACACCGAGACCGACGACGACGGCACCACGTCGTATGCCCGACTCGTGGTCCGCGTACCGAGCGCGAAGTTCGCCGCCGCGATGACCGAGCTCGAGACCACGGCCGAGCTTCGCGCCTCGAACCGCGGCAGCGAGGACGTGACCACCCAGGTGATCGACACCGAGGTCCGGGTTCGGGCTCAGCAGGCCAGTCTCAGGCGGGTCGAGTTGTTGCTGTCGAGGGCCCAGTCCATCAAGGACATCATCTGGATCGAGTCACAGTTGACCACCCGTCAGGCGGAACTCGACTCACTGAAGTCCCAGCAATCATGGCTCAAGGACCAGACGTCGCTCTCCACCATCACTGTCGACATCACCACCGTCTCGAAGAAGGAAGCAGAGAAGAAGGACAAGGACGAGGCAGGCTTCCTGGTCGGGCTCACAGGTGGGATGAAGGCCTTGGCGGGCGCGGGGTCCGCACTCGCCACCATCGCCGGCGCGCTGCTGCCCTTCGCGGTCCTGTTGGCTCTGTTGGGCTTCCCGCTGTGGCTCCTCCGTCGCCGCCTCAGCGCGGGTAGGACTGCACGAACTCAGTCAGCGCCTTGAGCTGGTCGGGGTCGGTGGAGGGGATGACGCCGTGGCCCAGGTTGAAGATGTGACCCTTCGCAGCCCGGCCGGCGTCGAGGATCTCCGCGGCCCGGGCCGTCATCACCTCGGTAGGGGCGAAGACCAGCGTCGGGTCGAGGTTGCCCTGCACCACGTGGTCGCCCACCAGCGGCAGCGCCACCTCCAGGGGCGTACGCCAGTCCACCCCGACGACGTCCGCGCCGGCGTCACCCATCAGACCCAGGAGATTGGCGGTGCCGACCCCGAAGTGGATCCGCGGCACATCGAGCTCTCCTGCGGCCGCCAGCACCCGTTCGGAGTAGGGCATCACCGAGGTTCGGTAGTCGGCCGGCGTCAGGGCACCGGCCCACGAGTCGAAGAGTTGAACAGCGCTGGCACCCGCGCCGACCTGGACCTCGAGATAGGCAGCTGCAATCCCGGCAATCTTGGTCATCAGCGCGTCCCAGACCTCCGGGGCGCCGAACATCATCGCCTTGGTCTTCGCGTGGTCCTTCGACGGCCCGCCCTCCACCAGGTAGGAGGCGACCGTGAACGGCGCGCCGGCAAAGCCGATCAACGGGGTGGCGCCCAACTCGGCCACCAGTTGACGCACGGCCTGAGTGATGAAGGGGACGTGGTCAGGTGTGAGGTCGGGGATGGCTTCGACGTCAGCGAGCGTGCGCACGGGCGATGCCACCACGGGACCCACCCCTGGCACGATGTCGAGGTCCACCCCGACGGCCTTCAGCGGCAGCACGATGTCGGAGAAGAAGATGGCTGCGTCGACGCCGTAGCGACGCACCGGCTGGAGGGTGATCTCGGTCACGAGATCGGCGTCCATGCAGGAGTCGAGCATCGCGATGCCCTCGCGCACCTTCAGGTACTCGGGCAGAGATCGACCTGCCTGGCGCATGAACCACACCGGGGTGTGAGCGGGAATCTCGCCCCGGGCAGCGCGCAGGAAAGGGCTGTCGACGAGACCGGGGTGAGGTGCGGACGGGGTCGTGCTGGCAACATCAGTCACCCCCCAATCTTCGCAGGTCAGGCGGCGTGGCGGCACATCGTCGCAGCCCTCTGCTGGCCTACTGTGGACACATGGTGGCCCGTCAAGAGACACCCCCAGGCAACGCTGCCGGGGTAGGCCCCGCGGAGTTCCGCGAGGCCGTCGAGTCGATGCGTACGGCTTCACTGCGCCCAGAGGTCCTTTGCGAGGAGATGCCCGCACCCCAACGGATCGCACCTTGGTCCTTTGCCCTGAGTGCCGACGTCACCGTCGACGAGGACGATCTGGGCACGGGTCGGCTGATCCTGCTCCACGACCCCACCGGCAACGACGCCTGGGACGGCACCTTTCGCTGCGTGGCCTATGCGCGCGCCGAGATCGACCCCGAGCTCGGGTCCGACCCCATGCTGTCCGCCGTTGGCTGGTCATGGCTCACCGAGGCCCTCGACGCCCACTCAGCCCCCTTCCACGCCGCATCGGGCACCGTCACCTGTGTAGCCACGGAGAGTTTCGGCGGGATGGCTGACGAGCCCGGCTCCGCACAGTTGGAGATCCGGGCCTCCTGGACGCCAGAGGCGGACGAGGACGGCGCCCTGGACATGGGTCCGCACGTCGAAGCCTGGGGCGAGTTGATGTGCACCTCGGTCGGTCTCCCACCGGTCCCCGAAGGGGTCACCGCCATCCCGAGTCGTCGCGGACAGCGTGGCCACTGAGCTGATGCCCGAACTCTCCTCCACCGAGCCAGAAGTGCACGACACATTGCCGCCCGAGTCCGCTGGGGCCGAGTCCGCCGGGGCCGAAGCGCCCGAGGCTGCGGCAGCCGAACCCGAGGCCCCTCCTGCCCCGCTCCTGGTCCTGCGCGACGGACTGCCCGAGGTGGTCGAGAGCGATGCTGCACTCGCCCGCGCCTGCGCCGCCCTGGCGGCTGCCGACGGGCCGGTGGGCATCGATGCTGAGCGAGCATCCGGCTATCGCTACTCGAACCGCGCCTATCTCATCCAGTTGCGTCGCGAAGGAGCCGGATCGTGGCTCATCGATCCGATCCACCTCTCCACCCTGGCACCCCTCCAGGAGGCCCTGGTCGGCACCGAGTGGATCCTGCATGCCGCGACCCAGGACCTCCCTTGTCTCCACGAGGTCGGGCTTGCTCCGACGTCGCTGTTCGACAGCGAGCTCGCCGGCCGGCTGCTGGGCTACCCCCGGGTCGGTCTGGCCACGCTCGTCGAAACCATGCTGGGGCGACGCATGCGCAAGGAGCACTCGGCGGCGGACTGGTCCACCCGTCCGCTGCCCACGCCCTGGCTCGAGTACGCCGCACTCGACGTCGAGGTCCTGGTCGAACTGCGTGACCACCTCGCCGCCGAGCTGGAAGAGGCAGGCAAGACCGACTGGGCGCGCCAGGAGTTCGACCATCTGCTGGGCTTCGAGCCCGCGGTGCGTCAGGAGGCGTGGCGTCGGACCTCCGGAGTGCACCGCCTGCGGGGGCGGCGCTCGCTGGGCGCTGCTCGGGCGATGTGGGAGGCGCGCGACGCCATCGCTGCCGAACGTGACGTCACCCCGGGCCGGATCCTGCCCGACTCGGCCATCGTGGTCGCCGCCACCGTGCTCCCCACCGACCGCCGGTCACTGCTGAGCGCCCAGGGCTTCCACGGGCGAGGCGCCAGCCGCTACGCCTCCACCTGGATGGAGGCACTCCAGCGGGTGCGCGACATGACCGAGGACGAACTCCCTGCTCGCGCCCCGCGCGGCGACGGTCCGCCCCATCCGCGCACCTGGGCCGACCGCGATCCGCTTGCCGATCGTCGGTTCAAGGCGGCGCGTGAAGCGATGCTCAATGTGGCTGAGCTCAACCATCTCCCGGTAGAGAATCTGCTGACCCCCGACTATCTCCGTCGCCTGATGTGGCAGCCACCCCAACTACGCGAGCCGGCCGATCTCGCGGAGGCCGTCCGCGCCCAGCTGACGTCGTACGGTGCCAGACCGTGGCAGGTCGCCCAAGTCAGCGGAGCCCTGGTCGGAGCCATCCTGTCGGCCGACTGATCCGGCTTCGGCATTCAGTTGCTGGGTGACTCCGACGGCGACTCGTCCACCGGTTCGGGCGAGAGGATCGGCACGGACGCCAGATCGATCTGTTCGGTGACAAGTTCGAGATCCAGCACCCCGGGCGAGGTGACGAGACTGTCGATCAGCGGCGCCACGGCTGCGTTCAACGCCTCACGGTCCTCGATGAACGGCGGGAGGACCATGTAGCGGATGCTGGAGTTGAAGACGTCCGCGGCTGCCGGCTCCTGTTCAAGGTCGAGGAAGGCCTCCGACGCAGCGACCTCAGTGTTGGCCGGCACGATGTAGCCGGTCGAGGTGACGGTCTCGACGGCTGCGTCCGAGACGGCGTAGGCGATGAAGTCGGCCGCATCGCCCTGGACCTGCGATTGGGACGAGAGACACAGCCCGCTGACGTCGCCGACCGTCGCTGCCCCTTCGAGCGTCGGCATCGCCATCACATCGAACCTGAGCTTCTTGGCCGCTCGCAGCTCAGGGACCAGGTCGCGAAAACCTGCGATCATGGCGAGCTCACCGCGCTTGAACATCTTCAGTGCACTGCTGTCGGCGAGTTGGTCGCTGGAGGGCGTGATCGTCGAGTCACGCAGGATCTCCAGCGTCTGCCTCAGCGCCTCACGCGTCGAGTCGTCGGAGAAGGCGAGAGAGCTCGGCTCGTCCTCATCGTCGAAGACCTTGCCGTCGCCGGAGTAGATGAATGGCGCCAGACCGGTGAGCGTCGGGTCGATCCAGACTCCGCGTACGTCCCCGCGACGCGACGCGAACTGTGCTGCCGCCGAGAACTGGGCCAGGGACCACTTGCCGGGCACCGAAGAAACGTCGAATTCGCGGCGCTCCATCTTGGCGAAGTCGACGAGCTTGGTGTTGTAGTAGATCACCATGGGTGAGACCGAATACGCCATGCACTGCAGTTCGTCCGAATAGGCGAATGCATCGAGTGCGTCGCGCGAGAATCGGTCACCGAAGTCCACGCCACGCTCGTCGAGCAGCAGACTCACGGGCTGGAGGGCCTCGGCGCCGACCAGTTTTCCCAGGTCGGCGTGCGGGGCCAGAAATACGTCGGGCGCGCTGTCACCGAGCACGTCCTGCAGCGCGGCTTCGTGGTCGGGCCAGGAGACCAGCTTGACCTTGCGCGTCGTCGAGGCTGCGTTGAAGGAGTCGACAACGCGTTGGAAGGCTGCCACCTCCTCGTCGCTGCCATAGGCCCCGAAGACGATCTGCCGCACCGCATCAGGTGTCTTGGTGGCCGTTTTGGTCGGCGTGGCAGGGCTCGGCTGAGCGTCTCCCGTGCATGCCGCGCCGCCGAGAGCCACCAGGAATGCGCAGCCGCCCAGGGCCAATCGTCGAAGAACCACGACGAAACCCTAGCGGGGCAACCCACGAACCGCCGCGACGACGGAGTCGAAGATCTGCCGGTCCAGTGCCGCCCCTTCACGACGTACGCCGTCTCGCTCCAGGTGGATGCGACGATCCAGACGCACCTCGCTGGGGCGCCCCTTCGAATCCCAGCCGCCGGTGCCGATGTCCATCCAGTAGCGGCCGTAGCGGGCTTCGTCTTCGGCGTCGCGATCATGGTCCTGGCTGCTGAGCATCAAACCGGTCCACCCGTCGGCCTCGGTGGCGAGCACGAGGACGGGGCGGTCCTTGCCCTGTGCGGGGTCATCCTCGTACGCCACCCAGGCCCAGACCACCTCGCCAGGGTCTGGTTCGCCATCGACCTCCGGCCGATAGGTGGGCACCACCGGTTCGTCGATCGTGACCGGTTCGTCCACCACCTTCGTGGTGCGTGGGGACAAGAACCCGACGAGACGACGACGCACACTCATGTCGAGACCATAGTGGCCCGAAGCTAGGACGAGTGCGCCGGACCGGGAGCGCCTCACGGCGCGAGGCCGCTCGAAGCGGCTCATTGTGGAACCCGGGGCTGCCACAGCCCGACGCACTCGACTCGGTGAGTGTATGTGGTCAGGCCAGCGCGTCCCGGATTTCCAGTTGCCCGGCCGCTTCGAGCTGTTCGGAGGTGGTCAACATGCGCACGACCTCTTCGTGGGAGACCTCGCCGAGCGCAGCACGACCTGCTGCGACGATCCGGGCGAAGGCCGCTGCCCGCAGCAAGGTCACTGCGAAGTCTCCCTCCGCAATGCCGCGCAGTACCTGGTCCACCATGGCGCGCAGTTCATCGGGTCCCGGTGGATCTGCCACGCCGGCGAGGACACTGGCCACGTCGACCCGTCGTTGTCCCGCCTCGAACTCACGGGTCACCTGGGTGGGGTGTGCATGCACCCAGGAGCGGAGCACGAAGAGCCGCCAGAGGCACCCGGCGAGGGTGTCGGCCGGGGCGCCGGACCAGACCTCGGCCAGCGTCTCGAGGCCTTCGCTGTCGGCCAAGTGGACGATCCGCTCCGCCATGGCGGGGTCTCGGGCTGCGCGTGCGCCCCGCACCAGGATGGTGGCGGCCAGATCTCCGGCCTCACGCAGCTGGGCCGGGTCTGTTCCGCCGACGATCTCGGCGAAGAAGCCTCCGCCGGGAATCATCGGACGGTGGTGGGGACGGTCAGACACCACACCAGCCTACGAGCCACACCTACACTCCCCCGGCCGCGCCGAGCACCTTGCGGATGCGCTGGTCACTGACCTTCTCGCGGGTGCCGAGCTGTTGGGCCCAGAGCGAGACGCGGTACTCCTCCAACAGCCACCGGGAGGTGCGTAGATGCTCCGGCAACGGTTGGCCCGCAGGCAGCGCCGCGACTGCGTGCAGCCACGACTCCTGCAGTCCGGAGATCTGGTCCATCAGTTGGCGGTCCCGCGCGACCTGGGAGTCGAGACGCTCCCGGCGGCGCGACACGGCACCGAGATACCGCGGATAGTCACGCAGGCGCCCCACCCCGGCCTCCCCGATGAAGCCACGCTCCATCAGCCGACCCGTCTGGGCCCGCATGTCGCTGAGTGCGGGCAACGTCATCAGATCGGCGCGTCCGGAGACGGCCTTGTCGACGGCACGCCAGGCCGCCAGTACGCGCATCACGTCGTGGACCGCAGGGGAAAGCCGCTCCTCCAACGTGGTCCGGACGCGCGCCACCAGCGCGTCGTACGCAGCCTCCTCGCGGACCGATTCCGTGGCGTCGACGACGTCCAGGACCAGACCTTCCCGGACGTCGTCCAGCAGGTCGCCGACCGAGGGGTAGGGCGAGGCGACCAGGGAAAGCTTGGCGCGCTGGTCAAGGCCGGCACCCGCCAGCACCTCGTCGACGGAAGGCCCAGTACCGAGCGCCAGCATCACCAGCCTGCGCAGACCGAGTCGATGGTGGGCCGCGGCCTCCTCCTGGGTGGGCAACACCTGCAGACCGATGCTGGGACCTTCGTCGACCAGGGCAGGGAAGCCACGCACCTCGTGCCCGGCTCGACGTTGCACGAAGGATTCGTCGATCGTGGCGAAGGTCCACCTCGTCTGCCCGGTGGCCGTGACGCCGGCATCGGCTGCGACGTCGGCCATCGCCCGCTCGAACGTCGGTCGCAACGGCTCCTTGAGCGCCTCGAGATTCTTGCCCCTGGCGGCCTCGCGACCCTCCTCGGTCACCACCCGGTAGGTCGGCCGCAGATGCTCAGGCACCTTGGACCAGTCCCACGCCTCGCGGTCGATCATGAGGCTGCGGGTGCTGCGGGCGAAGCGCTCCAGCGCATCGAGCAACGGTTCGACTCCGGGCGGTGTGGCGCTCAGGAACTCGCGCGCCGTGTTGGGCGCGGGCGCCATCGCGACGCGCAACCGCTTGGGCAGGGAGCGGATCAGTTCGGTCACCAACTCCTCCCGAAGACCCGGTACCAGCCAGGAGAAGTCGTCGGCGTCGATCCGGTTGAGGGTCGCGACGGGCACGTCGATGGTGAGTCCGTCATCGGCGGTGCCCGGTTCGAAGTGATAGCTGATCGGGAAGGTCAGGCCCGCGTCCTCGCTGTCGTGCCATTCGGTCGGGAAGTCGAGCTGGCGCACCTGTCCGGCCGTGTCATGGGTGAGCATCGCGGGATCGAAGGTGAGCAGGTCGGGCTGCTTGCGGCGCGCATGCTTCCACCACTGGTCGAAATGCTGGCCGCTGACGACCTCTTCGCCCACGCGGGCGTCGTAGAACTCGAAGAGGGTGTGCTCATCGACCACGATGTCGCGGCGCCGGGCCCGGTGCTCCAGTTCTTCGGCCTCCTCCAGCAGTCGCGCGTTGTCGACCAGGAACCGGTGGCGGGAGTCCCACTCCCCCTGCACCAGGGCATGGCGGATGAACAGCTCGCGAGCCAGCGGTGCGTCGATGCGGCCGAAGTTCACCAACCGGTCGGCCACCAGCGGCACGCCGTACAGGGTGACCCGCTCACGCGCCATCACCGCGGCTCGCTTGCGCGACCAGTGGGGTTCGGAGTAGGTGCGTTTGACCAGATGAGCGCCCAGTTGCTCGGCCCATTCGGGCTTGATCGCGGCATTCTGTCGGGCCCACAGACGCGAGGTCTCGACGAGCTCGGCACTCATCAGGAAGGCAGGGTTGCGGCCCTTGAGCACGCTGCCGGGGAATACTGCGAAGCGCGCGTTACGGGCGCCGACGTATTCCCGCAGGCCCGGTCGCGACTTGTCGCCGGGTGCGCGGCGCTCCCGCTCCTCCAGGGCACCGACGTGGCTCAACAGGCCCGACAGCAGTGCCTGGTGGATGCCGTCCTCGTCGTAGGCCGCACCACCACCCTCTTCGTCCGGGCTGCCGGCCCGGCCATTGAGGGGAGCGGCCTTGCCGAGTTCGAGCTTCATGTCCTTGGCGACCCGTCGCAGCTGGGACTCGTACTCCTGCCACTCCCGGATGCGCATGTAGTTGAGGTACTCGCGTTTGCACATGCGCCGGAACGCACTCGACGACAGCTCGCGCTGCTGACCCTTGATGTGGCGCCACAGATTGAGCCAGGTGAGGAAGTCGCTCGTCTCGTGCTTGAAGCGGGCATGCAGTTGGTCGGCCTGGGCGCGCTGCTCCTCGGGTCGCTCACGGGGGTCCTGGATGGACAGCGCGGCGGCGATGACCAGCACCTCGTGCACACACCCCAGCCGCTCGGCCTCGAGGATCATCCGGCCCAGTCGCGGGTCGATCGGCAGCCGGGCCAGCCGGGTGCCGATCTTGGTCAATCGGACCCCCGACTTCGAGGACCTTGTTGGTGACCCTGCCGGAGTCCCTCCCGGTGACCCTGCCGATGAGGTGGGGGCCGCGGTGGACACCGCCCCGAGCTCTTCGAGCAGTTGCACACCAGCAGTGATGTTTCGGCTGTCCGGTGGCTCCACGAACGGGAACCGGGCCATGTCGCCCAGGCGCAGCGCGGCCATCTGAAGGATGACGCTGGCGAGGTTGGTGCGCAGGATCTCGGGATCGGTGAACTCCGGGCGAGCCTCGAAATCCTCCTCGGAGTAGAGACGGATCGCGATGCCCTCGGCGACTCGGCCGCAGCGCCCCGATCGCTGGTTGGCCGAAGCCTGGCTGATGGGTTCGATCGGCAGCCGCTGCACCTTGGTCCGCACCGAGTAACGGCTGATCCGCGCGACGCCGGTGTCCACGACGTAACGGATGCCGGGCACCGTCAGCGAGGTCTCCGCCACATTGGTGGCCAGCACGATGCGTCGTACGACCGAGGAATGACCGGAGAAGACCTTGTGCTGGTCCGCCGCGCTGAGGCGGGAGTAGAGCGGAACGACCTCGAGACGGTCACTCCTGAGCGCGTCGAAGGCATCGGCGGTGTCGCGGATCTCGCGCTCGCCGGGCAGGAAGACCAGCACGTCGCCGGGGCCCTCGGCCGACAGCTCCCGCACCGCATCGAGGATGGCCTCGGTCTGGTCGCGTTGCACGGCCTCGCCGTCCTCGTCCTCCTCGGGCAGTTCGATGAGGGGTCGGTAGCGGACATCGACGGGGAAGGTCCGTCCCGACACCTCCACGACCGGCGCACCGAAGTGCGCGCTGAACCGGTCCACGTCGATGGTCGCGCTGGTGATGATCAGCTTGAGGTCGGGACGCCTGGGCAGCAGCCGCTTGAGATAGCCGAGCAGGAAGTCGATGTTGAGGCTGCGCTCATGGGCCTCGTCGATGATGATCGTGTCGTACTTGCGCAGGTCCCGGTCGCGCTGCAGTTCGGCGAGCAGGATCCCGTCCGTCATCAGCTTGATCCGGCTCGCGCGACTGGTCTTGTCGGTGAACCGCACCTGATAGCCGACCACGTCCCCGAGTTCGGTCCCGAGTTCCTCGGCGATCCGCTCGGCCACCGAACGGGCTGCGATCCGGCGCGGTTGGGTGTGCCCGATCAACTGGTCCTGCCCGCGACCCAGTTCCAGACAGATCTTGGGCAGTTGGGTGGTCTTCCCCGAACCCGTCTCGCCCGCGATGATCACGACCTGGTGCTCGCGTATGGCCGCGGCGATGTCGTCGCGGCGGGCGGAGACCGGAAGCTCGGGGGGATAGGAAATCTTCACAACGCGAGTCATTGTCCGCCATCGTCTCCCCGGCGCCAAAGCCTTTGTCGTCTCACCAATGACCAAGGTCCCGCGCACCGGACTGTCACAGAGAGTTACGGTCAGCACATGCGCACCCTGCCCACCCACGTCGACCACCTCGTGATCGGTGCCGGCTTTGCCGGCATCGGCGCTGCCATCAAGTTCGACGAGGCCGGAGAACGCAACTATCTCGTGGTGGACAAGGACGACGAGGTGGGTGGCACCTGGCGTGCGAACACCTATCCCGGTGCTGCCTGTGACGTCCCCAGCCAGCTCTACTCCTTCTCGTTCGCCCCCAACAAGAGTTGGTCCCGCTCGTTCTCCCCCCAGCCGGAGATCCACGACTACCTCCGCCGGGTCGCGAGCCGCGCAGGCATCCTGGACCGCTTCAGTTTCGGCACCGTGATGGAAGACGCACGCTGGGACGACGGAGCCCAGCGCTGGCACGTTCGACTGACACGGGGCGGCACCAGCCACCGCGTCACGGCCCGCACCCTGATCACCGCCTCCGGAGGGCTCTCCGAGCCACGGTTGCCAGACATTGCCGGTATCGAGGACTTCGACGGCCAGATCTTCCACAGCGCCCGCTGGGACCACTCCGTCGACCTGCGTGGTCTGCGCATCGCCGTCGTCGGCACCGGTGCCTCCGCGATCCAGATCGTGCCTGAGTTGCAGAAACTGGCCCTGCACCTGGACGTCTACCAGCGCACCGCGCCCTGGGTCCTCCCCCGCAACGACCGGGTCTACAGCTCCTTGGAACGCAGTGCCCTCGCTCTCCTGCCGGGTCTGCAGCGGCTCTACCGCTCGGGGATCTATTGGGGCCGAGAGCTCTACGTCCCGGCTTTCGTCCGTCTGCCCAAGCTCGTGTGGCCGGCCGAGAAACTGGCGCGCAGACACATCGCGGAAGGTATCGCCGACCCGGAGCTGCGGGAGAAGGTCACCCCGCACTTCAGGCTGGGGTGCAAGCGGGCACTACTCTCCAACACCTACTACCCCGCGCTCGCGTCGGCGAATGTCGACCTGGTCACCGATCCCATCACCCGTATCACCCCGAACGGCGTCGTCACTGGCGACGGCACCGAGCGCAAGGTGGACGTGATCGTCGTTGCCACCGGGTTCCACACCACCGCCCAGCCGATCGCCGACCACATCACCGGCCGCGAGGGCCACACGCTGGGCGATCTGTGGCGCAAGCAGGGCATGGCGTCGTACAAGGGCACCACGACGCGCGGCTTCCCCAACCTTTTCCAGATCGTCGGCGCCAACACGACGCTCGGCCACTCCTCGATGGTCTACATGATCGAGAGCCAGTTGGCCTACGTCCTCGACGCGGTGAGCACCATGCGACGCAACGCCTATGCCACCCTCGAACCGCGACAGCGCGCCCAGGACGCCTGGAACACCGACCTGCAGCAGCGGCTGTCCCGCAGCGTCTGGAACACCGGCGGCTGCTCGAGCTGGTATCTCGACGAGCACGGGCGCAACACGGTCCTGTGGCCACGAGCGACCTTCACCTTCCGCAAGGAACTCGCCCACTTCGACGTCGATGCCTACGACGTCACCGCTCCGCGTGACCTCCCCACCACGTCGGCGGTGTCCGCATGAGCCTCCGGACCGTCCGCGGCAAGGTCGTGGTCATTACCGGCGCCGGCTCGGGGATCGGGCAGGCACTGGCCATCCGCGCGGCGCGCGGTGGAGCGTTGCTGGCGCTCTCGGACTGGAACGCCACCGGGCTGGCGGAGACCGTGCGGTTGGCCACCGCCGCCGGAGCGCCACGGGTACGGCAAGACGTGGTCGATGTCTCCGACCGGGCCGCGATGGCGCAGTGGGCGAACTGGGTGATGGAGGAGTTCGGTCGGGTCAACCTCCTCATCAACAACGCCGGCGTCACCGTGACGGGCGACTTCGCCGACCTGACGTATGACGACCTCGACTGGATCATCGGGATCAACCTGCAGGGTGTGGTCCATGGGTGCAAGGAGTTCCTGCCCCACCTGATCGCCTCCGGCGACGGCGCCCTGGTCACCATGTCCTCGCTCTTCGGACTCATCTCGGTGCCGGGCCAGTCGGCCTACAACGCCACCAAGTACGCCGTCCGTGGGCTCACCGAAGCGCTGCGCGAAGAGATGATCGTCAGCCGCCACCCCGTCACCGTCACCTGTGTGCATCCCGGCGGCATCCGAACCGGCATCAGCCGCAACGGTCGCAAGGCTGCGGGTATGGACGCCGGCGCAGTCGACCAGGCTTTCGAGGACAAACTGGCGCGGATGACACCGGAGAAGGCGGCCAAGGTCATTCTCGACGGCGCCCTGTCCGGCAAGCCCCGGGTGCTGGTCGGCCTGGATGCACACGTCCTGCACCAGTTCGCCCGGATCACCGGCGCGCGCTACCAGGACGTGATCGCGCGCGTGACCGCCCGGGCCATGCCCCCTCGCTGAGCCTGCGACAAGATGGGTCGGTGAACATCGCCACCCCCGTTCCCGGCACACGCGTCCGTTGCGAGATGACCAAGTGGGGCGGCCGACCGCACTGGCGCTTCGAGGGCCTCTACCTGGGCGAGGACGTCCACGGACGGTGGGTCGGCTTCCCCGTCGGCACCCGCTACGCCCGTCCGGGGATGGAGTTCGAGTCCCACATCGAGACCGTCTCCCTCTTTCCTCGTGATGGGTGGTTCTGCGCCTCGTTCCACGCACCCGGCAACTGGTGCGACCTCTACGTCGACGTCTCCACCGCACCCGTCTGGGACGGTCACCTGGTCGGGGCGGTCGACCTTGACCTCGACGTGGTCTGGATGTCTCCGGACTCGGACGAGTTGTCGCGACCGCCCGGGATCAGTGCCGCGCCGGGCACGATCTTCGTCGACGACGAGGATGAGTTCGCCGATCACCAGGTCCGCTATGGCTATCCCCTCGACGTGATCGAGAAGGCGCAGACCAGTTCCGACCAGGTCCTCGCGGCCGTACGCGCTGGCCGGGCGCCCTTCGAAGGCACCCACGAGCCGTGGCTGCGCAGGCTCGGCGAACTCAGTCCTGCCTGAGCGACTGAGCGTGCGCGCGCCTCTCGGCGCGTGTCAACGCACGGAACGGACCGACCAGCCGGGGGCCGGAGAGCCGGTGCTCGAGTTTGCGGGCCTCCCGTTTGACCGGCTGGGCGACGTACTCGCCGAGGATCACGCCGGAGGCCAGGGCAATCGCGACCGAGATCGCGGTGACCAGGGAGAGGATGCCCTGCGAGACGAGCGCTCCGCCTTCGGAGAGCCAGGTGAGTCCACGATAGATGGAGAGCCCCGGTAGGAACGGCACGATCGCGGGGACGGCCACCACCAGCGGAGGGACGCGGATCCGTCCGGCCACGGCGTAGGCCACCAGGCCGATGAAGAAGGCTGCCACTCCTGCCGCCGCCACCCGACCGAAACCGCTGGCGGTGACCTGCTGGGAGATCAACGCGGCCAGGGCCGTGATGGCCGCCACGGGGAGCACCGCGCGACGGGGGGCGTAACACGCCACCGAGAACGCTGCCGACGACGCGGCTGCACCGGCCAACAGCGTGGGCAGGTCGGTGTTGCCCAGGCGTCCGGGCACCAGCACACCGAGCGGGATGCCGATGACATTGGCGACCGAGATCCCCAGCGCGACGCCCGCGATGATGCCGGCCGTGGCCATCATCGCCTCGATCAGCCGGGCCCCGGCGGTGAGGTAGAAACCGGTGAGCGCGTCCTGCACGGCGCCCATCAGGCCGATCCCCGCCAACAGCATGATGATGTTGGCGGTGACCACCAGGGAGGTGTCCACCTCGATGGGCGAGGCCGCCACCGCCCCCGCGAGGAGCGTGGCGATGGCCCCGCCGGCCACCTGGAGGTAGAAGAACGGAAACCGTCGTCTGGCCAGGCGCATCTGCACCACGTCGATGGAGATCGCCGCCACGGCGGCAACCGCCGCCACGACCGGTCCACCCCCGAGGAAGACGGCAACACCCGCCGCCATGAGGGCCCAGGCGATGGTGACCGCCCAGCGCGGGAAGGAGTGACCCAGCGAGACGATCGTCGCCATCCGCGACCGCGCCAGATAGAGGTCGGCCTGATCGGTCAGGATGTCGCGCACCAGGTGGTCCACGGCCGTGAGGTCTTCATAGTCGATGTCGCGCTGTCGCACGTGGCGCATCATCAGCGTCGGCACGTCGTCGACCGACGGCTGGTAGGTCAGCGACAGCGCAGTGAAGGTCACGTCGATCTCGGTGTAGCGCAACCCCAGGTGTTGGGCCACCGAACCCATGGTTGCGGTGACGTCGGCCGCTCCTGCCCCCGACGACAGCAGCAACTCGCCGATGCGCAGGCAGAGATCCATCGTCAGGTGGATCCGGCGATGCTCCTCGGCCTCGGTCATGTCGTCGTCGCGCGTCACATCGCCATGGTGGCACCCCATCGAGCCGGAGACGAAAGAACGCGATGTGTGATGCGACATGATTGACCACCAGCCCCCAGGAGGACACCCGTGGTCAATCTGATCGATCCGACAGCCACCGCTTTCCTGCTGGCCGAGAACCGTCACATGCCGATGCACGTCGGAGGGCTGCAACTGTTCGAACGACCCGAGGGCAGTGGGCTGCACTACGGCCGCACGATGTACGAGCAGATGATCGATGTGGACCAGATCTCCCCGCTCTTCCTCAAGCACCCGCACCGCTCGGTCCGGACGGCCGGGCAGTTGGCGTGGGAGCCGGATCAGCATTTCGACATCGAGCACCATGTTCGCCACTGTGCGCTGCCCGAGCCGGGACGGGTCAGGGAACTGCTCGAGCTGTGCTCACGACTGCACAGTTCGCGCCTGGCCTGGGAGCGTCCGCTGTGGGAGTCCACCGTCATCGAGGGGCTGAGCGACGGCCGGGTGGCGATGTACACCAAGACCCACCATGCCTTGATGGACGGGGTGTCGGCCATGCGGCTGATCGACAGCACCCTGAGCACTGATACGGACCAGCGGGACATGGCACCCCTGTGGGGGCTGCATCCCCGACCCCACTCCGCCGCCGGCTCGGCAGCGGCGGCCGCGTCGACCACCCTGGCGGAGGTGTCCATGCACACCCTGCGTACCGCCCTGGGCATCACCACAGAGGCGGCCGGGATGCCTGGAGCATTGGTGCGCACCCTCAGCAAGGGGCTGCGCAACGAGACCTCCGCACTCTCCCTCCACGCCCCCCGCACCATCTTCAACCGGAGCATCACCGGCTCCCGACGCTTCGCCGCACAGGACTGGCCGATGGAACGTCTGCGAGCGATCGGCAAGGCCAGCGGCACCACCATCAACGACGTGGTGCTGGCGATGTGCAGCGGCGCCATGCGTACCTATCTCGGTGAGCTCGATGCGCTCCCGGAGACGACGCTGGTGGCCATGGTGCCGGTCAGCCTGACCAGCCAGCGGGCCAAGCTCACGGCGGGCGAGGGCGGCAACGCCGTCGGCGCCGTCATGGTGCAGTTGGGCACCCATCTCGCGGACCCGGCTGACCGGCTCCGCGCCATCCACCGCTCGATGAAGGACGGCAAGGAAGGACTGTCCTCCATGACGCCCGCCCAGATGCTGGCCATGAGTGCGCTGGGTCAGGCGCCCGCGATCCTCACCCCCATCCTGCGCATGCAGGGCATCGTGCGGCCCCCGTACAACCTGATCATCTCCAACATTCCCGGCCCGCGCACCACCCGCTACTGGAACGGCGCAAAGCTGGTCGGCACCTATCCACTCTCCATCCCGATCAACGGGATGGCGCTCAACATCACCTGCACCTCCTACGACTCCAAGATGTGCTTCGGCCTCACCGGCTGTCGTCGCACGGTCCCCCGGCTGCAACGCCTGCTGACCCACCTCGACGACGAATTGCAGGCTCTGGAAAATGCCACCGGGGTGCGCTGAGCCTCAGCCGAGGTCGAGCCCGCCGCCGAGTTGGTCGGCCACCGCAGCGAGCCGCGCACGAGTGATGTCGGCGACCGTCTCCAGCCCGGCCCGGTGGGCATTGGACCCGGGACGGGTTGGCTCGGCGGAGTTGATGCTGCAACAGCGCCGGGTACCGCCGTCGGCAAGGTTGGCGAGCGCGACTGCGTGACCCGTGGTGCCGCTGCCGGCGAAGGGGTCCATCACGATGGCATCAGTGGGCATGGTTGCCAGGATCCGGCGCACCAACCCGGTGGGTTTGGGTGACTCGAAGACATGGCCGAGCAGGTCCTTCAACTCCGCCACAGCAGTGTCGGTGGAACCGATCTCCTCCGAGAGCCAGATGGTGCGCAGCTTCTTGCGTCGCCCACCTTCGCGATGCAGCCAGTCACGTTGGAAGATGTCGACCCGTTCTCCCGTCTGTCCTGCAATGGTGCGACACACCAGGTCGTCGTGACGTTCATCGATCCGCGGCCGCGACCAGCGCCATACTGCGGCCCGCCCGTCGCCGAACACGGGCGTGATGGCCTGACTCCCCGCGAATTCCGTCGTGGCCACCCGCCCGCCGACCGGATCTCCGTAGAGGGCGAAGTGCAGGGTCGGCGCGGTCAGCGGATTGAACTTCTTGTTGGTGTTGCGCAGCGGAAGATGGCGAAAGCGTCGACCGTCGGCGCTCTCGTGCGGAAAATCGGTCTCAACGACTGATTCTCGTGAACTGGCGTCGATGACACAGACCTTGAGGTCTCGCGCATACACGAGGACGTACTCGTGGCTGGTGGCGAATCCGCGACCCAGTTGGCGACCTTTGGGATTGAGGTTCACCACGAGCTGCGCCACGAAGTTGGCCTCGCCGAACACCTCATCCATCAGCAGTCGCAGATGGGCCACCTCGTTGTCGTCGATGCTGATGAAGGCTGCTCCGTGCGGTCTCAGTACCTTGCGCATGGCGACCAGTCGTGGCCTCATCATGGTCGACCAGGCTGCGTGGCGCGCCGCGTACGGATCAGTCAGCGAGGAGTCGCGGAAACGATCGACGTAGGCGAAGTCGTTGCCGGTGTTGTACGGCGGATCGGCATAGATCACGTCGACCGACGCAGCCGCGAACGTGTCCATCACCTCGAGGTTGTCGCCCTCGAGGAAGGTGTTCCACACGGCAACCTCCGGGTTATCCGACACGTGGACAAGCCTAGGAGAATTCACGCGGAAATGGGCCCGACTCGCTGCCACGTCGATTCCCACCCGTCACACCCGTGACCTACTCTGGATCGCGTGTCTGTCTTCGAACGCTTTCCCCTGACCCGCACCCGAGCCTTCACCGCCGCCACCGCAGGCGTGCTGGTCGCCGGACTGAGCGTGGGCCCCACCGGTGCCCCCTCCAGCGCCGCGCCCTCCGTGGACTCCTCCCAGCTCCCCTCGGCGGCTCAGGCTGAGCTCAAGCCGGGACGCTCCCGCAACCGTGGACGCGACCAGACCTCCGACGGCAAACCCGGCACCGTGGTGGGTCCTGCGCTCAGCGCGCGCGGGCGGGGCGCACAGGTCAAGAATGACCTCAGCTATCAGATCGCACCCGGAGTGGTGCTGCGCGAGTGGGACCAGGTGGACGGGCGTCAGCCAGTGGGTCAGGTGCGGATGAACCTGCTCAGCATCGATCTCGATGCCCCTGACATCACCTTCGAGGAGATGTCCCCAAAATATCTGACCAGCCCCAAGAAGGTGAGCCAGCTCGGCAGCTGGAACTCCGCCCTGGGCGCCGTCAACGGTGACTTCTTCGACATCAGTCAGACCGGAGCCCCCCTCGGCGTGGCGATCAACAGTGAGCGGGGCCTGCTCAACGGCGCGCGCGAAGGATGGCTCGCAGAGAACTCTTCGCTGTGGTTCGACGGCGCTGGTCCGCACCTGGGACCTCTGCTGGTGCAATACGCCATCCGACAGCACACGGACTGGATCGTCAGCGGCATCAACCACCCCGAGGTGCCAGCCGGTCAGGTGGGTGTTTTCACTCGTGACTGGGGCCGGACCAAGGGCTACGACGTCACGACGAAACGACGTGCCCGTGAGGTCGTGGTGCGCAAGACCCGCGTGATCTCCAACAAGAACAAGCTCTCTGACGGCGTCCGGATCGGCACCAAGGATCGAGTCCTGGTCGGTGCCGGGAGGGCCGCCGGGCAGCTCAAGAAGTTGAAGGTCGGCGACAAGATCACCCTGGCCAAGCACATCGAGGGCGGAAACCCCTCAGTGGCGATCACCGGCGACCGAGCGTTGCTGGTCAACGGGGTACGCACGGTCATCAACGACTCCATCGCGCACCCGCGCACCGCCGTCGGTATCGATGCCGACGGACGCCGGCTGCTCATCCTGGTGGTCGACGGACGCTCTGCGGTCAGCCGTGGCTACACCATGGTCGAGCTTGCCACCGCCATGACGACGCTGGGAGCCGAGAACGCGCTCAACCTCGACGGCGGTGGCTCTTCGGCGATGTACACCCGAGGCGCGACCGGTGCCATGGGCATCGTCAACGAACCCTCCGACGACGGCCGCGAGCGACGGGTGGCCAACAGTTTCGGTGTGGTCTTCCACGGCGTACTTCCGCCGGTGACGCCGATCGTCCCGGTGCCGGTCCCGGTTCCTGTCCCCACGACGGCTCCGGTCCCCACCCCGACGCCGGTCCCCACCCCGACCCCCACCTCCTGAGGCGCGGGGTCGGGAGGGGCTGGAATCAGGACGTAGGAGCCGCGAACAGCACCACGAAGGTCACCGGCGCAAAGCATTGCACGGTTTCCTTGGGCATCGACGGCGTCACCTCGAAGCCCGCCTCACCAGCTTCGATCTGCACCGACTCGGGAGCATCGCACCCGATCGCAGCGACCACGCCGTAGGGAGTGGTGTTGGCCATGGACTTCTGCTTGTCCAGCGCCACGAGCACGGACTCGCCGAACCCGGACTTGAACTGGTCGGTGAAGTCCGTCTGGGCTTGTTCGGTGTCCAGCACCATCGCGAGCGTCGAGGCTGTTCCGCCTGCGTCGGTGGCACTGATGAGGGTGGCACCGGTGATCCCGGCGTCTCCTGTCACCTCGAGTGCCTCACCCGTCGCAGGACCCTCTTCGCTGGGAGCCGGCGGCTCGGGAGGCGCGTCGGTGGGAGTCTCGGTGGGGGTCTCGGCAGGAGTCGTCACCGACGGTTCGGACGATGACTCCGGGTCGGTGGCGGTGTCGGAGTCCGACCCACCGCAACCAGCCAGGCTGGCACCGAGAAGCAGGGCGAGGCTGGCCGAGGCCAGCAGGGAGTGTGAGCGGGCGCCCGAGCGGCGCAGTGAAGTGGTCATGATGGTGAGACGATAGCCAAGGTCTGATGGATCCACGACCGGTCCACCCGCCCCTCACGCGTGGACCCGCTCACAAACTTGACGGAAAGGTTGACGGATGAGTGCTCAGGAGCCGGTCCGACAGGCAGTACGGGCCTACGCCGCGCGGCACCCACAACTCGCCGCCGCCACTGAGGCCTATGTGTCGCTCATCCAGACGCTGCTGGACAACGCCGGTATCGACTATCTCAGTGTCACGGGCCGGGCCAAGAGCGTGGCGTCGTTCGCTGCGAAGGCCAACCGCGGTGTGGACGGCGAGATGAGTTACCCCGAGCCGCTCGAACAGATCACCGACCAGATCGGCGTGCGCGTCATCACCTACGTCCACAGTGATGTCGCTGCGGTCGCGGAAGTGCTCGACGACGAACTCAACATCCTCGACGACCGCGACCTCGGCGAGGAGATGGCCCGCTCCGGACGATTCGGTTACGCCAGCCGGCACCTGCTCGTCCAGGTGGAGGACCCCTCCGCACCGGGTGAGCTCGTCGGCCACGTGGCCAGCATCCAGGTCCGCACCGTTCTCCAGCATGCCTGGGCCGAGTTCGAGCACGACATCAGATACAAGGGCAATGTCCCCGAGGAAGCTGCCGCCGACCTGGACAGGCGTTTCACCCTGGCCGCTGGCCTCATTGAACTGGCGGACCGTGAGTTCTCCACGATCCGCAAAAGGATTCAGGCAGCCGCTCCCGGCAGTCACTCCGAACTGGAGGCCGACCACATCGTCGGTCAGGAACTGGCCACCTTCCTTGCCGGTCACTACAGCGACGCCGGCTGGTCACACACCGACCACTACGACTGGATCGCCGGACTCCTGGCGCAGTTGGGGATCGACACCATCGACGAACTGGCCGGCCTGCTGACCTCGGTCGACGCTGACGCGGTCATCCGACGCATGGGATATCGCTACCCCGCTGGCGCAGTCCGACGTCTCGACGACGCACTGCTGGCCATCTTCGGCGAGCAGTACGTCTCCGTAGCGGGCAACAGCCATCGGGTGCCGTTGCTGCGGGCGCGTCTGGAGAAGCTCTCCACACCGGACGCCTGAGAACCCGCAGGGATCGCGCCCATAGGTCATGCTCCGTTGATTGCGGATCAGCCGAAGTACTTCTTGTAGAGCTTGTCGTAGCCGCCGTTCTTCTTGAATTCGGCCAGGGCGCTGTTGATGTGGCGCAGCAGTGGGATGTTGCCGTCCTTCTTCACCGCCATGCCGTACTGCTCCCCGGTGTCGAACTCACGTGCCACCTTGAGCGCGCGATTCTTGCTGACGAATCCGCGCGACACCGCGTTGTCGAGCAGAATTCCAGCGACCTCAGCGTTCTTGAGCGCTTCTTCAAGTTCCGGGACGCTGTCGTAAGTCGCGATCTTGGCCGACGGGGGGGCGAAGTCCTTGGCGTAGATCTCCCCCTTGGTCCCCTTCTGGACACCCACCGTCTTTCCGGCCAACTCAGAGAGTTCGTCGAGGCCGCTGCCACGCGGGACGACCAACGCCTGCTTCGCGTCGAAGTAGGGGCTGGAGAAGTCGACGACACGGGCGCGCGCACCATCGATACTCATCGCGGTGATCGCCACGTCACACACATCGGTGTTGAGCGACTGTCCCGAGACGATCTCGTCAAAGGCCACGTCGATCACGTCCAGATCGGCATCCAAATCATCGGCCATCTGCTGCACCAACTCGACGTCGAAACCAGTGGGCTGGCCATCCTCATTCTTGAATTCGAACGGCTCGTAGGGAATGTCCGTACACACGGTGAGTTTGCCACTGACAATGAGTTTGACGTCAGTCAACTCGTCACCCTTCTCACTTCCACCACACCCGACAAGGCTCATGAGAGCGATGCTGGTGATCCCTGCGACGAGGGCACGCGCAGCGACGGGACGGTTTCTGACAAGGTGAGTCATGGCTCAGTTCGCATTCACGGTGAGCGACTCACGAAGTCGCATGAGGGCATATTCGGTGATCTTGACCAACGCACCCTTGGCCTGCTCGCGATCGCGAGCGTCCAGGCTGATGATCGGGACGTCGTCGGGCAGTGCAAGCGCTGCCGCGATCTCCTCGACGGGATAGCGGGGCACGCCGTCGAACTCGTTGACCGCGACGATGAACGGGATCCCCTTGGACTCGAAATAGTCCAGCGGGGAGAACGACTCGTCCAGGCGCGCCACGTCGACGAGCACGATCGCTCCGATGGCACCGCGGCACAGGTCGTCCCACATGAACCAGAAGCGACGCTGTCCGGGGGTGCCGAACAGGTAGAGGACCAGGTCCTCCGCCAACGTCAGACGTCCGAAGTCCATGGCGACCGTGGTGGTGTGCTTGGTCGGCACACCAGACAGGTCGTCGACGCCTTCTGACTCATTGGTCACGAGCGCCTCGGTGCGGAGGGGATCGATTTCGGAGACCGCGCCGACAAGCGTCGACTTACCGACACCGAAGCCGCCTGCGATGACGATCTTCGTCGACGCCGCCGCGCGCTGGGCCTTAGTAGTTTCGTAGTCCACGGAGGGTCCTTTCGATGAGTTCCAGACGCTCATCCGCCGACGACTTCTCGGTGATGGTGGCCTGGATCCGGATCAGACCCTGCTCGATCAGGTCACCCAGCAGCACCCGGGTGACGCCGATAGGCATCTGAGTCAGAGCCGACACTTCGGCCACGGAGCGACGGTCACAGACCTCGAGAACCTGCGCAGCTGACGGGCTGAGCATCGGCGCCTCCGCGCCGGCCTGGAGCCGCAGCGTGGCCTCCATGGGCAGCTCAACCGTGGCAGCCGTGCGGCCTGCGGTGATGGTGTAGGACCGGATGAGGCGAGGACGATAGTTCTCGTCTTCCGGCTCGACTGGGGGCGTCATGTCATGGTTCCGATCAGTTGCCGGTACCGACGCGGGCCTGGGCCTCGACGGTACGTCCGACTCGGTCGACCAGCAGGGCCATCTCGTAGCCCACCTGACCGATGTCTGCC
>JBBSSH010000032.1:0-32780 GCA_038242265.1 Propionibacteriales bacterium
CGCGTCCATCTTGTCGATCTCGATGACGTCGCCGACGGCAACCTTCTGCTGCTTGCTGCCACTGCGCAAGATCGCGTACACGGCGACTCACTCTCCTCGATCATGACTACGGAAAACTTCGGGTCTGCGCACGACACCGCCAGGTGGGCGAGGACGCCGCGGGGCGGGCGCGCAGATATCGGCGCTATGAACACCGACGGTCAAGAGTACGGGATCCGGGGGCTGCACCGCAAAACGGGGTCCTTGTACATAATGCTCCTGCGCCCAACCGGACGCGACCCACCCACGGGGAGGATCTTCCAGCATGAGTACCACACCACCTGACGGCGGCTACGGCCAGCCTGACTACGGCCAGCAGCCCGGCAACCAACCCTCCTACTCCGACGGGGCTCCGGGTGGCAACCCCGGCTTCGGTGCGCCGCCGGCACGGCCGACCGAGATGCCGTCGTCGGTCGCCATGGCGGTCAAACTGTTGTGGGCCAGCATCGGGCTCTCCCTGGTGAGCGCGGTGATCACCTTCGCGATGATGGGCACCATCCTTGACGACGCAATGAAGGATGCCGGCACGAACGACGAACTCAGCAACGACGTGCTGCGCAACAGTCTCATCGTCGGCGTCGTGTTCGGCCTCGTCATCGGTCTGGGAATCACGTTCCTGCTCCTGACCTTCATCAAGAAGGGCGCCAACTGGGCGCGCATCGTCTACACCGTCATCGGCGGCCTGGGTCTGCTCTTCGGGGTGTTGGGCCTCTTCTCCAACCCCCCGGCGCTCATCGCCATCGGTCTGATCAGCCTCGGGCTGACCGCAGCAACCCTTTTCTTCTTGTGGAAGAAGGAATCTGCTCCCTGGTTCACGACTGCTTCTGGTCGCTGAAGCCCACCCGCCGGGCGCACCGACGCCTGAGCACCGAACGGCCCGTACCCGGATTCCCGGGTACGGGCCGTTCGTCACAGGTGAAGGTTGAACCAACTCACCGTCAGCGCTTCCGGGCACCTGACTTCTTGGCGCGGACGCGCGTCACGACCACAGCAGCCGGCTCCGTCTCGGTCGAGTCCGTTGCATCAGCAGCGACGGCCCCGACGATCAGGGCATCCTGCGGTTCGGCAGTGCCCGCGGGCGGGCCTGCAGGTCGACTGGCCGCACGCCTGCGAGTGCGGGTCACCACCTTCGACGGCACCGGCTCCGATGCCTTCGCAGGCTCGGAACTGACGGGCTCCGGTTCGCTCATCTCCTGGGTCGGCTGGGCCGTTTCAGGCTCAACAACCTCAGGCTTCGCTGCCACCTCGTCGGCTCCTTTTGCCACGGCAGCGACATCCACCCCGTCGGTCTCAGCGGGATCGACAGTGCGGGACTCGACCCGATCGGGTGCCGCCCGACCTCCGGCCCGACCCCGGGTGCGCCTGGTGACGCGCTTCACCGGAGCGTCGGCGACGGCCTCGTCCGTTGTCGTCACGGTGGCCGTGTCCGTGTCCGTGTCCGTGGGGATGTCCGTGGGGATTGCCGTGCGAGTGGAACCTTCCACAGGATCGTCGTCGGGCCTGTCGTTTCGAGCCATGGCTGCGACGTCCTTCGGAGAAGGAGCCGGAGCGTTCTGCTCGCTGGAGTCGCTGGAGTCTTCGCCGTTGGCACCGCGTCGTCCACGGCGGCGACCGCTGCTGCTGCCGCTGCCGCTGCGCTTCGAGTCGCTGTCGTCCAGGCTGCCTGAATCGACGGGCTGGTCCTTGATGACCACGCCACGTCCCTGACAGTGCTCACAGTTCTCACTGAACACCTCGAGCAATCCGGTGCCGATGCGCTTGCGTGTCATCTGCACCAGACCGAGCGAAGTCACCTCAGCGACCTGGTGTCTGGTCCGGTCCCGGCCCAGGCACTCCACCAACCGGCGGACGACCAGATCACGGTTGGACTCCATCACCATGTCGATGAAGTCGACGACGATGATGCCGCCGATGTCACGCAGCCGGAGCTGACGCACGATCTCTTCGGCTGCCTCGAGGTTGTTCTTGGTGACCGTCTCCTCGAGGTTTCCACCGGATCCGGTGAACTTGCCCGTGTTGACGTCCACGACGGTCATCGCTTCGGTGCGGTCGATGATGAGGGATCCGCCCGAAGGCAGGAAGACCTTGCGGTCCAGTCCCTTGTGAATCTGCTCATTGATGCGGTGGGTGGCGAAGATGTCGGGGCCGTTGGCGGCACGCTCGAACTTCTCCACCCGCTCCGCCAGATCGGGTGCGACCTGCTCGACGTAGCCGCGGACCGTGTCCCAGGCGTCGTCACCCTCGATCACCAGCTTGACGAAGTCTTCGGTGAAGAGGTCACGCACGACCTTGAGCGTGAGATCCGGCTCGCCATAGAGCATCTGGGGGCCGGAACCCTTGTGGCCCGACTTCTTCTCGATGTCCTCCCAGCGCGACTTCAACCGCTCGACGTCACTCGTCAGTTCTTCTTCGCTCGCACCCTCGGCTGCCGTGCGCACGATGACGCCCGCGCTGTCGGGGACGATCTCCTTGAGGAGCGTCTTGAGGCGATTGCGTTCGGTGTCGGGCAACTTGCGCGAGATGCCAGAGGTGGTGCCGTCCGGCACGTAGACGAGAAAACGACCAGCCAGGCTCACCTGACTCGTGAGCCGCGCGCCCTTGTGCCCGATCGGGTCCTTGGTCACCTGCACCAAGATCATCTGCCCACTGGAGAGGACTGATTCGATCTTGCGAACCTGGCCCTCCTTGTGGCCCAGTGAGGACCAGTTCACCTCACCGGCGTAGAGCACCGCGTTGCGGCCCTTGCCGATGTCGATGAACGCTGCCTCCATGGACGGCAGGACGTTCTGGACCCGTCCGAGGTAGACGTTGCCGATCAGCGAGGTCTGCGACTCCCGCGCGACGTAGTGCTCGACGAGCACCTTGTCCTCCAGGACCGCGATCTGGGTCAGGTCCTTGCGCTGGCGGATCACCATCACCCGCTCGACCGCCTCGCGGCGGGCCAGGAACTCGGCCTCGCTGACGATCGGAGCACGCCTGCGTCCGGCCTCGCGGCCCTCCCGACGGCGCTGCTTCTTGGCCTCCAGTCGCGTAGATCCTGCCACTGCAGTGATCTGGTCATCGCCCGTGCGGGTCTTGCGGACCCGGGTCACGGTGTTGGGCTCGTCATCAGAGTCCTGGGCGCTGTCGTCACCCGCACGGCGACGGCGACGGCGACGGCGCGATGTGCCCTCCCCCGTGCTGTCCCCGGATTCGTCCGCCGACTCGTCGGAGACGCCCTCGGTGGTCTCGGAACTGTCGGAGTCATCGTCCGAACCCGAACTGTCGCCGGTGTCGTCGCCACCCACGGAGTCGCCTACCTTGCGACGGCGTCGCCCGCCGCGGCGGCGGCGCCTACGGGTTGCGCCGCCCTCGCCGTCGTCCTCGTCGGTGTCGCTGGGCGCGTCGGTGTCGCTGGGCCCGTCGCCGTCGCCGTCGCCGCCGCTCGAGTCGGGGCCAGTTGTCTCACCCGGCGGGGTCGCTGGGGACTCCACCACAGCCTTCTTTGCCGCGGACCTTCTGCCCGTGGTCTTCTTCGCCGTGGGTGCAACTTCGGCACCGCTGCTCTGGCTCGACTCGTCCTCGGCGCCAGGCGCCTGCGAGCCCTGAGACCCGGTCGTCTGGGTTTCGGCGAGCGGGATGTCGGCAACCTGCGGCTCGTCAGCCACCGGGGGCGCCACGGCCTTCTTGCGGGTACGCCGGGTCGTAGTCGCCGTCGGGGTCTGGAAGAGAACCGCATGCCCGCTGGCGACAGCGGTGGACTGATCTGTGACAGCGTCAGTCTTCTCGGGAGTGACCGGAGGAGTCTCCGCCGTTGTCTCCGTTGCCTCTTGGGGGACGGCCGTCGGCGTCACTGACTTCTTGGTTGCCGTCCGCCTGGAGGCTGTCTTCCTGACGACTGCCTTCTTGGCAGGAGTCGTGGGAACAGAGTCGACGGGTGACTCCTGCGAGCTTTCGAGCGTGCCCTCGATGGCGGTGGCCGGCTGCTCCGAGGCCTTCTTGGCCGCGGTCTTCCTCGTCGCTGCGGTCTTGGTGGCGGCAGCGCTCTTGGTGGCCGCGCTCTTGGTGGCTGCAGTCTTGCTGGGGGTCTTCTTCGCTGCGGCCTTCGCCGCCGCCTTCTTGGCTGGCGCCCGCTTGGCAACCGGCTTCTTCTCCGGCTCGGTGGTGCTGTCCGACGCGGCCTGCGTGACGGTGTCTGTTGCGGTGTCCGGACCAGACGATGTGGCGGGCGCACCAGCCGCGGGCGATTTCTTCGTGGCAGCGCGTCGACCTGAGGCTCCTCGGGTCGTCCTGGTCACGACCGGCGGAGTAGCAGCCGTGCCGACTCCCTGTGCTGGGCCAGCAGTTGAATCAGCAGGGTCGGACGTGGAGCTGGCGGATCCTGGCTGTTCTGAATCGAGCATTTAGCGCTCCTTGGACACCGCATCCGGGTGCCAGTATGGCGATCCCTGATCCGCAGACCCGGGGGACGCAAAGCTTCTGTGGCGCCGACACCCTCCGCCTGTGCGTCACCAATGGAAGCAGTCACCTGCCGCGGTCGCGGGGCCTGTGCGAGTCCCTGTCACAGACTCGTGGGGCCGCGTCGCGGTCCGGTGACGTCCACCATCAGCGTGCCGACCACGGGTGCGGGCGGCGAGAACGTCGTCGGCTCGAAAGTTCCCGACCGTTGCCGGGCGCCTTCGAACATTCCGAGTATCGCACACGCCGTGACGGGGATTGTCATGCGCGGGAATGCAGCGGGTCGCCGACCTCGCCCGACTCCAGTAAAGGGCCCTGCGCCCAGCGCGTCATCAGCGGCGATTCGCCCGCATCGAGATCGGCCACGGTCGCCAACCCTCGCAACACATCGTCGGGACGGACCGCGGGCGTTCCGTGACGCAGCACGACGTCCATCGTCGTACGGGCCTGCCCGGTCGGGTCTGCCGCAAGCACCTCCAGGCTCAGCACCGCGCCACGCGAGTCGAACTCGCGCAGGCCCTTCTTCGTCATGCGCTCCACGAGCGCCTCCTCCGCCGCCATGAACCGGGCGACCGCGTCGCACGCCTCAGCATGGTCGGCATCCACCTCGATCTGCCAGCGACTGGCCTCCAGGAGATCGGAAAGCGAGCCACCGGGCGACTCCACCACCTCGATGATGTCCAACCCCGGCGGAAGCGCCTCGTCCAGATCGGTGTGCACATCAGCAGCCACGACCACTTGGGCCAGGGCGAGCTCGAGGTACTCGGCCTCGCTGGCCGAACCGGTGGGGGCTGCCCCGGCGTAGGAGATACGGGGGTGGGGGTTGAACCCCGAGGAGTAGGCCATCGGGATGCGGGCGCGGAAGACGGCCCGTTCGAAGGCACGACTGAAGTCGCGGTGGCTGGTGAAGCGCAGCCGCCCGCGCTTGGCGTAGCGCACGCGAAGGCGCTGGACGGGGGGCAGCTGTTGCGGGGGATCTTGGCGAGGCATGGCAGGACAGGCTATCCGCGCTCGGACCCGTCCGGCTCCTGAGGAGTGGGAAAGCGCTCCAAACTGCGACTGATCTGCTCCTGGTTCAGTCGGAGAAGAGCCACCTCCTCGGCCAGGGTCCGGGTCCGATCTTCGAGGCGCCCGATCTCATAACTGAGCTGGATGGTGAGCACCAACAGCAGCATGCTGGCACCGAAGAACAAGAGGTTGGACGGGACCTGGACGCCCAACAGGTTCGATGTCCAGAACAGAATCCCCGGGAAGATGGCGAGCAGGACGGCCAGAGAGGCGACGAGGACCCAGATGACGGCGTGCTTCTCACGCAACCGTTGGCGGCGCAGCATCTCGAAAAGGACGACCAGTGTGATGCTGCCGCCGATGAGGCCGAGGGTGAAGGTGGAACTCACGTCTTCTCCTGTCCGAGGGTCTCGGTCGCCGACGGCCATCGTCGCACCAGCGCGAGTCCGAGAGCAACGATTGCTCGCGCGAGGTAGGTCGCTGCGCGAAGCGGCGTCTGACTTGCCTCACCCACGGTGCGCGGACGCATGTCCACCGGGAGTTGCGTCACGGTGCACCCCACGCGGATGGCGATCACGAGGGACTCGACGGTGTCGCCAAGATATTCTGCCGGGTAGTGGTCAGCAAACACGGTGACAGCGCGCCGGTTGGCCGCGCGAAACCCGCTCGTCACATCGGTCAGCCGGGTGCCGGCGAGCCGACTCAGCACCTTGGCCAACAACCACATGGCCCACCTGCGCGGGCCTCGCGCGTCGTAGTCCCCTTCGCCGGCGAACCGCGCTCCGACGACCACGTCCGCGCTTTCCAGGCCCGCGACGAGATCAGTGAGATAGGCCGGGTCGTGCTGTCCGTCCGCGTCGATCTGCACCACGACGTCGTAGTCCTGACGCAACGCATAGCGATAGCCCGCACGCATGGCACCGCCAACGCCCAGGTTGAACGGCAGCCGCGCAACCAGCGCGCCGGCCGCCTCAGCGACTGCGGCGGTGGCGTCACCCGACCCGTCGTCCACGACCAGAAGGTCCACCTCTGGCTGGGCCGCGCGTATCTCGGCAATCGTGTCTGCGATGACACCGGCCTCGTTCCAGGCCGGAATCACCACCAGGACAGATTGCGAACCCCCAGACGACATGGCGAGAAGTGTAGGGGTCGGTCTGCGAGCCCCCAGATACCCCTAGAGTTCGACCCGTGAATCCCGATCCTGCACCTGCGCCCACCCGGAGCGGGACCCCCCGCCTGAGCGGTGCAGGGGCGATCGTGGCGGCGGCGTTCGCTCTGTCCAGCCTGCTTGGTTTGGCTCTGCTCTCCGTCACCGGGCATTGGCTGACAAAGGATCAGAACGTCCAGTTCCTCGCGGTGTGGTCGCTGCTCTTCGGCATCGGTGGTGCGTTGTCCGCGGTGGATTCGGAGTCTGCCCGACTCGCCGCACGAGCGACCCTCGAACACCGACCTGTCAGCGGCCAGGTGGCTCGAGTAGGTGCCATCGGCGTGCTGGGCGGACTCACCATCCTGCTCGCGGCCTTGGCATTTCCCGGAGTCGGGCCGATTCTGCGGAGCTCCCCCGCTGTCCTGGCCGGAGCTACCGCGATGGTCCTCCTCTTCGTGCCGCTGTGCCTGACCCGCGGGGTGCTGCTGGGCACTGGCAAGGTGACGGCGTATGCCGGGGTCGTGCTGGGCGAAGCCTTGCTACGCATTCTTTTGGCCACGGCGCTCTGGCTCGCCTGGGACTCACCTCCCCTGTTCGCGGCGGTGGCTGCGATCGCTGTGGGCGGCCTGGCGTGGGTGCCCGCTGTCCGGTCCGTGAAACGCGCCGTCAACTGGCGTAGTACCGACCGCTCCTGGCCGAGCGCGATTCGCAGCGTGGGGGCGCTGGGCTCGGCCACCGGCATCTCGACGCTGCTGCTCGCGGCATATCCCGTTCTCGTGGGCACCGCAGCCGGCACCACACGGGGCCTGGAAGTCCTGTTCCCAGCCGTGATCCTGACCCGCATGCCGCTCATCGTGGTGGCGCCGCTGCAGGCAGTGGCCGTGCCATGGGCGACCCGCGCCCTGCACGGCGGTCAACGCGACATGTTGCGCCGGCTCTGGGCGCAGGCGGCGCTGGCCCTGCTGGGCCTCGTCGTCGTCGCCGGCGTGAGCGGCTGGTTCATCGGTCCCTGGGCCTTGGCCCTTTGGCAGGGCGAGAGCTACCAGGCTCCCGCAAGCATGATGGCGCTGCTGCTGGCCGCGACGTGCGTGCTGGCGGTGGCGCTACCCCAGATGGCCGTTCTGGTCGCAGCAGAACGTCACTCCCAGGTGACCCTCGCTTGGGCCGTAGGGGTGTTGGCGGCCATCGCGTGGTTGATTCTGGGGCCGGGAGACGCAGAGTCACGGGGGACGATCGCGTACGTCATCGGCACGATCCTCGTCTATGCCGTCAGCTCGCGAGCCCTGCTGTCCGCCACGAAGGCGCACGCCGTCTGAAACCGTCGCCACACCCCACTCGGCCCATCAGGACTCAGTGATCGGCCCCGTCCTTCGTGGACGCGCGGCAAGCCGAAGCCCTCGCACCACGCCAGCCCCGAAGAACACCCCGAATACAGGACTCATGAGCGCCACGGCAGCGGATTCGCGCCCGGTGCCCCCAGACCACCGAGTGAGCGATCCGGCGGCCACGCACCCGGTGGCAGCGGCGGCGATGGTGGCGCCCGGTGCACGCCAGAAGAGACCTGCGCCGACTGCCCCCGCCAGCGCCGCACCTGAGAGCAGTGCCGGAGCTCGCCCGGCATCAGACAGGTAGCCATCGACGAATGTCGTGCCGCGGTAGTAGCACTGACGCACGAAACTCCCCCGGCCGCTCTTGACGTGGTGGCGGCACATCACCTCGGGAGACAGGTTGATATCTGTCGCGGTCGCTACGTGGCGCAACAGCCTGGTGTCGTCCGAGGCCAGGGATCGGTCCGCGAAATGCGATTCAAACCCGCGCGTCGCGTCGAGGATCAGGTGGACTGGAGCGAAGAACGCACCGGTTCCCTTCGGATAGCGGTCGAAGTCGGCGATACCGAAGGCGACGGGCCGGCGGCTACGAAAGTAGTCACGCCACCACACCTTGGTAATTCCGGTCCAGAAGAGTGGACCCAACTTCCGCGATGCCGGAACGACGTCGTAGTTCCACACGTCGTGACCTTGACGCACAGCCTGTCGAATCCGGAGAAGAGAGTCGCGAGCCACCTCGACGCGCGCATCGAGCAGAAGCACGTAGTCAGAGTCGACCTCTCGGAGCCCTGCAGCACGCGCAGCAAAGCGACCTGCGTTGGCCTGATGAACGACTCGGACGCCGGGCAACGCGGCCACGTCCTCCAAGACCTGCAGGCTGTGGGCGTCGCTGCTGCCGTCGTCGACCACGACAATCTGGGGGTGCCAGTCAGCCGCTTCGGCCGCAGCCAGCACCGCCTTGACTGCCTCAAGAACCCACCGGCCCTCGTTGTAGGCTGGCATCACGACCCCCAGGGTTGAAAGGTTCGCTCGTGGTTCGTGCCCGGCGCGCTCAGGCGCTGGTGCCTCACTCATGCTGGCGGACCATCCTTGCTCTTCGTCACGTCGTTCTGGCGTGCCGACCATACTGCAGCGCAGAACGCTCCTGGAGGACACGTGTCGATCGCCTTCATCGCCGGGACAACCGCCGAAATCATCAAGCTGGCGCCAGTCATGAGGGCACTTGACGAGCGCGGTGAAGAGATCGAACTGTGGAACACCGCTTTCCACGTGCACGGACTACCTGCCACGTTGAGTGACCTGGGCCTGGCCCTGCCAACCCACGACCTCGTGCCCCGCTCTCACCAGAAGGACGTCGTACGCGTGACTCAAGTGCCGGGATGGGTCCTCCGCGTCCTGGCCAATTTCATGCGTCACCGCCGTACCCTGCGCCGACGGCTGGCTCGCAACGGCGCGAGGCCACTGGTGGTGGTGCACGGCGACACCTTCAGCACCGTCCTCGGCGCGATCCTCGGTCGGATTCTCGGCGCAGAGGTGGCCCACGTCGAAGCAGGAATGCGCACGGGCAACATCTGGCATCCGATGCCCGAGGAGCTCAACCGACGCATCGTTGCCAAGATCGCCACCGTGCACTTCGCGCCCACCGACCACGAGGTCGTCAACCTACGGCGCGAAAAAGTGCGCGGCATCGTGATCGACACCGGCGCCAACACTGTCGTGGACGCCCTGAGACTGGCCATCGACGGTGACGCTCCCGCCATCGACCTGCCGACTGAGTTTGGACTGGTGACGCTCCATCGTTTCGAGATGCTGCGCAACGGCGAGGTCTTCACCGAGACCCTGCGCGTACTGCACGAGGCCAGCAGAACGATGCCACTGGTGATGCCGGCCGGCAACACCGAGCGCAACAGGATCGCCGAGCTGGGGCTTGCCGATTTGTTCGACGACGACCACTTCAGACTCGTCGAGAAGCAGCCCTACGCACGCTTCATGCCCCTCCTGGCACTGGCCAGCTTCGTCGTCACCGACTCCGGGGGGCTGCAGCAGGAGTGCGGCATCCTGGGCAAGCCGGCTGCCATCCATCGGGAGGCCGTCGAATCGCAGCAGGGCATCGGTCGCAACCTGCTGCTCACCCGTCTGGACATGAACGAGTTGCGCAGATTCCTCGCCGATTGGCCCAGTTATCGCCGCGAGTCACAGCTGGACGTCTTCCACCCGACTCAGGTCATCCTGCGCGAACTTGAACAAGCCGGTCACCTGGCAGCGACCGACTCCCCCGCGTCCGACGTCACAGCCTGATCTCGCGCTCTTCAGCAGCTGAGCGCAGGCAGGCGTCCACCACGCGTAGCGTCTGCACGCCCTCGCGCATCGGCACGATGCCGGCGGACGCGTCGCCCAGGATGGCGTCCCGGAAATGAGTCAGCTCAACGGCGAGGGGCTCGCGCTTCTGGATCGCGAAGCGAGTCACGTCTCCCTCGTTCACCCCGCGGAAGGTGGCCACCGCGTCCCAGTCGCTCTCGAACGTGCCGTTGGCATAGAAGGTCAGGTCGCCCGTGAGAGTGTCGGCCACCAGTGCCCCACGCTCGCCGGTCGCGGTGGTCTGACGTTCCTTGCGCGGGGACAGCCAGTTGACGAGGTGGTTGGCGATCACGCCGTTGGCGAGCCGCCCGGTGGCGACCACCATGTCTTCCTTGTCACGACCCGACCGATGCTGGACGTGAGCGGTGAGCTGGACGTACTCCGACCCAGCGACCCACGCCGTCAGATCGAAGTCGTGGGTGGCCAGATCCTGGATCACACCCACGTCGGTGATACGGGGTGGGAAGGGACCCTGACGCGAGGTGGTGATCTGGTAAATCTCGCCGAGCAGGCCCTGCTGGATGCGCCGGCGCATCTCGAGCACCGCCGGGTTGCACCGCTCGACGTAGCCCACACAGCCGACCACTCCGGCCTTCTCGAACGCATCGGCGACCCGTTGGCCCGCCTCGACGGAGTGCGCGATGGGCTTCTCCACCATGGTGGCGACACCGGCCTCGGCCAGCGCGAGAGCGACCGACTCGTGATGCACGGTCGGGACTGCGACCACGGCAGCGTCCAGACCTGCGGCGATGAGGGCTTCCACGTCCGGGAGGACCGGCAGCGAGGTGGCCACTCCGAACTGGTCTCCACCAGGGTCCGCGACTGCGACCAGTTCAACGCCAGGCGTGGCGCGGATGACTCGGGCATGGTGGCGACCCATCGAGCCGAGGCCGATGACGCCGAAGCGCAGGTCATCAGCCATCAAGAACCTGCCTTGGCCACGGTGTTCACGGCTTCCACGATGCGGCCCAGGTCGTCCTGCGACAGAGAGGGATGGACCGGCAGGGAGATGACCTCTGCAGCGGCCCGTTCCGTCTCCGGAAGATCGAGACCCGGTGCGAAACCCTTGAGGGACTCGAGTCGGTGGTTGGGAATCGGGTAGTAGACGCCCGATCCGACCTGGAACTCCTCACGAAGACGGCGTACGAACTCGTCACGGCCATCCGCGACCCGGATCGTGTACTGGTGGTAGACATGGGTGGCATCGGCAGAGACGGCCGGCACGGTGACGCCCTCCAGATGGCTGTCCAGGAAGGCGGCGTTGGCGCGGCGGGTGTCGGTCCACGCGCCCACCTTGGTGAGCTGCACCCGACCGATCGCGGCGTGGATGTCAGTCATCCGATTGTTGAGCCCGATGACCTCGTTGGCGTACTGGCGCTCCATGCCCTGGTTCCGCAGCAGTTTCACCTGGCGGACGAACTCGTCGTCCTCGCAAGACACCATGCCGCCCTCGCCGGAGGTCATATTTTTCGTGGGGTAGAGCGAGAACATGCCGAACGTGCCGAGGCTGCCGACATGGGCGCCTTTCCACGTGGCGCCGTGGGCCTGAGCTGCGTCCTCAAAGATCATCACGCCGCGTCGCTCGGATATCGCCATGACCGCTGTCATGTCAGCAGGGTGGCCGAACAGGTGCACCGGCATGATCGCCTTGGTGCGCTCGGTGATCGCGGCCTCGACCGCCTGCGGGTCGAGGCAGAAGTGGGTCGGCTCGATGTCGACGAAGACCGGAGTGGCGCCCGTCAGCGCGACCGAGTTGGCGGTCGCGGCGAAAGTGAAGGAAGGCACGATGACCTCGTCACCGGGTCCAACGCCAGCAGCGAGCAGACCCAGATGGAGACCCGACGTGCCGGAGTTGACGGCCACACACGCCCGACCATCGACCAACTGGTCACCGAATTCCTGCTCGAAGGCAGCGACCTGCGGGCCTTGGGCGACCATGCCGGAGCGTAGTACGGCGTCCACGGCCACCCGCTCCTCGTCACCGATGATCGGCTTCGCCGGTGGGATGAACTCGCGCTGCGTCACTGCCGTGTCTCCTTGAATTGTCCGTCGATGACTTGGTGACTGATTCCGGTCGCAGGGTCGACCCAGGATCCGTCGTCGCGCTCCTTCAGGCGCGTGCCTGAACGAGACACCCACCCGATCTGTCGCGCCGGCACTCCGGCCACCAACGCGTGAGCGGGTACGTCACGGGTGACGACTGCACCCGCGGCCACCAACGCCCAGGCCCCGATCCGTACAGGGGCCACGCAGACGCTCCGCGCCCCGATGGCTGCACCCTCGTCGATGGTGACCCCGACGGCCTCCCAGTCGCTCGCCGACTTGGGCGATCCGTCCTCGTTGACCGCACGCGGGTAGGTGTCGTTGGTGAGGACCACGGCCGGCCCGATGAAGACGCCGTCGCCCAACGTGGCTGGCTCATAGACCAGGGCATAGTTCTGCACCTTGCAGTTGTTGCCCAAGGTCACACCGGTTCCGATGTAGGCGCCACGCCCGATGACACAATTCTCCCCGAGAACTGCGCCCTCGCGGATCTGGCTCAGGTGCCAGATGCTGCTGCCATCCCCGATGGTGGCCTCGGAAGAAACCTCTGCGGAATCCACTGCTCGGTAGGACATGGAGTCCTTTCGACTGAAGGCGGTTGGGACCTGTCGAATCCTAATGGGCTACTTGCGGGGCAATGGGACGGGGACCCGGGACCTTCATGCGGCGTCACCTTGCGGACGCGCCCCACTCTGTCCGCGGCGTGGTGGTCCTGTAATTTGAGGACAGACGGTCATGCCGGCCGGCGAGGTGGGTCGTTCGGCCAGAAGTCAGCGCTTGCGCTACAACGTGAAAGTGAGGGGTAGTCGTGAGCACCGTCGACACCGAAGCAGCGCCCGCGCCCGCAGAATCACCTGGACCCGTCGACGTGGCGCTCAGACCACCCGACCGAGTCGACAGGTGGCTCGAATCCCGGCGCGGCATCGCTTGGGCGCTGACCACCGTGCTGTTGGGTCTCGTGGCCATCATTGTGGTGGTGCCCGCGGCAACCAGCGTGGATGCACTCTCCCCCGTGGATGAATATGTCTACACCGACGCCCTCGACAAGGCCGATCGCGGTGAGCTCAGCAACATGGGCGACAAGGTGGACGAATACGCGCGTCAGGTCGTCACCTGCCGCGGGGTCATGGGAGTCTCCGACCCGACCAGCACCTGCGGCATGCCACAACCTGACGCCTCGGTGCCGCTCAACGGATTTACGAGCGCCGACATCCACCCGCCCACCTATTTCTTCCTCACCGCCGCTGTCAGCAAGGCGATCAAGGCGGTCGGGCTCACCCACGACGTACTCATCGCCGGACGGCTGGCTGGTGCCCTGTGGCTCACCCTCGGCCTGCTTGCGATGGTCGCGTTGGGTCGGGTCTGGGGCGCGGGATGGGTCATGCCTGTGCTCACGGCCACGGCAGTCGGGACGAGCCCCCTGCTGGTCTCGGTGTCGGGATACGTCAGCCCTGATGCCATGGGGTTGCTCGTCGGAGCCGGCGTCCTGCTCGCAGTGACGCACTGGCAACGCGGCACCCTGCCCTCCGTCGTGCTGTTGCTGGCCGCGCTCACCCCGGCTTTCGTGAAGGTCCCCTTCGTGCTCGCTCCGCTGTTCGGCGCGCTTCTCCTAGTCATCGCCGCACTGGCCAAGCACACCTCGTGGCGCCGCGCGCTGATCGGCTCCACCATCCTCGTCGGCGGAGCCGGCGCGGGCGCCATCGCCTGGCAGCAGATCCGTGCGCACTTGGCGGTCGGTGTTCCCACCATGCACCCGGAAGCCGCGGAACCAGTCGCTTTCAGCAGTTTCGCTCGATACCTCGGCTACTACCTCGAGACGATCCCCGTGAACAGTGGTGCCCCAATCCCTGTGACCCCGCTGTTGGTCGCAGCCGTCCAACCCCTGGCGTGGCTGCTGCTCGCCGCCGCGCTCGGCGGACTCCTGCTGCGACGCCGAGACGATCCCTTGCTGCCGCTCTCATGGGCAGGAATGGCCGGGATGGTACTCGGCAGCATCGTCCTCAGCCTCGTGGTGCTCGTGGCCACCGGCGGCTTCCTCGTCGGCACTCCCCGCTACGGGCTGGCTCTGCTGCCGCTCTTCGCGGTTTCGCTCATGTGCACCCGGCATCCGCTCGTCGTCCTGGGCCTCGTGGCGTCGGCGGGGGCAAGCGTGTGGGCACACCTACAACTGTGGTGAAGCGCCGCGCGTCTGATGCGGAGCGGCAGGGCCACCAGCACGAGCACCAGCAACCTGACCGCGCGTCACACTGAGGAGTCTTGTAAATTGGTGATGAAGATGGCCGAGCTGGCCGACACATCGGGTCGTGCGGCCAGCCCAACGCCCACGCTGAGGCATGAAGGTGAGGAGTGGTCGTGAGCACCGCCGTCACCGACTCCCCTGCTGTGCCCGCTGAGCCATCTCGACGCCTCGACGTGCTTCTCGAACTGCCGGACCGAGTGGACAGGTGGCTCGACTCCCGGCGTGTTCTGGCTTGGCTCCTGACTGCCCTTCTGTTGGGTCTGGTTGCCATGATCGTGGTGGTGCCGGCAGCAACGGCTCCGGGCGGTGTCTCACCCCTGGACGAGTTCTGGTACGCCGACGCCCTTGACAAGGCCGACCGCGGTGAGCTGACCAATACCGGAGACAAGGTCGACGAATACGCCCGGCAGCTCATCGTCTGTCGCGGGCTGATTGGCGTGCATCCGCCGAACGAAGGGTGCGGGGTACCGCAACCGGACACCTCTCTCCCACTCAATGGCGTCACGGCCGCCGACATTCACGCTCCGACCTATTTCTTCCTGACCGCCGGCGTCGGCAAGGTGATCAAGGCGGTTGCGCCCACTGACGACGTACTCGTCGCTGGACGCCTTGCTGGTGCACTGTGGCTCACCCTCGGCCTGCTTGCGATGGTCGCGTTGGGCCGGGCCTGGGGCGCGGGATGGATCATGCCTGTACTCACGGCGGCGGGCGTCGCAGCGAGCCCCCTGCTGGTCTCGGTCTCGGCATATGCCACCCCCGATGCCATGGGGTTGCTCGTCGGAGCCGGCGTCCTGCTCGCAGTGACGCACTGGCAACGCGGCACCCTGCCCCCCGTCGTGCTGTTGCTGGCCGCGCTCACCCCGGCCTTCGTAAAAGTCCCCTTCATACTCGCTCCGCTGTTCGGTGCGCTTCTCCTGGTCATCGCCGCACTGGCCAAGCACACCTCGTGGCGCCGCGCGCTGACCGGCTCCACCATCCTCGTCGGCGGGGCCGGCGCGGGCATGCTGGCCTGGCAACAGATCCGTGGACTCCTCGCAGTCGGCGAACCCGTACTCCACCCCGGCGAGCCGGCTCCCATCGTCTTCCGGCTCTTTGCCGAAGCATTCGGCTTTTATCTCGAGACGGTTCCTGTCAGCAGTGGAGGACCTTTCCCTGTCTCCACCGTTCTGGCAGTGGCCGTCCAGCCGCTGGCGTGGCTGCTGCTCGCCGCTGCCCTTGGCGGGGTTCTGCTGCGTCGACGCGACGATCCACTGCTACCGGTGTGTTGGGCCGCAACGGCAGCGATGGTGCTGGGGAGCCTCGTCCTGAGCCTCGTAGTTCTGATCGCCATCGGTGGTTTTCTGGGCGGAATGCCGCGGTATGGGCTGGCCCTGCTGCCGCTGTTCGCAGTTCCCCTCATGTGCACCAGGGTTCCGCTCGCCGTCTTGGTCCTGCTCGCTTCGACTGGGGCGATGGTCTTCTCGCACGTGCAGCTGTGGTGAGGCGCACCGTTGCCGCAGCACTGCTGGGTCTCCTGCTTGCGGGGTGCGGCGAACCCGTCTTTGCCCCTGATGCCGGCCCGGGCGCTCCCGGCTACACCAAGAAACCAACTCCCCGACCTCCAGCCGTCGAGTTGGTGCGGGCCTCCCGCGCCAAGCCGCTGCCGCCTGGTGGCGCCCTCGACAGCGTCGTCCGCAGCGACGGGACGTTCGAGGTCACCGGCTGGGCTCTCATCGACACCGACGCGCCGCACGGCGTACTGAAACTGGTTCTCCCAGCGGGCGTACGCGCGAAGGTGCTGAAGTCCGAAGCCGTGGCACGCCCGGACGTCGTCGACGCGACCGGCAACCTCTCGCTCACCTGGAGCGGTTTCGTCATCACCGTCCAGGGATCGCTGCCTGAAGATGCCGGCGTATGCCTGCTCTCTCAGAGCAAGCAGGGAGCCTTCCGTCTCGACGGCTCCGACACCGCGCTGTGCCCAGCCTGAGCGGCGCTCACACCACCGAGAGCGGGAGCAACTGCTGCCCGGTCGGCCCGACCTGGATCTCGGTGCCCATCTCAGGGCACACCCCGCAGTCGTAGCACGGCGTCCAGCGGCAGTCCTCGATCTCGACGTCGGCGCCGTCGGCGACTGCGAGCGCATCCTCCCAGTCACCCCAGAGCCAGTCCTTGTCGAGTCCGGAGTCGAGGTGCTCCCACGGCAGCACCTCGTCGTACTCGCGCTCGCGAGTGGTGTACCAGTCGACATCGACACCCGTACCGGACAGGGCCTTCTCCGCGGCGGCCATCCACCGCTCGTAGGAGAAATGCTCGCTCCACCCATCGAAGCGGCCCCCGTCGCGCCACGACTGCTCGATCACCGCGCCCACACGTCGGTCGCCTCGGGAGAGAAGTCCCTCGATGATTCCGGGGCGGCCGTCGTGATAGCGGAACCCGATGGCCCGGGCAAACTTGCGATCCGCACGCACGACGTCGCGCAGCTGTCGTAGCCGCTCGTCGGTCGTCTCGTGGTCGAGCTGGGCAGCCCACTGGAACGGAGTGTGGGCCTTGGGTACGAAGCCGCCGATGGAGACCGTGCAGCGGATGTCGTTACGTCCGGAGACCTCGCGGCCCTTGGCGATCACGCGCTTGGCCAGATCTGCGATGGCAAGCACGTCCTCGTCGGTCTCGGTGGGCAGACCACACATGAAGTAGAGCTTCACCTGGCGCCAGCCGTGGGAGTAGGCGGCAGCCACGGTGCGAATGAGATCTTCCTCGGTGACCATCTTGTTGATCACCTTGCGCATCCGCTCCGATCCGCCCTCCGGCGCGAACGTCAACCCCGAGCGGCGCCCGTTGCGGGAGAACTCGTTGGCCAAGGTGATGTTGAAGGCGTCGACGCGTGTGCTGGGCAGCGACATGGAGACGTTGGTGCCTTCGTAGCGGTCGGCCAGTCCCTTGGCGATCTCCCCGATCTCGGTGTGGTCGGCGCTGGAGAGCGACAGCAGGCCCACCTCCTCGAAGCCAGACTTGCGGATGCCGTTCTCCACCATGTCGCCGATGGTCTTGATCGATCGCTCACGCACCGGCCGCGTGATCATCCCCGCCTGGCAGAAGCGGCAGCCGCGGGTGCAACCGCGGAAGATCTCGACCGAGAATCGTTCATGGACGGTTTCGGCGAGGGGAACCAGCGGATTGGCCGGGTAGGGCCACTGGTCCAGGTCCATCAGGGTGTGCTTGCGGATCCGGAACGGGATGCCGGGACGGTTGGGCACCACGGCCTCGATGGCCCCGTCTGCACGGTAGGTGACGTCGTAGAACTTCGGGACGTAGACGCCCCCGCTGACCGCGAGGCGACGCAGCACTTCGTCACGTCCGCCAGGCTTACCCTCGACCTTCCACTCCCGTACGACCTCCGAGATCGCCAGGACAACCTCTTCTCCGTCCCCCAGCACTGCCGCGTCGACGAAGTCGGAGATGGGCTCGGGATTGAAGGCTGAGTGTCCTCCGGCGATGACCACCGGGTCGTCCTCACCGCGGTCGACAGCGTGCAGGGGGATGCCCGCCAGGTCGAGGGCGTTGAGCATGTTGGTGTAACCGAGTTCGGTGGAAAAGCTGATGCCGAAGAGGTCGAAGGCGCCGACGGGTCGGTGACTGTCGACGGTGAACTGCGGGATCTGGTCCTCGCGCATCACCTTCTCCATGTCTGCCCATACCGAGTAGGTGCGCTCAGCGATGATCCAGTCGCGCTCGTTGAGCACTTCATAGAGGATCTGCACCCCCTGGTTGGGCAACCCGATCTCGTAGGCATCGGGATACATCAAGGCCCACCGAACCGTCGGACCATCAGGCGCACAGTCCCAGTCCTTGAGGACCGAGTTCAGCTCACCGCCGACGTACTGGATCGGCTTCTGGACCGACGCCAGTTTGGCTTCGAGGCGGGGAAATACCGATGCTGCAGACACGAGGGGAACACCTCACCTGATGGGGTCGACGAAAGGACGTCGCGGGCAAGGATCCAGCCTACTTCGTCCTGGCACGACCGGCAGGCTTGCCGGCCCTCGTGCGAGCGCCTCGGCCCGGGTTCTGTGTCTTCGAGCCGCGAGCCTTCGCCCCATTCCCACCGTTGTTCGCGCCACTGCGGGCGATGCGCCGGGCGCCGGGGACATAGGGATCGTGCGAGGGAAATCCCCACCGGTCGCGCACGATCTGCCGCTCCCAGTCATGCACCACGGGCTCTCGGCTGCGGGACTCGAAGTGATAGAGCTCGACGGCTGCGACGTAGACGATGCGCAGCGCATGACGGCGCACCTTGTAACACAGGTCGACGTCGTTGAAGTTGGCCGGCAGCGTCTCGGAGAAGCCGCCGATCTGTGTGAACGTGTCGCGCCGCATCGCCGAGCACGCCGCCGTGACGCCGCTGGCCTCCCGGTTGATGATCAGGGCCCCGAATGGGCCGTAGTCGGTGCGTGGGAGGTGACGGAACGGGTGGAAGTAGTGGCCCTGCCCATAGGCATGACCAGCATGCTGGACGGTGTCATCACTGAAGTAGAGCCTGGCTCCGGTCAACCCCACGTCAGGTTCGTCGAGCGGGGCCACCAGTTGCTCGAGCCAACCGTCGGAAATAACCTCGACGTCATCGTTGAGGAACACCAGGCGATCACCGGTTGCTCGCAGGCAGCCGACATTCATCTTCTCGCTGTAGTTGAACGGTCGCGGGAACAACTCCAGAACGAGTTTGTCACCCGCCAGTTCGCGCAACTGCTGCAAGACCTTCTCGGGAGTGGGCAGGTCGTAGACGACGACGATCTCGAGGTTCTGGTGGCTGGTCTTCTCCAGCAGCGAGCGCACCGCCTCGACGACCATCGGCTTGCGCACTCCCCAGATCAGGTCGGACTGGCCGATCGTGGGGATCACCACCGATACCCGGACCGATGGGTCGAGGCGGCGGGTGATCCGGTAGTGGCCGGGCACCGGGCCCTGCCCGACCTCCGCCTGGAGGCCCACCCGGTCGAGGTGGCTCTGGACTGCCTTGGCCCCGGCGATGGTGGCGTAGGGCTTGGCGTTGGCGTCAGCAGCAGCGGAGCCTGCCACGGCCCGCCAGTGATAGAGGACCTCGGGAATGTGGACCACACGTCGGGCCACCTCGCCGACGCGCAGGGCGAGGTCGTGGTCCTGGGAACCGTCGTACCCCTCGCGAAACTTCCCGACCCGACGCACCACCTCGGTGCGCATGACCGACAGGTGCGAGGTGTACATCTGACCGCGCAGCCGCTCAGGTGACCAGTCCGGCTTGACGAAGTCTCCGTAGAAGTTGCCCTCGTCGTCGACCTTGTCCTCGTCGGAGTAGAGATAATCGACGTCGTCATGGGCGGCGATGAGCCTGGCGTTGGCCGACAACGCGTCCGGCGTGAGCAGATCGTCGTGATCGAGCAGCACGATGAAGTCGCCGCGCGCTGCGTCGATGCCATCATTCGAGGCGGCGACGATGTGGCCGTTCGTCTCCCTCTCGATCAGCCGGATACGGGGATCGCGGCCTGCATGGTCACGGATCAGTGCGCGGACGCCCTCGCTCGGAGAAAGGTCGTCGACGAGGATCCACTCCCAGTCCTGGTCATCCTGGGCGAGAACGGAGGCGATGGTGTCCGCCAGCACGTCGAGTGGCGGCTCGTAGACCGGCGTCACGATCGAGAACATCGGGGTTGCGCTCACTGGGCGCCGCCCCGCAGTCGTCGCACGGCTCGGCGGGCCAGCGACGGCCGATTCGTGCTCGCTTCCAGCTGCGCAGCGAGCCGGTCGTTCCTGCCGGCCAGTCGACGTGCTCTGGTGCGGGTGTTCTGCAGACGGTCGCGGACATTGTCCAACTGCTTGCGAGCGCGTTTCAGCTCGCCCTTCAGTCGCTCGTTGTCGCCGCCGAGGCTGGCCACCTGCGCCTCGGTGCCGACCACATGATCCCTCGAGGTCAGCAGGTGGTGGCGAGCCTCGAGGACCTCGGTCTCCCACTGCCGGACCAGTTCCGCCTGCTCCGCCAATGTGCCCGAGGTCTGCGACTCGAGTTGTTCGTTGAGCATGGTGATGCGCCGGTGCGCCTCCAGGAGGGCGGCGCGCTTCTCCAACCTCTCTGCGTTGACGACGCTGAACTGATCTTCGTAGCGCTGCGTCAGCGAGTGGACCGTCAGGTCGGTGCGTTCAAGGAGAAAGGCCCACGGCGAAAGGGAACTCAGGTCCACATCGGTACGACGGAAGAATCCGCGCTCCGCGAACCACGCTGCCCATTGCGACGTCGGCCTGGTGTTGACATGGGTCGGCTCGTGGTGGTCGAGGGGGCTGGAGGAGAACACCACCCGATCTGTGGATGCCGCGATCTGGTCGATGACCAGTTGGGCGTCCTGTGGGCTCAGGTGCTCGAGAACCTCGATGCACGTGATGAGGTCGTACCGCTGGCCGTACGGTTCCTTGGCAGACGCCACCCGGAGCCGGTTCCTGACGTCATCGTGCGCACTGGCGATGGCGTGTTCGGAGACGTCGATCCCGTGGGCATCGACGTCCTTGGTGGCGAGAGCCTGCACCAGGAGGCCTCGGGCGCAGCCCAGGTCAAGAACGGTCCGCGGGTTCGTGATCCCCACCAACCGATCGGCTATGCCGATGAAGAAGTTGCGCCATTCTTCGTTGTCCCAGGTGTAGTCGTCGTAGCCACCCAGGTGTGCGTCGTTGTAGTAGGTGCTCGCATAGTCCTCCGAGCGCGTGCCTTCGCTCACCTGAGCGTTCCCTCCGTCGTCAACCCTGATGTCCCGGTCAGGGTATACGGAACATGACACGGCGGATGCCGCGGCTGCTCGTGATGGTGTGGCAGGCACAATCGGAGCCACGAGGAGTGATTCGCAATGCCGGGAAAAGGACGCATGGAGTGAGCAGACGCGAGCAGCTGGTCGGCGCCACAGCAGCGCTGCTCGTGATCGCCGTGCTCCTCACCCTGTTCGTGCGGGACAGGCAGGGGTCGGGTGCGAACACGACACCGGACTCTGCCGACCACAGCGTCACCACGCCTGAGGCGCCTCGCGAGAGCGTCGACCCGAACCCGTCGGGGCGCGACAGTGCAGTGTGCAGACGATTCCGCACACCTCGGAAACTGCGCATCCTGTCGTTCAACACGCACCGCTCCACCGGCTCCCTCACCGCGGTCGCCGACGAGATCCTGGAGCTCCAGCCCGACATCGCCATCCTTCAGGAGGTGGATCGTCGGATGACCCGCACCGGTGACGTGGACCAGGCTGATGCGCTCGCCGACGCGGTGGGGATGGACGGGTCCTTCAGCTCCAACCTCACGCGCGGCAAGGGCCAGTACGGAACCCTCATCCTCACCCGTTTCACGATCCTCGACGAGGGCCGGATTCCTCTCAGGCGGGCCCCGGGCGCTGAACCTCGGGGTCTCCAGTGGGCCCTGATCGATGTCTCCGGTCAGTTCGTCCGGGTCTACAACACCCATCTGGAGGCCGTCCGTCCTCGGCTACGTCGCCAACAGGCACGTCAGGTGGCGCGGGCCGTGCGACGCGACGAGTTCCCCCTCATTCTCGGTGGCGACCTCAACTCCCCGCCCGAGTCCGCCTTGATCGCCACGCTGTCCCGGGGTCTGGAGGACATCTGGTCGGCTGTGGGAGAGGGGCGGTCCGCCACCAGCGCCGGAGGTCGCAAGATCGACTATCTCTTCGTCAGATCGATGCGGCCCCTGCGCAGCCAGGTGGCCACCTCCGCAGTGTCGGACCACCACCGGCTGTGGGCCGAAGTGCGTCTCGACCCGCCGGCACAGTGTGAAGGCCGAAAATGAACCGGACGCGCTGAGCAGTCAGCGACCCACCAGCACGCGCGGAAGGCTGAACCCACGGATGGTGAGAGCGTCGGCGGACCTGAGGTGGATGTTCTGCAGCAGGCCCAGCGCGAGCATGCCGGCAAACAGCGAACTGCCGCCGTAGGAGACGAACGGCAGTGGCACTCCGGTGACAGGCATGATCCCCAGACACATGCCGATGTTCTGGAACGCCTGGAATCCCCACCAACACGCAATGCCGGCGGCCGCGACCCGTCCGAACAGATCTCCGGCCCTGGCAGCAATCGCGAGTGCACGCCAGATGAGGACCGCGAGCAGCACGATCACGACACCGGATCCGGCCAGGCCGAGTTCTTCGCCAGCAACGGTGAAGATGAAATCCGTGTGTTGCTCCGGGACGAACCCCGATCGAGTCTGCGACCCCTCGAACAGACCCTGACCGAACAGTCCCCCGTTGCCGACCGCGATCCGCGCCTGCTCGGTGTTGTAGCCAGCGCCCCGCGGGTCGAGTCCGGGATTGGTGAATGCCATGAACCGGTCGACCTGGTACGGCTTCAGCACTCCCAGGAACACTGCTGTGCCAGCACCAGCCACCCCGGCCACCGTCAGGCCGACCAGCCAGCCGCGCCCGGCTCCGGCCACTGCCAGAACACCGAAGACGGTCGCTGAGAGGACCAGCATCGTGCCCAGATCCGGCTGGAGCAGGATGAGGGTCGCCGGCACCGCGGCGATCCCCAACATCGCCACCACCTCGAGACTGCCCACGGTCCGCCCCCATCGACGTTCGGCCCGCTCGGCGACCACCAGCGCCATGCCGATGATCACTGCCAGTTTGGCGAACTCGGCTGGCTGGATGGACATCCCACCCACCTGGAGCCAGGACCGGGAGCCGTTGATCGTCGTGCCCGCCACCAGGACGAGCACCAGTCCGAGCACGCTCACCAGATAGACCACCGGAGCGAGGATCCGCACCCATCGATGGTCGGTGGCCAGCACCACGACCATGAGCACCACGCCGATGGCGACGTTGACCAACTGCTTGCGCAGGTAGGCGTGGGGATCATCACCCGCCAGGTCGGAGCTGGTGGACGTGGCCGACCACACCAGGAGAGACCCGAGTGCGGTGAGTGCCACCGTGGCGAAGATCAACACCCAGTCCAGCCCGGGCGCTCGCAGGCCGGGGGCAGCCGTGACAGATCTGCCGGATCGCACAGTCATGGCGCCATCACTGCCGCACCGCCGGGGGCATGATCGAGCCGTCCTCGAGGAACTGGGGCAGCTTGGCGGGCGATGTGGTCCCGGGGATGGCGGCACGTCCAGGACGCACCGACTGCCCGTCGATGCCGTAGAGCGCTTCCCAGATCTTGCGGATGCCCTCACCGGTCGATCCCGAGCCGGTGCCGGCCTGGCTGATCATCATCACCACCACATAGTCCCTGGTGTAGGACGCGACCCACCCGGTCGACTGCTTGCCATAGACCTCGGCAGAGCCGGTCTTGGCTCGAACGGTGACCTGGTCGAGGGGGAAGTCGACCATCTTCCAATACATCGTGCCTTGTCGGGTGACGCCCTGCAGCGCCCGGTCGATGTAGTCGAGATACCTCCGGGGCACCTTGAGCCGGGTCACCCTGCGGGGCGCGATCCTTCGCAGGACCCGGCCCTCCGGGCTCACGATGGCCTTGGCGACCGTCGGCGCGTAGAGGTTCCCTCCGTTGCCGATCGCGGCGTACGCACGAGCGAGCTGGAGCGGGGTGACGATCGTGTCGCCCTGCCCGATCGAGAAGTTCACTGCATCGCCGGCACGGTAGGCATACCCCTCGATACAGAACTCCTGGGCGAACTTGTAGACGAAGTCGCTGGTGTCGCCATTCTGGGGTTGGTGCGCGATGTCGCAGTAGTAGTCCTTCTGCGAGTCGAAGTAGGCGCGCTTCCAGTGCCGGTCCGCGATACGACCCGGGGCCTCCCCCGGCAGGTCGATCCCGGTTCGCGATCCGAAACCGAACTCCTTGGCCATCTCCACCAAGGGGTCACGGGCATCGACGTCAGCGGGGTCACTCCCGAACCTCTGCCAGAAGTTGTAGCCGATGCGATAGAAGAAGGTGTTGCACGACACCTCCAGTGCCTTGGCGAACCCGATGGATCCGTAGGCGTCGGACTCGTGGTTGCGGAACACGCGATTGCCCACCTGGAAACCTGAGGAGCACGGGAGCACGGTGTCGGTGGAGTAGCCGTTGGTCAGCGCACCGGCAGCCATGAAGGGCTTCCACGTCGATCCGGGCGCGAACTGTCCCTGGGTGGCTCGTGAGAGCAACGGAGTCCCGGCCGTCTCCGAATACAGCCTCTGCAACTCGGCGGTGCTGATGCCGCCGGTCCACACATCCGGGTTGTACGTCGGCTGGCTCGCCATCGCGATCACCCGCCCGGTACGCGTATCGAGGACCACCGCAGCACCGGAGTCGGCCTCGTAGTTCCGTTTCGTGACGGGGTCGAAGGTCGCGCGCTGAATCTTGATCCGCTCGGCGAGTTGTCGCTCGACGATGCTCTGCACCTTGGCGTCGATCGACGTGACCAGGGTGTCGCCGGGGGTGCTTGCCACCGTGGAGTCGTCGCCCAGCACCCGACCCATCGAGTCGACGGCCACCCGGCGGTAGCCCGGCAATCCGCGCAGCCATGGGTCGTACTGCTTCTCCACCCCCGCCCGTCCGACCGACGAGGCGCCGTTGAGTGAGCGGTCGTCCCGTTCGGAGGCGAGGTCGTACTCGTCCTCGCTGATGGGGCTGAGGTAGCCGAGCACGTGCGCAAGATTGATGCCGTAGGGGCGCGGATAGGAACGCAGGCTCTGCTGCTCGGCCACCACTCCCGGATAGTCCTCGGGTTGCTCGAGCACCCGCAGTGCGACCTTCTTCGACACGTCGATGGCCACCGGCACGGGCTGGTAGGGGGAGCCGTTCCAGCACACGTCCCGGACGCTGCCCGGGTTCCCGCAGGTGACCAGCCGCTCCTCGACATTCTCCGGTCTGGCGTCCACCGCGACAGAGACACGGCGTAGGAGCTCGGTGCGCTGGGTCGCGGTGAGTTTGCCGAGCACGGTGCGGTCGACCGAGACCACCCAGGACGTGCGGTTGGCGACCAGCGGTCGTCCCTGGTCATCGACGATCAGACCTCGCTGGGGCTGCACCACGATGTCGCGCACCGACTGGTTGGCGGCCTGGGCCTGATACGTCTCCCCGCCGATCACCTGGAGGTAGTAGAGGCGCACGAAGAGCGTCGCGAAGAGTGAGAACACCAGGGCCTGGATGACCACCAGTCGCAACCGGCCTCGCTGGGTTTCCCTCGCCGTCATCACTGCACCGCCCACTGGGGACTCAGTCGGGAGAAGAGTTTCATCAGCGGTGGCAGGACGAACGGCGTCAGCAGGACATCCCACAGCACCGCGACCAGGACCACCTCGAGCAGCCCGGTGACCGACATGGCCGGATCGGAGAGCAACACCCCGGTGAGCGCGAAGAATGAGGTGGCGACGAAGGAGGCCGCAGCGACAGTGCCGACGACGGTGAGAGCATTCGGTCTGCTGTCTTGTCGCAGTCGCGCCACCAGGAAGGCCACCACGGTGAACGCGAGCGCCCATCGACCGGCGACATGGTCGGCCGGGGGCGCGAGATCGAGGAGAAGACCGGCGGCGAAGCCGAGCCCCAGCGCGAAAGGAGCCTCGACGGTCATGGCTGCCGCGACGACCACGAGAAGACACAGGTTGGGAACGATGCCGTGCCAGGCCAGGTGCGGAAACACCGAGACCTGGACGACGAGTGCCAGCGCGACAGCCCCCAGCGCCGCAACCCAGCGGAAGCGAGTCATCGCAGGCTCCCGTCGGCCTCGATGATCGCCCGATCGCTGTCCGTCCCGGACGGCACCATCACGCCGACCACGTCCAGAGCAGAGAAGTCGACGAACGGCTTGACGACAGCGCGTTGTGAGGCCTCGCGCAGGCTGCTGTAGACATCGGTGATCGATCCGATCGGGACCCCGGGCGCGTAGGGACCGCTGCTGCTGCCCCACGTCACCACCGTGTCCTCACGCGACGGCACCGAGGCGTCATCGACCAGTCGGAGATCCAGGCCCGCATCGGCATCGAGTGAGCCGCTGCCGTGGACGAAGCCGATCTCCATGCTGGAACCCACCCTGCCTCCCACAGTGGAGTCGGGGTCGATGATCAGCAGGACCGTGGCGGTGCCGCGTGTGACCCGCAGGACCCGACCCACCAGGCCGTCGTTGTTGACCACCGTCATGTCCGGGCCCACACCGGCCGTGGATCCAGCGTCGATGGTGACGGTGAAACTCTGCGACTGACGCGACCCGACCGCCACGACACGCGCCGGCACCAGCGCGTGGCCGAGATCGGTGGCGGCGCTGGTGAGGCCGTCGTACTGCTCGAGGCGGTTGCGTTCGAACCCGGCCAACTCGACCTTGCTGCGCAGTTCGGCGTTGGACGCTTCCAACTCTCGCACCTGGTCGGTCAGATCACTCCTCCTGCGCAACCATGTCGGCACTGCAGTGAACGGACGCGCGGCACCGGCCGCCACTGATTCGGCAGGGCCGAGGGCCTCCCCCACCACACGGCGTACGGGTTCGAGCGGTGATCTCGTCCCACTGGAGACGTCGAGGGTGATCACGGTGATGCTGGCGAGTACGAGGGCGACGAGAAGTGAGCGTGGCGAACGGTGGCGTGCCTCCAGTCGGTCGAGACCGCGCCAGCGTCGCTCCCGCCCCTCCTGCCCTCCGAAGGCACCCATCAGAAGCGCCGTGGGTCCGAGACGAGCACCTGCTGCAGGGCCTCGAACTCCTCGACGCACCGACCGGCGCCATAGGCCACTGCGGACAGCGGATCGTCGGCGACATGCACCGGCATCCCCGTCTCATGGCGCAGGCGTTCGTCGAGACCACGCAGCATCGCACCGCCGCCGGTGAGCACGATGCCGCGGTCCATGATGTCTCCGGCCAACTCCGGCGGCGTCTGGTCCAACGTGCTGCGGACGGCATCGATGATGGTGTGCAGCGGTTCCTCGAGCGCCTGGCGCAACTCGGCGCTGGAGACCACGACCGTGCGGGGCAGTCCCGAGACCATGTCGCGTCCGCGGATCTCCGCGTCCGGCTCGACGGGCAGCGGGAAGGCCGAACCGAGGGTCATCTTCATCTCTTCGGCTGTGCGCTCCCCCAGCATCAGGGAGTACTCCTTCTTCATCCACGCAATGATCGCCTGGTCCAGATCGTCTCCGGCCGTGCGGACCGAGAGGCTGGTGACGATCCCGCCGAGACTGATCACCGCCACCTCGGTCGTTCCACCGCCGACGTCGACGACCATGTTGCCGGTGGCCTCGTGGACCGGGAGCCCCGCGCCAATGGCTGCAGCCATGGGCTCCTCGACGATGTACACCCGACGGGCGCCCGCCTGGTAGCCCGCTTCCTTGACGGCACGCTGCTCCACCGCGGTGATGCCGCTGGGCACGCAGATGACCATGCGGGGCTTGGCGAAGTATCGACGGCGATGCACCTGGTGGATGAAGAATCGCAGCATCTGCTCGGTCGCCTCGAAATCGGCGATGACCCCGTCCTTCAGGGGGCGGATGGCGACGATGTTGTCGGGAGTGCGCCCGATCATCTGCTTGGCCTCGTGTCCCACTGCGAGAACTTCGCCGGTGGTCGTGTTCATGGCGACCACTGATGGCTCATCGAGGACGACGCCCTTGCCGCGGACATAGACCAGCGTGTTGGCGGTGCCGAGGTCGACAGCCATGTCTCGGCCGATGAAGCCCCCTGTGGTGATGTTCAGTGCCATGCCGCTGATGCCCTTGCAGGTCGGGTCGTGAGGACGGGAAGAGGGCCCTCCCGATGCGACTGCGGGCCCGCGTCAAGGGTAGGTAGGGCGCTCGGCTGTTCCCGGCAGGACACGCGCGCAGCTAGATTCTGCGCATGACTTCCCTCAGCGACCTGCGTGCATCTCTTCCCATCGACCAGATCGCCGCTCGTCTCGGCGAGAACCCAGACGCCGTACGTCAGGCGATCGAAGTCGCGCTTCCGGCGCTCCTCGGCGGCCTGCAGGCCAACGCCGCCGACCCTGCCGGTGCGACTTCGCTCGTGGAGGCACTCGGCCAGCACGGCGAGGAGGTGGCCACTCCTCCCATCGACGTGACGGAGGTCGACGCCCAGGAGGGCGAGAAGATCACTGCCCACATCTTCGGCGCCCAGCAGGACCAGGTCGTCCAGCAACTCGGGTCTACCGGCGCGGGCGGCAGCCTGGTCAGGAAGCTACTCCCGATCCTCGCTCCGATCGTCCTGTCCTACCTGGCCAAGCAGATGGGCTCCAAGGCAGGCGCTGGAGCCGGCACCGGGGCGCTCGGGTCGATCCTGTCATCGGTACTTGCCGGCGCCACCCAGGGCGAGGATGGCAACCGCTCACGATCGGGCCCCGACGTCGGCGGCATCCTCGGCGACCTGCTCGGCGGGTTGCTGGGTGGAGGCCGCAAGGCCTGAGTCGTCAGAGAGCGGGGAACCAGATGCCGATCTCACGCTCGGCCGACTCGGGAGAGTCCGATCCGTGTACGAGGTTCTCCTGCACCGCGACGCCCCAGTCGCGTCCCAGGTCCCCACGGATCGTGCCCGGCAGCGCGACGGTCGGGTCGGTGGCACCTGCCAAGGAGCGGAATCCTTCGATGCACCGCTCGCCCTCGATGACGATGGCCAGCACCGGACCCGAGAGCATGAACTCCACCAGCGGCCCGTAGAACGACTTGCCCTCGTGCTCGATGTAGTGCTCGGCGAGGGCTTCGGTGGTGGCGTTGCGCAGCTCCACGGCCACGAGTGCATAACCCTTGGCCTCGATGCGGCGCAGGACCTCACCACAGCATCCCCGGCGAACGCCGTCGGGCTTGACGAGGACAAGTGAGCGCTGAGTCATGGTCCGAGCCTAGCGACCCGGTACGGGCAGTCCCTTGTGCAGGTGCACATCGGCCTCGCCCATCACCGGCAATGAGTCCCAGCGGGCGAACTCCGCGTAGCCATGACGCTCGTAGAACGCAGGAGCCTGGAACGAGAAGGAGGTGACGTAGATGTGTCGAACACCCCGAGCCGCCGCTTCCTCCTCGAAGGACACCAGCAGGTCTGCACCGAGGCCTTCGCTGCGAACATCCGCACGCACCCACGTCATCGCGATGCCAGCCGCCAGACCCCATGACCAGCCACTGATGCCAGCGGCCAGCCCGTCGTGGTCCTCGATCCGCACGGTCAGTTCCCGCTGTGCGCCGACTCCGGTCATGGCACGGGCATTGAACGCAGCCAGCTCGTCGGAGAGCCTCTGATCGAGTTCGCGGTCGCCGTCGCCCACCACGGTGGTGAAGGTCATGGCTGTTCGGCACGCCACACGGCCCAGGCCGCGGCCCGCTCGCGCTCGATCTTGCGACCGAGCAGATCCGCTCCGGCCCACAACGCAGCAAAGATCACGCCGAGTCCGAACATGACAGGAATGACGAACCCCAGGCCGATGGCCACCACCTGGACGCAGTAGCCCGCGAGATAGGCCCACTCCGCTCGCAGGCTCCCCGCGAGCAGGAGGCAGAGCACCGCGAGACCGAGACCGACCGTCACAGCGGTCCCGGTGGCCACACCGGCGATGGTGATCAGTACGGGCGTGGTGAGCCCGAGCGCGATGGCTTCCAGGGACAACACCGCTGCGCACATGCCCCGGCGAGGCGAACGCTCGGTGTTGGGCACCGGATCGGTCGTGGGAGTCGGGTCGGGGGCTGCAGCCGGATCTGTCATCGCCGTCCCTTCAACATGGTGCGGGCTTCGCCCACGGTGACCACCGAGCCGGTGACGAGGACGGCCCCGGCACCGATCGAGACGTCGATCGCTTCCCCGACCTCGGCCAGGGTGGCGGCCCGGTCGATGGCATCGGCCAGGTCGGGCACCACGGTGACCCGATCCTCACCGAACACGTCGACGGCTGCACGGCCCAGTGCCGCTGCAGACATCGACCGGTCAGTCGAGTTCTGGGTGCACACCAGATGATCGAAGTAGGGCTCGAACGCGTTGAGGACTCCCTCGTGATCCTTGTCGGTCATCACTCCCATCACCCCGATCAGCGGGCTGAAGGAGAAGGAGTCCTCCAACGCCGCGCCCACGGCCTCGGCGCCGTGCGGGTTGTGCGCCGCATCGAGCAGGATCGTGGGACTACGGCGGATGATCTCGAGGCGACCGGGTGAGGTGACCTCGGCGAACGCGGCGCGGACCAGGTCATCGTCGAGAGGATCGGTGCCGGCGAACGCCTCGACAGCGGCCAGCGCGACTGCCGCATTCTGAGCCTGATGGGCGCCGTAGAGCGGCAGGAAGACGTCGTCGTATCGACCTCGCAGCCCTTGGAGGGTGAGGACCTGTCCGCCCACCGCGGGGGTGCGGGAGACGACACCGAACTCCACGCCTTCGCGTGCTGCGGTGGCTCCGACCTCACCCACGCGTTCGAGCAGCACGGCAGCAACTTCGGGCGTCTGCTCGGCCAGGATGGCGATCGACCCCGGCTTGATGATCCGGGCCTTCTCGGCAGCAATGGCGGCGACGTCATTGCCGAGGTATTTCACGTGGTCGATCGCGACGGGCAGGACCACCGCCACATCGGCATCGACCACGTTGGTGGAATCCCAGCCACCCCCCAGACCGACCTCGACCACAGCCACGTCGACGGGGGCATCGGCGAAGGCCGCATAGGCCATGCCCACGATGGTCTCGAAGAAGCTGAGTGGGTGGTCCTGCTCGGTGTCCACCAGATGGGTGTAGGGAGCGACATCGTTGAAGGCGCGGACGAAGGCCTCGTCGTCGAGGGGCTCGCCGTCGATGCAGATCCGCTCACTGATCCGCTCAAGATGCGGCGAGGTAAAGCGACCCGTCCGCAGGTCGAGGGCCCGCAGCAGGGTCTCGATCATCCGGCTGGTGCTGGTCTTGCCATTCGTGCCGGTCAGATGGACGACCGGGAACGCGTTCTGCGGGTCGCCCAGTAGTTCGGTGAAGGCCAGGATCCGGTCCAGGCTGGGCTCCAACTTGGTCTCCGGCCAGCGGGACAGCAGGGCGTCCTCGACCTCGGCATAGGTTTCGGCTGGTCGGGCGTTCACGGGAGGCTCAGTCATCGCATGCCGAGTCTAGGTGAGAGAGGGTCGGTGAGCCGTTCCAGGATGACTGCCAAGCTGCTTTCCAGAACAGAAAGATCCGCCGGGTCCAGTCCGGCCAGTGTGTACACCGCAGCACCACCGCTCAGTCGCCGCAACTCGTCCGCCAGCGAACGACCAGAAGCAGTCAGGCTCACGATCTTGGCGCGCGCGTCTTCAGTGTCTTCGACACGTTCGGTATGGCCCTTCTCGTCCAGCCCTTTCATCACCTGAGTCATGCGACGCGGCGAGATGCCCGTGTGCTCCGCCACCACGCCCGAGCGCCCCGGTCCGTGCTGGGCCAGGCAGGCAAGGACACGCGCTTCAGAGACAGTGATTGCCATCGCCGAGCACCCAGCCTCTGTCGTCGCCGACAACTCCAGGGCCACCTCAGCCAGCAGTTCGAAGATCTCCTCATGGGACATCGAACCCCCACCTCCTCATTGATAGTTACCAATAGTAACTACTAAGTTGGCTCCATGTCCGCACTCGAGTTGCCCACACACGCACTGGCCTATGAGACGCGGGGGGACGGTCAGCCGGTGCTACTGCTCGGCGGATCGGGGGAACCCATGATTGCGTGGGAGATGTCCGGGTTGATCGATGTCCTCGTCGGCGCGGGATATCGAGTCATCTGGTACGCCGCTCGTGGCGTTGCCCCTTCGGGATGTCCTCCCCTGCCGTGGTCCACTGCCGACATGGCCGCTGACGCCGCTGCTCTGTTGACCCACCTCGGCGTTGAGTCATGCATCGCGATCGGCTACTCCCTCGGAGGATTCACCGTGGAGGAAATTGCGCGTCGCGATCCGGACAGAATTGACCTCGCCATCCTGATGGGCAGCGCGGGGACCTCTGGCACCATCCGTGAGGCGTTCATCGACGCCGAAAACGCGTTTGCTGCTGAACTTGGCCGCGTCCCTCCCGAGTTCAGTCGACTGATGACACTGATGACCGCTCTGGGCGGGCCAGCGCTGACGGACGAGCGACTTGTCGATCAGTGGTGGGGACTCCTGGCCCACCAGGAGAGTCAGTGGGCACCTCCCCATGGCGAGGTCGGACAGGCCCAGGTGGCCAGGAGTTGGGTCGAGTTGGGTTCGACAGGAGGCCGACCGTGGCCTGAGAACGTGGCAGTCGCCTTGGTCTACTTCGAGCACGACGCCCTGTTCCCTCCCAGCCAGGCGCATGCCTTGACCGAGCACTTGGGTCATCC
>JBBSSH010000033.1:0-32452 GCA_038242265.1 Propionibacteriales bacterium
CCGCACAGGATGATCGAGTTGGACCACAGGTTGCGCACGATGTTGGCGGTGAAGTTGGCCACCAGGGTCGGGACGAACGAGCCCGTCGGGATCGACAGCACCGGGTGGATGACGTAGTCCTTGGTGACCTGCCTGCGGATCTTGCCGAGCACCTGCTTGGCACGTCGGCGGAAGTCGGGGTCGCTGGTCTGCTTCTTCTTGACCACCGCGCCGAGGTCGAGGTCGTAGGCCGCGATGCCGTACTCGAAGAAGACCGCGTTGATGAAGCACCAGATGGGCTGGCCGAGGTGGAACGGCGCCCACGTCTGTCCCTCGTCGACGCGCATGATGCCGTAGCCGAGGTCGTTGTCCTTGCCGATGACGTTGGTATAGGTGTGGTGGATCTCGTTGTGGCTGTGCTTCCACTGCTCGGCGGGCGAGGCCATGTCCCACTCCCACGTGCTGGAGTGGATCTTGGGGTCGCGCATCCAGTCCCACTGACCGTGCAGGATGTTGTGACCGATCTCCATGTTGTCCAGGATCTTGGCCACGCTCAGGCCGGCAGTGCCCACCACGAAGGCGGGCGGAAAGGCACTGAAGAGCAGCACCGCGCGCGAGCCGAGTTCGAGCTTGCGCTGGCGGTCGATCAGCTTGCGGATGTAGGCCGCGTCGTTCGCGCCACGGTCGTCGAGGATGTCCTGGCGGATGGCGTCGAGTTCGACACCGATCTGCTCGATGTCGGCCTCGGAGAGGTGGGCGATCGGGTTGACGGCCTGCTTCTGGATCGTGGTCATCAGTGACTCCTAAAGATCGGGACAGTGGGCTGCGTCAGGTGGATCGATCTGATCTCTGAGGATCAGAGGCTGATCTTTGTGGATCAGAGATCCAGATGGCAGGGGCCGGCAGCGGCGTTGATGCAGGTCTGCACCTTGATCGCGCCGCTCTCGCCGGGGATGGCAGTGGTGATGGCGCCGTTGCGCAGGTCGCGCACCGAACCCTCGGTCATGGGCAGGACGCACCCCATGCAGATGCCCATCCGACAACCGCTCGGCATCAGCATGCCAGCCTCCTCGGCGGCGTCCAGGATGGACGTGGCGCCGTCGAGATCGAGCGTCGTGCCGGAGGCGAAACTCACTGTCCCTCCGTCGCCCGGCTGGACGCGGGAGGTGCGGAACTGCTCGAAGGTGAGCTCGAGGCCGGCTGCCTCATGGTGTGCCGTCAGAGCGTCGAGCAGACCGGCCGGTCCGCAGGCGAGCGTACGGCGCTGGGCGAGGTCGTCGACGAGGTTGTCGAGGTCGGCCACATTGAGAAGTCCGTGCTCGTCGTCATAGCGCGCGACCAGGCGAATGGCACCGGCGTCGTGGAGTGCCTCGAGGTCGTGGATGAAGATGGAGTCGGGGCGGCTCGGCGCGACGTGCACCACCACGATGTCCTGGGCAGCGCTGCGCAGCGGTCGCAGCACCCCGTCATCGGTGCTCGGGAAGAGATTGCGCAGCATCCCGATCACGGGCGTGATGCCGGAGCCAGCGGTGACCATGAGGTATTTGCCGCCCTCGGGCGGGAGTACGAACTCACCGGCTGCCTGCTCGAGGTGAACGACGGTGCCGGGCATGCTGCGGTGGACCAGATGATTGCTGACGACCCCGTCCGGCACAGCCTTGACGGTGATGGAGATGCGGCCGTCGCGACGCGGTCCGTGGGTGAGGGAATAGGCCCGCCACTGGCGTACGCCGTCGACATCGACGCCGATACGGAGGTACTGGCCGGGCACATGTCCGGCCCAGTCGGCGCCGGGACGGATCACGATGGTGGCAGCGTCGGCCGTCTCGGGGTGGATCTCCTCGATGCGACCACGCAGGTCCGCACCCGAGCGCAGCGGCGCGAAAAGATCCATGAAATCGGCCGGGAGCAGGGGTGTGGTGGCGGCCTCGGCGACGCGGACCAGGTGGTCGCGGACGCGGGTGCCACGCACAGGCGGTTCCAGAGTCGTGCTCATGTTCTCCACAATGACCGAAAACCTGCCGTCCTTCCTGCGTTGAGCATGTGAATCCGCGCTAGACTTTTGTTCGCCACGAACAATTCCGAGCCCGGGAGTGCTGATGAGTCCCCGCAGTGTGCGCCCCACCACACAAATTCAGACGGTGGTTGCTCTCGATCCTGTCGTCACGGCGGCCCTACGCGCGCGGCTGCCCGAGGTGGCGGACGGGGCTGTGCTGAGCATCATCGACGAGGTGCCGACCTATGCGGGTGCCTGGAGTGGGCGGATGGGCGAGATCATCCGCAACGCCGTGCAACTCGCTCTGGGTGGCTTCCTGACCCTGGCCACCCGACAGGACTCGAATGCTGCCCAGCCGCCCAAGGCGCCGGCGATCGAGGGTGCCTACCAGCTCGGACGGGGCGAGGCCCGCAGCGGTCGTACGGTCGAGGCGCTGCTCGCCGCCTATCGCATCGGCGCACGGGCCTCGTGGCGCGACATGGCCGACATCGCCGTCGCAGCCGGCGTGGATGCCGCCCAGCTGGCCCGCTTCGCCGAGCTGGTCTTCGCCTACATCGACGAACTCTCCGCAGCCTCGGTCGCCGGGCACACCGACGAACTCGACAGCAGCGGTCGCATCCGCCAGCGCCATCTCGAACGACTGGCCCGGGCGCTGCTCACCGGCACGGCTGCCGAGGCGGTGACCGCCGCCGAACGAGCGGCGTGGGAGCCTCCCGGCGCCCTGACCGCAGTGATCCTGCCTGAATCGCAGGTCTCCCAGGCCCTCACCGCCCTTGACCCCAGCACGCTGCAGCCCACCGACGAGATCCCCGGCCTCCCGGAGGGGCAGGCGTCGCTGCTGGTGCCCAGCACCGGCGCGCGATCATCTCGCCGCGCGATGCTGCGCTCACTCAGCGGGACCGATGCCGTGTTGGGTCCGAGTGTGCAGTGGCTCGAGGTGGCGAACTCGCACCGCCGTGCGATGCGCTGCCAGGCGTTGCAGCTGGAGGTGGCGGGTCTCGTCGACTCCGACGATCACTTGGCTGCGCTGCTCCTCTCCGCGGACCCACAGGTACGTGCCGACCTGCGAGCTCGCGTACTGGCTCCGTTGGCTGACCTGCGTCCCTCGACCGCCGAGAAGTTGGCCGACACCCTGCGGTCCTGGCTGCTCCACCACGGGCGCCGCGAGGCGGTGGCCGAAGAGTTGTTCGTCCACCCCCAGACGGTGCGCTATCGCGTGGGTCAGCTGCGCGAGGTGTACGGCGACCGCCTGGACGACCCGGCCTTCGTGCTCGAGGCCACGCTGGCGTTGGCCTGATCCGGTCCATCGCCGTCTGCGGTGCGCCCGCGCCTTGTCCTGCGCAGTCACATCAGCGTGCGAGGATCTCCGAATGCGCACCGCTCGTCTCGTGACCTTGCTGATGGCCGCGGCGTTGCTTCCGTTGCTGCCGATGACTTCGGCGCACGCGGCCGAGGGCGAGTATCTCCAGATACCCAACGGCACCATCTACAAGATCGTGGGCGGAGCGCCGATCGCGACCACCTCGTGGGCAGCGGTCGGCGAACCCCCCAGCGGCCGACCCGTCACGAGCATCAGCGTCGACCATGTTGCGAGTCTGCCGGGGGCTCCGGCCGACGGCACCGTGGTCAACGAAGGGATCACCCAATATCTCTGGGTGGGTGGGGCGCCCATCGCGATCACCGATTGGGCCAATGTCGACGGCGTGAAGACGTCGTCGCAGATCGACCCCCTGGCGCTGAGCAAGGCTGGCGAGGTGGGCGGCGCCTGGAGCAGGCTGCGTCAGCAGCCCCGTGACGGCAGTCTCATGATCGCTCGGCTGCCGGGCGATCCGGAGAACGGAGACGTCTACGTCACCGCTGGTGGGGCGCCCATCTTCCTCGGCACTTCGACGGAGATGGGAACGCAGCCCGGCATGGTCGTGGTCGACATGAACAGCCTCCGCAACGCGGGCAGCTCCAACACGGCCTTCCAACACCTCGCCAGTCACCCCGCTGACGGAACCAGGATCCACACCGCCACCACCTGCTACGCCATCACCAAGGGCGCCCCCATCGCTACGGGCCCCGCCCCTTGCGGCACCAGAGTCTCCGTCGCCGCGATCGACCACGCTGGCCAGTCCGGCAAATGGTCGTACCTCAATGCACCCCCGCCACCGCCACCGCCTCCGCCGACCACCACACCGCCCCCGCCCGCCACAGCACCGCCGCCGCCGCCGGTGACAGCACCGCCAGCACCCCCGGCCCGCACGATCGCCATCAAGACCATCCGGCGCAAGTCACGGCTGCGCATCGATGTCGGCCCCGACACCATCGAGGGGCACTACGAGGTCTTCGTCCAGCAATACCGTCGCCGGAAGTGGCGCAACCTGGTCGCGGTGCAGACCCGGGGCAAACATCAACGCGTCACCGTCGACGCCAGGCGCGGGCGCTACCGCGCACTGTTGACAGGAGACATCGGCGTACCGCAGGTCGTGAGCCGCCGCGTCCGTCTGCGTCGCTGAGCCCACCCAGCGGCCCCGCCGACCTCTCACGGTGGCTGGCCAGGCGCATCGAGCTCTCCCGCACCCCGTCGCAGGGGCGACTTCGCGACGGGCCAACGATCTGAGACGATCGGGCCATGCGTCCGTCCAGTGTGCTCGCCCTGCTGACGTCACTCGTCGTTGCGACGGCCTTGGCTCCTGCCCCTGCCTACGCCCAGGGCGACTACATCCATGTCCCGGAGGATCAGGGCGCCGTCTACAAGATCGTGGGCGGTGCGCCCTTCTACGTCAGCAGCTGGCCTGCGGTCGGCGAGCCGGCGGTGGCCCCGTTCACCGATTACACCCTCGCCCAGTTCGCCGCACTGTCGCCTTCTCCGGCCAACGGCGTCGTGACCAACGACGCGGTCCAGACCTACATCTGGGTCGGTGGCGGCCCGATCGTGATCACCAACTGGGCCAACGTCGATGGCGAGAAGACTTCCTGGCGCATCGACCCCAGGGCCCTGACCGAGGCTGGCACGGGTCGCTGGAGCAATCTGCGCCAGAAGCCCGCAGATGGCAGCGTCGTGGCAGGGCGCCTCACCGGCGACCCGGAAGACGGTGACGTCTACGTCATCGCCGGCGGGGCGCCGCTCCTGCTCGGCGCCTATGCCGAGGTCGATCCCCAGCCCAACATCGTGCTCGTGGACCTGGTCAGCATCCGCAACGCCGGCAATGGAGAACCGCGCTTCAACCACCTGAGTTTCCGTCCCGCCGACGGCACGAAGATCCACACCTCCACCACGTGCTACACGATCAGCGGCGGCGCTCCCATCGCGTCCGGACCGGCGCCCTGCGGCACCAAGGTCTCCAACGCCACCATCGCCAACGCGGGTCGACCGGGCCGCTGGTCACATCTCAATGCACCGCCACCGCCTCCACCGCCGCCGCCGACCACACCGCCACCGCCTCCGCCGCCGCCGCCGGTGACAGCACCGCCAGCACCCCCGGCCCGCACGATCACCATCAAGACCATCCGGCGCAAGTCACGGCTGCGCATCGATGTCGGCCCCGACACCATCGAGGGGCACTACGAGGTCTTCGTCCAGCAATACCGTCGCCGGAAGTGGCGCAACCTGGTCGCGGTGCAGACCCGGGGCAAGCATCAACGCGTCACCGTCGACGCCAGGCGCGGGCGCTACCGCGCACTGTTGACAGGAGACATCGGCGTACCGCAGGTCGTGAGCCGCCGCGTCCGTCTGCGTCGCTGAGCCCACCCAGCGGCCCCGCGTTACAGCTCGCGCTGATGGACGATCTGGCCGGCGACCCACACCGACACCACCCGGTCGGCAAAGCCTCGTAGCGCCTCGGCGTGCGCGGGGTCGGACTCACCGGCCAGCGGGTTCGCATCGAGCAGCAGCAGGTCTCCGGGATGCCCCACGGCGACCGTGCCCCAGCCGTCGGTGGACGAGGCAAGCGCCTCCCGCGCGGTGAGCGACTGCTCCTGGTGCCAGGGCTCGCGGACGCCGTCGGAGCGGTGGATCGCCGCCGCCACCTCCAGCCATGGGTCGAGCAGAGCGACCGGCGCATCGGAGCCGAACGCCAACTCGACTCCCTCCTCCACCATCCAGCGCAGCGCGAAGCAGCGCCCTCCCCGTCCCGGCCACAACTGCTCGGTCGCGTCACGGTCGTCGATCAGGTGGGCGGGTTGCACGCTGGCGCGCACCCCCAGTGCCGCCATCCGGCGCAGATCTTCGCGGGTGGTGAGCTGGACGTGCTCGATCGAGCCGGCGGCGCCAGTGTCCGCGAAGGCCGCCAGAGCCTCGGTGACCGCCCGGTCACCGAGAGCGTGCACCGCGACCTCGAGCCCGGCTGTCGTGGCGCGGGACAGGAGATCGCGCAGTTCCTCCGGCGTCTGGTTGGGCTGCCCGAGCGGAAAACCCAGGACTGCCTTCTCGGCGTACGGCTCACAGCACCACGCAGTGCGGGTGTTGAGGGAACCGTCGCTGATGATCTTGAGCGGTCCCATCGTCAGCCGAGGGTCGTCTGCGAGCGGGTCACCTGAGCGCAGGCCACGCTCCAGCACATCGTCGAGACCAGCGGCATAGCTGGCCATCCGGACCCGGATCACGTCTGCCCCCTCACCCCAGCGCTCGACCCACTCCTCGACCCCGCCGCTGAACTCGAAGTCCACCAGACCGACCACGCCCTGTGCGGCCGCGGCCTCCATGGCGCGTTGGTAGGAGTCCGGGCCGGTACCGTCCGAGCCCCAGATCGAGGAGAGTCGACCGTAGGCAAGGAACCACTCGGTTTCGGTGACGACCCCTTCGCGGGTGGGGAGGGCCAGCATCTTGAGAGCCACGGTGTTGAGCCACCCGCTGTGTCCGTCACCAGAAATCAGGACGATCGCCTGGTCGGTGTCGATCTCGTCCAGCATCGAGACGACGGGGTTGTCCTCCCACGCCGTGGAGCGGTGACCCCACCCGATGATCGGATGCTCGGGCCATTCCTCGAGCCGCTCGCGGACCAGGTCCACGGCGTGCTCGCACGACTTCACTCCGGCGAGATCGAGGCGAGCTGCGGTCAGGGCCCACTGGCCCAGGTGGACGTGGTGATCCCACAGGCCGGGCATGAGCCAGCCGCCCTCAGCGTCGACACAGTCCTCTGCGTCTTTCGCGAGGAGTTCGGTGCCGACCTCAGTGACATGACCCTCCTCGACACGCACGTCGAGAAGTCCGGGGGAAGCCTCGGTCAGGTCAGCCTCGGAGAGGGCAACCAGGCGGGCGTTGCGGATGAGCATGGGGACACCGTAGAAGGTGGAGTGGCTAGATTGGGCTCATGGGTTTGCGCGCGTCGGTGTTTCTTGCGACCTGTGTCGTGCTCGGATCCGGTGTGGGCTACGCCGCCTCGTCCTCAGCTCGCGACTCCCCCATCGGCTCCGGAGTCCCCGCACCCGTGGCGGCCGCCGGCCCCTCGCTCCCGACCGACCCCGTCACGCCCTACGAACCCGACTCCACCGAACCGGCGCTGCAACCCGACCTACCGCTCACCACGGACTCGTTCGGGTCGGGGGACTCCCGGATCACCTACCCCGTCCCCCAGGGGTGGCGAAAGAACCCCAGGGCCACGAACGAGGCGAAGTGGAAGAACCCTGGCACCTCCAACAACACCTATGTCTTGCGGGTCGAGCAGATCACCAGCCAACACGTCACGGTGGACGCTGCCCTGACGGCGCACCTGGAGGAGACCGAGGCTGATCAGGACGATTTCGTCCCGGTCGATCGCGGCACCAACTGGCTGGAGTACACCTACCGCAGCGACGAGGGCAACGCCCGCCACAGCTTCATCCGGTGGCGCGACCTCGACGGTGACGAGGAGGCGGACGTCGAGATCGTGGTGCACGGGCGCGCGGCGGACGTCGAGGGGGCTCGCGCCCTGATCAGACGGGTCGCTGAGGGCGTACGGCAGGGCTGAGCACGCACTTCGACCGCAGGGTCGGTGTCGACCTACTGCCAGGGACCACGGATCTCCACCGACTCGAGGACACGATTGGCCGTGCTCCCGTCCTTGCTGCGGACCTGGATCCAGAGCAACTGGTTGTCGGTGACGCGCACGACCCGTTCGACCGTCACGTCGGCGCCGGGGCAGCCGTCGAAGAAGACCGTCACCGACTCCTTGCCGTCCCACGGCTTGGGGATGGGCGGCCCGGCACTCGTGCAGGCCGGGTGTCCGGGTACCTCCGAGGGCAGCTGCGTTCCCTCCAGGATCCCGACGAAGACCCCCGGCGCCGGGCTCACATCGGTGTTCCACCCTGCTGCCGTGCCTGCTGCGAGGGCCGGATAGGACACGTCGCCACCGCCGGGCGTCCACGGCTCGGGCGAGACCTCCGTGGTCCAGCCTTCGGGGACGGTCACCGACAGGTCCCCGTTCGCGGTCTCGAGGGTGCGTTCGGTGGTGATGGCATTTTCGAGGGCCCACCCCGCGCCTGCGGCCAGCACCAGACACCCGGCGCCCGCCGCCAGCCATCGCACCAGGTGCCTGCGCCCTCGTGAGGTCCCAGAGTTTGCCGCTTCGTCGGCGGGTTCCCCGTCGCGGTCACCGGCGCGGTCACCGTCGCGGTCCTCAGCGGTGCCCGTCGGTGGTCGGACGCCGGACGTGGCGTCCGGATCCGTCGGTGTCCACTGCCCTGGGTCTGGGTCGCCCACCCCCAGCGCGGCGGTCAAGGCTTCGGTGAAGTCCGAGATCTCGTCGAAGCGCCCCTCGCGATCCCTCGCCAGCGCTCGCAACACGACTGCTTCGGCCGCATCGCTGCCCAGACCCATCGGCAGGGAGAGCGCCGAGTCCTCGGCGGCGTCCGCGAGGCTCCGGTGGTCGTACGGCTGGCGACCGGTCAGCAGGACGTAGGCCAGCGCGGCCAGGGAGAACTGGTCGGCGCGAGCATCGAGGCGTTCGCCGCGAGCCTGCTCGGGAGCCACGTAGGTCGGTGTACCGGCGGCCATGGTGAGTCGTGAGGACATGTCCATCGCCTTGCCGAGTCCCAGGTCGCCCACCATGGCCACGACTCGCGAGCCTCGCCCCTCGTCCACCGTCCGGAACAGGATGTTGGCGGGTTTGATGTCGCGATGCAGCACCCCTCGATCGTGCAGGGCGGTGAGGCCCCGCCCGACCTGGCTGATCACGTGCAGGCTCTGGTCCCGGTCGAGCCGCGACTGCTCCAGCTGCTCGGCCAGGTTGCCCCGGTCGGCGTAGGCCATGACGAGATAGGGCCGCCCGTCCTCCAACTCCCCGGCGTCATAGACCGAGACGACATGGGGAGACTCGACCTTGCGAAGGAAACGGCCCTCCTCCACGAAACGCTGGCGGATGTGGAGATCTCCGGCCCAGTTGTCGGCCAGCACCTTGATCGCGACCGGGGAGTCGAGTTGCTCGTCATGGGCGAGCCAGACGGTGGCGAAAGCTCCCGACCCGATGCGGCGGCGCACCGGGTAACGACCGAGACGGGAGGGCACAGACACTCGGGCATTATCGTTGAGGGGTGACTGATTCGCGGGACGACCCTGGGTTGGCGCCGACGCCGGACGAGATCGACGAGCTCGCGCGTACGGCGCGCGACGGCGACCGTGCAGCGCTCGAGTCGCTGCTGACAGTGCTGCGGCCTCGCGTGCTCAACATCTGTCGGGGCGTTCTCCCCTACTCCGGTGACGCCGAGGATGCCTGTCAGGAGGCCATGCTGAACGTCGCGACCAAGATCGGCAGCTGGGGTGGGCGGGGCCGGTTCACCACCTGGCTGCACGTCGTCGCGGTCAACAGTGCGCGCTCGACCTACCGCCGCCTCAAGAACCTGGCGACGCCTATGGACTTCGAGGCGTCCGGACACGACCGACCGGACCCGCGCACCACGAGTGTCATCGCGGGCACCCGGCTCGACCTTCTCGAAGCGATGGAGACGATCGAGCGTGACCACCCCCAGTTCGTCGAGCCCCTCTTGCTCCGCGACGTCTACGGCCTCCCCTACGACGAGATCGCCGCGCTGGTCGACGTACCGCTCGGCACGGTGAAGGCCCAGATCCACCACGGTCGCAAACTGGCGCGACCGCTGCTGCTGGGTCACCGATGAGGCGACCTGCGCGGTGTTGCGTAGCCCTGCTCGCGACCACGTTGGCCGGGGCCGGTGTCCTGAGTGCCTGCACCCCCACCACCAGTGCGCCCGACGAACTACCGACGACGTCGGTGATCTCTTCCTCAGTCCTGACCACACCTGCGCTGGAGCAGGACCTCGATCTCGCAACCTCCGCACCGGTCGAGGACAGCGTCTATCCGCGGGTGGGCGATCCGGGCGTCGATGCCCTGCTCTACGACCTAGACGTGACCTGGAAGCCCAAGAAGCGTCGACTCAGGGCTCGGGCGGACGTCACCTTTCGTGCGACCCGCACGGCTCGGCGGTTCCAGCTCGACCTGTCCCCCCGACTCACGGTCGGGAAAGTTCTGTTGGACGGCGCTGCAGTGGGCTTTCGCCATCGCGGGAAGAACCTCGTCGTCAAGGCGCCGGTGCAGGCCGATGAGCGCTATCAGGTGGCGGTGACCTACTCCGGCACGCCGGGCCCGGTGAAGGCGCCCACCAGCCGCGGCGACCTGTCCACCATCGGGCTCACGATCACTGACGACGGGGAGCTGTGGACGATGCAGGAACCGTACGGCGCCTACACCTGGTATCCCGTCAACGACCACCCCTCCGACAAGGCCCTCTACGACGTCACCGTGCACGTTCCCGCTCCCTGGACCGGGGTCTCCAACGGGCACCTGGTCGAGTTGAAGACCGCGAAGAAGGTGACCACGACGTCGTGGCAGCTCACCGAGCCGGCGGCGTCGTACCTCATCACCCTCGCCGTCGGCGACTACGCCCACAGCAGTGACACCACCTCCTCAGGTCTGCGGGTGGACTACTGGACGCCGCGTGGCATGGTCGAACGACTCGATGCGCTCAGGAGCGCAGCCGACTCGGTCGACTGGATCGAGGGCAAACTCGGCCCCTATCCGTTCGACTCACTCGGTCTGGTCGTCACCGAGTCGGAGAGCGCGATGGAGACCCAGACGATGCTCACCATGGGCACCAGCGACTACATCCTCTCGCCGGCCGTGATCACCCACGAGCTCGTGCACCAGTGGTACGGCGACCAGGTGACGCCGGCCGACTGGCGTGACGTCTGGATGAGTGAGGGCATGACGATGCTGATGCAGTGGATCTATGAGGACGAGCACGACATCTCGCCGCTGGAGAACACCCTCGCGCTGGCCCGGGCCAACGACCAGTCCATCCGCAACACCTACGGGCCCCCCGGCGACTACGACCCGCAGCAGTTCGGCAGCAACAACATCTACCACCTCCCGGCACTGATGTGGAACGAGCTGCGCGTCGAGCTCGGCGACAGGGAGTTCTACCGCATCGCCCGATCGTGGCTGGCGAAGCAGGACAACACCTCGGTGACCCGCGGACAGATCTATGCGCACTGGCAGGAGGAGACCGGACGCGATCTGTCGGCCTTCTTCGACGCATGGATCAGCGGTGCCACCACGCCGGAGCCGGGTCTCACCCAGGGCTGAACGGCGAGACGCCCGCCCCGGGGCGCGATCGCGACTAGCCTGCGAGAGGTGAGCCGACTCTCCGCGCACGACCTCATCGACCTGGTCCTCGACACCGGGTCGTGGCACTCCTGGGACAGCGCGCCGACCCGCGACGACGTGAGTGCCGCCTACGAGCGCGAGTTGGCCGCCGCGGCCGAGAAGTCCGGCGTCGATGAGTCGGTCCTGACCGGCGAGGCCCGCCTGCGGGGACGGCGTATCGGGGTCCTGGTGGGTGAGTTCGGATTTCTGGGCGGCTCGATCGGTCGTGCCACGGCTGACCGAATCGTGGCCGGCATCGAGCGTGCCACCCGGGAAGGGCTGCCGCTGGTGGCCGCCCCTGTCAGCGGCGGGACCCGGATGCAGGAGGGCACGCCCGCCTTCGTACAGATGGTGCGCATCTCCGCTGCCATCGCCGCACACCGCTCCGCCGGTCTTCCCTACCTCGTCTATCTCCGCCACCCCACGACCGGCGGTGTGATGGCCTCGTGGGGCTCCCTGGGCCACATGACGGTCGCCGAACCGGGCGCACTGGTCGGTTTCCTGGGCCCGCGGGTCTACCAGGCGCTCTACGGCAGACCCTTCCCCGAAGACATCCAGACCTCGGAGAACCTCTACGCCCGCGGCATCATCGACGCGGTCCTCCCGCCCGAGGAGATCGGCGACATCCTCGACCGCGCGCTCACGATCCTGATGGCAGCGCGCGACGGGGTGGACCAGGTGCCTGACCCCGGCCAGGACCCGGTGCCGGACGTCGATGCCTGGGACTGCGTGATCCGGTCACGGCGTCCCGACCGTCCCGGCGTACGTCGGCTGCTGCGCTTCGGTGCCAGTGACGTGGTGCCGCTCAATGGCACCGGGCAGGGCGAGACAGATCCCGGCCTGCTGATCGCGTTGGCCCGCTTCGGCCAGGCGCCGTGCGTCTTCCTCGGACAGGACCGACGCGGCCAGACCACCGACCATCCGATGGGGCCAGGGGCGCTGCGCGAGGCACGTCGCGGGATGAGGCTCGCGTCCGAACTCGGCCTGCCCCTGGTCACGGTGATCGACACCCAGGGCGCGGCGCTGTCGGCCGACGCGGAGAACGGTGGACTCGCCGGGGAGATCGCTCGCTCACTCGCGGATCTGGTGACCCTCGCAGCGCCGACGTTGTGCCTGCTGCTCGGCGAAGGCAACGGTGGCGGCGCCCTGGCGTTCCTGCCCGCCGACCGCGTGATCGCAGCCCAGCACGCCTGGCTCTCACCGCTGCCTCCCGAGGGCGCCTCGGCGATCGTGCACCGCGACCTCGACCATGCCGCCGAGATGGCGCGCAGCCAGCAGGTGCGCGCCATCGACCTCCACGCACGCGGAGTGGTGGACCGGATCATCGCGGAGAAGCCGGACGCGGCGGACGAGCCGGAAGAGTTCTGTCGGCGGGTGGGTGCAGTGCTGGAGCACGAGCTGGCGCGGTTGGTCGCCCAAGGGCCGGGGCGTCCGGAACAGCGCACCCTGCGCTACATCTGAGCTCGACCCGGTCGAGGCGCCCCAAGGATTGCGCCGGGAGCGAACCTTCTTGCCCACGGGGGCGCCGACCGCTGAAGTGGGGGCATGAAACTCCTGGTTCTCGGTGGCACCCAGTTCGTTTCCTACGAGGTCGCGGCGCAGGCCGTGGCCCGCGGATGGGACGTCACCTGCGCCTGCCGCGGTCAGTCCGGGACGCTCCCTGACGGGGTGACCCATCTGTACTGGGACCGTCAGGACGAGGCGCCGGCCGCGATCGCCGAACAGCGCTGGGACGCCGTCGTCGACGTCGCCAGGCTGCCCTCCTTCGTCCGCCGCGCGTTGGCAGTCACGCCGGGGGCGCACTGGGCCTTCGTCTCCACCGTCAACGTCTATGCCGACAACTCCTCCCCCTTGATGGAGCCCCTCATCGAGCCGGCATTCGACGACATCGATCCCGTGACAGGCTCCGAGGACTACGGCGCGATGAAGGTCGCCTGCGAACTCCTCGTCACCGAGCAGGCCACCTCCTCGGTGATCGCTCGACCCGGACTGATTGCCGGTGCCGGCGACCCCTCCGGACGCTTTGCCTACTGGCCGCACCGACTGGCTCGCGGCGGCGAGGTCCTCGCGCCGGGCAGCCCCCAGGATCTCGTCCAGGTCCTCGACGTTCGCGACCTGGCCACCTGGTTGCTGGACACCTGCGCGTCCAGCACGACGGGCACCTTCGACCTGGGCGGCCACCCGGTGCCCTTCGAGGAGATGCTGACCGAGGTCGCGGCCGGAGTCGGAGCCGGAGTCGGTGCCCAGGTGGAACTCACGTGGGTCGACGCCGATTTCCTGGCCGCACACGGAGTGGAGCCCTGGTCCGGGGCCGACGCGTTGCCGTTGTGGTTGCCGCGGCCCGACTACGACGGCATGGTGTCCCACGACTCCTCCCCTGCCATCGCTGCGGGGCTCTCGCTGCGGCCCGTCGCCGACACCGCTCTCGCAAGCCTCGGCGCCCCACCGGTCGGCATCAGTATCGACCGTGAGGAGGAGCTGTTGAGGGCGTGGCACGGGCGGACCTGACCCGCAGACCGCGGCCGGGAGCGACCCATTACAGTCACGCCATGCCACGCACCTATGCCATCACCGGCGCCGCCTCCGGCATCGGGGCTGCAACCGCAGAACTCTTCCGCGATCGCGGGGATCACGTGATCACCGTCGACCGGCACAACGCCGATGTCGTGGCTGATCTCGCCACCCCGGCTGGGCGGGCCAAGGCCGTGGCTGGGGTCAGAGCCCGCACCGACGTACTGCACGGCGTGGTGCCGTGCGCGGGTGTGGCTGGCGGCACCGATGGGGACGGTGCTCTGGTCGCTTCACTCAACTATTTCGGCAGCATCGACGTCGTGACCGGCCTTCGCCCGTTGTTGTCCGCCGGGCACGCAGCGGGCGTCGTGCTCATCTCGTCGAACTCGGTGGAATGCCAACCAGGCTGGCCGCACGAGCTCGCCACACTCATCGCGGTCCAGGGCGAGGCGTCCGTCCGCAGGGCTGCCACGCAGGCCGACGCGGTCCACGTCTATCCCGCCTCGAAGCTCGCGCTGCGCCACTGGATGCGCCGTCACGTGGCCAGTTGGGGCGCTGACGACATCCGGATCAACGCCATCGCGCCCGGACTGGTCGAGACCGCCATGGCTGTCTCGATACGGGCCGACCCCGAGCTCGGCAGCTTCGTCGATGCCTACCCCAGCGTTGTCGGTCGCCCGGGCCGACCAGAAGAGGTGGCAGAGGTCATCGCCTGGCTGCTCTCGGAGGAGTCGGCACTCGTGGTCGGGACGACCGTGGTCGTCGACGGCGGCACGGACGCGGTACTCAACCCGCGGCGCTCGAACTGACGGTCCGCGTAGACCGGCCCCGGGACTGGCTGCACATGACGAAGCGGTGAGTGAGGCTGTTTCCGGGGCAACCGGAACCAGTCTCACTCACCGCTCGACGGTGTGTCAGGAACAGCTGATCAGAACAGCAGCGCAGTGCCCGGGTCGGAGAGGATCCCGGCCACGTCAGCCAGGAAGCGCGACCCCTTGGCACCATCGATGTGACGGTGGTCGAACGACAGGGCCAGCGTGGTCACGTCGCGCACCACGATCTCGCCGGACTCATCGACCCACGGACGCTTGTTGATCGCGCCGAAGCAGAAGATCGCCGACTCGCCCGGGTTGATGATCGGTGTACCGGCGTCGACCCCGAAGACCCCCACATTGGTGATCGTGAAGGTGCCACCGGACATTTCGGCCGGTTGTGTCTTGCCGTCGCGGGCAGTGGCAGTGAGAGCCGCCAATTCACCCGCCAACTCGACGAGCGACAGGGTGTCGGCGTCCTTGACGTTGGGTACGACCAGCCCACGCGGCGTCGCGGCAGCGATGCCGAGGTTGACGTAGTGCTTGTAGACGACCTCCTGCGCCGCGTCATCCCAGTAGGAGTTGATCTCCGGCGTCTTCTTGATCGCGAGAACGATCGCGCGGGCCAGCAGCAGCAGCGGACTCACCTTGACGTCGCGGAACTCCGGACGCTTCTTCAACCGCGCGACCAACTGCATCATGGCGGTGACGTCGACCGTCATCCACTCCGTGACGTGCGGGCTGGTGAAGGCCGACTGGCTCATCGCCGAGGCCATCATCTTGCGCACGCCCTTGATGGGCTCGCGCGTCTCGCGCTCACCCGGCGCTGCCGTGCGGGCAGCGACGGCCTGCGTCGAGGTGGACATGGCGGCGCCACCACCGGTGGCTGACTGCACGTCCTCACGCGTGATGGAACCGGACGGACCGGACCCGGTCAGCGCGGTGAGATCGACGCCCAGGTCCTTGGCGAGCTTGCGCACCGGCGGCTTGGCCAGGGTTCGTACGTCCCCGGACCCGGCCGGAGCCGACTCGTCTCGCTGAGCGGTGGCAGGCACCGGAGACTCAGCGGCAGGAGCAACCTCCTGAGTGTGCGCGCCTCCCGGCGCCACCGCACCGCGACGGGCGCGGCGCATCGGTCCTCGGTCGGCCTTGATGCGGCCGACGAGGGAAGCACCCTCCATCGAACCGGACGCTGCGGGATTGGACAGGTCGATCTCGCTGGGGTCGACCAGCGCCGGAGCCGAGCTCGGCTCCCCTGCCTCTTCGGCTCCCGCCTTCTGAGCCATCCCGAGGTAGGGGTCGGACTCGGTTTGCGTCGCGGGCGCAGGCGCCTCGTTGGGGTCACCGATCGAAATGATGGGCGTGCCCACCTCGATCATCTCTCCCTCCGACACCATCAGCGCCAGCACCTGGCCCTCGTAGGGAGAAGGCAACTCCACCAGCGACTTGGCCGTCTCGATCTCGACGATCACGTCGTTGATCTCGATGGTGTCGCCGACCTTGACCTTCCAGGAGACGATCTCGGCCTCGGTCAGACCCTCACCGACGTCGGGCAACAGAAATTCAGACACGACAGTCCTCTCAGAACTCGAAGGTGCGGTCAACGGCGTCGAGCACCCGGTCGAGGTCGGGGAGGTAGTCCTCTTCGATCCGCGAAGGCGGGTAGGGGGTGTCATAGGCACCCACGCGCAGGACCGGAGCCTCCAGGGAGTAGAAGCACTCCTCGGTGACGCGCGCGGCCACCTCCGCACCCATGCCGAGGTTGACGTGGGCCTCATGGGTGATCACGCAGCGACCCGTGCGGCGCACGGATTCGTAGACCGGGCCCATGTTGAGCGGCGAGAGCGTGCGCAGGTCGATGACCTCGATGCGGCGTCCCTCGGTCGCAGCGGCCTCGGCGCACTTGAGCGCCGTCTTGACGGTGGGACCGTAGGCCAACAGGGTCACGTCGTCACCGGGGTGCACGACGCGCGAGGAGAAGAGCGGCGCGGGCGTCGCCGACTCGTCGAGCTCGGCCTTGTCGGCGTGGTACTGCCGCTTCGGCTCCAAGAAGATGACCGGGTCGTCGTGGGCAATGGCCTGCTGGATCATCCAGTAGCCGTCGACCGGGTTGGAACAGGCCACGACCTTGAGTCCGGGTGTGTGCGCGAACTGCGCCTCCGGGCTCTCGGAGTGGTGCTCGACCGCGCCGATGCCGCCGCCGAACGGGATGCGGATGACGATCGGCATCTTGACCTTGCCCTGCGAGCGGAAGGTGTACTTCGCGACCTGGCAGACGATCTGGTCGTAGGCGGGATAGACGAAGCCGTCGAACTGGATCTCCACGACGGGTCGGTAGCCACGCAACGCCATGCCGACTGCGGTGCCGACGATGCCGGACTCAGCCAACGGGGAGTCGATGACGCGGTCCTCGCCGAAGTCCTTCTGCAGACCGTCGGTGATGCGGAAGACACCGCCGAGCTTGCCGATGTCCTCGCCCATGAGCAGGACCTTGTCGTCGGCCTCCATGGCCTTGCGCAGACCCATGTTGAGGCCCTTGGCCAAGGTGATCTTCTGGTTCTTCTGGTCGCTGCTCATGCGCCTGCCTCCTCGAAGGACTCGTGATAGGCCGCGAAAGCGTCGCGCTGGGCGGCGATCTCCTCGGTGATCTCACTGAAGACGTAGCCGAACTGGTCGATCGGCTTCGGGTCGGGCAGTGCCTTGCAGCCCTCACGCAGGTGGTGACCCAGCGCCTTGGCCTCGGCGTCGAGGTCGTCGAAGAACTCCTGGTCCACCAGACCATTGCGGCGCAGGTAGACCTTGAGCCGCTCGATCGGGTCCTTGAGCTTCCAGTGCTCGACCTCGTCGCTGAGGCGGTAGCGCGTCGGGTCGTCGGTCGTGGTGTGGGCACCCATGCGGTAGGTGTAGGCCTCCACGAGGGATGGACCGTTGCCGTCGCGGGCCCGCTTGAGGGCAGCCTTGGTGACGGCATACGTCGCGAGGACGTCGTTGCCATCGACGCGGACGCCCGGGAACCCGAAGCCCTGCGCGCGCTGGTAGAGCGGGATGCGAGTCTGGCGCTCGATCGGCTCGGAGATGGCCCACTGGTTGTTCTGCAGGAAGAACACCACGGGGGCGTTGTAGGACGCGGCGAAGATGAACGCCTCGTTGACGTCGCCCTGCGAGGACGCACCGTCCCCGAAGTGGGCGATCACCGCTGCGTCGCGCTCGGGATCACCGGTGCCGACGACACCGTCGCGCTGCAGGCCCATGGCATAGCCGGTGGCGTGGAGGGTCTGGGCCCCGATGACGATCGAGTAGAGGCCGAAGTTGGCCTCCTTGGGATCCCAGGAACCCTGGTCGACGCCACGGAAGAGGCCGAGCAACTTGAGCGGGTCGAGGCCGCGGCAATAGGCCACGCCGTGCTCGCGGTACGTCGGGAACACGTAGTCCTGCGGTGACAGCGCACGGCCGGCGCCGATCTGAGCGGCTTCCTGACCGAGCAACTGGGCCCAGATGCCGAGTTCGCCGTGGCGCTGCAGCGCGGTGGCCTCGACGTCGATGCGACGGGTCAGCACCATGTCGCGGTAGAGGCCGCGGAGTTCCTCGGCAGTGAAGTCGTGGTCGAACTCGGGGTGGTGGACGCGTTCACCTTCAGGCGTCAACAACTGGACGAGCTCAGGGCCGCCATCAGACTGCGAAGGCCCGAAGACCTCCGCAAGATCGGGGCCGAAACCGGCAGGGTCAGTCAACGGATTCTCCTTCGCAGCGAGCAGCGCCGCGGGATCGCCGGACGCGTACAGCCTTGGTGGGGTCGGTGGCGCGTGTGACCCCGACCACATGGTGGTCTCAACTTATCGGGCGACGCCTTTCAGCACCAATCCGAGCCTACTTTTCAAACTCCCGGACGCGCCGGCGAGCCGGCGTCGATGGACTCGTGGGTGACCCACCGACGCCGGCTCTCCTCCATGGGGTGGAGGCGTGCGGTGGGCTACAAGGCCCACCGGCTCTTCACGACTGCCAGGCGGGCAGCGGTGGTCTTCATACCTGTGTCAGGAAGGACATCCGGAACCACGCAGGCTGCGGGGATCCGAGTCTGGGCAACCTTGCGCTTGCCCGCCTTCAGGACGACCTTGGACTTGAAGGGGCCCTTGGTGGTGAACTTCTTCTTGGACTGCGCCGCCACCTTGATGCGGTAGGTCTTCTTACCCACGCGCAACTTGTACTTGACGTCGACACCGGACCGGTTGATGAGCTTGGCCCGGACGGTGCCCTGGCAGGTCGCCTTCACCTTGCCCACGGCCTTACCGAACGACTCCTCAGGGAGCACCTCGGGGGGCGTGGTCGGGGTCGGGGTGACCGTCGGGGTGACCGTCGGCGTTGCCGTCGGGCTAGGCGTCGGCGTTGCCGTCGGGCTAGGCGTAGGCGTCGGCGTTGCCGTCGGGCTAGGCGTAGGCGTCGGGGTCGGCGTCGGCGTAGGCGTAGGCGTCGGGGTCGGCGTAGGCGTCGGCGTCGGCGTCGGCGTCGGCGTAGGCGTAGGCGTAGGCGTAGCAGCCTGCTTGTTGGTGACTACGCATGAGGTGGACGCGTTGGCCTTGCCGAGGAAGGAGAAGCGTCCCGCGGTAGAGGCGTCCGGGGTGACGGTGACGGTGTGACCATCGACGAGGCATGTTGCACCGAGGAAGGTCCAGCCCGCCTGAACCGACTCTTGCAGCGTGATCGTGGGCGTCTGGCCCGCGTTGACGGTGATGTCGGCGGACGTGAAGCCGTTGACTCCGTTGACCGCGGCCGTGGCCGGGAACGTGCCGACCGTGCCGGCGTTGGTGGAACCGGCAAAGTTCCAGCCGTTGCTCAGTGCGCTGTCCGCCGGGTTGCCCGCAGCGTCAACGACCTTCTTCTGCACGGTGATCTTCTGGTCGCACACGCCAGCTGCGATGTCCTTGAGCTTGGCGGCCAGCTCTTCCCACGACGCGGTGTAGGTGTCGGTGGGGCTGGAGATCATGTTGAGGCGCTGAATCGACGCCGGGTTGGTGATGCCGATGCCGAGAGTGATGACCTGCGAACCCGCCAGCTTGACGGCGTTCGCGGAGTGAACCGCTTCTTCGACCTCGCGCAGCGTCGAGACGCCGCCGTTGCCAATCCCGTTACGGGAGACGGTGGGGTCACCGTCGGTCATCATCATGACGACGTCGTAGTCAGGGTTGGCGTTGATCCACAGTGCCTCGTCCCAGTTGGTGGCACCCATCGAGTTCTTGGGGCCGCGACCGGCGATCGTGGAGATCTTGCTCTTCACCACGTTGGCACCAGCGGCTTCGGTCACCGAGGTGAGGCCGAGGAGAGGCGTGGCACGGCTGTCGAACTTGGACAGCGCGATGCGCGAGGGCGTGTTGCTCAACGCGTCAACCGCACCCTGGCCAGCCGTACGGAACTGGACGAGCTGCTTGTCGGTGATCGAGTTGGAGACGTCGAAGATCATGGCGACGTCGAGGCCGCAGCGCTGCGGCGCCGTGTTGTTAGGGCGGATGTCGGGCCACGTACGGCTTCCGGGGTACTCGTTGATCGGGCTCGGGAGCGTCACGTCAGCCGGGAACACTGACGAGTATTTGATCGCCCCAGTGTTGTAGGCGACGTAGTCGGTACTGCCGCCCCAGGTGGTCGGCATGATCCAAGGAGCGGGAGCAGACTCTTCCACCGCGTAGAAATAGTTCCAGAGGTGCGTCAGGTCCACCGCGACGCTGCATTGACCGGCTGCATCCGTGGTGCAGGTCTTCCCGGTGTCGGTACCTCCCGACACGCTCTTTGCGTTGTCGGTCTCGTAGAACCGGAACTGCGCTCCCGCCAGCGCTGAGACCCCCTGAGAGGTCCGGTCCCCACCCTTCTTGACTGTGATCTTGGCAGTGCCGCCGGTGAACTTGGGCCAGGTCATCGAGACCTCGGCGCTCGCGTTGGCCGGAGCGGCCACCATCGCCATGAGCGGAGCCAGGAGCAGCAGCGCACACAGGCTCATGAGTCGCCTCATCACCCCGGCGCCTCGCTGGTCCGAACGAATGTTTTTCTGCATGTCTTGCACCTTCATTTCCCCATTCCCCAATGATTTTTCAAAACTGCTGTGAGACCCAGACGATCCGCATAGGATCGAGGAGCCGACCTGTCCAACGAACTGGACGGTCGCGGCCAGCATGGGACCCCCGGGAGCCCATGCCCAGACCCCGGAGCAAGGGTGTACAAACCCTGCAGACTTCCTTGACGGAGTCCCTACGCATCGCTGCCGAACTGGCAGAAAACAGACGGCACCGAGAGCTTTAACCAGCCAACTCTGCCCCGGTCCACAGGGTCATTGCGATGATCCAGCCGAGCAGTGCAGCGTTCGTCACGGACATCGCTGCTCGGGCGCCCCATGAGGCGCGAGCATCCAGCATTTCCACCCGCGCCCGGAGCGACGAACCCGACGGCTCGGCACTGGAGAGGCCCTGCGGCACGAGCGGTTCCTCGAGCGCCACGCCCATCGCCCGGACGAGCGGCGCCGCGCCCACCTGAGCCGCCGCCGCCCGATCGGCCAATATCTCCACGAGGAGCGACACCTCCGCAAGTGCGCGAGACCCTGCACCGACGAAGGAGGGAGCCGCCGCCCGTAGCACCGTGAAGGCCTCCACCACCAGGTCGTGGCGCCACCGTAGGTGTGCTCGCTCGTGGGCCACCACCGCCGCCAACTGGTCCCCATCGAGACGATCACGGGTGCCCTGACTCACCACCACGCGCCCGGATCCTCGCCAGCCAGGCACGCAGTAGGCCAACTGTTCGCCTATCTCCAGCACGCGTAGGGGTCGATCCACCACGGTGGCAGTGAGATCGACCAGCTCGCGCTGACGCCGCCTGATCCGTCGCAGGCGCGTCCCTACCCGGTGCCCCTGGACACTCAGTGCGAGGACGACGTAGCCGCCGGCCAACGCCGCACCCAAGGCGAGAGGAGCGGTGAGCAGTCGATGCTGGTCCACTCCCCAGACCGACCAGGCCGCCGCCACCGATGCCAGCACCGCCGATTCGACCGAGGCAACCGCGAGGAGTTGCCAGCAGATCAGCGTCGCCACCGGCGTACGACGGGTCACCGGCAACTGGGCCAGCAGCATCATGGCGGGTCCGCCGAGCAGCAGGGCCGAGACGAGCAGGGCCGCCATCAGCACCCCGCCCGACCCCCGTTCAGGACGCGCTGGAGGGGGAGAGCCGGTCGAGAGCACCCTGGAGGGCAGCGCGGTCATCGTGGGACACATCACCCACGAACGCGATCAGGGCGGCAGCCCGATCCGCAGCAGGCACACTCCCGAGGGTGTCGCGGAGCAACTCAGCGGTCATCTCGCCACGGGACCCGGCGGCGGCGTAGTGGCCGATCCGGCCCACCCGGTGCCGCTGCACCAGCTCCTTCTCGACCATGCGATCGAGGACCGTCATCACGGTCGTATAGGCCGGTGAGCCATCCAGTGCACCCAGAATTTCCCGGCCGGACAGCTGCTCGCCGGGCCGCTTCCAGAGCACTTCGAGCAACGTTCTCTCGAGGGCTCCGAAGGCGGCGCGCGAGCGAAACGGCATGGAGCAATCCTAGAGGGGTGCCGCAACTTTCGCCAGACCGTGGAAAAGGTGTTTACTACGTTGTGTAGTAAACACTCACCGGTAACAAGGAGCCTCATGGACGTCCTCGAGATCGCGCGGTGGCAGTTCGGCATCATCACCGTCTACCACTTCCTCTTCGTCCCGATCACGATCGGCCTGACCGCGATGGTGGCGGCGTTCGAGACCGCCTGGGTTCGCAGCGGCAAGCAGGAGTACCTGCGCCTGACGAAGTTCTTCGGCAAGTTGATGCTGATCAACTTCGCGATCGGCGTGGTCACCGGCATCGTCCAGGAGTTCCAGTTCGGCATGAACTGGTCCGACTACTCCCGCTTCGTCGGCGACATCTTCGGGGCGCCGCTGGCGATCGAGGGCCTGCTGGCCTTCTTCCTCGAGTCGACCTTCCTCGGCCTGTGGATCTTCGGCTGGGACAAGCTCCCCCGCGCCCTGCACGCCACCACCATGTGGCTCGTGCACCTGGGCACCCTGTTCTCCTCCTACTTCATCCTCGCCGCGAACTCGTGGATGCAGAACCCGGTCGGCTACCGCTTCAACCCGACCAGCGGCCGCGCCGAGCTGATCGACTTCTGGGCGGTGATGGTCAACAAGGTCCAGCTGGTGGCTTTCCCCCACGTCATCATGTCGGCCTACATGACGGCCGGTGCGTTCGTACTCGGCGTGTGTGCCTGGTTGTTCCTGCGCAACAAGGGCAACCCTGGAGACACTGCTGAAAACACTGCAGAGAACATGGCGCTCTACCGCAAGGGCGCCCGTATCGGAGCCGTCGTCCTGTTCGTCGCCGGCATCGGCGTCGCGATCACCGGAGACCTCCAGGGCAAGGTGATGACCGAGGTCCAGCCGATGAAGATGGCCGCGGCCGAAGCCCTCTACGACACCGAGCAGCCGGCCGACTTCTCGATCTTCACTCTCGGGACCCGCGACGGCAAGGAAGAGGTCTGGGCCCTCAAGGCGCCCCGGCTGCTCTCCTTCCTCGCCACCGGCACCTTCGACGGCGAGGTGGAAGGCATCAACCAGTTGCGCGAGGAGTACGAGACCACCTACGGCAGCGACCCCGGCGCGTCCTACTACACCGTCGGCGAATACGTGCCGAACATCCCGATCACCTACTGGTCCTTCCGCTACATGATGGGCCTCGGGTTCGCCGCAGCCGCTGCAGCCGCAGCCCTGCTCTTCGTCACCCGCGGAGGACGTACGCCGGCCTCGAAGTGGTGGGCACGGATCGCCATCATGACCCCCATCGCGGTGGTGCTGGCCAGTTCGTGGGGCTGGATCTTCACCGAGATGGGCCGCCAACCGTGGGTCGTCTTCGGGTTGATGACCACCGACCAGGCGGTCTCCCCCGGCGTCTCGACCTTTGAGGCAGCGACGTCACTGATCGTGCTGTGCCTGCTCTACGCGGTCCTCGCGCTCGTGGAGTTCAAGCTGATGTGGACCTACATCAACAAGGGCGCCGACCCGTTCGTCGAGCCGCCCAACCCCTCCCTCCGTTCCTCCGCCAATGAGCACGACGACCACGACGACAACGCCCCCATGGCGTTCGCCTACTGAGAAAGGGCTGCCTGTCATGGAACTCACCACTGTCTGGTTCATCCTGATCGCCGCCCTCTGGGTCGGCTACTTCGCACTCGAGGGCTTCGACTTCGGCGTCGGGATGCTGCTGCCGATCCTGGCCCGCAACGACCGCGAGCGACGCGTGCTCTACAACTCGATCGGCCCCGTGTGGGACGGCAACGAGGTGTGGGTGCTCGTTGCCGGCGGTGCCACCTTCGCGGCCTTCCCGGAGTGGTACGCCACGCTCTTCAGCGGCTTCTACCTCCCCCTGCTGCTCATCCTCGTCGCGCTGATCGTGCGTGGCCTGGCGTTCGAATACCGCCACCAGCGTGAGGACGCGTCGTGGAAGGCCAACTGGGACTGGTGCCTGATCATCGGGTCGTGGGTCCCGGCCGTGCTGTGGGGTGTCGCCTTCGCCAACATCACGCGGGGGGTCCCGATCGACCAGGACTTCGAGTTCACCGGCACTCTCTTCACGCTGCTCAACCCGTTCGGGCTGTTGGGCGGCCTGGTCACCGCTGGGCTCTTCCTGACCCACGGTGCGATGTTCATCGCGTTGAAGACCGACGGTGACATCCGTCACCGGGCACGCGCGTTGTCGGTGAAGGTCGGCCTCGGCACTGCCGTCCTGGCCGTGGCCTTCATGGTGTGGGCCCAGATGATGACCGGCAGCGTCGCCTCGGCAGTCGCGTTCGTCCTCGCCGCGCTCGCGCTCGTCCTCGGCCTGCTGGCCGCACTGCGCGGGCGCGAGGGTTGGGCCTTCGTGGGCACCTTCGTCACGATCGCGCTCGCCGTGTCGGGACTGTTCCTGGCGTTGTTCCCCGACGTGATGCCGTCCTCGACCGATGTGGCGTTCTCGCTGAACACCACCAATGCAGCCGCCACTGACTACACGTTGAAGATCATGACGTGGGTCGCGGTGATGTTCTTGCCGATCGTCATCGCCTACCAGGCGTGGAGCTACTGGATCTTCCGCAAGCGGATCGCCGTCCACCACATCCCGGTGGACGGTCCCTCCAACGACCCCACCGACCACACCGCTGCTGAAGCTCCAGCGACACACTGAGGCCAGTGAGACCCCTCGACGCACGCGTCCTGCCACACCTCCGACCGGGACGTACCCCCCTGTCGGTGGCAGTGGTGGCGAGCGTGGCGTCGGGGGTTCTCCTGCTTGCCCAGGCCGTCGTCCTCGCGAGTCTGATCGCGGACCCGGGCCAGTGGCGCCGTCACGTCGCGGAGGTGGTCGCGGTCTTCGCACTGCGGGCCCTCACGACGTACGTCACCGACGTGGCGACGGCTCGCGCGGCCGCGCGCATCGTCCCGTCCCTGCGCGAACGCGTGCTCCTGAGTGAGGCCCCGGGCCAGGTCGGAGCACGTACGACGCTGGCCACGCGCGGGGTCCGGGCCGTGGAGCCCTACCTCACCCGCTACGTCCCCGCGGTCGCGCTGGGTGCAGTGCTGCCACCGCTGACGGTGCTCGCAATCTTCTTCTACGACACGTGGAGCGGTCTGATCGTGCTCCTGACCCTGCCCCTGGTGCCGGTCTTCGCGGCCCTGGTCGGGATGGCCACGCGCGACCGTGCCGACCGGCAGTGGCGGGCCATGGCGGGATTGTCGGGCCACTTCCTCGACGTGGTCCGCGGACTGCCCACTCTCGTCGCCTTCGACCGCGCCGAGGCGCAGGTCCCCGTCATCCGGCGCGTCACCGACCGCTATCGGCGAGCGAGCGCGGAGACGTTGCGGCTCGCGTTCGCCTCCTCGGCCGTCCTCGAACTCGTCGCCACGCTGTCGGTCGCCATGGTGGCGGTCAATGTCGGTCTACGACTGGCCGAGGGCAGCCTCGACCTCTTCACCGCGCTCGTCGTGCTCCTCCTGGCCCCGGAGGCCTACTGGCCGTTGCGCCGGATGGGGGCCGAGTTCCACGCCGCGGCCGAGGGCATCGCCGTCTTCGAACAGGTGGAAGCGCTCCCGCCGCTCCCCCGGACCGGTGACGTCGCTCCGGCGACTCGACCCGGGAAGGTGCAGCTCGACGACGTCAGCTTCACCTGGCCGGGCGCGACGGCGCCAGTGCTCGACGACCTCGACTTCACCTTCGCCCCCAGAGCCATCACCGCTGTCGTGGGGCCCTCAGGTGCGGGCAAGACGACCCTGATCAGGCTCCTGCTGGGCGAACTCCAGCCCACCCGGGGAGAGATCCGTGGACTGCCGGACCGCGTGGCTCAGGCTCCGCAACGGCCCTGGCTGGTGCGCGACACGATCGCCGCCAACCTGCGACTGGGTCGCCCGGACGCCTCCGACGACGACCTGTGGCACGCCCTGGCTGCGGTCTCTCTCACCGACGCCGTGACGGTGCTGCCGGAAGCACTCGCGACCGATCTCGGCGACGACGGTGCCGGGTTGTCGGCAGGCCAGCGGGCGCGCCTCTCACTGGCCCGGATCGTGCTGGCCGACCGCGACGTGGTGATCCTCGACGAGCCCACTGCCCACCTTGACGCGGAGTCCGAACAGATCATGGTCGCGACGTTGGGCGTGCTGGCTGAACGCGCCACCGTGATCGTGGTCGCGCACGCCGAGGCGGTCGTGCAGGCTGCCGACACCGTCCTCCGGGTGCCGGCCCGTCCCCGGGTCTCTCCTGTCATTGCCAACGACGACTCCGCAGCACCGGTCGTGACGCCCACTGTTGCGGCCACCGAGAACACGTCCGCCGCCGGTGCGACCTCGTCCGCGGTGGTCGCCGAGGTGGATCTCACCGACGAGCCCCTGCGTTGGGGCAGCCGTACGGGCATCACGTTGGGCGTGCTCTCCGCCGCCTCCGGGGTAGCCCTGACCGCCACCGCCGGCTGGCTGATCGCTCGCGCCGCCGAACACCCGCCCGTACTGACACTGATGGTCGCGATCGTGGGAGTGCGGCTGTTCGGCATCGGACGGCCGGTGCTGCGTTATGCCGAACGCCTCATCTCCCACGATGTCGCCCTGCGCACTCTGGCCGAGCGCCGGGCGAGCGTCTACGCAGCGGTGGTCCCGCTGGTGCCGGGCGCCCTCGGCCTGCGTCGTGGTGACGTACTGGCCTCACTGGTCGACGACGTGGACGCCGAACTCGACCGCAGTCTCCGCGTACGCCTCCCGCTCATCACCGCCGCTGCCGTCGCACTGGGCACCGTCGCGTTCGCCGCGTGGCACCATCCCCTCGCCGGCCTGTTGATGGGCGGCGTGGTCGCCTTGTCGGCGCTGGCGTGGCCGATGGCCGGGCACCGCGCACGGATCGCTGAGAACGAGTTCGTCGCCAGCCGGGCCGAGTTGTCGGGACAGGTCGAGGAACTCCATGTGGCCGGAGCGCAGCCGCGGCACTGGCAGGCCACCTCCCATTTCCTGGACCGCATCGCCGCGGTCGGGGGGCGTGAGTCTGCCGCAGTCCTGCTCTCGGGCCGCGGCGTCGCAACTGCCAAGGCGTGGGTGCTGATCGTGGTCGGGCTCGGCACTGCGGCATTGGGGGTCGCGCTCTCGGGCGCCACGACGACCGGACCGGAGTTCGCGATCCGGGCCCTGCTCCTGCTGCTGCCACTCGCGCTCCTCGAAGTGTTGCTGCCGATCGCGGACGCCGCCGCCAGCGCCGCGCGGGTCCGCTCGGCCGAGGGACGACTCGACGTCCTCACCTCCGCGACCCCACTGGTGAGCGACCCGGAGGTCGCGGCTCCGCCGCCCGTCGTCGCATCGGTCGCGGGTCGGGACCTCAGCGCGGCGTGGGGAGAACGTCCCGCGCTCACGCACGTCGATCTCACGCTCGGCGTGGGAGAGCGGGTGGGAGTGGTGGGCCCGTCGGGCTGCGGCAAGTCCACCCTGGCCGCGCTCGTGCTGCGCTTCCTCGACCCGAGCGCGGGCACACTGAACCTGGGCGGGGTAGCTCTGCGCGACCTCGACCTCAGCGACGTACGTGCCCGCGTGGGTCTGGTCGACGACGAGCCGCACGTCTTCTCCTCGACGGTCGCCGAGAACATTCGACTGGCGCGCCCCGGCGCCAGCGACGAGGAGGTCGCCGACGCCGTGCGGCGAGCCCATCTCGGCGAGTGGCTCGACGCGCTGCCACGGGGTCTCCATACGTTCGTCGGCGAGGGGCATCGCGACGTCAGCGGCGGCGAACGGGCCCGTCTGGCGATCGCGCGCTCACTGCTGGCAGACCAACCCGTCCTGGTGCTCGACGAACCCACCGCACACCTCGACCACGACACCGCCGAAGCGATCGCGGCGGAGGTCTTCGCGCTGGAGGCGTCCGTACTATGGATCACCCATGGCCGCGTCGGTCTCGACCGCGTGGACCGGGTCCTGGAGCTCAGCACCACGTAGCCTGAGGCTCTTCAGCCCCGATCAGCCGGGCCCGATCACGGTGGAGTGTGTGCGTGTCAGACGGTTCCTGCGGTGCCCGAGCGCCTTCGCGCCCAGCATGGAAACCATGGTGGCACGGGACGCTCGCGACCAGCCTCACGCTCGTGGTGGCGGCCTCTTTGGCAACCTTCTCCCTTGCTGCGTCGAGTGGCGTTGCGCCGAGTGGTGCAGGGTCGGGCGGTGCCACTTCGAGCAGTGCCTCTTCAGGCGGCACCTTTTCGAATCGTGCCGCGGCCCCGCCGGAGATCCTGCCACCGCGCCCGTTGTTCTGGGAGAAGCCGCTGGCGGATCCCAGTGTGGTCCTCGACGGGGACCGGTGGTTCGCTGCTGGTACCGGCTGGCGCGGGGCCACGAGCAGCAGCACCAGCCCGTACGCCGGGTGGTCCCCAGGCACCACTCTGCTCGATTCCCGCCCCGCCTGGGCCAGCAATGGGGACGTGTGGGCGCCTGAACTCGAGAGAGCCACCGACGGCACCTGGTTGGCCTACTACTCCATCCCGGTTGCCGGCCTACCGCGAAGCGACGACCGCTGCATCGGAGTGGCGACCGCCCCCGACCTCGCCACTCCCTTCACGCCGTTGCACAGCCAACCGTTGGCCTGCCCGACACAGGCATCCACCCCGACCGCCAGCGACGCCTTCGCACATGATCCCGGTCTACCCCTGCGCGGTGTCATCGACCCGTCGTCCTACGTATCCCCCGACGGCCGTCGCTTCCTGCTCTACCGCACCCAGGGAACGCCCTCCTCGATCCGGATGGTCCGACTCACCCCGAGCGGGCTTCGCGCGCGTGGGTCGAGCCGTCAACTGATCCAGGACCCAGGGGTGCTGGAGAACCCCGAGATGGTCGACGCCCGCGGCTGGCACCACCTGCTGCTGAGCCGCGGCGACTACGGCCGCTGTGGTTATCGCACCGTGTGGCGACGCTCCCGATCCGTCCTGCGTGGCTGGGACAGCGCTCCCGAGTCCGTGCTGCTCGAGCGCGAAGACACGGGCATCTGCGGACCCGGGGGCGCTGACTACGTCCCCACCACCCCCAACCGACTCTTCGTGCACGGCTGGGTGTGCGACGGGGTCAACGGCCCTTGCCCGGCGTCGTACTCCTCCCACAACGACGTCGCACGTCGTGGGCTACGCGCCATCTACGTGGCTCGGCTGAAGTGGACCGCGTCCGGCCCGGTCCTCGGATCGTTCGGCCAGGGTCCGTCGTGGGTCCCACCACCGATCGTGGACGTTCCAGCGACCCGGTAGTCACCCGCAGGACCCCTCACGTCCGCCTGGCGAACCTGACCTTGCCGTGTTTGTCGAGAGAGTGACCGAAGGCGGGGTCGTGGATCCTTCGATGGTGGCGTGGGCACAACAGTCGCCCGTGTTCGACGCTGGTGCCGCCGCCACGTGACCACGGAGCGTCGTGGTGGGCGTGACACAGCCCCGGCGCGCCCGTCATCGCTCATCGTGAACGACGCCGCCGCCAACGCGAACTGCTCCTCCGCGGCCAACACCTCCCGACACGCCTGCGCAGCCATCGACACCCGATGGCCGGAAGAGTGCGGAAGCAACGTCATGACCCCCACCCTCACAGCCCCAACGAACGCCTGCACGCAGCACCACAACTGCTGTGGGTACGTGCCTTCCACACCCGCCTGTGGACGTTTCAAGGCCCGGCAGCCGGAAGCTCCCGCGGCGACCAGCGGGACAGTTCGGCCGCACGCACCACAGTCAGTTGACATCCTGACATCCAATGGCGCTAACATCGTTATATGACGATGAATGAACCCAGTTGGGACGCCAGCACAGATACGAAAGGACGCTGATCACGATGGAATGGATCGCGCTCGCACTTTTCCTTGCTTTCGCCCTGGTCGGCTTCGGGATCCGCACCGCAGTCCATCTGCGGCGCACCGGCGACAGCGGCTTCCGCGGCCTCAACGGGTCTCCCGGATCGCCCGAGTGGTGGGCCGGGCGGCTCTTCGGTGTCGCCGTCCTGACGGGGCTCCTCGCTCCGGTGGCTGGCCTGGCCGGCCTCCCACCACTGTCCTTCCTCAATCACGCAGGGGTACAGGCAACCGGGGCCATCTTCGCAGTGGCCGGCATCGTGGGCACCCTCGTGACGCAGATGGCAATGGGCGAGAGTTGGCGCATCGGGGTCGACGAGACCGAACGGACCGAGCTGGTCACCACGGGCGCCTTTGCGCGGATCCGCAACCCGATCTTCACGGCCATGCTGCTGACGGCAGGCGGCATCGCGCTCGTCGTCCCCAACACGATTGCCCTTGCGGGGTGGGCGCTGTTGGTGGTGGCGATCGAACTGCAGGTACGCGTGGTCGAGGAGCCCTACCTGCGACGCCAGCACGGCTCTCGCTACGAGCAATACGAATTGACCGCGGGACGCTTCCTTCCCCGCGGCGGCATCGTCCGCTGACCGTCGTCGCCCGCCCGGGCGTGTCCTTCAGTCGCGGCCGTGCGGGGTCAGCCAGCCGGACTCGTCCGGTCCCTGCGGCACGATGCCGGTGGGGTTGATATCGGCGTGAACGACGTAATAGTGCTGCTTGATCTGGTCGAAGTCGACAGTCTCGCCGAATCCGGGCGTCTGGAAGAGGTCGCGCGCATAGCCCCACAGGTGCGGCATCTCGGTGAGTTTGGCGCGATTGCACTTGAAGTGGCCGTGATAGACCGCGTCGAAGCGCACCAGCGTCGTGAAGAGCCGCACGTCGGCCTCGGTGACGCGATCGCCCATCAGGTAGCGACGGCTCGAGAGTCGCTCCTCGAGCCAGTCAATCGCTGCCCAGAGACGGTCGTACGCCGCATCGTAGGCCTTCTGAGAACCGGCGAAGCCGCAGCGGTAGACGCCGTTGTTGACCTCGGTGAAGACTCGCTTCATCACCTCCTCCATCTCTGCACGAACAGCGCCGGGCCACAGGTCCGGCGCATCGGGCCCGGCGAACTCGCGCCACTCGAAGAAGAGGTCGTGGGTGATCTGGGCGAAGTCGTTGGTCACGACGGCGCCGCTGGCGATGTCGACGATCGCCGGGACAGTGATGCCTCGCGGGTAGTCGGGATCACGCGTGAGGTACGCCGCCTGAAGTCGCTCGATGCCCAGCACCGGGTCACGCCCGCCCTCGTCGAGGTCGAAGGTCCAACTGCGGGAGTCGTGGGTCGGGCCGGGCGCTCCCCACGACAGGGCATCCCCCAGCCCGAGCAACTCGCGCACGATGATGGAGCGGTGTGCCCAGGGACACGCGCGCGCAGCGACCAGGCGGTAGCGACCCGGCTCGGCCGGCCACACGGGCACCTGGCGAGGACTGTCCGGAGAGCCGCTCGGGAACTCCTCATCCAGCGGGTCGGCTGAGCGCTCACCGATCAGGATGCGGTCCGGGAGATAGGAGGCGTCGCGTTCGAAGTCGCCGGCGGGAGCAACGTACGACGAGGAGTGGTTCATGATTCAACATTAGCAACGCGTCGCAGATGGAGGTGTCGAGCCGCGCGATCGCCAGCGTTCGGAACATGACCAGAGGCAACCGTACGGAGACCCCTGAACGCGCCCCCGCCCTCGTCACGTCGCTCGCTGTGGCGGGACTCTCCCTCACAGCGGCGGTGCACGTCGTATGGGCCCGAGGGTCGACCTGGCCGGCTGCGAACGCGGCAGAATTCGTCGACCTCATCATGGGGACACCTGTCGTGGCGGTGTCAGCACTGGACCTGGTGTCGACCACGGACAAGTTCCGTCGCTGGAACCTGCGGGCCTACTCTCCCCTGTGCCTGGGTTTCGCCGCGGCAGGTTTTCACGCCGCGCGCCAACGTTGCGGGCTACGCGTCGGTGAGCAGGGCGGGTTCTTGTACGCACAGAACCCGCCTCACTCACCGCTGGCAGCGTTGAGGGCTACGCGTCGGTGAGCAGGGCGGGTTCTTGTACGCACAGAACCCGCCTCACTCACCGCTGGCAGCGTTGAGGGCTACGCGTCGGTGAGCAGGGCGGGTTCTTGTACGCACAGAACCCGCCTC
>JBBSSH010000034.1:0-31878 GCA_038242265.1 Propionibacteriales bacterium
AGGCGCAGGTGTCGAGCAGGGTGAGCAGCGACGTGCGGTCGCTGTCGTGCATGTAGGGCAGCATCCGGCCGATGCCGTCGGCTGCACCGGAGTCGGAGAACGAGGGCAGTGCCTCGTCCCCCGGGATGACGACGTCGCCCAGGCGCAACAACCCACGGCGCTGGCGATCGGTCACAGCTGGCGTGGACACGTCAGGACTCCTTCACGAGGGTCGCAGCCGCTCTGATGGTCAGTGCAGAGATGGTGAGCGAGGGGTTGATCCCGGGCGCGTGCGGGAACACGCTCGAGTCGGAGGCATGGATGCGTGAGCTCCCGTGCAGCGTGAAGTCGGGGCCGACCACCGACGTAGCGGGGTCCGTACCGATACGGCAGCCCCCCATCAGGTGCAGGCCGATACCGATGTCGCCCTCGATGACTTCGCTCGCGCCCATCGAGGCGAAGACGTTGCGGATGGCCAGCATGCCTGCCTCTCGCCGTCGCCGGTCCTCGCCATTCAGCTTCTTGTCCACGACCGTGTTTCCCGACCTGCCCACGCGGATGCGACCTGGATTGGTGTCACGGACACACACCTCGATACAGCCGAGATACGGCATTGAGCGCATCTTGGCCGTGTGAGCGCGGCCGTAGCCCGGCATCAGCATGGCGATCGAGGCGGGTCCTGCGTAGACGTTCTCCAGCTTGAAACCCTGACGGCGGAAGCCCGGGTCGGCCGACTTGTAGTTCTGCAGCGGTCCGCGATGAGCGTTCACCGGCTCGTCGAACACCCCGAAGTTCATGTACTGCGGGTGGGTGTAGAACTCGGTGCCCAGTGCCGGAAGCTGTTCCTGATAGCCACTCGCCAGCAGGAGACGGGTGTTGCCGATCGCGCCCGAGGCCAGGATGACCCTCTCGGCGTGCCACACCACGCTCTGCCCGGCGCGCGGGCTGTCCACGGTGTATCTCGCGGCCACTTCGACGTGGTCGCTGCGCTCGGTGATGCGCAGCACCTCCACCTGGGCCTGCAGCGTCGCCCCGGCTGCCTCGGCCTTCGGGAGCGCCGTGATGGCGGTCGACTGCTTGGAGTCGATGCGGCAGCCGGTCAGGCACTCCACACAGGAGTTCCCGTCCTCGAAGTGACAGTCGCTCTGGGCTCTGCGCAGCGGCTCAGACACATACCCGTTGCGACGGAATCCTTCGGCGAAGATCTCCGCGTTGCGGTTGCGGTATTCCTCGGGGACGGTGTTGATGACGACGTTGGCCTCGGCCCGGTCGTACCACTCCTCCATGTCCCCCGAGGTGAACCAGTCGATTCCCGAATCGGCACGCCAGTCGTCCAGCGCGGTCTCATCGAAACGGTCCATGAGCGCCTGGTTGACGATCGAGCCGCCGCCCACCACCCGTGGGCGCAGCAAACCGATCGCGGCATCTGTGGTGAGCTCCACACCGCCACCCCAGTAGAGCTGCGCAGACCCGTCTAGCTCGGTGCGTGGGTAGGTGGTTCGGTCGTAGCGGTTGCCGGCTTCCAGCACCAGCGGCTCCATGCCAGCCAATGCCAGGTCTCTGGCCCAGGCCAGGCCGGAGACCCCTCCTCCGATGATGATGACGTCGTGTCGCACGCAGGGAGCCTAGGCCCTGATTCTTCGCAACACGAGCAAATGCACGATGGCCCCGGACCAGGTCCGGGGCCATCTTGGGCAGTTGCCCCACTTACGCCGAGGCGTTGAGCGGGGAAACAGTCACTTCGTGATCTTGGTCACACGCCCTGCGCCCACGGTGCGTCCACCCTCACGGATGGCGAAACGCAGGCCCTCTTCCATGGCGATGGGCTGGATCAGCTCGACCGCCATTTCCGTGTTGTCACCAGGCATGACCATCTCGGTACCCTCGGGCAGGGTCACCACACCGGTCACGTCGGTGGTACGGAAGTAGAACTGGGGACGGTAGTTGTTGAAGAACGGCGTGTGACGGCCGCCCTCGTCCTTGCTCAGGATGTAGACCGACGCATCGAAGTTCGTGTGCGGGGTCGTCGTGCCGGGCTTGATCACGACCATGCCGCGCTCGATGTCCTCGCGCTTGGTGCCACGCAGGAGCAGTCCGACGTTCTCCCCAGCCTGGCCCTCGTCGAGGAGCTTGCGGAACATCTCCACGCCGGTGACGGTGCTCTTCTGAGCGGTGTCGCGGATGCCGATGATCTCGACCTCCTCGTTCACCTTGACGATGCCACGCTCGATACGACCGGTGATGACGGTGCCGCGACCGGTGATCGTGAAGACGTCCTCGACGGGCATGAGGAAGGGCTTCTCGGTCTCACGGACCGGCGTGGGGATGGCTTCATCCACCGCGGCCATGAGCTCGAGGATCGACTTGCCCCACTTCTCGTCGCCCTGCAGCGCCGGGAAGGCAGCAACCCGAACGACGGGAATCTCGTCGCCGTCGAACTCGTACTCGGAGAGGAGCTCGCGCACCTCCATCTCGACGAGCTCGATGAGCTCTTCGTCGTCGACCATGTCGCACTTGTTGAGCGCCACGACCAGGGCGGGGACACCCACCTGGCGGGCGAGCAGCACGTGCTCACGCGTCTGGGGCATCGGTCCGTCAGTCGCTGCGACCACCAGAATGGCGCCGTCCATCTGCGCCGCACCGGTGATCATGTTCTTGATGTAGTCGGCGTGACCGGGGCAGTCGACGTGCGCGTAGTGACGGACCTCGGTCTGATACTCGACGTGCGAGATCGAGATCGTGATGCCGCGCTGGCGCTCCTCGGGAGCCTTGTCGATCTGGTCGAAGGCCGAGGCCTCGTTCAGGTTCGGGTACGCGTCGTGCAGCACCTTGGTGATTGCTGCGGTCAACGTCGTCTTGCCATGGTCGATGTGACCGATGGTGCCGATGTTGACGTGCGGCTTGGTCCGCTCGAACTTCGCCTTAGCCACTGGGGCTCCTCCTGGTTGGGTTTGTACTAGAACTCATGGGTATGGAAAGGGTGGTGCTGGCCGAGGGTTCGTGGCGACTATTCGCCGCGGACCTTCTTGATGATCTCTTCGGCAACGTTCGTGGGCACCTCGGCGTAGGAGTCGAACTCCATGGAGTAGGACGCCTGACCGGAAGTCTTTGACCGCAGGTCGCCAACGTACCCGAACATCTCCGACAACGGCACGAGGGCGTTGACGACCATGTCGCCGTGACGCTCCTCCTGAGCCTGGATCTGGCCGCGGCGCGAGTTGATGTCACCGATGACCGTGCCGAGGAAAGTGTCCGGCGTGATCACCTCGACCTTGAACATCGGCTCCAGAAGAACCGGCTTGGCCTTGCGCGCAGCCTCCTTGAAGGACTGGTTGCCGGCAATCTTGAACGCGAGCTCGGAGGAGTCGACGTCGTGGTAGGCGCCATCCTCCAACGAGAACTTCACGTCGACCATGGGGTATCCGGCAAGGACGCCGAACTCCATGGCTGCCTGGCCGCCCTGGTCGACCGAAGGGATGTATTCCTTCGGCACTCGACCACCGGAGACATTGTTGGAGAACTCATAACCCGCACCGGTGCCGGTCTCGGGGTCGATGTTCGGCTCCAGCGAGATGACGACCTTGGCGAACTGTCCGGACCCACCGGTCTGCTTCTTGTGGGTGTAGGAAAGCTTCTCGACCTTGTTGCGAATGGTCTCGCGATAGGCGACCTGGGGCTTGCCCACCGTGGCCTCGACGCGGAACTCGCGCTTCATCCGGTCGACAAGAATCTCCAGGTGCAACTCACCCATGCCGGCGATGATGGTCTGACCGGTCTCTTCATCGGCCTTGACCGTGAAGGTGGGGTCCTCGTCGGAGAGACGCTGGATCGCGGTGCCGAGCTTTTCCTGGTCACTCTTGGTCTTCGGCTCGATGGCCACCTCGATCACCGGGGCGGGGAAGGTCATCGACTCGAGCACGACCTGGTTCTGCGGGTCGCTCAGGGTGTGACCGGTCTTGGTTTCCTTCAGACCCATCACTGCCACGATCTGACCAGCGCCGACCGATGCGATCTCTTCACGCTTGTTGGCGTGCATCTGGTAGACCTTGCCGATTCGCTCCTTGCGGCCGTTGACCGAGTTGACCACGGTCGAGCCGGCCTCGAGCTTGCCGGAATAGACGCGAACATAGATCAGCTTGCCCAGGTGCGGGTCGGAAGCGATCTTGTAGGCGAGACCGGAGAAGGGCTCGTCATCATTCGGCTGACGCTCGATCTTCTCGTTCTCGTCCTTGGGCGAGTGCCCGACGATGGCGTCGATGTCGAGCGGCGAGGGGAGGTAACGCACCACGGCGTCGAGCAGGGGCTGGATGCCCTTGTTCTTGAAGGCGGTGCCACACAGGACCGGGTTGATCTTGTCGGCGAGCGTGGCGCGACGGATCGCACCCTCAAGCTCTTCGACGGAGAACTCGCCCTCGTCGAGGAACTTCTCCATGATCTCGTCGTCGGCCTCGGAGAGGGTCTCGAGGAGCTTCTCGCGATATTCGGCCGCCTGCTCGGCGAGCTCGGCCGGGATCTCCTCGACCTCGTAGTCCTCGCCGATCGTGGTCTCGCCGCGCCAGGTCAGGGCACGCATGCCGACCAGGTCGACGACACCGATGAAGTCCGACTCCGCGCCGATGGGCAACTGGATGACGAGAGGGGTGGAGTTGAGGCGCTCGATCATCATGTCGACGCAGCGGAAGAAGTCCGCACCGGTGCGGTCGAGCTTGTTGACGAAACACATACGCGGGACGGCGTACTTGTTGGCCTGGCGCCACACCGTCATGGTCTGGGGCTCAACACCCGCCACACCGTCGAAGACGGCGACGGCGCCGTCGAGGACGCGCAGCGAGCGCTCGACCTCGGCGGTGAAGTCGACGTGCCCGGGGGTGTCGATGATGTTGATCTGGTGGTCCTTCCACCAGCAGGTCGTCGCGGCGGACGTGATGGTGATGCCGCGCTCCTGCTCCTGCTCCATCCAGTCCATCGTGGCGCCACCCTCGTGAACTTCACCGATCTTGTACGTGACGCCGGTGTAGAAGAGGATGCGCTCGGTGGTGGTGGTCTTGCCGGCATCGATGTGCGCCATGATGCCGATGTTGCGGACGTGGGTGAGGTCCGTGGTGATGTCTACGGCCACTGAAAGTCACAGTTCCTTCGAAGTCGACGGGTGGGTGGGTGCGGGGCGCTCTCCGGCTATGCGGAGCACGCCCCACGACGTCACCAGCGGTAGTGGGCGAATGCCTTGTTGGACTCGGCCATCTTGTGAGTGTCTTCGCGCTTCTTCACCGCGGCACCGAGGCCGTTGGAAGCATCGAGAATCTCATTCATCAGACGCTCTGCCATGGTCTTCTCACGACGGTCAGCGGCATAACCCACCAGCCAGCGCAGCGCCAGCGTGGTGGATCGGTTGGCCTTGACCTCGACGGGGACCTGGTAGGTCGCACCACCGACACGGCGGGACTTGACCTCGATGGCGGGCTTGACGTTGTCGAGCGCACGCTTGAGTGTGACGACCGGGTCGGTGCCCGTCTTGTCACGGCAGCCCTCGAGGGCGGTGTAGACGATGCGCTGGGCAACAGCCTTCTTGCCGTCCTGGAGGACCTTGCTCACCAGCTGGGTGACCAGCTGCGAGCCGTAGACCGGGTCGGAGACGAGAGGGCGCTTGGGAGCGGGACCCTTGCGAGGCATTACTTCTCCTTCTTCGCGCCGTAGCGGCTGCGGGCCTGCTTGCGGTTCTTGACACCCTGGGTGTCGAGAGTCCCGCGAATGATCTTGTAGCGAACACCGGGAAGGTCCTTCACCCGGCCGCCGCGCACGAGCACGATGGAGTGCTCCTGCAGGTTGTGACCGACACCCGGGATGTAGGCGGTGACCTCGACGCCACTCGACAGGCGCACGCGGGCGACCTTGCGAAGGGCGGAGTTCGGCTTCTTCGGGGTGGTGGTGTAGACGCGGGTGCAAACACCGCGACGCTGGGGCGAACCCTTCAGGGCAGGCGTCTTGGACTTCGACACCTTGTCCTGGCGGCCCTTACGGACCAACTGATTGATGGTGGGCACCTGGTGGTTCCCTCTCTCTGTCTGTTCATCACGGCCCGGCGCGATGCCGGACTCGGGTGGGATGCATTCGTGCGTGTGCCTGAACGCTGACTGGAAGAACTGAGCTCAGTGAGTGAGCAACGGCTTCCGAGCGTGCGCATGGGTCTGGTCGTGCCAGACACAAGGAGCGAGGTTACTCGCGCCCTCGGGCAGGGTCAAAATGCCGCGCTGGTCTTCGCGGTCGTCTCCACCGTGGCCCCTTCGATGGGGTCCACCATCGCCCGGTCGTCGATGCGTTGCATCAACAGGAACACCGTGGCAGACAGGAGCACGCCTGCGATGGTGAGGAAACCGCCGCCCAGCAAGGTCCAGCGGGCGCCGTACTCCTGACCGATCCAGCCGATGATGGGCGCCCCCAGCGGCGTGCCTCCCATGAAGACCATCAGGTAGAGCGCCATCACCCGACCACGCACGTGCGCATCGGTGTTCAGCTGCATGTAGGTGTTGGCGCTGGTGATGAACGTCAGCGCAGTGAGACCGGTGATGGGCGTGAGGAGGGCAAACGTGAGATAGGAAGGCATCAGCCCGGCCAGTACCACCGACACCCCGAAGGCGAGCGCGGAGCCGACGACCAGCCGATGGCGTATGTGGGCCCGACGCGCCGCGAGCAGGGACCCCGCGAGTGAGCCGATCGCCAGGAAGCTGCCGAGCAGACCGAACTCGGTGGGGCCCTTGTGGAAGACCTCGGTCGCCATCAGCGCGGAGGTGATCTGGAAGTTGAGCCCGAACGTGCCGGCGAAGAACACCAGCCCCAGCACGAGCATCAGGTCCGGACGTGCGCGGACGTAGGAGACCCCCTCACGAATCGCCCCGGGACCACGGTTCACCAGACCTGGCGAGTCGAGCAGGTCCACGTCGAGACGCCGCAGCGTCCAGATCGGCGCGGCGTACGACGCCGCATTGAGCAGGATCACCCATCCGGTGCCCATGACTCCCCCGCCCAGCGCAGCGATGAGTACGCCGGCCAGACCGGGACCGACGAGACGGGCCGCGTTGAAGCTGGCGGAGTTGAGACCGACTGCGTTGGAGAGATCGACCGGCTCGACGAGCTCGGAGACGAAGGCCTGTCGGGCTGGTGCGTCGAAGGCCGCGGCGCATCCCAGCAACAACGCCAACGCGTAGACGTGCCACACCTGCGCGGTGCCGGTGACGGCGAGCACGCCGAGGACGATCGCGGGGAGCGCCATGCCGTAGTTCGTCAGTTGGAGCAGGCGATGCTTGGGCATCCGGTCGGCGACGAGCCCGGCGACCGGGGTGAGCAGCAGGAACGGCAGGAACTGCAGCCCCGTCGTGATGCCGAGGGCGGTTGCTCCGGAGCCCGCCGCGAGCTCGAGGACCAACCAGTCCTGGGCCACCCGTTGCATCCAGGTGCCGGTGTTCGACACCACACCACCTGTGGCGTACAGGCGGTAGTTGGGGTTGGCCAGGGATCGAAAGGTCGGGCTCGTGGTGACTCCTCTGTGCTCAGTCGGCGATCGCGAGGCGAGCCAGGACGGGGGCGGCGGCACGCAGCAGATCGCGCTCTCGGGGGGTCATGGTGTGCAACTGCTGGGCCAACCAGGCGTCGCGACGCTGTCGGTCCGCCAACACGGCGGCGCGACCGGACTCGGTGAGGGAGACCAGCACCTGACGCCTGTCCGACTCGTGCTGGCGACGAAGGACGTGGGCGCCGGCCTCGAGGCAGTTGACGGTGCGGGTCATCGACGGCGGCTGCACCCGTTCGGCGCGGGCCAACTCCCCCACCGTCTGGTCACCATGACGCAGCAGCAGACCCAGGACGACCATCTGTCCGATGCTCAGGTCGTTGTCCGGGTGCCGTTCGGTGGCCAGGCGGCGCCGCAGGCGCATCACCGAGGCTCGCAATTCCGAGGCAAGTCCGGCATCGGTGCGCAGGTCAACGGTTGGCATGATGTCTAGCCTAACTCATTACCCTTGCTAACCATTCCCCTTGGCGAAGAATGGCTGGACGGCACCCACCGCACCTTCAGGACAGCAGCGCAGTGATCGGGTTGATGGCGAAGTAGAGGATGAACATCACGGCAACGACCCACATCAGGGGGTGGACCTCGCGCACCTTGCCGCGCACCAGTTTGATCAGGACGTAGGCCAGGAAACCAGCACCGATCCCGGCCGAGATCGAATAGGTGAACGGCATCACGATGATGGTCAGGAACGCGGGGATCGCGATCTCGACGTCGTCCCAGTCGATGCCCTTGACCTGCTGCATCATCAGAAAACCGACCAGCACGAGCGCTGGCACCGCAGCCTCGTTGGGGATGATCCTGACCAACGGCGCAAAGATCATCGCCACCAGGAAGAGGGCACCGGTCACCACGCTCGCCAGGCCGGTCCGCGCACCTTCACCGACGCCGGCGGCGCTTTCGATGTAGGAGGTGTTGCTCGAGACCCCAGCCAGCCCGCCCGCGACCGCAGCCAGGGAGTCCACCACCAGGATGCGCTCGGTGTGCGGGGGCTTGCCCTCCTCGTCGAGCAGGCCGGCCTCGGCCCCGATGGCGGTCATCGTGCCCATCGTGTCGAAGAAGTCGGCCAGGAGCAGGGTGAAGATCAGCAGCACGGCGCCGATCACGCCGATCTTCTCGAACGCACCGAAACTGAGGTGGCCGAAGGTGGCGAGGTCGGGGACGTCGATGATGTGGTCCGGCAACGCCGGCACGTTGAGGTTCCACCCCCGCGGGTTGATCTTGTCCGGGGAGACTGTCGGGCCGACCTTCGCGACCGCCTCGACGATGATCGCCACGATCGTGGTGGCCACGATCGAGATGAGGATGGCGCCGCGCACCTGGCGCACCCACAGGGCGATGACCAGCACCAGCCCGAAGGCGAACACGACCACCGGCCAGCCCTCGAGCGTGCCGCCGATGCCCAGCTCGACCGGCACGGGACCTTCGCCCGTACGACGGACGAAGCCTGCATCGACGAAGCCGATCAGGGCAATGAAGAGGCCGATGCCCACCGAGATCGCGACCTTGAGCTGGGCCGGCACCGCATGGAAGACGGCAGTGCGGAACCCGGTCAGGACCAGCAGGAGGATCACGACGCCCTCGATCACCACCAGGGTCATCGCATCCGCCCATGACATCTGGGAGGCCACCGAGAAGGCCACGAAGGCATTGAGCCCGAGCCCGGCCGCCAGGGCGAGCGGATAGTTGGCGAGAACCCCCATCATGATGGTGAGGACACCGGCGACAAGGGCTGTGCCCGCCGCGATGGCTGCGAGATTCGGTTCGTCCCCACCACCGAGGAACTTGCCATCGGCGTCCTGGGCAAAACCCAGGATCAGGGGGTTGAGCACGATGATGTAGGCCATCGTGAAGAACGTGACGATGCCACCGCGGATCTCGCGCTCGACGGAAGACCCTCGTTCGGAGATCTTGAAGAATCCGTCCAGCCCGGAGCGTTTCGTCGTGGAGGGGTCGGTGCGCGTGTCTTCGGTCACGAACACGAAGTGTGGCAGACCGCAAGAGTGTGCGATTGCACCGTCCGCCGACTGTGTAGCGTGGCGGCGTGAACATGGACGATCGCACACCGACGCAGCACGAGATCGGCAACCGCACCTACGCCGTCGCGCGCGTCGCTCCCCTGGACATCGACGGCGTACGGACCGCCGAGGTGGGCACGGCCCTGTGGCTCGTCGCCTTCCTCGGCCTCCTGCCCTTCTGGAGCGTTCTGAAGGACGGCGGGAACACCTGGTGGCTGTGGACCTGCCTGGCCGGCCTCGGGCTCGGGTTGTGCGGTCTGGAGTACTGCCGGCGGCGTCAGCAACTGCGCAAGGGACGGGGAGCCCACTCATGAGTCTGCCGATGACCCGCTGGGAACTCGCCGGGACCCACGGCTACGGCCCGAAGTTCGAACGGCTGGTCGCCAGTGGCGAGGATGTCGAGGGCGAGGCCCGTCTGGCCGATGCGCTGACCCCCCGCGGAGCGCGCATCCTCGATGTCGGCTCAGGCATGGGCCGAGTCTCTGCGGCGCTGGCCGCGCGCGGCCACGACGTGGTGGCTGTCGAGCGTGACCCCGATCTGGTGGCCCAGTCGCGTCGCACCTACCCCGACCTCGAGGTCCAGCACGCCGACATCCTGGGCGCCTCACTCGAGGGCGAATTCGACCTCGTGGTCGTGGTCGGCAACGTGATGGTCTTCCTCGCCGAGGGCACCGAACGACGCGTACTGGCGCGGCTGCGCTCGGTCCTCGCTCCGGGTGGAAGGCTCTTGGTCGGCTTCCACGCCATCGACGGTCCGCCAGCAGCCCGCGACTACCCCACCGACGATTTCATCGCCGACGTCACCGCCAACGGACTCCGCGTCGATTCTCGATTCGGTTCCTACGAACTGCACCGCCCGAGTGACGACTACGCCGTATGGCTGCTCGCACGCGACGACGCCCCGACTCCCGACACGTCGTGGGGCCACGCCATGGGACTGCGCTGATACGACGCTCTGAGGGGATCCTCAGCGTGCTTCCAGGCCATCGACCGTGAGGGTGTCGAAGACATGATCGGGCATGGGCAGCGGCTGCTGCTTGCGAGCGAGTTTGACCTCGGAGTGGGCGCCACATCCGTGATCGAAGGACACGACCCGACCGTCGGCGTTGGCATTGCCGTTGGCGCACACACCGAAGGTCTGCGCCAGCGAGCCACTCAACCGCACCAGGAAACCGCACGTGTCACAGGAGTCGGGCGCGCTCTTCGCCACTGGCGCCTGCGGCCCGCCGGCTCCGTCGTACCAGCGCTCGGCAGCCATGTCGATGCCTTCCAGGCTCAACGTCCGGATGCGCCCCAGACCGAGGTCAGCGGCCACGCCGCGGATCTGGGCCATCGCATCGCGGTCCAGGGGGCCGTCGAGCGGGTCATCACCGACGAGATAGGTGGGCACCAGGCGGACGTCCTCGTCCCCGACGGGGAGCAGGTCGCCGGGAGAGAGATCGCCAGGCTGGAGTCGCTCCTTGTAGGGGACCCAGGCAGGCGCGACGATGGCTTCGTCACCGGGGAGGAGGACGACCTCGTTGACGGTCACGTCCTTGCCCCGCTTGGCGCGCGTCACCGTGACCGACCAGTGCCAGCCGGGATAACCCGGACGGGTGCACGCGAAGCGGTGCGTGAGGACTCGTTCGTCCTCGAACTGAACCCCCAGGTGGTCACCCACCTCGGAGTCATCGACAAGATCGAGCACCATGGCGCGGGCGACGTCGACAGCCTTCGCCAGGGTCGAATCGGGCTTACCGGCACGAGCGGTGAGTGCAATCACCTGCGCATCATGACAAACCCAAGGCCATCCTGTCCTGTTGAGGGCAGTCTCGGCACGGGAAAGCTTCGACGTCGCACGCTTGGGTCAAGATGGTGCACGTGAACGACGACCGCCCCGAGGCGCCTTCGAGGCCACCGCCGATTCGCCGTGGAATCACGCACGCAGCGCGTGCCGCAGGCCGTGGCGCCCGTCTCGCCGGCAGAGGCACACGGGTGGCTGGGCGCCGTGTCGGCACTGCAGGTCACTACGCCGCCTCCCAGGCGCGACGGGCCACGCGGGCCGAGGGCGCCGGCGATTCGGGACTCTCGCGGCTCATCGAGTTGCACGCCATCAATGCCGCCGGCGACGCAGCCGTGGCCATCTCCCTGGCCGGGACCCTGTTCTTCCAGGTGCCGACCGGTGAGGCGCGGGGACAGGTGGCCCTCTTCCTCGGCCTCACGATGCTGCCCTTCGCCGTCGTCGCCCCTCTCATCGGGCCGTTCCTCGACCGTTTCAGCCACGGCCGACGCTGGGCCGTCGGCACGACGATGGCCTTGCGTGGTTTCCTGTGCTGGGTCCTCGCCACGGCTGTCATCACCGAATCGCAGTGGCTCTTCCCGGCCGCCCTCGGCTGTCTGGTCGCCTCCAAGGCCTACGGCGTGACACGTGCAGCGGCCGTGCCTCGCCTCCTCCCGCCCACGTTGACGCTCGTCAAGGCGAATGCGAGGGTCTCGCTCGCGGGGGTGGTCGGCGCCACGCTTTCCGCCCCTCTGGCCATCCTCGCCTCCACCGTCGGCCCCGAATGGTCGCTGCGCTACGGCTTCGTCATGTTCGTGCTGGCCACCATCTGGGCGATCCGCCTGCCGGAGCGGGTCGACTCCAGCCAGGGTGAGGGACGACTCGTACTGACCGGCCCGTCGACCATCGTGCGGAGTGGGTCGAAGGCAAGCAGGGCCCGGCCCAAGACACGGATTCCCGCCGCGGTCGCCTTCGCCCTGCGCGCCAACTGCGGACCACGCTGGCTGTCGGGATTCCTGACGATGTTCATGGCCTTCCTGCTCCGCGACAATCCCATCGGCGACTGGAAGCCCGAGGTGCTGCTGGGACTGGTGATCGGAGCCGCCGGCGTGGGCAACACCCTGGGCATCGCCATCGGCTCGATGCTGCGCAGACTCAACCCTGCAACGACGGTCGTGATCGCCCTACTGGCAGATGCTGCGGTCGCAGTGGTGGCTGCCCTCTTCTACGGTCTGCTGCCACTGCTCCTGCTCGGCCTCACAGCCGGGCTCTCCCAGTCGCTGGCCAAACTCTCGCTCGACTCCACCATCCAGCGAGATGTCCCCGAACGCATCCAGGCCAGTGCCTTCGCCCGTTCCGACACCACGCTGCAACTGGCGTGGGTGATCGGCGGATTCACCGGGATCATGATGCCCCTCATGCCACGGCTCGGGCTCGGCATTGCCGGAGCAGTCCTCGCGGCCTGGGCCATCTTCGTCCTGATGAGCAGACCCGGACGAGTCGTCGCGCCAGCCGGTGGGGCGTGAGGTGCACCACCGACCGGGCGAGGGCTCAGAGCTCGAGCTCGTCGGCCAGGGCGCGTAGCACCTTCGCGGTGCCCTGTGCGGTTCGCTGCTCAGGGTGGCGTCCGCGGCGGTAGGCCTCTTCGGTGCTCTCCAGCATCTTGATGAGGTCCTCGACGATGGCGACCATCGCCTCCGGATCCTTGCGCTGCGCCGTGCGCTGGGCCGTACGTTGGTTGCGCGTCACCGAGGCCGGAGCCTCGATCAGCCGCACCTGCAGCGCCTGGTCACCACGACGCCCCTGAGCGATACCGAACTCCACTCGAGCGCCAGCCTTGAGGGTGGTGATCCCCTCCGGCAACGCATCGGTGTGGACGTAGACGTCGGGCCCATCCTCCTGGGAGAGAAACCCGAAACCCTTCTCCACGTCGAACCACTTCACCTTGCCACTGGGCACGGCTCACTCCACTCGCTACGTTCGGACGCCACGTGGGTTCACGCGCGGGCACAGAATAGGTGCCAACGGTGGCTCACCACCAACCCGTTCACCACCGCGTTGTTCAACAAACCTTTGATTTCGCGTCAAGTCTGCTGCAACCATGGAGGGGAAGCGTTTCTCGCACACTGCGAGTCGATCACGCGAACAGCCTCGGAGAGGGTGGACCCAGCATGCTGACACGACCGTCACGGCACACCCACCGTCGCGCTGCAGGCACCGCGATCGGCCTCGCACTCACGCTCGCATTCGCGCTACCGCCCGCCACCGCGACACCGGCAGCAGCGCGGGCCGGAACTGACTCCCCCGCGCTCACCCTGGTGACGCTCCAGGGGCCGGGAACCGCTGGTGGCGGCGACTCCGCCGAAGCCATGGCACAGCACCAGGATGCGTTGCTGGCGGCAATCGGCGCGGCAGCGCCCGTCTACCGATGGACCACCGCACTCAATGGGTTCGCTGCAGATCTCACGCCCGCGCAGGTCGCCGTGCTCGACCAACAGCCGGGCGTGGACCTGATCGAGGGCGACAGCATCCGCCCGCTCGCCGAGCGGTCGGCCGCTTCCCTCCAGCGCCTGGCCCCCACGACTCCCCGGCTGCGTGGCGGGGCTGGTGTGGTCATCGGCGTCATCGACACTGGCATCGCACCCGCCTCGCCCGTCTTCGCCGAAGTCCCGGGACTCGGTCGGGACCCCGAAGGTTTCCGGGGCACCTGTGCCAGCGCTGACAACTGGCCCGTCACCTCCTGCAATCGCAAGATCGTCGGCGCGGCCTGGTTCGTGGCGGGCTTCGGCCCCGAGCGGATCCGCGCCTCGGAGTCCCTCTCCCCCCTCGACGTCCTGGGTCATGGCACCCAGGTGTCGTCGGTGGCCGCCGGCAATGCGGGCGTCAGTGTGCGGGTGGAGAACCGCGACGCCGGGCAGTTCGGCGGAGTGGCACCCCAGGCCAGGATCGCGGCGTACAAGGCGTGCTGGGGTGCCCCTGACCCGCGCGACGACGGCTGCTCCACCGCCGATGTCGTGACTGCGGTCGACCGAGCAGTCGCCGACCGGGTGGACGTCCTCAACCTCGCCATTGCCGGCGGGGCCGGGGTGGACACCCTCCAACGCGCGTTGCTGGGCGCCGCCGAAGCCGACGTGGTCGTGGTCGGTGCCGCCGGCAACACCGCACGATCCGCGTACGCCGCTCACCCCACGCCATGGGTGATGACCGTCGGCTCGACGGTGGGTCGGATGCCACGGGGTTCGGTAGACATCCCTGGCGGTCCCACGCTGTCCGGTGGCGGTCGGCCCACGTCGGTGCGTGGCGCAGTCGTCGTGGCGCGCGCGGCGGCGACGGCCGGGAGTCCTCGTCCGGCCGCTCGGCAGTGTCGCCCAGGCTCCCTGGATGCCGAGCTGGTGATCCAGCGCATCGTGGTGTGCGAGCGCGGTGGAGTCGGCCGGATCGACAAGTCCGAGGCGGTGGCCCAGGCCGGGGGGATCGGCATGGTGCTGATCAACGTTCGTCCCGGATCGGTGAGCGCCGACTTCCATTCCGTGCCGACGGTGCACCTCGCGGCTCGTCAAGGACGCCAACTCACCCGCTGGGCGCTGCGACACCCCCGCTCTATCGTGCACCTGAGCCGGGTCCGTGGACCCAAGGGAAAGCGACGCGCAGCCGCATGGAGTGCCCCCGGTGACCCTCGGGGCCCCACTCTCAAACCAGATGTCGTCGCCGACGCGGACGCGGTGCTGGGAGCGCTGCCCGAGTCGACCGGACGCACCTGGGGCCCGTTCAGCGGCAGTTCTGCAGCCGCAGGTCACGCCAGTGGACTGGCTGCGCTGATCCGCTCCGAGCACGACTGGTCGGCCGCGGTCGTGCGCTCCCTGCTCGTCACCTCGGCCACCCGCGTCGCCGGCGCATCGGCACTGGTGCAGGGCTCCGGGGCGCTACCCGATCGGGCTCCGACGGCCCACCTGGCGCTCGACGTCGACCCCACCGCATGGCGCTCAGCGTTGGAGACGGGTCGGCTGGCCAAGCTCAACACCAGCTCACTGCTCATGACCTCCAACCAGCAGCGGGCGGTACGGACGGTGACCAACGTCGGTGGGCGGGCGGAGTACTTCTCGGTGCGCGCGACCGGCTTCGACACCCACACGGTCAGTGTGCGTCCCGTGGCAGTGCGCCTGGCACCGGGCAGGTCGGCCCGCTTCACCGTCACCGTGTCCGGGCCCACCGCTCCGCACCGCCTCGATGACGGTGAAATCGTGTGGCGGGGTGCTCGTGGTGGGACCACGCACCTTGCGGTTGCCCTGACGCGCTGACGGCCTCAGGGCTCGCGAGTGATGAACATCTCGCGATCGCCGTAGACGACCTTGTCACCGTCGAGCAGCGCCGCTGGCTTGCCGGGGGCCAACTGCCGCGAGACGCCTCGCCGCACCACCACCGTGCCGTTGGTCGAACCCCGGTCCATGACGATGATGGTGCCGTCCGCGGCGGGCCCGAACTGGGCGTGCGTCTTCGACACCGACATGTCGGCCGAGCTGAGCGGGATCAGGTGGGCGACCTGCTCACCGTGGCGCGGCTCAGGCCTGCGACCGACCAGGGCGACACCGGCGATGACGAAAGTGTCGCCATTGTCGAAGTGCACCCGCCAGCGCGCAGCAGCGCCCGGAGGTCCCGGCAGCGGGACGGAGGAAGGCATGGCAGGAGGCATGGCGGGAGGCATGGCGGGAGGCATGGCGGGAGGCATGGACGCCGGCGGTGGGGACGCGATACGGGTCGGCACCGGCGGTTGTCCTGCGGGACGCTGCACTGGCGGCGTCAGCAACTCGGCCGCCAACGGCTGGCGACGCATCGAGTTCTCGGAGCGCTCGGGAGTGCGAGGAGCCTCGACTGCGGGCGCGGGGATCAGCCGCATGGCGGTCAGGTTCACGATGTGACGAGGCTCAGCATCAACCTCAGCCTGCGTGGACACCACCAGGGGACGCACGTCGACCACGACCGAATGCGTGAGGTGGTCGTGCCACCCGCGACGCTGACGGCCACGATCCTCCACCGCTGTCCAGGCGAGCGTGGCGATCCCCAGACCGAAGGTCGGCAACCCGGACACCCCGAGGACGAGCGACCTCACCAGCGACGGGCCCACCCCGACGGGAGTGCCCGTCCCGTGGTGCACCACGCGAAGCCCGCAGACAGCCTTCCCCGGAGTGTTGCCGTTCACCCCCACCGTGATGGCGAGGACGAGCCACACGCCGCCGACAGCGCCCGCCATCACCCCGATGACGGTCCACGGCTCGTCGGAGAAGTACTTCCACGCGATGAAGCCCATCAGGCCCGCGACGGCCCAGCCGATGAGTCGGTCGAGCGCGAACGCGGTGAACCGTCGCTCGAGTTGCGCGATCGGATAAGTCATGGGTGGGGTCTGCGTCATCACGAGGCTCTGTCAATCAGGTCAGGGATCAAGGGTCGGGAGCCAGTCTTCAGGGGTCGGTGACCTGGATGGTGACACCGTCGCCCAGATCAAGGACCGCGCCGGGGATGAGACTCACTGCAATGCCGGGCTGCAGCTCCTCAGGCGCGAGACCGGGTTGGACCAGCAGGGTGCCGTTCGTCGAGCCGAGGTCGGTGGCGATAGCCGACCCATGGTCCGCTCCGGCTCCGGGACGAATCTCCAGGTGTGTGGAAGAGATCTCCTGGTGTGGGCTGGAGACCGTCACCACATGGGGCTGGTCGTGCGAGGCGAACTGGCGCGCTTCGGGCGCTCGTCCGATCAGGACCGTGCGGTCGACGGCGATGACGTCTCCGGTCGAGAAGACCAGCGAGGCCACGGGGTGTGACACCACGTCGGGCGCGATCTCCTGACCTGGAATGGGGGGTCGATCGAACTGTGGGGTCGGGGCCCCGATCACGGTATGGCCATCACGATCGGACCAGTCTTCCCCGACGACAGCCGCTGGCTCATCAGCAGCCGGACCCGCGGGCGGACTATCCGAGCTCATCGTCGCCTCCACGACCGGCTCAGGATCGACCGCGGCTGCCTCCCCCTCAGCATCGGTGGGCACGGCGTCGATGAACGGAGTCTCGATCACCGGGGCTTCGACACCCGGGGTCTCGATCACCGGGGCTGCAACGACCGGAGTCTCCACGAACTGGTCCTCGACGATCGTCTCCTCGACCGCTGGCTCAACGGCGGCTGATTCAACGGCGGCTGGCTCGACCGCGCCCGGCTCAACGGCTATTGGCTGCTGGATCGGTTCATCTGCGGCGTCTGCCTCGGTTGAGGTGTCCCACTCAACGGTGCGCACCCGGGAGATCCCCGGCAGCAGCGAGTGTTCCGCAGTTGCCGCGTCAGCAAGACTGATGCGGACCCTGGAGTTGGTCGAAAGGGTGGCTTCCTGCCACATCAGCCCCGACGCGGCGCTGAGGATCTGATCCCCCGACTCGCTGGAGACCCGCGCAGTGGCCGAGCCGCGCACGATGAGCCGGGTGGTGCCCTCCCCCTCGCCCATCCAGGCAAAATCACGCAGATCGCTCAGCCCGCCGCGCAGCAGGGAATCGAGCAGAATGGACGGCGAAGCCCCGGAGTCCGCCAACTCCCAGAGCGCGCCCACCCGAGCCCGCTCCGCGGCCGGCAGCACCACGATGGCGGTGGCACTGACCACGGCGTAGCAGTCCCCCGGCGCGAACCTGCGCTGTGCGCTCACTGTCGTCCCCCAAGTTTGGATTCGAGACTCTGCAGCTGCCGCTGCGCGTCATAGCTGGCGTCGTGCACCAATCCCACCACATCCACCACGATCGCGGTGGCGTTGTCGCGGCCTCCGGCTGCCAGCGCTGCCCGGACCAGTCGGTCGGCGGCGTCGCGTGGGTCGGGGACAGTTTCGAGGATTTCCTCGATCTCGTGATCGCTGATCATCCCGGTGACCCCGTCGCTGCACAGCAACAGCCGCTCGACCGAAGCGAGAGGCAGCAGGAAGAAGTCTGGATCGATGCCTTCCGGGCTGCCCAGGGCGCGCGTGATGACGTGGCGCTCCGGATGCACCTGCGCCTCCTCGCTGGTGATCTCACCGGCGTCGATGAGTTCTTGGACGACCGAGTGGTCGACGCTGATCTGCTCCAGACGTCCTTCAGTGGTCCGATAGATGCGCGAGTCACCCAGATTCGCCAGGAGCCACGAGGCGGTGTCGCCCTCATCGACCAGGACGGCTGCCACGGCCGTCGTGCCTGCGTGCCAACCTGGACTGAGCGCACGGTGCGCTTCGCCGTACTGGACGATCCGTGCCTGCGCACGCGCGAACGCACCAGCCACCTCGTTCGCGCCGTGTGCCGGGTCGTAGTCCTCAGCCATCCGCTGGAACTCCTCGACCACCATCTGGCTGGCCACGTCACCGCCGGAGTGACCGCCCATGCCATCGGCCACGACGAAGACCGGTGGCGCGACGAGGAAGGAATCTTCATTGACCTTGCGCACCAGACCCACGTCGGTGGCTGCGCCGTGGTGAAGATCAACCTGCTTCATGCTCTGCTCTCTTCTTCGACGCACCGGGAGGAGACGGTGGGCGGAGGTGCCGACCCGGCGAGTAGCGTAAGAGGGATGTCCAGTTCACGTAGCGAGGCGCCACCGCGCACCCTCGCCGACCAGTTGCGAACCTGGCCCGACGAGCGGCTCGTCGGACTGCTCAGGGACCGCCCAGATCTCGCCACTCCAGCACCTCAGGACTCCTCGCAACTGGCCTCGCGAGCGGCCACGCGTTCGTCGATACACCATGCCCTCGACGGCCTCAACCGCCTCGAGCTCTCTGTGCTTGATGCCCTTCTGGTTGCAGGTCAAACCACCCAGAAGGAATTGTTGTCGATCGTGTGGGCCGAGGAGGCGGTGGTCCGTGACGCATTGGCGCGGTTGCTCGACCTCGCGCTCGCCTGGGAGTCGCCCGGTGGACTGCGTGCCCTGAGCGGAATCGGCGACGCCATGCGCTCGCACCCCGGCTGCGCGAGCGGCCTGCGCCCGCGCAGCCCCGAACCAGCCCCACCCGAGCAACTGGCTGCCCACCTCGCTGAGCTCAGCCCGCCCGCCGCTGCCCTGCTGCGCCACGTCGACACCCACGGTGGCGAGGGGACGACCGGCTCTGCACGACGCACCGTCGCGGTCTCGGACGCCACGACCCCGGTGGAGGAACTCATTGCGCGTGGTCTGCTCGTACCGCGGGACGGCAACATCGTCGTCCTACCGGGCGAGGTCGGCCTGATCCTGCGCGCCGGCCACACCACCACCGAGCCTGTCGCGGCTCTACCGCCGTTGGCTGCCACCGCCCGCGACCCTGCCGTGGTGGCCCGCTCGGCGGCAGGTGCCGCCTTCGAGACCGTACGACGCGTCGAACTTCTGCTCGACCAGTGGAGCGTGGCTCCCCCCAGCGTGCTGCGCAGCGGAGGGCTGGCCGTGCGTGACCTCAAGTCGATCGCCCGCGAATTGCACCTCGACGAGACCGAGGCCGCCCTTCTCGTCGAAGTGACCCGGGACGCCGGGCTGGTCGCCGAAGGCACCGACACTGCGAGCAACCCCGTGTGGCTGCCCACCGACGACTTCGATCTCTGGTCCGCCCGGCCGACGGCCGAGCGCTGGACCAGCCTGGTGGCGGCGTGGCTGGCCAGCAGCCGCGTTCCCTCGCTGGTCGGAGACCGCGATGCGGCAGGCAAGACGTGGAACGCCCTCGCCCCCGAGCTCTCCAGCGGGCTTGCCGAGGAGGCCCGCCGGCTGGCTCTGGAAGTGTTGGCGCAACTGCCGGACGGGGAGGTCCTGGCCACCGGTACCGGCACTCCGTCTCTCGTCCAGCGCGTCGGGTGGTTGCGTCCTCGTCGGCCGAAGGTTTTTGCCGATCTGGTGATCGCCGCCCTGGCGGAGGCTGCCGCGCTGGGGGTCAGCGGGGCCGGTGGGCTCCCGGCCGGGGGTCGCCTGGTCACCACCGGGGATCTCGCTGCAGCGGCCTTGGCCATCGAGCCGTACCTCCCGCTGCCGGTGGACCACGTACTCCTCCAGGCTGACCTGACGGCTGTCGCACCGGGTCCGTTGGAGACCGATGTCGCCCGTCGCCTCCACCTGCTGGCCGACGTCGAGTCACGAGGCGGGGCCACCGTCTACCGGTTCTCGCCCATCTCGGTGCGACGCGCCTTCGACGCCGGCTGGTCGACCCTCGAGGTGCGCGAGTTCCTGATCTCCGTCTCCCAGACTCCGGTGCCGCAGCCACTGGAGTTCCTGGTCGACGATGTGGCGCGGACCTTCGGGGTGGTGCGCGTGGGCCACGCGGAGTCTTTCCTGCGCGCCGACGACGAGGCAGCACTGGCCGCGCTGGTGCACGACCCCCGGGCCCGCTCCCTGGGCCTGCGACTGCTGGCACCCACCGTCGTGATCAGCACCTCTCCCCTCGACGTCCTGCTGCCCCGCCTGCGCGAGATCGGTGCAGCGCCGGTCGTGGAGGGTCCGGACGGGACCGTACGCGTCAGCAGACCCGACCTGCTCCGGGCACACCGGCGTCGTGGTCGCCGTCCGGCTGGTGCGGTGGATGCTCGGCGCGAAGCCCAGGTCCACGCTGTCCTCACCGCCATCCGGGCCGGAGACAGGGCGGCCTCGTCCCGTCCCGCGACCGGGCGCGAAACCACCACCCCCTCCGACGCCCTGGCCGCTCTGCGCGAGGCGGTCGAGAGTGGCAGCACGGTCGTGATCGGCTACGTCGACAACCATGGAGCCAACGGGGAACGAGTCGTCGACCCTCGACGGCTCGAAGGCGGACGGCTTTCGGCCTTCGACCATCGCGCAGACGCGATCCGCGAGTTCGCCGTGCACCGCATCACTGCTGTCCGGGGGACCTGACACGCCCGTATCATGGGTCGGTGGACTTCATCCGGTACGCCGAACGAGCAGCCGCGCTCGTCAACACCGACCTCACGGACGACGCCACCCTGCGCGAGCACCTCGCGGACCGGTCCTGGCTGCACCGATCTGTGACCGCCACCGACCTGCCCGCGCTGGCGGCCTTCCGAGCTGAACTGCGAGCGGTGTTCGAGGCCTCCGACGTGGACGACGCACGGCGCGTGGTCAGATCGCTCAACGACCTGCTGGCGACCTACCCGGTGACTCCCATGATCAGCGACCACGACCCGGCGAACCTGCACATGCACGTGGCCAACCGCGCCGCGTCCGTTGCTGATCTGCTCATCGGTGAGGCACTCATGGGGCTGGCCAACCTGGTGTGCGACTTCGGCGCCACCCGACTGGGCATCTGCTCCGCCGAACGCTGCAAGAACGTCTTCGTCGACACCTCCCCGAACCAGTCGCGGCGCTATTGCTCCGACCGGTGTTCATCACGCGCCAACGTCGCCGCGTACCGGGCGCGACAGAAGGCAGCCGGCAGTTGACGCCGCGCTCACGGCACCTCCGTAGGATTGCCGCGTGAATGACGGCCCGCTCATCGTCCAGTCGGACAAGACTCTCCTGCTCGAGGTAGACCATCCCCAGGCGCTCGAGGCCCGCAAGGCAATCGCGCCCTTCGCCGAACTGGAGCGCTCCCCCGAGCACATCCACACCTATCGGCTCACGCCGCTCGGTCTCTGGAACGCCCGCGCTGCCGGCCACGACGCGGAGCAGGTCGTCGACGCTCTGCTGAGCTGGTCCCGCTACGCGGTTCCGCACGCACTGCTGGTCGACGTCGCCGAGATCATGGGTCGCTACGGCCGCCTGCGACTGGACAAGCATCCTGTGCACGGGCTGGTGCTGTCCGCGACTGACCGCCCGGTGCTCGAAGAGGTGCTGCGCGCCAAGAAGATCGCGGGACTGATCGGTGCCCGGATCGACGAGGACACCGTTGCGGTCCACCCGAGCGAGCGTGGCAATCTCAAGCAGGCGCTGCTCAAACTGGGCTGGCCGGCCGAGGACTATGCCGGCTACGTCGACGGCGAAGCCCACGAGATCGGTCTCGTCGAGGATGGCTGGGCGATGCGCCCCTACCAACAAGCGGCCGCCGACTCCTTCGCCGAGGGCGGCTCAGGTGTCGTGGTGCTGCCCTGCGGCGCGGGCAAGACCATCGTGGGCGCGGCAGCGATGGCAGCGGCCGGCGCCACGACGTTGATCCTGGTGACCAACACCGTGAGCGCTCGCCAGTGGAAGGACGAACTACTCCACCGCACGACGCTCAGCGCCGAGGAGATCGGCGAATATTCTGGCGCCGTCAAGGAGGTCCGGCCAGTCACGATCGCCACTTATCAAGTACTCACGACCAAGAGGAACGGCGTCTACCGCCACCTGGAACTGCTGAACGCCCGCGACTGGGGGCTGATCATCTATGACGAGGTGCACCTGCTGCCGGCCCCGATCTTCCGGATGACCGCCGACCTGCAGTCACGGCGGCGCCTGGGGCTCACCGCGACCCTGGTGCGTGAGGACGGCCGGGAGGGCGAGGTCTTCTCACTCATCGGGCCCAAAAGATTCGACGCACCGTGGAAGGACATCGAGGCGCAGGGCTACATCGCGCCCGCAGACTGCGTGGAGGTGCGTGTCACCCTTCCCGAGAGTGAACGACTCACCTATGCCGTCTCCGACCCGGAGTCGCGCTACCGCCTGGCGTCGTGCACCCACGCCAAGATCGACGTCGTCAAACAACTCGTTCGCCAACATGCCAACCAGCCGACGCTGGTCATCGGCCAGTACATCGACCAGTTGGATGAGATCGCCGAGCTGCTCGACGCGCCCGTGATCAAGGGTGAGACGCCGGTCAAGGAGCGCCAGCGCCTCTTCAACGCCTTCCGTTCCGGCGAGATCGGACTGCTGGTGGTGAGCAAGGTTGCCAACTTCTCCATCGACCTCCCCTCTGCCGAGGTGGCGATCCAGGTCAGCGGATCGTTCGGGTCACGCCAGGAGGAGGCACAGCGACTCGGACGGTTGCTCCGGCCCAAGACCGAGGGGCGCAGCGCGCACTTCTACACCATCGTGTCGCGCGACACCGTCGATGCCGACTTCGCCCAGAACCGCCAGCGTTTCCTCGCCGAGCAGGGATACGCCTACCGCATCCTCGACGCTGGCGATCTGTCGCAGGAACAGAGCTGACCCGGGGTCGTCCGTCGGCGGGGCGAGGCTCCACCAGTCCCCCGCTACTCTCGACCATGTGAAAGCGGCCGAGAAGATGCGCGACCGGTTGGGCGCCGAGTTGTTCCGACGCGTGGCCGGACCGGATGGTGAGCGCCGCCGCGACCTCATCCACGGCTCGCCGGGTGCGCGTTGGTTCGAGGCCGACTCACCCATCGCTCGCGTCCACGGTGACGCCTCCATGTTCATCGGCGGGATTCGCGCTGTCATGCTGCAGTCGCTGCACCCGGCAGCCATGCAGGGTGTGGCCGACCATTCGGGCTACCGCGGTGACATGTGGGGTCGACTCGCCAATGTTGCCAACTACATCGCAGTCACGACCTTCGGCACCGAACGGCACGCCACCCAGGCCATCGAGGTCGTGCAGCGGGTCCATGAGCGGGTGGTGGGCACGATGCCCGACGGGACGCCGTACGCCGCCAACGACCCGAGGCTGCTCACGTGGGTCCACTCCGCCGAGATCGACAGCTTCCTCACCGCACACGACCTGTACGGGCACCGGCCGCTGACGCCGGACGAACGCGACACCTACGTCGCCCAGGCAGCCCACGTCGCTCGGTTGCTCGGAGCGGTATCACCACCGACCTCCACCGATGAGTTGCAGCAGACCCTGTCCGACTTTCGCCCTGAGTTGGCGGGTACGGATGCGGCGCGCGACGCGATCTCGTTCCTGATCAACGAACCCGGGCTTCCCCTGACCGCTCGACCGGCCTACCGCGCGATGGTGGCGGCCGCGGTGGCGCTGATGCCGGACTGGACGCGCGACGAACTCGGGTTGTCACACCGCCCCCTGCTCGAGCGCACGACGTCGCGGAGTCTGGGCCATGCCATGACAGGGACCATCCGCTGGGCACTGGCCCCCGGACACGCGCACGCACAGCGCCTCCAGGAGTCGGCTGCCGACCCCTCGGGCAGCTCCGCGCCGTGATGGCGGTACCACTCCTCGACCGCTGGCCACTCTCGACACACCACGATCTCCGCGATGCCCTGCTGCAGGCCTGGAACCGCCCCGGCTATCACGACCTCCAGCATCTGAGCGAGGTGCTCGATCGCCTGGACGAATTGGGTGCCCACGGCGTCGGCTTCGACCACACACTCGTGCGGCTGGCCGCCTGGTTCCATGACGCCGTCTATGCCGGCGCTGCCGACGACGAGGAGCAGTCGGCTCTGTGGGCCGAACGTGACCTACCGGCCACCTACGCGGGTGGCGTGGCCCGACTGGTGCGGATGACCGTGGATCACACGCCCGACGAGTCCGACGTGGACGCCAGCGCGCTGAGCGATGCCGATCTGGCCATTCTGGCCGCACCCAGCGACCGGTACGACGCCTACGCTGGCGGCGTACGGCACGATTTCGCCCACGTCAGCGACGCCGACTTCCGCGACGGACGCCGGGCTGTGCTCAGTGAACTGGTGAATCGACAGCGGATCTTCACGACCTGTCCCGCCCGCGAACTGTGGGAAGCATCAGCGCGAGCCAACCTGAGGCGTGAACTCAGCCTCTGATGACCCTCACCCGTCGTTGAGCTGGAGATAGACGGTGAAACGGTCGTGGCGGTAGGTCGTGCGCGACACCTCCACGATGCGACCGTCGGAGACGGCACGTCGTGAGTGGCGCAACACGGGATCGCCTTCGTTGACCTCCAGCACCGTGGCTTCTTCAGCGCTGGCGCGATCGGCGGAGATGGAGTCCTCGACGCTGGTGGGCCTCAGCCCGCGGGTCTCAAGAGCGTCGTACAAGCTGGTGGGCGTCCCATGCTGCAGGAACCCCGGCAACAGGACCTCGTTGAGGTAGGCGTCCTCGACGCAGACGATGCCTTGGTCGGCGCGCCGTAGCCGTCGCCAGTGCAGGACCGGGTCGCCGGGCGAGATGTCGAGCGCGCGAGCCACACCGGGGCCGGCCTGCTCCACCCGAGCCAGCAGGGTCTGCGACTCAGGGAGCATGCCGCGACGACGGATCTCCTCGGTGAAGGACGTGAGGCGACCAGCCGCCTGGCGCGGCTGCGCGACGAACGTGCCGCGGCCGGGGATGCGTTCGAGCAGGCCTTCGGCCACGAGCGCATCGAGCGCCTGTCGCACCGTCATCCGGGCGACCCCGAACCGGGCCACCAGTTCTCGCTCGGAGGGGGCGGCCGACCCTGGCGGCTGCTGCTCGATGAGGCCACGCACGTGCTCGCGCACCTGAACGTGCTTCAACTCGCGCTGTCGCGGGCGGATCACGCCGAACTTTTCCACCCCCAGAGGTTAGACCGCCGGTGCCACGGGGCGTAAGACTTGACCAATCCTAAAGGGAACCCTTGATGAAATCTTTTAAATCGAACAGGTGTTCTAACCACGAGGTAGGGTGCCCACCATGGACTTCCGAGTGAACAGCCGGCCGGGCTTCCAGTCCACCCTGTTCGCCGATCTCCCGGAGGCAAGCACGCAGTTGACTCCCACCCGTCGGGAGCTCACGCATGGAGCCTGGATCGACGTGCAGCGTGACTGGCTCCCCGAGCCTGACGTTGTCTTCGACGCCCTCACGAGTGTGGTGCCGTGGCGCGCCGAACGGCGTCCGATGTATGACTCAGTCGTCGACGTCCCTCGTCTCGTGCACACTTACCAGTCAGCGTCAGCACTGCCGCATCCTCATCTCGCCCAGGCGCGCGATGACCTCAGCGAGCACTATCTGCCCGAGCTCGGAGAACCCTTCGTCACTGCTGGGTGTTGCTACTACCGCGACGGTCGCGACTCGGTGGCCTGGCACGGCGACACGATCGGTCGCGGCAGCACCGACGACACGATGGTGGCCATCGTGAGCGTCGGTGATCCGCGTCGACTGCTGTTGCGCCCACGGGGTGGAGGTCACTCGATCGCGGTGACGCTGGGGCACGGCGATCTCGTCGTCATGGGTGGCAGCTGTCAGCGCACCTGGGAGCACTCGGTGCCCAAGGCGGCCCATGCCGGGCCGCGCATCTCGGTGCAGTTCCGTCCCCTCGGCGTCTTCTAGCTCAGAAGGACACCGTAGGCGCTGTCGCGTGACCTTCAGGGGCAAGGTAGAACTCCCGCTTGCTCACACCAGCGACGCCGGTGAGGAACATCCACGGGATGGTCTGGGTCAGGTTGTTGAGGCGCGCAACCGCGTCGTTGTAGTACTGCCGCGCGAAAGCCAGTTGGCTCTCGATCTCGGACAATTGGCGTTGCAGGTCGAGGAAGTTGGTGCTGGCCTTGAGATCCGGATAGGCCTCGACCGCCACGTTGAGCCGACCCAGTGCCCCGGTGAGCGCAGCGTCGGCAGCGGCACGCGCAGCGACATCACTCCCACCGGCAGCAGCCTGTACTCCGGCGCGAGCGCGAGTGACCTCTTCCAGGACGCCCTTCTCGTGAGAGGCATATCCCTTGACGGTCTCGACGAGGTTGGGCACCAGATCGGCGCGTCTGGTGAGTTGGACGTCGATGCCGCCCAGCGCCTCCTGAGCAGCGATGTCGGCACGTCTCAGGGTGTTGAAGCCCACGACGACAAACCCGGCGATGGCGACCAGGAGAACGAGCAGAACTATCAGTGCGATCACGATGGGTGTCACCTTTCAGAGCAGGAGGAAGAGGAACCGATTCTGGTGCACGGGCTCACCAGGAGCCGCCGCCCCCGCCGCCGCCGCCACCGCCACCGGAGAAGCCGCCGGAGCTGGAGGATGAGGCGATCGAGGACTGATAGGCAGAGATGGAACTCTGCACGGTGCTGTCGAAATCGCTGATCATGTCGCTGACGAAGTCGCCTCCGTGGGCACCGACGTAGGCCGCAGCAAAATATGGCGGGACCGGCGGCTCGGCAGCCATCTCGGTGCGGTATTTCGCCGCCCACTGGTCGGCAACGCCGAAGGCGACCGCCCAGGGAAGATAGGCGGTGTAGAGCTCGCGGCGGGCCGAGAAGTCGAAGCGCACCTGGCTCGACGGCGTCTCAAGAACACGACGGAAGCCGCCGGCGCGCGACCACAGGTCGCGGCCTGCTGCCGTGCGCCTGGTGGCCGCCCCCTGGAAGATCAACCCGACCCCACCCAGAGCAAAGGCTCCGGGAACCAGGGCCACCACTGACATCGTCAACGGATTGAAGACGGCCAGGCCCACGGCAGCGATCGCAGCGACAAGGATGAGGATCCGGCCCCCCTCACCCAGACCCTGGACCACCAGCAGACCCTCATCGAGCGCCCAACGCCTGATACTGCCCTTCTGGGTGGCAATGGCGCTCTGGAGCACCAGACCGGTGTCGGGCATCTTGCGGTCCGCGACGAAGCTGCGGCCACCGTTGACGCCGAGGCCGTCGAGCACACCCTGCGTGACCGGGTCGGTGGTGGGCCTGGCAGGCGCATCCGCGACTCCCGTCATGGTCCAGCGTTGGTCGCCTCGCTGCAGCTCCACGAGACCCAGCTCACCGGCGTACATCATGGTGGACACGAAGGCGTTGCGGTCCACTCCCTCGGTCAGGATGTATTGCGCCTGCGCCGGCCCGATTCCCTCCGGTGGGGAATACATCAGCGGGTATCCAGGGGTGACCTCGTGCGCACCCCGTGAGAGACGCACGCCGGCGTAACCCGCTGCGACAGCGAGTCCCAGCACGGCGAGCAGGCCGAGGAGACTGGTGCCCAGAACCGGGTCCCAGCGGCCGGCCCACCAGATGGTGTGGGGCGGCTCCGGTGCTGCCATCGGAAGCTCGGCAGAAACCGAGACCGGAGTGCGGGGTGCCAGCCCCGACACGGTGATGACCAGCGACCGGGTCCCCTGACCTTCAGCGGTGCAACCCGACACTGAGCCCGCCCCGACGGCGCACCTGACGCTCGTGGTGTCGGCGGGCAGCTCCACGCGGAGGGTGGCCTCGTCGATGGCCTGTCCCCAGCCCCCGGGGATGAGATTCCAGTAGAAACGTGAATCGGTGTCGTCCACCGGCAGCAGGACGTCGTCCATGACATAGGTGATGACGTAGATGTGCTCGCCCGGCGGCAGTGTGCGGGACTCCCGGCCGATGCGTAGCACCGAATAGCGACCGTTGCTCTCGTCGTATTCGGCGTAGGGCTCAGGTGCCCCGTCGCGCGTCACGCCGATGTCGCGCGGCTCACGACGCAGGCCAGGAGCGTTGGGGTCGCGGCGATCGAAGAAACGAAAGATTCCGCGGCGTGCAGGAGAGTCCGGGAAGCTCACCGTGATGACCTCGGTGACCCTCATGGTGGCATCCGCGGACACCTCGAAACTGGCGGCGTACGTCGTGATCCGGGTCGGTTCGTTCTCGGCGCCCTGATCGTCGCCGAACTCGATCCCCAGCCCGGGGGCAAGCACCACCACCATCAGGACGCAGAAGGCCAACACCCCAGTCAGCACCCGCTTCATGGGGGGAGCCTACGTCGGCCTCGCCCCTTGCTCACCAGGAACCGCCGCCACCGCCGCCACCGCCACCACCGCCGGAGAAGCCTCCGCCGCTGGAGGAGCTGCTGCTCCCCCCGGAATCGGACGAGGGACGGATCGATGCGTCGTAGGCAGAGATGGAGCTCTGCACCGTCCCCCGGAAGTCATCGACCATCTGGTCGACATGGTGTGCGAGGTGAGCACCCGCATACCCCTGCGTCAGATAGGCCGGAGCCGGCGGCTCCCCGCCAGTCTCGGTGCGATATTTCGCCGCCCACTGATCGGCGACCCCGAAGGCGACCGCCCAGGGAAGATAAGCGGTGTAGAGCTCGCGGCGGGCGGAGAAGTCGAAGCGCACCTGGCTGGAAGGCGTGACCAGGACCCGACGGAACCCACCGATCTGCGACCACAGGTCACGGCCCTTCGCGGTACGCCTGGTGCGAGCACGCCTGTTCAGCAGCGGCAGTGCTGTCAGGGCGAACACGCCCGGCACCAGGGCAGTGACGGACATGTGGAAGGGGTTGTAGAGGGCAACGCCGAAGGCGATCACTGCGGTGAGCCCGACGAGGATGCCGCCGCGTGCAAACATCGCAGGTCGCATCAGCGCCTCGTCGGTGGCCCACTGCACGAGGGAGCGCTGCTGGGTGGCCATCGCCACGCGGAGCACCAGACCGGACGACGGCTTGTCGGCCCTGGCCACGAACGTACGACCCTTGCTCGTCCCGAGTCGGTCCAGCACCTCGGCCGTCACCGCGTCCACCCCTGCCGTGGAGTCCCCGATGCCTGTCATGGTCCACCGATGCTCGCTGCGGTCCAGTCCGACCAGACCCCGATCTGCTGCGTACATCACCGTGGCGACGAAGGCGTCGCGCTCGACGTCCTCGGTGAGGATGTAGTGCGCCTGCGCCGGGCCGATCCCCGGCGGCGGAGCGTAGGCCAACGGAAACCGGGGTGCAGACTCGTGCGCACTCCGGGCCAGGAGCAGCCCCACCGCTCCGGCCAGCGCGGCCCACGCAAGGACGAGCCGGAGACCCCGGTTGCTGGTGCCCAGGACCTGGTCCCAGCGACCGGTCCAGGGCACCGCCTCGGGAGTCGGTGGTGCGGCGAACGGCATTTCGACCGACAGAGTGACGGGAGTACGGGGATCCAGGTCGGAGGCGACGACGCGCAGGTCGCCGTTGCCTTTCGCCCGGGCAGTGCAGCCGGAGGTGGCCCCGACCCCGATCGCACATTTCATCTCACCCTCGGGAGCGGGCAGCCGTACGGTGAGCCTGGCGCGGTCGATGCGCTGGTCCCACCCTCCCGGGATGAGGTTCCAGTAGAGGCGGGAGTGTGTCGCATCCACGGGCAACAGGACATCGTCGACGGTGTAGGTGATGACGTAGGTGTGCTCCCCCGGTGGCAACACGACCGCTTCGCTGCCGATCCGCAGCACGGTGTATCTCTCATCGCTCTCGGAGTAGCGCGTGTACGGCTCCGGCGATCCGTCGCGCTCCACGCTCAGGTCGCGCGGGTCGCGTCGCAACCCCGGTGCGGTCTGGTCCAAGCGGTCGAAGAACCGGAAGATGCCACGGCGAGCCGGATCGGTGGGGAAACGCACGGTGATGGTCTCGCTCACCCGCATCGACGCGTCCGCGCCGACCACGAACAGCGCGTCGTAGCGGGTGATGCGGGTGGGCTCTTCGGCGGGAGTGGCCTGTTGTCCACCGGTGTTGTAGCTGAGGCCCGGAGCGGCGATCGCGAGGAGGAGCGCCGCAAATGCCAGCAGCCCCATCAGCACGCGTTTCATGACGCGAGCCTAGGGGCTACCGGTGCGTGATCGGCTAGTTGCTGTACGCCGTCTCGTAGAGAGTCTCTAGCTCGGGAGTCTTTTCCCCGGTGAACCCGCAGAGTGTGACGCGACCGTCGGTGGAGCTGACGAGATAGGTCTGGCCCTGCGTGAAGTCGACGGCCAGGAGCAGGTCCTGGAGATCCTTGCTGGGGGTCACCACGGTGACAGTGTCGCTCTGGTCACTCCCGGTGAACCACTGGTCGACGCTGAGCGTCGCGGTGCCGTCCGCCAGTGCCGTGACGGTGCCCTCGAACGCGGTGTCGAACGTCGCCAACGTCTCGGCATTGGGCGCCGCACACTTGCCAGCGGTGGTGGCCTCTGCGGTGAGTTCGACCGCGGCAGGCGCGGCGGTGCTGTCGGACGTGCTGTCTTTGGCGGCGGCGTCCTTGGAGGTGTTGTCGGCCTCGTTGCCACAGGCCGACAGGCTGGCGAGCGCCACCAGGGCGACGAGCAAGGGGCTGGTGCGGGAGATGTTCACGGTTCCTCCTGGGTGTGGATGGTCCGGCGCTCTCACCGTCCCACATGGGTTGGACGCACGGGGATGACCCGGCGTTCCATGCCGGGCCCGTACGACAGCAGGGCCCCCGCGACAGCGGAGGCCCTGCTGGGATGGTGCGTGGTGGTGCTGGGGAACTCTGAGCTAGCTCAGAAGTCCATTCCGCCCATGCCGCCCATGTCGCCACCGCCGGGCATGGCCGGTGCCTTCTCGGGCTTGTCGGCAACGACGACCTCGGTGGTGAGGAAGAGCGCAGCGATGGACGCCGCGTTCTGCAACGCCGAACGAGTGACCTTGGCCGGGTCGATGATGCCCTCGGCGATCATGTCGACGTATTCGCCGGTCGCAGCATTGAGACCGAATCCGGGCTCGAGGTTGCGCACCTTCTCCGCCACGACGCCGCCTTCGAGGCCAGCGTTGATCGCGATCTGCTTCAGCGGAGCCTGGATGGCGACCTTGACGATGTTAGCGCCCGTCGCCTCGTCACCGGTGAGCTCGAGGGTGTCGAAGATCTGCGCGCCGGCCTGGACGAGAGCCACGCCGCCGCCGGCGACGATGCCCTCCTCGACTGCTGCCTTGGCGTTGCGCACTGCGTCCTCGATGCGGTGCTTGCGCTCCTTGAGCTCCACCTCGGTGGCTGCGCCGACCTTGATCACGGCCACGCCGCCAGCAAGCTTGGCGAGACGCTCCTGGAGCTTCTCGCGGTCGTAGTCGGAGTCGGACTTGTCGATCTCGGCGCGGATCTGGTTGACCCG
>JBBSSH010000035.1:0-30735 GCA_038242265.1 Propionibacteriales bacterium
AGCCCGCCGTACTTCTCCGGGTCGGGGATGCCGCTCACGCTCTTGGCGAGCATCGGCTGCACCGGCGGCATCACGGGAAGATCCACGCCACCGACCCTAGCGGCGAATGGCCGGTCCGGGCAGTGCGCTCTCCGTCGACGGCGAATCCGTCGCCCGGATTCCGTCCTCCGTACGATCACAGTCGTGTCCGTCCAACGGACGCCGAAACCGTGGGCGGATGGTTCAGTGCAGAGATCGAACGGCACAAGGTCGCCCCGGTTGTCTGTTCGGCCTGCTGACCGGACTCGGGGCAAGCTGCTGCGGCGCCAGGACGACAGCGAACCTAGTCCTCGCCACGCAGGGAGAACGAGCGCAGTCGGTCTCCCGCGAACCAGACCCCGCCGACCGTCACGACCAGACTGGCCAGACATGCCCACACGAGGTTCGCCGGGTCGGGAAGCTGGTCGGAGATCTCGTGGCCGATGCGCAGCCCCCATTGGCCCACGCTGAGCCAGGCGACGCCGCTGAACAGGTTTCCGAGCAGCCCCTCCCAGATCAGCACGAACATCAACGAGGCCACGACGGCGTGTCGGGTGACTGCCGAGATGGCCAGGAACAGCGCGGAGTAGGTGGTTCCCGCCACCACTGCGGCCACCGACAGGGCGACTGCGCGGGCGATGTCGCCGGTGAACAGACCGGCAAGCAGGAGCGGCAACGATCCAGCGACGAGCGTCGCCACCAGCGCGACCAACCACTTGCTCACCGCGACGGAATGACGGTTCACCGGCTTGGCGAGGAGATAGACGATGGATCCGTCATCGATCTCGGGACCCAGCACGGAAGAGGCGGCGAGGATCGCCACGAGGGGCAGCACGAGGGGATAGCCGAGCGCAGGCAGGACGGTCCAGGCCGCCTCCGCGTCGGTGAACGCAGCGAGGACCGCGACCAGACCGACCAGCAGGATCGGGAAGGCCAGCAGCAGCCAGAAGCGACGGCGCCCCAGCAGGGCCTGAAGAGCGAGTTTGACGATCGTCGGGTTCATCGGGCCACCAGGTAGGCGAAGACGCTCTCCAGCGACTCGTCGCTGGGGGAGAGCTCGAACAGGGTCAGGTCGTGCTGCTGAGCCCACGCGGGCAGGCCGAGCGCGAAACTACCCAGGTCGTCGACCTGGACGTGCAACTCGTCACCGCGTAGCTGTACGGCACGGACCGATGGTTGCGCGATCAGGACAGCGGCCAGGGCACGGTTGTCGCTGGAGTGGAGGGTGTACTGCACCGGACGGTCGGTCATCAACTGCCGAATCGCGCCGAAGTCACCTGATGCGGCGTGACGACCCGAGACGACGACCTCGATATGGCGCGCCAGCCGCTCCACCTCTTCGAGGATGTGAGAACTGAACAACACGGTGCGGCCTTCCTCGCCCAGGCGCCGCAGCAGGTCCATCAGATGCATTCGTTGGCGCGGGTCGACGCCGTTGAATGGCTCGTCGAGCAGGAGCACGGAAGGGTCATGGACCAGGGCGGCCGCGATCTTCACCCGCTGCCGCATGCCTTTGGAATAGGTGTCGAGACGTCGCCCGGCCGGCTCGACCAGGTCGACGACCTCGAGGATCCGCTCGGTCGCTGCCGCAGCATCTGGCAGACGATGGAGATCGGCGTTGGCGCGCACGAACTGCCGACCGGTGAGATAGCCGAAACTCAGTTCGCGTTCGGGCACCAGACCGATCTGTCGATAGGCGTCGGTGTTGCGCCACACCGGTCGCCCATCGAGGGCGACCTGTCCTGAGGACGGGGCCAGGAAACCGCTCATCATCGCCAGCAGGGTGGTCTTTCCAGCTCCGTTGGGGCCCAGCAGGCCGGTGACGCCCGGACCGATGGTGAGTGAGACGTCGTTGACGGCCACGACGTTGCCGAACCACCGCGAGACCGAGTCGAGGACGATCGTGCTCATCGTGAACCCACCTTCCGGAAGCGGGCCACCAGGCCCAGGACGCAGGCGGCCACCACCAGCATGGCCACGAGGGAGTAGGCGAGTGGCCACGCGCCCTCGGGCGGCGTCAGCACGGCGACGTCCACGTCCCAGGCGCGGGCCAGGCCGTTGTGGATCGACCAGGGGGAGAACAGCCCGGCGACCACCCCGAGGTTGTCGGAGTCCTGCGTGGTGGCGATTGCCTGGATGCTGGTCACCACGCCGGAAACCACGATCAGCGCCATGACCGAGCCGACGATGGCGAAGCCGCGGCGCAAGGAGATGGAGGAAATCAGGCCGGTGATGCCGGCGAGAAGCGCCGCCAGCAGGATCTGGAGTGTGAGGGCCTTGAGCAGTCCGTTGACCTGGTCGCTGACGTCAAGTCCGGCCAGCAGGGCGCCCAGGAACAGCAGGGTGGTGGGGACTGCGGTGAAGAGCAGGATGGCGGCCGTCAGCGACAGCAGACGCGTCATGGCGAAGAGGGGAGCGGACAGCGGCCGGGCGAGGTAGAGCACGATGGATCGGTACCGGAGGTCCCGGGAGAACAGCACCGGTGCCTGCGCGGCAGCGAAGAGGCTGATCAGGAGTTGCGTCTGGTTCACGTAGTTGGGATAGGAGGTCGGCAGGGTCGGGAGCTTGGTCAACACCACGACTCCGACCACGATGAGAGCCGGCACGACCGACATCGCCAGCAGTACGAACGGCAGGACCTTGGACTTGCCGGACCGGCCCAGGCCGTAGGTGTGACGCAGCCCTGTCACGAAGAGGGTGCGGGCGATGGTGGCGGTCCCCTCCCGAGGCCCGACGTAGCCGTGATAGCCCAGGTCGTGGATGACTCCGGAGCGGTGGTATTCAGACACGAGCGCCTCCGTCGAGGAAGACGTCTTCGAGGTGGCCGCGGTCCGGCTGCAGACGCATCAGTCCCAGACCGAGTTCGGCCGCGACGTCACGGATGATGTCGTGGGCGGCGACGCCCGGCGGTGGGGGGTCGACAGCGACCATCGGTCCGCGGGGACGGCACGACAGGCCTGCCTTGGCGAGCGCTTCGCCGAGCGCGTCACGCTCGGTCGTCGTGCCGATCACCTCGACCAGCAGGTTGCCGGTCTGCTTGAGGAAGTCGCCGGTCGCGCTGGAACGCAGCAGGTGCCCGCCGTCGAGGACGACGACATGGTCGCTCACCTGCTCGAGCTCGCCGAGAAGGTGGGAGGTCACGAGCACAGCGATGCCGAAGTCGTTGCCGATGCGCTGGATCAGACGCAGCATGTCGTTGCGGGCGGCCGGGTCCAGGCCATTGGTGGGCTCGTCGAGGAAGACCAGCCGAGGATCATGGACCAGTGCCTGGGCGAGTTTGGCCCGCTGCTTCATGCCGGTGGAGTAGCCGCCCATGGGGCGGTAGCGCTCCTCGTCGAGACCCACGTGGCGCAGCACATCGGCGGCGCGTTCCCGGGCAGCTGAGGCGCCCAGACCAGACATGCGGGCCATGTGGACCACGAAGTCGCTGGCGCTGACGTCGGGTGGGAGGCAGTCGTGCTCAGGCATGTAGCCCACCACCTGGCGGATCTGCGTGCTGGCCAACTCGATGTCGTGGCCCAGGACACTTGCCTGTCCCTTGGAGGGCTCCAGCAGCCCGAGCAGGATCTTGATCAGGGTCGACTTGCCCGCGCCGTTGGCGCCGACCAGACCCGTCACGCCGTGGCCGACCGTCACCGTCAGGTCCGTCAACGCGTGGACCGATCCGTAGTGCTTGGTGAGGCCAGCCGTCTCGATGACCGGCGCCAGGCCGGTGGATTCCCCCGTCACGCGCCTCACGCTAGCCGCCCCGACCCGCTGCGGCATCGGGGACACCCCTGAGATGAATCCCCGGCATGGAAAGAATGTCGCTCATCAGGGGCGCGCGCGGCGCGGTGCGAGCCGCTTCACGGTCTGGGCGTCCCAACCTCTAGGCTTGGGCGTCTATCCCCGGTTGGTCTGCCGGCAGGGCCCGCCTGACTTTGAATCAGGATTAGCGACGATGGTTCGACTCCATCCCGGGGAGCCACGTTTCACGCGCGCCCTCCCGAGAAGCGATTGACGGCACATGATCGGACGGCCACGATGTCGTCGGTGATCAGCGAAGCAGCACTTCCGTCGTTGGACGTGCTGGTGAGCGCTGCGGATGCCAGCCTCCACCCCTGGGTGTATCAGCATGTCCCGCAGGCCCTTCGCCGGGCAGGTCTGGAGAAGGAGTTGGGGTTCTGGCTCCACACCGCTGCTCAAGACATGTCTTATGCGAATGCTTATGCGCAGAGGGCGCCGCAGTCCGGGGAGCCACCCGAGGCCTACCTGGACCGCTGGTTGCCGCTGTCCGAGGACGCGCACGTGCTCGCTGGTCCGCGCTACCTCGGCCGGGATCCGAATCTTCCATTCGTCGGCGTGACGGCCAGCGATCGGCCACTGACGCCGCACGATCACGCGGCGCTGGTCGCGATGGCCACGACGTCCTTCGACGCTTTCCGTCCGGGATTCGTCCTGCTGACCACGGCTGACCCGGTGGGCGCCTGGCCCGGTTCCGGATCGGAACTACGCCAGGTGGTCGGCAGCATCAGTGCGCTTCGTGCACGCAGCACTCCGCCGGGTGTGTCCACCCGGCCTCGCACGGACACCGACTTCTACGGTGTCTACCGCGCGATCCACCAGGCGCAGGTCGCGGCTGATCCGAGCCACGGCCGGCACACCCGGTGTGAGGACCAGGAAGACCTCGGCAGGCTGGCTGCGTCGGGTCTGCTCCACGACGTCATGGTGGACGGCGCCTGGGCGGGCATCGTCGCTGCCGAACCCGACAGCCGCCGTGGCGTCACCGGGGCGACCGTCATCGAGCTGCTCCTCCGGCCCGAATACCGGGGTCGCGGCCTTGGCAAGCACCTGAGCCCTCTCCTCGCGATGGCCATCCCGACCGCGGGCGAGGAGTTCCTGATCGGCACGATCCATGCGGACAACAGCGCGGCCTATCGCGCCGCACTCGCTGCCGGTCGCGTGGATGTCGGGGGCGAAGTGCGTCTCCCGCTGTAGCCGCCAGTCGAAATCTGAGGGATGACCCCCCATGCGCCGGGGGCGTCGGCGAACGAGAGTGGTGGTCAACCGCACACCCACCTTGAGGAGAAGCCATGAACACCACCACGACCTCCACCACCCACACCACTGCTCCGACCACTGTTACGAGCACCGCCGCCGCACCGCAGCACGCAGGCATCCCGGTCGCGACCGCCCTGGTCGCCGGCGGCGGCCTCGTCTTCAACCATGGCGAGGGGATCGTCGTGGAGTCCGGACTGGTCGCTGGCCCGGGTGGCGGAGGCGGCGTCTGGTTGAACCACGCCGAGGGCATGGTCCGCTAGCCCTGGCTGGCAGGCATCAGCCGATGAACCCTCACGAGGACACTGTCGCGGCCCTGCAACAGACCGAGTCGGAGCTGTGTGAGGCACTGGGCGAGCACGACCTCGAAGTCGCCGTCGTGCGCACCGAGCTCGGGGCTGCGCTGCAACGGGCGGGACGTCTGGTGGAGGCCCACCAGGCGTACGGTGCTGCTCTCGCGGCCCGCGAACTGGCTCTGGGGCCGTATCACCCGGAACTCGGGCCCACCCTGCTCGATCTCGGCCAGCTGGCGGCGGAGCGCGGCGATCGGGTGGCTGCCTCGTCGTACGCACGTCGGGCGCAGGCCGTCCTCGAGGGCCATGTCGCCAGTGACGATCCGTTGCTGGTGCTGGCTCGGACCTGGGTGGTCAGGCAGGAGTGAGCACCGACACGAGCTCCTTGCGGCCGGAGATCGCGAGCTTGACGTAGACCCGTCCGAGGTGATTCTCCACCGTCTTGGGAGTCACGAAGAGCTCTTGGGCAATCTCTCTGTTGGACTGACCGGCCGCGGCGAGCTCGGCGACCCGGCGCTCGCTGCCGGTGAGGGACTCCGCCCCGGAGAACATCAGTTTGCGAGGGCGGTCGCCGAGCGCGGCGAGACCTTCCATCGCCCGCGCTCGTAGCGCGAGAGCGCCGCGGGCATCAGCCAGCTCCGCACCGCGTCGCAACGTCTCGCGGGCATCAGTTCGACGCTGTGCGACACCCAGGGCCTCGCCAAGGTCGGTGAGTGCGGCAGCCAACTCGAGCTGCGCCGGGGCTGTCTCCAGGACATCCACCGCCTGCTCCAGCAGCGCAAGACGACTGCCGGGATCCACCCTGGCGCGCAGACGCAACGCAGCACCGATGTCGCTGGCAGCGCCCCAGGACTGTGCTCGCGCGAACTGGTCCGCCGAGAGTTGCTCGGCCTGCGCGAGGTCGCCCAGGCGCAGCGCGGCCTGCGTGGCGAGGATGCGCCAGGGGATGGCTGGATTTTCCAGGCCGGCTGCTGACTCGGTGGCGCCCAGTTCGAGTGCCCGCGCCAGCGCGATCTGCGGGGCTCCTTCGGCGAGGGCCAGTGCGCCACGCACCAGCGCAAGTCGCTGCACGGGGAGGAAACCGGAACGCCCCGGCCATGCCTCGTCGAAGTCTTGCAGCAGTCGTTTCGCCGTCGAGATCTGTCCGCGGGCGAGTGCCGCCTTCGCCGAGAAGTGCGTGCACACCGCGACCAGTCCGACGACGCGGGGCTCGGGCTCGACGAGAGCCAGGCTGGCCAGAGCAGTCGCGGCTTCGGTGTCGGCGACCTGGACGTCACCCGTACGGGTCGCGGTCATCGCGGCAGCCGTGGACACCAGGCTGAACTCCAGCGGCGAGCCCCCGCCGCTCAGACTTCTGCGAGCGTGCGCGATCTCTGCCAGAGCCGGCTCGATGGCGTCAGCCAGCACCAGGGCGTGCATCGCGTTCCCCCAGGGGAGTACGTCGGTGCCCATCTCGTCGAAGTAGCGGCCCCCGGCCAGAGCCCGCACGGCAAGCGCTGCCACGTCGGCCGAGGGCTGTGCTGCGTAGAAGGCGCGCTGGGAGAGCAGCGCCAACAGGGTTCGTTCGTCCTGGGTGTCGCCGGACAGGTGCTGGAACTGGGAGAGCCGCCGGCCTGATCGCTCCAGACCCGACGGTGTGAGCGTGCTGATCGAGGCGAGGCCTGCCTCGAGTTTGAGGCGGGCCGGGCCGTCGGCGAGACCCGTGTCCCGCAGCACGCGCTCCAGTTCGACGGCGCCAGCTTCCGGACCCTGGGTCCTGGACGTGGCGGTGGCCGCCGCCAGCAGCCGCTCGGCGCGTACGTCGGGTGCGCAGGGGCCAGTGGCTCCCGCCAGCAGGTGGGGGCGCGCCGCGGCGGCCTCCCCGGCGCGCAGCAGTGCGGACCCGAGCTCCGCGCGAAGGTCCGGGTCTGCAGGTGTGGACTCGAGCGCTCGCGCGAGGTGGGCCACGGCCGTCTGCGCATCTCCGGTCGACAGCAGTGCGGCTGCCGCGGCGCGCAGCGCTGCGACACCCCCGGGGACGCTGTCGACCGGTGCCATGACCACGTGTGCGGCCACCTGTTCGGCAGGAGCGCCGCGCGCCTGGAGCCCCTGGGCCGCGCGGGCGTGCAGATTGGCTCGTTCGTCTGCCCGCAGAGTGGTGAGCACCGCTTCGCGGACGACGGGGTGGACGAAGGCGAGGTCGCTGCGGGTGTTGGGCGCGCTTTCCAGCACATGGGCGGCAACGAGTTCGTCGACGACTGCGCCGCTGACGGTGTCGTCGAGGTGCGCCAACTGGACTGCCGATGCCAGGTCGCCACGGCGTCCCAGCACGGCCAGCGCACTGGCCAGTGACATCGCCGGGAACGACAGCCCGGCCAGGAGCGAGCGAGAGATCGTGTGCGGTCCGAGTTGGGGGAGTACGTCAGCGGTCGCGTCCGCGCCCAGATCGAGGCCGCGGTGGGCGAGTTCGTCCAGGAGTTGCCGACTCAGCAACGGGTTGCCGCCCGTGGCGGTGCTGAGCGCCGACACCACGCCGAGCGCAGGACTCTGTCCGCGGTGGGAGGCCAGCACGGCCAGAGCGGTGCACGAGAGCGGCTGCGGGGTCAGGCGTTGTGCCAGCCGCCCCGACATCAGCTCGACCAGCGGCCCGGTCTGGTCCCGAGGCGGGCGGGCTCCGACGACGAGAGCCACGGGTAGGTCTTCGAGACGCCGGGCCAGGTAGGCGAGGAATCGTTGCGAGGGCAGGTCGGCCCACTGGGCGTCGTCGACGGTGATGAGCAGCGGGCGGGTGCTGGAGAGATCGGCCGCAACCCACCACAGGGCGTGCAGGGTACGGGCGAACGCGGCCTCGTCCGTGGCCCGGGAATCGGGGGCGCCGTCCAGGGCGCGCAGTGCACGCCCCGCCGGACCCTCGAGAATGAGTTCGCGGACCTCGCCGACGTACCGGGAGATGGACAACTCGACGAGTTGGCGCACGACTCCCCAGGGGAGCGCCTCGTCGGCGGGGTCACCGCTGCCGCGCAGTCGGGCGAATCCTCGCTCCTTGGCGAGAAGCCGGGCATGCTCGATCAGACTCGACTTCCCGAGGCCGGCGGGTCCTTCGATGACTATCGCACCGCCTCGGCCGTCGGCCACGTCAGTGAGCAGGGCCTCGAGCGCGGACTGCTCCGCGTCACGCTCCAGATGCTGGGTCATGGTCGACGCCGCGAGACTCGATTCACCTCGTTACCGTAGGCCACTTCGTCGGGTCACCGGTGTGCCGGCAGCGACTGCGCCGTCCCGAGAACCGACCGTGAGGCAGGGTCGGTGATTGCCTGGGTGATGACGTAGGAGGCCAGCAGCGTGCCACCGGCGAGGAATCGGGTGTCGACCGCGATGACCCCGTCCGTGCGCGCGGGGTTCCAGGCTCGGCCGCGGGGACCGGTGCGGCGCACGTGGGGCATCCGATCAGGGCGTACGAGGACAGGCATCGGCTGCTGCGCGACGACGCCCGTGATGGCTTCCCACGGTGCCTCCCAGCGTCGGCCGTCGTGCTCAGCCACGACGCGTCGCGGAGTGAACCACATGCCTCCTGCCGCAGACCTGGTCCATGGCATGGCCACGTAGAGGAGGTATGCCGCCAGCAGTGCCAGCGCGACGCTCCAGCCCCACGCCTGCGTCAGAGTCGTGAACAAGGCGCCGAGGGCGGCGATCAGGGCGTACGCAGTGAGTGCCAGCGAGGAGATGCGTGAGGGCGCTGCTGCTCGCGGGAGGAACAAGGCTGACTCACCCTCGAGGGACACCAGACATGGCAGGGGAGCGGGAGCCCGCTCGGCGAGTTCCCGCGCCAGACCTCCCGCGAACGACGCCAGGCAGACCAGCCCGAAGCAGAGCATGCCCTGCCCGAACGCTTCGCTGATGGCGAGCAGCCCGATGAAGGTCAGTGGCAACCCGATGGCGGCGAACACCGCCAGGCCGGCCCACAGAGTCAGTCGTAGGGGCCAGGATCGATGGGCGGGCTGCAGCGGGAAATGGCTCATGGTGGGTGCGTGACATCGGCGGGGCTGCCCGCTCGCGTCAGTTGGCGCTGCACCCGTTCTTGCCGGGCTCCATGATCGTCGACTCCTTCGGCGGGTCTGCGTCGAAGGATTGTCCGTCGGCGAAGGTCATCACCACGTCGACCCCGCGGACCACCTCGACCTGGGCCGGGTCGACCCCGGGCGGGGCGAAATGGATGTCGAGCAGATCGGCGGCCTTCACCTTCATCTCCGTCACCACCCCGTCGGTGACAGTCACGTCGACCGGTACCGGTGTCGTCGACTCCATGAGCGACTTTTTCCACTTGACGAGATCGGTGACCTGCACGGTGAGGAGCGACGCGGCCAGTCCGAACGGCACGGTGTAGCCGTCCTCCGTCGCGGTGAGCTCGTCGAGCAGTAGGTACGGCACCGGGCGGTCCGCCCGGAGTGCCTGCAGGCCTATGGGCGCCTGGGTGGTCTCCAGGGGCAGCCAGCACTTCCGACGCGCGGGCGGCCACTCGGCCATCTGCATCCAGTGCTGGGAGATGCGTGAGATGGACCGAAACGTCACCGTATCGCCTGTGGAAGGGTCGAGAACGTCGGTCGATGCGGCCCAGCCCGAGCCTTCGTAGTCCGTTCCTTCGGTGGAACTGAGCGGTTGACGCTGACCAAGAGCCAGCGTGTAGGTGAAGTCGCTGGTCTCGGGCACCGCCGAAACGGCTGCATCGAGATCGGCCTGCGAGAGCGTGCCATCCTGCGTCGGAGCAGGTGAGGACATTCGTGGTGTGGTGGGCTCGGAGTCCTGCGAACCTGAGCACCCACTCATTGCTGTGATCAATGCCGAACAGACCACGATGGTTCCCAAGACCCGATTCACAGCGCGAGTGTAGGTGAGTGCTTGGTGGCCCGGAGTGCGGCGGTGGCACACTGCCGACATGGAAAACCTCACCGTCATCGTCCTCGCTGCCGGCGGCGGCACCCGCATGAAGTCGAAGACCATGAAGGTGCTTCACCCCATCGCCGGTCGCAGCATGATCGGCCACGTGCTGCGTGCTGTGCAGGCCGTCGAGCCGACCCGGGTCGTTGCCGTGGTGGGCAACCAGCGCGAGCAGGTCGGCCCGCACATCAGTGCGCTCGTCCCGGACGCCGTGCTCGCCGTGCAGGAGACGCAGGAGGGGACCGGTCACGCGGTCCGCATCGCCATGGAGGCCATCAGCGCCACCATCGGGGCCACCACCGGCACCGTGATCGTGGCGGCCGGTGACACCCCGCTCCTGGAAGGGGAGTCCCTGCGCGCGTTCGCCGCCGAGCACGAGGCAGCCCAGCGGGCAGTGAGCATCCTCAGTGGGCGCGTGGCCGATCCGTTCGGTTACGGCCGCATCGTGCGCAATGCCGAGGGCGACGTCGAAGCGATCGTGGAGGAGAAGGAGGCGACGCCCGCACAACAGGCGATCAACGAGATCAACTCCGGGATCCTGGCCTTCGACGCCGAATTCCTCATCAGTGCCCTGGCCCGGATCACCAACAACAACGCCAAGGGCGAGTACTACCTCACCGACGCCGTTCACCTGGCCCGCGAGGACGGACTCACTGTCGGCGCCCACCTCATCGACGACGTGGCGCAGACCGCAGGGGCCAACGACCGGGCCCAGTTGGCTGATCTCGGCAAGGAACTCAACCGCCGCATCGTCACCCGCTGGATGAAGGAGGGCGTGACGGTCATGGACCCCGCCACGACCTGGATCGAGGCGGACGTGGTGCTCGAGCCAGACGCCACGATTCTTCCCGGCACCCAGTTGCTCGGTGCCACCGTCATCGGCGAGGACGCGGTGATCGGTCCCGACACGACGCTGAAGGACTGTGAGATCGGTGCCGGTGCCCGGGTAGTCCGCACCCACGGCGAGCTCGCCGTCATCGGTGAACGGGCCACGGTCGGTCCCTTCGCCTATCTCAGGCCCGGCACCCGTCTCGGCGTCGCGGGCAAGATCGGCACCTTCGTCGAGACCAAGAACGCCCGCATCGACAACGGGGCCAAGGTTCCGCACCTCTCCTATGTCGGCGATGCCGAGATCGGTGAGGGCACCAATATCGGTGCCGGCACCATCTTCGCCAACTACGACGGCGTGAAGAAGCACCGCACCACCATCGGTCGTCACGCCCGCACGGGCTCCAACAACACCTTCGTTGCACCGGTGTCGGTCGGGGACGGCGCGGGTACTGCCGGAGGCGCCGTCGTACGGCGTGATGTCCCGGCCGGTGCTCTCGCGGTCAGCGGTGGACCGCAGCGCAACCTCGAGGGGTGGAGCGAGTCGCGTCGCGGGGGCACCGCGCAGGGGGAGGCTGCCCGGATAGCACGTGAACAAGAAGTGAACGTCAACGACCTACCCGGGGGTTCGCAGAACGACCCTGGTGGGACACAATCTCGATGAAGGTCTCCGAACCCCCTGATTCGAGGAGTCGCGTCGCGTGACTGGAATGAAGCGGACCACCGAAAAAAACTTGATGGTCTTCAGTGGACGGGCGCACCCCGACCTCTCCCACGAGGTCGTCGACCTCCTCGAATGTGGGCTCGTCCCACAGAACGCGTACACCTTCGCCAACGGCGAACTCTACGTGCGCTACGAAGAGTCGGTGCGCGGCTGCGATGCCTTCGTGATCCAGAGCCACACGGCTCCTATCAACGAATGGATCATGGAGCACCTGATCATGGTCGATGCGCTCAAGAGAGCCAGCGCCAATCGCATCACGGTGGTCATGCCTTTCTACGGCTACGCCCGCCAGGACAAGAAGCACCGCGGTCGGGAGCCGATCTCGGCACGCCTGGTCGCCGACCTCTTCAAGACCGCTGGCGCGGATCGGCTGATGACCGTCGACCTGCACACCGACCAGATTCAGGGCTTCTTCGACGGCCCCGTCGACCATCTGATGGCGCTGCCGATCCTGACTGACTACGTCAAGGAGAAGTACGGTCACCGAGAGCTCGCGGTGGTGTCTCCCGACGCTGGTCGAATCAAGGTCGCCGAGCGGTGGTCGGCCCGGCTGGGTGGCGTGCCGTTGGCGTTCATCCACAAGTCACGTCCGATCGACCGACCCAACGAGACGGTCGCCAACCGCGTGGTGGGCGAGGTCGAGGGCAAGATCTGTGTCCTGACCGACGACATGATCGACACTGGCGGCACGATCGTGCAGGCCGCTGAAGCGTGCATGAATGACGGAGCCGCCGGCGTGGTCATCGCCGCGACCCACCCGATCCTCAGCGACCCGGCCGTCGATCGGCTGAAGAACTCCTGCGCCCTCGAAGTCATCATCACCAACACCCTCCCGGTGCCGCCCGAGAAGCAGTTCGACAAGCTGACGACCCTGTCGATCGCACCGCTGATCGCCCGAGCGATCAGCGAGGTCTTCGAGGACGGCTCCGTGACCTCCATGTTCGACGGTCACGCCTGATCAGAGCGTGCGGTCCAGGTCGTCCAGGGAGTCGTTCCACGCGCGTGCAAGCACGGTCGGGACGTCGCCCTCGAGCGAGTCGGCCACTGCCGTACGCAATACGCGACGAGACTCATCGGTGAGCGGCAGGCGCGGGAACGCGTGCCCGATCACCTTGGCCATGGCTTGACCTGACCGTCGGGCCAATGTCAGCCCGTCGGTGACGTAGCGCGAGAGGTAGGGCTCGACCACTTCGGCCTGCTCCCAGCCCCAGAACCCCGAGCCGACGGCGTCGAACTCGTGGTTGCCCAGCGATCCGCCCATGAGGAGCGCCCACGTCTCGGCCTTCTCCTCAGCCCCGGGACGTGCGGCCATCGCCGCCAGCGCGGCGTGATGCCCGGACACCGACTGGTCGCGAGCCTTCTCGGTCTCGATGAAGGAGGAATCGCCAAGTTCTGCCAATCGGTGCACGGCTGCCCAGCGCACCTCCTGGGCGACCTCGGACTCGGCGAGCCATCCGGAAAGAAGAACGCGGTCGCTGCTCAGCCGAGCCAGCACGCGCGAGGCGGCGGGCACCAACGCCGGTTCGCCACCGTGCAGGGCGGTGCGCGTCACGTCAGACAGGACGTTGAGGTGGCGGCCGATCTCGTCGGGCCGGGCGTAGAGGCGTATGACTCCCTGAAGGGTGCGCAGCACGCTTTCGAAGACGATCGGGTGCTGTTCCACCCGGAGGTGCCTGTCGGCAAGATCGACGAGATCGTCGAGGCTGATGACCTGTGACTCGGTGAGATCCATGGCCGTCCACCACAGCATGGCTCGGGTCAGCGGGGACTCCACCGATTGCAGTCCTGCCCGGACCGCAGACCAGGACTGGTCGTCGAGGCGGACGGAGGCGAACGTCTCATCACCCGCATTGGGCACCACCACCCTCCCCGCGAAGTGGTCGAGCCGCACCGGTTCGTCATCCACATCGATGGTGCTGGTGGCGACCAGATGCATCGACTCGTCGTAGGCATCGACGCTGATGCGGTGGGGTCGTGAACCTTCGCGCGTCACCACCGGGACATCGCCGTCACGGGAGACGACAAGGGTGTCGAAACCGGTGCTGCGGAGCCAGGAGTCGGCCCAGGCCCGCACGTCGAGATCGGTGGCCGCATCGAGGGAGTCGAGGAAGTCGGCCAGGGTGGCGTTGCCGAAGGCGTGGGCGTTGAGGTGTCGGTTGACGCCCGCGAGGAAGTCGTCCTGCCCCATCCAGTGGCCCAACTGCGCAAGGACGGCGTTGCCCTTGGCGTAGGTGATCATGTCGAAGTTGGCGAAGGCAGTGTCGACGTCGACGATCTTGTCGGTCTCTTCAGCGATGGGATGGGTGGAACGGCGGCGGTCGGCGCGGTATCCGGTCGGCTTGCGGATGATGGCCGCAGCCGTCCACGAATCGGTGTATCCCGCTGCGGTGCCGGAGATGTCGTATCCCATGAAGTCGGCGAACGACTCGTTGAGCCAGGTGTCCTCCCACCACTGCATCGTCACCAGATCGCCGAACCACATGTGCGCCATCTCGTGGGCGATGATCGATGCGACGGCGTGACGCTGGAGTTGGGTCGGAACGTCCGGAGTCAGGAACTCGTCGCGGAAGGCGACGCAGCCCGGGAACTCCATGGCGCCCCAGTTCAGACCGGGGGAGAAGACCTGCTGATAGTCGCCGAAGGCGTAGGGGGGCTCGAAGATCGTGGTGTAGTGCTGGAAGCACGTGCTGGTGATGCGCTTGAGTTCCTCGGCCTCGCGTTGCAGTTCTGCCTCCTGGGAAGCGCGCGCGTGCCAGCCGAACGGCAGCGTGCCGCCGGGCGCCGGAGCGTACGGCTCGTCCCAGGTCTGCGAGACCCATGGACCGCCGGCGACGAAGAAGAGGTAGGTCGAAATGGCAGGCGTCTGCTCGAAGGACCAGGTGTTGCCCTCACGGCCTGCCGACACGCCATTGGCCAGGACGGTCCAGTGCTCCGGTGCGGTGACACGGACGGCGAACGTGCTCTTGAGGTCGGGCTGGTCGAAGCACGGGATGACCTTCTGGGCGATGTCCATCGCGGTGTAACCGCAGACGTAACGCTCGCCGTCCGCAGGATCGATCGTGACGGTCATGCCGTCGCCATCGGTGACGTAGGGCATCCGTGCGGTGACTCGCACCTCGTTGGTGGCGCCCAGGTCGGCCAGGGGGATCCGGTTGTCGTCGTAGGCCGCTGGTTCACCGTCGAGGGTGACGTCGGCAGCGTGGGTGAGCTCAAGAAAGGTGGACGCTCCCGGACGCGTACAGCCGAACGAGATCACGGCCTCGACGGCGAAGTCGTCGGTGGAGGTGAGGTCGAGGTGGACCTCGGTGTGGACATCGGTCACGAGAGAGGCGCGCTCACGGGCCTCGGGAAGCATCAGGGGCACTGCGCCACCCTAGGGGAGCACTCAGGATTGGCACCGTCGCAGGCAGGCCGTTAGAGTTGTGAAGTTGCCTCGGCGAGGGAGCCCGACGAACACCCTGGGACTCCGTGATCGACTGGGCCGGCCATTCAACTGCGCCGCGCTCACGATCCGGAGCGCGGCGTTCGTCGTCTCCAGCGCTGGCCCCCCACCCATGACCCAGGAGAAAATGATGTCTGCCCCCGAGAAGATCACTGCCGAAGTACGCACCGAGTTCGGCAAGGGCGCGGCCCGCCGTATCCGCCGCGACAACAAGATTCCCGCAGTCATCTACGGCCACGGCAATCAGCCCGACCACGTGATCCTCCCGGGGCACCAGACGATGATGGCGCTCAAGAATGGCGGCTCCAATGCGCTGCTCTCACTCGACATCAATGGCTCCGAGCAGCTCGCGCTGACCAAGGACATCCAGATCGACCCGATCCGTCGCGTCATCGAGCACCTCGACTTCGTCGCGGTCAAGCGTGGCGAGAAGGTCACGGTGGACGTGCCGGTCCACGTCGTGGGCATTGCCGCGCCGGACACGATGGTCGTGCTGGAGAACGCAGTCGTCTCGGTCGAGGCCGAGGCCACCCACATCCCCGAATTCTTCGAGGTCTCGGTTGCCGGCGCCAAGCCGGGCACCATGATCCTCGCCAAGGACCTCAACCTCCCCGACGGCAGCACGCTTTTGGACGACGAAGAGCTGCTCATGGTCAATGTGACCCAGCAGATCACCGCCGAGGCCCTCGAGGCCGAGTTGACCGAGGCGGAGACCGAGGCTGGCATCGAGCACGAGGCCACCGACGAGGAGATCGCCGCGGAGTCCGACTCCGAGTGAGCTCTGCCGGGTCGGCGCGTCTGCACACCCTGGGTGTGCAAGCGCGCCGACTCGTTGCATTTCGGCGCTGCGGAGCGCCACCCATCGACTCGTCGCGACTGGAAGGATGAGGCCATGAATGGTCCGGCCACGAGCGGTGGGGCCGTGGGTGACGAGGTCTGGCTGGTGGTCGGTCTGGGCAACCCAGGACCGACCTACGCCCGTCATCGCCACAACGTTGGCCATCTGGTCATCGACGAGCTGGCGAGTCGCATGGGCAGTGGTTTCCGCGCGCACAAGAGCGGCCGAGCCGACGTCGTGGAAGGTCGGTTGTCGATCGGTGGGCCACGCGTCGTCCTGGCCCGGGGCAGCGGCTACATGAACGAGTCGGGAGGCCCGGTGAAGGCGCTGGCCACCTTCTACAAGGTCGAGCCGGACCACATCATCGCCATCCACGACGAACTCGACATCGCGTTCGGCACGCTGCGGAGCAAACTCGGCGGCGGGGACAACGGCCACAACGGGCTGAAATCCATGCGGTCATCGCTGGGGACGGGCGACTTCTACCGCATCCGCGCAGGCATCGGACGACCGCCCGGGCGCCAGGACGTGGCGGACTTCGTGCTGTCCCCCTACTCCACCGCCGAGCGCAAGGAGCTCCCCTTCCAGGTCGTCGACGCCGCAGATGCAGTCGAGTCGTTGATCACCGAAGGACTGGAGAAGGCGCAGCAGCGCTTCAACTCCTGATGCGCGCGCCGCGCACACGTTCCCCCTCTTTGGGGCATGAACGCTCGCTGAGGCCGACCTAGCGTCGACCATCGAGCTTGCCCGCGACAAGGGGGATCATGATGGCGGAGCCGTTGAGCATGTGGCCATGTCGACGTCGAAGACGACGACTGCTCACTGCGGTGAGCGTTCTAGGAGTGCTGTTCGTGCTGGCCGCAGGGGTCGTCAACCTGAGGATGGCGTCCCGGCTGGAGCGCGTTCAGGGGGTTTTCGACGGCTTTCACACGCGACCTGCGGCCGCACCGGGAGACACCATCCTGATGATCGGTACCCGCCCCGGCGGACATGCTGATGTGCCTTGGCTGACGGGTGAGCAGTCGGTCGAATCCGTGATGCTGGTCGAAGTGGGGGGAGACGGCAGGCGGGTGCAGGTCAAGTCCATACCAAGGGGCGTCGACTTTGGTGCACCGTCCACCTCGTCCGCACCGGGCACGACGGTGAGTGCGGTGGAGTCGTGGGCAGGCCGACGCATCGACCACCTCGTGGTGATCGACTGGCGGACCTTTGCGCAGCTCGCGGCCGACAACGGGATAGACCCGGCCTACAGCTACGGTTCTCCCCCCTACGTCCAGCACGCATACCTGCAATCAGTCCTGGAAGCCACCTTGCACACCGAGCTTCGTAAGCAGCCGGTCAACCTCTATCGCGCCCTCAGTACGACCGCCGAAGGTGCGGCGATCGACGACGACTGGTCGGTGCTCGAACTTGACCGACTGGTGCTGTCTCTACGCAACCTACGGTCACGGAACATAGATTTCTCGATGGCCGAGGCGCAGTAAAACTCCCCAAAATTGGCGAAAGCACCCGGTCGAGGGGCAGAGAGTGCGGAGGCCCCACCACTATCTGCCAAGTGTCAGCCAACCGGTGGGCACTCGCTTGGGGGGGACACGAGATGGCTGTGGCGAGCGTCATCATCCCTGCGTACAACGAAGCGGCGACTATCGGTCGCAACTTGTCCGTGCTGAGAACAGGCACGCAGGCGGAGGATCTTGAGGTCGTGGTCGTGTGCAACGGGTGCACCGACGCAACTGCAGAGGTGGCGCGTCGAGCGGACCCCAGGGCCCTGGTGATGGAGATCGCCCAGCCCTCCAAGGCGGAGGCGGTCAGGCTCGGAAACACGGCCACGGACGTCTTCCCGCGGGTTCACCTCGACGCCGACATCGAGCTCACGGGTACGGCGCTGTTTCAGCTGCTGAAGCCGATCACTCGGGACCAAGTGCTCGCCACCGCACCGCGACGTGAGGTACCGCGCCTGGGTTGCTCGCTCTTGGTGCGCTGGTATTACGACGTTTGGGAGGCACTTCCCCAGGTCGAGTCCGGGCTCTTCGGGCGCGGAGTGGTGGCCCTGTCCGAGCAGGCACAGGAACGAGTGACGGCGCTTCCGCACCTTCTCAACGACGACCTTGCGATGTCCGATGCGTTCACGAGCGAAGAGCGCCGGATCGTATCCACCGCGGTCGCAGTGGTCCACCCCCCGCGAACTCTGCGAGACCTGCTCCGGCGCCGCATCAGGATTGCCACCGGCAACAGCCAAGCCACCGACCTGGGGGTTCGTCGGCCTGCGTCACAGACCAGCATTCGCACCTTGCTCACGCTGGCCACGACCCGCCCAGGCATCGCCGTGCGAATCCCGCTCTTCGTCGCAGTCCATCTTGCTGCGCGGATCGGTGCCCGCCGAGCCGTGCGGTCAGGGGACTTCACCACCTGGCATCGAGATGAAAGCTCACGCTCGTGAGAAGCATGTTGAACCCCGCGGCCCCGGCGTCGGCCCCCAAGCAGACATCGTCGCTCGCCACCGGAGTGGTCCCTGACCTTTTAAACATTCCAGTCGGGAGGCACCCGTGACGGTGCTGCTCGTCGCCAACGATGGCGGACACATCATGCAGTTGCACACATTGCGCCCACGCCTGGCCCTCGAGGACGTGGTGTGGGTGACTCCGCGGACTCCGCAGACCGAGTCGCTACTCGCCGGCGAGGTCGTGCACTGGGTCGAGCAGTCGCCGCCCCGGGACATGTCGGCAGTCATTCGGAATGCAGTGCGCTGCCGGGTGCTTTTCGAGCAGTACACGATTTCGATGGTCGTGAGTACCGGGGCCGCGTTGGCACTGTCGGTGCTGCCCCAAGCCTGGATTCGCAACATCGAAACGATCTACATCGAGTCAGCGACCAGGCTGGCAGCACCGTCATTGTCGGGGCGGATGCTGGCACTGCTGCCTGGGGTGCGGACCTTTAGCCAGTCCACTGCGCTCGACACCCGCCGCTGGACATATCTTGCCTCACCCTGGGACCTGTACGAATCCGCCCCGCAAGAATCACGGCCGATCTCGAAGATGGTGGTCAGCCTGGGAACTCAGGAGGGTTACGACTTCCGTCGTCTGTTGGCGCGGCTCGTGCCGCTGGTGCCCGTGGGCACCGAGGTGCTGTGGCAGACCGGTTCGACCGATGTCGACGGGCTCAACATTGACGGGCGAGCCAGGGTCTCGTCGGCGGAGATGGACACCGCAATCGCCGACGCCGACGTGGTGGTGGCGCATGCCGGCACCGGGATCGCGCTGGCGGCTCTGGAGCACGGCAAGTACCCAGTCCTGGTGCCTCGACGAGCGTCGCACGGTGAGCATGTCGACGACCACCAGTTGACCATCGCACTGGAACTGAGCCTGCGGGACCTGTGCGTCACTCGAGATGTCGACAGGCTCAAACTTGCCGACCTCCACTACGCCGCCGCGCGGCGCGTGGTGAAAGCTACCTCCCCGGCTGTGCTCGACCTGGTGCCGCGGCCTCGTCGGGGACGTCCTGCGGCCCTCGCGGCGGCTGGCGCTCGCGCGGCGGAGTGAACTTCGCGCAAATGCGTCATCCTTTCTGGCCGAGCTGGGAAATTAGCCAGTTCCTCTGCAGTCGGTCGATGGTGCGGCTAAAGTTGTAAAGGAATTTTTATTCAACACGAGGTGACAGAGGGACGGGTCCGCGCGCCCAGGTCCACCACTTCATGCTGGCCCAGTCTTTTCCCGGCGCTGGCCCAAAAGACCGGGTCTCCTCACACGAGTCCCACGGTTGAATTGGTCGCATTCCCTGCACCTGAGCGGAGAAAATATCCATGTTGATCACGAGCGGTATGTCTCTCAGCCGAATACTCATCATGGCAACTGCCACGATCCTGACCGCTGGAACCTTTCACACGGGCATCGCTGGTTTGACCAGCGTCAAACAGGAGCGGGCCGAACCTGGTGTTGAAACGACTGGTGCGCAGAAGATGACGAGGCCGCCCAAGCCGACCAAGCCGAAGAAAACCATGCGGAACGTCACGATCACCAAGGATGGCACTGTCCTCAACGGTGCTCATGTAAAGGGCTCGATTGCGATCAAGGCGGACAACGTCACGATCAAGAACACCAGGGTGGACTACGCCGGCTCTCACAGCATCCGCATCTATCCCCAAGCTGATGGGACTAAGATCCGACGTAGCACGATCAACTGTCGCGCATCGAAAACCAATGGCATCGTGTTCGGCAACTACTACGCCAGTCGGGTCCGCGTAAACAACTGTCGCAACGCCTTCATGAGTAGCCCCGAAAGTCCGGCTGAGGTGCGCAACAGTTGGGTCGACGGGGTGCCTTTCGACAGCCGAAGTGGCACTCCCGCACCGACCGCAGCACCGGCTCCCACCGCGTCGTCGACGCCAACCCCGACTCCCACCGCGTCGTCGACGCCAACCCCGACTCCCACCGCCACGTCGACGCCAACCCCGACTCCCACCTCGGCACCGGTCCTGGGCGCGCGGGCTGCTGCCGCCAACACGGGCGTGCCGGCGGGGACGCGCCTGCGGGCCACCAAGGGCATGACCATCACCACGGACGGGACCGTTCTGGATGGATGGCGCATTGAGGGCGCGGTCACCATCTCGGCCGACAATGTCACGATCCGCAACTCGCTGATCAGGTCCGACACATCGTCCTACCCGATCAACGTGACCACCGGTTCGACCGGCAGTCTGATCGAGGACGTCGAGGTCGACAACATGGGCGGTACCGGAATCGGGGTCCTTTTCTCGGGTGGCAGCGGCACCGTCCGCCGAGCAAACATCCACTCTGCCGAAGACGGCATCCGCATCGAAAGCGACAATGTCACGGTCGAGAGTTCCTACATCCACGATCTGCAGCGTCAGCCTGATGGGCACCACGACACGATCCAGATCCGGCGTGGTGACAACATCACCCTTCAAGGAAATACGCTCCTGCCCTACAAGGAGTCGACCAAGGACCCGATGAATGCAGCGCTACAGATCGGCTCGTTGCTGGGTGACGACCAGATTTCCAACCTGCGCGTGCTCGGCAACTACATGAATGGCGGCAACTTCACCATCAACGGTGGCGGTCGCGGGGAGGTCGACAGCGCCCTCTACAGCGGCAACAGGTTCGGTCACGACTTCCGGTATGCAGTGAGGGGCAACCTGGACAGCAGCATCTGGGATGCCACCAACGTGTGGGACGACACCGGAGTCCGGGTGCGCTGAGCGGGTCCTGCCTCGGCAAGAGATCGTCGCGCCGGCGAGTCGACCCAGCCGGATTGTTGCTCTGGCCAGTGGGCATCCGTGACTGACGGGGCAGACCAACAGCCGACACCAGGTGCGAGTCATCGAGAACAGGCCCGTCCGTGTGAGAGGCTCTCCCCGACGAGATGCCCTTCGTGAGCGTGAGAATCGAGTTTTCCCACCCGATCATTCATGCTCAGGAGGGCCTTGTCGTTTGACACACACTCAGACGCCAACGCGCATTCGTGGATCAGGGCTCAGCCGCCCACCCCCATCGGCTGATCAGAGCAGAGTTGGCCCGCTCGTTCTGCCAGGAGAAAAACTTGAGCGACACTGACCCAGAACGCCAGCATGTTCCCGCCCAACGATTCCGGGCACTCGGTAGCGTGCGGCGGGCATGGCGGCGTCTGTCGCCATTCTTCCGCGGCTCCGCGGGGGGGCTCTCATTGTTGGTCGCACTGGCTGTCGTGGCCGGGTTGTTCGAGGCTTCGGTACTGGCGATGATCGCCGCGATGGCCGTCTCCCTCTCGGAGGGTGCGAGCAACACCCGGCTGAGCATTGGGCCTCTTGGTGTCGAAATATCCCAGACACTCGCCTTCGCCGTGGCGATCACGCTGATCCTGGCTCGTGCGCTCCTACAACTCTCGCTCGCCTACTTGCCGGCACAGATGAGCGCCAAAGTGATGGCCGAGCTTCGCATTCAATTGTTCGCCTCGTTCACCAACACCGCTTGGTCGACGAAGGCGAAGGAGCGTGATGGTGCATTCCAGACCCTGATGACTCAGAACGTCACCAACGTGACGCAGGCGGTGATCAGCCTGGGAAACGGACTGACCGCAACGATCATGTTCGTGATGATGGTGGTCGTAGCATTTTTGCAGAACGCTCTGGCCGCGGGGGTGCTGGCGACCGCTGCCCTTGCCCTGTTCTTCGCACTGAGACCGCTGTCCCGGACGCTGAGACGGAATGCGAAACGACTCAGCCACGAGGCAATGAATTTCACCGAGACGGTCCAGGACATCGTCCTCGTCGCCGAAGAGACCGAGGTCTTCGGGGCCACGCCCAACTACGTCTCAGCCTTTCATCGCCAGGTCGAGGCGGTGCGCCGTCCCCATGCCCGTACCCGTTTCCTGTCCGGGGCGATGCCGGCGCTCTACCAGAGTGTCGCCCTGGTGATGCTCGTGGTTGCGCTGATCGCGGTCTCTCTCTCGGGTGCGAGCGACCTGGCCGCTCTGGCGACCGTGATCCTGCTACTCATCCGTGCGCTCACCTACGCCCAACAGATTCAGACTGCGCTCACAAGCATCGACGAGCGAGTCCCCTTCATGGACCAGATCTCCGAAGCGCTCGAGCGTTACCGCGAACACCCTCAGCAGGATGGACATGAGGATCTGGGCGAGGTTCAGTCGATCCGGTTGGACGATGTCTCCTTCGGTTACAACTCTGGCGCGGAGGTCCTGCACAGGGTCAGCTTCAACGCGCGCAGAGGCGAGGCCATCGGGATAGTCGGCCCGTCAGGGGCGGGGAAATCCTCGATCGTCCAGATCCTGCTGCGGTTGCGGGAGCCGACGTCTGGTGCCCTGGTCGTCAACGATGTTGATGCCCGGGATGTCAAGCGGTCAGCATGGCGAGAACGCGTCGCGTACGTTCCGCAGACGTCTCAGCTCGTGTGGGGCACCGTCCGGGACAACATCGGCTTCTACCGGGACTGGATCGACGACGACAGGATCCGGTCGGCTGCCAGGCGGGCGCACATTCATGACGACATCATGTCGTGGCCCCATGGGTACGACACCGAGATCGGTCAGCGAGCGGGAGCCATTTCGGGCGGTCAGCGCCAACGCATCTGTCTGGCTCGGGCGTTGGCAGACGAGCCGCAGATGCTGGTCCTGGACGAGCCCACTAGCGCGTTGGACGTGCGGTCGGAGGAGAGTGTGCGGGAGTCGCTGAATGAGATCAAGGCGAACACCATCCTGGTTCTGATCGCGCACCGGCTCTCGACACTCTCCATGTGTGACCGGATCGTCGTGATGGTCGACGGGCACGTCTCGGCGATCGGATCGCACGACGACTTGGTTGACCGCAACGAATTTTTCCGCGAAGTCCACGAAATCACGCAGCGCCAGAGCCTATGAGCCGTGCAAGACACCTCTCGGACTGCTCGGTGCACCACCTCCGGTCAGAGCGCCGACGAAACGGCCCTCGCCAGGACTGACGGCGTCGGTTCGGCGCTCGCGTGGTTCGGTCCGGCGGCCAGCAGAGCTCGTACGGCGGCGCGGTGCGTGGACCTGCCGACGAGTGCACGGCTCGCCTCGTTCAACAGGACGACCGCCCAAAAGACCGTGCTCGATGCTCGAGCATGGCGCTTGCGGTACAGCCGGGTCCGGTTGACGGCTGAGAGCGCCCACAAGTGAGGTGACGTGGCCTGGTCCCCGCCCTGGTGGACGACTTCGGCGTGCTCGACGAAGTGCAGCCGGTATCCCGCGTCACGAACACGGAGAGAATAGTCAGTCTCCTCCGAGTAGAGGAAGAAACGTTCATCCCACTCTCCGACCGCGCTGATCGCGGACGAGGTGATGAACATGGCTGCGCCGGTAGCCCAATCGGCGCAGGCACCGTCACGGTACTGGGTGGGGTCACCGATGGTTTCGCCCAGCAGTGCGATCCGCGAGGCCCGGGTACCACCCAAAAGTGCCTCACCGAGGGCCCGGGTGATGGTCGGTTCGCGGCGAAGGGAGAACTGGAGGTGGCCGTTGGCTCCGAGGATGCGCGGTGTCGCGATCCCGATCAGAGGGTCCATCTCGGTGGCATCCAGCAACTTGACCACACTCCTTGGCGACGGGAGGGTGTCCGGATTGAGGACGTACACGCCCCGTGCCGCAGCGCGGTGTCGGAGGGCGATGTTTATCGCGCCGGCATACCCGACGTTCCGCCCGGCAGGGACCAACAACGCCCACGGTGCGAGCTCCCGGACCATCTCAGGCGTCCCGTCGCCCGAGTCGTTGTCAATGATCACCACACGGCAACGGGACACGCCCTCCAGCGCGGCAGGTAGGGCGTCGAGCAGCGCCTGGATGACGTGCGAACTGTTGTAGGTCACGCACACGACGATGACGTCGGCCTGCTCCTCTGGGTCCAGCACCAATCCACTGGGTGAATCGTGGTTCACCACCCGGGCGGCCGCCCTGCCAGGGAGAGCGCCCGTCGATGGAGCCTCTTCGCCCGTCGTCGCCAGCCTGTGTAGGTGCGAGGGTCCAGTGACGCGGTCTGAAGAATGAATGCACTCTGCTGCAACTGAGCAGTCCACTGCTCGACGGTGGTGACTCCGTTGGCCTTGGCCGAGAGGGGCATCCTGTCGAGCAGGTCGTCGTCGGAATGGATCAGGGTGTTCGGTGAGCGGGGATCATCCATGTGATCCTCCGGTATGAAGGGGTGATAAAAGCCGTTGACCGCTCCTGCTCTGGCCAGTCGAATGCAGTAGCCGGTGAACGACTCGTCGGGCCCCAATGGGCCATTCGCGTTGACGAGCGCACGCGGCATCAGATAGCCGCTGCCCTGCACCCAGAGATTGCGCAACAGCGAATGACCTCCCTGGAACTCCTGGATCTTTCGACGGGCGGGCTCGTTGCGGAAGTCGGCGTCCGGTGGGCGCCAACTGCCGATCACCCCGAACTCGGGATTGTCGTCATGCGCTGCGACGAGGGTGTCCAGCCAACCGTGGGCGACCAGACAGTCGTCATCGACCTTGGAGACGAATCGCGCTTCGGAGTTCTGCCAGAGCCAGTTCGTGGGTTCGCGTAGCCGGACGTTCTCGCGGCTGTGGTGGAAGCGCGCGACGCGGCTGTCCTCTCGGTAGTGACGGATCGCCTCGATCGTCGCTTCGTCGTCGCCGTTGTGCCACAACCACACCCGGTCGTCGGGGCCGAGAGTCTCGAGCAGGCGCGGCAGGGAAAGATGCACGTACCCGGCACTGCGGTACGTGATCATGATGATGTCGGCACGATGACCCATTCATCCCACCTCACGTGGATCGAACTCGGGACGTCGCAACCGGCGCACGAAGATTCGTCGCGCCGTCCCGACAGTGGACCTCAGTTTGGCGCGCCACGAGAGCTTCCCCCAGAGGCGCAACGATGGCAGTCCGCGGAAACGTGGAGTGGGCATGCCCAACGCTCGCATCGCCAGCACCCGACCCCAGACTGCCCCGCGAGTCGACTCCAGATTCGGTTGGGACTCAGGAAGGCGTTCGAGCGGAAGCATGGTGCCAGCAATGGCTCCCGCTTCGAGAGCGGATTCCAGCAGCGCACGGCCCCGTTCGGTCCGGATCACCACCAGCGAGCGCCCGGGCTCACCCGGCTGGACCTTGCGGTACCACGGGTCGCCGATCGAGAGGTCGGCGAACTCACCTGTGTGGTCAGGGCAGATCAGGCAGCGCCACTGGCGCTTCTTGGTCAGCATTCCCCAGGAGTCTGCATAACTCATGGAGGCGCGTTGACTGTCGGTCTCCACGCGGAACTCGCCCGGCCAGCCCTCGCCGCGATAGTCGACCTTGGTGACCTGCTCGGGGTCGACCCCGAGCTGGCAGATGACATCTCGCGTGGCCTCGGTCGAGGGCGTACCGGCGCAGAAGATCGCCAAGGTGATCGCCACCTTCTCGGCCAGCACCGGACGTTTTGACGCTGCCATCCGGGTCGCCGCCACGTCACACGGCTTGCCGACCACCACGCAGGGGCCCTCTGCCGCCTCTACGAGGTCGAGCCGCTCGCAGGGACTGGCGGGGGAGTACCGCGAGCCGGCCGCGTTGGTGATGTCGGCGTAAGTTCGATTCAGGACCGTCTCGTTGCGCAGCGGGTCAGTAGGTGAAGCCTGTACCTGCAGTGCTCCGACGGCGACCCCTGACTCGACCGCATGCGCTGCCAACGCACTCACCACGCCTCCGGACGAGCCGCGGTGGCGCACTTTGTCATCGGTGGACCAGCACTCGAACAGGCTGAGGACCGGACCCCACTCGCCGCCGAACGGGGCGTCGTCCAAGGCCCCGGCCGGATGGGCCAGCGACCTTCCAGGACACGCTTCGACCCCTGCCCCGGTCGTCGGGGTTGTCACCCCCACGATAGGAAGTGGGCGCAGCCCGACGTCGGGCACGTCGACCATCTGCAAACGGTCCGGGTGGAGGTGGGCACACACTCCGCAGCCAAGGCAGAGGCGAGCCTGCGTGATCGCTTCAATAGTTTCTGGAGTCCGTGAGATCACTGGTGAAACCCCCTCTCCACCGGCGGGAGCGACGGCGTGAGCGCGAGATCGAAGACGTCGCGCAACTGATCTCTCGAACGCGCGACGGTAAGTGCCGCGTGCTTCGACAAGGAGGCCCTCGTTTTGGCGCGCGCGTGGTAGCTGGTCATCATCAGTTCGACAGCCTGCGCGCCAGAACTGAGGCGTGCGTCGATGCACTGATCGCCGACCTCGCAGGTCTCGAACACCCCTCGAGTCTTGTCGCTGTAGGCATAGGCAGCTGTCGGGGTCAGGGTGGACAGTGCCGCGATGGTCGAGTGCATCCGGCTGCCCACGAACCAGTCCAGCTGCGAGATGCACCACTTGACCTCGGCAGCGTCCAAGTCGGTGGGGAGCACTGTGGTCCGGTGGCGTTGGGCAGCGGTCAGATTTTCGCGGACTTGCTCGATCGCACTGATGTCGCTTTCTCCTGCCCCTCCTGGCTCGTGGACGTGCGGCACCAGCACCACATGCGCGCCATCCTCGATGAGCGCCTGCACCAGTGCTGTCATCGTGTCGATGTAGTTGCCGGCGATCGCGAAGCGGTCGTGTGCGTCGCTGCCCTGGAGCAAGCCGCTGATGTTGACTCCCGCGGTCGTCTCCTCGCCCAGTGCCTCCACCAGCTCGGTGACCTGGCCCCTGGGACGTCGGCGCTCGAGCGCAAATGCCACGTCCACTCCGCTGCGCAACCGTGAGGGGTCTGCGTCAGGTCCGGCGATTTCCACCAGTTGCCGGTAACTCCACGGGTCGCGGGCGTAGGCCACTGTTGCCGACCGGATGATGCGCCCTGCCAGGCGTCGCGCCTCGGTCGTGGCGAACGGTCCATAGGTTTGTGGCAGGAGAATCAGAGGACGACCAGCGCGCAGTGCCGCCTCTTTGGGTGCGCTGACAGTTTTCAACCGCAGCGGGCCGTAGAGATCGGTAAAACTGTCCCCGGCGCTGAGGTCCAGGACCGCATCAGATGCTTGAAATAGACTGGCGACGCCGTTGAGCCGGGGAAATGTTGCCTGCGCGCCCCTGATCTGCGCCCAGCTCTCCGGCCGGTGCCATCGTCGGGATCGGCGCACTCCGACGTAATCGACAGACATGCCCGCGTAGCGACCGCTCGTGTCTGGGCGCACGCCCCAACCGTCATCGAGAATGCTCAATCGTGCGCCGGGTGCCTCCCGGTGGACTCCGTCTGCCACCGATCGGGCGAGGGCCTCGACGCCGCGGTTGCCGTTCCCGATAGCGGCCCCCGCCAAGATGAGCCGCAGACCCGCCTGGTCACTCACCCCAGCACTCGACGACCGATCGGACTGGCTGGACTCCTGCCGCACCATACGATCCCCATTTCCTGACAATACAAACTTGCACGCCCCGCATTCGCGTGATCCGAAATGCCGAACTGATCAGCCTTCTCGACTCCGGAAAGCGATGACTCGGTTCAGTGGGTCGGAGCGAGGCGCAGCAGATTTGCGTGCTCCTGTCGGTCCGAGTCCCAAGTGTGGCCGTCCCATCGCGGGTTGTCGAGCGCGAAGGCATCTGAGCCGACTGCAATTGTTTACGGCGCTGGTCGATCCTACCGAGCCGAGGCCGGTGCCGGTGTCAACCGCAGCGAGACAGTCCCGTGCCGAGAGCCGACCGAGCATGGCCCATACTGAAAAGCACGTCAGGGCTCATGGGGAGGCCTCGGCGATGAGAGGGGCTCATCTGATGGATGTTTGGCGAATCACGGTGACTGCGATACGGCGTTGGTACGTGCTGCTGCCCTTGGTGGCGTTGACGGTTCTACTGGCGTGGGGTGTGGGACAAGGTGTCGAGGAAGAGTTTGACGTCACTGGCGTCACCATGCTGGTCCCCGGCCGGACGATCTCGGAGATTGCCAATCCCTATGGTGGGCCGGCTGATGCCAACATCGCGGTGGCAGTGGTGCTCAACAGCCCTGAGACGCGGCGACAGATTGACGAGCAGGGTCTCATCTCGCTCTATGAGGTCACGCCACAGCCCAACTCTTCTGTCATGAACTTCGAAGTCCGTGGTGAATCGAGCGAGGTGGCCGTGCAAACCGGTACCGCCGTGTTCGAGATGGCTGCTACCGAACTGCTGGAGCGTCAGACAGCCGCGAAGATTCCCTCCAGATCGCGGTACAGCATCGACGTGCTGCAAACGCCTTCGGTGTCCGATGCGGTGACCGACGGAAAGCTCCGCAACATGGCGGTCGTCGGCGTGCTCGGGTTCGCGCTCTCGCTGGTGGTCACGGTTCTGTTCGATGACATCGTCGGGCTGGTGCGTCGGCGTCGGCGCCCCAGGGGAGAGACGGCGCAAGAACCGGACTCGAACGGTCCCGGCCCCGATCTCGGCACGGGAGCCGAGTCACGCGGCACGGCGGTCAGCGACGCGGGATGAGCGACTCGGGTCGAGCGGTGGTGCCCCGTGCCGGATCAGAGGATTGGCAGCCACACCTGCTCAGGGTGCCGGATTCCCTCAGGAGGCAGGCTGCCGAGCGGCGGCCCATGCTGACCCTGGAACGCAAGGTCACCACTTTGGGGCTCCTGGTGGTATTCCTCACCCTGCAGTTCCTCATTCCTGCTCGTCTCGTCATCAGCGGTATGGGTGCCGCGGGTCGCCCGTCGGTGGCTATTGGCATCCTGCTGGCTTTCCTGTGGACTCTGTCCGCAGTCCGGCCCCACCAACTTCCCGGAGGGCGTCAGCCGATCCGCTGGGTCGTGGGCTTGTATGTCGCTACTCAATTGCTCGGCTATGTCATCGGGTTCGACCGTTTGCCTTCGCCACTCGAGGCCAGCGCTGCGGACCGATGGCTCATCTTCATCGTGGCGATGGCCGGGCTGTCGCTCGCTGTAGCTGACGGAGTACGAACCAGGGCAGATCTCGACCGGCTCCTGCGCCTGCTGGTGGCGTTGGGGGCGACGATGTCGATAGTAGGCATTCTGCAGTTCTTCCGCGTCGCCGATCTCACCCAGTACATCAAGATCCCGGGCCTACGGCTCAACGCAAGTCTCATCGCGGTCGGTGCTCGTGGAGCAACAGACCTGGCCCGCGTTGCGGGAACGGCGAGTCACTACATAGAGTTCGGCGTCGTCCTTGCGCTACTCCTGCCCATTGCACTGCACTACGCCTTCTTCTCACCCCCGGGGCGGACCAAGTTCTGGCGATGGTTGATGGTGGCGCTGGTCGGGTTCTCCATCCCGCTCTCCATCTCCCGCTCTGCCACGCTCACGGTCGCGGTCACCTTCCTCTTCCTGGCGGCGATCTGGCCCTGGCGACATCGCTACAACGCCTTCGTCGTCAGCATTGCGGCGATCGCCGTCTTCCGGGTCATTAACCCAGGCGTGCTGGGCACCATTCGATCCCTGTTCACCAACGCGGACAATGACCCGAGCGTGCAGGACCGGATCGCGCGCACCGACTACGTGATGCAACTGTGGAGCGTTCGTCCGTGGTTCGGTCGAGGGGCGGGCATGGTCACGCCGGAGCAGTACATTCTGTTGGACAACCAGTGGTTCGGCACTTTGTTGGCAGGAGGAGTGGTGGGCGTCGTCGTCCTGCTCCTCTACTTCTTCATCCCCTATGTCATGGCACGCTGCATCAGACTGCGCGGACAGGATCAAGAGACCCGACACCTCGCCCAGGCCCTGGCGGTCACGATGCCAGCGGCCGTCCTGTGTTCAGGAACGTTCGATTCGTTCTCGTTCCCCACCTGGACCGGCGTGATGAGCGTCCTGGTCGGCGCAATAGGTGCCCTGTGGCGACTCGACGGTACGAGTGTGTCCCGACCGTTGCAGGTGGGTAATGCCACGGACCGGTGGGTGGCTCCGCCTCTGATGGCGAAAGCGCGAGTTCGGATCCGAGACGCCTGGGTCGCTGCAGGAAACCGGTCAACGGACTGAGCCGTTGACATCCGGGGCATCGTTTCGCTCTGCCTCACCCGAGACCCTCCAAGGGCGGACGGGCCAGTGACTCACTCCGGTCTGACGGTGAGGGTGACGGTGCTGCCGGGGCCGAGTGGGCTGATGTTGCCGATTCGATCCTGGGCGAAGATGGCGTAGCTGTAGGTGGTGTCGGGGATGAGGCCGATGGTGGTGACGGTCTCGCTCAGGGCGGTGGGGAGTGTCACGGTGGTGCCGCTGGTGTGGG
>JBBSSH010000036.1:0-20964 GCA_038242265.1 Propionibacteriales bacterium
CACTGGTTGAAAGAGTTACGGCGGCCATAGCGAAAGGGAAACACCCGGTCCCATACCGAACCCGGAAGTTAAGCCTTTCAGCGCCGATGGTACTGCAATCGTGAGGTTGTGGGAGAGTAGGACGCCGCCGGACAATCATTGGGCAGGGGCCACCAGGAAACTGGTGGCCCCTGCGTCATTTCACGACTCTGTTGAGTACCGTGGACCCCGTACGGGGAAGAATTTGAGAAGGAAGTGCCACCATGGCCGAAGACCGTCGAGGACAGCGCCCTGCTCGGGGCGGCGATGGCGCGAGCCGTGGAGGGTCGGCTTCTGGCCGTGGGGGTGCTCCCTCGCGAGGCAACTCTGGTTCCCGCAGTGATCGACCCTCGTCAGGTGCGGGTCGCCCGTCGTCCGGAGACTCCCGGGGGCGAGGTGCGCGAGATGACAAGGGCCGTGACGACAAGGGTCGTGACAGCAGGTCGCGTGACGACAAGAGCCGCGGCTCCAAGCCTGGTGGCGGCTACGACAAGTCCAGCGCCAAGGGGTCCGGCCCGCAGGGCACCTCAGGTGCTCGTGGCTGGTCGGGCGACGATCGTGTCCGCCGCGCCGATCAAGCAGTCTATGACGGGCCCGAGATCCCGGAAGAGATCACGGGTATTGAGCTGGGCCCCGGTGTCCGTGCGCAACTCAAGGGTCTGCCGGAAAAGTTGGCTGCGCGAGTGGCCCGCCATCTGGCCGCGGCCGGCCAGCTGATTGACGATGACCCGGAGACTGCCTACCAGCACACCCTCGCCGCTCGTGCACGCGCTGCGCGCATTGCGGTCGTCCGTGAAGCCACCGGAGAAGCCGCCTACGCAGCGGGACACTACGCCGAGGCGTTGTCCGAGCTGCGTGCGGCCAAGCGGATGAATGGCGCAACGGACTATCTGCCCATCATGGCTGACTGCCACCGTGCGCTTGGCAACCCCCAGCAGGCGCTGAAGCTGGCGAAGAGTCCATCGGTCGTCAACTTCGCGCCCGAGGCCAAGGCTGAGATGACTCTGGTGGAAGCCGGAGCCCGACGTGACATGGGTCAGTTGGACGCAGCACTTCGCACTCTGGAGTTGGCGCCCCTGATGTCCAAGAACCGCTCGTCGTGGGTGGCTCGACTGCGGTATGCGTATGCCGACACTCTCGAGGCGGCCGGACGGGAGTCAGACGCGCTGGCCTGGTTCCATCGCACCCACGCTGTTGACTCCGACCAGGTGACCGATGCGGCAGAGCGCGCAGACCTGCTTGAGAGAAAGACTCGTTAACATTTCGGATCTCTTGCCGATCCTCCCGGGACGCGCCACACTGAGATGTGTCAACATGCTGGTTTTCATGCGACACATGCGTCACAATAGTTCTCAACAACCACATAAGTGTCACTTGATTCCTGTTGAGCCATGACGACAGACCGCTGGGGAAGGCGCATCTGGAGCGTCGGAACTCAAGGAGGTCTCAGTGACCACACGCATTGCCACCCGCCCGGACGGTCCGGCGACGAGGGGTCTGCTGTTCGTGCACTCTGCCCCCTCTGCACTTTGCCCCCACATCGAGTGGGCTGTCGGCGGGGTTCTGGGCGTTGCCGTCTCACTGGACTGGACGCCTCAATCGGCACAACCTGGTGCGTATCGCGCCGAGCTGTCGTGGGCGGGACGTGCCGGCACTGCTGCGGCCGTCGCGTCAGCCCTGCGCGGATGGAATCATCTTCGCTTCGAGATCACCGAAGAGCCGACCACCGCCACTGAGGGCACACGTTTCTCCTGCACGCCCGACCTGGGCATCTTCCACGCGGTCACGGGGACTCACGGTGACATCCTGATCCCCGAGGACAGGTTGAAGGCGGCCGTGGTGAAAGCGTCTCTCGGTGACACGACTTTGCTGCTGGAGATCGACAAACTGCTCGGCGCACCCTGGGACGATGAGTTGGAGACCTTCCGGCACGCCGGCGAGGGTGCTCCGGTGCGCTGGCTGCACCAGGTGGTCTGACCGACCGAGCTCTCGCCCTCCAGTCGCGAGGGCGAGAGCAACGGTAAGTCAGAGAGGGATGTTGCCGTGCCTGCCGCGGCGTACACCCGAGGTGTCGATCTCGTTGCGGATCGCGCGGGCAATGGCCGAGCGGGTCCGCGTGGGGTCGACGATCTCGTCGACCACGCCGATCTCGACGGCCTTCTCCACGCCGCCGGCGATGCGCTCATGCTCGGCAGCCAGTTCGATCTCCACCTGCGGGCGGATCTCCGGCGACACCGCAGCAAGCTTACGGCGATGCAGGATGCGGATGGCGGCCACGGCACCCATCACCGCTACCTCCGCCCCCGGCCAGGCGAACACCCGCGTCGCGCCCAGTGAACGCGCATTCATGGCGATGTAGGCGCCGCCATAGGTCTTGCGCGTCACGAGCGTCACGCGGGGCACGACGCACTCGCCGAAGGCGTGCAGGAGCTTGGCGCCGCGGCGCACCACACCGTCCCACTCCTGTCCCACCCCGGGGAGATAGCCAGGCACGTCGACGAGCACGATGAGGGGGATTCCGAACGCATCGCACATGCGAACGAAACGCGACGCCTTCTCGGCCGACAGCGAATCCAGACATCCCCCCAGCCGCAATGGATTGTTGGCCACCACCCCGACGGTCCGGCCACCGAAACGACCCAGCGCAATCACGATGTTGGGAGCCCAGCGGGCGTGCAGTTCCTGCATGGTGTCCTCATCGAGGAGGCCATCCACGAGGGGGTGTACGTCGTAGGCGCGTTTCTTGGACTCCGGCAGGAGAGCGCCGAGGTCACGATCCTCGACGTCGTCCACGACAAGGCTTCCTTGCGACCCGAGCAGGGACGCCACGATACGCGCGCGCTCGAGTGCCTCCTGCTCGGATTCAGTGAGGATGTGCACCACGCCCGAACGGCGACCGTGTGGCTCAGGTCCGCCCAGACGCAGCATGTCGACGTCCTCGCCCGTGACTGAACGGACCACGTCGGGCCCTGTCACGAAAATTCGACCTTCGGGTCCGAGGATGACCACGTCAGTGAGCGCCGGACCGTAGGCAGCGCCGCCGGCTGCGGGCCCGAGAACGACCGACACCTGCGGGATGACGCCCGAGGCCTGGGTCATCACGTGGAAGATGCGCCCCACGGCATGGAGCGACAGCACGCCTTCAGCCAGGCGCGCACCTCCGGAGTGCCAGAGCCCGATGATGGGTATGCCGTCGGTGACGGCGCGGTGATAGGCATCGACCACGACCCGGCAGCCGAGATCACCCATGGCACCCCCCATGACGGTGGGGTCACTGCAGAACGCGACGACGGACGTGCCCTTGACGCGGCCGACGGCAGCAAGCATTCCCGAGTCGTCATCAGGGGTGATGAGCTCGAGCGTGCCCTCGTCGAACAGGGCAGACAGACGGTGGACCGGGTTGCGGGGGTCCTGCTCGCGCGGCAACTTTGCCGGTGCAGTGGTGGTGGCAGTCACAAGTACGTGTCTTTCCGGGTGAGTCGTGCCGGATGGGATCGTGCCCAGCGGGTCAAGCGTTGCCGAAGGCGACGGCGACATTGGCGCCACCGAAGCCGAACGAGTTGTTCAGGGCCACGATGTCGCCCTGGGGCAGGTCTCGCTTCGACGTCGCGATGTCGAGGTCGACTGCGGGATCTTTCTGGTCCAGGTTGATGGTCGGAGGGCTGACCCTGTCGCGAATGGCGAGCACGGTGGCGACGGCCTCCAACGCGCCGGCGCCGCCCAGAAGATGGCCGGTCATCGATTTGGTGCTGGTCACCACGCAACGATCGACGTGGGGGCCGAGTACGGCGTGGAGCATGAGGCCTTCGGCAATGTCGCCCTGTGGCGTCGACGTCGCGTGGGCGTTGACATGCACCACGCTGGCTGGGTCGATGTCGCCGGACGCGAAGGCGTTCTTGATCGCTCGTGTTCCGCCGCGGCCCTGGGGGTCTGGTTGGGCGATGTCGTGGGCGTCATTGCTGATCCCCGCGCCGAGGAGGGTGGCGTAGATGCGGGCGCCGCGGGCCCGCGCATGCTCCTCCGATTCGATCACGAGTGCGGAGCCGCCCTCACCGAGGACGAAGCCGTCGCGCGCGGAGTCCCAGGGACGCGACACGGTGGTGGGGTCTCCGTCATTCTTCGAGAGCGCCATCATCTGCGCGAACGCCGCCATCGGCAGCGGGTGGATCGCCGCTTCGGTCCCACCGGCGATCACGACATCGGCGCGGCCCAGGCGGATGAGGTCGAGAGCCATGGCGATCGCCTCGTTGCCCGAAGCACAGGCCGACGTCGGCGCGTGGACCGACGCACGGGCTCCGAAGGCAAGGGCAATGTTGGCGGCGGGAGCGTTGGGCATCAGCATCGGGACAGCCAGCGGCGACACTCGCCGGGCACCCTTCTCCTGCAGGATGTCGTAGTTGCCCAGCAGGGTCGTCACGCCCCCGATGCCCGAGGCGAACGCCACCGACAGTCGTTCAGGATCCACGTCGTCGTCACCGAAGCCAGCGTCCGCCCAGGCTTCCTGGGCAGCAACCATGCCGAACTGGGTGGAGCGATCAAGGCGACGAGCCTTGACCCGTTCGAGCACCTCAGAGGGCTCGACCGCCACCCGAGCGGCGATCTTGACCGGGATCTGTTCGGCCCACTCCTCCTCGAGGAGGCGTACACCGGACGTACCGGAGAGCAGGGCCTGCCAGGTGGACGGGACGTCCCCACCGACGGGAGAAGTGGTTCCCAGCCCGGTGACGACTACGCGGATCGAGCTCATGCCTGGGCGCGCTCGATGAACGCGACGGCGTCGCCCACGGTCTTGAGGTTCTTGACCTCATCGTCCGGAATCGTCACGCCGAACTTCTCCTCGGCCGCGACGACGACCTCGACCATGGAGAGCGAGTCGACGTCGAGGTCGTCCACGAACGACTTGTCCATCTGGACGTCTGTGGCGTCGACGCCAGCGACCTCGTTGACGATCTCGGCGAGGTCGGTACGGATTTCTTCAGTGGTGGCCATGGGGCCTTCCCTTCTCTAGGTGGTGATGCTGGTGGGTCAGGGGACGGTGATGACCTGGGCGGCGTACGCCAGGCCGGCACCGAATGCAATCAGGAGTGCGGTGTCACCGCTGCGGGCCTCGCCCTCCTGGATCATGCGGTCGAGCGCGAGCGGCACGGAGGCGGCGGAGGTATTGCCCTGGTGGGCGATGTCGCGCGCGATCCGGACGTGGTCGGGCAGCTTCATCGTGCGCGCCATGGCATCGGTGATGCGCATGTTGGCCTGGTGTGGCACGAAGACGTCCAACTCGTCCACGGTGATGCCCGCCGCCTCCAGAGCCTGGAGGGCGACCTTGGCCATCGTGAAGGAGGCCCACCGGAAGACCGCGCTGCCCTGCATGGTCAGGCACGGCATCCGCCCGGAACCAGGGTTGTCCTCCGAGCCGACGACGTCGCGCCAGTCCTCACGTGAGCGGATGAAGTCGTACTGTTCGCCGTCCGATCCCCAGACGACGGGGCCGATGGACGGTGTGTCACTGGGCCCCACCACGACCGCGCCCGCGCCGTCGGCAAAGATGAAAGCGGTACCGCGGTCGGTCATGTCGGTGATGTCGGAGAGCCGCTCCACGCCGATCACAAGGACGTGCCTGGCACTGCCGGCGCGCACCATGTCCGCACCGAGCGACAGCCCGTGGCAGAAACCGGCGCAGGCCGCAGAGACGTCGAAGGCAGCAGCGTGATCGGTGCCCAACTCGAACGCGATGGCCGGGGCGATGGCGGGGGTCTGCAACAGATGGCTCACCGTCGCCACCACGACGCAGTCGATCTGGTCGGCACTGATGCCAGCGCGCTCGATGGCTGAGCGGGCAGCGGCCACGCTCATCACCTGAACGGATTCTTCGGGAGTGGCGAAGCGCCGCTCCATGATGCCCGAACGCTGCTGGATCCACTCGTCACTCGAGTCGATGGCGTCGACGATCTCGGAGTTGGGGACCACGCGTGAGGGACGGTAGGAGCCGACTCCCATGATGCGTGCGTGCGGTGCGCCGATGGATGGGGTCACCCGGGCCATCAGTGAGCAGCCTCGGGGTGCAGGCGCAACAGCGGCTGGCCGGGGGACACCAAGTCCCCGTCGTGGACCAGCCACTCGACGATGGAACCGCCGTGGGCCGCAGTGATCTCGGTGCGTTCGCGCAGGCTGGCCACTGCCCCGATGGCGGCTCCGGGCGCGAGCATGTCGTTGTCCGAGGCCTGGGTGCCCAGGTGGAAGGTGCCCTTGGCGGGTGAAACCACCATGCGCCACGTGGGCGTGGTCTCGATCATCGAGGCCTCGCCGTGCTTGTCGCAGAAGGCACGCGCGGCATCGAGTTGGTCCGGAGTCTTGAGGGCGAATGTCTCCACACCCTTGAGCACCCGCTTGGCAATGCCGGTGAGCGTTCCGGCCGGGGGCATCTCCAGAATCCCGGTCACGCCGAGGTCGCTCATCGTCTCGAGGCAGAGATCCCACCGCACCGGGTGAGCGATCTGTCCGACGATTCGACGTACGACCTCTCGTCCGTCGTGGACGATCTGCCCGTCGCGGTTGGAGATCAGGGGAGTGCGCGGGTCGTGGGTGGACACCGAACGCGCGAGGGAAGCGAGACGGTCGACAGCCGGCTGCATGTGGATGGTGTGGAAGGCCCCGGCCACGCTGAGGGGGATCAGTCGCGCCTTCTCCGGTGCATCGTCGGCCAGCGCCGCCAACTGCTTGAGCGTCCCGGCCGCAACAACCTGCCCGGGCCCGTTGTCATTGGCGGCAGTGAGACCGTGACGCTCGATACACGCGAGCACCTCGTCGCGGTCGCCACCGACCACGGCCGTCATCCCGGTCGGGGTCGTCTGTGCTGCCCGAGCCATCGCAGCACCCCGCTCACGCACCAGCACCATCGCCTGTTCAGCGGTGATGGCTCGTGCGCCGGCAGCAGCGGTCAGTTCACCGACGCTGTGTCCGGCGACTGCCCCGATGCGCCTGAAAACGTCGGCAGGTTGGGGAAACAGGTCCAGCGCGGCGACCAGTCCGGTCGCCACCAGCAGGGGCTGCGCGATCTCGGTGGCACGAATCGTTTCGGCGTCCGCCGCGGTCCCGTAGTGGGCCAGATCGATCCCTGCCACGGTCGCCAGCCAGTCGAAGCGCGCAGCAAAGACAGGGTCCTCCAGCCACGGTGTGAGGAAACCGGGGGACTGGGCCCCTTGACCAGGAGCAGCGATGACGAGCACGCCTCCACTGTGCCGGGTGAAGGGCTGTCACCACGGGTCCGACGTCGACGAAACTCACCCCCACATCTTTGTTTGGTTCCTACAAATGTGTGCGTCCGGATTGGCGGCCCAGGATCAGCGCCATTTGCAGCGTGAATGCCTCGCGGGGGCGAGTGGGCGCCCAGCCAGTGATGTCTGAAATCTGTCGCAGTCGGTACCGCACGGTGTTGGGGTGGACGAAGAGCGCACGCCCGGTTCCTTCGATCGAGGAGCCGTGTTCGAACCATGCGGTCAACGTCTCGAGGAGAGTTCCACGGGCAGCCATGAGCGGGAGATAGACCTCGTCGACCAAGTGTCGCCGGGCATGACCGTCGCCCGCGAGAGCGCGTTCGGGGAGTAGGTCACGACTGGCAACAGGTCTGGGGGCATCGGGCCAGCCACTGGCCGCGCGGTGGGCGGACAGCGCGGCGCGAGCCGATGCATGTGCCTGCGACAGATCGGCGGTCACCGGACCCACCACGACTGGAGCGTCCCCGAAGTGGTCGATCAGATGGGTCGCGGCCTTGAGCGGGTCCTGGACCCCCCCGAGGATGACCACCAGACGATCGCCCTGACTTGCGCACAGGGCATCCATACCGGCACTGCGAGCGGAACGCCGGATGGAGTCGAAGACATCGATCTCCGCGCGGCGTGGCGGGGCTGCGCCCAGCACCACTGCGACGTTTCCGTGGGCTCCCCATCCGAGGGCGTTGGCGCGGGAGAGCACCGCCTCGTCGGTCTCGGCGCGTAACACCGCGTCGACGACGAGCGCCTCGAGTCGGGCGTCCCAGGCGCCGCGGGACTCGGCCGCACGCGCGTAGACCGCAGCAGTGGCGAAGGCCACCTCGCGGGCATATCGCAGCACCGCGCCATGCACCTCGTCGTGATCCTCCGGGTCCAGCAGGTCGTCGATGCTGGTCTCCACGACACGGATGCTGAGGCGGACCAGTTCGACGGTCTGTTGCAGCGAGATGACGCCCGTCAGCTCTCGAGGCGCGGCCCCGAACACCGCGATCGCCAGCGGGTCCGGATCGGACGGGTCGCCCTCGATGTCGTACCAGTCGACGAAGCCGCGGATGCCGGCCTGGACGATCAGTCCGACCCAGGAGCGGTCCTGGGCGCTAAGGTCGGCGAACCAGGCAAGGTCGCTCGACATCCGGGCAGTGGCAGAGGTGCTCAGTGCGCCGGTGGAATGGCGCAGAGTGTCGGCTGCTCGACGTCGCGACGGAGGCATGCGCTGACCCTAGTGGCTCGTGCAGTTAGTGGGGTCTCACCAAGGTCTCGCCCCAAAGGCGGCTGCGAACTGACCGAGAGATGGCCGCGAGCAGGCCGGTGGTGTTGGGGGCAGGCCGCGGGACTCGCCCCCAACACTCAGGTCTAGGCGTCTCCGCCCTCCTGGGCCACGCCCCGCACGGAGGTCGGGTCGTCGATGCGATAACGCGCCAGCGCTTCGGACACCGTCTCGACCGGGATCTCGCCGGCATCGGACAGCGCCTGGAGCGCTTGGACCACGACACTCTCGGCGTCGATCTGGAAGAAACGCCGAGCCGCAGCGCGCGTGTCGGCGAAACCGAATCCGTCGGCTCCCAGCACCCGGAAGTCAGCCGGCACCCACCTGGCGATCTGGAGGGGGACCGCCCGCATGTAGTCGGACACCGCGATCACGGGGCCGGCTGCTCCTTGCAGCTTCTCCGTGACGAAGGCATGTCGCGCCGGCTCGCTCGGGTGCAGGAGATTCCATTGCTCGGCCGCGACGCCGTCGCGAGCCAGTTCGTTCCACGAGGTGACCGACCAGGTATCAGCCTGTACGCCCCATTCCTCGGTCAGCATCCGGGCAGCGTCCTTGATCCACGGATAGCCGACACCAGAGGCGAGCAACTGCACGCGAGGGCCTTCGCCCTCAGCAGTCGAGATGTGGTGGATGCCGCGCAGGATGCCCTCCACGTCGACGTCATCGGGTTCAGCAGGCTGGGACACCGGCTCGTTGTAGACGGTCACGTAGAAGATGACATTCTCGCCGTCTCCCTCCGGGCCGCCGGTGCCGTACATCCGCTCCAGACCGTTCTGCATGATGTGGCTGACCTCGTAGGCGAAGCCCGGGTCGTAGTGCACCACCGCAGGGTTGGTTGCTGCGAGCAGCGGAGAGTGGCCGTCAGCGTGCTGGAGGCCCTCACCGGTCAGAGTGGTGCGGCCGGCGGTGGCGCCGATCAGGAAGCCACGAGCCAGTTGGTCGGCCATGGCCCAGATCGAGTCGCCGGTGCGCTGGAAACCGAACATCGAATAGAAGATGAAGAACGGGATCATGTGCTCACCGTGGGTGGCGTACGCCGACCCGGCTGCGGTGGCCGATGCCATACCGCCGGCTTCCGAGATGCCTTCGTGGAGCATCTGGCCCGAGACGGATTCCTTGTAGGAGAGCAGCAACTTTCGGTCCACCGACTCGTACTGCTGACCGCCGGGGTTGTAGACCTTGGCGCTCGGGAACATCGAGTCCATCCCGAAGGTGCGGTACTCGTCCGGCGCGATCGGCACGATGCGCTGACCGATCCCGGGGTCCTTCATCCAGTCCTTGAGGAGTCGGACGACGGCCATCGTGGTGGCGATCTTGTTCTTGCCCGACCCCTGCTTGAGCTCGGCGTACATCTTGTCACCGGGGAGGGTGAGCGAAGTCGCGCGATGGACCCTACGCGGGAGTGACCCACCCAGAGCCTTGCGGCGCTCCATCATGTATTCGATCTCCGGAGCGTCCTTGCCGGGGTGGAAGAACGGGGCGCCCCCGGTGCGCTCGTAGGACTCCTCCAGCTCGCGGTCGCTGATGGGGAGGTAGAGACGGTCGCGGTACTTCTTCAGGTCCGCGGGGGTCAGCTTCTTCATCTGGTGGGTGGCGTTGCGGCCCTCCAGGGCATCAATCGTCCAGCCCTTCACGGTGTGAGCCAGGATCACCGTGGGTTGGCCCACGTGTGCGGTTGCGGCGTCGAAGGCGGCGTACACCTTGCGGTAGTCGTGTCCACCGCGTGGCAACTTCTCGATCTGGCTGTCACTCATGTGCTCGACCATGGCGCGCAGTCGCGTGTCGGATCCGAAGAAGTGATCGCGGATGTAGGCGCCGTCCTCCGTGGAGTACGTCTGGAACGCGCCGTCGGGGGTGGTGTTCATCTGGTTGACGAGAACGCCATTGACGTCGCGGGCGAGCAGGGCGTCCCACTCGCGGCCCCAGACGACCTTGATCACGTTCCAGCCGGCGCCACGGAAATTGGCCTCCAGTTCCTGAATGATCTTGCCGTTGCCCATCACCGGGCCGTCGAGTTGCTGGAGGTTGCAGTTCACGACCCAGGTCAAGTTGTCCAGCTCTTCGCGCGCGGCCGTGCGGATCGCACCGAGCGACTCGGGCTCGGCCATCTCGCCGTCGCCCAGGAAGGCCCAGACCCGCTGCTGGGAGGTGTCCTTGATGTTGCGGTTGTGCATGTAGCGGTTGAAGCGGGCCTGATAGATCGAGCTGAGGGCGGTCAGGCCCATCGAGACCGTCGGGAACTCCCAGAACTTCGGCATCAGTCGCGGGTGGGGGTAGGAGGACAGTCCCTTGCCCGCACCGTGCTGCACCTCTTGACGGAAGCGATAGAGCTGGTCCTCGCTGAGGCGACCTTCCAAGAACGCCCGGGCGTAGATGCCCGGCGAGCCGTGACCCTGGAAGTAGACCTGGTCGCCGCCGCCCTCGTGGTCCTTGCCGCGGAAGAAGTGGTTGAAGCCCACTTCGTAGAGGCTCGCCGAGGACTGATAGGTGGCGATGTGGCCGCCGACCTCGAGCCCCTTGCGGTTCGCACTGGAAACCATGACGGCCGCGTTCCAGCGGATGAAGGCCCGGATGCGACGCTCGACGTCCTCGTCTCCGGGGAACCAGGGTTCGCGTTCGGTCGGGATCGTGTTGATGTAGTCGGTGGATCGCAGTGCGGGCACTCCGACCTGCTTCTCTCGTGCTCGCTCCAGGAGACGCAGCATGAGGTAGCGGGCGCGTCCACGGCCACGCTCGTCGACCATCGCGTCGAAGGACGCGAGCCAATCCTGAGTTTCCTCGGGATCAATGTCGGGCAACTGGGTGGGCAGACCCTCATGGATCACGGACGCAATGGCCGGACTCTGACTGGACTTTTCGACATCACTCACACCAACATGTTGCCACGCGGGCAGACGCTTCGAAATCTACCCGCCGGTAGTCGCTCATCGGCACGCCGTAGGCTGCCAAATCAGCTCGCTTCCCCAACTGGGGTTGCGTCAGCTCGTCAACTCGGGTGGACTACGGGCACTCAATCATTGGAGGCCATGCGTGAGCTCGACGGTGGGCGATTCTGCCCCGGTGACAACTGCAGGAGACCGGCTGGGGCTGAAACCTGGCCTGGTGGTCCAGGAACTCGGGTGGGACAACGACACCGACGACGAGTTGCGCGTCGCCATAGAGGACTGCATCGACGCGGACATGGTCGACGGTGACTACGGCAATGTGGTGGACACCGTGCTGCTCTGGTGGCGCAAGGACGACGGTGACCTGGTCGATGGTCTGGTCGACGTGCTGACCGACCTCGTCGGTGGCGGATCCATCTGGCTCCTCACCCCCAAGGTGGGTAGACCAGGCAGCGTGGACGCGGCAGACGTATCCGAAGCGGCGCCCATCGCGGGTCTGGTCCAGACCACTACGGCGGCGGTCAGCAAGGACTGGCAGGCGACGCGACTGGTCGCACCCAAGACGCCAGCGTGATTTCGAGCGGCGCCGCAGTCGCAAGCAGGGTCGCCGGCGTCGGCACATCGGTGCGCGTGCTGGGTCGGGCCGGTGTCCTGCGCCCCTACCGACCGGCCACGTTGGCCAGATTGGCCACGGTGGTCCAACGGTGGGGGACTGGCCCGGCCGGGGGATTCGCGGCGCTGGCAGTGCGGATTCCTCAGCAGGTCGGGCTGATCGACGACTTGGGCGAACTGACCTGGGGCGAACTGCAGAGCCGGTCCAACTCCTTGGCACGCGCGTTGGCAGCGCGCGGCCTGGGCGAGGGCGACTCGGTGGCGGTGATGTGTCGAAACCATCGCGGGTTCATCGACGCCTCGATCGCCGCCGCAAAGCTCGGCGCCGACATCCTCTATCTCAACACCTCCTTCGCCGGCCCGGAGTTGGTCGACGTGCTGGAGCGAGAAGTCCCGCAGGTGCTCATCCACGACGAGGAATTCGCGCCCGTGCTGGCCTCCGCCCGTGTGCCACGGCGCATCGTGGCCTGGTCCGACAGCGTGGACGACACCGAGACGCTGGAAGACTTGGTCCACGCCTACGACGACGGTGACCTGGAGCCGCCCCAGCACCATTCCCGCATCGTCATCCTCACTTCGGGCACCACAGGGACGGCCAAGGGTGCTGCGCGCAAGGAGGCTGGTCTCGACGCGGCTGTCGCCCTGCTCTCGCGGATGCCACTTCGCTCAGGGTGGCGCACACACATCGCCGCCCCGCTCTTCCATACGTGGGGCTTCGCCCATCTCGCGCTCGCCATGCTGTTGGGATCCACCGTGGTGCTGCGACGACAGTTCGATCCTCGCGCAGCGCTGCTGACCGTCCAGGACCTGGGATGCGAGTCGCTCGTCGCCATTCCGGTGATGCTGCAGCGCATGCTCGACCTCGACCCGGTGCTCCTGGATGATCTCGACCTCGAAGAACTCGAAGTCGTCGCATCGTCGGGTTCGGCGATGCCAGCGCATCTGGCGACTGCGTGGATGGATCGTTTCGGCGAGAACCTCTACAACATCTACGGCTCCACCGAAGTCGCCTATGCTTCGATCGCGACCCCGCAGGACTTGCGCAGTGCCCCCACCTCGGCGGGCAAACCGCCCTACGGCACGGTGGTGAGGATCCTTGATGGCGTCGGGGGAGAGATGGCTGTCGGCGAGACCGGCCGCATCTTCGTCGGCAATTCGATGCTCTTCGAGGGCTACACCGGGGGCGGGTCCAAGGAGATCGTCGACGGCTTGATGTCCTCGGGTGACGTGGGGCGCTTCGACGACTGCGGTCGACTGCACGTGCTGGGCCGTGACGACGACATGATCGTCTCCGGAGGTGAGAACGTCTTCCCGTTGGAGGTCGAAGAGTGTCTCGGCAGCCACGAACAGGTGCGTGAGGTCGCGGTGGTCGGGATGCCCGACGACACCTATGGCCAACGGTTGCGGGCGTTCGTCGTGGCTGCCGGCGATGTGTCGGAAGAAGCATTGAAGTCGCATGTCAGAGCAAGCCTGGCCCGGTTCAAGGTGCCACGCGAGGTGGTGTTCGTTGCAGAACTCCCTCGCAACGCGACGGGCAAGATCCTCAGGCGAGAGCTGGTCGACATGACTTCCGGAGGGACGACATGACCAGCCCTGGGTTGCAACTGGGTGCCGAGGCGCCGGACTTCACTCTGCGCGACCAGTTCGGCCAGGACGTCACCTTGAGTGAATTCCGCGGTCGCAAGGCTGTGGCACTGATGTTCTATCCCTTCGCCTTCTCCGGCATCTGCACCGGCGAATTGTCCGGAGTGCGTCAGCGGCTCGATGAATTCCTCAGTTTCGACACCGAGGTGCTGGCCATCTCCTGCGACCCGGTGTACTCGTTGAGGGCGTTCGCGGAGGCCGAGGGGTTGAACTTTCCCCTGCTGGCGGACTTCTGGCCGCACGGTCAGGTGTCGTCGGCCTTCGAGGTGTTCGACCCGGCCAGGGGGGCTCCTCGTAGGTCGTCCTATGTCATCGATCGCTCGGGTGCAGTGCGGTGGTCGGTGCACAACGCGAATATCGACGGCCGCGATCTCGATGAGCACCTGCGTCAACTCCAGGCGGCCCTCGACTGAGTGTGGTCTAGACCTGGCGCGGGAATGTCGCAAAAGCAAAAGCAGTCTTGCCCGGTGGTGTAATCTTTGTCTTGTTGAACCGCTGGAGACCCGAGACTCCAGCGGTTCGACTCATTTCAGGGTGTTGCGGCCCTCGACTTCGTCTGATCCGGGGGCGCGTCGTGTCCGTGCTCATCGGGTCCGTAGGCTGTGCCAGCCCGCAGACGGACACCAGCGTCGGTAGCTCAGCGGTAGAGCACTCGGTTTACACCCGAGCGGTCGGCGGTTCGAAACCGTCCCGACGCACCAGCCTCACCGAGCCACCGCTCGGAAGAGAAATCGCACGTCCACTAGCCTGCGGCCATGCTCTCGCTCGCAGACCTGGTCGATCTCATCCACGGGTGGTATCCGCCGTCCACGGCAGACTCCTTCGACGCAGTCGGACTGGTGGCAGGCGATCCGACAACCACGGTGTCGAAGGTGATGTTTGCGGTCGATCCGACGATCGAGGTGGCCCGCGAAGCAGTGGAGTGGGGCGCCGATCTCCTGGTCGTGCATCACCCGTTGTTCCTGACCCCGGTGAGTTCGGTGGCAGCGACGACGCCGAAAGGTCGGACGCTCCACACACTGACCTCGGGCGGCTGTGCGCTGCTGGCCGCCCACACCAATGCCGACCAAGCCGCCTTCGGTGTCTCCGAGTCCCTGGCCCTGGCTCTCGGGCTGAGTGACCTGACCCCCATCCGGCCTGCTGCCGCGGACCGCGTCCGCAGCGCGCTCACCGGGGCCACCGGAACCGGGCGGATCGGCACGATCGCGGAGACCACGCTGGACGCTTTCGCCGCGCATGTCGCTCGTGTGTTGCCGCACACGGCCCATGGAGTGCGCGTCGCCGGCCAGGCCGACCGCCGCGTCCGTCGGGTCGCGGTGTGCGGTGGATCGGGTGACTTCCTCCTGGACGAACTGGCCCACAGCGACGTCGACGTGTTCCTCACCAGCGATCTGCGCCATCACCGAGCCGGGGAGTTTCTCGAGCACGACGGGCCCGCGCTGATCGACGTGGCCCACTGGGCGGCGGAGTGGACATGGCTTCCAGTGGTGGAGAGTCGGCTCCGCGATGCGCTGGGCGATAGGGTCGGCACCCGGATCAGCACACAGTGCACCGATCCGTGGCAGTTCCGTCACTGAAGCCTCGAGGAGAGCCGTTGAAGGCCGATCCCACCCACCAGTTCCAGCTCCTGGAAGTCCAGGAGCTCGACTCCCGTGCCGCGCAACTGCGTCACCAGCGTGCTCGCCTTCCCGAGCTCGCTGAGATCACCGCTCTCGAGGCCGAGCGCGCCACGATCACCGATCAGGAACGTGACGCCCGGATCGTCGTGGACGACTTGACGGTGGAGCAGAAGAAGTGCGACCGCGAGGTCGAGCAGGTCAAGACCCGTCGCGAGCGGGACACCTCGCGGATGGAGTCCGGGCAGATCACCAGTCCCAAGGACCTGGACCGGATGCAGCACGAATTGGTCTCCCTCGAGCGCCGCATCACCACGCTCGAGGATGCCGAGCTGGAAGTCATGGAGTCGCTGGAGGAGGCCCAGCAGGTGCTCGACGGGCTGGGAATCCGGGCCTCTGACATCGAGTCCCGACTTGCCGAGATCTCCTTGGTGTGTGACGAGAAGCAACGCGACATCGACTCTTCCCTCGACGAGGTGTCCCACGCCCGTGGTCCCGCTGTCGAAGGCATCCCCGCTGACCTGATGGCACTCTACGAACGGCTGCGGGAGAAGAAGGGCAGCGGTGCGGCACTGCTGCGCCTGCGCCAGTGTGGCGGTTGCCAGCTGGCCATCGATGCCTCCGAACTGGGCCGGATCCGGTCCGCGCCGGCTGACGAGGTCGTTCGGTGCGAGGAGTGCCAACGCATCCTGGTGCGTACCGAAGAATCAGGGCTCGGAACCAGCCCCCGGGCCGCCGAGAAGGCCTGAGTCGGCTCTGGCCTACCTGGTGTCGGCGCGTCACACCTCGCTGACGACGACATCGAGTGGGGTGCCCTTGGGGGTTGGCTCGCCGACCTCCACCGTCCACCCCAGCCGGGTCAGCGCTTCTGCCAGTGCAGCAGGGGTGCGGGGGTTGACACCCTCCTCGAGGAGCGCGCGGACGATGCGCCCCTTGGTGGCCTTGTTGAAGTGGCTGACGATGCTTCGGGTGCCTGCAGACTCGTGAAGCACCCGCACGGTCGCCACCCGTGGGGCGAGATCCTTGGTGGGCCTCCAGAAGGCGGCGTACGAGCTGGACCGCAGGTCGACCAGCAGGCCCTGGCCCAGGCTGCTGATGACGGCCTCGCCCAAGCAGTCACGCCACGCGCCGGCCACGGACCCGAGCCCCGGGAGTGTGGTGTCGCCCGAGAGTCGATAGGCGGGAATCCGGTCGCTGGGGCGTACGAGCCCGAACAGGGCGCTGGTGAGGGCCACACGACTGCTCGCGCGCCGTCGCGCGGCAGGGGAGAGAGTGGCGAAACCGAGCGCGTCGTAGAGCACGCCGGTGTAGATGGTGTCGGCGCGAGCGGTCGCCGCGGTGAAAAGATCTCCGTTGCGCGCAATGAGTTCGCCCTGGCTGGCGCCCAGCCCCAGGGCGGTGGCCGCCGTGGTCGGATCGTCGCGGCAGAGGCCCACGAGCGCGTCCAGCATCCTGATCCGGGTAGGGGTGAGGGTCGGCGACGACAGCGAGCCCAGGTCGAGCGGGTTGCCACGACGAGGGGCAGTTTTACCCTCGCTGGGGGGCAGCAGGATCAGCACGAGGAAAGGATAGGGAGCGGAGTCGATCGTGCCTTGGTTAGGGTCGTTGCCATGCCCAGCAATCTCGTGCTCAAGATCCACCCGACAGACGGCAGCGTCTCAGCCCAGGAGTTGCGCGAAGGCGTGGCGCGCATACAGGAAGAGATGAAGGTTTCGCCACAATTTCCGGCGGACGTCGAAGCCGCTGCAGTGACCGGCGCCGAATCTCCGAGGCTGCCGTCGCTGGACCGCACTGACATCGCGTTCGTGACCATCGACCCGGAGTCCTCGATGGATCTGGATCAGGCCATGCACCTTGAGCGCGACGGCGCCGGATACCTCGTCCACTACGCCATCGCCGATGTCGCGGCGTTCGTCACCGCTGGTGATCCGGTGGACCAGGAGGCGAACCGCCGCGGCGAAACGCTCTACGGCGCCGACTCGAAGATCCCACTGCACCCCAAGGTGTTGAGTGAGGCGGCTGCATCGCTGCTGCCCGACCAGGTGTGCCCGGCACTGCTGTGGACCATCAAGCTGGACGAGACCGGCGAAGGCACCGACGTCCTCGTCGAGCGGGCGCTGGTGAAGTCACGTGCCAAACTTTCCTACGACCGGGTCCAGGCCGACATCGACGCGGGTAGCGCCGACGAGATGTTCACCCTCCTCCAGGAGGTCGGCGAGCTCCGCCTGCTCCGCGAAGCAGCTCGCGGTGGCGTCTCGCTGCCGCTTCCCGAGCAGGAGATCGTGCAGACCGACGGGGAGTGGGTCCTGGAGTTCCGACGGCTCTCGCCGGTGGAGGAGTGGAACGCCCAGATCTCCTTGCTCACCGGCATGGCGGCCGCGTCCTTGATGGTCTACGCCCGCGTCGGCATTCTGCGCACCCTCCCACCTGCGGACCCGCGCGATGTCCAACGCTTGCACCGCACGGCTCGCGCGCTTGGAGTGGAGTGGCCAGCAGAGCAGCTCTACCCCGACTTCGTCCGCTCACTCGATGCGTCGAAGCCGAACCACGCAGCCATGATCGTGGCCTGCACCCGCCTGCTGCGAGGTGCTGGCTATGTCGCCTTCAACGGCGAACTGCCCGAGCAGGCGCAGCACTCGGCGCTTGCCTCCGAGTACGCCCACGTGACCGCACCCCTGCGCCGGCTGGTCGACCGTTACGCCGGTGAGATCTGTGTGGCCCTCTGCGCCGGAACAGAGGTACCTGACTGGGTCATTGCGGCGATGCCCGACCTGCCCGAAACGATGTCGAAGTCGAGTCGCCGGGCGAACCAGTACGAGAACGCGATCGTCAACCTCTGTGAGGCCGAGATGCTCTCCGGTCGGGTGGGGGAGTCGTTCTCGGGTGTGATCGTCGAGGTCGATGAGAAGGACCCCAGGCGCGGTGAGATCACCGTTCAGGACCCCGCCATCGAGGCCCGCATCACCGGTGCCCGCGATCTCCCGTTGGGTGAAAGGGTGACCGCGGTGCTGTCGCAGGCGGACCCGCAGTCACGGGCGGTGGCCTTCACCTTGGTGTGAGGGGGTGAGCACTGGTCGGGTGACAGCGAACGAATTGGCCCCTACATCCTTGAGGACCAGCGGTGGCGCGCTCCTCACGCTGGCTGGATGCTGAGCTCATGCCGGTCCCCAAGAGTGAGGAGCCCACTGCGGCACCGACCCCCACACAGCCCGCCTGGCAGGACAAGTACTCGGACAGGCTTCGCGTTCGTATCCGTCTTCCGCTGATGAACATCCTCTCTCACAAGGTGTTCACCGAACGGGGTCAAAGCCAATCAGGGCTCAGACGCTGCCTCAGACACAGCCGAAGGAGCCCAGCCCGGCGACTGCCGGACTGGGCTCCTTGTGGTGTTTCGACCGTGCGGACGCAGGACTAATAACTCAGGGAGCGTTGTAGCCCAGGGTGTAGGCACCAGAACCGCTGTAGGCCGTGATCTGGTAGCGGTAGTAGCCAGCGTTACCGCTGTAGGAGATGTTCTCGTCAGCAGACGCGGTGGCGCCTCGCGCGACGGTGGTCCACCGCGACCCGCTCCAATACTGGAGGTAGAGGTCGAAGTCGGCGCCGGCGGGACCGTCGAGGCACGCCTCGTGCAGACCCGATGCGTTGGTCAGGAAGTAGCTGTTGTTGGGCTGATATGCCGTCCCGCCACTGCTCAGGCTGCCCTTATAACGCGACTCCTTGGAGTCGCACGACGACTGGTCGGCAGCGACGGTGAGGGCGTACGTCTTGCTTTGCGTGTTGGTCTCGCCAGTGCCGGTCACCGTGACGTCATAGGTGCCGACCGGAGTGGAGGCCGTCGTCGCGATCGTCAACTGCGAGGACCCGCCCGATGTCACTGTGGTCGGGTTGAAAGTTGCCGTCGCACCCGTCGGCAACCCGGAGGCCTGCAACCTGACCTGCTGCGTCTTCGCGCTGACGTTTTGGGTGCGCACTGACGTGGTGATGGACATACCTGGGGCCACGGAACCCTCGGCCGGCTCGAGCGACATGGTGAACTGCGCGGGAGCGTCGCTCTGGACCGTCAGGACATAGGGCGTGGTCCGCACAGTGCCGTCGGCTCCGGTGCCGGTGACCGTGATCGTGTGGCGACCTTCGACGGCGGATTTCGCCGCCATGGTGGATGTGCCACCGGTGCGGACTGTCGCCGGGTTGAAGGTGACGTCGACGCCGGCCGGTGCCGAGGCGGTCAAGCGCACGTCCTGGGCACTACCGCTGACCTGACGCACCGAGACGGTCGAGGTCGCGGCCTCCCCCGGAATCGTGGCACCGCCGGTGGCGCTGAGGCTCAGCGCGAAGTCGTTGACCGTGGTGGTGATCTGAGCCAACTTCCACACAGTGTGGGCGATGGCGTTGGTGCTGTGCCCCATCACCCGGCCCTCGACGTTGGCGATGGTGTCGCAGGCGGAGTGATAGCAGGCATCGTCGGAGGAGCCGATGCCGCCGACGGGAATGTTGTAGGGCGTGAAGGCCGAGTGGTCGGAGCTGCCGTTCCAGGCGATGTTGTAGGTGCCGATGCTCTTGGCGGCGAAATATTCCTTGAACGTATTAGCGATCGCGGCATTCTGGTTGTAAACACCCCAGGTGGTGATGCCCTTCGCGCCCACCATGTCGAAGTTGAGGTAGGCGTCGAGCTTGGCGCGCCCGGTGTCGCCGAGATTCTTGGCGTAGTACTTCGACCCGATCAGGCCGAGCTCCTCCGCGCCCCACCAGCCGAACCGCAGCCGCTTCGTGGGCCGGGCGTCCGCCCGAGCGACGGCGAGCGCCACCTCGAGGACGGCCGAGGAACCAGAAGCGTTGTCATTGATGCCGGGACCGGCGGGCACTCCGTCCAGGTGGGCGCCGGCCATGATGACGTTGTCCGCGTCACCGTGCGGCCACTCGGCGATGACGTTATAGCCGGTGGCGCCGTTGTGCGTGAATGGCTGCAGGGTGGTGACGTAGCCAGCCTCATCGAGCTTGGCCTTGACATAATCGGCTGACGCTTTGAAGCCTGGGCGGCCGTGGGCGCGGTTGCCCCCGTTGGCGGTGGCGATGCGCTGGAATTCCTGCACGTGCGCCATCACGTTGGCGGTCGGGATGTCCGGCGCGTCAAAGCTCCCGGCATTCCGGGCGGCACTCTGAGCGGCGCTCTGGACCGGGACCGCCTGCGGCGCCGCGATGCTCGGGCTCTGGATGGTGCCGATGGCGGCGACCAGCGCCAGCCCTATGCCCGCAAGTGCGGACCTCGATCTCTTCATGGTGTTGCTCCTTTTACGGGATACGCAGAACCGAGCGTCTGCGGCGAGGTGTCGGACGGTGCGGATCGGGGTCCTCAGGGAGCGTTGTAGCCCAGCGTGTAGTCGCCTGAACCGGTGTAGCTCGACACCTCGTAGCGGTAGTAGCCGGCGGTGCCGTTGTAGGAGATGTTCTCGTCAGCAGACGCGGTGGCGCCTCGCGCGACGGTGGTCCACCGCGACCCGCTCCAACGCTGGAGGTAGAGGTCGAAGTCGGCGCCGGCGGGACCGTCGAGGCACGCCTCGTGCAGACCCGATGCGTTGGTCAGGAAGTAGCTGTTGTTGGGCTGATATGCCGTCCCGCCACTGCTCAGGGTGCCCGTATGACGCGACTCCTTGGAGTCG
>JBBSSH010000037.1:0-19499 GCA_038242265.1 Propionibacteriales bacterium
AGCCAACTTCAGCGAGTCCCAGTACTCCTTCATCGGAGCAGACTGGGGGGTGTTGATGTTGTTGATGAAGTAGCCAGCGTTGGTCGAGGCGATCATGTCAAAGTTGTAGTACGCCTTGATCTTGGTCTTCTCGGCCGAGCTGAGGTTGTTGACGTAGAACTTGGAGCCGTTGAGACCCTGCTCCTCGTCGGTCCACCAGGCGAAACGCACCTTGTTGAGCATGGTGGGCTTCTGGGCCGCCAGCGTCAGCGCGACCTCGAGGATTCCGGCAGAACCGGAACCATTGTCGTTGATGCCAGGTCCGGCGGAGACACCGTCAAGGTGCGCGCCGAACATGATGACCTTCGACGCGTCGCCACCGGGCCACTCGGCAATGATGTTGTCCGAGGCAGCCGAGCAGGTGGGTGTGGTGCAGCGCTGCTTGGACACGGTGTAACCCGCGGCCTGCAGCTTGCCGGTCACGTAGTCGACCGACGCGGTGTAGCCGGAGTTGCCGGCGCGACGGTTGCCGTTGTTGGAGTCGGCAATCGACTGGAACTTCGCCAGGTGAGCCTTGGCTGCATCAACACTGATGTCCGGAGCCTTGCCGGGGCCGGGGCCGGGGCCACCGTCAGAACTGACGGTCAACGAGTACGTGGCGGTCTTGATGGTGCCGCCAGTGGCGGTGACCGTCACCTGGGAGGTGCCGGCGGGCGTGGTGGTGCCCGTCTTGATCGTCATCGTCGAGGACGAGCCCGTGCTGACCGAGGTCGGTGCGAACGTCGCCGTGGCGCCGCTCGGCAGACCCGAGGCCGACAGCGAGACATTCTGTGCCTGGCCAGCGGTGGTCTTGGTGCTCAGGGTGCTGGTGGCCGACGCGCCGGCCTTGACCGAACCCGACGTGGGGCTCAGGGAAACCGAGAAGTCATCGGTCGGGGTGCTGATCGTGCAGGTCGGCTCGCCGCTCTGCGCGGGCACTGCGATGGCAGCCCAGGCGTCCTTGGTCGCGTTGAACTCGGTGCAGCTGCTCGGGTAGAGCGCCTTGGCCGCGGTCAGGGTCGCCACGCGGGCGGCCTTGTGGTTCCACGAGGACGTCTTGCGCTGCAGACCAGCGACGAAGATGTTCGTGGCCTTCTGGATACCGATGCCGTTGACGACGCTCGGTCCGCCGGAGCAGATCGGGCTCTTGGGCTGACCGTTGGTCGGGTTGGAGCCCTCCGCCAGCAGGTAGAACCAGTGGTTCTGCGGGCCGGCGCCGGAGTGGACCTCGGTGTTGCCGTTCAACTGCGTGGCGCAGTTGGGGTCGCGGAGCTTGGACGGGTCAGACATGATCCGGATCGGGCCGCGACCGGCGAGGTCGACCATTTCGCCGACGTCGTAGTCACACTTGTCCGAGACGCTGCCGTTGTCCTGGTAGCACTCGGTGGACGCGCCGATGATGTCACCGGTGGACTCGTTCATGCCGCCGGCTTCGTTTCCGTTGGCCGAACCGCCGGAGAACTGGAAGAGACCGTGACCGAACTCGTGGGCCACGACGTCGATCGGGGTGGCCTGCTTGTTGTTGGCCGAGTTGCGGCCGAAGTTGGCGAAGGAGCCGTTCCAGTAGGCGTTCACATCGGACAGACCGACACGGGCGGGGTAGAAGCCGCCCTTGCCGTTGATGCCGTCGCGGTTGGCCCACTCCTTGAGCATCTTGGCCTGGACCTCGCCGGCGTACATCGCGTCGACGCAGGCGGTCGGCATGTCAGTGCCCGAACCGTTGCCCCACACGTTGTCGGAGTCGGTGAACGGGGAGTTGCTCTGGCCGCCGCACTGGAGGCCGCGAGCCGCGGTGCTGACCATGCTGTACGACGAACCGGACTGCGTGGTGGTGAACTTCACCTTGCCGTTGTGGTTACCGGTGCCGCTGGCCTCGACGGCCTCTTTGACGAGCTCGTCGCGACGCAGGACTGCGCCGGTGTTGGCGTCGACGAAGACTTCCTGCACCGACGGCTTGCCGTCGCGGGTTCCTTCGACCGACACCTCCCAGGCGAGCTTGGGGGTCGAGCCGTCGAGGAAGACCACGACGTGCTCCTGCACGGCACTGTCGACCTTGGAGTAGCCGTCGCGCGCTGCGGCGACTGCCTTGGCGGCGTCAACCGTGGGCGTGGTGTCGGACACGGCGACCGAGGCCTGCGTGGCGGCGGTGGTGTCGAGCACCTCGCCGGTGCTGTCGGCGGTGACGACAGCGTCGGCGCCGATGACCTCGAGGCCTTCGAAGGTCTTCTGGTAGTGGAGGTACTGGATGCCGTCGGTTCCGGCAACCTGACCGTCGCGGACGTAGTCCTCGTCGGCCTTGAGCGTCAGGGCACCCAGGCCCTGGTCCGCCACTGCGTCGCCGGCGGCGAAGGCAATGTCATCGGCCGACATCTGCACGACGGCTGACGAGGAGCTGGACGTCTGGGTGAGCACTGGTGCCGGGGCTGCTGTCGCGCTGTAAGGAGCGACGAATGCAGCCAGGGACCCGAGCATCACCGCAAGCGACAGCTTGGAGCTCGCTGTTCTGCGCATAGTAAATCTTTCCTTAGAGAAACGGGGGTGGGGCGAACGTGCCTCATTCGGGGGGTGGCGCATAGTCCCATCTGGCCATAGCCTCCGCACTATGGAGCTTGGGTTTCGCCACCTTCACGTCGTGCTGGCCGTCGAGCGGCACGGGTCGATCAGTGCCGCCGCAACGGCGCTGGGCATGTCCCAGCCCTCCCTCTCCTCCCAACTGACCCGGATCGAGACCGCGTTCGGCGGCCCTCTTTTCCGTCGGGGCCGCACCGGGGTCCGGGCCACCTCGTTGGGCGAACTGGTGATTCAGCGCTCCGGTCGGCTCATCGCCGACTTCGACAGCCTGTTGGAAGAGGCCCAGGCGCGGGCGCGCAGCAGTCGGACGCTCGTCGTCTCGACCAACCGGACACCTGCTTACTCCACCTTCTTCACCGGCGTCATCGCGGCACTGCCCGATCGCGACCTGGTGCCACACATGAGCACGTCCACATCGGTGATCGAGTCCCTGATGGCATCACGTGACGTGGATGTGGCCATGGTCGGCATCCACCCGCGGGTCCAGAGCGGCCCGCTGCCGTCCTTCATCAGCGAGATCGAGGTGGTCTCCTCCGAGCCGCACCTCGTGGCCATCTCGGCCAACCACCCACTGGCCGCACTCCGTGAGGTTCCACTCGCCGGACTGGGCGAAGACATCTGGCTGCTGCCGCCGGGCCAGCCCGACGGCACACTTGCCGATCTGGAACGATCCTTCGCCGAGGCCGGCATCAAGCCACCGACTCCTCATGGGCGTCAGCGACTGACCGACTACAGCCCCTTCGTCGCTGCCGGTCTGGCCGTCGGACTGGCCCTGCCCACCTACGTCCCGTTCGAGGGTGTGGTGATCCGGCCGCTGGCCGGCATGCCGATCCGGAGCAAACGCGTGGTGCGGTGGAACCACACGACGGTGAGCGCGGGCGAGGCCAGGATCTGCGCGCTCGCGGCGCGCTCGAGTTTTCTCGAGGAGCTCGCCCGGACGGGCAAGTTGCAGCCGTGGTGGCAGGAGTCTCCGAGCTTCCGCCCCACAGTGGTGCCGTTGTCGGACCTGACTGAGTAGCCTCGTCGAGGTGCAGACCCTCTCCCAGCGCCTTGCGCACGTCCCCCCGACGGTGTTCAGCGAAATGTCTGCCCTCGCGGCGCGCACCGGCGCTCTCAACCTGGGGCAAGGCTTTCCCGACATCGACGGTCCACCCTCGGTGATCGCCGCAGCGGTCGAGGCGTTGGAGAGCGGAGCCAACCAGTACGCCCCCGGCATCGGCATCGCGCCGCTGCGCGCGGCCATCGCACGACACCAGACGCGCCACTACGGCCTTCACCTCGACCCCGACAGGGAAATAGTCGTCACCACCGGCTGCACGGAAGCGATCGCGGCGGCGCTGCTGGGTCTCGTCGACGCCGGGGACGAGGTCGTTGTCCTGGAGCCCTTCTACGACTCCTACGTCGCGATGCTCGAGATGTGTGGCGCAGTGCGCCGCCCCGTCCTGCTCCGCGCTCCCGACTTCCGGCTCGACCTCGATGACCTCCGCTCAGCCGTCACGCCCCGCACGCGGGTCCTGCTCATCAACACCCCGCACAACCCGACGGGGACCGTTCTCACCCGAAAGGAACTCCAAGGCGTCGCCGACGTGGCCATCGAGCACGATCTGGTCGTGATCACCGACGAGGTCTATGAGCATCTGGTCTTCGATGACCATGAGCACGTGCCGTTGGCGACGCTGCCGGGCATGTGGGAACGCACCCTGACCCTGTCGAGTGCCGGCAAGAGCTACTCCTTCACCGGGTGGAAGGTCGGCTGGGCGAGCGGACCGGCGCCGTTGGTGCAGGCAGTGCTTGCCGCGAAGCAGTGGCTCACCTTCTCTTCGGGATCGCCCCTTCAGCCCGCCATCGCCCATGCTCTTGACCACGAGGCGCAGTGGCCCGTGGAATTGGGGAAGGACCTCCAGAAGCGTCGCGACCTGCTCTGTGACGGCTTGGCGGAGGCCGGCTTGCCGGCCCGAGTTCCCGAGGGCACCTATTTCGCCACCACCGACATCTCGCACCTCGGGTGGGCCGATGGCCGCGAGTTCTGCCTGGCGCTGCCCGAGCGGGCCGGCGTCGTCGCGATCCCCGCGCAGGGCTTCTACGACGACGCCGCCGCCGGTCGGCAGTTGGTCCGCTGGGCCTTCTGCAAGGAGCCTGAGGTCATCACCGACGGAGTGCGGCGTCTGGTCGGTGCTGACCTCGCCCGCTGATCAGCGTCTTCGCGCGATCAACGGCCGGGATAGTTCTGGGGCGGATGTCCACTGGCTCCGGGGTCGGCGGGGGCCTGGCTGAACCAAGCATTGGCGCCACCGACGTAGAGCAACACGATGACCGCACCGGAGGAGGTCAACCAGAGCGCCGAGAGACCGGTGACCAGGAGCGCCAACGACAGCGCAGCAGTGGCAACCGCCGAAATGGTGAGCAGGATGCGTGCCACGGAGGAGCGTCGAAGTACGAAGACGGCGAGCACCACCGCGATCAGTGACCAGATGAGCAGGCCGACCATGGTCGCCAGTGCCACCCCGACCAGCGACTCCGGCTCCATGCCGGCCTCCCTGATGTCAGCCGATTTGTTCATTTCGGTGATGACTGAGTCACGCGACATGAACAACACGATGGGCAGGCTCGCGAACACGAATGCCATCATTCCCGACATCACGATCGTGAGCCAGGCCGCTGTCGTCACCGTGGCGGGACGCCCGCCACTCCCCCCGCCGCTGCCACCGCCACTGCCACCGCCACTGCCTCCGACTCCGGGCGCAACTGCTCCCCCGTAGGGCGAGGGCGTCGACGCGCCGTGGGGCTGGTAGCCGTAGGGACTGGGCGCCGGCTGCTGCCCGTACGGGTTCTCGGGCGGGCTGGTCGGACGCACGGGTTGGCCGTAAGGATTTTTACTGGGGCCGGGTTGTTGCTCACTCATGGGGTACATCCCACCACGCGAGTCGACCAGCCCTCACCGTGGTTCGGCAGCGAACCAGCGACGCACTTCGTGGCGGCCCAGGGACCACGCTGTCGCCAGCGCGGCCATGGCCGGAAACAGCATCACCGGGCCACTGAATGCGAGCAGCACGCAAGCACTTGCGCTGAAGGCTGCGGTGACCATCAACGCGACACGAGCCCAGGACCGGCGCGCCATCATGAACCCGGCAAAGACCAGAGCGGCGCCCGCCCACACGATGAGGGCGGCTGCAAGGGCGTAGGACATGGTCTGGAGTCGGGCCACGGTCAGCCACTCCTGGACCGCCTCGGGCTGTTGCTGTTCCATTTTGCTCAGAAACAATTCAGGCGACAACGCCACGTAGGCCAGCGCGGTCAGCGCCATCAGCAGCGCGCCACCCGCCATCACGACCGTCAGCACGAATGCCGTGATCACTGCCGGTGGCCGGATGTGGATCGGAAGATCGGGGGGCAGCGGCTGTGACCCGAACGTCGGGGGGTGCAGCGGCGGCGCGAGGGCCGCCGACGACACGTCCGGCGAGTCTTGTCGGGTCGCTGGTTCGTGGACGGGAGGTCGGGCCGGCGAGTCGGTGGGGGCCGGGGCTGGCGGGGTGGGCGGGGTCCATTTGCCGGTGGCAAACCATTCCCGCGCCGGTTGCATCCAGAGCAGGGCGGTGCCGGCCGCGACGAAGGACGCCGCGAAGCCGCCCGCCAGCAGGCCGGTCACGAACAGCGGCACCGCCACGATGGTGAGCGCTCGCCGCGCGGCAAGGTCGGGCTTGGTGACGTACCAGCCGAGGATCCCGGTCGCGACCGCGCAGAGTGCGGCGACGACACCAACGACATAATAAATGTCGAGCACGCCGTCGGTGCTGAGGCCCAGTCCGCTGTACGGGGACTGTGCCAGCGTCTCCTGGACAGCCTCGCGTGTGCCCAGCGAGCGGATCCTGGACACGCTCTCCCCGGCGGTGAGCAGGACGAGCACGGAGGAGAAGATGACCACGCCGGCAGCCATGGTGACCTGGGGCGGGCGCTGCGCGGTGGGCTGACTCACCCCCTCATTCTCCCTATCGGGTGGTGACGGTGCGTCAAAGGGTTCGCCTGCACGATCTCCCCGCGCCGGCAGGGGACATCTCGGGGTCACTCTCAGGGAAGGACCGGGCGCCGTCCCCGATGCGCAGAGGTGTCCCGGACAGCGAGGCTCGACCCATGATCACCGCTGAGTGCCTCACCAAGCAGTACGGCGCCTTCACCGCTGTCGACAACGTGTCGTTCGCCGCCGCCACCGGCCGCATCACTGGCTTCCTCGGCCCCAACGGCGCTGGCAAGTCCACGACCCTACGCATCGTGGTCGGGCTCACCCGTGCCACCTCCGGCACGGTCCGGGTCACTGGCCGCGACTACCGCGACCTGGTCAACCCAGGTCTGGAGGTCGGGGTCCTGCTCGACGCCTCCGCGCAACACGCTGGCCGCACCGGTCGCGAGATCCTCACCATTGCCCAGCAGACGATGGGCCTGCCCAGGTCCCGCGTCGTCGAGACGCTCACGCTGGTCGGCCTGACCGAGAGGGAGGCGGGGCGACGAGTGCGTGACTACTCCCTCGGGATGCGCCAGCGGCTCGGACTTGCCACCGCACTGATCGGGGAGCCCGAGGTCCTCATCCTCGACGAGCCCGCCAACGGGCTCGACCCTGCCGGCATTCGCTGGATGCGCGACCTGCTGCGCGGCTTTGCCGACGCCGGCGGCACCGTCCTGTTGTCCTCCCACCTCCTCCACGAGATCGAGGTCATCGCCGACGACCTCGTGGTCATCGGTCAGGGTCGGATCGTCGCGGCAGGCAGCAAGACCGAACTGCTCTCCTCGGCCGGCACGCTCGTACGCGCCGCCCAGCTGGAGACACTCGACACGGCCCTGCGGGCCGCCGACCTCGTCACCACCCCCATCGACGGCGGCCTGCGTGTCGACGCCACCCCCGAGCTCGTGGGTCGGACGGCACTGTCTGCCGGCGTACCCCTACGCGAACTGCGCGCCGCCGACGGCGCCGGTCTCGAAGAGATGTTCCTCGAGCTCACCGCCGAAACCGCCCGCGAAGGAGCAGCAGCATGACCACCGCCAGTATGACGACAGCCGCCCTCACCCCGAAGATCCCGATTTCTGGCGCGACGGCCAGCCACGCACGACCTCGCACCATCGCGCCGATCCCCCTGGGTCGTCTGGTCAAGGTCGAGCTGCGCAAGATGTTCGACACCCGTGCAGGCTTCTGGCTGATGGCCAGCGTCCTCATCGTCGCCGTACTCGCCTCGGCAGCCGTGATCGTGTGGGCGCCCGATGCCGAGATCACGATGGCCACGTTCTCCACCGCGATGGGGATGCCGTTGTCCGTGGTGCTCCCGATCATCGCGATCCTGGCGATCACCAGCGAGCACAGCCAGCGCACCGGCCTGACGACGTACGCGCTGGTGCCGTGGCGGGGCCGGGTCATCACCGCCAAGATCATCGCGGTGGTGCTGGTCGGCGTGGCCTCGATGTTCTTCTCGCTCGCCGTCGGAGCAGTCAGCACCTTGGTGGCCTCCGCGATCACTGGCCTCGACCCGGTCTGGGACGTGACGATCAGCGAGTTCAGCCACATCACGCTCGCCAACATCCTGGGGATGATGATGGGCCTCACCCTCGGCGTGCTGCTGCGCGGCTCGGCAGCCGCGATCGTGGGCTACTTCGTCTACGCCCTGGTCCTGCCGGGTGCCCTCGGCACCCTCGCCTTCTACCAGGAGTGGTTCCTCGACCTGCAACCCTGGGTCGACGTCAACTATGCGATCAACCGGCTCTTCGAGATGTCGATGACGACACAGGCCTGGCAGCAGTTGGCCGTGACGTCACTCGTGTGGCTCTGGATCCCGCTGGCCATCGGCCTGCGCGCGTTCATGCGTGCCGAGGTGAAGTAGACCGATCCGCTCAGTCCCCCAAGATGTATCGGTGGTTCCGGGCCGGCGCTTCTGCCATCGTGGAGTCATGCACCCCGACGCCTGGCTGGTTGTCATCGACCCGCAGCGGATCTTCGCCGACTCCGACAGCCCGTGGGGATCGCCCATGTTCCCCGACATCGTCGACCCCGTTCGCCGGCTGGCCGAGCGGACCGGGGGGCGCACGATCCTCACCCGGTGGGTCGCCCCCTCCCCTGCGGAGGGGAGTTGGGTCGAATACCTCAAGGCCTGGCCCTTTGCCGCCGTCCCGGCCGACGACCCCCTCTTCACTCTTGTCGACGACCTCGCCGACCTGTCCCAGACGGTTGTCACCGAACCGACCTTCGGCAAGTGGGGGCCCGCTCTCGAGGCCGTCACCGGGGCGACGCCGCATCTCGTGCTGGTCGGCGTCTCCACCGACTGCTGCGTGATCTCCACGGCGCTGGCCGCCGCCGACGCCGGAGCAACGGTGACCGTCGTGGCCGACGCCTGCGCGGGATCGACGCCGCAGAACCACCAGTCGGCCCTCGACGTGATGGGGCTCTATCCGCCGCAGATCACCCTGGCCACCGCCGCGGAGCTGCTCGGGTGAGCCGGGTCATCCACACCGGCCAGGCGCTGGTCGACGTGGTCGTCGAGGTGCCCGACCTGCCGGTGCGGGGGCAGAACGTGATGGCCACGTCCGTCGCCGACTACGCCGGCGGAGCGGTCACCGTCCTGGTCGCGGCAGCTCGCTTCGGCGCGGACTGCGTGCACGCGGGCGCGCACGGCACCGGCCCGCACGGCGACCTGGTCCGGGCTGCGCTGGCCGCCGACGGCATCGACGCCTCGGCTCCCCCGGTCGCCGACAGCGACACCGGTATCTGTGTCGTGATGGTCGAACCCACGGCCGAACGCACCTTCGTCACCACCCTCGGGGCCGAGCGCCGGATCAGTGTCGAGTCGCTGTCCACCTCGGCGCCGGGCCCGGGCGACCTGGTGTGCGTCACCGGCTTCACGTTGGTGCTGGCCAGCACGCGCGACCCGTTGCTCACGTGGCTGACGGGTCTCGACCCCGAGGTGCTCGTCGTCCTGGACCCGGGAGCGGGCTTCGCCGCTGTGCCCGAAGAGGTGCGCGCCGCCATGCTCGCGACCACCGACGTCTGGACGAGCAACCGCGAGGAGGCCGAGGATCTCCTCCTCGCGATCGGTACGACAGCACCCGCCGAACTGGGCCAACTCGCCACGGCCATCGCTCCCCTGCTCCGGCGCGATGCGGTGACCATCGTCCGGGACGGACCCGAAGGATGCGCCGTACACGTGGCCGGCGTGACGACGACTGTCCCGGGCTTCCCGCAGGATCCTGTCGACACCAACGGTGCTGGCGACACCCACACGGGTGCACTTCTCGCAGAGGTCGCAGCCGGTACGTCGTGGGTGGACGGGTGTCGCCGCGCCAACGCAGCAGCAGCCATCAAGGTCACCCGACGAGGTCCGACATCGGCTCCCACTGCTGCGGAAGTGACGACCTTCCTGTCTCAGCAGGCCCGCTAGGACCCGCCGCGTCGGCTGGCTCGGGCAGCCGTCGGCAGGGAGACGATCACCTTGGTCCCCTGTCCGAGTTCGGAGCGTACGTCGATGGTGCCACCGTGTCGTCTCACGATTCGTTCGACGATCACCAGCCCGAGCCCGGTGCCGGGACGCCGTAGTGCCTCCGGGTTGGTGGAGCGGTGGAACTCACGGAACAGGTGAGGTTCGTCCTCCGATGAGATCCCCAGACCGTGGTCGACGACGGTGAGCGTGACGTCGTCACCGCAGACCGCGAGTGTGATCACGACAGAGGATCCCTCGTCGGAGAACTTGATCGCGTTGCTCAGCAGGTTGGCCACGACCCGGTGCAACTCGTCGAGATAGCCGTCCACGTGCACCGACTCTTCGGGCAACTCGGGTGAGATCGTGATGGACCGGGCGGCGGCGACGGAAGAGGCCTCGTCGACGGCATCGCGACACACCCGCAGGAAGTCGACCTCGACCGGGTCGAAGGCCGCCCCGGAATCAGAGACCTTGGCGACGGTCAGGAGGTCGCTGAGGATCCCCTCGATCCGCACAGCTCCACGGATTGCGGCCTCGACGGAGCGACGGCCCTGAGCGCTGAGTTTTTCTTCCGCCACGAGTTCGAGGTTGGCGACCACCGACGTCAGTGGCGAGCGCACCTCATGGGCCACGGTGTTCATCATCTTGGTGCGATAGCCGTCCAGCTCACGCAGCCTGTTGACCAGGGCCCGTTCCCCGTCAAGTTGCCTGGCGTTGGCCACGGCACGACCCAGGTCGCGACCAATCTCGAGCGCGGCGTCGTGCTCCACCTCCGTCCACGCAGGCTCCTCCGACTCCCGTGCGAGCACCAGAAAGCCGAGACACTCGGCACCGGCACCGATAGGGACGAAGAGCACCGAACTGATGTCGATGCGCTCCATGAAGTCGAGCAGGATCGAGGCGTGGTCGTCCGAGAGGATGGGGTGGGACCGATGGGTCCTGGAGAAGTGGGCGACGTACTGGTCTTCCCAGTAGTGGCGCGCCAGGTCGCTCGGCAGCGCACCCAACTCCTCGAGGCGCGGCCGATCGTGAGCGCCCTCGGAATACCACGTCGTCGACGTCCCGCCGTCCGAATCGAAGGCCGAGAGCCACATGCCCGACGCGTGGAAGGCCTTGACGACGGCAGAACGACAGGCCTCGAGGACGCTCTCAAGCGAAGTCTCACCGACCGCGCGACGGACCAGTTCCCGGACCTCGGTGACGAGTCGGACCCGTTCGCCCAGTTCCTCGCGCTCCAGGGCCGCCAGCACCGAACTGCGCGCCACCCCGGCGTACTGCTGCAGCACCTCGCGCTGGACCTGCCCGGGCCGGAGCCCATCCACCGGTACGTCCACGCTCAACAGCCCTCGCAATATTCCGTCATCGTCGTAGAGGGGCGCAGCCAACAAATCCAGCGGATGCCAACTGTCCTCGTGATCGACACGCTCCAGGTCGGGAATGTAGCTGTAGGTGAGTGCTTCGGCGTCTGCACGCTCGTGCGGGACGAAGCGAAGGAGCGTGCCCCATCGGTCTGCACCATCCATCTCACGCTCCAGCACCTTCACCGGAAGTGCGGACCCCAGCATCTCGCCCACCCCTTCGCCGCCTGTGGCGACCACCTCCAGCATGTCAGAACGCCGCACGCTGATCAGTGCATGGCGGAAGCCGCACAGCACTGCCGTCCCCTCCGCCAACACCTGCAGCGACGCACGCGTCAGCGCGTCCGACCACGGATCCCCTCGGGACACGCGAAGATCTTTCGCTGATTCCACCACTCACCCCTTTGGCTCGCCCCACCCTCCCCCGGATCGCCGAGGAGCACCATCACGACTCACCGCAGAACGACGGTTCCTGCAGCCGGTCGCAGTTAAGCGTACGGTGCCTCGATGACTTCGGATGTCCTTCTCGTCGGCTGCGGCGCCCTCGGTTCAGCAGTGGGGCTGCGGCTCGCCGATCTCGGCCACGACGTCCTCGCGCTGAGGCGCAACGCCGACCGGGTGCCTGCGCCACTGCACAGGCTGTCGGTCGACCTCACCCGCGAAACACCAATCCTTGCCGACCTCGAGGCGCGTTACCTCGTCGTCGCGCTCACTGCCCGCCCGCGAACCGAGGAGGCCTACCGAGCGACGTACGTCGACGGGATGCGCCGAGCTCTCGACGCGGTGACGTCAACGGGCTGCCTCCCCGAGCGCGCCGTCCTGGTCTCCTCCACCGCGGTGCACGGGAGCAGCACCCGGCCCGTCCTCCAGGACGAATCGTCCAGGCCCCGACCCCCGGACGGACCGGCAGAGGTGCTGCTCGCCGCGGAAGAGCTCTTCCACGAGCGACTTCCCGGTGGCACCGTGCTCCGGTGTGCCGGTCTCTACGACGACACCAGCACCCGACTCGTCGACTCCGTACGCGAGGGTGACTCCGCCGACCCGCACCGGTGGACCAACCGCATCCATCGCGACGACGCCGCCGCCGCGATCGTGCACCTGCTCACCCTCCCCGAGAAGCCGGCCCAGCTCTACCTCGGCACCGACGACGAGCCCGCCCAACTCGGCGAGGTCGCGACCTACCTCGCCCACCGGCTCGGGACCTCTGCGCCGCTGCCGGCCGACCCTGCGCGGGGACACGGCAAACGCTTGTCGAACGCCCGACTTCGCGCGACGGGTTGGGTGCCGACTCGTCCGAGTTTCCGCGAAGGCTATGCGTGGGTCGGCGCCACGGGCCCGTAACGCACCGCAGGTGGCCCTGACCGTCGTCCGGAACTGGTCAGGGCAGCGCCGATCAGCGCCCCGAGGAGAGCACCCGCAGTGTTGAGCAGCAGGTCATCCACGTCACTGACCCGCCCGACGAAGAACTGCGTCATCTCGATGAGCAGGGAGAAGACCAGTCCGGCCAGGGCCCCACGACCCACGGCTGCCAGGACGCCGACGGACGGCGCGTACCGCGCAAGAACGGCGATCAACCACCCGAAGGGCATGAACACCACGATGTTGCCCAGGACGATGACCACCCCGAGCGCAAGGTTGGCGTGCTCGAATTCGCTCCTGATCCCTGCACCTGGCTGCAAGCTCACGCGCGAGCCGGGGTCGGGGCCGGGGGCTCCGCCACTGAGAGTCATCACCACGATCGCCAGCGTCGTCAGAATGAGCAGGAGCACCGCAAGCCACCGCATGCGGGGGCTGCTGCGCAGGCTCACTGCCACCAGCAGCCCCAGGACGACCACCCCCGCGACGAGGGTGGGGAGGAACCCCATGGGGAGATAGCGCCACACGTCGTCATCGAACACCGGGCCACTCTGCCTCACCGTCGTCGTGCGCACCGTAGCTGGGCGGGCGACGAGGCCGGGCAGAGCGCGGGACGCTCAGAGGTCGCGGTGCCACTCCTCGGGCGTCGGGGTGTCGGTGCTGCGATTGAGGTTGAGGATCGCCAGGGCGAGGCCTCCCCAGATGATCAGCATGGCCACGATCATCATCACGATGGCAGAGGTACTCATGACCGGTCTCCCTTCTTCTCGAGCGGTGCGTAGTCGACGAAGTCAGTTCCTTGACGCCAGGGGACGGGCGAGAGGACGTAGCCCAGCAGCATGACCAGGGCAGCTGCTCCCCATCCGAAGGTGGCCAGCATCCAGGTCGGGTACCCCTCGTACGGGGTCTGTACGTCGGTCCAGAAAGCCTGGATCAGCACGTAGCCGAGCATCAGCGGCGTCACGAGGCCGATGAGCAGGCGCCACCACAGGCCCAGATGGATCGAGCCGTTGTGGTTGAGGTGGTCGGCGAGCACGGGCAACTTCCGCATGGCCCAGGCCACCACGATCATGGACATCACCGCGACCATCAGGATGCCGAACTGGTTGATGAAGTGGTCGAGGATGTCGAGGACGTAGAGGCCGCTGGTGGTGGAGAACAGCGCCAGGCTCAGGGCGGTGGCCGGCACACCGACGACGAGGGAGGCTCCGACGCGGGTGAGCTCGAACTTGTCGCGGACCGCGGAGATCACCACCTCGAGGATCGACACGAGCGAGGTGATGCCGGCGATGACCAGCGAGCCGAAGAACAGCACACCGATGAACGCCCCGAACGGTGCCTCGCTGATGATCGTCGGGAACGCGATGAATGCGAGCCCGATGCCACCGTCGGCGACCTCACTGATCGCGACGCCGTTGGCCTGGGACATGAAGCCCAGTGCCGCGAAGACACCGATACCGGCGAGCAGCTCGAAGCCCGAGTTGGCCAGGCCGACGACCAGCCCGGAGCCGACCATGTCGGTGTCGGGGTGGACGTAGGAGGAGTAGGTGATCATGATCCCGAAGCCGATCGACAGCGAGAAGAAGATCTGCCCGAAGGCCGCGGCCCACACACCGGCATGGGTCAGCGCGCTCCAGTCGGGGGTGAAGAGGGCGTCGAGGCCGGCGCCGGCGCCGTCGAGGAACAGCGAGCGCACGACCAGCGCGACGAACGCCACGACCAGCAGCGGGATGAAGATGACTGCGGTCGTCCCGATGCCCTTCTCGACGCCCAGCAACATGATGGCCAGCACGGCCAGCCAGACGAGCACCAGCGGAATCACCACGCCCCACACGGGGCTGGCGTCGATGCCGGGATCGCCGATCTTGAGGAAGTCGTTGAAGAAGAAGGCGTTGGGATCATCGCCCCACGCCTGGTTGAGCGAAAAGATCGTGTATCGCACCGACCAGGCGATGATCACGGCGTAGTAGATGGCGATGATGAAGCAGATGCCCACCTGCCACCAGCCGAGGCCTTCGGCAGCGCGACCCATCCGCGCAAACGACAGCGGCGCCGAACCGCGGTTACGGTGCCCGAGCGCATAGTCGAGGAAGAGGAACGGGATTCCGGCCGTCAGCAAGGCGACGATGTAGGGGATCATGAAGGCCCCGCCGCCGTTCTCGTAGGCGACATAGGGGAAACGCCAGATGTTGCCGAGACCGACCGCCGACCCGATCGCGGCAAGGATGAAGACCTTGCGTGAGGAGAACGCTCCTCGCGATTCGGACTGGGAAGATCCGGTGGGCGAACCTGATGAGGGTGCGGTGTCTGCCGAGGCCATGCCACATTCTTCCCACACCTCGACGCAAGAAGCCAGAGACGCGCGCTGGGTACGACCTATCTGCACGGGAGATTCGATGACCGACCTGCTGGCCCGGCTGCGTACGTGTGTGGGAACCGAGCATGTGCTGACCGAGGTCGCCGATGTCGAGGCCTATTGCGTCGACTGGACGGGCGTACACCGCGGGAAGGCGCTGGCGGTGGTGCGGCCGGGGTCGACCGCCGAGGTCGCAGCCGTGCTCGAGGCCTGTCACGACACAGGTACGGCGGTGGTGCCGCAGGGCGGCAACACCGGGCTGGTCGGCGGTGGGGTGCCGGACCCGACCGGCTCCGAGGTGGTGCTGTCCCTGGGCCGGATGCGCGCGGTCCGCGCCGTTGATCCGGTCGCCAACACCATCACCGTCGAGGCCGGGGTCGTCCTCGCCGACGTCCAGGCTGCTGCTGCCCAGGCGGGCCGGCTCTTCCCGATGTCACTGGGCTCGGAGGGCAGTTGCACCATCGGCGGCAACCTGGCGACCAACGCCGGCGGCACGGCCGTACTGCGCTACGGCATGACGCGCACCCTGGCGCTCGGACTCGAGGTCGTGTTGCCGGACGGTCGGGTGTGGAACGGACTACGGGCGTTGCGCAAGGACAACACCGGCTATGACCTGACCCAACTCTTCATCGGCTCCGAAGGCACGCTCGGCGTGATCACCGCAGCAGTGCTCCGACTCTTCCCCGCCACGCCCGTGCACGCGACGGCGTGGGTCTCGGTGCCCGACGTCACCTGCGCCGTGTCTCTGCTCGCGATCGCGCAGGAGCACGCCGGCGCGCACCTCTCAACGTTCGAGATCGTCAACCGGGCGGCGTTGGACCTGGTGCTCACTCACCTGCCGGGCAGCCACGACCCTGCACCGGGCACCGAGTGGGCGGTGCTCATCGAGCTTGCCGGGACCACACCGCTCGATGCGCCGCTCGAAGCAGTTCTGACCGATGCGGTCGAGCAGGGTGTCGTCACCGACGCGGCCGTCGCCAGCAGCCCCGCACAACGAGCCGCCCTGTGGGCCTTACGCGAAGGGATCTCGGAGGCCCAGAAGATCGAAGGCGCAGCCGTCAAGCACGACGTCACCCTGCCCATCGCGGACCTGGCCGACTGGGTCGACGGCATTGCCCCGGTCGTTGAGGCGATCGTCCCTGGCGTCCGGCTGGTGACCTACGGACACGTCGGTGACGGCAACCTGCACTACAACCTCAGCGCGCCGTCCGGCTCGGACGCCGCGTTGCACGCCCACGCCAGTGAGATCTCGCAGGCGATCTACGATTCGGTCGCCGCAGCCGGGGGCTCGATCAGCGCCGAGCATGGGCTGGGCGCGACCAAGGCGGCGGCTGCCGCGTCGTACAGGTCAGAGGTGGAGAACGACCTGATGCGCGCCATCAAGGACGCCCTCGACCCGCAGGGCCTGATGAATCCGGGCAAGGTGTTGCCCTGATCCGAGCGTCGGGCTCCTGATCCGGGCCAGCAGGCCGAGTGCTGGCAGGATGCCCCGATGAAGTCTCGGTCGGCCATGTGGTGTCTCGTCCTCGTCGTCGGGCTCGCGCTCAACGGCTGCGGCCTGTGGGAGCGTGGACTGGAGTCCGGCAGCGCCTTGCGCTTCACGGGCGGCTCCCGGCTGTTCGACATGATTGACGAGCCGATGCTCACCGCGCAGTTGCCGACCGGGGTCCTCCAACTCCACTGGACCACCGACCTCGACCTCTTGGACACCGTAAGCGTGCGCGACGACTCCCCGGCGCGCGCCGAGAGAGGTGCCCAGTTCGTCGGCCTCGCCTGGAAGGAGGTGCCCGGCGACGGCCCAGGCGGGTTGATCGACCGGGTCGTCGCCGACTCGGCCCTGCACGAACTGGTCCTGGTCAGTGGCGAACAGCGCGTGGTCCTCGACCCAGCCAATGCCTTACTGGGCGACGGCATGGCCGTCGTGGCGGTCGACGACGCGAGTGAGGTGTCGGTGGAGGTCACCTTCGACGGCGTCGCCCAGCGCGTCGGCCCCGGACCCGACGACCGCACGATCCCGGACGAGGCGGCAGCGCTGTACGAGGAGGTGCCGGAGGCGGAGGAACACCCGGATTGTCAAGCCGGCGACGTCAAGGCCCCCTGCGAGGCAGTTGCCGCGTGGCTCCCGTGGGTGGCCGGTGCCGGCTGGGCATCGCCAGGTCGGTTGTGGCCGGTGGTCAATGTCTCCGGGCAGATCCCCGGCGACATCGAGCGCGCGAAGGTGAAAGCCACGCTCGACGGGGCAGCATCGATCCTCGACGAGGATCTCTCCTCCCCCTCCCAGCACCGCTTCAGCCACCTTCTGGTGTTCCCTGAGGCACGACCCGGGCCCACGGAGCTGCGTCTGGAGGCATCAGGTCCCGACATCACCACCTACGTCGCAACATCCGTCCTGACTCCGTCCCCCTGAGGACCTACGGTGGCTCCATGACCTCTCTTGCCAGCACGATCGCGCGCATCCTGCTCGGCTCGGCGATGGTCGGGGCGGGGGTCCTGCACCTGACCATCCAGCGCGAGGAGTTCCAGGCGCAGGTGCCCGGCTGGTTCCCGATCGACGAGGACCTGACCGTGCTCGGATCGGGCGCACTCGAGATCGGGCTCGGAGCCGCGTTCGTGCTGTTGCCGGGCAAGAAACGGCTCATCGGCGGACTACTTGCCGCTTTCTACGTCATCATCTTCCCGGGCAACATCGGGCAGTACATCGAGGGCACCGACGCCTTCGGGCTCGACACCGACCGCGCCCGGTTGATCAGGCTGTTCTTCCAGCCCGTACTGGTCCTGGTCGCGCTCTGGGGTGGCGGTTGGTTCCGCCGCCGCGAGCACGACTGATCACAGGGTCGGGAGCCAGTCGACCCGTCCGGCCAGGGCGGCGTACCCCACGAAGGCCCCGACGTCGAGCAGCGTGTGCGCCACCACGAACGGCATCACCCGACCCCAGCGTCGGAACAGGAAGCCAAAGATCAGGCCCATCACCAGGTTGCCGACGAAGCCACCGAGCCCCTGGTAGAGGTGATAGCTGCCGCGCAGCAGGGCCGACAGCCCGATGGCCGCGGAGTCGCCGAAGCCGATCTGGCGCAGCCGGACCTGGACAAAGCCCAGCACGACGAACTCCTCGAGCACGGCGTTCTCGGCGGCAGCGAGGATCAGCACCGGCACCTGCCACCACTGGCCCGGCAGCGACTGCGCGACGACGGTGAGGTTGGTCCCGAGCGCGAAGGTGGCGAGGTAGAAGACCACGCCCGCCGAGCCGACGCCGAGCGCCAGCCCAGCGCCGCGACCGAGGTCGCGCCACGTCGTCCAGCCACCCCCGCGCGCCCAGACCTCGCGCAGTCGGTTGCCCGAACGGACGAGCAGGTACGCCGCCAAGGCGACGGGCACGAGCGCGAAGCCGATCCGCAGCAGCTGGTAGGTCAGGTCGAGCCAAGGCCGGTCGGGTGCAAGAGAGTTGTTGAGATTCGCTGCCTGTGAGGACAACGGCCCGGGCGCGGTGAGCGCCGAGACAAGGCTGACGACCGAGTAGACCGCCGAGCGGCCCAGCGAGAGGAACAGGACGATCGCCAGCTCGGTCCACAGGAGCGCCTTCGCCAGGTCGGGCACCCCGCCCGGCACCGGGGTGTCGCGGAGTCGCCACCACGGCCGGGCATCGGTGGTCGGCGCGTCATTCACGGAACACAGCATCCCTCAACTGCCTGAGTGCCGGCTGAGGGAGCGCTCGCCGCTGGGTTTCAGTGCCGACACGGTGGGCATACTCTCCCCATGTCTCGGGTCGCAACGCCAGCACGCACGACCACGCCAGCAGTTCTGGCAGCTGTGCTGGCTGCTCTCCTGCTGACAGCCGGCTGCGCCCGCATCTCCGACACCGTGGGCACCTCAGATTCCGACGACCCGGCGTGGACCACCAGCACCGACCCGGTCGACACCAGCGGACTCATCTGGGCCACCGGCAACACCGTCCACCTCGCCGACGGCACCACCCTCGACACCGGCGGTCCGATCACGACGTACGTCGTGGCCGGCGACGGCGTCTACTTCACCCCCGCCGAAAGCGACGACGGCACCCATCACGCCAACATGACCACCGGGCCTCTCCACTTCGCCGACCGAGATGGCGAAGTGATCGACACCGGCCTCACCGTCTACGTCGAATCGCTCGGCAGTTCACCGGACGGGCGCTACCTGGGCCTGATCGACGCCACGTCGGGCCGCAAGGACCGGTTCAGCGACCAGCCCCAAGCCACAGCCCTGATCCTTGACCTCACCAGCGGCACACGCGTCGTCGACACCACCGACGGCATGGGCAACCCTCGCAAGGACGACCTGGCACACGACTACCCCGAGATCTACCTCAGCGTCCGCTTCCTCGACAACACCTCTGCCTTCGTCGAGGGCCTG
>JBBSSH010000038.1:0-19244 GCA_038242265.1 Propionibacteriales bacterium
AGCACCTCGTCGGCGCCGCCCCCGATCGGCAGGATCCGGGCGTCGCGGTAGTGCCGCTCGACCTCGGTGCCGTGCATGTAGCCGGTGCCGCCGAAGAGCTGCACCGCCCGGTCGCAGACATAGCTCGCGCAGTCCACGGCGGTCTGTTTCGCCATACACGCCTCGGCCACGACGAACTCGCCGGCTGCGTGCCGGGCCGCGACGTCGCGGGTGTAGATCCTGGCCACCTCGACCTGGCGACGCATCTCCACGAGGGTGTGCTGGACGGTCTGGTTGGCGGCCAGCGGGCGACCGAAGGTGCTGCGGTCGCGGCAGTGCTGGACGGTCAGGTCGAGCGCACGCGACGCAATGCCGTAACCGTGCACGGCCAGCGCGATGCGTTCCACCACGAACTGGTCGGCGATCTGGGCGAAGCCGGAGTTCTCCGCGCCCACCAGGTTGGCGACCGGCACCCGTACGTCGACGTAGGACAACTCGGCCGTGTCGGAGCAGTGCCAGCCCATCTTGGTCAGGGCGCGGTCGACGGTGAAGCCCGGCGTGCCCTTCTCCACCACGAGCAGCGAGATGCCGGCATGGCCGGGTTCCCCGGTGCGTACGGCCGTGGTGACGAAGTCGGCGCGGACGCCGGAGGTGATGTAGGTCTTGGCGCCGTTGACGACGTAGTGGTCTCCGTCAAGGTCTGCTCGCGTGGTGAGGCGCGCCACGTCGGAACCGCCACCAGGCTCGGAGATCGCCAGCGAACCGATCTTTTCCCCCGCCAGGGTGGGCCGGACAAAGCGGTCGATCAGGTCGGCGTTGCCGGTGGCCGCGATGTGCGGGAGCGCGATGCCGGCCGTGAACAGGCCCGCCATCAGGCCGCTGGAGGCTCCTGCGTCGAACATCGCCTCCTGCAACTCCACGCTGGTCATCAGGTCACCCCCGCCACCGCCGTACTCCTCGTCGAAGGAGACGCCGATCAGACCCAGTTCACCAGCCTTCTCGTGCAGGGATCGCGGGATGTCGCCCCGGTCCTCCCACTCCTGCAGGTGCGGTGCGATCTCACGTCGTACGAACTCGGCGGCCGTGGCGCGCAGGGCAATGATCTCGTCTGGCTTCACGCCAACTCCTCGGGCAGGTCGATCCATCGGGAGCGGGCCCATTCGCCCAGTCCTTTGGCTTGCGGGTCAAAGCGGGTGGACGCCGCGACGCCGTCCCCGAGCAGTCCGTGGATGACCACGTTGACTGCTCCGAGGCGGGGCAGGGCGAAGACCTCGACGTCGAGGTCACATGTTTCGGGAAGCAGGTCGGCGATCCACCCGGGCGAGACGACGCCGAGCAGCCAGGCCTCACGCTCCGCGCGGCGGTCCGCGTCGCGGGACACCCACAGACCGAGGTTGGCATCGCCACCCTTGTCGCCGGAGCGGGCGTGGACGAAGGTGCCGAGGGGGACGCGGACGGTGCGGCCCGTACGAGGCTGGCTGGGCGTACGCCCGGACGGTCCCGGCTCCGCGGCGGCCCCACTCACCGCAGGGTCGGCGATGGTCTCGCGCCGACCGTCGCCGTGGACGACGGTGTGCGTCACTGCCGATCGGTCGACGTAGTCGGCCCGGTAGATGCCGTACGGCGTGGCCGGAGCAGGCGGCGCGGTCATGGTGAAACCGGGGTAGCTCGCCAACGCCAACTCCACGGCCGGCACGGTCAGACCCTTGCCGGCGATCTTCGGGTCGGCGTCCTTGACCACGCAGCGCAGCAACGTCGAGGCTCCGGCCTCGGTGTCGGCGTCCGCACGCGGCAACGGCCCGAGCGTCCAGGTCACGTCGGCAGGGCGAGAGTCGCCCCACGCTGCCTCGAGCTGACGACGTACGAGTGCGGCCTTCGCCTCGATGTCGAGACCGGTCAGCTGGAACTCGACCGCGTTGCGCCAGCCACCGAGTTCGTTGAGGCAGACCTTGAGTCGCGCAGGCGGGATCTCGCCACGTACGCCGGAGATCTGGACCCGGTCGGGGCCGACCCGACTCAGCTCGATGGTGTCGAGGCGGGTGGTGACGTCGGGTCCGAGGTAGCGCTCGGACTGGATCTCGTAGACCAGCTGGGCGGTGACGGTGTCGAGGGTGACGGCGCCACCGGTGCCGTCGTGCTTGGTGATGACGCTCGATCCGTCGGCGGCGATCTCGGCAATCGGAAAGCCCATGGGTGCCACGGCAGCGGAAGTCGCAGGAGAGGTCACCGAGGGGAGCGTGAGGAAGCCGCTGAAGTTGCCCCCCGTGGCCTGGCAGCCACACTCGATGACGTGACCCGCCACGACCGCGCCGGCAAGCGCGTCGAGGTCGGTCGGTTCCCAACCGTGGTGCGCCATCGCCGGCCCCACGACCAGGGAGGCGTCGGTGACGCGACCGGTGACGACGACGTCGGCCCCGGCGCGCAGGGCAGCAGCGATGCCGAAGCCGCCGAGGTAGGCATTGGCAGTGAGCGCGTCTTCGCCGAACCCGAGATCCCGGGCCACATCGCGTACGTCGTCGCCCTCCACGTGCGCGATGACGGAGTCGAGACCCAGCCCGGTCGCGACCGCACGCAGCCGGTCCGCGAGTCCGGCGGGGTTGAGTCCGCCGGCGTTGGCGACGATCTTCACGCCGCGCTCCAGTGCCAAGCCCAGGCAGTCCTCGACCTGGCGTACGAATGTCCGCGCATAGCCGAGGCTCGGGTCCTTCATCTGGTCCTTGCCGAGGATGAGCATGGTGAGCTCGGCGAGGTAGTCACCGGTGAGGACGTCGAGTACACCGCCCTCGAGCTGCTCGCGCATCGCGCTGAGCCGGTCGCCGTAGAAGCCGGAGCAGTTGCCGATCCGGACGGCTCGCTCGAGGGGTGCAGTGCGGCCCGGGGCTCCGATGGGGTGCTGCGTCATCGGGGCGCCCGTCCCTCGCCGGGAGGACCGGCAAAGACCTGCGCGATGTCGAGCCAGCGATCGGCGTCGGGGCCGCTGGCGACCAGGTCGGTGTCGGCGCGGTGCATCCGCTGGGTGACGAGACGGCAGAAGTCACCGGCGCTACCGGTCACGGTCTGGGCCGCGTCCTCGGGGCCCCACGTCCAGACGTCCTCGGTCGGCGAGACGAGGTCGATCCGGAACTCTTCCCTGGGCGCGTCGAGACTGTGCACGTTGAAGGCGAAATTGCGCGTGCGCACGCCCAGGTGGGCAATGTGGCGGATCCGGTCGGTGTCCCGAACCACTACGCCGAGGCCTTCATGGACGTCGAGGCTGTGCGCCCAGGTCTCCATCAGCCGGGCAGTGGCCATCGAGGTGGCCGACATGGGCGGACCGAACCAAGGCATCTTCTCGCCGCGGGGGTAGGTCGCCAACGCATCGGCCAGGGCGGCGCGGGCCGCACGCCAGCGAGTGACTAGGTCAGGGTCCTTGCCGATCGCCAGCGCGCAGGAATCGACGTAGCCCAGCGGATCAGTGATGGCTTCCACCACCACGGCATCCCAGGCGCCTTTGTCGGTCGCTGCCTTCAGTGCGACCTCATCGGTCCAGGCCAGATGCGCCACCTGGGTCGCGACGTCCCACCCGGGCGCCGGGGTGGGCGTACGCCAGCCGGCTTCGTCGAGCGGAGTGACGAGCGCTTCGAGCCGGTCGCCCTCGGCAGTTAGATCGGCGAGGACCTGGGACAGCACATCGGTCATGTGGACTCCTTGTCGAGCACGGGGGGCACGGTCGTGGCACTCATGCGAGTTGCTGGTCGAGGGCCTCGGCCCAGGTGTGGAGGATCCGACGGCGCCGGGCGGTGTCGTCGGTGATGGTGTTGGCCAGGCCCAGTCCGCGGACCAGGTCGAGGGTGCCCTGCACCAACTCACGTACGCCCGGCTTCGACTCGTCAGCCCCCAGCGCAGCGACCGTGAGCTTGTGGGTCTCGCGACCGATCCGCTGCTCCAGCGGCGCGACGGCTGCGAACAACTGCTCGTCGGTGCGCGCAGCGACCCAGAGTTCGAGAGCGGCGGTGAAGACCGGTCCGGCGAAATGGTCGCCCAGCATCTCCAGTACGGCCTGCGTGCGCGCGGCGCCACCGGGCAGCTCGCCGAACGCCGCCTCGAGCTCAGCCCCACGCAGTTCGGTGAGGTGCTCCACCGCGGCGACGACCAGATCGTTCTTGGTCGGGAAGTGGTGCAACTGTGCGCCCCGGCTCACCCCGGCCCGCTCGGAGACCACCGTGGTCGACGTGGCGGCGAAGCCGCGCTCGATCACCAGCTCGATCGTCGCCTCCAGCAGCCGGGCGCGCATGGCGCGGGTCCGGTCGGCCTGGGTCACCCGGGTGATGGTCACATCTCTATGGTCACCCCCAACAAACAAACAGTCAAGCCTGACTGTTAATTGCCCAGCCTGTGCGGCGTGGTGGGGGGCTCAGTCCGACCGGGCCACCAACGGCAACCTCGACCGAGCAGTCAGCCCGACGATCGCGGCGGTGAGCAAAGGAAGAGCCACCACGAGCCCCGCGATCAGCAGCCACGGAATGTCGAGATACGTGCCGCTGCCGGCGAGGGACGTCAACGGATGCGAGATGGCGATGCCCGGGATGAAACCGACCCCTGCCCCCAACAACGCACCGACCAGGCCAACCACCACGGCGTACGACGCAGCCACCCCGCGTCGGGTACGAGGCGAAGCTCCCACCGCGCTCAGCGTCGCCAGGTCGGGACGCGCATCGGACAGCGCCAGGAAGGTGGCGGTCAGCGTCCCACCCAGCATCAGCACCCCTGCCAGTGTGAAGAGCACGAGCGTGATGATCATGTTCGTCGCGGAGCGCTGGTAGCCACGCTCGACATCGACCTCCACATCGGAGATGGCGCCGCCGAGGCTTTCCTTGAGGTCGGTCTCCTGGGCCTTCGTGATGTCGGTGTCGCTGATCATCAGGGCCATGGGCACCGCCGGCAGTCCCAACTCTTCGATCAGCGCCGGAGGCAGCACGGCAGTCGCGGGCGCCATGTCGTCTACTTCGACGAAACTGACCGGCACACCATCATGGCGTCGTCGGTCGGACTTCCCGTTCCCGTCCGTTCGTTCGGTGACCACACGCATCGATTCGTTGACCACGGGGCGGGAGGTGAACACCACCGCCTTGCCGGCCGCCAGCGCCTTGTCTGCGGCGTCTGTCTGATCTTCCTTGAGTGCAAAGCGCAGGGGCGAGGGCAACGCATCTGCGACCAACACCCCTGAGACGCCCCAGCCGCTGTAGCCGCCCCAGTCCCACTCACCGACGCGGCCGTCGGGACGGAAACTGACGCGGAGCCAGCCCTCATCAGGCAGGGCTTCGGGCACGCCCACGACTGACTCGATGACGGCATCAGGCACCGTTCGGACCGCCAGTTCGGCGGCCAGCACCCACTGCTGCTGCGCTGCCGCGATCATGTCGGCCTCGCTCTGCCCAGGGCGTGCCAACGTCCCGTCCGGCAGCACGACCTGGGCCGTACCCATCGCCATCGAGGGCACGTAGCCTGCCCGGGACATCGATTCATAACTGGCGTTGGCGATCCCCAGAGCCACCACGCCAGCCACCGTGGCGGCGACCGCTGCCACCGCCGGGACCGTACGGGCGCGGTGTCGCGCCGCATCGCGCGCGGCATAGCGGACAGTCAGCGGCAGTCTGCCGGACATCTTCGCGATCACGGTCACGACCACGGGCACCACGAGAATCATGCCCAGGACCGAGATCACTGCGCACACCGCGATCCAGAGCCCCCCGTCTCGGGAGAAGTCGATGGCCCATGCCCCATAGGCCGAGCCGACGACCCCGAGCCCGAGCAGCAGAAGTCCCAGAATGGGCGTCGCGGCGCGCGCCTTACGGTCCCCACGTCGCCCGGCCAGCACCGCGACCACGTCCTGACGACTGGCCAACCACGCAGGCACGACGGAGGCCAGCAGTGCCGAGAGCAGGCCGCACCCCGCCGTGGCGCCGAGATATCCCCAAGGGAGGTCGAAGGGCCCGAACCACTCGCCGTTGAGGCGCTGGACCTGCGGCAGCAGCAGCCACCCCACTCCGATGCCGAGCACCAGACCGAGCGCAGAGGCCACCGCGCCCAACACCATCCCACTACCCAGAATCACCCGACGCGACTGCGCAGGGGTTCCGCCGGACGCGGCGATCAGCGCGAGCGTACGCGCATGCCGCCGAGCGCCCACCGCGAAGGCTGGCCCGGCAAGCAGGACGACCTCGAGCAGCGCCATCACCACAATGAGTACGAGCACCGCCCACGCCTCGTTGCGCCCCGTGTCGTAGCCCATCTGCTCAGCCATCGAGGCCACGTCCGGGGGATCGGCCAGCACCGCGCGAGAGGTGACCACACCACCGATCCTGTTGAGCCCGCGCACCTGTGACCAGGACACCGGTCCCGCCCCGACCAGCCACTCGTGGATGTTGTCCTCGTCCTCGGGCAGATCTTGGGTGGAGCCGAGCATCACGGGCTTGTCACGCACCGTGGCGTCGCGCCCGACCCCGACGATGCGCCGGGCGGCCCCGTTGACCTCGATCTCGTCGCCGATCGCCAGACCCTTGGCGAGCAGGGGGTCATTGACGACCACGTCCCCCTCGGCCTCGGGCAGCCGACCCTGCTCGAGATCGAAGAGGCCTTCCGCGAGCGGGTCGGAGAGGTCGACGCCCGTGGTGGTGAAGTCGATGACGCGGTCACTCACGCGGGCTCGACCCCACCCGGTGGTGATCGGCAGGAGACGAGTGTGCGCGCCCAGCACAGCTCGTACCTCGTCCGGCGTGGGCGGGTCGTCGTAGTCGACGTCCATCTGGCGCCAGCCGAAATCTCGCGGGTCTGGCAGTTGGAGGACCTGGCCGCGGCCTTCGGTGTGGATCCGCGCATCAGCGGCGCCCAGGGTGCGGCTCACCTCTTCGACCCCGCTCACCTCGGCGGTCTTGATGACCACGGCCGCGGCGCTGACCGCCAGCACGGGCAGGCTGATCATCACCAGGACCAGGATGCTGCGGCTCCGGTGGCGTAGTGCGTCGCGTCGGGCGATCCGTAGCGCTGGGCGCCAACCGCTCATCGAGCGGCCTCGGCAGCGAGGAGTACGTCGGGCTCGTCCGCGCCGGTCTCGTCGACCACGACTCCGTCGCGGAGGAACACCACCCGGTCGGCCCACGCCGCATGGCGTGCCTCGTGGGTGACCATCACTCCAGCCGCTCCTGCATCACAACGAGCCCGGAGCAGGCGCAGGATCTCCTCACCCGTATCGGTGTCGAGGGCACCCGTCGGCTCATCGGCCAGGATCAGCCGGCGGTCTCCCACGATCGCTCGGGCAATCGCCACTCGCTGCTGCTGTCCGCCCGACATCTCATCGGGAAAACGGTTCGCCAACTCGGGGATCCCCACCTCCTCCAACGCGACCATCGCCAGCCGACGGGCCACCTTGTTGCGCTCGCCGTCCAGTTCGCGTGGCAGCGACACGTTCTCAGCCGCCGTCAGCGCCGGGATCAGGTTGAAGTCCTGGAAGACATAGCCCACCGACGTACGCCGGATCCGCGCACGCCCGCCGTTGTCGAGGCTCGCCAGGTCAGTGCCCTCGATCCAGACCGAACCAGACGTCGGCCGATCCAAACCGCCAGCCAGGGTCAACAGGGTCGACTTGCCGGAGCCGGAGGGCCCCATCACGGCGACCAGTTCGCCCGGGTGAGCCCGGAAGGTGACGTCACGCAGCGCATGGACCTCGGTCGCACCTTCGCCGTGGATCCGACTGACAGCAGCAAGGTGAAGGATGGCGTTCATCGAGCGTTCTCCTGCTGACTCGTGGTGGTCGACGCCGCTACGGCGCTCAGCGTGTCCTTGCGATCGCGGGCCGCGCGACGCAGTCTGGCCTCGCAGTGATCGAGCCACCGGATCTCCGCCTCGGCGTCGAAGACGAGGGAATCAAGGACGAGGCTCCACGCCAGGTCGGCTGGCTCATCCGGCTCAGCCGCACGACCGCTGCGTTTCAGGCGGGTGTAGTCCTGCAACGCCGACATGGTGGCACTGCGTTGGCGCTGAAGAATGGTGTCGACCTCGACTCCGGGCAGCGTGACCGCAATCGCCAGTTTGATGGCGAGTTCGTCGCGCGCCGGCTGGGTGCGCGGCACTGGCGTGGCGAACCACTGCTCGACCTCCGCCCGCCCCGCGTCGGTCGCGCGATAGGTGACATGGGTCCGGTCGGAATCCGGTTGGGCCGCATCGGCGCGCCCAGCATCCGGCTTCTCCGTTGCGGGCTGGTCGAGGTCGCCGGCACCCCCGTGCCCGACGACCTCGACCAGTCCGTCCCGCTCGAGGCGGGCCAGGGTGGTGTAGACCTGCCCGATGTTGAGCGGCCAGGTCTCCCCCGTCCGGTGCTCGAACTCGGCCCGCAACTGGTAGCCATACATCGGCCCCTGCTCGAGCAGGGCCAGCATGGCTTGGCGCACCGACATCGGCGTCTCCCCGGATCCCGCCACCGCCGAGATGCGATGGATACCGGGTATGTATACCACGTATGCATTTGGGCGCGGGCCGCGTCGCAATCACCGGGTACCCGGTGATTGCCGATGTTCCTGCCCGTCGCAACGGTCGATAACCGTCGCCAAAGGGCTGGAACCTCGGCCGCCCCCGCCCGTGCCTCAATCCTGGTTTTAGCCCGAGGCGAGCAGCTTGCGCACCTTGCCGGGACTCGGATTCGTGTGTGCCTCGCCGCGGATGACGACTGTGGGCACGGTCTCGTTGCCGTCATTGACCCCACGGACGTACGCCGCAGCCTCCTGGTCCTCCCAGATGTTCACCCAGGCGACCCGGTCCGCGTACTTGCCGATCCGCACTCGCAGCGCCAGGCAGAAGGGACAACCGGGACGCCAGTAGACCGCCACCCCGTCCTGCGCCGCGGTCTGCGCATCCGCGTGGGAGACGGTGCTCGACGACCCATAGAGACCCATGCTCGGACCCTACGCCCGCAACCTCACCCGTAGGCCGTTGCAACAATGCCTCACATGACCTCTCCGCAGCCCCCTCGTCACTCATTTCGTCGCGAGTTCTTTTCGGTGCTGGGTACGGAAGTCGTCACTGCAGTGATTCGACTGATCCTGGTGCTCGTGCCCCCCGCGGCTGGCTACGCCTTGGCTGGCTTTAGCGGGCTCTTGGCCGGCGCGGTCATCGGTGTGGTTCTACTCGGAGTGTTCTGGATCGTGGTCGTCGTCTTCGCAGCTGCCGGCGCCGGAGCTGTTCTGAAGGGACACCGCTGAGCAGGGACCATGCGCTCAGCTTCCCGGGAAGGACGGGATATTGTCGTCCACCCGGTCGGCCGCATCGCTGGCCCCGCGAGGGATGGCCCCCGACACCGTTCTGATCGGGTCGTCGATCATGTCTCGCAACGGTGTCCGGAGGGTGTCCTCGCCACGTTGCTGATCGTCATATTCATCTGCCGCGATACCGGCAAGGCCCATCCCGAGGTTTTACGCTGAGACGCCGAATGGCCTCGCGATCTTGGAAGCGGCGTGAGCCGCCTTTGCCGCTGCCACAGCCGCACCCGCGGCAGTCGACAGCCCTACCGTGATCACGCTCGTGGCCGCCGACACGACCAGCATGATGATCGCCCATTCGATGAGTTCGCGGATGATGTCCTCGACCAAGGTTTCGGCCAACTCGCCTTCCATCGCGGCGTCATCGAGAAACTCCGCAGTGCGTCCCATCTCCGCGCCGAGCTCATCCATCTGCGCGCAGAGATCAGTGATCCGCGTCCGGAAGGTGCTCCGCAAAGCCTTGGCGATGTCGCGCAGCGACTGACCCGCATCGTTGTAGGCCTGGTCGAAGGCCTCCTGGATCTCGTCGGACTGAGACAGTGTGCCGAGTGAGCCATGGGGAAGCCGTGCGTCCCGGCGCTCCTGGTCGATCTCACCGGCCATGTCCGCGGCCTCGAGGTGGCTGGAGACGCACTCGTCGAGCGCGGCGTAGTCCATGCGCAGGATGCCCGCCATCAGACGTCGCCTTCATCCGAGCTGCGACCTCCGCCGCCGCTCGGGCAGCTGTGCTGAGGATCTCCGCGCTGAGCTGCTCGAGGCTTAGCCGCAATGCGGCCTCGCTGAGCCGCAACTCGGTGAGAGCACCCGTCGGAGTGACACTCAGCGATACTCGACGGTCCGGCGAAACCCCTTCACCCACCAGGCCCTGGAGCTCCTCGAGGATCGTCTGACTAGCCTCCTCCACCTACCGCACCGAGGCACTCCTCAAACGTGCTCAGTCCTTCGGCTTCAGACAGCAGCGACCGTGAGCGCGATCCGCGCCCGTTCCGCAGGCGCGAGCCAGCGCCGCCGAGCCCGGACGAGACGCCGGGCCGACCACGACAGGAAAAACGCGGCCACCAGCACCGTCACCCACGGCCACGGCAACTCGGCCAGAGCTGCGAAGAGGACGCCCGTCATGGTCGTGACGAGCGAAAGTCGACCGGCGTAGCCAGCCATGGCCCCATGGGGCGCCGGCGTTGCTCGCGGCGAGCTCAGGTCGACGCCGTAGGGCGAACGTACTGACCACGACATCGAGATCGCGAGCACCTGCACCACCACGACCAGCCAGCACAGGACGACCGATACGCCGATCTGCAGCGGCGGCAAGCCGTTGCGCATCAAGGCCATCGTGATCGTGATGCCCGAGACTCCCGCGAGACACTCGCCGAGGACCAGCGTGCGGGCGTCGAAGACGGTGGAGGGCGCGATCGGCAACGTCTCGCGCCAGATCATGCCCTTGCCGTCCAGACACCACGCATTGACGCCGAACAACAGCGCAGCACCACTGGCGGCCAGTCCTGGCAGCAACAGGACCGAACTCCACTGGAGACCAGCGACCAACGCGACCAGGCCAGGACCCAGACCGAGCACCAGCAGGCCGCGACGCATGCCCACCGAACGCCAGACCGATCCGCGGTCCAGGCGTCGCATCAGTGCCAGTTCGAGGGAGCCCGACCGGGGCGCAGGCAGGTGTCGCGCCTCGTGCACTCCCGACTCCACGCGCAGTTCCTCGCGCGGGGGCAGGCTCAGGGCCCACTGTGCCGGAGCACCACCGAACCAGACCGCGACCACGCTGACAGCAAGCAGGAGCAGGGTCACCAGCGGCCAACCGTCGGTCGCCATCGTCTCCACCAGCCATGTAGTGGGCAGTACGTCAACCATCGGCCGCAGCAGACCGGCCAGATGCAGGAGCCCGAACACGACGGCGATCAGCCCACCCACGACACGCACGATCACGACGCCATGGGTCGTGCGGCGTACGCCCTCCACCAGCCAGCCGACCACTTGGCCCAGGGCCGTGGCAGCCACGACCCACGCCAGGACGACGATCTGCGCACCTACGAGGCGTTCCGGCGCGATCACCAGCGCCGTCATCGTCAGCAGTCCCCACACCTGGATGAGCCAGGCCAGGTTGACGGGGGTCAGGGCAAGGGCGCCCAGGTGTTCGGTGACGGGGCTGATGGGATGGACGGCGGCTTCGGAGCGCGAGAGCAGTTCGCGGCCACCGCCGCTGCTCATCGCCGAACCGATGGCCAACATCAGGACCCCGGTGAAGACGAGGGGGAGGTTGCCCTCCACGCCCCTGATCAGCTGCCGCAGCAGGTCGGCCACCTGGCCTTCGCCGGTGGTGTCGAGATGTGCGGGGAAGGTGGCGAAGAGTGCGGTCAGTGCGAGGACGAGCGCAAACCCGGCAACAGCCGGCCCTCGACGGCGTACGGTCCGGGCGCGGAAACGCAGCAGGTGAGCGGTGTCGCGGGCCCCGTCAGTCCAGGAGAGCACGGTAGGCCTCACCGCTGAGCTCGGCCGCCTGCAGGGCAGCGACCCGGGACCCACCGCGCAGGACGACAGCACTCGTGCAGGCCTCCAGGGCCAGTTCGCGCAGGTGGGTGGAGAGCAGCACGCACGCACCGCGAGCGCGCGCATCAGCGATCACGTCGAGGGTCGCGTCCACGCCGATCGGGTCGACGCCGTCGAAGGGCTCGTCGAGCAGGAGCACGGAGGGCTCGTGGTGGGAGGCGAGTACCACGCTCAGCCGACGGCTCATCCCGTGGCTGAAGCCTCCGACCACGCGGTGGGCCACGTCTCCGAGCTCGAACCGCTCGAGCAGGTCCCGGGCGGCGACCTCCCAGTCGTCCATCCGGCGCAGCGCTGCGCTGAGTTGGAGATGCTCCCACGGAGTGCCCCTGGGAACCAGACCACCCACGTCCGGGCAGTAGCCGACCGCGCGTTTGACGGCGAGCGTGTCCGTGGCGACGTCGTGACCGGCCACCGTGACATGACCGGCAGTGGGCGGGACGACTCCGGCCAGGACCTTCATGGTCGTCGACTTGCCGGCGCCATTACGACCCAGCAGGGCGGTGGCCTGCCCGCTCTCCGCACTCAGGTCGATGCCGGCGACTGCTTCCACGTCGCCGAATCGCACGTAGAGGTCACGGACATCGATGGCTGGCTCGTTCACCAGCCCATCCTCCCCGACCTCCGGCCCGTACGGACCGGAAACGGCCAGAACGACCTCAGGCCGGGAACGCCTCGCCCTTCGCAAGCATCTCGCGCAGTCGCGCAGTCGGACGGAAGCGCTCGCCATAGGCCTGCGCCAGCTCGTCGGCGCGGGCCACGAAAGCGCCCAGGCCGACCTCGCCCATGCCGCGGCCCCGCTCGTCGAGCGCCTGGTAGCCGGTCATGAACTGGGCAGCACCACCGGTGAGCGCCGGGAAACCGATGCCCATGACTGAGCCGATGTTGGCTGCGGCCGCCGAGGTGATGACGCCTTCCTCGAAGCACTTCGCCGTCTCGAGCGCCTCGATGAAGAGCAAGCGGTCGCGCATGTCCTGGATCGGGATCTGCTGCTCTGCCACCGGGAACGTCTCGGCCAGACCGGGCCACAGGGTCGTACGACGCCCGTCGACATAGTCGTAGAAGCCGGCGCCGGCCAGCCGTGAGGACCGACCCAGCTCCAGCATCTTCGCGATGACCTCACCCGACGGGTCGGGGCCGAGGTCGCGGCCCTCACGTGCTGCAGCCTCGGAAGTGGCCTTGCGAATCTTGGCCATCAGTTCGAGGTTGAGCTCGTCGCTGATCTGCAGAGTTCCGACGGGATATCCCGCCGACGTCGCGGCCCGCTCCAAGGAGACTGGGTGGACGCCCTCGCCGAGCATCGTCAGACCCTCGTTGATCTGGGTGCCGATGACACGTGAGGTGTAGAAGCCACGCGAGTCGTTGACCACTATCGGTGTCTTGCGGATCTGCTGCACCACGTCGTACGCCTTGGCCAGCGCCACGTCGGAGGTCTCCGCGCCACGGATGATCTCCACCAACGGCATCTTGTCGACGGGCGAGAAGAAGTGCAGGCCGATGAAGTCAGTCGGACGATCGATGCCCGCGGCGAGCTCGGTGATCGGCAGCGTGGAGGTGTTGGAGCACAGCAGGGCGTCGTCGTTGATGAACGGCATGACCTCGGCGAAGACCTGGGCCTTGAGTGCCGGGTCCTCGAAGACCGCCTCGATGACGAGGTCGCAACCGGTGAGGTCTGCGGGGTCGGCGGTCGCGGTGATGCGGCCGAGCAGATCGTCGGCCTTCGCCTGGGTGATCTTGCCGCGCTCGACACCCTTGGCGTTGAGCTTCTCGGTGTAGGCCTTGCCCTTCTCGGCGCTCTCGAGGGCGACGTCCTTCAGGACTACCTGCATGCCGGCACGGGCACAGGAATAGGCAATGCCCGCGCCCATCATCCCGGCGCCGAGTACGCCCACCTTGGTCGCGGCGTACCGCTCGATCCCCTGCGGACGCAGGGAGCCTGAGTTGATCGCCTGAAGATCGAAGAAGAACGCCTGGATCATGTTCTTGGCCTGCTGGTTGACCACCAGATCGGCGAAGTAACGGCTCTCGATGCGCGAGGCAGTGTCGAAGTCGACGGCTGCGCCCTCGACCGCGGCACTCATGATCGCCCGAGGCGCGGGATAGATCGCACCCTTGGTCTGCTTGCGCAGCAACGCCGGGAACATGGGCAGGAAGGCGGCGAGAGCCGGCGTCTTCGGAGTGCCGCCGGGCATCCGGTAGCCCTTGCGGTCCCACGGGTTCTTCGCCACATCCTCGTCGTCGCGGTGCGCCAGGATCCATGCCTTCGCGGCCGGCACCAGCTCCTCGCGGGTCGCGAAGACCTCATCGACGAGGCCCTTGTCCAGCGCACCCTTCGGGTCGAACTGCGTGCCGGGCATGAGCACGTCCATCAGGGCCGACTGGAGGCCGAGCATGCGGACGACGCGAGTCACGCCACCGCCGCCGGGGAGCAGACCGAGGGTGGCTTCGGGCAGACCGATCTTGACCGTGCGGTCATCGACCGCGATGCGGCGGTTGGCAGCCAGGGCGATCTCGAGGCCACCGCCGAGGGCGGCGCCGTTGATGGCTGCCACGACGGGACGGGGGAAGGTCTCCAGCTTGCGCAGGGTGGCCTTGATCTCCTCGCCCATGGCGAAGATCTCGGCCGCGTCCTCCTTGGTCGTCTTGGCGATGTTCTTGAGGTTGCCGCCGGCGAAGAAGGTCTTCTTGGCGCTCGTGAGCACCACGCCGGTGACACTCTTCTCGTCCTCGGCCACCTCGGCGTGGAGACGCTCGACAGCAGCCTCCATCGACGCCTTGTAGAGGTCGTTCATCGTGTTGGCGCTGGCGTTGGGATCATCGAGCGTGAGGACGACGATGCCGTCCGAGTCGCGGTCGTAGCGCACAGCGGTCTGGTGTTCGGTCATGAGAGGTCCGTCCAATCGGAGAGGAGACGAGCGAGGCTCAAGCGAGGCGCGCGGCCGGGTCTGGACCGACGAGCAACGCGCGCGCAGCGAGCAGGCGAGGAGGGAAGACGGGGCCTACTGGCGCGCCGAGCATCGGCGAGCGGAGCGAGCCCATCAGACACGGCTCTCAGACCAGCTCGACGATGGTGGCAATGCCCATGCCGCCGCCGACACACAGCGTGGCGAGGCCACGCTTCTGCCCGCGGCGGGCGAGCTCGTCGATAAGGGTGCCGAGGATCATCGCGCCAGTGGCACCGAGCGGGTGGCCCATCGCGATGGCGCCGCCGTTGACGTTGGTGATGTCGGCGCTGATCCCCATGTCACGCATGAAGCGCATGGCCACCGCGGCAAAGGCCTCGTTGATCTCGAACAGGTCGATGTCACCGACTTCGAGACCGGCGCGGGCGAGAGCCTTCCGGGCTGCCGGCGCAGGACCGGTGAGCATGATCGTGGGGTCGGCGCCGGAGACGGCGGTGGAGATGATCCGCGCCCGCGGGGTGAGTCCCAAGGAGGTGCCGACCTCCTCGGTGCCGATCGCCATCAGGGCCGCGCCGTCGACGATGCCGGAGGAGTTGCCGGCGTGGTGGACGTGATTGATCTGCTCGATCCAGTGGTACTTCTCGAGGGCGACGTCGTCGAAGCCGGCGTCACGACCCATCTGGGCGAAGCTCGGCTTGAGACCGGCCAGGCTCTCCACCGTGGTGTCGGGACGGATGGTCTCGTCGCGGTCGAGCACAGTGAGTCCGCTGAGATCGGTCACCGGGACGATGGCGCCGTCGAAGTAGCCGCTCGCCCACGCCTGGGCCGCACGGTGGTGGGACTGCGCGGCGTAGGCGTCGACGTCCTCGCGGCTCCAGCCCTCGATGGTGGCGATCAGGTCGGCACCGATGCCCTGGGGCACGAAGCCGGTCTGCAGCGCGGTGGCCGGGTCCATCGCCCAAGCACCGCCGTCGCTGCCCATCGGCACGCGGCTCATCGATTCCACGCCACCGGCGATGATGAGGTCCTCGAAGCCGGACCGGACGCGCTGGGCCGCCTGGTTGACGGCCTCGAGTCCGGAGGCGCAGAAGCGGTTGAGCTGCACTCCCGCCACCGTGTCGGGATAGCCGGCTTTGAGCGCGGCCGTCTTGGCGATGTCGGCGCCCTGGTCGCCGACCGGGGTCACCACACCGAGCACCACGTCGTCGATACGACTGGTGTCGAGATCGGGGTTGCGCTTCGTGAGCTCTTCGAGGAGTCCGACGACCAGATCGATCGGCTTCACCTCGTGGAGGGAGCCGACGGCCTTGCCCTTGCCACGCGGTGTGCGGATGTGGTCGTAGACGAATGCTTCTGCCATGTCGATGATTGTGACACCATTACTGTCACAGTCAAACCTGTGTGTCCGGCGTCACTGCCCGCGAGGCACCCGGTGCAGCACCACACCCTGGCAAGAGTGAGGAGAGGATGGTCGCGTGGACAAGGAAGAACTGCTGACGCTTGACGAGGTCACCACGCGCGTTGACATGAGCGTGCGCAACGTCCGCTTCTACACCTCCCGCGGCCTGGTGCCCTCCCCCGTGCGCCGCGGTCGTTCGGGCTTCTACGGACCCGACCACGTGGCCCGCCTCGAACTGGTCCGCGAACTCCAGGGCCATGGCTTCACGCTGTCGGCCATCGAGAAGTACGTCGAACACATCCCCGACACGGCCAGCCCCGCCGAGATCGCCCTGCACCTGTCCCTCCTAGCCCCGGTGACCGGCGACCGCGACGTCGACGTCGCTGGGGGCCTTGCCGGGATCGGCGTCCCCGCCGAGGCCGCCGCCGCGGTCGCGGCGATCTATGCCGAGCACGGGCGACAGGTCGCCGCCGAACTCTCCGAGATCGTGCGGACCGTGATCTGGCCCCCCTTCCGCGAAGCCGGGGGCACCGCCGAGGAGTTGCGCGACATGATCGCCCGACTCAAGCCCCTCACGATCGCCGGCCTGGTGACCGCCTACGAGCAGGCCATGGACGCCAGCTCCGCCTCGTACGAGCAGAAGCCGGTTCATGACAGCACCTGATTCGGCGCGCGGGGATGCCTTGCGTGTCGATCACTGGCAGGCTGGCGCCATGTCCACCATCCTTGTCACAGGTGCCACCGGCTTCATCGGGCGCAAACTCGTCCCCGCTCTGATCGAGGCCGGCCACGAGGTCCGGGCGATGACGCGCCACCCGGAGAAGTACGACGGGCCCGGCGAGGCGGTGGGTGCCGACGTGATGGACCCCGCGGCCCTGGCCATCGCACTGGAGGGTGCCGACGTCGCCGTCTATCTCGTCCACTCCCTCGACGATCCCGACTTCGAGAAGAAGGACGCCGACGCGGCCCGCAACTTCAGCGCGGCTGCGGCCAACGCGGGCGTCCGCCAGATCATCTACATGGGTGGCCTGGGTGACGACGACGAGCAGCTCTCGGCCCATCTGCGCTCTCGGCGCGAGGTCGAGGGCCTCCTCGGCGAGGACGGGGTCCCGGTCACCGTGCTGCGCGCCGCGATCGTGGTGGGTCATGGGGGCATCTCCTGGGAGATCACCCGCCAACTGATCAAGAACCTGCCGGCGATGGTGGTGCCCAAGTGGGTCTCGACCAAGACCCAACCCATCGCGCTGGATGACGTCATCCGCTATCTCGTCGGCGTGGTCGACCACCCGGACGCGCTCGATCGGGTCTTCGAGATCGGAGGTCCCGACCAGCTCGACTACCGCGAGATGATGCAGATCGCCTCCGAGGTCTCGACCGGCAAACGCCTGGTGATGCTCACCATCCCGGTGCTGACGCCCCAGCTCTCGTCCTACTGGCTCTCCCTGGTCACCGACGTCGATGTCACGACGGGGCGCAACCTCATCGACTCGATGTCCACCGAGGTGCTGGTCACCGACACCTCCATCCGAGACGTCGTGCCGGGTGAGCCCTTGACCTACAAGGAGTCCGTACGCCGCGCGCTGGAGGAGCGGCGACAGTCAGCCGAAGACCAGGGGTAGCAGCAGCAGCATCGATGCCGACCACGTGACGTGCGTCAGGATCGGTGCAAGCACACCCCCACTGGCGCGACGCTGGAGACCACACACCGCGCCCACCATGATGGCGGCGAAGGCAAGCATCACGTTGCCGGTCGCCAGGGTCGCCAGGACGTAGAGGGCAGTGGTCCACACCACCGGATGCCGCGGGATCGCGGCATAGGCAGCCCCACGGAAGAACAGTTCCTCGGCAATGCCGTTGATCACGGTGATCAGCAGCAGCAAGGGCACCGACCCCTGGTCGGCATACGCCAGCACGGAGGAGACGTACTGCTCCAGCGGGTCGATCTGACGCACGACCAACCCGCCGAGCACGAAGACTCCGGCCAACAACAGCCCCAGCGCCACGGGCGCCACGACGGGGCGCCGTGCCACGGTCTTCGCCGACACGCGCCGCCCCAGGTGCAGGCGGCCGGACGCGAAGGCGCCCACCACCCACACCAGCGGCAGCAACAACGTGGAGAGATAGAAGATCCGACTGCCCGGCTCGATGCGCAGGGTGTAGGCCAGAGTGCCCGCTCCTAGGAGGACGAACGCCAGCGTCACGACTTGACGACGGCGCAGCCCTGACCGGGTGTCGCGATGTTCACGCGGCACCACATCCCACAGCGAACGCCGTAGCCAGTCGACCATGCTCCCCAGCCTAGATGGGGGCCTTGGATCAGCGGGGTTCAGCGGCCGCGGGAGAACGACGCGGCGCTGTGACTCCCGCCACCGCCACCGGTGCTGGCGCTCTTGGCGCCACCGCCGCTGCGACGCTGGCTGCCGCCCTGACCGCCGCCCTGACCTCGTGACTGACCACCGGAGTTGCCGCCACCCTGGCCGGCAGGCTTGCCGCCCTGACCTGAGCGACCACGCGGCTGGCCGCCACCCTGGCCGCCCCCCTGGCCGCCACTGGCACGACCCTCGGACGAGCCGCCCGTGGGGTTGCCGCGTCGCGACTGACCGTTGGTCTGACCGGTGCTACGGGCCCGCTTGCGCTGGGCGTTGGCGCCCCGTGAGGAGCCACCGCCGGTGGACACAGGGACCTCGAGCTCGATGCCACCGAGGACGAGCACGCGCTCACCCGGGGCGAGCTGTCCGAGCATCGGGTGACTGGGACCGTCGACCTTGGTGGTGGTCGGCTTGATGCCGGCCAGACGGGTCAGGTCACGCACGTCGCGCACCTGCTCGTCGGTCATCAAGGTGATGACGGTGCCCGAGTTGCCGGCGCGAGCCGTACGACCGGAACGGTGCAGGTAGGCCTTGTGCTCGACCGGCGGGTCGGCGTGGACCACGAGGGCGACGTCGTCGACGTGGATGCCACGGGCAGCGATGTCGGTCGCGACGAGCGTGCTCGCCTTGCCGGTCTGGAAGGCTTCCATGTTGCGCGTACGGGCGTTCTGCGACAGGTTGCCGTGCAGTTCCACGCTCGGCACGCCGCTCTTGTTGAGCTGACGGGCCAGCGTCTTGGCGCCGTGCT
>JBBSSH010000039.1:0-15486 GCA_038242265.1 Propionibacteriales bacterium
GAGGGCGCGGCGGTAGTGCTCCTGCTGGACCGGGTCGAGGTCGTCGGTGAGGGTGTCGATGTGGAGTTCGCTGAGTTGCTCACCCAGCACGGTGACGTCTTCCTCGAGGAGGCGGCGTGCAGCGCGCCACCGCTCAGCTGCGAACAGCTGTTCTTCACGTCTTCGCCGCCGCCCCAGGAACATGCGTCGAGTCTGGCACAGATGTGTACAAGCCCTCGCGGGGCTCTTTGGGCGCGTGTACGCTCGACAATTCGGCCTGTTTCCCACTCAGACCGTCCTGTTCGAAGTTGCCCACTCGGGAGGAAATCAGTCCATGTCTCGTTTTCCCACGCTGACGGCGTTCGTGGCGTGCGCGCTGCTCCTGCCGACGCTGCCTGCGCACGCTGCTGAGCAGCGTGAACCTGAGACCTGGCTGACCCCGGGAGACACCGCGATCACCGTCACTGGACACGGTTTCGGACACGGGCACGGGCTGTCCCAGTACGGCGCTCTCGGCGCCGCGCAGCAGGGCATGGGGTGGAAGCAGATCGTCGAGTTCTACTACCCCGGCACGACGTGGGCCCGCATCGGCGGCAAGATCAGCGTCCTGCTCACTGCCGACACCACCCCGGACGTCCAGGTGGTGGCTGCTCCCGGTCTGACGGTGCGCAGTCTGAAGGGGAAGCGGTCATGGCGTCTCCCTCCCACCAGCGTCAAGAAGTGGCGACTCATCGCCAAGGGTCAGGGCACTGCCGTGCAATTCACGCGTGGAGCCACCTGGCGAACATGGAAGAAGTTGCCCGGCGAGGCTGAGTTCTCCTCCACGACAAAGATGTTGACGTTGGTGGCACCGGGCGGTCGACGGACCTATCGCGGCACTCTGCAATCCGTGGGGCCACGAGTCGGCGCCAAGCGCCAGACCGTCAACCGACTGACCATGGAGTCGTACCTGCGCGGTGTGGTGCCTCGCGAGGTGCCGCCGCTGTGGGCGGCCGACGCGGTCCGCGCCCAATCAGTTGCTGCGCGCACCTACGCCGCCTTCGAGCGTTCGCATCCGCCCGCCGGGCACTACGACATCTGCGACACCACCCAGTGTCAGGTCTACGGCGGCGTCGACGACGAATACCCGGACGCCGATGCGGCCATCGAGGTCACGGCGAAGATGGGCCTCTATTACGAGGGTCGCCCGGCATTCACCCAGTTCTCTGCCAGCGATGGCGGCTTCTCCTCGGCTGGCTCCATGCCCTATCTGGTGGCGCAGGCTGACCCGTACGACGGCGCGACTTCGCACAAGTACTCGACATGGACAACGACCTTGGACGATGCCCAGATCGAGCAGCACTGGCCGAGCATCGGTGATCTCACGAGCATCGAGGTCACCACGCGTGACGGCAACGGCGACTGGGGCGGACGCCCCACCGACATGGCGTTCATCGGCACCACGGGCACTGCGCGCATCAGTGGCGACACCCTGCGCTCGATCCTCGGGCTCTACTCCGACTGGTTCACCTTCCAGGTGGCACCCCGACAGAAGGGCCCGGCCAGGTCGTGAGTCGTTCCACCCGGCTGATCGGAGTGCTCCTCGCGTTGGCGTGGGCAACAACAGGGTGCCAGGACACCGGCACAGATGCCGGGGCAGCGGTGCCGGCTCCGCTGTCCGCAGCCCCGGATCAACTGACCCCCTCGATCAACTACGTGGCTCTGGGCGACTCGTTCACGGCCGGACCGTTCATCTCCACCATGCGTGCTGATCCGCAAGGTTGCGCTCGGTCGAGGAGCAACTATCCAGCCTTCTTGGCCGACTGGCTCGACGTGGCGACCTACACCGACGTCTCCTGTTCCGGAGCGCTCACCACCGACCTCTATGCGCCACAGCAGTTGTTCGACGGAGACAAGGCCCGCCCCCAGCTCGATGCTCTGAACGCAGACACCGACCTGGTCACTCTCGGTCTGGGCGGCAACGACTTCGGGATCTACGAAGGCTTGATCGGCTGTCAGGGCTCGCAGAGTTCCTTCTGTCCGGTCGCCCAACTCGACGCTGATGCCCGCAAGGTGCAGACCCGCATCGCGCGAGCGGTCCGCCGCATCGAGCGTAGAGCGCCCGACGCCGACATCTATGTCGTGGGCTACCCAGACATCCTGCCGACCGAAGGCACCTGCGCAGCAGTCGGCGTCTCTGCCGAGACTCTTGCCCCGGTGACGTCGATCGCCGCAGCGCTGAACACGTCCCTGCGACGTGGAGCGAAACAGTCGGGCGCGATCTACGTCGACCTCGAGGCAATCTCGCGCGGGCACGACGTCTGCGCCAAGGGCCGGGCGTGGGTCAATGGCCCGCGCTTCAGGGCCGGCGTCGCAGCGCCGTTCCACCCCAAGATCAACGGGATGCGGGCGGTGGCAAGCACGCTCTACGAGCAGATCACCGGACTCGAGCCAGAGGTGAGCGAATACGCCAACCCGGATCCCGCTGCCGTGGTGCTCAACCGCAGCTGAGGGCGTCATCGTCCCAGGGCGCGACCCACCGCTCGACCGGAAAAGATGCATCCCCCCAGGAACGTGCCCTCCAACGCGTTGTAGCCGTGCACCCCACCGCCACCGAATCCGGCCACCTCGCCTGCGGCGTACAGGCCCGGGATGGCGGAACCGTCGGCGCCAAGGCACCTTCCGTCGAGGTCTGTCTCCAAGCCCCCGAGAGTCTTGCGGGACAAGATGTTGAGCCGCACGGCAATCAAGGGTCCATGGGCAGGGTCGAGGATGCGGTGGGGCTTCGCGACCCGGATGAGCTTGTCGGTGCGAGAGCGGCGGGCGTTGGCGATCGCCATCATCTGGATGTCCTTGGAGAAGGAGTTGTCGAGCTCACGGTCTCGGGCCACGATCTGACTCCCGATCTCGTCCACATCGAGCTGGGGCCCTCGCGAGAGCTGGTTCATGCCGTCGACCAGTTCGTGAAGGGTGCTGGCCACCACGAAGTCGATGCCGTGCTCCTTGAAGGCCTCGACCGGACCCGGAGCTCCCTTGGCGAGACGACTCCGGGCGAGGAACATCAGGTCCTTCCCGGTGATGTCGGGGTTCTGCTCGGAGCCGGAGAGGGCGAACTCCTTCTCGATGATCGATTGGGTGAGGACGAACCAGGAGTAGTCATGCCCGGCACCCAGGATTTGTTTCATCGCACCGATCGAGTCTGCCCCCGGGACGCCCGACATGCCCTCGAGGCGTCGACCGGTGGCGTCGAACCACATCGCGGAGGGGCCGGGCAGGATGCGGATGGCGTGGTCTGGCCAGATCGGATCCCAGTTGTGGATGCCCTCGACGTAGGCCCACATCCGGTCCTTGTTGCGCATCGTCGCGCCGGCAATCTCGGTGATGGCCTGCATACGGCCGTCGACATGGGCCGGGACGCCGCTGATCAGGTGTTCCGGTGCGGCGCCGACGCGGTCGGTGGGCCAGTTGCGACGCATCAGTGCGTGGTTGTGGCCGATCCCGCCGCTGGTGACGACCACCGCAGCAGCCCGGTGTTCGAAGTCGCCGACGGCAGCGCGGTTCGACTTCTTCCCGCGGACGGCATCGTCGGGGGAGAGTACGGTGCCGCGGACGCCGACGACCGCGCCACCCTCCACGACGACCTCATCCACCTGATGACGGAAGCCGAAGCGGACGAGCCCTCTGGCCTCGGCCTGCTGTACCGGTTCGGCGAAGATCCGCACGGTCTCGGGCCCGGTGCCCCAGGTCAGGTGGAAGCGAGGCACCGAGTTGCCGTGGCCACCTGCTCGTCCGTCGCCGCGCTCGGCCCAGCCGACGAAGGGCAGCGACCGCAGTCCGAGATCGTGGAGATAGTCCCGCTTCTCCTTGTGGGCGAAATCTACGTAGGCCCGTGCCCACTGCTCTGGCCAGTGGTCCTCACCCCGACCGGGACCGGCGGTGCCATCGCCGAGCCGGTCGAACTGGGCAGAACCCTGCCAGTCCTGCCAGGCGAGCTCGGGGGAGTCCTTGATCCCCATCCGACGCTGTTCGGGACTGTCGATGAAGAACAGGCCGCCGAGTGACCACCAGGCCTGACCGCCGAGGTTGTGCCGGTTCTCCTGGTCCAGGACGAGGACTCGCTTGCCGGCCAGGGCCAGTTCGTGGGTGGCCACTAGTCCGGCCAGTCCGGCGCCGACGACGATGACGTCGGGGGTGAAGTCGTCCGTGCTCATCGGGTCTCCTGGGATTCTGGCTGGGGGTAGTGGCGCACGATCATCTCGGCGAGCAGGGTCAGGGCGCGCTCGGCCGTGCGTCCGGGTGGGGCGGTCGGATCGGGATCGAGTGCGGAGAAGGCCAGGCCGTCGAGCACGTTGACAACGATGCTGAGCACCGCGGCCAGGTCATCTGGTGGCAGCCGATCGCACCACCACACGGTGGCCACCTCCAGCATCTGCTGCTGGAACGACAGCCTCGCCGGGAGCAGTGCCTCGCGCAGGTCAGCGTCGGATCGTGCTGCGACGAGCAGTTCGCGCCAGGTCTGATTGGCCGGGGAAAGCACGACCGTGCGCAGGTGGCCGAGAACGGCCGCCACCTCCGCGACGCTCGTCACGTCCGGGTCGCTGAGTGCTCCGAAGGCGGTGATGTTGCGGACAGAGACATGCTCCGCCGTGGCCACCAGGAGGGCCCGTCGGGTGGGGAAGTGGCGGAAGAGAGCTCCCTGGCTGACCCCCGCCTCGGCGGACACGGCAGCGGTTGAGGTGGCGGCATATCCGCGGGTGGCCAGGCAGCTGACGGTCGCTTCCAGCAGCGCGCTCCGGGTGCTCTGGCGTCGCTGAGCTTGGGTGCGCGGAACGGTGGGGGGCACGGTGGAGGACATTGCTCACAGTCTGACATAAAAAGTGAGTGCTCGCTATCTAAGTCACACCAGCTGGGCCGGAGCGTCACGCCACCACGCGACAGACGCCTTGAGCCCCGCAGTGAGGGAGGTGGGCGTCAGGCCGAGCCGCCGCTGGCTGGTGCTGGAGTCGAGGACGAAGGGCCGATCGAACATGTAGGCCGTCTCGGCCAGTTCGCGGGTGGGCCGATGGGCGATCCCCATGGTGGTGAGCAGCCAGGTGGGGATCGCCGACATGCGAGGCACCTCGACGTCGCCCACTGCCGCGACCTGCTCGATGAGCTCCCGCTGGGTGACCGGCGCGGTCGTGGGTGCGTGCAGGACGGTGTTCCACAGTGGGGGTGTGGCGGCCGCCCGGATCATGGCGTCGGCCAGATCGGGGACGTAGGTCCAGGAGTGCTGCTCGTCGAGACTGCCGAGCACGCGCATGGTCTTGCCTGCCAGGACCGTCGGGATGAGACGTTCGCCCGCATGGGCATTGCGCACGAGGGGGCCGTAGAAGTCCGAGGCTGCCACGCTGACCGTCGGGGTGGGCGAGGCGGCTCGCTGGGCCAGGAGGGCGGTCCGCACTCCGAGCTTGCCGCGGGTGGCTGTACGTGGGGTCTCCTCGGTGATCGGCGCGTCGACGGGCCCACAGGAGTAGAGGCTCTCGGGGAAGACGACTACGGCGCCGATGCGCCCCGCTGCGGCGAGCACCACGGCCTCCGCGGTCGGGAGTTCGGCTCGCCAGGTGCGCGCGTCATAGGCCGAGCCGTGGATGCAGTGGTGGATGACGGTGGCCCCCTCGACAGCCGCGTCGAACTGATCGGCGCGCGAGACATCGACCCGCCTTCGCTCGATGAGCGGGTGCTCGGGTCCGTTGCCGGACCTGGTGAGGAGGCGCACTCGCTCGCCAGCCTTGGCGAACTGCAGCGCAACGGTCGAACCGACAGGTCCGGCTCCGGTGACGACATGGACGGGGATGGGGTGGGCCGGGATGGGGTGGACGGGCCTGGTGTGAACGGTCATGGGGACTCCTGCGAGAAAGGAGAGCGGTGCTCTCGTTTCGTCGATCTTGGTGGAATTCGAATGAGATTGCAAGAGCAGCGCTCACATCAATGACAGGTGCTCACTGATGTGCCACCATCAGGGCATGACGGACGCCACCACCCCGCGGGCGCGAGCGCGCGAACAGACGATGCGAGACCTCGTACGGATCGGTCGCGTGCACCTCGCCACGAGCGGCGCCGCCGGGCTCTCCCTGCGCGCCGTCGCCCGAGACATCGGCGTGGTGTCGTCCGCGGTCTATCGCTATGTCGAGAGTCGTGACGAGCTGCTCACCCTGCTCGTGATCGACGGCTACGACGAGTTGGGCGATGCCGTCGACGCGGCACTGGCGTCAGTGGATGCGACCGACTTCGCGGGACGGCTCGTGGCCATTGGTCGCGCGGTGCGCTCGTGGGCGCTGTCCGAGCCCGCGACGTACGCCTTGCTCTTCGGCAGTCCGGTGCCCGGCTATCACGCTCCCTCCGATCGCACCACGGGACCTGGCACGCGCGTGATCACCCGGCTCGTGCAGGTGTGGGAGGACGCCTGGACGGCCGGTGCCATCGGACTGGGGGACGGCGACGTATCGCCGCGCAGGCTGAGCCGTGACCTGGCCAGGATGCGGCAAGACCAAGGGCTCACCGTCCCCGACGAGGTCATCTCGCGCGGACTGTTGATGTGGGCGGCGCTCTTCGGCTGCGTCAGCTTCGAAGTGTTCGGCCAGTACGGCCTTGACACGCTCACGCAGCCCCACGATCTCTTCGAGCATCACCTGCGGGTGCTGGTCGAGACCGTGGGGCTGGGTGGGTGAGTCGGTTCAGTCCAAGATCTCGCAGATGACCGCGCCGTTGGTGACGGTCGCACCGACCTCGGCCTGCAGACCGGTCACGGTGCCGGCCTTGTGCGCCTTGAGCGGCTGCTCCATCTTCATCGCCTCCATGACGACGAGGACGTCGCCCTCGGCGACCTCCTGGCCGTCCTCGACGGACACCTTGACGATCGTGCCCTGCATCGGGGACGTGACCGCGTCCCCCGAGATGGCGGCACCCGCCTTCTTGGCAGCACGCTTGGGCTTCTTGGCGCCGCCGCCACCAGCGCTCAGACCACCCAGCCCTGCGGGCAGGACGACCTCGAGCCGACGGCCGCCGACCTCGACGGTGACCTTTTGACGCTCCTCGGGCTCGTCGGCCTCGGCAGAGTCGCCCGCGTACGGCACGATCTGGTTGTCGAAGTCGGTCTCGATCCAGGTGGTGTAGACCGTGAAGGCACCTTCGCCGGAGGGGGTGGATGCTCCGACGAACGCGGGGTCGTTGACCACGGCTTCGTGGAACGTCAGGGCGGTCGGCATCCCGTCGACCATGAACTCCGACAGCGCCCGACGCGAACGTTCCAGCGCCTGGGTGCGGTCGCGCCCGGTGACGATCAACTTGGCGATGAGCGAATCGAACGCGCCCGGGATCGTCTCGCCGTTCTCGTAGCCGCCATCGACGCGTACGCCGGGTCCCTGGGGCGGCGACCAGGCCGACAGAGTGCCGGGTGCGGGCATGAAGTTGCGGCCACCGTCTTCGGCGTTGATGCGGAACTCGATGGAGTGGCCGCGGATCTCGGGGTCGTCATAGCCCAGTTCCTCGCCCGCCGCGATGCGGAACATCTCGCGCACCAGGTCGATGCCGCTGACCTCTTCGGAGACGCAGTGCTCGACCTGCAGGCGGGTGTTGACCTCGAGGAAGGAGATCGTGCCGTCCCTGGCGATCAGGAACTCACACGTGCCCGCACCGACGTAGCCGGCCTCGCGCAGGATCGCCTTGGACGAGTCGTAGAGGCGGGCGACCTGGTCGTCGGTGAGGAACGGAGCGGGTGCCTCCTCGACGAGCTTCTGGTGGCGCCGCTGCAGTGAACAGTCACGGGTGGAGATGACCACGACGTTGCCGTGCTGGTCGGCCAGGCACTGTGTCTCGACGTGACGGGGGTGGTGGAGGAACTTCTCCACCAGGCATTCGCCGCGGCCGAAGGCACTCACTGCCTCACGTACGGCCGACTCGTAGAGGTCGGGGATCTCTTCCATGGTGTGGGCCACCTTGAGGCCGCGTCCACCACCACCGAAGACTGCCTTGATCGCGACCGGCAGGCCGTTGGCCTCGGCGAACTCGATCACTTCGTCAGCGTTCTTGACGGGGTCCTTGGTGCCAGGTGCCAGCGGCGCATTGGCCTTCTGCGCGATGTGCTTGGCCTTGGCCTTGTCACCGAGGTTCTCGATGGCGTCCGGCGGCGGGCCGATCCAGACAAGACCGGCGTCGATCACGGCGCGGGCGAAGTCGGCGTTCTCGGCAAGGAAGCCATAGCCGGGGTGTACGGAATCAGCACCCGAGGCTGTGGCGATCTTGATGATCTTGGCGATGTCGAGGTAGGAGTCGGCCGGCGTGGCGCCCTCGAGGGAGTGCGCCTCGTCGGCGAGGCGTACGAACAGTGCATCGCGGTCGGGCTCGGCGTAGACCGCCACGCTCCCGATACCCGCGTCCTTGCAGGCGCGGATGACGCGGACGGCGATCTCGCCACGGTTGGCGATGAGGACCTTCTTCAAACTCACGCAAATCTCCTGGGGACAGCGGCCGACAAGCCGGGTGGCGTTCCGCAGCGCAGGTTACCGCGAGCCGAGCACGGCACGCCCCACTGCCTGATGCAGTGGACGAACCAGCCGGCCGTAGCCGATGCCCAGGCCGATCGATGCGACCAGTGCCAGCCACTGGTGACCACGGTCCTCCAGGGGTGGATAGACCTGCCAGTGGGTGAGGTAGATGAAGAGGCTGGCTCCTGCCAGGACGCCACACCAACGGGCCACTGGCGCTGGCACGCTGACGTGCGGCAGCCACAGCATCAGCAGGAAGCCGCCCAGCACGATGGCCTCGCGCATGGGTTGGCCGAAGAACCCTGCCGTGAGGGCGATGGCGATCGCCGACACCAGGATCCGTCGGCCGGTGGTGTCGGCTCGTGCCCCCGCCCAACCGAGCGCGAAGAAGAAGGCGACGACAACGGTCAGGTAGCGCTGGGTCGCTCCGGCCTGCAGCCCGACCTCGGCGAAGCGCGCGAGCGCGGTGGCCCCCAGAACTGCGACGGCGAAGCCGAAGGGCCAGCGACGTTCGGCGCGGTGCAGCCCCGGCAGACAGGTGAGGGCGAGGGCGGCGAGGGTGATCCAGACGAGTGCCTCGAGGAACCAGAACTGCCACTGGTCGTCCCACTCGGTGTCGTTGACGAACTCACGGACGAAGAGCGCGGTGGTGAGGTGGTAGGTGCCGAAGATGAGCGCGATGCCGCCGATCCACAGGGCGGAGGGGACCACCAGTTGACTCACCCCGGAGAGCCCGTGGCGCAACCGCCGGCGCGCGCCGCCGGGCGAGGAGAGCTGGAAGCGGGCGAAGTTGAACCCGGCCAACGCCAGCAGGAGATGGGCTCCTCCCTCGAGTGAGACGAGGTCCACGTGGCTGGCCACCACGAAGAGGATGGCGATAGCGCGCAGGGCAACGGTGGTGTCCAGGCGGGTGCGTCGGGGTGTGTGCCGGGGTGTGCGGCAGGGATCCGGTTCCTCGCGGGCGAGTGCGTCGAGTTCGCCGATGCTCCGGGTGTGCCAGTTCTGCGGGAGACCCCGCGGGAAGTGGTCCGCGAGGCGGGTGGACAGTTCGACGTACGAGAGCGAGTCGCCGCCGAGCCCGACGAAGGAGTCCTCCCGGCCGGCGTCCGGGCATCCGAGCACCCGTACGAACTCCTGGCGAATCGTCGTGGGGGTGGCCGCCCTCGCTGATGTCTGGTGAGAGAACTCCTGTTCGGCCAGGGCCTGCAGGGAGGCGTAGTCGGTCTTGCCGGAGCTCGTCCGAGGGATTTCTGGGAGGACGTGCGTGTGCACCGCGTGGGTGGGGACACCGCACTGGGAGGTGGTGAGGTCCCGGGTGGCACCGGACCGGCGACCGTGGGTGAGGAAGACGTGGACGGCCCGGTCGGTGGCCACGACGCGAGCGCTGCGGTCCACCTCGTCGTGCAGGCGGGACTCCAGTGCGGCCAGATCGATGCGCAGACCGAAGACCTTGCCGTAACGGTTGCAGCGTCCGACGATCTCGAACAGACCGTCCACCTGGCGCGCCAGGTCGCCCGTACGTAGTTCGCGGACGTCGCGTGCTCGGCCGAGGTCGGCAGGTGAGCGGGCGTAGCCGAGCATCACATTGGGTCCGGAGTAGACCAGTTCGCCGACGCCGGGTCGCTCGTCCACCGACTCGTCCAGCCGGAGGTGTCCGCCCGCAATCGCGATGCCGATTGCCGACGGATGCTGCTCCGCGAGCCCGGGTGGCAGCCACGCCATCCGGGCGGTGGCTTCTGTCTGGCCGTACATCACCACGAAGTCGCGGCTGTGCTGGCGGCTGGACCGCGCCCAGTGGGCCACCTCTGCTGGTGCGAGGCGACCGCCAGCCTGGGTGATCTGGCGTAGTCGGGGCAGGGACCTCTTCTCGAACCCGCTGGCTCTCAGTAGGTCGAAGGTGTGCGGCACCCCGGCGAAACTCGTGGCGCCGGCGGAGGCGAAGAGGTCCCAGAAGCACTCGTCGACCACGCTGAGATCGGTCAGGACGACGCTCGCACCGGCGACCAGGTGGGAGTGCAGGACGGAGAGTCCGTAGCAGTAGTGCAGGGGCAGGGACGTGATCGCGCGATCATGCGAGGTGAGGGCGAGGTAGTCGGCGATGGCGACGGCGTTGCTGGCGACGTTGTCCCGAGAGAGTCGGACCAGTTTCGGCGAGCCGGTGGTACCTGATGTGCTCAGGAGCAGGGCCAGTTCGGGATGGAGATCGTGGGCGCTCTCCATGCGGCGGATCTCGTCGTGGGCACGGGTGTCTCCCACCCGCTCACCGATGCGGCACACGATGTCGGGGTCGTAGGCCAGGACCGTCGCGTCGAGTTGGTCCTCACGACCGCCGGGCACCACCAACACGACGTGCCCGTGCTGGAGGGCGGCAAGGTGGGCGACCAGGGACTCGACGGCGTTGCTCGCCTCGACGAGAACCAGGCGTCGCGCGGGACCCCACGAGGCGGCCCGGGCCATGACGGCGTCCGCGAGTTGGGCGTGCGTCCACACGTTGCCGTCCGCCACGAGAGCCGCGACGTCGCCGTGGCGCAGGTGGTCGAGGACCGGAGCGGTCCGGCGACGTGGTGAGGTCACGGTCATTCGGGCACGGTCATCCGTTCACAGGGCGGGCGAAGGCCCGCACCTGACCGGTGACGCGCAGACGGACGATGTCGCCGGGCACCGGGTGGGCGGTCCCGGGCACACGAGCCAGGACGGACGTGGCGTCATCGAGGGTGACGCGCACGGCTGAGTCGTGGCCGTAGTAGCTCAGTTCGTCAACGACACCACGCACACCGGCGGTGCCCCCGACGTCGTGTTCGACCTCGCTCCTGACCGTGATCTGCTCGGGACGGATGACCAGGCTCACGGGACCGTGGGCCGGTGCGAGCAGGGAGACCTCTCCCAACGCGCATGATGCTCGCTCGCCGTCGGCGTCAGCCGCGAGCACCACGGCCTGACCCACGAATGTCGCGACCTCAGGGTCGCTGGGAGTGAGGTAGACGCCGCTCGGCGAGGCCGACTGGACCAGCCGCCCGGCTCGCATCACCGCCACCTGGTCGGCCAGGGACAGCGCCTCGTTCTGGTCGTGGGTGACCAGCAGAGCGGTGGTGGCGGTGGCAGCCAGAGCGCGACGGACCGCCCGGGCGGTGCTACCACGCAGCCCCGCATCGAGTGAGGAGAAGGGCTCGTCCAGCAACACCACGGCAGGTCGAGGAGCCAGTGAGCGGGCGAGGGCGATGCGCTGCTGTTGACCACCCGACAGTTCGTCGGGACGTCGGGCGCGAAAGGCGGTGGGGAGTTCGACCAGGTCCAACATCTCGTCGATCCGGTCGCCCCCGCGCTCGTCACGGGTCAGTCCGAAGCCGATGTTGCCTGCCACGTCGAGGTGCGGGAAGAGGGCCCCTTCCTGAGGGACATACCCGACGCGCCGCGTCTGTGGTGGCACCGGCCGGACACCGGGACCGGCCACCACCGTGTCGCCGAAGGAGATCGTGCCGCTGTCGGGAACGAGGAACCCGGCGATGAGCCGCAGCAAAGTGGTCTTGCCACAACCCGAGGGGCCCAGGACAGCCGTGAACGAGCCGGGTGGCACGTGGAGTGTGACGGCGTCAACGGCGCGGGTGGGGCCGAAGGTCCGGGTGACGCCGACGATGTCGAGGCTGCTCATGCCGGGACCTTTTCGTGGCGCATCAGCAGGACGGTGGCCGGGATCGACACCAGAACCAGCAGGAGGGCGTACGGCGCGGCGGCGCCGTAGCGGAGTTCGGAGGAGGCGGCCCAGAACTCGGTGGCGAGCGTGCGGGTGCCGATCGGGGACAGCATGAGGGTGGCGGTGAGTTCGGTGGATATCGCCAGGAACACCAGAGCTGCGCCGGCGCCCAGGCTGGGCGCGATGAGAGGGAGAGTGACCCGTCGAGCCGTCTGCAACGGACCCAGTCCGAGGCTGAGGGACACCTCGTCGAGGACCACCGGAGCCTGCTCCAGTCCGGCGCGGACCGTGACCACGGCCCGGGGGAGGAACAGGATCGTGTAGGCCGCGACCAGGAGGCCGGCGCTCTGGTAGATCGCCGGCACCAGTCGCAGCGAGGCGACCACCAGGGCCAGTCCCACGACGATGCCGGGCAGGGCGTTGGCGATGTAGGTGCTGCGTTCGATGAGCGTCGAGGCCCAGCCGCGATGTCGCACGGCCAGCCAGACGACCGGGACTGCCGCCGTCGTCGTCAGCAGGGCGCCCGCCAGGGCGAGTGACACGGTCGCCGCCAGCGCTGCGCCGAGGTCTGCAAGGGGGAACTCGGTGGAGGCGCCGACCAACAGCCAGCGGACGAGGGAGAAGGCGGGGACCCCGACCGCGAGTGTCACCAACATCGCGACCCCGACGAGGAGCGGCCAGCGTGCCGGGCCGAGAGCGATCGGAGTGCGTCCGCGGGCAGCACCTCGACCGAGACGGGCGTAGCGGCGGTTGCCTCGCAGGCGGAGATCGGCTAGCAGCAGGAACAGGCACAGGAAGACCAGCACGCTGGCCATCGCCGTCGCGGCCGAGCCGTTGAAGGTCGAGCCGTACTGGTCGTAGATCGCGGTGGTGAACGTGGAGAAACGCAGCAGGGACAGAGCGCCGAACTCCGCCAGCAGGTGCAGGCCCACCAACAGGGCGCCACCCAGGATCGCGGGGCGCAACTGCGGCAGCACCACGGTGCGGAAGGACCGGGCACGCGAATGGCCCAGCGACCAGGCTGACTCCTCCAACGCCGGGTCGAGGCGGCGCAGGACTGCCACCACGGGGAGATAGACGAGCGGATAGTAGGAGAGCGTGGTCACGAGAAAACTGCCGAAAAAGCCCTGGACCCGGCTGTCGAGCGAGATCCAGGCGTAGCCGTTGACGAACGCGGGAACCGCGAGCGGAGCGACGAGCAGTCCGTGCAGGAGCCGACGCACCGGCAGGTCGGTGTTCTCGACCGCGGCGGCCAGCGCGACACCGAGGACCACTGTCGCGCCCATGCAGGCCAGCACCAGTGTCACGGTGTTGCGGAGCAGTTCGGTGATCCGGGGCCGCGCCAGGAGATGCCACAGATCGGCCGGACCGAGCAGGAGCGTGGAGAAGGCGACGTAGAGCAACGGCACGAGGGCCAGGATCGCCACAGCCGCCCCGGCTGCCAGCAGCAGGGGCGGAGTGCGGCGACCGGTGGTGTTCAGAGCAGGCCGGCCCTGGTCATCAGCTCGGTGACCTGGGGGCCGTTGAGGCTGCTCACATCGACCTTGGGCGGTTCGAGCTCGTCGAAGGCCTTGATGTCCGGGTTGGGAGTCACGCCGGGGTTGAGGGGGTATTCCAGGGCGTACGAGTCGGCCATCGCCTGCTGGGCACCGGTGCTGGTCAGCCAGGTGAGGAACTTCTCTGCGGCCTCGGAGTGCTCACTGCTCGCGAGGATCCCGGCACCGGAGATGCTGAGGAAGGCTCCAGGATCCTGGTTGCCGAAGAAGTGCAGCGCGGACTGGTCGGAGTCGGACCCGTTCTCTGCTCGGTCGCGGTACCAGTAGTAGTGGTAGGCGAGCCCGGCATCGACCTCTCCTGAGTTGACCGACTGCATGACGACGAGATTGTTCTGCACGATCACGCCGTTCTCCTTGAGACCGGTCAACCAGGCGAGTGTCGCGTCCGCACCCTCCAACTCCAGGACGGCGGAGACGATGGCCTGGAAGTCGGCTCCGGTGGGTGAGAAGGAGATGCGTCCCTTCCACTCGGGCTCGGCGAAGTCGAGGATCGAGGCCGGCATGTCGGCCTCGGTGAGCGCATCGGTGTTGTACATCGCCACCGTCGACCTGCCGAGGAAGCCGGTCCAGGCCCGGTCGGCAGGGACGTACTGCTCCGGGATGGAGGCCACGACCGACTCGGGAAGCTTGGCGAAGAGGCCGGCGTTGTCCACGATGCCCATCGCGGGCGAGTTCTCGGTGAGGAACACGTCGGCGGGGGAGTCCTTCCCTTCGGCCACGATCTGGTTGGCCATCTCGAGGTCCTTGCCGTTGCGCAGTTCGACGTCGAGGCCGGTCTCCTCCTCGAACAGCGGGACGATCTCGTCGAGCAACTGTTCGTGCTGGGCGTTGTAGATCACCAGGTCGGGGGACCCGGAAAGGCTGCAGGACGACAGGGTCGATGCGGCGAGCAGGGAGGTGGTCAGGGCCGCCACCACGCGGCGTTGGAAGGGCTTCACAGGGTGTCCTCACTTTGCTTAGGCTCGCCTAACCTATCTCGCCTTCCATGGGGACAGGGAATCGGCTGGGCGCACGAAACAGCCGCGGCCTCCCCCGTCGGGGCCGCGGCTGCTCGGTGTCGGCTCAGCGCACCGTGATGGTGTGCTTGACCTTGGTCCTTCCCGCAGCGGCAGAGGCGACGACCTTGATCGTGGCCTTCCCCCTGCGCAGAACTGGGAGGCGGAAGGTGCCGCCGTCGGAGGCCAGGGTCCGGCGGACTCGTGTCCTGCCCTGTCTGAGGACCACGCGCACCCGGGTGGCGCCACTGGCGGCGATCGCCACCCAGGCGCGCCCGTGCCGGGTCACCCGCTTGGGCGCAGCCAGACGAACCACCGCCTTGGCGGACGGCGCAGATGTGGGCGGTGCAGTGGTGGGCTGTCCCGGGGGTGCAGTGGTGGGCTGGGCGGTGGGCTGGGCGGTGGGCTGGGCAGTGGGCTGGGCAGTGGGCTGGGCAGTGACCGTGACGGTCGGCCCCGAACCCGGCAGGGTGCTCGGCGTGCGGCCCAGCATGGTGGCGAAGAGGTCGGTCTGATCGATCACACCAGTGACGTTGGCGGCCTGGGGGCCGACGGCGGCGACGCGGATCTGGGATCCGGTATGGCTGGAGCCGCCGATTCCGGTCGAGTACGCCACCATCAGCGGGTCGCCGTCGGCCGTCTGCAGTGTGGCGGTCTGGCGTCCGCCGTTCACGCTGCTGACGATCTGGGTCGAGTGGGCGTGGTCGCCGGTGACGATGACCAAGGTGTCGGGGTGGGCCTTCTGGTAGTCCAGGGCCACC
>JBBSSH010000040.1:0-9680 GCA_038242265.1 Propionibacteriales bacterium
TCGTTCTCCGCGTCCACCTTCTTCATGAGGTGGCCGTCCACGAAGGGACCCTTCTTCAGGCTACGAGGCATGTCGGTTACTTCCTACCCTTGCCGGACTTGCGACGACGGATGATCTGGGAGTCGCTGGCCTTGCGCTTGCGCGTACGACCCTCGGCCTTGCCCCAGGGGGAGACCGGGTGACGACCACCGGAGGTCTTACCCTCACCACCACCGTGCGGGTGGTCGACCGGGTTCATGACGACACCACGGACGGTAGGGCGCTTGCCCTTCCAGCGCATGCGGCCGGCCTTGCCCCAGTTGATGTTCGACTGCTCGGCATTGCCGACCTCGCCGACGGTGGCGCGGCAGCGCACATCGACGAAGCGCATCTCGCCCGAGGGCAGACGCAGCGTGGCGCGACTTCCCTCTCGGGCCACCAGCTGGGCCGAGTTGCCCGCAGAACGAGCGATCTTGGCGCCGCCACCGGGACGCAACTCCACACAGTGGATGGTCGTACCCACCGGGATGTTGCGCAGCGGGAGGTTGTTGCCCGGCTTGATGTCGGCGTTGGGGCCGGACTCCACGGCAGTGCCCTGGGTCAGGTCCTTCGGCGCGATGATGTAGCGCTTCTCGCCGTCTGCGTAGTGCAGCAGTGCGATTCGGGCGGTGCGGTTGGGGTCGTACTCGATGTGAGCGACCTTGGCCGGCACGCCGTCCTTGTCGTAGCGGCGGAAGTCGATGATGCGGTACGCACGCTTGTGGCCGCCACCTTGGTGACGCGTGGTGATGCGTCCCTGGTTGTTGCGACCGCCCTTCTTGGGCAACGGGCGCGTCAGCGACTTCTCGGGCGTGGTCCGGGTGATCTCGACGAAGTCGGCCACCGACGAGCCACGGCGGCCCGGAGTGGTCGGCTTGTACTTACGGATAGCCATCAGTGTTCCTCAGCTCAGTCTTTGGTTGCCCGGTCAGGAGACCGGGCCTCCGAAGATGTCGATACGGTCGCCCTCAGCGAGGCTGACGATCGCGCGCTTGGTGTTGGGACGCTTGCCCAACCCATACTTCGTGCGACGCGTCTTGCCCTGGCGATTGATCGTGTTGACCGAGGTGACCTTGACGTCGAAGATCTTCTCGACCGCAATCTTGATCTCGGTCTTGTTGGCGTCCGGGTGGACGATGAAGGTGTATTTGTTGGCGTCGAGCAGGCCGTAGCTCTTCTCCGACACGACCGGGGCGATCAGGATGTCGCGGTGGTCCTTCTGCAAGGTGCTCACTTGTCGTCCTCCTCAGTCTTGTCAGTAGCGGAGCCGCCACCGGCACGCGTGAAGCCAGCGGCCTCGGCGTCCTCGGCGCTCTTGAACCAGAACTCGGCCTCGGTGGCGTCGTACCACTGGCCCGCAGGCTCGTGGTACTTGCCGGAGTCCGCGTTGCCCTTGACCTCGTAGCCCTTGGGAGCATTGCCGCTCTTGAGGGGCGCCTTGGCACCCTTCGGCAGGGCTGCGGAGTCGTCGTCGGTGACTGATTCGGCCGCAGCATCGGCCTTCGGAGCAGCCTTCGTGGCCGGGGTCTTCTTGGTGGCCGGCTTGGACTCGGTTTCGTTCGAGGAGCCAACGAATGCGTCGTAGGCACCTTGGGTGAAGACCAGGTCGTCGGAGGCCAACACGTCGTAGGTGTTGAGCTGGTCGACAGCAACAACGTGGATCTTCTGCGCGTTGCGCAGCGAGAGCCAGGTCACCGAGTCGGCACGCTCGAGCACGACGAGGAAGCGGGTCCGGTCACTCAGCGAGGCCAGCGAGGCCAGCGCCATCTTCGTGGAGGGCTTGTCGCCCGACACCAAGGAGTCCACCACGTGGATGCGGTCGTTGCGAGCCCGGTCGGAGAGGGCGCCACGCAGAGCAGCGGCCTTCATCTTCTTGGGCGTGCGCTGGTCGTAGCTACGCGGCTGCGGTCCGTGGACCACGCCACCCCCGGCGAACTGAGGTGCGCGGGTGGAGCCCTGACGGGCGCGGCCGGTGCCCTTCTGCGCGTGCGGCTTGCGGCCACCACCGCGCACGTCGGCGCGGGTCTTGGTGGCGTGCGTGCCCTGACGAGCGGCAGCCTGCTGGGCCACGACGACCTGGTGGATCAACGGGATGTTGACCTCGACGTCGAAGATCTCCGAGGGGAGATCAACCTTGACGGTCTTGACAGCCATGCTCAGACCTCCTGCGTCTTCTTGGCGGCCGAGCGCAGGACCACGAGTCCGCCGCGGGGACCGGGAACGGCACCCTTGAGCAGGATCAGGCCCCGGTCGGTGTCGACGGCGTGCACCGTGACGTTCTGGGTGGTGACGGTGTCGTTACCCATGCGGCCAGCCATCCGGGTGCCCTTGAACACCCGGCCGGGCGTGGCGCAGGCGCCGATCGAACCCGGCTTGCGGTGGTTGCGGTGAGCACCGTGGGAGGCGCCGACGCCGTGGAAGCCGTGTCGCTTCATCACACCGGCGAAACCCTTGCCCTTGCTGGTGCCGGTGACGTCGATCTCCTCGCCAGCGGCGAAGGTGTCGACCCCTAGCTCCTGGCCCACGGTGTAGGCGGCAGCGTCAGCCGTGCGGATCTCCGCGACGTGGCGACGCGGGGTGACCCCGGCCTTGGCGAAGTGACCGGCGTCGGGTGAGTTCACCTTGCGGGCCTCGATCTCGCCATAACCGACCTGGATGGCGTTGTAGCCATCGACCTCGGGCTGGCGGACCTGGGTGACCACGTTGGTGGTCGCCGCGATGACGGTCACGGGGACGACCTTGTTGTTTTCGTCCCAGAACTGGGTCATGCCGAGCTTGGTGCCCAGCAGGCCCTTCACATTACGTTCGAAAGTCTTAGCCATCTCGCGCCTCAGAGCTTGATCTCGATGTCGACACCGGCAGGCAGATCGAGGCGCATCAGCGAGTCGACGGTCTTAGGCGTCGGGTCGATGATGTCGATCAGGCGCTTGTGGGTGCGCATCTCGAAGTGTTCGCGGGAGTCTTTGTACTTGTGGGGCGATCGGATGACGCAGTACACATTCTTCTCGGTCGGCAACGGCACAGGGCCGGCGACCTTCGCACCCGTACGGGTCACGGTGTCCACGATCTTCCGCGCTGAGGTGTCGATCACCTCGTGGTCATAGGCCTTGAGCCTGATGCGGATCTTCTGTCCCGCCATCTCTCGTCCTCTTCGCTACTTGTACGCCTGGTCTGTTTCAGCTGCCTGCCCGGGTGGGCCGGTGCCGCCTGTCTCTCCTCCACCCTCCGACCCCCGAGGTCGGGCGTGTCGCGCTAATTACTCGTGACACATCCCCGAAGGAAGTGGTGTTTCTCTGGGTGGCACCCGACGGCTGTCGGATCTGTTCGGGTCTCCGACCAAAGAAGTCTTGGTCCGGTGCGGCGCACGCAGACGACTGGCTCGATCAAGGAGACGCGATTCAGAAGTCAAGATGTGCCGCACCCCGGCGACCCGCCGGAGCAACCGGAACATCTTGGCAGACGATCCCCGCCCACGCCAAATCGGACTGGCAATCAGACCGCGCGGCGATAGAGCAGGTCGACGATCTCACGATCGGCTTCACGGCCCTTGCGTTCGAAACGGGTCACGGGCCGTTCGTCCCACCGCTCCACGACGCCGCCCTCGAGAAGCGGCTCGGCATCCAGCACAGCGATCATCTGGTCTGCGTAGTCACCCCAGTCGGTGGCCAAGCGCCACGCTCCCCCGGGCTGCAACCGCGAGGCCGTGATCGCTGCGTTGGACGGGGACACCAGCCGTCGTTTGTGGTGCTTGGTCTTGCGCCACGGGTCGGGAAAGAACGTCCAGATCTCACTGAGGCTGGCCGGGGCCAGAAGATTCTCGATCGACCACACGGCGTCGACCGAGCAGAACCTGACATTCTCGGCACCGGCCTCGGCCACGCGCCAGAGGGAGTCGGCAATGCCCGGGCGCCACACGTCCAGGGCCAGAATGTTGTGGTCGGGCCGGGCCGCAGCAAGGACGGCAGTTGCCTCGCCGATGCCCGACCCGATCTCGAGAATGAGCGGGGCCTCGCGGCCGAACCAGCGTGTCAGCGAGAAATCGGCACGGTCGACCGCTTCCTCGGGAATGACCCAGTCGGCCTGATGGTCGGCCCAGGACTGGGCCTGAGTCGGGGTGAAGCGGCTGCCTCGTCGGGAGTAGGTCAGCACCTCGCGCATGCGCCGGCCCTCCTCGGTGAGCTTGTGGTGGGGCCGGGCCGGGCGTTCTGGGTCGATCACTACCTCATTCTCCCTCGTGGTCCAGGAAGATTTCCTGTGGGGTGTGGCCAACGTGGCCACGAGTCTTGAGACAGTGGGGAGATGACTGACGTCCTGGATCACGTGCCCTGCCAGCTCCTCATCGGTGGCGAGTGGGTCGACGCCCATGCCGGCGCCACCTTCGAGGTCTCCAACCCGGCGACCGGGAAGGCGCTGGTCAGCGTCGCCGACGGCGCTCCGGTCGACGGCGAGCGGGCCCTGGCCGCCGCGGCTGGCGCCCAGCAGGAATGGGCCGCGACCGAACCCCGGGTCCGCAGTGAAATTCTGCGTAGCGCCTTCGACCTGCTCACCGAGCGGGCCGATGACTTCGCTCTTCTGATGACGCTGGAAATGGGCAAGACGCTGGGTGAGTCGCGCGGCGAGGTCACCTACGGTGCTGAGTTCTTCCGCTGGTTCGCCGAGGAGGCGGTGCGCATCCACGGTCGCTACTCCGTGGCCCCAACCGGTGCCAGCCGCCTGCTGACGATGAAGAGCCCGGTCGGCCCGACCCTGATGGTCACGCCCTGGAACTTCCCCCTGGCGATGGGGACCCGCAAGATCGGTCCGGCCATCGCGGCTGGCTGCACGATGGTGGTCAAGCCGGCCCACGAGACTCCTCTGACGATGCTGGCGCTGGCCGCCCTGCTGGAGGAAGTCGGTCTGCCGGCGGGCGTACTGAACGTCGTGACCACCACCCACTCCGGCGACGTGTGCGAACCGCTGATCCGTGACCGCCGGCTGCGCAAACTCACCTTCACCGGGTCGACCGCGGTAGGCAAGTCGCTGGTCGAACAGTCGGCCGAGCAACTCCTGCGGGTCTCGATGGAGTTGGGCGGGAACGCCCCCTTCCTCGTCTTCGGCGACGCCGACCTCGAGGTGGCGCTCGAGGGCGCGATGCAGGCCAAGATGCGCAACATCGGCGAGGCCTGCACCTCTGCCAACCGTTTCTTCGTGCACGAGTCCCTGGCCGAGGAGTTCTCCTCACGGTTGGCCGCGCGGATGGCAGCCCTGCACGTCGGCGACGGCACCCAGGACGGGGTCGACGTCGGGCCACTCATCAATGCCAAGGCCCGCGATGGCGTACATGCGCTGGTGACCGACGCCCTGGAGGCCGGGGCCACGTCGCTCACCGGAGGGGCCGTTCCCGAGGGGCCCGGCCACTTCTATCCGCCCACCGTGCTCGTCGACGTTCCAGCGGGTGCCCGGGTGATGAGCGAGGAGATCTTCGGCCCCGTCGCGCCGATCGCGACCTTCCACGACGAGGACGAGGTCATCGCGCGCGCCAACGACACCGAGTACGGTCTGGTGGCCTACGTCTTCACCCGCGACCACGCTCGCGTGCTGAGAGTCAGCGAGGCTCTGGAGTTCGGCATGGTCGGCATCAACACCGGCATCGTCTCCAACCCCGCCGCTCCCTTCGGGGGGGTCAAGCACTCCGGCTTCGGCCGTGAAGGGGGCTTCGAGGGGATCGAGGAGTATCTCGAGACCAAGTACGTCGGCATGGCCCTGCCGCCGCTCGATGGGTGAGGCACTGCCCAGGGTCCCCGGCGACGTCCTGGTGCACCTGCGTCGGGCCAGGGACCACATGGACCGCCACTTCGCCGACGAGATCGATCTGTCAGCGATCGCGGCTGTGGCCGCGATGAGCAAGTTCCATTTCCTGCGTTCCTTCGCGACCGTCTACCAGATCACCCCGGTGGCCTACCTCTCCGAACGCCGGATCGAACGAGCCCAGGACCTGCTGAGAGCCACCAACCTGACGGTCACCGAGGTCTGTCACGCCGTCGGCTACTCCAGTCTGGGCTCGTTCTCCAGCCGGTTCAGCGACATCGTGGGCGAGACACCGAGTGCCTTCGCCCGGCGGTACGCCGCAGCGGGAGCGCCGCGGATCCCCGGCTGCTACATCTTCATGGCCGGGCTGGTCGAACGCAGGATCGCAATCGGGGAGAAGCCAGACACCGCGACGGCTCCCTAGGCTCGCCGCATGATCTCCAACATTTCCCTCGTCACCGTCTGGGTGAGCGACATCGATGAGTCCCTCACCTTCTACACCGATCTCCTGGGCTTCGAAGTCGGCGACGACATCACCCTGGGCCCCGACTTCCGATTCTGCACGATCGTCCACCCCGGGCAGCCCGAACTCCACGTCCACCTGAGCACCCCGAGCGGCCCGCTGCCGGACTACCTGATCGAGGCCATGAAGCGTGCCCAGGCAGAGGGCGGACTGCCCGGCATCGGCCTCAACGTCACCGACTGCCAGCAGGCCTACGAGGAACTGAGCGCCAAGGGCGTGGAATTCCTCCAGGAACCCGAGCCCCGCCCGTACGGGATCGAGGCCCTGATGCGCGACAACTCCGGCAACTGGATGGTCCTCGTCGAGCCACGCGAATACACCCCCGAGGACTTCGACGGCGTCTCCCTCGGCTGACCACGCCAGCCGGGAGACGTGCGCCGACCGGGACCTCAGCCCCTCGGGCTGAGGCCAGCGCCCAAGCCGACCCGCAGCGCACCGCACGCTTCGATCATCGCTTCGCGGCCGCAACGCCCGACCCCGGTGGTGTTGACGAAGGCATGGATCAGGCCGTCGTGGCGACGTAGGGCGACAGGGACGCCCGCCTCGGCCAGGCGGCGGGCGTACGCCTCCCCCTCGTCGCGCAACGGGTCGAACCCGGCGACCGCGACATAGGCCGGTGGCAGTCCGGACAGATCCTCGGCGAGCAACGGCGAGACCAGCGGATTGGATCGGTCCGTGTCTCCGAGATAGTGATCGGCGAACCAGTCCATCAACTGATGGGTGAGAAAGAATCCGTCGGAGAACTCCCAGTAGGACTCGCTCTTCGACGACAGGTCAGTGACGGGGAAGAACAACAACTGGAAGGCCGGCTGGACGGCCGCGCCGCGCAACATGTGGCACAACCCGGTGGCCAGGTTCCCTCCGGCGCTGTCGCCACCGACGGCGATGCGTCGCAGGTCGTGGCCCCACTCCTTGGCGCGTGACGCGGCGAACATGAAGGCGGTCCTGGCATCGTTGAGCGGCCCGGGGAACGGGTTCTCCGGAGCCAGCCGGTAGCCCACCGACAGCACCGAGACCCCGCTGTGTGCGGCGATGAACCGACAGGCGGCGTCGGCGCTGTCGAGGGAGCCGACCACCCAGCCGCCACCGTGGAAATAGACGAGCAGACGGTCCGAGTCTCGGGAATCGGCGCGATACAGACGCGCCGGGATCTCCCCGGTGAAGGACGGGACGGACACCTCGCGCACCTCTGCCATCGGCAGCGGCTCCCCGCCGAAGAGGGCGGCATCGGTCTCGATCCGGGCTCGGGCGTCCTCGACGCTCAACTGGGAGATGTCGCTGTCGGGCAACGAGTTGAGCAGGCGCAGGGCAGCGGCCACCTCCGGCTCCAGGTCGGCTCCGGACCTGTTGCGATGACGCCCACCGATCAATGACTGCATGCGGGAGGGCGCACGACCCAGGGTGGTGACCACTGCGCGTGAAAGGGCCGCCTCGAGCTTGGGATCCATGTGCGGATAATGCCCCAAGTCAGCGCCGAACGGTGCGGCGGGCCAACTTCTGGGTGTATCCCTCCAACTTCGAGCCGAGGACGGCGAACCTCGCGAGCTTCACCGGCGAGTCGCTCAACCAGGCGCCCATCATCGCCACGAACAGGTCGTACTTCCTGGCGTCGTAGGGGAACCAGTTGGCTTCGAGCTTGGTGCCGTCGCTGTCGATGACCACGGACTTGGCGCGGGTGAAGCCACGCAGACCGACCACGCCCTTGTAGCGGCCGATTCCGGAGTCACCTACCCCACCGAAGGGCAGGGCCGGGGTGGCTTCGGTGGCCATGACGTTGTTGATCGACACTCCCCCGCACCGCAGGGCCCGCGCCACACGGTCGGCTCGGTCCGCATCGGCTGACCACACACTCGCGGTGAGCCCGTACGTCGAGTCGTTGGCCGCCGCGACCACTTCCTCCTCGGTGTCGAACCGGAGCACCGCGACCACCGGCCCGAAGGTCTCCTCGGTGGCGAGCAGGCTGTCCGGAGGAAGGTCGGTCACCACCAGAGGCGGGATGGTGTCGCTGATGCGGTCCCACTCCTGCCCGGTGAGCAACTGCGCACCGCGAGCCAGCGCGTCCGCGACGTGCTCGGCCACCACCTCGGTCTGGAAGGGGGTGATCATGCTGCCGAGCTCGCCGGCCCGCCCCTGCGCGGGGGTCAGCGTCTTCACCTGCGTGACGAGTTCGGTCACGAAGTCGTCGTGGACACCGGACTGTACGTAGAGCCGCTCCACCGAGGTGCAGGACTGGCCCCCGGCAGTGAGGGCGCCGAAGACGGCCCCGGCGGCGGTGCGCGCCACGTTCGCGTCGTCGAACACGATCATGGGGTCCTTGCCCCCGAGTTCGAGTTCGACAGGGATCAGGTGCTCGGCGGCTGCGCGCAGGATCTTCTTCCCGGTCCGCGTGGAGCCGGTGAACATCACCTTGTCGGGCCGTTGCTCCACCAGCTCGGCCCCGACGCCGCCGCCGCCCTGGACGATCTGGACCCAGTGGGGCGCGATCGAAGCGGCTTCCAGCAGGGACTCCAGCAGGCCCTCCAACGGCGTCCATTCGCTGGGCTTGTAGACCACCGTGCTGCCGGCAGCCAACGCGAAGGCGATGGGCACCACGGCCTGGTAGAACGGATAGTTCCACGGGGAGATGATGAGCATGACCCCGAGCGGCTCGTAGTAGATGCGCGATTTCTTGCCCATCAGGGTGAGCGGGGTCGGCACCTTCTCGTCGGCCAGGGCGTCCTGCGCATTCTTCTCCAACCAGGCAATGGCGTCGAGCGCCCCGAAGACCTCGGACATGAGCACGTCGGAGCGTGCCTTGTGGGTCTGGGCGCAGATGGCGTCGAGAATCTCCTCGCGACGCTCCTGGATCTCTGCACGCAACATGCGCAGGTGCGCGAGACGCTCGCCCACGCTCAGACGGCCGAGTGAGTATGCCCCCTCACGGGCACGTTGCACCGCGCCCTCGGCCGTCGCGCTCAGGATGTCAGGGGCCAGCCCGGGGGCTGTGCGCGTCGTCATTCGGCGTTCCTCTCCACGATCACGGGATCCCAACCGATGGCTCCATGGATGCGGCCGCGACCCGGTCCTGGGTCGATGTCGGAGTAGTACAGGCTGCACACCACGCCCTTGATGCCGATGTTGGCCATCCGCAGCGGCCCGGCAATGATCCCGGGTCGGCGCTCGGCTCCGGCAGCCAGGGACACGACGGCACGGATCGCCGACCGGGGCAGGTAGGCGCAGGTGTCGAGCAGGGTGAGCAGCGACGTGCGGTCGCTGTCGTGCATGTAGGGCAGCATCCGGCCGATGCCGTCGGCTGCACCGGAGTCGGAGAACGAGGGCAGTGCCTCGTCCCCCGGGATGACGACGTCGCCCA
>JBBSSH010000041.1:0-8441 GCA_038242265.1 Propionibacteriales bacterium
TAGAACGCCACCACAGCGCCTGCCTGCAGGTCAGGTGCGATGGCGGCAAGGCGCTCGACGACCTCCCCTCGGCTGATCAGGTGCCCGGTGGGCAGGTCTGACACATCCACCACCACCAGCGCCCCGACGCACCACGACAGCGGCACCTGGTCGATGGTGGCGGCGGGTGCACCGCCCGCCATCGGCGCGTAGTGCCACGGCGCGTCCATGTGGGTGCCCGCGTGCGTGGACAGCCGGTGCAGCAGCTCACCAGCGAAACCACGGCCACCTGGCAGAGCCGCACGGGGGATGCCGAACATGCCCTCCCACAACTCGGCACCGTCCTCGTGCGTCTGCGCCTGCAGCACCGGTGGGGCCGGCTCGCTCGGCGACGGTCCCAGAGGGTGTGTCAGGTCGACGAGGCGAACACGGTGACCCAACAGAGAGATCAACTCTTCCACTGGGTCACTGTCCCAGCCGGACAGCCGCAACGGCGTTCGCGCCTACCGGAGATCTGCTTCCACCGCTAGCCCCAGCCGAAGCCCGCGTCACCATGCCTCCTCCGGAGGATCCCGTTGCACCTGGTCGAGAGAACCGCACCCAACCTCGGGCATATCGACTTACCTTACTGCTTGAGCAGGCCGACGGGAGCACGGTGCGCCGGTCCACGCGCCGCGGGTGGGCGTCGCCTTGGCGCGTAGCGCTGCACGAGCTCCGCGCCGAGGCGGGCGAGTTCGACCTTGACGGAGTCGGGTTCGAGTACTTCGACGGCGGCGCCCCAGCCGGCGAGGTGTTCCGCGATCGACAAGGCCATCGGCGCCGCAACCCGTACGCGCACCCGTCCGTCTTCGCGGTCGTCCAGGGGCTCGCAATGCCGGCCGAAGTGGTCGCGCAGGACAGGCAGCAGACGCGCGTCGATGAGCACCGTCGCCGAGAGGAGTGAGCGGCGCCACTCCACATCGTCGACGACCAGGTCCCACTCGCGCGACAGCGCGAAGTCGCTGGGTCGCTCGGCAACGAGGTCGGTCACGGTCATCTCGACGATCCGGTCGACGCGGAACGTCCGCTGCCCCTTCTCGGTGCCTGCGACGAGATACCAGGCGTCACCCTTGGCGACCAGACCAAACGGATCCACGACGCGGCGTGTCGGTTGGTGGGCGCGGTTCTCGTAGTTCAGCGAGACCTTTCGGCGACGGACGACGGCGTCCTGGAGCGCGTCGACCCGCTCGGGCCGTACGCGCTCCCCCTCGCCCCACCGCGTGGAGTCGACCACGACGGCCGCGGCGGCGGCCTCGGCGTCGGCCCGGAACGTGCCGGGCAGCGCCTGGACGAGTTTGCGCAGCGCCGACCGGGCCGGCGGGTCGAGGGATGCGGCGGGGCCCGCGAGCAGGAACAGTGCCCTCGCCTCGGTCGAAGTGAGGCCGGTGAGGTCGGTGCGGGCACCACCGACGAGCGACCAGCCGCCTCCGCGTCCGGGCTGCGGGTAGACGGGGACACCGGCCGCGGACAGCGCCTCGAGATCGCGGCGGGCGGTAGCAACGGACACTTCGAGCTCTGCAGCCACCTCGGCTGCGGTCACCCGACCCCGGGCCTGCATCAGCAGCAGGGTGGCCACCAACCGATCTGCGCGCATGCCACGATTCTCCCAGAGAAAGCGCTCACTGGATGAGCACTTCGGGTGCGCATGATGGCGGTGTTCACCGCGGCGGCCGACATACCGCCCCGACCAGAGGGAGCACCGATGTTCCGAGGATTCGCCACCATCAGCTTCTATGCCGACGACCTGGCGGCGGCAAGGGGCTGGTACACCGAACTGCTGGCCATGGAGCCGTACTACGCGTTCCCGGACCCGCCCGCGCGGCCGGCGTACGTCGAGTTCCGGGTCGGCGACGACCAGGACGAGCTCGGCTTCATCGACCGCAAGTACGCCCCCGGCGGCTCGTCCGCCACCCCTGGCGGTGCGGTGATGTTCTGGCACGTCGACGACCTGCCGGCCACCTTGGAGCAGTTGGTGGCGACGGGCGCCACCGAGTACGAGCCGCTGACCACGCGAGATTCTGGCTTCACGACCGCGTCGGTGATCGACCCGTTCGGCAACATCCTGGGAACCATGCACAGCCCGCACTACCTGGAAGTCCTGGCTCGCAGGAGCCCATCATGAGCGCCTCGGTGCCTCTGGCGGAGGGTGCTGCCCGACGGACTGTCGGGCAGAAGATGGGGATCAAACCAGGAATCCGCGCCCACCTGGTGGCAGCGCAATCGCCCGCCGTCTTGGCCCTGCAACTCCCTACGCTCGTTATCTCGCCCGAGCTCGACGGGGAGTTCGACTACCTACATCTGTTCACGACCTCACAAACCTGCATGGAAGACTCCTTCCCCGCACTCAAAGGACACCTCACGGCAGCTGGGATGCTGTGGGTGTCCTGGCCCAAGGCCAAGAAGTTCGGCACTGATCTCTCACTGCCGACAGTGATCAGGATCGGGTACTCGCACGGCATGGTCGAAAGCACCTGCTTGAGCGTGGACGACACCTGGTCAGCGCTCAAGTTCACCCATCCGAAGCCGGGCAAGACCTACAACAACAGCCACGGCACGCTGCCAGCGAGGTGACATCGAGCGACCTCGACCGCACGTAGCAGAAAGGGAGCGAGGAGCGGACTAGCGGGCATCATCGCGGCCCCCCAGTCGACGTCGTCCCGTAGCGGGATCGGGCTGTGGGACTGCTGCCGGTGGTCGGGGGCTGGATCAGGCGCCGCATCCGCCACAAGAAATCAGGCAGTCGGCCTCCTCACTTGGAGCCAAGCCTCGCGCACGACATCATCAACGAGGTTGACGTACCCCTGCTCCGGAAACGCACCCAACGCGCCATTGATGCGGGTGAACGCCACCCGAAGGGCGATGAACTGGGTCAGATGAACAATCTCGGCTTTGGTGAAGCCGACATCCCGAAGGCGGTCGATGTGGGCGGCGGTGGTCAGTTCACCCGCCGCCACGGTGCGGGACCACTCGACGATGACGCGGCTCCGCTCATCAAGCAGGTCATCGGTTCCGAGCAGGACGGACGCCGAGAGTTCCGGCGTCGTCGCTTGGCCAAGCTTCTCGCCCCAGGCCAGAGGGCAATAGGTATCACCGGCCACGAGCGCCGCTGCGATGATCGCAGCACCGCGCTCGGCGATCGATAGACCTGCCTCGCACGCACTGATTCCGATGGCCGCGAAAAGGAGTTCGAAGGCGGCCGGTTCGTGCATCCACGCCTTCGTCGCGTTGGTGACGAATCCGAGCGCCTCGACGTCTTCTAACGCCATCTTGGATGCCTCGACCGTCTCCTGCGCCACACCTAGGACCATCTCCTCGCGAGCCACCCTCGGGACGTGGGCCGTGAAGCCGACACAATCAATCTCGGCCCGCAGCGGCAAGCCATCTCGTAGGTGATCATTCGCGATGTGCACGCATCGATCATGGAAATCGTCGGCGCCCAATTTCTGGATGGCCTCGTACCCGGGGCCGGTCGAAGCGATGGCCCGGGCGAACGTGTCGGCGTCCGGAAACTCCCACGCGAAGGGGACCTTGTGCCGCTGGACGTCCAGGAACCCTGCTTCGGTCAGCATCTGCTCACCTACCCCGGGCCGACCCAGCGACACCATGTCCGCCTGCGCGCGCACCTTTTCCTTGGGCGCCAAACCGAAGGGAGTGAGTGCCCAGAGTCCCGGCGAAACTTTGACATGTCCCCAGGAGGTCAATGAGATCCGCCCGCCGGGGCGGAGCACCCGGCGCGCCTCAGCAAGTGCCGGCTCGGTGGTCGCCCACAGACCACGAAAACTGGTGACGACGTCGAAGCTCTCGTCGGGCCACGGCAGGTCGTTCATGTCACCGGTCCGGACGTCGGCGTCGGCGAGTCGGTCGCTGGCCACTGCCGCGAGGCGTGGCGATGCGTCGATCCCGGCCACGTGCGCACCCCGAATGGCGGCGAGTTCCATGGCGAGGCCCGACCCGCATGCGATGTCTAGCAGCAGGTCGCCATCATGAACGTCGAGAAGGTGGTGCATCGCGACGTACTCCCGGCAAGCGGCAGGCTCAAGGAGCGTGGCGAAATCGACGACCCTTCGCCCCCACCCTTCGTCGACGGTCAACCATTGTGCTGGTGCTTCAACAGTCATCGTCTGCTCCTCAGATCAGTCCTCGACCGACGGCGTACGCCGCGGCGGATGCACGCGACCGGAGGTCGAGGGCGTTGTAGATGTTTGCGATGTGTCGATGAACGGTGTGCTGGCTCAGGTAGAGCTCAGAGGCGATCTCGCCGTTGGTCAGCCCGTTCGCAAGTAGGCGTAGGACGTCGATCTGGCGCGCGGTGAGGGCGATATCGGATGTGGAGTGACCGAGGATCGCTCGGGCACGGGCCATACCGAGCCCGGCACCGAGGGGAAGGACCCGCTCAAGTGCCTGCGCGCCATGGTGACGGGCCTGCTCGACCGCACCTGCTTCGAGGAGGACCTCAGCGAGGTCGAGCCGGTGATCGGACTCATCGAACAAGAGTCCGGCAGCAACGGAGTGCCGGACGGCGTCCTGCCAGAGCGTTTGAGCAGTCAGCCCTTCGGCGATCCTTGCCTGGGCTGCCGCGGCGGCGGCCAAGGTTGCCTCGGTGCCCACCCTGTCTGCTATCTCTCGAAGTTCGGCTGCGGCTGCACGGGCCGATTCCATCTGATCGGCGGCGGCGCCGGCCTCGACCACAGCTGCCAGCACGCCGACCCGCTCAAGTTGTTGATCGCTCGGCAACGAGCGGAGGAGCTCTGAGATCGTCGACCAGGCGCGGCCGGGATCCCCCTGGTCGAGTCGGAGGCGCGTCAGCCCGATCACGGCCTGCGTCTGAAAGCCCGCCTGACTCAACAGGGTCTCGGCTTCTTCGTAGCGACCCTGCCGGCGACGCAGCTCCCCCAGTTGCGCGACGGCTTCGAGTCGCGCCAAACGCTTGGTCCCCCGGAGTCGCGCGAGGATGTCGTCCAGGACCGACTCGGCTTCTTTGCAGTCCCCTCGTGCCATGAGGACCGCGGCGTACTGGATGCGGCACACCGAGAACAACGGCGCCAAGTCTTGCCGAATACAGATTCCCTCGACCCTCGCGCACCATGTTTCGGCACGGGTCAGGTCACCTGACTCGTGGCAGGCGTTGATCAACCAGCAGCAGACCTTGCCCATCCACATCAGGTCGTGGATGTCACCAGCCGTGGCGGCCGCGGCAGCGGAGTCCAGCAGAGACATACCTTCACTCACGTTGCCGAGACGTACGAGCGACAGTCCTACCAGTGCCTGTCCGACGAACACCAAGTCGTGATCACCGACATCTCGACCGGTCTTCTCTGCTGCTCGAGCAAGCGCAAGGCCGGTCCCAGGATCGTGGTCGACGTTGAGGGCAACCTCCGCCAGCCGCACGGTCAACCATCCGGCCTCGGGACATCCGGGGTGTCCATCCAGCAGGTCAGCTGATCTGGCCAGCCATCCCCTACCGACGGCGGCACCATGCCCGAACAGCATCGAGTCGTATCCGAGTGTTGCGGCTGCCCGGCCGGCCGCCCGGTCGTCACCGGCGGCCCGAAACCCCCGGTACCCCGCTTCGCGTGACTCCAATGCCGTTTCCGCGTCGTCCATCCACCAGGCGGCCTGGGCGAGGCCGTCGTGGGCCCACGGATCGTCGGACGCCGCGATGACCCGGCCAAACGCTGCCGATGCTGCGGCCCATCTACCGGCCCGCATGTCGGCGGTGGCGGCGGTCATGTCGTCTGACGTCATGACCGCCACCTCGCTGGCCGACGGGAGCGTCGTTGCAGCGGCCATGGCTCAGCCCCCGGCCCCAGCTGCGAGGGCATGGACATCGGCCGTCGTGAGCGCATTGCCCGCAATGCCCCAGTCGCCGCTGGCGACTTCGCGCACCACGCACCACGTGACTGGTCGGAGGTTCTCGCCCTCGATCTCCACCAGTGCGTCGGTGAGTTTGTTGATGATGTCGCGCTTCTGATCGGGCGTGAAGACATCCTTGATGACACTGACCTCAATGAGCGGCATGGTGTGGCCTCTTCCTTGGTTTCGGCCCTACGGTTGGGACCTGATGCCTCACCATGCGTTGAGAACAGCCCGTCGGGCTTCGACCACATGGGCCATTGTGAGAAAGGGTCGGCATGGCCCGAACGGGCCTTGCGCAACGGGCCAGACGCCGACCGGGTCGCATCACGGTGGAACCGTCGAGGCGGTTGCCGGAGCTGCCCAAGGTCTCCCATCACCTGAGGGTAGCGGCACCTGTGAGTAGCGGAAGGTCCCCACTTTTGCAACGAAGAATCCCGCCCGTCATCACTCGTCGGCGTTGAACCGGCGTTCAGCAAGCTCAGCAACAGCACGATCGGCACCAAGGTCACGGCCGAGTGATTCGGGCGCACGCAGCGACGAGACCGGGCATGTCAGAACGGCACCTGCTGGCTTAACAGGCCTTGCGAGGGCACCCGGCCAGACAGTGCCCTGCAGAACTCCAGGGCGTCCGTGGAGATCCGCACAGCTCCGTCCCCGTGGGACCACGTGCCGCCGGCCGGACCGGTGAGCTCGAGAGCGTAGGCCGAGCCGTGGCGGCGGGCCCATTCGTGGACCACGTCATCGACGATCACTCCCTCATGGTCGGCCGTCGCCGGCACGAGGACACCGGTTGCCTGGGCGATGTCGATCCGGTGCATGAACGGGTCGCGGGTCAGGATCGTGTCCATCAGGAACCCGATGGTCCACCACTCCTGAATGCCGTCCACCTCCTGCACGCTGGTCTGATTGCGGATAAACCCCGGGTACGTGCTCGGCCGCGTCCCGCCCGGGGTCCGTAGATACGCATCGGCGCAACGATGTCGCCCGTACCGAGAGTCGCGTTCTTCTCGACCTGGAGCGCGGTCAGGGCGTCGATCATCAGTCCGCCCCCTCGTGCGGCACGTCGCTTGGTCCTCAGCTGCTGGCGCATCATCTCGCGCATCGAGGCGGCCATCTGGGCGATCCCGAGGACGTGACCAGCGATCGCGCAGTCCCACCCGGGGCAGTCGGTGCCGCTCGCCCACTGCGCCGGGGTGAGCTGTTCGAGGGTGGTCGCCACCCGTTCGTACTCGGTCATGGCCAGCTGCATCGCGACCTCGTGACCGAGGGTGGAGGTGTACGGAGCCTTCTGCGAGCCCTGGATCAATGTGCTGCTCATCGCTGGTTGTCCTTACTTGTCGCGGGGGAGGCCCACGTTGTCGGCAAACATGTCGACCGCGCGGTTGACCAGACGTGCCCAGCGAGCGCCGCCGGCGTCATTGGCGAACTGCGCGTCGAGCAGTCCGCCCACCAGTGCCGTGTAGAGGTCGACGTCCTCGTCGCGGGTGATTCCGATCGCCCGCAATCGTTCCCGGAGCCCTTCCATCACAGCGACCGCAGGCGCGTAGCCCGTAGCGCTAGGCTCGAAGCCCGGAATGATCCGCTGGTTCATCAGCTGATGGCGCGCAAGGTCAGCGACGGCAAACTGAAAGAACGTGCGTGCATAGAGACGCAGCCTGGCGCGCGGTGTCGTGGCGCGCGTGTCCTCGTTGGCGAACATCGCCTCGTGGCACTCGGTCCATGCTTGCTCAAACATCGTGTCGTAGATGGCGTTCTTGGATGCGAAGTGTGAGTACAGCGAGGGAGCTCGCATCCCCACACGGGCGGCGACGTCACGAAGTGTGATCTGCGCAAGCCCGTGTTCCCGCGCGGTGTCCCAGGCTGCATCCAGGATCTCCCGACGCGTGGCCTCACGACGTTCGGTTGACCTATCCCTGTTCGACACGCCTAACATGATTAGGAGAATGCTCTGAGACGGGAACCGCTGTCAAGGGCTGCAGCGTCGCGCGAGTAGCTCGAAAGACGCAGACGAGTGACCGCGAGATCAAACGGGGCTTCGCCAACTGGTAGCCATTCGAGTCACCGGGACCACCTGCGTCGTACCGCGTGAGGCTTCGCAGGGACCCCGCCGTCGCCTCTAGGCCCGTCGGGTCATTCGAGACGGTGCCGCCCGTCCTCGGGCCTCCTCAATCGGCGTCCCGTCACGTACGCGTCGTGATCAGACAATCTGCGCATGCCCGCGTGCGCCACAAAGCGGTACGCGGCGTCCTTGTCCCAGCCGAGGTGGACGACGCGGTCGATCATCGCGGTGGCGGCGGCCTGGTCACCGAAGACACCGCCCCAGCCACTAAACGGCAGGTTGGAGGTGAGGAAGAGCCGCCTATCGGAATCGAACCGATGACCTTCTCATTACGAGTGAGACGCTCTACCGACTGAGCTAAGGCGGCGCAGTACCCGGCCGGTCAGCCGGGCACGCCGGACGAGTATAGGGCCGGGAACGTGGCGGTCTCCAAACCGCCTCAGCAGGACAGGCCGTCGGCCGGGACCGTGCCCTTGACGAGGTAGGCCTCCACTGCCCCGTCCACGCA
>JBBSSH010000042.1:0-6693 GCA_038242265.1 Propionibacteriales bacterium
CGTGCCCGTCCTGGAGCAGACCGACGAGATCGACATTCCGGACGAAGAGATCCGCACCGACGTCTACCGCTCCGGTGGTCCCGGCGGTCAGTCGGTCAACACCACCGACTCCGCGGTGCGCCTGACCCACATCCCCACCGGAACCGTCGTCTCGTGTCAGAACGAGAAGTCACAGCTGCAGAACAAGGCCTCCGCGATGGTGGTCCTCAAGGCCAAGCTCCTCGCCCGGAAGAAGGCCGAGGAGAAGGCCCAGCTCGACGAGATGCGCGGAGACGTCCAGGCCAGCTGGGGTGACCAGATGCGCAACTACGTCCTCAACCCCTACCAGGTCGTCAAGGATCTCCGCACCGGCCACGAGTCGGGCAACCCCTCGACGGTCTTCGACGGCGACCTCGACCCGTTCCTCGAGGCAGGCATCCGCTGGCGCCGCGGCGCGGAGAAGGCCGACGCCTGAGTGCTGCAGGAGGGGACCACAGCTACCCGTCCATCACAGCGGCTACGAGGTTCCGAACTCCGAGGTCGGATGCGCCAGAGCGTCCTTGAGAAGGCCGATCATCTGTCGGGCGACGGCACCGTTGGGGACTTCCAGTCCACTCACCCGCAACGACGCGACGGTGTGGTCATCGACTGCGAGGAACACCGAGCCGCCTTCGTAGGACGCCCAGCCCGTGTCGTACGGGGTGTGGTCGATGCGGTGCACGGTCCACTGCGCCGCATCGCAGGTGCTGAGAGACGTGAGGATCGTGTCGATCGCGTGGACGGGCTCGTTGGTGACAGCAAAGGTGAGGGTGCCGCGGTCGCCGATCCTGGCGCTGCCGTCGAACCGATTCTCCGCCGGCCACGAGCCGGAGATGCACGGAAGCGTGGTCAACTGCGGGGACGACTCGTTCGTCCAATCCTCCGACCATGTTCCGGTGGCTCCTTGGATCTGCTCCAGTGAGATGTCCGCAAAGGCTCTGGCCGGCGTCTCCGTCAACTTCTCGGGGTGCGGGGCGTCCAACGGCTGCGAAGTCGTCTCATAGGACGACTCCTCCTGGACCGCCGCGAGGAAGACCCGGGTGACTGCCTGCGCGGCGTCTGCAGGTGCCACAGTCGCTGGTCCCATGACGATGAGAGTCGCCACCCGATCACCCACCTGGGCCAGCCACAGTTCGATCACGTCCTGGTCCGGAGTCCCGGCTGCAGCTCCGTGGGCGAGAGTCACATCGCCGTAGGTGGATTCGGTGAGGTGTGCCCCGCACCGCGCCATGAGCGCGGACATCGCTGAAGTCCACTGGTCGGGTATCGCGGGGTCGTTGCTGTAGTCGTTGAATCCGGCGTTGACCATGGCTCCGCCGTCGGTGACGAACATCCGGTGGCCGGAGCGTTCGGCTTGCGTCTGCGGGAAGTCAGGTCCGTCGAGACAGGGGACGGAGAGGTCGTCGAGGGGAGCGCTGTTGGCCTCGGTGAGCTCCTGCAAGCCGTCGGTCCACCCCCGGGTCGCTTCGGTCAGTGACGAAGCGCTCAGTGGTGCCGAGGTGGGCAGAGCGTGCGAACTGCCAGCCGGGCCCGCGTGGGTGCCTCCGGTGAACGAGGGCGCCGCAAACCCGGCCACCACAGCCGCGGCGACGAAGGCCACCACCCCGACCCGCCTACGTCGTCGCTTGCGGACCGTGGCGACCGCAGCCGGGGCACCGGGGCCGCTGGAGCGGGTGGTGAGTTCCCTCGTCAGCGCAGCAAAGGCTCGGTCGAGGTCGGACTCGTGAATCTCAGACATGGCTCGGTGTTCCGTTCTGATCCTGGTCGACGAGCAGCAGGGATAACGCCGCTCGGCCGCGCGAGAGTCGCGCCTTGACCGTTCCGGTGGGGCAGCGCTCGATACGCGCCACCTCGGCGACGGGGAGGTCGCCGAGGTGGTGCAGGACGATGGCTCGCCGTTGTGCTTCTGGCAGTTGCCGCAGGGCGGCGACCAAGGCCGTGGAGGTCTCGTCGGGGGGCGCAGACACCGGCACCTGCCGGTTGCGGGCGAACCAGGCCTGGGCCACCTTGCTCCGCCGCCAGCGGCTGATCGCGAGCCGCGTCGCCACCTGACGGACCCAAGCACCCGGCTCCTCGTACGCCGTCAGCTGTGACCAGCGGGCCCAGGCTCGGGTGTAGGCCTCCTGGGCCAGCTCCTCCGCGGCTCCGAGGTCCCCGGTCATGGCGTAGGTGCACGCCAGAGTCCGACCCCAGGTGGCGTCGTAGAACTCGGCGAACTCCCGTTCCACCCCGTCTCGCATCGCGTCCCCGTCCCTAGGCCGTCCGATGACGACTTCTCCAGCAGACACGTGTGGGGGAGTCGCCAGGTTGCACCAACGGGCCGTGATTCCAGCACAACCGCGGACCAGCCCGTGGGTGAGCCCGACAGGGCCCACGAGCCGCGGAGGCTCGATTGCGTGGCTCTCTCGCGTAGCCTCGGTCCGTGATTCGCTTCGAGAAGGTCACCAAGACCTATCCCGGCCACCCCCACCCCGCGCTCGACAATGTCTCTGTCGACATCGAGAAGGGGGAGTTCGTCTTCCTCGTGGGCTCGTCGGGATCGGGCAAGTCGACCTTTCTGAGGTTGGTGCTGCGTGAATACCGCCCCACCTCAGGCCGCGTCTACGTCGCTGGCAAGGAGGTCAACCGATTGGCCAGCTGGAAGGTCCCCAGGTTGCGCCGCGACATCGGCACGGTCTTCCAGGACTTCCGACTGTTGCCCAACAAGACCGTGAGCGAGAACGTCGCCTTCGCCCTGCAGGTGATCGGTCGCTCGCGCAAGGACATCAACGCGCTCGTGCCGGAGACCCTGGAGATGGTCGGCCTGACCGGCAAGGGCGACCGGTTGCCGGACGAACTCTCCGGTGGCGAGCAGCAGCGGGTCGCCGTGGCGCGCGCCTTCGTGAACCGTCCGATGATCCTGATCGCCGACGAGCCGACCGGAAACCTCGACCCGACCACGTCGGTGGGCATCATGAAGCTTCTTGACCGCATCAATCGCACCGGCACGACGGTGGTCATGGCCACCCACGACGCCGGAATCGTGGACCAGATGCGCAAGCGCGTCATCGAACTCGAGAACGGCCGGGCCATCCGCGACCAGGCCCAAGGCGTCTACGGCCACCAGAACTGACCTCCAGCACCGTCCCACCGCTCTCAGCCAAGAATCCAGGAGCCCCCCACTCCATGCAGCTTCGTTACGTCTTCTCCGAGCTCGGCCAAGGCCTGCGCCGCAACTTGTCGATGCACCTGGCCGTCGTCCTGACGCTCTTCGTGTCGTTGTTCATGGTCGGCATGGGTCTGCTCTTCAGCCAACAGGCCTCCAGAGCCGCCGAACACTGGGGCAACCAGCTCCAGATCACCGTCTACCTGTGTCGGATGAACGACAGCAGTCCGGTGTGTCCCAACGCGGTCACCGACCCGCAGAAGGCCGATATCGAGGCGGTCGTCGAGGACAACCCCGAGGTGGACGGCTTCTACTTCGAGACCAGTGAGGACGCCCTCGAGAAGGCGCGCGAGCTCTACGGCGACGAACTGTTCTCCGGCGACACCCCGGCCATCACTGCAGAGGACATGCCCCAGACGATCTGGATCACCCTGCATGACCCGCAGGAGTACGAAGGCATCACCAGCGCGGTGCAGGGACTGGACGGGGTGTCCAAGGTCCGCGACATGCGAGAGCAGGTGGAGCCGCTGCTTGTCGGCATCAAGTATCTCAAGTGGGGCTCGTGGATCACGGCCGGATTCCTCGTGTTCGCCGCCCTGCTCCTGGTGGCCAACACCATCCGACTTGCCGCGTTCGCCCGGCGCAAGGAGATCGGGATCATGCGGCTGGTGGGTGCCTCCACGCTCTACATCGCGCTGCCCTTCCTGCTCGAGGCACTTGTCACTGCCCTCATCGGGGTCATGCTCGCGGTGGGGGCGTTGCAGGGGTTCACGTATCTGGTCATCGGTCGACTTTCGGAGAACAAGTTGAAGTTCGTGCCCTGGATCGGGCAGCACGAGTTCTGGGTCGCTGCGATGATCGTGGCGATCCTCGGTCCACTCCTCACGGTGCTTCCGACACTCGTACTGACACGCAAATACCTCAAAGTGTGATCGCGCGGGGTTAGCGTCTAGGTGTTCACCAGCTGGACAACACTTCCCCGAACACAAAGGCTCCCCGGTGCGTCCCTTCCCCCGTACCGCTCAGCGTCGCATGGCCGCAGCATCTTTTGCCGTGGCGATGGTCCTGGGCGTGGCCGCAGTCCCCAGCGCGCAAGCAGACGATCTCAAGGACAGGCAGCGCCAGGTCGAGAAGCGGATCGAGGGTGCCCACTCCGACCTTCAGGAGTCCAGCGCCCGACTGCGTGCTGCGGCTGCGCGCCTCGAGATGGCTCAGAACAAACTCGCCAGTGCCCGCGCCGAGCTCGCCGTGGCCCGCGGCAAGCTCGGTGCCGCGCAGGAGCGCGACGTCGAGATGCAGGCCGAGCTTGCTTCCGCCGAGGCGGAACTGGCCGAGGCTGAGGCCGAACTGGTCCAGGGTCAGGCCGAACGAGAGAAGCAGCGCCAGGCTGTCGCCGCGAGCGTGGCCGACATCTATTCCGAGGGTGATCCGGAGCTGATTGCCTTCTCCTCGCTCATCCACGCCGAATCGACTGAAGACCTCACTCGTCGTGACGGTCTCCGTGACGTCGTCATCGACCAGGACGCCCGGCACTACGACGAGTTGAAGGCAGCCGAGGTGCTCCTCCAGGTGAGGGAGCAGGAAGTGGGCCGGGTACGCGACGACGTCGCCGCCAAGCGTGCCGCGGCTGCCGATCACCTGTTGCTCATGCAGGATCTGGAGTCCGCACAGGTGGCGGCCAAGGACTCGGTCGTCGCGTTCGTGGGCGAGCAGGCTCAGGCTGAGGACGAGGCGAAGCAGGTCCGGGCCGCCGATGCCGCGTCGTTGCGTCAGGCAGAGCAGGAGCAGGACAAGGTCGAGGAGATGCTACGGCGCAGGGCAGCAGCCGCGCTGCGTCGTCAACGCGCTGCCGCTGCCGCTCGCGCCCGGGCCAGCGCTCGGGCCAACGCCCAGGCGAACGCCAGTGCCAACCGAGCCAAGGCGGCACCAGCGACAGGCGTGCTGATGTACCCCGTGGAGGGGTACGTCACCTCACCCTTCGGCTACCGCACGCACCCGATCTACCGCTATTGGGGCCTCCATGACGGGGTCGACTTCGGCGGCGGTTGCGGGACCCCGATGCGCTCCGCGGCGGCCGGCCGGGTCGTCTCGTCCTACTGGAGCGACGTCTACGGCAACCGTCTGATCATCGACAACGGCGCGCAGTCCGGCGTCGGGCTGGCCACGATCTACAACCACGCCACCACCTACACCGTCGGGGTGGGCGCACGCGTCGAACAGGGCCAGGTCATCGGCTATGAGGGCAGCACCGGCTGGTCCACCGGCTGCCACCTGCACTTCACCGTGATGGCCAATGGCAAGGCCGTCGACCCGATGAACTGGTTCTGACCTCAGACGTACAAAGGTCCGGGAGGGGCGTGGTGCCCCTCCCGGACCTTGTGTGTGCTGGGTGGATCAATCAGGGCGCGTCGTAGCCCAGGGTGTAGTCGCCGGCGCCGGAGAAGTCCGACACCTGGTAGCGGTAGTAGGCAGCCGTGCCGCTGTAGGACAGCGTCTCGTCAGCAGACGCGGTAGCGCCTCGTGCGACGGTGGTCCACCGCGACCCGCTCCAACGCTGGAGGTAAAGGTCGAAGTCGGCACCGTCAGGGCCATCGAGACATGCCTTGTGCTGACCGGCATTGACGTAGAAGTAGCTGCCGTTGGGCTGGATGGCATCTTCTCCCGACACAAGCTTGCCGGTGAAGGTGTTCTTCAGGCCCGAGCACGGACCATCTCCACCTCCCGTGCCGGTGACGGTCAACGTGTAGGTCGCCTTCTGCGTCGCCTTGGCGCCGGCGCCGCTGATCTCGAGCGGGTAGGTGCCCGGAGCAACGGATGCGCCGACCGCGACTGTCATCGTGGAGTTGGCGCCGCTGGTGACCGTGGCGGGTGCGAACGACACCTGGACCCCGGCAGGGGCACCCGATGCGGTGAGCTTCACGTCCTGAGCCTTGCCGGAGGTGATCTTGGTGCCGACCGTGGCCGTCGCGGACGTGCCCTGAACGGCGCTGCCCGAGGTGGGAGACAACGACAGCGAGAACTCGTTCTCGGGGTCAGGGTCAGGGGTTCCGCCGCCGATGGTGGGACGCACCACGAAGAGCCCGCCTTCAATGGCGCTGACGACGACGATGCCGCTCTTGAAGTACGGGTAGTTGCTCCACGCGCCGTTGAAGTTCGCCGAGTCACCGTTGGGGTAGACGTCGAAGAAACCGGCCTCGGTCAGCTTGCCCGAGCCCACGTCGGCGAGGTTGATGATGCGCAGCCCCGACTGGTAGTTGGCCTCGTAGGCGTAGTTGCCCTTGACGTAGAGGTTGTGGTCGATCGCGTTCGACTTCGACGTGTAGTTGGCGTAGTTGACCGGCTTGTCGAGGTTCGTGACGTCCCACATGTAGGTCCGGGTGCCGTGGCGACTGTTCTGCTCGTCGAGTTCGTCGTCGAGGAGGAAGTAGCGCTGGTCCTCGGTGAACCATCCCTGGTGCGTGTAGGACGACCCGGTGTAGGGCATCCGCGAGATCCGCTTGGGCTTGGCCTTGTCGGTGACGTCGTAGAAG